>NZ_CP009517.1:2400000-3600000 GCF_000970305.1 Methanosarcina barkeri 3
GGTTGTCAATTCTTCACAGATAGCTCAAAAACCCAAAAGTATCGGATTTATCGAAAGCGCTGCTATTCCTACTGCAGGACTGGCTGCCTGGCAATCACTTTTCGATATTGCAGGTCTTGAGCGCGGACAGACTGTGCTTATTCACGGAGCTGCGGGTGGGGTCGGAAGCTTTGCAGTCCAGTTTGCCAAATGGAAAGGTGCATATGTTATTGGTACTGCATCGAGTAAAAATGCCGAGTTCCTGAAAAATATAGGTTGTGATGAGGTAATCGACTACAGAAACCAGCAGTTTGAAGACATCGTGGGAAATCTTGACGTTGTGCTAGACACGATTGGGGGAGATACGTTAGAGAAATCCTGGAGTGTACTAAAACCAGGAGGATTCCTGGTAACGACTGTAGCCAGCATTCCTGAAGAAAAACCACAAAAATACGGTGTACGGGCAGAAAGGCTCATGACTCAGGCTAATGGAAAAGAACTCGCTCAAATAGCAGCCATAATAGACGAAAATAAAATCAGGCCTATTATAACGACCGTGCTTCCTCTGGCAGACGCACAAAAAGCACATGAAATGAGCGAAAGCGGCCATACTCGTGGAAAGATTGTCCTGCGCGTTGCAGAGGACCCGAAGTGAAGCCTGAACCTATAAACTGCTTATAAGCATAAATGGTACGCACGAAAGTTTGAGGGACTTTCTCTATTGGAGGTATAGAGGTGGTATCCAATCCTTTGACCTCTACCGGCTGGCATGTAAAATTATTGTTTCTACCATGATAAGAGAAGGAAATACATTGAAAACAGAAACCAGTAGAAATTTCAGTGAAAGCGATTGATTCAAGTTATCTGAGCACCTGAATTGTCGGATGGGGGGAAAAAATGCCAGAACAGCCGAAAAAATCCAGGAGTCTTATTCCACTTTATATAGTTATTACTTTATTTTATATAGTCATAGCATTTCAGGGAAGCGAAAATAGTGTCCTGTTAGAATCGGTATCAGAGGAATCTGATTTTCAGGTTAACCTTACTAAAGATATAACTTATAAATTTTGGATTGATAATCCCAATGGTCCCGAGAAAGTAAACGTAACAATTAGTAAAGATTCATATATTGCTCTCCAAAACACATTTGTATTGACACAACCAAGAAAGAGTTACTTTCCTGAAAATCCTGAATTTACTGTGAAAGAAAGTGGGGTTTATCATGTACACGCCAAACCGCTGAATTCAGGGACAGTCTATATGGAAATTGAGGAACTGGAAGTTAAGAATCACAATGATTAAAGTATTCCAGGCTTAAAGTGTTCCAGGTTAGATGACAATACTTTTTGAGTTTTACATTACTGATGTTTTTTAATTTGGTAACTTGTAATCATATTTTCCTGATAATCGTAAATTTTTGGTAATTAAGAGGGTAGTTTAAGTATACCGAGTTTAATGGCTAAGTTTATAGCGGCCCAGTTTAGAAAAGAAAGCCAGTTTTGTTATAAGACTATTGATTGCCCTAGACTATTGATTGTTCTAATCAGTGCAAAAAGGGAAACACTATCAATAGAGTAAGGAAAAAATACTGCTATATAGGGCAAGAAGAGATACTAATAGGATAAATAGTTAATATAGGATGAATAGTTAATATAAAAAACCACGTATAAAATCTAATTAGTATGCGACTGGAGATTATTATGTATAGAATTAACAATGTCAGAACGAAACCGACTGAAGCAAATCTTGAGTACTTTAACATCAGCCCAGAAAAAGTTTCTGATACGGACCTGGGGTTTTCTGAAGAAGTCAGAGACTATCGTTATCACTCAACAGATTTCAGAAAAAGCTGGTATTACTTTGGACTATTGCTTTCTATGTTGTTGGATTTTTTTAAAGGAAGATACCCGCTTCCAAAAAAGACAGCACTATTGATAGTGTTTACCTTTCTGTATCTAATAAGTCCAGTTGATATTGTTCCAGATGTTTTTCCTCTAATTGGACTTGTCGACGATGTTGCTGTGCTTGCTTTTGCATTTAATTTTATCAAAGGCGACCTGGAGAATTATAGAGACTGGAAAATGAGTAAATGAAAAAAATAACCTGAACCGTTATACTTGGTAATACCATAAATTTTACCAGAGTATTCAATAAGTTTAGGATTCCCGGAATTCAGGCAATATTTTTGAAATTACAACAAAAGATGCCAGTAAAATAAGAATTTTTATGGTTAATTTGAGGAATTTATTTTTTAATCTAATGATAACCTCTTTTTATATTAATGTTAGATACCGAAAGTCTATTTTAATTTCATATTATAAACGAATATATTCCACCATAGTAAGTAATTTATCGTCTATCTTTTCTGTAATTACTTATCTTAAGAATAATTTATTCTACTTGTTTTATCTATCAGCCAGTAATATCAGTATTTAATTTCCACCTTTTCAATGTGATATATGGAATAAATCTAGGTTTCAAAATCTAATGAAGGTTAGAGATACGAAAAACGAAAATAGATAGCTAAAATAACTCGATAATTAAGTTGCTGTTAGTGGATGGTGATATAATGTCAAAATTTATACATGGAATGATAGTTTTGATTACATGTTTGGCTCTGGCAACACTTCCAACTGCTGTATGTGCTAAACATGATATAGTAAGTCAAAATAAGATAATAACCGAAAATGACAATGGAAATACCATATATATTAAAGAAGGAAATGCTTTTTTTTTGATACTTAAAGAAAATCCGAGTACGGGCTATTCCTGGCAACTCAGGTTAAGTAGCGGACTTAACCAGCTCTCGGATAAATACCAACCCTTCGAATCTCCGAAAAATAATTTTGTGATTGGCGCCGGTGGACTTCGTTTATGGAAAATTGAAGGCGTAGCTAAAGGCAATCAGCAGGTAAACGCAATATACAAAAGGCCCTGGGAGTCAACAGGTAAGGAGCAGACCTTCAAACTTAATGTTGTGGTAATCTGAACAGTGCTCTTTATACCTCTTCTTCCTTTTTACGGTTTCTTGAACTCGACTGAAAGGGGATTAGCTCCAACATATAAAGCACTTATATAAACCGAATTTGCCAAACCGTTTATTTTTTCAGGAAACTCCATTAACTATTCCAATTTATAGAGTTAGAGAAGTAGTTTTAAAAACCGGCATAAGACCAACAGTTTTATGCTTCTTTCCTGCTTCAGAAAAGAAACAGGTTTATGTTATTCCTGCTAACTCAGACGCTTTCTTAAGGTGATCTGTACCGGAATTGCGAAATGCTCTGGCCTTTAAGAAATTTTCAGTTCCTACAGTACCATTTTTCGCCTCATTTGCTCCCTGTAGCAAAAACTGACCTGCAGAGTTATAATCCTGAAGAGCCGCCCTCCATTCTTTCTGTGCATCCTGGAGTTTGGGAGATACGATATACTGATCATTCTCCTTAGTGGCATTCTGAGTATCGTTTACTATTTGTTGCGCATAGACTGCAAGCGTTATATAGTCAGAGTTGTTTGTAGCATTGGATACACCATCCAGATCTGTTTTAAGTATCCTCAGGTGTTTCTGGACGTTGTTTCCCCATGCAATGTCCTGGTAAGCTGACTTGAAGGCGTTTAGCGGTGAACCTGGTCGAGAAGAATTTTCGTCATTTTGTGATTCGGCGAAGCTACTGACAATCAGCGCAATTAGCAAAATAAGCAATGCGAAATAGATGTGTTTTTTCATATACATACCCCTAAAAGTCCATTATGAACTATAGGAATATAGAGGAAATGTATTATAAGATTTCCATTCATGTGTTATCAGTTAAGCATTAAATTTCGTCTCCTAAACATACTTTTACAATAGTTATAATGTATCTGCATCTATGTCTCCTAGCTCTCAAGTTATTCTTTAAAAAAATTGAAAATTGAGATTAATTCGTATGCTTTAGGTGATGCTTATAACTCATTCAACAACACTATGCAGACATCTGGAACTATTTTAATATCAATCATGTAATATATCCTCCTTATGATGCTGCTATAAGTGAAGAAGGAAAAGTTGAGCATAACATGTATAGAGTAACTGTTTCTCAAATTAGAATGAAGGAAATAGTGAGTTGATTTAATGAACTAACTTAATGAGCTAATTTGGAAGCTAATTTGGAAGCTAATTTGGAAGCTAATTTGGAAGCTAATTTGGAAGCTAATTTGGAAGCTAATTTGAGGAGTTAGGTTAAGGAGTTAGGTTAAGGAGTTAGGTTAAGGAGTTAGTTTGAGGAGTTAGTTTGAGGAGTTAGTTTGAGGAGTTAGGTTAAGGAGTTAGTTTGAGGAGTTAGTTTGAGGAGTTAGTTTGAGGAGTTAGTTTGAGGAGTTAGTTTGAGGAGTTAGTTTGAGGAGTGGATAGGAATAGGACTTCCTAGATAACAATATTTATATGTTTGTATCTTTTATTGGAATAACTAATATTCCACAAAACAGAACAAAAAACAAGAGTGATGTAAATGTGGAATTGATATTGTTTGATAACGTAAGTTTTTCCTTAATGGAGATACTGTTATTAAAATTATAATCTGAATATTATAAAGGGAGAGAAAATACTGCTTAAGGACATATCAGGCGGAATGGTATGAAATCAATTGACGAAACAATGAGTATATACCAGATCTTAAGTGAATATCCATATTTACTAAAAATATTCAAACAGCATGGAATGGAGAAATTTGAAAATAAGGAAGTTCTCGAAAAACTTGGCCCTTTACTGAAATTGAAAACAGCTCTATCAATGGTATCGCTGAACAAAGATTCCTTTATTAAGCTTCTTAATCAGGCTATATTAGACAATGAAACAAAAAGCGATTTTACCCTTGCAGATTCCCCGGAGCGACAAAAAGAGCTGACCTTTCTTGCCCTTTTGCCCTGCGGCATGAAGATGCCTTTTAACCGTGCATTTGACGACTTCTCAACTGAGTACAGCAGACAAATAAATAATGTGCTCCATTCTCTCGTGGAAGGAAATGTTAATCATGAACTTTCCTATTATGCCTATATCGATCTTGTTACATCGATTGACGAACTGCCTGACATAATTGTAAGTTCTGATATTAACAGCTTCTACCACAAATCCTTCCAGGACAATTTTCTCAACAAGGAGTACTTTATAAGTCTTGCTCCAGCTCCCATGAACATTGATTTTGAATCCATCGGTTTTGCCGATCCCCGTAGCCAGTTTACCATGATTTCTGCAAACCTTCTTGTTCTTGTCACAATAGATGAACTCGTGAAGGATAATACCAGACCAGGATCCTGGGAAGATCTTTTAAAAGACGAACACCGAAACAAGGTTGTTATGCGGGGACAGGATGGTTTTTTCTGTAACGGAGTACTGCTTCCGTTCTACCGGATGTATGGAATGGGAGGAATTAAAAAGCTTGCTTCGTCAGTATATACAGGAATCCATCCGTCCGAAATGGTCAAAATGATAGACAGCAAAAAAGATGATGTACCACCAATGTATATCATGCCTCTCTTCTTTGCCAAGAAAATTCAGGACAAATCCCGGATAACGATTAATATACCTTCAGAAGGAGCTATTGTAAGTCCTGTACAGATGCTGGTTAAAAAAAGTGCGGTAGAACGGGTTAAGGAGATCACGGATTTTCTCTGTGGAAAAGAGTTTGGGGAGATCTCTGCCAGAGCTTTTTTCCCAACAACGAATCCTGAAGTCAATAATAATCTTGAAAGTAACCTTGAAGGAAGTGACTCACTCTACTGGCTTGGCTGGGACTTTCTGATGAATACCGACATAGGAGCACTTAAAAAAGAGATAGAAGAAGTTTTCAATAAACATTTTTATGAGACCGGAGGTGTGGTGTGAGGCTTGTTACGGTAGCAGGTCCTCCCTCATCAGGAAAAACCAGTATCGTTATCAAGACCATAGAAGAGCTCAGACAGAAGGGCTTTTCAATCGGGGTGGTAAAATTTGACTGCCTCTCGGCTCAGGATGAGGATCTCTATTCCGCTCACAATATTCCGATCAAAACCGGGCTCTCAAGAGGACTCTGTCCTGACCACTTTTTCGTAAGTAATATTGAAGAAGCTCTCAGGTGGGCCAAAGAGAGAAGTTTTGATTTTTTGATTACCGAGAGTGCAGGCCTTTGCAACCGCTGTTCTCCCCATATTAAGAATATTCTGGCAATTTGCGTTATTGATAACCTGAGTGGTGTCAACACACCTAAAAAAATAGGCCCAATGTTAAAACTTGCAGACATTGTTGTTATTACTAAAGGGGATATTGTGTCCCAGGCAGAACGTGAAGTCTTTGCGTACAGGGTCAGACAGGTTAACCCCAGAGGAATGATAATTCAGATCAACGGCGTTACAGGACAGGGTAGTTTTTATCTTGCAAAACTCATGGAAAAAACCTCTACAATTGAAACCCTTCAGGGAGCTACACTTCGGTTTACCATGCCCGGAGCTCTATGTTCATACTGTCTTGGAGAGAGAAAAATCGGGGACGACAAGCAGATTGGTGTTTCAAAGCTGGTAAATTTCAGAGGAGAAGAATAGACTAAGGGAGAAGAATAGACTAAGAGAGAAGAACAAAATGCGGGAGAGAAATAGATTGCGGACAGATTTGCTTCACATGACAATAAACGAACTCCAGAAGATAATGCCCTGGATAGAAGATTACTTCTCTGCGTTTGCAATTGATTCAGTACATTATGGGAATGAAAAACTGGAAGATCTGAGTTCGATACTTGGTGAAGATTATTTTATCGAGATGGAAAGCAGTTCTCTCGCCTTTATTGATGGTTTCTTTCTATTTATTGAGCAAGCAAGAGCTCTTCAACAGGGAAACGGGTCCACAGTAGAATCCCTTACTGTGATCCCGGGAAATAATAAAAATGGCGAAAAGGAGGCCTTTTCGGTAGAGCTAAAAAAAGGCGAGGTGACAGCGATTGTCGGTCCGACAGGATCAGGCAAATCACGTTTTCTGGCTGATATAGAATCTCTGGCTCAGAAAGACACTCCAACCGGCCGGAAGATATTGGTTAATGGCCGAGCTCCGGATGACGAGGAGCGTTTCTCAACTGAAGGGCGTTTTATCGCTCAACTTTCACAGAACATGAACTTTGTTATGGATCTCAGTGTCGAGGAGTTTCTGACCCTGCATGCCGAGAGCCGTATGGTTGATGAGATATCCCGTATTGTCAAGAAAATATATGATACTGCAAACATCCTGGCAGGAGAACCTTTCAGCAGGGAAACTCCTGTTACGGAACTTTCAGGAGGACAATCCCGTGCTCTAATGATTGCAGATACCGCACTTCTCAGTCCGGCATCTGTCGTCCTGATCGACGAGATTGAGAATGCCGGAGTCGATAAGGTTAGGTCTCTGGAGCTTCTGGTGAGTAATAACAAGATTGTTTTAATCAGTACTCATGATCCTCTTCTGGCTCTATCGGCAGATCAGCGACTGGTAATTCAAAATGGTGGGATTTCAAAACTATTAAAAACCACAAAGGATGAGAAAAAGTACCTGAAGAGCCTCGAAATAATCGATAGCAAACTCACTCTTCTCCGAAATCAGTTGAGAAGGGGGGAAGAAATCGACTTCAGCGATTTTCCGGTGCAGATTAATTTGTAGGGATAGAATAAAATTGAGAAGATCTGTTATTTCAGAAAACTCTACAAGAATGCCGATACCGTTCTCCGGCTTCTCTTATCCTCTGGCATAAGAACCAAAAACAGCTACCTTCGTTGCTCCTTCTTTTTAAAGGAATGAAGAGATTTTTTCGAACAACTCTTTTAAAGGACAGAGAATCTATTTGATTTTAGATAACTTTGATACACAACCGATGGCTTAAAACGCTTATAATTTATAGTGTCCTATAGGATAGTATATGGCTGCTACAACTACAGTTTGTCTTGAACCCAGAGTAAAAGAGATGCTTAACGGCTTAAAAACCCACCGAGAAGAATCTTATAGTTCCGTAATCGAAAGGATCGCAACTATGGCTTATGATAGCGAGCCCTTAACAAACAGTGAAATTACAGAAATTGAAAAAAGCCTGAAAGACATAAAAGCAGGAAGATACTATAGCGAAGATGAAGCAAAGAAAATGTTAGGTATAGACTAATGTACACTGTTCATTATACTTCACACGCTATTAAGGATATCAATAAACTGCCAACTGAAGTTAGAAAAAGAGTTTTTGATGCGATTAATGGGATTAAGGAAAAACCTTACTCACATGTCAAGAAATTAAAAACGTTTCCTGACTTACCTATCTATTCTTTGATAGTGGGAGAATAATCGAGTACTGTTGAACATTACACGATCACAGCTTATTATTTTTGTAATAGGAGCTGGTTATCGAAGCACAGTTTACAGAAAATATTAACTAAGAGTACTGAATAGGAAATTAGGATCTGATAAAAAACAGATCCTGTTACAATATTAGACAATATTAGGTCTGAAATTTTTTTCAGCAAAGGACAAAACTGTATCGCTTTTCTTATATGTTAGCCAGCTCAACTGTTTTTCCCTGAGTATAAAAAAGAAATTTTTATGTGTGCATTTTATATGTGCATTTTATGTGTGTACTTTAAGATGATATGTCTTCAATTGCTTTCGGGAACGCTTTGATCCATTCTTTTCCAGTAAGTCCTTATCCCGTTGAAGGTAAAACACGCATTTTCAGGCACCTGAGTTAGTACAAGAATTAGGATAAGGATATCCACTCCTGAACTCATAGCATTTAACAATATCAGAACTTTTGCTAACGGATTTAACAGATCCAGAACCCCAAGGATCCCAGGAAGTATTATTGAGAGCAGGATAAAAGGTGCCAGTGTGATAAGAATATATCTTGATTTCGAGACCTCTTCTTCCGAGTAAACAAATCCGCCAAAATAAGTGATTCCTAAAAATGTTTTATTCGACGTTAAAAAACCCGGAACAAAGACAAGATGAGCGAGTTCATGAATAAAAATCAACCCTATAAGGCATACAATATCCTGTAAAGATATGGTTAGTTTTATCGTTTGCAAAGAACTGATGCCAACATCTGCTAAAGAGAAAGGAGAAAATATGCCAAGAACCGCCATAGAAAGCAGAGTGCTCAGGATCATTAACGGAACTGATAAAAGTATGGCAGACGCAAGACTTCCAGGCTCACGCAGCTGTATCCAGTTGCTTGCGGTCAATTCGGAGTGCCTTTCAGAATTTACTTGAGGAAACCTGTATCTCAGCCGGATAATACCTTCTCCTTTTTTACATTATACTAAAGGACTGTTTTATTTTTTAAATCTTATTAAGAGAAAAACAGATTTGATAAAAGAAGAATTTTGTGATTGTATCACTTTTTTATTATATTTCCGGCCTGGCCCCCTCAAATTTTCCCCATTGCGTCGCCAGTAGCATCTTCAAGTTCCTTAGCTTCAAGACAGACTTGTATTGCTTCTCTTATACGTTCCATAGCCTGCTCAACTGTTTTTCCCTGAGTATAACAACCGGATATGTCGGGAACTTTTGCAATATACATCCCGTCTTCGTCCTGTTCGATCAGGACCGTGTAGTTCAAGCTCTTGCCTTCCATCTTTACCGGAATAACATTTAATCTGTGAGTATTTAAAACTGTTACAACCAAAATTGAAGGCAAAAGTTAGCCAGGAGCCGTAAAGATTCAGAACGATATTACTTTTTATTTTATGTTTCCGTCCCGAGCTTCCCTCAAATCCTTCGATTGGAAATCATGAGATTACGCCGCTGTTTTTGAAAAATTCCAATTTGAAAACTCTCCAGCTTACTGTTCTCAAATAGAAAACGAAAAATATACGTGACAACAATACTTACCAAATATTAGTTTAATGTGATGAAAAGTAAGAAGGTACTTTATTGACAGAAACTGAAGTAGAATCCAGGACAAAAAGTAGCGGAAAAAAAGATAAAGATTATTCAATAAAGTGCGAACAAAATGTATGCGTAATTAAATATAAAGGGGAAATAAGATACAGAAGACCCTTTAAATGGGTACCTTTAGTAAACCTCTTTGGGGAATATGCGATCCGGTTTTTTGGAACACTGGAGATAATCCTGGGAATAATAGGTGCACTTATATTTTGTATCGCATTAGGAGAGATGCCGGAAGATCTGAAGAGCTTAAAAGAATATTTAGTAGGTGCAGTTGTTTTCCTTAATTTTTTTGTTTCTTTATATCTGGTTCTTGATGGAATTTTCGCACAATCCAATGCAAAGTTTGTAAGATTTCTCAAATGTAAAAGATGTGGCAGAAAAAATGCTTATGAAGAGAGGGAAAAGCCAGATATCAGGGAGGATTCAACTGAAAATTTGTATACTGTCACAATAACTCGGTACTGGAAGTGTAAGTATTGTGGATATCTTGACAGCAGTCAAAGCTCAGAAAACATAAAGTGCTTTAAAATTAAAAAGAAGAAACCCATTGAGATGACATGCGAAAAATGCGGAAAGACATCATTGAGTTCGGAGTGCAGAAATCCCGATATGAAAAGAGAGGATTATGTTGTAGGAAGTGACAGTACTGAAATCAGGTATTACGAATGCAATTATTGCGGACACTTAAATATTGAAACAAAGAAAAATCATCTCAATTACATGGAACCTCTTGCAAACTCAGAAACTAAAAGGAAGGACCCTAGACTTTAAATTAGGATAATAAGCCTTATTATAACTTTTTTACTAGATTTTCCGCCCCAGACCGCCTCAAATACTTTAATTGGAAATCTTGATTATGTCGCTGTTTTGAAGATTCCTTATATATAGTTCCTTACTCAACAAATTACACTCTTTATTTGTGGATTGAACGTTTCCATCCATTTCTTTGCAAACGATAATGACTTTTCCACTTTCGTAAATTCATTTTTTATAATGTTTCTTAGATGTTCTTTAGATTGAATAAATCTGACAGATACTTCTCTTTTTATCGTTTTCCATACAAATTCTACAGGATTCAGATCTGGTGAATAAGGAGGAAGAAACACAAGTGTTATTTCTAATTCTCTTGCTTTCCTCACCGTTTTATCAGCGTGATGTGACCTTGAATTATCCAGAATAAGAATTATTTTTGCCTTTGGATTCTGTTCTACAATTTTCACTAAGAATTCACATACATTTTCTGCTTTTGAACTTTCCATAAAATCGATGAGATTTCTACCATTGAGAGAATAAAAGGCAAATGCATTTGCCTTTATATAATCTGTATTTTTAGTCATTAAAGGCTTTTTAAATGACCATAATCGTTGCGTATTTGCTTTTGTTTGTGGCGAAGATTCATCCAGAAAACCTATGATATATTGGTCATCTGGACCAATATATGCTGGAACTGCTTCTATTAACTTTTTTTAAAATTTCCTCAGCGTTTTCAGGCCTTCTGTAGTCAAGAATATATGGTTTTGAATGATACATATTAAAACTATGCAGTATAACTCCTATTTGCTTTTGTGAATACTCTACACCATATTTTTCCTTTACTAACTCCAAAACTTCTCTTGTAGTCCAGTAATCCTTTCTATCCAACAAGATTCTTAATTCTGTTATTTGATTATCGGTAAGCTTGGATTTTCTTCCTCCACCAAAATTTGGTATTAAGGCGGCATAGCCGCCTTTATTCCAATTCTCTTGCCAGTAATATCCTGTTTTCTTGGTGACTCCAACTTTAGTAGCAGCTTCTTCTACAGAATCTCCCAAAAATCTAAATTTGACAAAATAGAGCCTTTTAAGAACTCTTGAATTGTTTTCATGTCTGATTAAAACGTTAATCTCATCAAGAGTTATATTGCGATCAATAAGAATGTGTTCTTTCCCCACCATAATAGAAGATAAGTGTTAATACGTGTAATAAGTTACGTTGAAGACTATAAATAAAAAAACAGGCATAATCAGGAAAGCATACTTATAAATAAGATTCATATCAACCATTTATTACGGCTGAAGCTGGTTTTGAGGAGAAAGTAACAAAGGAACTGGTTCAATCAAAAAGCAACTGACAGACATAAGAGAGCACATGGTAGACATAGACTGTATCCTCACTGATAAGGAAAGAAAGCTCGTAGATAAAAGCTATGAGCACCAGAAAAAAAAACTGACATCCCTTTCGGAGTTCAAGAAAGAGCTGGGACTCTAATATGTTTGAAATTTTTCTGGATACGCCTGCAAAGAATTTTATCAAAAACTCGATTCCAAAAACAGCCAGAGAATTATCAAAGCCATTGAAAAACTTGCTGAAGACCCTGTTCCTCATGATGCCAAAAGAATCCACGGCACCAGCGAAAAACTTTTTTTGCCTGTTTTATAACAAACTTGATCTCCTCTTCTTCCCAGGGCTTGAAGGCTGCAATCATTTATTTTTAGAGTAGCCAACTGATTCAAATCATAAATAAAAAAAGAAAAGATTGGGGAATAAGACATCTGAATAGTAGGCGAGGTGGGTGAGAAATGGCATACATTAGAAGGAGATTGTATCAGATGTCTTGCTACATAATATTTAGGAGTGGTTATATAAATGCTATTATCTACTGCTATTTAACATGCATTTATTTCAGTACTCATATCTTTACTTTCAATAGAGTACGCCAGCTTAAATTTAATCTACTATTGTTACTCCCAAAATTTCTTCGTCTTCACGTAATTCCTCTCCGCAATGAGAATATCCCTGTAAAAAGCCTCTTCATCCACCCTCATTTTTTCAATCACCCTTGATGCCGTATCAGGCCCTATTCCCCGGCTGGCAAGCGCAATAACCGCTTTCTTTCCCTGAGAGCGGACTATACTTGCATTTCTGTAAACTCTCTGTATCCGTTTCTTTTCTTCGGAGGAGACACTGACCTTTTTTGCCTGTTTTTTAACAAGATTGATTTCCTCTTCTTCCCAGGGTTTGAGGGCTGCAATCATCCTGGACTCACAGACAGGGCAGACAATTTCTTCAGGCACGCTCTTGACCTGCCTGCGAGAAGTCCATTTCTTGCAGTTCGTACAGAATAGAACAATTCTGTCGTTCATAATGCGTTCCTTAAGGGCAAGGACAATCGAACGGTCGGCTTTTTCCGGAGCTACCAGATCTTTTTTCATGGCAAAGCCAGCTGAACCTATCGGGGTTGGCATGGAGACTTCAACAGAAATCTCGCCGGCTGCTAGTCTTTTAAGGACTTCTTTTGTCCTGGGGACGTCAAGCAGGTCATGGAAGATTTCGCGGATTACCTCATCATACATCGAAGAGCCCTGGTAAATTTCCAGCAGTTTTTTCATGCTGATCCGGTCGTAGTCAATGTCCCTTGAAAGGGCTCCGAATTTTCGGGCTACATGGACCATTTTCCATTTCATAAGAGTTGTATTTTTCAGGGTCATTTCTATAATCGGCTCAACGTGTTCGGGGCGAAGGGAAAGCAGCATATCTCGGATCTGGAAAGAGCCTACCCGCCTCGGAAGGGTCAGCTTTATCCTGTAAGGATCTACTTCCTGAGCAACACTGCTCCCGAAACGGGCTGAAAGAAGTGAAGTCAGAACCCTGGCAAGAGTGCCGTTTGTGTTATGGCCGAAACAGGCGTTCAGGGTCACAGCATCTCCTTCGTCTTCGATCACGATTGTATCCGCATCAGGCAGAGGGAAACCTCCTTCTACATGTTCGCGTACCAGGCGGATCAATTCGAGCACGGCATTCCTTGTTACGGGGTATTTTGCCTGTAACTGTCTGGCAATAGCTTCGTCATCAAGTTCGGTATGGATAAAAGTTGCAATCTCCGACCTGAGTTTTCCCACATTCTGGGCGACCTCAAAAGGCACAGGGATTTCTTCTCCGGTCCAGCTAGGGACCTCACCCATACCTTCCACAGGCTCGACTTTGATCCTGTCCTTTCCCTGCTCGCGGTCAGGCATCTCAACAACACGCCACATGTAGCCTTTAGTTATGAAAACGGCTCCAGGTTCTGCAAAATTCACGACAAAGGCTTCGTCCAGCACACCGACCGATTTTCCACTTACAATATCATAGATTTCGTACTTTTTTTCATCCGGGATCATGGACAGGTTCTCGTAATAGTATTCCCGGCTTTTCCTGCGCCTTTTGACTATATTTGAACCTCTTTCATGCCAGACCAGTTTGTAATCCCCTATCTGGTCCATAACTCTTTGAAGCTCCTCAGGCTGAAGATTCCGGAACGGGTACGTCCGTTGAAGAATTCGGAGAATTTTATTAATTTCGACATCCCCAAAATCCATAACCATGCCTGCGATCTGGTTTGCTACTACATCCAGGGATTTTATATGCGGAGAGACTTCTTCCACCCTGCCTTCCAGCGCAGCTTTCGTAATTGCCATACTTTCTGCAGTATCGTCAACCTCCATAGAAATGATAGTGCCACGTGAAATCGAATGCAGCTTATGCCCGGCCCTTCCGACTCTCTGGAGCAGCCTTGAAACCTGACGTGGGGACCCATACTGGATCACACGGTCGACGTTTCCGATGTCGATTCCAAGCTCCATTGACGAGGTGCAGATAAGGCCTCTTAGGGCTCCTGATTTGAAAGCTTCCTCGGCTTCCACACGGGCTTCAAAAGAAAGCGAGCCATGATGTACCCCTATGGATGTTCCGAGTTTCCGAAAACCGGCAGCTAGAGCTTCGGCACTCTGCCGCGTATTTACAAAAATAAGAGTGGACTGGCTTTCTTCGACAATTTTCCTGATGCAGAGCAGGTGAGAAGCAAATTCAGGTTCGCAGCCAACTGTTTTTGCAATGTCCAGTACTTCTTTTTCCCGTATCTTTCCCCCTTCCGAAACCTGAGGATTAACCACATCGAACTCAAGCAGTTTTAACAGAGCTACCTCAATTACAGTAAAGTCTCTTCCATTACCTGCCAGAAACTTTGCAATTTCCCAGGGGTTCCCTACTGTCGCTGAAAGTCCTATTCTCTGAAACTCCCCTGAAATTTCCACCAGCCTCTCAAGCCCAACAGCTAGCTGAGTTCCCCGTTTTGAACCTGCAAGTTCATGGATTTCGTCTATCACCACGTGAGTTACGGTTTCAAGGTTCTGACGCAGACGGGAACCGGTAAACATTGCCTGTAAGGTCTCAGGAGTTGTGATCAGTACATCAGGAGGACTTCTAGACTGGCGTTGCCTTTCGCTTTGCGGAGTATCACCGTGTCGAACCTGGACTTTTATGTCGAGCAGCTTCCCAAGAATCTCAATGCGAGAGAGCATATCCCTATTAAGAGCCCTCAACGGAGTTATATAAAGGGCAGAAATTCCTTTTCTGGCTTCGGGTTTCTTTCTCAGAATATTGTCAAAAACAGGCAGCACGGCTGATTCGGTCTTGCCAGAACCTGTAGGAGCTATCAAAAGAGTATGCTTTCCATCCATTATGTGAGGAAATGACCTTTCCTGAGGTTCTGTGGGTTTTGTAAAGCCAAGAGTTTTGAGGGCTTCCTGAATCTTTGGGTGAAAAGTGTTAAAGATGTTATTAAACGACATGTTTTTGTAATCAGTTTTTGGTTGAATTATTCGGTTGAATTATTCAGTTGTTGTGTTAGTTAGCATC
This sequence comes from Methanosarcina barkeri 3, assembly GCF_000970305.1. Taxonomy (GTDB): domain Archaea; phylum Halobacteriota; class Methanosarcinia; order Methanosarcinales; family Methanosarcinaceae; genus Methanosarcina; species Methanosarcina barkeri_A. Next base: position 2,415,537 of record NZ_CP009517.1, read on the forward strand.
AGTATAAATGTTTCTATGCAAGCATAGTAAAGTGATTAAGGCAAATAGAAAAAGCATGGAGAAGCGTGTAAGGAAAATGTAAAGATTGATATGGGCATTAAAATATATAAATTAACTCATATTAAAAATATAAATAAACCTTTATTAAAATAATATAAATTAACTGGTATTAAATAAGTTAACCAGGTGTTAAGAAATATAAATAACCAGATTAAGGGACATAAATTATCCAGTATTAAGGGATATAAGTTAACTTGTATAAAAATAGAGCAATTAAAGATAGAGTTTGAAAGCTCAGTAGAACTAAAGGTGGCGATTACATAATTTATTTTCAAGGTACGTAATCTATATAAAGGTTTGAATACAACTAAATAATTAAAAAATTTAGTTAAGGAAATCAAATGTCAGGAAAAAAAATTTTGATTATATTTGCAGGCATATGCCTTTTGCTAGTAAGTGCTGTTATTTTAAATCCTTCTACACAGCATACCTCTCTTATTAGCAAAGAAGAAAACAGTAGTGAAACCAATAATTCTAATGAAAGAGATATTTTTAATTCATTTATCATAAACAATTGGGGTAACGCAAACCATAAAGTTAATGTAGAACTACTTGATTCAAAAAATAATTCTGAATTTAGCAAATCCTATACCTCAGTTCCTGGAGAATCTATAGAAAAGAAATTTCCAGTTACACCAAAGTCAGGAGAAAAAATTGTAGTTACATTAGATAACAAGATCACCAAGACCCAAACGGTTGCAGAAGGTTCAACAGGCTTATCACTATACATCGATGTAGATATGGTAACCAGTGATCCATTGGGACTAAGCATTGTTCTTCCGTGAATTAAATAATGAGCTCACCCAAAAATCAAGATTAGGTTAACAAACTTCAAAAAAGAGAACTTATAATCCGTTTTCGGTGAAATTAGGGAAGATTTTCCTTATTTCACTAAACGAAGATCTTATATAGAGATGATCATTTACATTGTTAAAACATTCTATTTACATTGATAAAATATTTTACATTTGAAGTTTTTAAGAAACCGGCAGTGACGCGAATTCACTGCAAATTTAAAGCCAAGCTTTTGTATCTGCATGCAGTTTATTTTTTAGAAATTAATCTCTATAGATAAGTTTTTGATGTCTTGACTTTACAAAAGAATCGGTACATTTACCAAACTCAGCTGTAAAACCAGCTAAAAAAACGAAAAAAAGATAGTTTTGAGTCTGCCTTTTTCAGTCCAAGAAAGAAAAATCGGAAGGGCTCAAAATCCAATGCTCTTTTGAAGTTTCAACCGTCTCTTCATTTCTATTTTCATTTTCCCATCCTGGCTCCGGCTGTATTCTTTTTTGCAAAGTTTGAACTTTTTTATCAACAATTAGCTCCCCTTAACTTCTTTATTCAGAGAAGGATTATAATTCCTTTCTTTGTTTAATACCGTAATTTACAGTTATCCCCACTAAAAATATTTAATTTTTTTAGCACGAAATGAGAAGTCAGCGATATACATGACGTAATGTAAAATGAGAGTAGAAATCCAGCCAAACTCATAGTGAAAGCGAATTTTTGAACTGCTATAACGTTATAAATCATCTTACTAATCGGGAGAGAATCATATAGATGAAAGTCAGTTACAAAAGACAAATTAACCATTAAAGCCACAATTAATATTACAAGTGTTGAATAAAACAAAGATAGTTTTAGACTCATGATGAATTTTTTTCTGATTAAATTGTTTTCGATTTTACCTTCTTTCAAAAAATAAATTTTCCTCATTATAAATTCAGAAAATTTGATTCGATGATATAGAGAACTCAATTTTGAATTATAACGTTTAAAACTCCAACGAGTAAACATTATTAGTGCAATAAAATAAAGTCCCAAAATCAATCCCTTAAGAGGAGATAAGAACCATGCTAAAAAGATAAGTGGTACACCAAATAATGCAATTATCCAGATTAATATACAGTCCCATAAACATCCTGAGCTATTTCCTTTAGGAATTCGGTAAAAAAAGAGCATAGAAGTGATGTAGCAAAAACCCAAAAAAACCCCAGAAAATGTATAAAGATTGGAGGTTCGGCTAAAAATTTTTTAGAGACCACTGTTATTAAAAAATATGCAATTAATACTTCAAGAATTGTAAGAACCCAGATCCAGATATGTGGATATAATCTTGAAACGTTTATATTTTTTGAACGATGTAAATACTCAAACGATTTCATAAATATTTCATCCTGTTAAAAACAATTTTGTCCAAATTTCTTTATATATTGTTGTCTACAAAATATAAAAGTTAAGTAATTATTCAGATACCGTAATCGACTTCAAAAGACGTAATTTTAGAGTTTTTGGCATTTACAATAGATTTCAGTCAGTTTTGTAAACTGATGCCAAACAATGTCATTTTAATTTTGCTATGAATTCCTTATTAGACAGATTTCTATGACCAAAATGATGTTAGTTGACTCATTTTATAGGATATGAATAGTTATAAAATTAAATAAAATTTAAAAAATAAATAAAATTTGCAAAGACTACAGGATAAAGCAGAAAAATTTTTTATAATATTGACTTTTCTCCTTTGATTATCTCGGTGGTATATAAGGAATTTGTCCCCAACATATAAAAATATTTATGTTTTAAAGGCAAATTTGGTAACTCACAAGCTCATTAAATTCATAAAAAAGATTTACACATAAAGATGCAGTGTCTCGAATTTATTTTGAATTCAAGTCAATTTTTTGAACACTGTATGTAAACAGACTTACTATATGAATTATTGAATCAAAACATATTAAAATTTGAAATTTTAGTAAGTTTATGGCTTGAGAATCCAGTATTAAAAGAACCGAATTATGCTCAGTATAGGTAAATTTGACTTTGAATTTACAGAAATTCAGGACACTGCCATAATGAAAATTACTAAACGTCAAAATTAAATTAATCTAAGGGAAAAAACCCGATGAAGAACCTGCTTTTAAAAAGAGCAAGTTTTTTCCTTTAATTTTTCAGTTTTACGTCCTTGTTTTGGGTTTTTTTCCTTAAACTTCTATCCTTGGCTTTTTCTCTTAATTTAGTTGTTTAATTTTAGATTAAAACACATATTTTCAAGCCTGAACTCAGTCTTCTCTTTTCATCTGCGGGAAAAGAATTACTTCCTTGATGGATTCCAGACCCGAAAAGATCATGGTAAGCCTGTCGATTCCAAGCCCCATGCCTCCTGTTGGGGGCATTCCGTATCCTAGGGCATTTACGAAGTCATAATCAATGGTTTGGGCTTCAAGATCTCCTAACTTTCTTTTCTTATCCTGTTCTTCGAACCTCTTTTCCTGCTCAAGCGGATCGTTCAGTTCGGAGTAGCCGTTTGCCAGTTCCCAGCCGTTTAAGAAGAGTTCGAATCTCTCGACAAAACCTTCTTTGGACCTGTGGTTTTTCGCAAGTGGGGAGTTTTCCACAGGGAAATCGTAAATAAAAGTCGGGTTTATCAGTTTGTCCTCTACCAGGCCCTCGAAGAGCAGGGCAAGGAACTCTCCGTAAGTATTTGTCTTTTCGTAGTCCTCGATCCTGTTTTCAATTGCGATTTGCTTCAATTCTTCAAGTGAGTGTGCAAAAACATCAAGCCCGGCATACTCTTTTAAGGCATCTTCCATGGAAATTCTTTTCCAGGGAGTACGGAGACTGAGTGTGTTTTCACCCATTTTTACTTCGTAGCTGCCAGTAAGCTTGAACACAAGTTCCGAGATGAGGCCTTCGGTTAAGTCCATCATGTCATTGTAATCCCTGTAAGCCTCATAGACCTCGATCATGGTGAATTCAGGGTTGTGGGTTGTGTCAATATCTTCATTCCTGAAATTCTTGGAGATCTCAAAGACTTTCTCGTAACCTCCTACAACAAGCCTCTTAAGGTAGAGTTCGGGAGCAATTCTAAGGAAGAGTTTCTGCCCGAGACAGTTATGGAAAGTTGTGAAAGGCCTTGCATTTGCGCCTCCGTACACATTCTGAAGTATTGGTGTTTCAAATTCCAGAAATTCCCTATCAGAAAGGTATCGCCTGATCTCGGAGATTAGTTTGCTCCTCATGACGAAAATCTCTCGCTTATCAGCATTGACTATAAGGTCAAGATATCTTTTCCTGTACCTGGTTTCAATGTCTTTTAAGCCGTGGAATTTTTCCGGAAGGGCGCAGAGGGATTTTGAGAGCAGGAAGAATTCGGACACGCTGATGGAGTTTTCACCCCTTTTTGTCCTGAAAAGTTCACCCTGAACACCTACGATATCTCCCGAATCGACCAGGGTTTTAAAAGTCTCAAAATTTTCATCAGGAAGATTTCCTTTTCTTAAAGTAACCTGAATTCTGCCACCCTGGTCTCCAAGATCGGCAAATATCATTTTCCCAAGCCTGCGAATGTTGTAGAGCCTTCCTGCGGTTCTGACCGTTAGACCTTCATTCTTTTCAAAGTCATCAAACATTTTCTGGATATCACAGATATCCCCATTCTTTTCAAACTTATAGGGGTATGGATTAAGTCCCTGGTTTCTGATGCCGTTTAGTTTTGCAATTTTAGAGTCATCAAAGACTCTACTATCTGAAATATTGTTATTGTCAGATTCATTGTCAGACAATACAAGATCATCTGACATTTTTTCATTGTTGATTTCCATGCTCATTGAATCAGTACATCCTCTTCAGGTGAATACAAATAATTTGATTGTTAAATCGATTAGCAGTTACTTAAGTAAATCGATAAGTAATCACGTAAGTTAGTCAGTAAGTTAACCATAATCAATAATCAGTGAATCAGTCATCAATGAATCAACCCGTGCGCCCACAGCAGAGAAGAATCTTGAGGGTTTCACGGATAGGTGTTAACTCTTGGATATGTGAATTCTTAGATATGTGAATTCTTAGATATGTGAATTCTTAGATATGTGAACCCTTGGATATGTGAATTCTTGGATATGTGAATTTTTAGATATGTGAATTCTTAGATATGTGAATTCTTATTAACTTCTATAACTGAAAGCTGCAAGTTCGAGTATCAGGAGTAATGACTGTCTATTAGCCTGAGTCCTGACATTTAATTTTTCCATACATCCATGCATATTATATAAACATTGAGAAAACAAACCTATGGACTAATGAAATTGTTAGTAAAGTTGGCACTACTTCCTGAAGAAAAGTTGCGTTCACAGTACTGGTAGCAAGATTTACATAATGTATTAAGAAAGTATCCTGTATATTGGAAAGCATCCAATGTCTATTAATTTATGGACTTATTGTCCTTCCGCTACGTAAAAAAGAATATTAAACTCGGCCCCTTGATTTCGTTTAAGCTCAATTTTCCCGTCCAGCTGATCAACAAGAATACTTACTAACTGCAGTCCCAGTGATTCAAGACTTTCTAATTTTAAATTTTCAGGAATTCCTTTTCCATTATCTGAAATTATCAGGCTGAAAAGAGATTTATTTGTTTCTTCATTAATTTCTTTCCTGCAAAGTTTAATTCGGATCTCCCCTTCTCGGTCTTCAGTAAATGCATGTTTGAGGGAATTGGAGACCAGTTCATTAACAATTATTCCCAACGGGACTGCAGTGTCCATATTAAAGAACGCATTTTCTTCCAGATCCGTGAAAAGGTTGAGATTTTTACTGCTAAGACTGTAAGTCTGGAAAAGATTTCCAGTTAATTTTTTAAGGTATTCAGAAAAATTCAGAGTATCGGTTCCATCTCCTTTATATAATTCTTCATGGATGAAAGCCATCGAAACCACTCGATTCTGGCTTTCCCTGAAAGCTTCAACAATTTTCGTATCATTAAACTTATCAGCCTGAAGATCCAGGAGAGAAGAGATCACCTGCAGGTTATTTTTGATTCTGTGATGGATTTCTTTCTTACGGGCAATTTCGAGATTTGCCAGAGCTTCTTCTGCCTTCCTCCTCTCGGTAATGTCAAGAATAAAGGCTATGCCTTCATAACTCACCTTATCGAAGGTAGCTATTCCAACAGTGACAGGTACGCGCGAGCCATCTTTGCGAATGTACTCCTTCTCGTAAGGCTTATTTACGCCTGTTGATTTGAGTTCCACCATAGCATGCTCATCCAGTTGCCTATATTCCGTCGGAGTGATCATATTCCATTTAACCCATCCAGCCTGCAGGTACGCGCGAGTGTAACCGATAATGCTCAGGAACTTATCGTTAGCGTCTGTTATCGAGCCGTCCAGATTGTAGAAACACACACCGATCATATCTGATTCGTAAAAACGGCGTAAACGCGCCTCACTCTCACGTAGAGCTTCTTCCCCTTTGATACGCTCAGTTACATCTCTTGCAATAGCTGAAAGGGCCACTAGTTTTCCAGTGACATCAAACACCGGAGAGAGGGCGGCTGAAATGTTTAAAAGAGTACCGTCCTTTCTTAAACGTAAAGTTTCGTAGTGCTGGATCGTTTTTCCCTGTTTAATCCTTTCAGAAAATTGATTGATTTCTCCTTTAGTATTTTCTGGTTCGAGTACTGATACGTCTCTTCCCAGAATTTCTTCGGCGGAATAACCATAAACCTGTTCTGCCGCCTTATTCCAGCTGGTAATGATACCGTCAAGAGATAGAGTTACAATAGCATCATTCGATGATTCGATAGCATTCGCCAGTATCTGAAGTTTCTCTTCTACTTTTTTACGCTCAGTAATATCCTGAACTACTCCCTTTATTCGAATAGGATTATTCTTCTCATTAAAAATAACTTCGGGTTGTGAATGAACTGTACGTTCTTCTCCGTTAGCCAGGGTAATCCTATAATCAATGCCAAAAGGCATTTTTTCTTTTAAATATCTTCTGATTGCGTTACCGACATAATCTCGATCTTCGGGATGTATATAATTTAAAATTTCATCATAAGTTACGCCTGATTCATGAGGATTATGTCCGAAAATCTGATACATTTCGTCAGACCAGTATGTTTCACCACTTATAATATCCCAGTCCCAGCTTCCAATATGAGCCATCTTTTGAGCTTCAGCAAGACGCTTTTCACTTTCTTTTAAAGAATTGTAAGCTTCTTCAAGCTCAGAAGTACGCGCTTTAACTTTTTCTTCCAGACTCTCGTGTGCTTTTTCCAGAGCTTTTTCTACGTTTTTACGCTCTGTGATGTCGCGGACAATACCTCCGCTGAAGAGGGGCTTTCCTTTCCAATCTTTATTCACTGTGAACCTATCAGCTAACCAGCGATATTTGCCATCCTTGTGTTTGAACCGATACTCCAGAGTTCCGGAACCAGTATCGCATGCATGGGCCAGTCCCGAAGTAACTGTGAGGCGGTCGTCGGGATGAATACGACCAAGAGTCTCACTGGCATTCATAGAACTCATTTCCTGGGCAGAGAAGCCAGTAATCTTCTCTACCACCGGACTCATGTAATCATATCTGTCGGTCTGAAGGTTTCGCCTGTAAGCCACGTCAAGTGAATTCTCAAGAACCGACCGGAATCGCTCCTCGCTCTCCCGCAATGCGTTCAGAAGGGCTTCACGTTCATTCAGCGAATGAGCCAGTTTAAAATTGCTGTAGCCTAACTGAGAGAGAATATTGGCAAAAGTTACAAAGAAAGCCATACCCGTATGCACAGTTTCCCTGCTTAACCGCGGAACTTTTTCAAGTGCAGCTATATATTCCTCCTCATTAAAGCCATATTTTCTGGCCTGAGATTGGAAAAGTTCATAGTCCAGGGATTCGTCTTCAAAAAAGAACTGACCTGAGAAGATATTAGCAACGTGCTGACTGCCAACTACGATGGGAGTTGCTATGTCCCACATATTGTTTTTGCATTTATAGAGCTTGAACTCTCCTGGAGAAATACCTGCAGATAGCTCTATGTCACTCTCTATGCAGTGCTTACAGGCTTCAGGGTGAACTCTGTGGAATTGTGTGCAAATATCCTGCCATCCTATGCCCACCAGAACATTGCCTTTCAGATCATCCAGGCTCATAGGAATGTGTGCAATTTTGTAGAAGTTATCCATCATAGACTGGATCGCCTGGGAGTCAACGATATCAGTGATTTCTAGTTTACCCGCCCCACAAGCAGGTGAAATAATGTCTTCCAACTTCTGCCTGACGTGTAGCTCACTCTGGCGCAACGCTTCTTTAACTCGTTTACGTTTATTGAAATTTTTATGTATGGAGTTTTCGATCCTTTCCCATTTTCCTTCCCTTTTGACTAAAGAAAAATTATGGTTAAACGTTAAGTCAATAATATCTGCTGCGCTGCACATACTAAGAAAATATGAACACAGAGAGATTATCTGTCGCTCGCCGATATTAATATCCATCTTTTTTTTATAACCACTAAAATCAACCCAATACCCTTCTTTCAACCAGAAAATGTTTCCTGCCATTCTGAGCCCTTCATAGCCACTTGCTAGAGCCTCATCTAATTTTTCAACCCATCCATTTAAAACTCTCTCGGAATCGAAACCCTCTTCCCCCACATACCAGGAAGTGTAAGGGATAATTTCGATTTGCTTTTTCTCCAGATAGACATCAATATCAGAAACGGCCCTTCTCAAGGCTTCTTTTGCCTCTTTTACTTCCAGAGGTTGTGATATAACCCAGAAACAAAATTCATTATTTTCCAGCCCTGCTTTAAAATAAGGGACAATTATATCCATTAAATCTTCTTTTGTCTGGTAGAACTGGCAGAAGTGCGTTCCCCAAGGCACATCTCCAACGATATTGATACCAGAATTTCTCATTATTTCTTTCATTCCACACTTCCTGGCCACAAAAGATCATTTTAAATCCTGTAGTAATCGTCTATGAGTAATTATCATAGAGAATTGGGGATTTTCTAAATTATCATTATATTGAAACAGAGTAGATTAATTATTTTTGGAAAAAATAGAAGAACAATCCTGAACAATTTTAGTGATATCAATAGAAATTTAATATTATATTTCTGAAACTCTTTGATTCTACAAGTTTTCATTTGTTATTGAAATCATTCTAATATTTAGATTAGTTATATGCACTAAATTTTAAAAAGATTTGGATACTAACGGAATGATAATGCGGAATGGACTCCAAAAGAAAAACAGGCTAAAAATTGGAAAGCATTTCACTGGTGATTGGAAACTTAAAGTCAGAGTTAGACACGGCTATATTTATACAAGAATATGGTTAGTTATAAAATTCAAGCTAAAAATTATATTTAATAACAAGACCCCATTCTAGAACTGGAGCCTGATTCTCTGTTTAATTAAAGCTAAATCCCTGTCCACGTGTCAGTCATCTTATGTAGAGCCTTTTGAACTCTTGCGTCTTCTATCCATATTCTTGTTTCTAACCCTTGTATACTGCAGCTTTCGAATATTCCTGAGCAGTCCGAGCCTTGTTCCGTCAAGCAAATACACTTCGGAAGCCTCAAGTTTAATTCCACCTGAGGAAAAAGCCGGGCCCAGCAATTCTTCCTGAGTGGATTCGTTAAAAGGTATTCCTCCACATAGCTCATTAAAAGCCGGCATTACGAAGAGTTCAGGATCTGCCCACTGTGCAGGATTATCAAAATTAAGGTTTCCGAAATGACCTTTCAGGACCTCCAGATTGAATTTTGTCCTGATCCAGGCAGGCTCAACTATGGAGTACCCGAAAGCATCTGTAAAACGAACAGTGGGATGATTGTGGGCGGTGACTACATAAGATGCAGCCAGTATTTCAGGTGCAGGCCAGGTATGCCCGTGAAAATATCCTACCCCGTCAATAAGTGCACCACGTGAGGAATGAACCGTGATGTCCTTTTGCCTGTTAAAAAGAAGTTCGAGTCCTCCATCATGGTTTCCGGGGATAATATCAACATGTGTATGTTCTGCAAGTGTTTCGAGGAAGCAAGGAATTTCATCCTTCTCCTGCCAGGAGACCTGAGGAACATTATGCTTTACATCTCCAAGAAGTATTACCCTATCAGGGGAATTTTCCTGGATATAGCCCAGAAGCCTGTCCAGACGCCTTTTCGTCTGGCTAGGCAAGTTGATCCCGCTTCTGTACAGATCCCACTCTATTCCGAGATGGATATCGGCAACTACCAGTGAGGTTTCGGAATTGGTCACAATAAGAGCAGGTTCTTCAATAATAGGTGTGATTTCGGGTGGCATAGTTGATAAAAGGTTGTTTTTCAGGATTTGAAAGTATATATCAGACAACAGCCTGAAATGGACTTAATTTTAACGCTTATAGATATATACTTTATGATATTTAAATAAAATTGAAAGTATAAAAACAAAATCATGGAATAAGCTGACCTGGTTGAGTGAACTTAAGCATAAAAGCACCTTGAAGATTCCAAATTTTCGTACTAGAAAATTCCAGATTATAAAAATAGTCTAAGAACCACTCAATAGTCAGTCAGCTTAAAAGACAGGAATGTTATAAAAAAGTTAAAGTATACTAAACTTAATCAACATGTATTTTTTAAATCAAGAGGACGGATGAGATAAATTGACCGAAGAAATAATAATGAAAATAGCTGAACCTCAAGATGCTGATTCGTTGAGAGAATTAATAAACGAGACCATTGACACCTGTTATTCCCATGTTTACCCTCAGGAAGCAATTGATTACTTTAAAGATTATCACAATCGACTGAACATCGTAAAAGATATACTGGAAGGGTATTGCCTTATCCTGACCTCAGGAGAGGAATTCATAGGGACGGGCACTCTTCTTGGTTCAAACGCCAGAAGAGTCTTCGTAAAACCGAAATATCAGAAAATTGGACTGGGAAAGAGAATCATGCACAGACTTGAAGAAAAGGCCATGGAAAAAGGAGTAAGGATAATGGACCTGGACGCCTCACTTGTAGCATATTCTTTTTACAGGGCTCTTGGCTATGAAACCCAGACAGAAGAAGTAACTCCCGTGAAAAACGGGCAAAATTTAAGATACTATAAAATGGTCAAAAAGCTTGGTGATAAGTAAAAACTGAAAGTTGAAAGCTCTTTAGCAATCAGGTCAATTTTTCAAAACTTTGAAAAACGGCTTACAGAAGCAAGAGTAAGCTCCGGGAAGAAAAAAACCCGGAAAAAGAATCCTCAGTCAAAATTGCAGTAAAAATTTACATCCAGGTTTTACATTTTATACTATTTATATTCATACTGATTTATATTCATACTGATTTACATTCATACTGATTTACATTTCATACTGATTTATATTTCATACCGATTTACTTTTCATACCTAAGTACATCGTCAATCGTATCCACGTACTCGATTTTGATTCCTACCTCTTTTTCTATATATTCTTTAGCATCTACGATTTCCGGCTCCTGTTCAACAATAGTAAAACCACCAAGATTTCGTTCTATATATCTATATTTAATAAGCTGGCTGTTTTCCCTCGGAATGAGGAAAAGAGTTTTGCCTCCGGCTTTTGCTGCCTGTGCTTTTTCCAGAACTCCACCTATCTGACCGATATTGCCTTTATCGTCAATTGTGCCTGTAAGGGTTATACTCTTGTTCAGTTTAGTATTGTTGTCAATAGCTGAAATTGTAAGTAGGGTCATGAGAGCCCCTGCGCTAGGACCATCGACCTCTGGAATTTCACCCGGAGCAGTAATGCTGAAGATAATATCACTGCCTGACATTTGTCTTCCGGTTTTGTTTTCAGCGATGAAAACTGCAGTGTTTGCAGCATCCTGGAAAACCGTACCCATTAGAGGGGTTGTCTGGACAAGTACACGGCCTTTTCCGGGTTGGATCTCAACTGAAATATTAAGCAGAGCTCCTTCCTCAGAAACATTTTGTCGTATAAAGGGACCTGACCTCTCCAGTTCAACTTTCTGGAAAACTGCAGGTCCCTGAAGGGTAGCAAAGCCTTCAACTCCTGCAGGACACATTTGAGAGCCGTTTTCAAGCTCAAAGACTCTTGCCCGATAGGACTCCAACTGAGAAGCATAAGACTGAAGCGACTCATTATTCTGATTTATCTGTGTCTTAAGGTTTTCATTTTCCGTTTCAAGGGAGTTTATGCGAGTCTGCATTTCCTGTACCTGTCCTTCCTCAAAAGAAGGCTGTTCGCCAAACAAAACAAAGTAAGCGTTTCCGACAAGTGAAATAGCCAGTAAAAAAACAAGAAATTTGGATCTCATATCACTTACCACTTTTAGTTTGTTTTAGATCATACTTATTTCTTCCTTCTGGAAACCATGTAGGAGAACTGCAAGAGTAATTTATAGATAGAATCACAGAACTTTAACTGAAAGACCCAATAGATGAATATATTATTTACAATAAATGAATATGTTGATTACAGAGAAATCTAATCCTACTAAAATAAAGGAATATGTTGATTACAGAGAAATCTAATCCTACTAAAATAAAGGAATATGTTGATTACAGAGAAATCTAATCCTATTAACAATAAATGAATATGTTGATTACAGAGAAATCTAATCCTATTAACAATAAATGAATATGTTGATTACAGAGAAATCTAATCCTATTAACAATAAATGAAATCCTGATACTAATAAATAAATATCCTCGTTACCAAGAATAAGTACATGAGTTCAGGAAGCCCTTTCTCCGAATCCATACGCTTAGATTAAAATTTATATAATTTTATAGGCTGAGCTTAAATCTTACTTTTCAGGGATTTCCTTCTCAGTCTCCTCTCCTTTATCCTTCCACATTAACATTACTTTCAGGTTTTTCTCATTTTCCGATTTGGTGATAACTGCTTTTCCATTCATAGTCAGCAGTAAGTTAAAAGTCAGCTCTATCTGAGATGGCCTGAACTCAGGAGAAGTTTCCTCCAGATTATCTACGACTTTTTTAGAAATCTCCTTAATAATGAGCATCGCATTATCAACCGATTCTATGGATTTCTCTTCCAGGGCTTTCGGAGATATAAGCGTAAATTTTTTTACTTTTCCAGGAGCATGCCCCAGTTCAGCTAGAATACACCCTGCTTTTAAGGCGTCCCTACTGCAATTCTCAAAAAGCTCTTCATCAACAGTGACTTTTTCATCAACATTTACTTTGTCCAGAAACTGCCCCCCCATCAGGCTATATGGGCGCATCTCACAGAAAAAGAGAACGCAGCCCTGAGTAAGAATAGATTAACGTTAGTAGAATTGTATATATACGGATAAATAATTATTGACGTTTTTAAGGATTCAAGTTAAAGTTTAGACCTTAAACGCTATTTAACTTTCTTCGGCTTCTTTTATATTGGGCCCTTCTTTAGTATCCTGTACAATGTACCCAAGAGATTTTATTTTCTCTCTGATAGCGTCTGAAACCATCCAGTTTTTACTTTTTCGAGCAGTTTCACGCTCTTCAACCAGCCTCATCACTTCTGTGGGGATTTTCTTTTTCCCAGAATCGGAAAAAAGGCCCATAGCATCCGAAAACTGTCTGTAAAGAGAATAGGTCTTCTCAAGCACTTGTCGATTTTTTCCGGATTCAAGATACCTGTTAGCTGTACGGGAAAGTTCCTTAAAAACAGCCAGGGCTTTCGGAGTATTGAAATCATCTTCAAGAGCTTCTCTGAACTGAATCTCAAGTTCAGGAAGGATATTAAGAACTTCTTCGTCTTCAGGATAAACCGTATCCTCTGCGCTTTCCAGGCTAAACTCAAGGTTCTCGAGTGTTTCTTTAAGCTTTAGGTAATTATTTTTAGCGTTTTCCGCAAAGGCGTCAGAATAATCAAGCTTTTTACGGTAGTGGACAGAGAGAAACATAAAGCGCACAACTTCCCCACCGTACTTTTTGACAATATCGGGGAGGGTGAAGACGTTTCCTTTGGACTTGCTCATCTTCTCCCCTTCAACTATGAGATGTTCTCCGTGAGTCCAGTAGCATGCAAATGGTTTTCCTGTCGCCCCTTCCGATTGTGCAATCTCATTTTCATGGTGAGGGAAAATAAGATCTACTCCCCCTAAATGCATATCCAGAGTAGGGCCAAAGCAGTTCATGGCCATCACCGAACATTCGATGTGCCAGCCAGGACGGATTTTTCCCCATGGGCTTTCATAGTAAATTCCTCTTTCAATTTCCTCAGGGGTTGAAGCTTTCAAAAGGGCGAAATCGCGGGGATTATCTTTATCATATTCGTCCACGTCCACAGACGCACCAACTATAATGTTATCAAAATCCAGCTTTGAGAGTTTGCCATAGTCCGGAAATGCTGAAATTCTGTAATAGACCGATCCTCCTTTTTCATAAGCTAGCCCTTTGTCTATCAGCTTTTGCGCAAGTTCAATCATGCTGTCAACGTTTTCCGTAGCTCTGGGATAAGCTGAAGCCCTTTTTATGTTCAGCATATCAAGGCCTTTAAAAAACTCTGTCGCGTATTTATCCGTAAAATCCTTAAGTGACATTCCGACTGCTTTCGAATCTCTGATAGTTTTGTCATCTATATCGGTAATATTCATTACAAGTTTTACTTTATATCCAAGGTACTCAAGACTTCTCACAATACTATCTGCCATCAGGAAAGTACGATAATTGCCTATATGCGGCATACTGTAAACCGTAGGCCCGCAGGCATAAATCGAAACTTCACCTTCCTTTAAAGGTTTGAAAACCTCTTTCTTTCTTGTAAGGGTATTGTAAACCTGGAGCATCCGGAACACCTCTGGAAATTTAAGTACCTGAAATATTGTTAGAATACTTGTTAAATGAAATGATCTCTTAATATATCCGAATTAAATTTTAGTTATTTGAGTTCATGTATTAGTTAACACTTATTTATCTAATTGGCTAGAGATGCTTTATTACTTTCGCCGCAAGCCTTTTAAAAAGGCTTGAGCGAAAACCCCAGTAACGTTAGGATTTGAAAAACTTATCCCCAAACCCTATAGGCATGATCACAAGCCTTTTCAAAAAACTGTTTGCCCGCAAGCCTTTTAAAAAAAGGCTTGAGCGAAAACAACTGCTAAATCTAAACAGTCATAACGGCGTGATCAACTGACTCAGCGGTTGCGTTTGGATTTGGAAATCTTATCCCCTAACCCTATCGGCGTGATAAACCGGCGCAACGGTTTCGGGTCAACGGTTTCGGGTCAACGGTTTCGGGTCAACGGTTTCGGTACAGCGGTTGCAGATTAACGGTTGTAGCACAACGGTTTCAGGGCAGATCTTCCTGAAATATGGACACTCCAAACTTTTGAAGGATTTTTCCCAGCCGGAAAAGAGGAAGACCAACGACGTTAAAGAAATCACCCTCAATTTTTTCCACAAAAGCTGCTCCTTTTCCTTGAACAGCAAAAGCCCCTGCCTTATCAAGAGACTCTCCTGTCCTGACATAGGCTGAAATCTGTTCACTGCTTATTTCGTCCATCCAGACTGTAGTGGATTCCAGTTCCTTAATTTCCACTCCACTGTCAAGGTCAAGGACAGTAAGCCCGGTTACAACAAGAAATCGATGTCCACTTAAGAGTTTAAGCATTTCCTCTGCCTCTTCTGGAGATTTGGGTTTGCCCAGGAGTTTTCCATTAAAAAGCACTGAGGTATCAGCAGAAATTACAAGCCCGGAGTTGAAATGTTTAGCCACATCTCTGGCTTTTTCGGTGGAATGCCTTAAGAGAAGTTCTTTGGGGTGCAGTCCAGGGTAAGGAGACTCCTCATAGGAACTGGCATAGACCAGGAAGTTATCTCCTATGAATTGTTTAAGCAATTCTTTTCGCCTTGGAGATGCAGACGCTAAAATGATCTGACGCATGGGAAAAGGTCAGGATGCATGGGATATATTTGTATTGTAGCGCATAATTTGTATTGTACTGCATATATACAGGAAACAGCAAAATTAATTCATTAAGTTGTCGATTATCCGTGAACACTTTCAAAGAATCTCCTGATATTGCAAAGATCCTCAGGTTTTCCCAGAATGATACAGGCATCTTTTGCATGAAGGATGAAATTGCCTTCCGGAGTGTAAATCACATCCGAATCCCGACGAATTGAAAGCACTGTCACTCCGTGATTTTTCCTGAAATCGAGATCTGCTAAGGCTTTTCCATCAAAACTTGAACCCTGCCCCACTTTAAGGATTTGGATATCAACTCCCGGAAGTCCATCTTTTATACTGAACTCACTATCACAACATGTAGTTCCGGACAATTTTCGCATCATCCGGTACCCATTAGCCCGTACATCATTTACGAGTTTTTCAATGTTTTCTCTCGGAACCAGATATTTTTCCAGCACTCGGACAAAAATTTCTACTGAAGTTTCGTATTCCTCGGGAATGATTTCATCCGCCCCCAGGGCATTTAGATGTCTCATTTCCTGTAAATTCCGTACTTTTGCAATGATGCAAATATTCGGGTTCAATTTTTTTGCTGTTTCTACTATCTTACCTGTGGCGGTTGAATCAGAGATCCCGATAATAAGAACTCTTGCACTCTTAACGCCTGCATGTTCCAGTACAGCCTCAAAAGTTGCATCTCCATAGTGAATCTTCTCCCCTTTTTGTTTTTCCTGGTTAACAGTTTCAGGGTTTTCTTCTACAATAATATAAGGGATACCTGCTGCTTTTGCAGCCTTCGAAACTGTTCTTCCGGAAAAACCAAAACCTACGATTATTAAATGATCTTTCATCTCAGGCTCAGCCTGTTCTTCTTTAATAGGTTCCGAATACAAGCCATGTATTAGTTTCATGCCGTTAGTTGTTCCTGAAACTTTTGTGACAAGGAAATCAGCAGGTTTGTAGGAAGAATTAATCAAAAAAGGCGTAACTCCCATGGTAATTATAGAAACTGCAAGAAAAGCCTGGTAAGTCCCTTCAGTCAGGAGAGAATACTCCACCCCCAATCTGGATAGAACAAAAGAAAATTCTCCTACCTGGGATAAAGCAAGTCCTGCTAATATAGCTGTACGAAGTGGGTAGCCGAGAAGAAAAGTTATGGTTACTCCTGCTATTGATTTTATGAAAATCAAGGCAAAGGAAGCAAGAATCAGGATAGGAAGATGGTCAAGCAAATACCCTATATTCAGGAGCATTCCTACGGACACAAAAAAGAAGCTCATAAACATATCTCTCAAAGGTACAATGTTTCCCATTGCTTGCTGGCTGTACTGGGAACCTGAAATGACAATCCCAGCTAAAAATGCACCGAGGGCAAGAGACAGTCCGATACTTGAGGTAAAGAGAGCGGTAGAAAGGCAAATGAAGACAACGCTGACAAGAAATAACTCTTTATTACCTGTCCTGCCCACATGGTAGAATATCCATGGAATCAGGAATTTGGCACTGAGGATAAAAACTAGAATGATTAGTGAACCTTTAAGAAAAACGGTTGATAGTGAACCTTCAAAACTTAGAGAGTCTCCAACCAGTAACGGGGTAATAAGAATTAGGGGGACGATAGCAAGATCCTGAAATATCAAAATTGCAAGTGAAGTTTTCCCATGTTGTGTATAGACTTCGTTTCTGTCCTGGAGAACTTTGAGTACTATTGCAGTACTACTAAGTGAAATCAAGAAACCGAGAAAGACAGAGGTAGAAGAGCTGAAACCTAGAGACGAACAGACAATGAGGGTAAGAAATGTAGTTAAGACAATCTGGAGAGTTCCACCTAGAAACAAAGCTTTTTTCATCTTCCAGAGTTCTTTTAATGAGAGATCAACTCCGATTGTAAAGAGCAAAAAAATTACACCAAGATCAGCATTAAGTTCATTATGCCCTCCATTGAGAATCCCAAGCCCGTAAGGACCAATTAACATTCCGGTTACAAGAAAACCAAGTACAGGAGGGACTTGAAATCTGTAGAAAATAGTGAGAATTAAAATAGCAAAGCCAAGAAGTACATCAACGTTTGCCAGTAAAGAGGACACCATTTACTTTGTTCCTCCAGAAATCGACATAAGGTAATCTGAGCCTTCCGAGATATCAAAAAACCTATGGTAAACCCCAGGATTAAAAATTATAACTATACTTGTCAACCCCAAAATTTTTTGACTGTTTGATAACAATATTTATTAAAAAGATATAGTATTTTCGGTAGTAGACCTAACTATCATAAATCTCGGAAATTGCCTATATAGCAAAAGTTAGAAAAATAAGTGAAAGTAAGTGAAAAATAAGTGAAAGTAAGTGAAAAATAAGTGAAAGTAAGTGAAAAGTAAGTGAAAAATAAGTGAAAGTAAGTGAAAAATAAGTGAAAATAAGTGAAATTTAGGCACACTGTCTAAAAACTAAATTGAAGAGCTGATAAAAAAGAGATAGATAAATTAATAATATTAAACATATGGAATAAGTGAAAGATCAGGTTGCTCTACCATGTTGACAGAAGTGATTGTTTGGACTTGCATCTTTGAGATCATATTCTTTCCAGACTTCACATGAACCACATATGCATTGTCTGTCAAAGTCAAGATCCTGACACGTCGCTGTTCCTTCCGAGCAGTAAACACCCGGAATATCTTCGGGATCCGGGACCTCACCTTCAGGCGCATTCTCCAATGCCTGTCTTGCACTCTGAACTTCACCCTGTGCACATCGACTATTAGCCTGAACCGGACACTGCGGGCACCTACACCTGTTAATATTTTCCTCTACATAAGGAACTACAAAGTCTGTCTTTCTCTGAAAAGTTATATCCCTGTCTCTAGGTGTTATTGGGCTTTTCTCTTCGGTTGGTGCATTTCTTCCCATATTCTATTACCCCCAAACTTAATACTCAAATTTGTTTTCCTATTTCAGGTTTCGGCTTTAGAGCATAAAAGTGTTTTCAGTCGTAGAAAGAATATATATTAGTGAATTAGCAAAGCTACAAATGTAGTTTGAGACATTATTTACAGCCTAAATTGACTATTTAAGTAAAAGAAACTAAAAACAAAGAAAATTTGGAGATCTTTAGATACAAAAGAAATTAAAAGAGGGTTTCATAACTTTAAATAGACAAATCAAGTAGCTCTGCCGTGATGGCAGAAGTGGTTATTTGGATCTACTTCTTCAAGACCATATTCTTTCCAGACTTCACATGTACTGCAGATGCATTGTCTATCAAAGTTGAGGTCCTGACAGGTAGCTTTGCCTGTTGAACAATATATTCCTGGAACGTCCTCAGGATTTGGAACTTCTCCTTCGGGCATTATTTTCATCGCCTCTCCTGAGCTCTGAAGTTTGTCCTTAGCACACTTACTGTCGCCCTGAACCGGACACTGCGAGCATTTACACCTGTCGATGTTTGATCGTGCATAAGGAACTAGAAAATCCGTCCCTCTTCCTTTCTCTTCCGTAAAGCGGTTTTCTGCCTCTGTAAAAGGTTTTTCTTCAGTTAATTTACCTTTACCTGTATCCATTTTATCCCCCATATGAAAATATAGAATTATTTTTATAATTTTTAGTTCCCTGTAGATTTAGAGGCCTAGAGAATAAAAGTCTTTTCAGTTACAGAACGAGTAAAGAGTAATCATAGAGCGAATATAATATTAGTAGTCTTGAGAAACTACCTCTTTTGACGCTACTTCGTCTGAAGTTATCTCGTCTGATTACTTCGTCTGAAGTTACTTCATTTGAGGTTACTTAGTGAGGTTACTTAGTTTGAGGTTACTTAGTTTGAGATTACTTAGTTTGAGATTACTTAGTTTGAGATTACTTAGTTTGAGATTACTTAGTTTGAGATTACTTAGTTTGAGGATACTTCATTTGAAATTATTTAGTTTGAAGTTACTTCACTTGAAAGAAAACAGATTTCAATAAAAAGATGTTGAAAAATCAGGAAGAAAATTGGAAATTTTGGCTGAATTAAGAATCACAAAAATAAAAATCAGAATGTTGCGGCAGTAAAATCGTTCGCTAATCTGAGGGTGGTGTGATGAGGAGTAGAAACATAAGCTCTACGATTTCATTTATGGGAGCCTTCAAACTCTGTATCTTCCGAGCTGACAACCGGATATCCTGCATCTGTCCAGGCAGTAATACCTCCTATCATGTTATAAACCTGGGGATAACCTGCGTTTGCAAGCATTGTACCTGCCGTACCACTTCTGCGTCCTGTTCTGCAGTAAACCAGTACTTTTTTCTTAGGTACTTCGTCTATACGAACCTTAAGCAGACTATCCTGACTCAAATTTGATCCAAAGGCGTTGCTTACGGGAATTAGGGTCGCTCCCTTAATACGCGATGAATTAAACTCATCAGGCGTACGAACGTCAAGTACGAATATATCACCCTTCTCAATCATCTCTTTTGCCTCCTGTACACTTACGTTCTTGAGTCCTGGGGGATTTTCTTTTGTCTTTTCCGAAAAGATTAAAAATACCGCCAGAAACAGAAAAACCAGAGCACCAAAATACATCAAATTTCCTTTGTTCAGTCAAATTCCTCCAGCATTATAAGTTTGAAATCCTGAAAAGTTAATGATTCGTTTGTTTCTTTAACAGAATATACAGGTTTCCTATGAACTATTCGTTTCTGTAAAAAGATTGTTTTCCACATACACTCTATTTCTTCAAAAAGTGTTACGTCGATTCGTGCATTAAATTTCTTTATTTTTATTGATGAACTCCAATCTATCCGTTTATAGATAAGGGCCAAAAAACAAGCACTAAAGGGTAAGCTAATTTCGGTCAAAAGTTAATTGAGATTTAAGAGAAAAATCCAATGTAAATCAAATCAATAACAGAGAAAACTTAACCTTAACCGTCAGGTACAATGTAGAAATGAGTAATCAGAATCTCAGGAATCAGAATCTCAGTATTTTTCAACGGTTAAGAGATACTGAGAATTAAAAACTAGAGAAGTTTCCGAAAAATTCAACAGGTTCCTCAGATCATAAATTAAGAAATATGAAGCGAGACTCAAGAAAAATGTGAAATAGAATTCATTCGTAAATCCACTTCAATGACTGTAGTCAGGTAAAGGGAAAGAAATTACGCAGTTTAACTGAAGAACCAGTTGCATGAGACTTTAAACTGTTGAACTCACTATATATACGGTAGAAGTGCGCACTCATGTACGTACTCATGTCTTTTTACTACTTAAGTGCGTAATTTCCATTAAGAACACTCCCCATAGAAACTCTAGATTTGAATAATTAAGGTTTTATGTTCCCTGCAGTCTGATGTAAAGATTTACAAATGAATCATTGTTTGTTTTTGACTTATATCAGCCAGTCTAGTTAATTTCACCAGCCGCCAAACATGTTGTAATTACTTGATCCGAAGAAGCAGCTGTCACCGAAGAAGCAGCTGTCACCGAAGAAGTATTTGAAGAAGGACTCGTAGTCAAAGTCGTCTTCCTTGTCACATCCACAGCAGCACTTATCTTTGTGGCAGTCGCACTTCTTTTCATTGCATCCCCAGTTACAATAGTTGCCCTTGTTACAATCGCATTTAGAATTCCAACCAGAATTCCAGCCTGCACTGGCTGACCCAACTGTCAGCGATGCTACGAAAAGGACCAGCATTAAAACGCTCATTGTTTTCTTAAGTATTCCCATTTGTATACACTCCTCCTATTTAATACGACTAAATGCTGACATAAATGCTAACATTTCAATCATTGTCGGTAAATACAGCAGCCAATATTGTGTTATCACTCCCCAGTAACGTTATTCTGAAAGAATTACTGGCAGATTTTACTCTCACTTTTGTGCTGAAAAAAATGTACCGATAAATGATCTCAAGTTGCCCCAACAAATAGTACGTACTAACAGGAGATTATACTCATAGAATATAATATATATAGAAATATAAATTAGGAACCATCGTTAATTAAAAGAATATATTTAGTAATATATAATATACAGCTTGATTAATATAATTTTATTTTGTATAGTTTCTGCTTGTGGTGAAATACTTATTTAATAACTTGTTTCAAAACCTAATTTATGCTTAGTTCAGAGAGCATTCGTGCTTGCTCCGCTATTCGAAATTTCCTTGTAAGAAGTAATCATCTGAAACACAGAAACCAAGTAAAAACTATAGAAAATTTAGCAAAGTTACTTTTTTTCCCCTTCTGAAAACCTGTTAATTTCACTGGAAAGGTGCTGTACTTCGCTGCGCAATTCTTCAATTTCTCTTGAGGCCGATTCTTTATCTTTTCCGATAAGAAAGCTTGCCAGAGCTGCGGTTATGTATCCGAAGATTGAAAAAGCATAAACAGATAATAGAAAGGCCAGTACCCTTCCCTCAAAGGTTATTGGCCAATAATCGCTCCCTATAGTAGTCATGATCATTGCTGTCCACCAGAGAGCATCCCAATAAGAAGTAAGCCGTGGTCGCTCAAAATCGTACATGCCCGCAGCTCCGAGGAAAGTTATCAAAATCGTAAGCAGCAGGACATATCTTAAACCTCGCTGCCTCATTACCTGTCGGACTGTTCTCAGGCTTCGATTAAAAGAAGAAAGAACACGGGCCAGATTAAGAGATCGAACAAAATTGGCAAACCTGACCAGCCTGAACCCGCTAAATAACGTTAAAACCCTTAATGCGGGCAAAAGTAGGGAAAGGACTACAAGCCAGTTCCTCCTTAAATAATCCTTCTTTTCGGGAGAAATTTCAAGTTCGATAAGAAAATCGATTATGAATATACCCCAGATAACCAGACTTAACGTTTGCAAAAATGAAGAGAGGCCGTATGCGAAGTCGATAATGATAAGAACTAACCATAAAATTGACAGCAATACTAAAGGAAAATCAAGTAGAGCATTAATCTGGGAAAGTAACTCTACTCTTTCTTCTTTTGATTGTTCTTTATCCATTTGTTTACTCTCATCAAAATGTATTTCAATATAATTAGGTTACATTTTTCATTGTTAAAAAGAGCTGGTAAATCAGATAAACGTTATTAAAGAATTTATACATAGGTTAATAAGATGAGATAATGCACCGATTTTTCTGTAAAATCACAAATCTCAAAAAAGTACTGGATCAAAAGTTCCATATCGGAAGATCCACTTTTTCACGTTCCACAAAAAAGGTCCACTTTTTCACGTTCCACAAAAAAGGTCCACTTTTTCACGTTCCACAAAAAGATACGCTTTTTCCATATTACATACTAAAGGTCCATTTTTCCATATTACATATAAAAGTGACTTCAAATTTACAGCAAATTCGAGACACAACCTATCTTTAAAAAGGAAGCAAGAACTGTAAACTGCAGAACTACAAGCTTACAGCCTTACTTTAATCCGAAATCTCTAAATCGATAATTGTTTGTTTCTTTACTTATGCCTCATTACACGAACATTTTGCAATCAATTACCTCGATCTACCCATTCTGGCCATTTTTATACGTGGAATTGTAGTCGTGTTTTCAGTAATGTTGCATGTAATGGTTTTAGTTGTTATTTGAGTCTCATCATCCATGTTTTTGATTATAACCATTTTTCCAGTTATGTTATTCATATCTTCGGGCGTTTTACTTACATTACCCATTTTTCCATCCATTTTATCCATTTCCATATCTTCGATTATAACCATACTTCCGTCCATTAAACTCAGAGAGTTCATTTCTTTGTCCATTCCGGTCATATTATCAATGTTTTCGGACGTGTCGGTCATATTATCCATATCTTTGAATATAATCATGGTTCCGGTCATATTAACCATCGAACCAGTCATGTTCTCTAATCTTCCAGACAGATTCTCCATTCTTCCGGACATATTTTCCGTTCTTCCAGATATGTTACATATTTTCTCGGTGACTTTATCCATATCGCCTATGTTTCTGATTATAATCATTTTTCTAGTCAGATCACATGTAATAGTTCCAGTCACATTTCCAGCCGTGAGTACAGTCATATTTTCCAGTTTACCGATCATGTTTCCTGACATTCCGGTCATATTTTCAGTATCATTGGTCATGTTGCATGTCATGGTTCCAGTCATGTTTCCAACCATGACTATAGTCATATTCTGCATGTATCCGGCAATTCCAGACGTGTTATTCATTTTTTCAGCCATTCCGCCCATTTTACTCACGTTTCCAAACATAACCACTTTTCCGGGCATTTTATCCATTTTACCGATCATAAGCGCTTTTTCTGTCATATTGCCCATGTCTTTGACTATGACTACCTTTCCAACCACATTACATGTAACAGGTCTTCCGGTCATGGCTTCAGTTTGGTTTGCTGCCATGCTCTGATTCTGACTTCCAGTCATATTCTGAGCTTGAGTTTGAGACATGCTCTGATTCTGGCTTCCAGTCATATTCTGAGCTTGGGTTTGGGACATGATCTGATTCTGGTTCATGTTCTCCATTTTACCGCTTACATTGTCCATGCCAACAACAACTGCGTTTCCGGTCATGTTGAAGGTAACTGTTTCACTTGTATTTCCAACCAGGATTATACTCGTGTCTTCCATATTTCCGACCATGTTAGTCTGCGCTTGCACAGATCCAATAGATAACGCTAGGCATAACGCTAACAGAGAAACTGTTAATTTTAGATTCACTCTTTACCCCCCATATGTGAGTCCGACCATTGAGTCGATCATGTATTTTAGTAATTAAATAAAAATTATTTTAATATAAATCAATTAAATAATAAATGGTAGGGTTATAAATAACTAATCTCTATGAACTATAGAGATTAGTCCGGTTTTAAGTGTTACTCGACGTTTTAAAAAATAATAATCCACCACATACTTATCATATTTAATAAGCAGATGTTAAAAAGTGTAACTTCAAAAACTGCAATGAAAATTTATATTTAGTACGATATTTAGTACTCATTTTAAATTTTCTATAATCCAGTCCCTTACTTCGCCGTAAACTTTGTTGGATATTTCTTTTAAACCATGTCCCGCATTTTCGTATATCTTGATTTTTTTAGGTTCATGTGCCAGATTATACGCGTATACTGAACTGCTCGGAGGTAAGGTTTCATCTGCCTCACCATGAATTAAAAGTACAGACGTGCTTTCAGGAAGGAGAGAAATAGGACCAATTCCATAACTCTGGGTAGCAAGCGTAACTACGGTTTTTACGCTCTCTTCATTAAAGGCCGCCTGAACAACAACCGCACCTCCAAAAGAGTGCCCTATAAGGCCAAAAACTCTGATATCTTCGGTTTTTAAAAATTCAAGTCCTATAAGGACATCTACTACAGCTTCCGTCAGGTCCGTAGGATACCTGAAGCTTACCCTTAGCGAACTTATCCCGTTTTTCTTTAAGTCAGCACATAAGCGAGGATATAAACCCTCAGCAGGAGTGTCAAAGTCCCCTCCAATCCCCCCAACCATAATTACTCCTTTATCTGCCTTTTCTACCCTATAGTAATGACAGTTAACCCTGCCACGACTGGTATCTATTCTTATCAGTTCAAATGAGTCTCTAGGCTCTGTATTTATATCGAGAATAGCAACTTCCAGCGGTTCTTCCTCTACTTTATCCTTCTTTATGACCTTCATAAGTATAATCTAAAACTCCTGTTTATTAGGCATTTATGGGTATACTGAATTATTTTGGAAACAAGCCAAAAACCATAACTTTAATTAAAATATGAAGAATAGAACACGAACTTACTGACAATAACTGGAGTTATTATATGAAAAATATTAAAGAATTTCTTAAGAATGATAATTTTGCTGCAATTTCAGGAATTGAACTTTTAGAAGTCTCTCAGGGTTATGCAAAAGCCATCATGAACATAGAAGAAAAACACCTTAATGCCCTGAAAACCGTTCAGGGAGGTGCAATATTTACCCTTGCAGATCTTACTTTTGCTGCAGCGTCAAACGTGTACGGCACTGTTACCGTTGCTATAAATGCAAATATTTCTTTTGTAAAGGCTGCGACAGGCAAAAGTCTCACAGCAGAGGCAAAAGAAACCTCAATAAATCCCAAAATTTCAACATATACTGTAAATGTAACTGATGATAAAGGAGATCTTGTAGCAATATTCCAGGGCATGGGCTACAGGAAAAAGATTTCACTTGATGAGCTTTCCTGCGTTTGAGTCCAGCAGGATGTATTTCAACAAATCAGCGGTATTAGTAGTACGATTCCGAAGGAGATGTATACAAAAAAGAATTGTGGTTTTAAAACTCAAACACACATAAGGATGACAATAATAACCTGAAAAAGTTAGGAAATTCTAGTCTCATATCTGGGCACGTAGCCCATAACTCTATTTTTTATTATGCTTTTCCGGTGAAGTCACAGTATTTTAAAAATTGGCCTACGGCTATCATTAGAATGTAAGTTTATCTCTCCACTTTAGGATATAAAAAGAGATGTGGTATTGTTGACTAATTATAGCTATCTCTTTATTTCTGTGTTTCATCAATAGAATAACAAAGTACTTTAGCATTTCAAGACTCTTCGTATAACATTTTGTCTTTCTTCTTAACCTTGCCAGAAAATGTCTCAATATTCCGTTATATCCTTCAACTGTATACGTTTCTGCTTTGGATTGAATATGAATGTTTTCTGGAAGAAACTCTGCATATGCCCTCCAGTGATCTGTCGTCACTTCCCCAATTTCTTTCCTCTTTAATTTTTCCCATATTAATTGTCCAGTTTCCGTTCCTCTGCTGCCAAAAGAGCAGTTAATAAACTTTTTCCCAGCTCTATCAACAGCAATCCAGATCCAGCAATATTTTTTTTGTTGCCTATGTAAGTGTGCATCTCATCCATTTCAACAATAGATATCTCATTTTCGCTTTTTAGGTCCTCCAACTCCGGACCAAGTTTCTTTATCCAGTTTTGGACAGAAACATGACTTACTCCTAAAAATCGTCCTATTGAGCGAAATCCTAAGCCTTCAAGATAAAGTTGCAAAGCCTGTCTCTTAACAGAAGGGGAGTTAGCAGTTGATTTTAACTCTACTGTATAGTTATATCCACAATCAGAGCATTTGTAGCGTTGACGTCCAAAAACTATACCATTTTTTGTGAGTGGAACTATTACACCTTGGGCAGTTCATACAGAAATAGAGGGTCTAATGATATATCTATAGTTATTTACCAAAGCCATATTTTTAGCTTAAACCTCTCACTGATAATCTTATTTCTTTTGCTCAATATATCGATCTTTTGCTTCCTGAAGTACAGTGATTGCTGTTTCCAGGTCTTTCCAACCGATAACTTTCACGCGTTTTTCCTCTAAATTCTTGTAGGTTTGGAAGAAGTGAGTAATTTCCTTAAATAGATGAGGTGGAACCTGATCCACTGCTTCAATATAATTCCACATTGGATCATTCTTTGGAACACACAGGATCTTCTGATCTCTTCCTTTATCGTCTTCCATATCAAATAGTGCCACAATATGTACATCGATTACGCAGCCTGGAAAAGTAGGTTCCCATGTTAAAACCATGGCATCTAAAGGATCGCCATCAAGTGCCAGGGTATCAGGGAAAAAACCATAATCTGAGGGATATACCATTGAAGAAAAAAGCATTCTGTCGTATTTGATTACTTTCTTCTCTTTATCATATTCGTATTTATTCCGGCTTCCTTTAGGAATCTCGATAAGCACACTTTCAACCTGTCTTTCCGTCATACCATCAATCACTACCTTTTTACTCCTATCGTTGTTTTTTATAATGCAAGTTATTTGTGAGTTCATAGACTATGTCCCCTGATAGGGTCATACTATTAAAACATGACCTCATGAGTTTAATTTTCTTAATATGAAAGAGGAGACCGAAAAATAGACTTGGATTGTTCTTTTATCCTTTTATTAGATCTGGAAGAGTCTGACAGGGTAATATGGAAAACTCTATGTCTACAAGAAGTTGCTTTCACCTGATTTTTGGCATTGCATAAATGTAGCAAAGCAGTCACTAAAATCATGCTGCATGCTTTTTCCGTAAAATGAGGAAGAAAGTCATCATGGGAGTTTAGTAATATTGATGAATTAAAAGGCATTCAATAAAAAGATTCTCAATAAAAAGATTCTCAATAAAAAGATTCTCAATAAAAATAAATACTCTATGTTAGAAAAGTGTTTTCTGTTTTTCAGGTTTTCGTTCTTAAAATTTTATTGTTTCCTATCTTAATCTGCCATACCTGAAATGACATCAGTTTTAATTGGTAAAAACACGATTATTCAAAAAATAAAGCAAGATATAATCACAAATCTTGCTTTTATTCTTGCTTTTATCACAAGTATCGTTAAGTAAAGTCCTTAATGATAAGAAAGATCTTCCATATCTGTTTTTAATACTTGATCCTCTAATCTTACTTACCATCCTAATTTGCATTCAATTTGGCATTTTCATTCTTAACATTTTTTCACTTTTTTATCAGTAACCTGTATTTTCAAAGTTACTCTTCCTGGGCAGAAAGGTTAGAAAAATTGAGAATTGAGACTTTCGACGGTATAAGTGGTAGATAATCAACATAACCAGAACCTTCCAATTTATAAGGTTCGTCTGCAAAACCATCTTTGTTTTTATCGGAATGGGTCTGTGAAAAGCCGTTACCTGAAGGAGTTGCCCAGCAGTTACCACCAATATAAGGGCCGCCTACTATATTTCCTCCAGTTGTTTTTGTAGTATTGAGGATATTTACGGCTCCAGTATCAAAATTCACATTCACTGTATTGTTAAACATATTATTAGTAATGGTAGATGGAGCATCAACAAGATATAGTCCATTATCGCAGTTTGTAATTTTATTTCCACTAACTGTTATGGTTTGAAACATAAGGTCAAAGGCATATACTCCTGTTTCGCAGTTGTAAATCTCATTATTAAGAATAGACTCACTTCCGCTGTTCATATAAAAACCAATATCTGCAGCCATACTAAAATTAGATATTTTATTATTTTGAACTGTACAGTAAAAAGCGCCATTCGTACCTTCAATACGGTCAAACGAGAAACAAATACCTGAAGATTTCCCAGGACCTCTTATGTCAAAGTCTTTTACTACAACGTTACTTTCATAAATATTAAATGCGTTATTTTTAGCTTTAATTATTGCTTTATATGGACTGCTTGACTCTATAGTTATATTTGCAGTTGAGATCTTAATATCTCCACTATATGTTCCAGGTTTTACAATTATTGTATCTCCAGAATGAGAATTATCTACTGCTTTTTGAATCGAGTTTCCAGGCTCTACATAAATAGTTTTAGCAGAAGCGCTGCAAGTGATAGCTTGAAGTGAAAGCAATACTGCTAATACAATCAATAAAATTTTTTTTGTTTCCCGCAAGACAAAACCCCGATAAAGTTCTTTGGTATTGATAAAGTTTCTCAGTTTACTCGCTTTGATTTAATTTCAAAGACTTGGTTATTATCAGAATTTAGTTGATTATCAAATAACTACTTATCCAGAATTTAGTTAATTTTCAAGTATATAATAATCGAATACTAGTATTTTTAAATGTATTTGACTATTATCTGAGCTACAGTACTTTATTAACAAAGATAAACACTTTGAGCTGTTCACCATACATGCCAACTTAACAGTTCACCATATATAACGACTTTAGTCTGTAAGATATAAAATAATATATAATTTTTCCTATCTACCCTGCATATATACTAATATTTTTTTTAAATAATCTTAGCTACTTATTATTTACTATATTTTTGTTAAGTAGCTTCAGTTTTACTCTAACGATCATCTCAGCTGGCTAAATCCAGCCTTTAATATTATCAATTCTTTCAGCTGGCTTATTCATTAGTTTAATTGTAGGAAATTACGGAAGCAAGAGAACCCGATGACTTTATAAAAAATAACTGAACTGTAAGATAAATATTTATAGTCAGTGAAAGTAGCTTCTATCAATAAAAAACATAAAAATTTCACAGTGGGGGAAAAACATGAAAATCAGAGTCGTTAGCTCAAGAGAAGAAATCTTTACATTGAATCCTAATGAACGCATTGTTCACCTGGCCTTCAGACCTTCGAACAAGGATGTATTTGGACTGGTTGAAACCTGCCCTAAGATTGACGTGATCCAGTTACCTAAATCCTATATGGGCACAATCTCAAAGTCCATAGAGATGTTCCTTGAGATGCAAAAAATCCAGCTTATCGAAGGTGATGTGTGGGGCCACAGGAAAGATATTAACGAATACTACACAGTTCCGTCCTCGGTTATTGAAAGAATAAAAGAAATGAGAGTTGAAGGTAAATCAAACGAAGATATTGAAGCAAAAGTTTCAAGGGAAAGCAAAATTAACCCTGAAATGGTTGCTTATATCATTAACAAGGAAGCTCCTGCCTGAGTTGATACATATCGGATATCTTGAAACTTTTCACTGGGGATTTGACCGCACTCAAAAATAGTCCGAAAATTTTCGGTCTTTCAAGGACTCACATTTATTCCTTGGTCTCCAGCTTAAGTTTTCCTCTCACAGAAGCTCTATAAAAAGTCCCAGGAACTAAAATTTAGCCTGTAATTCCTACTTCAAGGAACTCAACAGGAACATTTTCCTTTTTATCACTGTAGCGTTTCACCTTTATTTTTGAAAGCTTTTAACTGAGTTTTTTAACTGAGTTTTTAAATCTTTGAGTCTTCTATCTGTTCAAAAGTAAGCTTTTAGATTTTGATCTTCTGGCTGTGAAATCTATCTCTTTCGAGTGTAACAATTCTCAGGAAACCTTCTTTCCCAGGGCACAGGTTGAAAGTTCTTCCATTTTCGATTGGAATATTTTCCGGATTTCTGTGGCCGTGCACCTGGTAAGTATTCTCATTCGTATTTTTATTAAAACTTTCAGCGACCAGATATGCGTCACTGGCCTCTCCTACGCCGTCAATCATCTGATTGGCTCCAACAAAAACCAGATTTTCAGGAAGGCTGCTAAGCCCTCCGTGAGTTACAAGCACGTGTTTATTATAAAATTTATAATAAACGCATGGTTTTAGTTTCCTATGTAAATTAAGGACATTATTTTTTGTAACGCCTGGCTGCTCCATTTCTGTCAGATCGTACCAGGTATTTGCAAACTCGGATACCTTGTTTTGTTCTCCGCCTTCTGCCAGCCTGCAAAAACTTTTTTCGTGATCTCCTTCAAGCAGAATTACATTATTCCTGCACATAATAGAGATCAGGAACTTAATAATTTCAGTATTCTCAGTATTTTCAGTTCCACTGCCTATGTAATCTCCAAGAAAGATATACAGGTCACTGTCATTTAACCCGCACGCAAGATATTGCATAAGAGCCATGTAATTTCCCGCTATATCCCCAATATGGTGGACCTTTCTGTAGTTAGAAAAATCAGTAGGTTTGTATTGAATTTTTTCATGAAATTCCTGCGGCTTTATTACCGTGACAAATGACGGCACCTTTTGCCTGTTTATTATGGAGTACAGTTCGTCAATTACGGTTTCAGGTACAACTTCATACTCAGGCCTTTTACCGTTTCTCTCCTTTGCAATTTCAAGGGGAACCTCGGAAAAATCAACACAAATAGCTGAGTATCTGTAAGTTCTGACAAGCTTCCTGTATTTCGCAATATCTGCATTTCCTGCATTTGTCGCATCGAGAACTATAAAATCACCGTCTTCCATACGGCATTTAATGAGAGAGTAAATAAGTCCCCATACTCGACGATTGATTTTCTGAGAGATTACAGTTTTTCCAGTAATAGAAAGTACAGGCGGCTTAATAAGCAGTCTGACACTGTCTGAAGAGATGGTATAAGGCTCAAGTTTGTTTTCTCTGACAAAAGTTGATTTACCGGAGCCAGGTATTCCTCTCAAAAATACCAGATACCTCATATCATACCTCAACAGTCTATCTCATACTTCAACAGTCTATCTCATAGTTCAACAGTTTATCTCATATTTAAACAGTTTATATTATATTTCAACAGTTTATCTCATATTTCAACAGTTTATCTCATACTTCAACAGTTTATCTCATGCTTCAACAGTCTATCTCATGCTTCAACAGTCTATCTCATACTTAACTATTAATCCCGTCCCCTGACTTTGATTTCAGATCTTCTGGTTTTATGTTTTAGTTTTTACCTGCGAAATGATACCTGAGTTAATATTACTATTGATTTTTATAATATTTATTTGGATAATTTTATGGTACCTTTTCTCAAGCGGGTACAGGGGAAAATCGTGGATGGGGAGTTTACGAGATACAAGATAATTCCTGGAGTTTTGACGCTTAACTGGCATTACCATAAGAAAGACTCAGGTACGCAGGGCTCCTTCAGATTTCAATGGTGAATGATATGACAAACCACAATGAAACCGATTATGTCCTGCCTGGAAAGGCAGAATCTTACTGGATAGCAACCACGCCTGAGTCCAATTATCCTCCTATTTCTGGAGATACTCACGTGGATGTGGCAATTTTAGGGGGAGGAATAGTGGGCATTACAACTGCCTATCTTTTAAAGGAAGCAGGAGTGCCGTCTGTGGCAGTGATCGAAGCAGATCGTATTATTACAGGAGTAACAGGTCACACAACTGCAAAAGTTACCTCTCAGCACGGACTGATCTATGATCGCTTGATTTCAAAGTTTGGAAAACAACAGGCACAGCAGTACGCAGAATCCAATCAGGCAGCCATAGAAAAAATAGCTTCTATCGTAAGTTCAAAAGGCATAGCCTGTGATTTTGTCCGTAAGCCGGCTTATGTTTATGCGAGCTCTGAAGAATCAGTTGGAGATATTCGGAATGAGGTTGATGCCGCTCAAAACCTTGGGATTTCGGCTTCATTTAAAGCTGACTTGCCTTTACCTTTTAAAACGTACGGTGCAGTTTGCTTCAGTAATCAGGCGCAGTTCCATCCCAGAAAATATCTACGTGCCCTTGCAAGAGAGACTGAGGGAGATGGCTGCCATATTTTTGAAAAGACAAGGGCATTAAAGATTGAAGGAGATGGCCCTGTAACTATAACGACAGATAAGGGAACCATTAAAGCACACAAGGTTATTCAGGCAACACATTTCCCAATCCACGATAAACCAGGAATGTTATTCCAGCGTCTTTATCAATCCCGTTCATACGTGTTAGGGGTTCGTATTGAAGAACATTTTCCGCAGGGAATGTTTATTAGTGCCGAAGAACCTGTCAGATCTCTACGTTCCCAATCTGCCGGGGAAGGTGAGTTAATACTTGTATCAGGGGAAGGACACAGGACTGGAGAAGGGAATGAAATTGACCACTATAGAAACCTCGAGAAATGGATTAGATCAGTTTACTCTGTCAATTCTATCAATTATCACTGGTCGACTCAGGATGTCATAACTGTTGACCACGTTCCTTACATTGGCCGGCTAACATCAGACAACGAAAACCTGTTTATTGCAACAGGGTTCAGGAAATGGGGCATGACCACAGGTACGGTTGCAGCCATGATTCTTACAGACATGATCCTTGGACGGTCTAATTCCTGGGAAGAGGTCTATAACCCTTCGCGATTCAAACCTCTTGAATCGGCTAAAACCTTCTTTTCGCAGGTTGCTGAAGCGACTAAAGGCCTTATTGGAGACAGGATAGTTCCTGTTCATGAAAAAGCTTCGCAAATTTTGCCAGGGGAAGGTGCAATTGTCAACATCGAGGGTGAAAAGGTTGCTGCATACAGGAATGACGCAGGAGTGCTCCATAAGCTTGATCCTTCCTGCAGGCACATGGGATGTATTGTTTCATGGAACAATGCAGAAAATACATGGGACTGTCCGTGTCATGGCTCCCGCTATAACGCAACAGGAGAAGTAATTAAAAGTCCTGCAGTATATGGACTTCATAAGAAGAACGTGAATGAGTAAGATTCCAGTACCTGTACAGAGACGCACAGTTATATTGGGTGAAACACTGGGTGAAACTGGACGAAACATTGGGCAGAGCATTAGGTGAAACAGTACTCTATTAATCATTCACCTATATCAATAAGAGAGGGCAATCAGGGGGTTCTTGAACTCTTAGAATAAGTGAGAGTAAAGATAAGGGGATCTATATGACAGACAGAAAGAACACTGGCTATAATCTGCCTGGCAGGGCAGAATCATACTGGCTGGCAACCACTCCTGACTCAAACTATCCTGTTCTTCCAGGGGATGTTCGCGTTGATGTGGCAATAATTGGGGGAGGAATTGTCGGAATTACCTCCGCTTTTCTTTTAAAGCAAGCAGGAGTGTCAGTCGCCTTGATTGAAGCAGATAGGATAATAAAAGGGGTTACTGGCTATACGACTGCAAAAATAACATCTCAGCATGGCTTGATATATAATAGACTTATCTCCGAGTTAGGAAGAGACCAGGCGAAACAATATGCTGACTCTAACCAGGCAGCAATCGAGAAAATTGAGTATATAGTTCGTTCGTGGGATATATCCTGTGATTTTGCCCACAAGCCAGCATATGTCTATGCCGGGTCTGAAGATTCTGCGCAGAATATTTTGGATGAGGTTCAGGCAGCCAGAAGTCTGGGACTCCCAGCCTCTTTTGAAGATAGTGTGCCGTTGCCTATTGAAACATATGGCTCAGTCCGCTTCAATCACCAGGCCCAATTTCATCCTCGAAAGTACCTGTGTGCACTCGCCAGAGAGATTGAGGGAAACGGTTGCTATATCTTTGAAAAAACACGGGCACTTGGAATAGAAGGAGGAGAGCCCGTAATACTGAAAACTGATAGGGGAACCGTAAGAGCTGACAATATCATTCAGGCAACTCATTTTCCTATTGTTGATAATCCTGGAGGATTATCCGATAAGTTATCTCAATCAATGTCATATGCGCTTGGAGTACGTATTGAAGAGAAGTTTCCGGACGGGATGTTTATTAACGCTGAAAAACCGGCCAGGTCCTTGCGCTCCCAGCCTGCAGAAGAAGGTGAATTGGTACTTGTAGTTGGTGACGGGCATCCTACAGGTCATGGAAATCCAACCCATGAGCATTATAGACATCTTGAGGCATGGGCCAGGTCGATCTATAGTGTACGGTCTATTGACTATTATTGGTTGACAGAGGACGTTATGCCTGATGACGGCATACCGCTGATTGGCAGACTCACTCCTGACAGTGGAAACTCTTACCTGGCAACCGGATTCCGAAAATGGGGTATGACAACAGGCACTGCTGCAGCAATGATCCTTACGGATATGATTCTTGGAAGGGATAATCCCTGGACTGAGGTATATGATCCTTCAAGATCTAAACAGGTCTCAATTGTTCAGGAGGATATCTCCAGAGTCGAACCAAATCAGGGAGTCCTTATTGAAAAAGGGAAGGATAAGGTAGCAGTATATAGGGATTCACAGGGTGTGTTTTATACTCTCAATCCTGCTTGCAGACATATGGGATGTTCTGTCTCCTGGAATGATGCTGATAAAACCTGGGACTGTCACTGTCACGGTTCTCGTTATAACGCTAGAGGAGAAGTGATTTTAAGTCCTGCTGTTTATGGACTTCTGGAGAAGAAAGTAATGGAGCAAAAAAATACCTATAGTGAAACTGCCGATATAACGAGACAGGAGCAAGGAGAAAATGAGTAAGAGAGAGCAAATTATCTAAAAGTTTGAAATCAGATCAAATAGGTGGGGAAATAAGAATATATCAGTATCTCTTAACTTATTTTTAAGGAAATAGATTTAAAATCTCTATTCAAAATCTCTATTCAAAATCTCTATTCAAAATCTCTATTCAAAATCTCTATTCAAAATCTCTATTCAAACTTATCTACTTTTGAACGCACTGTTTTTTATGAAATAATGGCTTCATATAACTTCTATATTTTTTTAATTTACTAACAATTTTTAAAACAATGTTTAGAAGAGCAAACAGTAAAGAATTAAAAGTTCGTAAACAGGAAATAGTTGGACAACATGTGTCAATGAAAGATATTTTAAATACTAATTCTTTTTTTATGAAATCATCTTCTTTTTTATAGTTTTTTAGAATCTTCATATTAGAAACATATAATACTAAATATACTATATTTATATGCTGAAAATATAATTACTATAAAATGGATAAGTTTGTTTGGGTACACAATAAGCTGTAAAAAGGGGTTATTATATATTTCAAATCTTTGGGATAAAGTAATACTTCTTGAGTATAAAAATATAATATTTTGGGCAGTTATAATAGGTCTGCTTCACATACTTAGCCTTAGTAACAACCTTCTTTTTCACACTCTTGTAGAAATGTTTAGTATTATCGTTGCCTATATTATTTTTCTTCTTGCCTGGGAATCAAAGACTTTTCTAGAAAACAGGTACATTTTATTTATAGGAATATCCTATTTTTTCGTTGGAACCCTTGATCTTTTACACACATTATCATATGAAAGTATGGGAATTTTTCCCGGATTTGGTACAAACCTCCCTACCCAGCTCTGGATAGCTGCAAGGTATATGCAAGGTATCTCATTTCTGGTAGCGTCGTTACTTCTGATAAAATATGGAATAAATGGTGTAAGAGATTACGTAAGACCCGTAGAAAAGTCTATATTTGCCTGGAGGGTCTTTTTTATATATGCAGTAACTACTCTCTTATGCATACTCTCAATTTTTGTTTTCAGAAACTTTCCTGATAGTTATATCGAAGGTTCCGGACTCACTCTTTTTAAAATTCTAAGTGAGTATGTAATATCTTTAATGCTTTTTTGCTCCCTAGTTCTTTTGTATTTCAAGAGGAATTGTTTTGAAAATAAGATCTTTAAGCTACTTGCAGCTTCTATAATACTGACAATTTTTTCAGAATTAACATTTACTATATTCACTAATGTTTATGACTTCCAATTTGCTCTCGGACATTACCTCAAACTTCTGTCTTTTTACCTGATTTACAAGGCTATTGTAGAAATGGGATTTGGAGAGCCCTATAGCTTTTTGTTCAGGGAATTAAAATATAATGAAGAGGACTTAAGGCAGAAAGCAGCTCTCCTCTCGGAAGAATACAATCGTATGTGTGGGATGATTGGAA
Organism: Methanosarcina barkeri 3; assembly: GCF_000970305.1. GTDB lineage: Archaea > Halobacteriota > Methanosarcinia > Methanosarcinales > Methanosarcinaceae > Methanosarcina > Methanosarcina barkeri_A. The sequence goes on from NZ_CP009517.1 coordinate 2,452,343, forward strand.
TAAATAAGTATCTGGCAGAGGATGTAGGGAAATGGGATAAGAATGAAAAAAATTACTACTCGTTCATTCAAGATCTCCATGGAATCTGGTTCCAACTTGATAAGGACTTCAGACTACTATTTTTACACGGTCCTGTTGAGGAAATGATAGGTTATACAAAACAGGATTTCCTATCTGCAAAAATTAATTGGGAAGAAATAGTTCTACCTGAAGACCGTCATGTGATTTTTGAAAACAGAGAAAAGTTGAAATCAAACTTGGATTTCGTCATTGAAAGTGAATACAGGATACGTGCCAAAAATGGAGAAATAAAATGGGTCAGGGAGTTTTTGCAGAAAATATCGGATGAGTCCAGAACGTCTGCGAAATTTCAGGGTTCGGTTCACGATATTACTCAGTATAAAATTGCAGCAGAAGCTCTGAAAAAAATAGAAGGCACTCGTATAAAAGAGATTCATCACCGTATAAAAAACAACCTTCAGGTAATATCATCCCTGCTCAGCCTTCAGGCAGAAAAATTCGAAGATGAAAAGGTACTCGAAGCCTTCAGGGAAAGCCAGAACCGCGTTGCATCCATAGCAATAATTCATGAGGAACTTCATGAAGGTAACAGCATCGACACTCTCGATTTTGCAGATTATCTGCAGAAACTGACCGCAGATCTTTTCAGTTCATATCATGTGGGCAAGAGTCGTGTAAACCTGAAGCTTGAACTTAAACATGTTTATCTTGGCATGGATACTGCAATTCCTCTTGGCATTATCGTAAACGAACTAATCTCAAACTCTTTGAAGCATGCTTTTCCTGACGTAAATAACGGTGAAATCAGTATTCAACTGCAAGAAGCAGACAAGTACGTCTCAAAACCAGAAAAGCCAGAAACGGGCATAAGCTGTCAGGGTGAACCAAATGTTGATTATATCTTGACCGTAGCTGATAATGGCAGAGGAATTCCCGAAGAAATTGACTTCAGAAATACTGATTCCCTGGGGCTCCAGCTAATAAATATTCTTATAGAACAGATTGACGGTTGTATTGAGCTCAGAAGGAACAGGGGAACAGAGTTCGTTATCTGGTTTAGCAGCTCCGAAAACTCTGGAAAATTAAAATAAAACTGTTTTTGAGAACCATTTTTGTCATATAATTCGGATATTTAATCAAAATTAAAACTTAAAATAAAAACTATATTTAAATAAAACTAATACTTAGACAAGACTAACGTTTAAAAAAACTAACATTTAAAAATTAACATTTAAAAACTAACATTTAAAAAACTAACGTTTAAAACAAAGATATATTCAGCCTTTTTCCTAACTTATTTTAACTTTTTATTCTTTTTCCAAAAGGTATTTTTTAAACCATTCTCCAGCCAGATTTGCTACCTGTTCTAACGTTCCCGGCTCTTCAAAGAGATGGGTTGCTCCGGGAACGATCTTAAGTTCTTTTTGTTCCGCTTTCAAGCGGTCTAACGCCCATTCGTTCATTTCTATTACTTGATAATCATCCCCACCTACAATAAGTAGTGTTGGCGCCTTTACATTCGGTAGGGCTTTTTCAGCCAGATCGGGCCTTCCACCTCTGGAAACTACGGCCTTTATAACGTTCGCATGTTCTTTTGCAGCTATGAGTGCTGCTGCAGCTCCCGTACTGGCACCAAAGTAACCTATGTTGAGATTTTTAGTCTCAGGATTGCTGAAAAGCCAGTTTGTTACGCTAACAAGCCGGTTTGCAAGCAGGTCAATATCAAACCTTAGGTGAGCAGTTATCATGTCAATTCTCTCTTCCTCAGCTGTCAACAGATCAAACAACAGTGTTCCAAGGCCTTCTTTCTGAAGTTCCTGAGCAACATACCGATTCCGAGAACTGAAACGACTGCTCCCGCTCCCATGTGCAAAAACGACAATTCCTTTTGCTCCTTCAGGAATTGTGAGGTTTCCTTCAAGTGTAACAGAATTAATCGGGATCTTGACTTCGTTACTGCTTTTACCTTTATTTGATAGTTCTCTCATTATAACCCCCCAAAACATTTCACTATTAATTATAGGTCCGAATCTGAAAAATAATAAATTGCGTTACTAAATATTAAACACTACTATTATCTTTAAACTGCATTGCTAAATATCAAATATTGTCATCTTTAAATTGCATTACTAAATATCAAACATTACTATCTTTAAATTTTATTACCAAATACCAAACATTACTATTATCTTGCTGGGAGAGCTCTTGCTTTATCCAGAAGTTCGCAGACCTCTTCATCGGTGGTCTGACTGAAATTCCCGTACCAGGCTCCTACCCCATAGAAAGGTTCAGGAGTAGCTACGCATATTACTTCGTCTACCTCCCTTCCGAAAAGCTCACACGTATCACGTGCTCCTGTGGGCACTGCAACCACTATTTTAGCCGGGTTTTTAGTTTTAATTGCAGCTGCAGCTGCACGCATTGTCGCACCTGTAGCAAGCCCGTCATCTATTAAAATCACAGTCGAACCACTAATCTCAGGCTTGGGTCTATCTCCACGATAAGCGCGTTCCCTACGTTCAAGTTCCTTGAGCTCATTCTCAGATACCATATTAATTACCCTTTCAGGTATCTGAAAAGACCTGACAACGTCTTCATTCAACACACGGATATTGTCTGAAGAGATCGCTCCCATTGCCAGTTCTTCATTTCCGGGCACTCCCAGTTTTCGTACTATGAACACATCCATCCTTACATTAAGTTCCTTTGCAACTTCAAATGCAACAGGAACCCCACCACGCGGGAGTGCAAGTATCAACACATCTGAACGGTTTGCGTATTTTGAAAGTTCTTTTGCAAGCTTTTTCCCGGCATCTATCCGGTCTTTAAAAAGTGCCATTTGTCCCTCAACCCCTGTCGAACTTGATTAATTGAAAAGATAATCTAAGATAAATCATATTGATTTATAGTATCTATGTTCAAACCCTTAAACGTATAGAGTATAAAATTTAAGCTTAAAATTTATATAATTACTTCTTTTTGAAATGATGGGACTAGGGAAAGAGTAAAAATTTCAAATATTACCTGACAATGTTCTGAAAATTCTATAAAACAACAAACTCTAAAAAATTATCAAATTGAAAACTCAACAATTGTAGACCAGTTTCAAATACAGCATATAAAACATGACTCAGGATTTACAGTAGATTCGGTACACTCTAATTAATTGCTTATAATAAGAAGTATTATCAAGCCGTTCAAACTTTTTACACCAAATTATTTTTTGCTCGTAGACAATTTTTTGAATAATTAACTTAAAATAATTTATGCTCTTATGTATATTATAAATTTGGAAAGTGGGTTGTTGTATATGAATAAATAATGGATTGCTTGATCATTGATGATTCTTCTTGGAACTGATATACTTGGGGGAGCATATTGTCTGCGCTGCTTTACTGAGAATACAGTTAATAAGGTATGGTGCCTCCTGGCTTTCTCTTATTCTCTTTTCTGCAATGCTTTTTACTCTTCCGATTCTATTATTTGCAGGTTATTCAGGTCTAAAATTATAAACTCAGTATAATTCAGTGTTAAGATCAACTTAATGTTAAAAACCATTTGCTTGATATTAAAACCGTTTACTCAATATTAAAATCAACTTAATGTTAAAATCTACTTTATAAGTCTAAATATTCAGTCTTATCTAAAGCTCATGAACTTTTGAGACGCCAAGTGCAGGGAGGTGATTGAACATATCAAATGTCAGAAAAAATATACTAAAAGTAGACGTCTACGAATTGATGGTCTGGATAACCATAATTATTTTGCTTTATCTAATTAGCCTTAACAATTACCTCCTCTTCCATATAGTAGTAGAACTGTTTAGCGTCTACTTTGCATACGTGATATTCCTGATCGTGTGGAAGTCAAGAAGCCGTTTGGAAAACCGATACCTTCTGATATTGGGGGTCGGTTACTTTTTCGTAGGAAGTTTCGACTTTCTAAGTGCGCTTGCGTTCCACCACATGAGGGTATTTCCCGGATTTGATACAGACCTGACCGCTAAGTTCTGGATCGTCGCAAGATTCCTGGAAAGCACTTCTTTTCTGGTAGCTCCGCTGTTTTTGATACACGCTGGAGAGAGACAGGAGAGAAACGTCAAAACCCTTGAAAGCTCAATTTTTGCCTGGAGGGCATTTCTTGTATATGCAGTAATTAGTGTTACCTGCCTAATTTCAATTTTTTTTTCCGAAAACTCCCAGGATTCTTATTTCCAGAGTTTGGGGTTTACTCAGTTCAAAGTAGCTAGTGGATACTTAATTTCTTTTATATCTTTTTGTTCATTTTTTCTCCTGTACATTGTCAGAGATAGGTTCGAAGAAAAAGTTTTCAATTTACTCTCAATCTCCCTGGTGCTTACAGGCTTTGTTTCACTGTTATTTATATTCGACAGTCAAACAGGTGAGGCTCCAAGCATTATAGGTCTCTTCTTTAAATTATTGTCTTTTTATCTGGTCTATAAAGCAATCGTAGATATCGGATTCGAAGAACCTTGCAGTCTTCTATTCAGAGAACTTAAACACCGAGAAGAAAATTTCAGGCAGAAAGCTGTTTTCTTTGAGGATGAATACGGTCATATTTGCAGAATAATAGGTAAAAGATACTTGACTGCGTATCGAAGCGCTAAGAAAGAAGACAATCCGGAACACGAGTCAGATAGTTACAGTTCCTATATGCAAAACCTTCAGGGAATCGGGTTCCAATTTAATGAAAAGTTTAAACTGATATTTCTACATGGTTCGGTTGAGGAAATAACCGGCTATTCGAAGCAGGATTTCCTTTCTGGAAGAGTTGACTGGCAAGAAATAATCATACCTGAAGACCGTCCTGTTATTTCTAAAAAAAAAGACAAACTAAAATCAAACATTAATTCTATCGTTGAAAGTGAATATCGTATACGGAAAAAAGATGGGGAAATAAAATGGGTCCGTGAGATCTTCCAGAGAATCCTGGATGAATCAGAAAGTTCAGAAAAGTTCCAGGGGTTGGTTTATGATATCACCGAACGCAAAATGGCTGAGGAAGCTCTGGAAAAAATAGACAAAATCAGATTAAAAGAGGTCCATCACCGCATAAAGAATAACCTTCAGGTAATTTCGTCTCTCCTCAGCCTTCAGGCAGAAAAATTCGAAGATAAAGAGGTGATCGAAGCCTTTAGAGAGAGCCAGAACCGTGTCGAATCCATCGCAATGATCCATGAGAGACTCCATGAGAGTGAAAGTACGGATGCTTTCGACTTCTCGGACTACCTGAGAAAGCTAACCACAGATCTTTTTAGTTCCTACAATGTAGGAAACAGGAATATAAGTCTCAAATTGAACCTTGAGCAGGTTTATCTGGGAATGAATACTGCAGTTCCTCTTGGAATTATTATAAACGAAATCGTTTCAAATTCCCTGAAGCATGCTTTTCCCTCGGGAAAAGAAGGCGAAATCAACATAAATTTCTACAGAACTGAAACTCTTGCTACAGAGTACGGCATCTCAGGTCAGGATAAAAACCGTCTACTGAAGGAAGACTGTAAGGATAGTGTAAACGACTGTAAGGATAGTGTAAACGACTGTAAGGATTGTATAAACGACTGTAAGGATTCTATAAACAATAATTTCCGTTACATGCTTATAGTAGCCGATAACGGGATAGGAATTCCCAACGAAATTGACTTTCAAAATACTGAATCCCTGGGGCTCCAGCTAATAAACATTCTTGTTGAACAAATAGGCGGTGTTATAGAGCTTAAAAGAATCCAGGGGACAAAATATGTCATATATTTTAGTAAAGAAGGGAAATAAAGCCTCATAATTTCAAAATATTATGACCATACCAAATTTTCCCATTTTTGGAAGACTTTTTCTTTCATTCAGTTAAGTAAAAGAATCTATTTTACTTTAGTTCTCTTGAGGTGACTCTATGAAACGCAACACAAAGGAATGGAAAGAAAAAAGGGCTGAATTTCTCAAAGGTAAAACCTGCGCGTGGTGTGGAACTTCCGACTCCCTATGTATTCACACTCCCAGAGCTTTTTCTCCGACGCAGGTTAGCTCCGAGATTTACAGTGTTGCGTATACCAGGTTCAAGGAAATTTACAGGCAAAATTATCAGAAATTCGATTCTGCTCCTTCCGGCAAACACCGTCATAAAAGTCATCCTGCCTGGCATAAAGCTTCAACTGTGCATAAAACCGAACCTGACCATACTAACCTTGAGGAGCAGTTCATTGAAGTTCTCCTTGAAGATTCAGAAGAAGGCAATTTCAAAAAGCTTTATCATGAATGGCTAGAAGAAACCGGGATTAAAGAGTTAATTGAAGAAGAAACTAAAAAAGCAGTGGAAGAACGTGAGTCCTTGAAAAACGCAATTGTGCTTTGCAAACGATGCCATTTTGCAAGCCTCAGGGGTATGGATATCTGCCCTAAGTGCAGGAACAGATATAAGTCCGTAAACTATGAAACCTGTTTTGACTGTCTGCCTGATGAAAGAAAAGCAGAGTTTCGGAAAAGGCAAAATTGATAGTCTTCCCGAAATTCCGAGATTTCCTTTAAGTCGCTCTTTTCACCTTTAAGTCATTCATTTCACCTTTAAGTCGCTCTTTTCACCTTTAAGTCACTATTTTCACCTTTAAGTCACTATTTTCACCTTTAAGTCACTATTTTCACCTTTAAGTCACTATTTTCACCTTTAAGTCACTATTTTCACCTTTAAGTCGCTCCTTTCATTTACTTGATCCATAAAATTATTTTCAAAGAAGAGCCCAGCCGCTTCCTCCGCATACCCTGCAAGTTCCACTCTCAAAAATCCCGGAACCGTTACATAAAGGACATACTATCGCAGGCTGAGCAACGAGTACAGCACCCTGTCCCCCACAAGCTTCACAAATTTTGCCATTAACATGTCCTGCTCCGTTGCAATGAAAGCATTTTTCTGGAGCATATTCGGTGTCTATATAGGTCTGGGGTATCTTATCACCTTCGAAGGTAAGATTACAGAAATATTGTCTGAAAATTCTGATATCTATTTTCGGCTTTATGAGTTAAAAGAGCTTTCAAAAAGATAAAAAGGAAAAGATTATAACTTAATTACCGGCTTTTCATTTCTTTTAAGATCCATAGACCTTCTAGTTATCATTGTCAAAGTGTTCATAAATGCTTTAAATTGCTATAAAAATTTGATTCTTAATCTTAATTGAAAATTTTCCCTATAAATTTCGCTTTTTTACTTGCCAGTTCAAGCAATAACTTTCTTCAAAGAAAGAGATATTATCCGATATTTCAACTGATATGCTAGCACAATACCCTTCAATATAAAAGAATAATTTTCCAAAAAAATCTTCCCGTTTCTGTCCCTTCTTTATAATATTTATCAATATATCTCCACTTAATAACATAAAATATTACTTTTAGTGATTCCGGTAGTTTTAAGTAACATCAAAAAAATAATATTAATTAGGGAGGGGTTTTAGAGCTGTGTCTAGGGGCGCAAGCTTTGGGACGGTTGTCTCCTTAAATTTAGGGAGTTGAAATATGGCAAATAGGGATAATCTGGATTTTTTGTCAGCAAGCACAATAAAAGGAGATAAGGTCGTCAATAGGGAAGGAGAAGATCTTGGGAAAATTGAAGAATTAATGATCGATCTCCATGATGGAAGAATAGGATACGTCGTTCTTTCTTTTGGTGGATTTCTTGGTCTGGGTGATAAGCTGTTCGCCATTCCCTGGCAGGCTTTTAAACTGAGAACACACGAACATGCCTTTTTACTTGATATTCCTAAAGAGACTCTTAAAAAGGCAGAAGGGTTTGATAAAGACAACTGGCCTGTAACTTCACATGAGTGGCTTTCCACTGTATATGGCTATTATGGGTATCAACCTTACTGGCAGACAGGAGTGTCTGAAGAAGCTGAATCACAAAGGATGGCCAGGACAAGAGGCACATCTTCAGAGAGAGAAAATCCAGATTTCTTGTCTGCAGGCACGCTAAAAGGGGATAAGGTCGTCAATGCAGACGGAGAGGATATCGGAAAGATTGAAGAATTCATGATTGATCTTACAGATGGAAGAATAGCGTATGTCGTCTTGTCTTTTGGCGGATTCCTGGGCCTGGGTGATAAACTATTTGGTATACCCTGGCAGGCTTTTACACTAATGCCACACGAACACGCTTTCTTACTTGATGTTCCCAAGGACGTCCTGGAAAAAGCAGAAGGCTTTGATAAAAATAACTGGCCTGTAACTAATCGTGAGTGGCTTGCTACTGTGTACAGTTACTACGGATATCAGCCTTACTGGCAGACACAAAGAATAGAGAGCCGTCCGGGCAATATCTGAACCTTAATAATCATAGATACAGGTATAAGTACTGGCAAATAGGGGGTTGGAACTAACTTAATCAGGAGAGAAATTTGTAATAGTTCTTGGAGTCCAGGCTTTAAAAATACTTATCTCTTTAGTTTGGGGAGCTAGAATATGGTAGATAGAGATGATCCGGATTTTTTGTCAGAAGGTGAGCTAAAAGGTAATAAGGTAGTCAATAAAACTAGAGAAGATATTGGAAGGATTGAAAAATTAATGATTGATCTTGCAGACGGAAGAATAGCATATGCCGTATTGTCTTTTGGTGAAATCCTGGATAAGGGAAATAAACTGTTTGCTATTCCCTGGGAGGCTCTTACACCAAAAATACATGAGCATGCTTTCATTCTCGATATCTCTGGTGAGGTTCTGGAAAAAGCCGAAGATTTCGATAAGAATAGATTGCCTTTAACCCGAGATGAACTATCCGGAGTCTACACTTATTATGGACATCTGCCTTACTGGCAAACTGTAGTGGCAAAACAAGCCGGATTGCCTGGTGAGACCGAATCGGAAAGAATTGCTAGAATGAGAAGAACATCGGTTAGAAAATATCCAGATTTTTTACCGGCAGACACAATAAAAGGAGAAAAAGTTGTCAGTATCGCTGGAGAGAATCTTGGAAAGATTGAAGAGTTAATAATTGACCTCCAGGCTGGAAGAGTGGCATATTCCATCCTTTCCTTCGGTGAGTTTTCGGATATGGGCGGTAAGTTTTTTGCTATCCCCTGGCAGGCTCTTCAAGCAAAATTTCAAGAACACGCCTTCTTACTTAATATTCCTAAGTATACTCTTGAAAAAGCAGAAGGCTTTGATAAAGATAACTGGCCCGTAACCACCCGTGAGTGGCTTTCCACTGTGTATAGCTACTATGAGTACGAGCCTTACTGGCAGATGCCGAAATTATAAAGCCGGTCTCAGTTAATGTGTCTTAATCTTGATCTGGCAGGCAGACATATGTATAAATCCTGCTAGAAGAAGGGATGCTTAAATAAATTTATGGGGAAGAAGTTTGAAGTTATGCATGGAGTGAAGGTATTTAAAATGTAAATTTTCTAAAAACTGGGGGTTGGAAATATGGCAGATCGAAATAATCCAGATTTTTTGTCAGCAAGCACAATAAAAGGAGATAAGATTGTCAATGAAGCTGGGGATGACCTTGGAAAGATTGAAGAATTAATGATTGATCTTCGCGACGGAAGGCTAGCGTATGTTGTAATGTCTTTTGGAGGATTCCTGGGTCTGGGCGATAAATTGTTTGCTATTCCCTGGCAAGCATTTAGATTAAAACTTCACGATCACGCCTTCATTCTTGATGTTCCCAAGGATGTTCTGGAAAAGGCAGAAGGCTTTGACAAAGACAACTGGCCTATCACCTCCCGTGAATGGCTTTCCACCGTATACAGCTATTATGGATACCAGCCTTACTGGCAGCCAAGAGTACCTGAAGAAATCGAATCACAAAGGATGGCCAGGACAAGAGGCACATCTTCAGAGAGAGAAAATCCAGATTTCTTGTCCGCAGACACGCTAAAAGGGGACAAAGTTATCGATAAATCTGGAAAGGATACCGGGAAGATTGAAGAGTTTATGATTGATCTCCAGGATGGAAAAGTAGGGTACGTTGTAGTCTCACATGGTGGATTTCTGGGTATAGGCAATAAATTATTTGCTCTTCCCTGGGAGGCTCTTTCACTTAGACTGCATGAGCATGCTTTCGCTCTCAATGTGTCTAATGAGACTTTCGACAAAGCAGAGGGCTTTGACAAGGACAACTGGCCTTTGACTCGTGAGGAGCTCTCCAGAACCTACAGCTACTATGGGTATCAACCTTACTGGCAGACAGGAATGGCAACACAGGCAGCAGGAGTCTCGGCAGCAATGCCAGCTGAGAGCGAACCTGAACGGATGGCCAGAATGGAAAGAGAAGGACAGGCGCTACCGGTAGGAGCGGAAGAAGAGAGAAAGACGCAGCAAGAAAGAGAAAGGCTTGAAGAGTTAAGGAGAACACAGGAAGAAAAAATTTCCCAGCTAGAAAAACAGCAGACAAAAGCCCAGAAACAGGCAGATACCGAAAGGGAAAGGCTAGCACGTCTGGAAAGAGAGCGGATTGAGGCTGAGAGGCAGGCACAGGCTGAAAAACAAAGGTTAGTACAGCTGGAAAAAGAGTTACAGGAGGCAAGAAGACAGGAAAAAATGGAAGCTGTATCCCGTCTTGAAGAAGAGTTGAAATCAGTACAGATACAGGAGGGAACCCGCCGAGATAGACTGGCTCAACTGGAAAGAGAGTGTACGGAGGCTCAGAGACAGGCCGAAACCGAGAGGCAGAAACTGGCACAACTGGAAAAAGAACGTACTGAAGTAGAAAGTCAGGCCAAGAAAGAGAGAGAAAGGCTGGCACAAATGGAGAGAGAGCGGGTAGAAGCTGAGACTCTAGCCCAGACGAGAGTTATGGCAGGTAGAGAAATGCCTGACTTTTTATCAGCAAGTACGATAAAAACAGATAGAGTTGTCAATTCGGCTGGAGAGGATATTGGAAGGATCGAAGAACTAATGGTTGACCTCGAAAACGGTAAAATAGCATATGCTGTGCTTTCCTTTGGCGGATTTCTGGGCATGGCCGACAAGTTCTTTGCAATTCCCTGGCAGGCTTTTACATCGAGGCCGCATGAGCATGCCTTCTTACTTGATATTCCCAGGGATGTTCTGGAAAAGGCAGAAGGCTTTGACAAGGACAACTGGCCATTAACTCGTGAGGAGCTCTCCAGAACCTACACCTATTATGGATACCAGCCTTACTGGCAGACAGGCGTAGCTACAGGAATGTCTAGAGAAACCCAGCCACAGAGGACAACTAGCACTCAAAGTGAAAGACCCCTGGAGACAGCAGAGGAACTAATAGCACGGCAGGAAAAAGAACGGATAGAAAAACTGGAAAAGACCGAAACCAATGAAGAGAGACTTGAGCGGTTGGAAAGAGAAAAAGAGGTGGCAGAAAGGCGGGAACGCAAATATCATTGAAAGAGAAGAGTGATATAGAGACGGGAATTAGAGACGGGAACAAAAATAATAAATATATGAGGGAGGCAATGTTAGCATGTCTCCCTAAACCAAATTATATTAAGGTTAGAAACGCTAGTTATATGCTAGCTATTTTATATTCGGTTTATTCTAAAAGTCTAAATCTGTCTTTAAATTAACTGTAAAATCGATTAAAAGGATCCGTTTCTTATTAACTTCTTATTTCTTATTAACTTTTTATTAATTTTTTATTAATTTTTTATTAACTTTTTATTAACTTCTTGTTAATTTCCTGTTAATTTCCTGTTAATTTCCTGTTAATTCTTCTACTTACGATTTTGATATGTTGTCACTTTTACATATTCATGTTGTCTTTTCTGCCAAAAGCTTTGCAAGCAACGACTTTTTAATTTCCACTGCGTTATTGGGGCATAGTTCGCGGCAGCAATAACACAGGATACACCTTTCTTCATTGATTTTAAAACTCCCGTCTTCAAGCCGTTCAACAGCATGAGGAGAGCAGTTTAAATAACAGGCTCCGCAGTGAGTGCATTTTCTCCTGTTAATCCTGGGATAAATCTTATAGTATTTGCCTAGATTGCGGGTAAGAAAGGAAGGAGCTGTACTGACTCCTCCACTGGATGGTTTGAATTTCCTTTTGACTTCTTCCAATGGGGTTCCGACCACAACAGGACACTGATTTCCAAATCCTTTTTTCATGGCTCCTTGTGTCGTAGGAATTTTGAGAGGATCAAAACCTATCATTTCAGCAGCAACAATATCCAGGGAAATGCAATCCCGGCTTGCCAAAATTACTCTGGAATTTACGGGTTTCCCATGAGAAGGCCCATTTTCTTCCATGCCTATAACCCCATCCATGACTGCGAAGGCAGGCCTGACAACCGAGTATACATCGGCAACGGCTTCGCCAAAAAGGTCTCTTTTTCCAAGAAGATGCGCTTCCTTCCGGCATCTTAAGGGGAGAGTTCCGAAAAAGTTCTTAACCGCACCTGTGTAGTAGGTAAGTTCATGAGTTTTTAGTTTTGGGAGAGATATAATTACATCAGCTTCAAGGACAGGATTTGCAATGTACAACTTGCGGAACTGAAGAGGATCCGGGACATCTACCTGGGTAAAGCCTGCGGTTTCGAAATTTACTACTTTTGCTCCGGCTTTTCGGGCAGCTTCTTCTATACCTGAAACTTTCAGGGCTTTTGAGGTGGCTCCTGGCCTTGAGATTCCGGCTCCGTCCCCTACTATAGGTTTTCCTCCGACCTTAAGTACGAATTTGCACATTGACGCTACAACTGAAGGATGAGTGGTTACTGCACTTTCAGGAGAGGCAGCTGCAAGGATATTTGGTTTCAGGAGTACGCTGTCACCAGGATGAATTATATTCTCAAGGCCCCCTAGAAGTTCCAGAGCCTCAGCTATTGCTTTTTCCGTATAAGAATAATCAGGGCAGCGCGTTATGGATACTTTATTCACGGTTGTGGAAATAAGTGAGTTCATTATTGAATTTCTTTCCGGTTTAAAGTTTTTATTATTCAGTTTCTTTCCGGTTCAAAGTTTTACTATTGAGTTTTTTTCCGGTCCAAATTTTTATTATTGAGTTTCGTTCCTGCTTAATATTTTTATTATTGAACTATTTCCTTCTCAGTTAATGTCGAATTCTTCTCTGTCTCTGTCTTAATTTCTTATCTATTTTTGATACCTGCCCTGAGATCTATTTCTTCAGCTATGCTTTCAAGCTCGTCAAAGATTCTTTCCGAGTCCTTTCGCATTTCTTTTACTGCAGCTTTCAGACTTCCTCCACGAAGGTATATCAGACGTTTTTTTCTGTAAAGGAGACCTGAGTCATTAAGATTCCTCAGATGATGGTTTACTCGGGATATTTTCATCTGAAGGTCTTCAGCAAGGGCTTCTGAGGAAGTTATTTCATCATTTGATAGTCTATCAAGCAAACTAAAAACTATCCTGGTGGCAGTATTTTCCGTGTCTCTACCCGAAGAAAAGCCAAAACTATCGCATAACCATAGAAGATCGTCTTCCATACTTTTTACATGCGGTTTTTCAAGATATCTGAGGATTATCTGTTGGACCATCATTGTATATTTTACAATATCTTGTATATATAGCTTTTTTGCATTTTATTGAAATCATTTCGATTTTTTGAGAATCTTATTTATTTTTCCAGTAACTTTTAAATATGAGACTCACATTATATGCAGATAGTTAAGCGCACGAGCGCTCAATATATTGACTAATCCCATACTGATTCATAGCTACCAGTTAATGTTCAGCTAAAATGGGGTCACTTACACATAAGGAGGAACAATAAAGTGATTATCAAACCTATTGGCGAACGAGTCTTGCTTAAGCACCAGAAGAAACAAGAAGTGACAAAAGGCGGGATATATATCCCTGAGTCTGCACGGCAGGAGAAAAAGGAAGGTGTTGTTATTGCGGTAGGGACTTTTGAAGATGGAAAGGAGCTTCCCCTGAAGAAAGGTGACCATGTAATCTACGGGGGATATCAATCTGATGAAATTGAAATTGACGATGAAAAGTTCCTTTTTGTCGACTTCAAGGATATTCTGGCAACAGTCGCTGAAGAATAATTTTGAACGAGGCCGATTTTGAAGAACATAGGAAGAATGTGTTCAGATTTGATTCAGAATTTAAGAATATATCCGAACTTCATTCTCTAAATTTAACTTGAGAAAAGGTTTGATTCTATTTGACTTTAATTCAGGTGAATACAGATGGCTTCAAAGCAGATAATGTTTGATGAAAATGCAAGAAAGGCACTTTTAAATGGTGTAGATAAAGTTGCAAATACTGTCAAGATCACTCTCGGGCCAAAGGGACGTTATGTTGTACTGGATAAAAGTACAAAACCTGTGGTCACAAATGACGGGGTAACTATTGCAAAGGAGATCGAGCTTCATGACAAGTTCGAAAATATGGGGGCCAAACTTGTCAAAGAAGTTGCTTCAAAAACTCAGGATAATACCGGAGATGGAACAACCACTGCAACACTTCTTGCCCAGAGCATGATCAGGGAAGGCCTGAAAAATATCAGTGCCGGAGCAAACCCTATAGATGTCAAAAAAGGTATTGAGATTGCAACAGAAAAGGTTGTAGACTATCTCAAGAGCAAGAGCGTTGAGGTAAAAGGTAAGGAGAAAATCGTACAGGTAGCTACAGTTTCTGCAAATAACGATGAAGAAATTGGCAATTTGATCGCCGATGCCATGGAAAGAGTTGGCTATAACGGGGTAATCACGGTCGAGGACTCCAAAACAATGGAGACCAGCCTGGATGTTGTAGAAGGAATGCAATTCGACAGAGGCTTTGTATCTCCTTATATGGCAACAGATACCGAAAAAATGGTTTGCGAATTTGACGACCCTTACATCCTGATCACGGACAAGAAAATCAACAGCATGAAGCAAATCGTTCCCGTGCTTGAAAAAGTTGCCTCTGAAGGTCGTTCTCTCCTTATTATTGCTGACGATGTCGATGGGGATGCCCAGGCTGCCCTGATTCTGAATATCATTCGCGGAGCACTAAGGGTCTGTGCGGTCAAAGCTCCAGGGTTTGGAAACGAGAGAAAGGAAATGCTCGAAGATATTGCCGTGCTAACCGACGGACAGGTAATCAGCGAAGACAAGGGCATGAAGCTTGAGGAATTCGATGATTATATGCTTGGAAGTGCAAGGAAAGTCACAATTGATAACCATAAGACCATCATTGTGGAAGGCAAAGGTGATAAAGCAAAGATTAAGGAAAGAGTCAGTCTTATCGAAGCTCAGATTAATATTGCAGATGCGGATTACAGGAAGACCGAACTCAAAAAGCGCCAGGCAAAGTTAGGAGGTGGGGTAGCAGTAATCAAGGTGGGAGCTGCAACCGAAACCGAGCTGAAAGAGAAAAAGATGAGAATTGATGATGCCCTCAACGCCACAAAAGCCGCAGTTGAAGAAGGTGTGGTTATAGGTGGTGGAATAAGTCTTTTCCGTGCAGCTGCCATTCTGGACTCTCTGAAACTTGAAGGCGACAGAGAAGTAGGCGTAAAAATAGTTCAGAGAGCTATCGAAGAACCTGTACGCCAGATCGCTGAAAATGCAGGCAAGGAAGGTGCTGAAGTTGTTGCAACCATCAGGGCTGAACCCGGTGAACTCTTTGGTTATAATGCAAAGAAAGATCTCTTTGAAGACCTCTTTGAAGCAGGTGTCATCGACCCCACAAAAGTAGTTAGAAGCGGCCTCCAGAACGCTGCCTCAATTGCTGGAATGGTGCTAACAACCGAAGCTCTTGTTACGGACTTCGATGAAGAAAAGGACGAAAGGGCAGCTACAATCATAATCTAATTTTGATTTTCTTCCTTTCTTTTTATTTGGCATGAAAGTACGTGATTATTTGTTTTTCACGTACTCTCTTGTTCCTTTTTTCCCATAATTGCGATAATACCACTAATTATTGTTATCCTTTCATCAACCGAGAATATCTCGGTTTCCACAATCTTCCTCTTTTGAACTTCTCCTTTTTCATACCCTGTTTCATCTTGGTACATCTCATCCTTTGTGATAAGATGCCATATTATTGTTGCAATTTTCCTTGCCAGGGCAATAATTGCCTTTGCATATCCAATTGACTTCTTTTTCCTGTTAAAAAATTCTTTTAACCTGCTATTCTTCTTTCTTGCTGCTGCTTGAGCAATCTGAGTTAGAATCCACCTTGCTACTTTTGATCCTCTCTTAGTGATTCTTCCGTTATGATATTTATCTGCAGATTGATACACATTAGGAACTATTCCAAGCCACGAAGCAAGCTTATCTCCCGTTGGAAAATCACTAAAACTTCCTATTTCAGCAATTAGAGTCGCTGCACCAAGTTCTCCAATACCTGGAACTGACATTAAAATCTCCATTTCCCTTTTATGCTTTTGATAAGCATAATTGAAAATTTCCCTTTCTAGAGTCTCAATCTCATCATCTAAATGTTTTATAAGGTTAAGGCATATCTGAAGCCTGATTGCAGCACTCTGGGATATTTCTCTGTCAAGAATATCTCTTATCTGAACAGCTTTTTTCCGAACATTTGGAGAAAGAGATTCTATAATCTGGTCAACGTTTTTACCTGAAGATATTCCTGCTAGAATTGCTCTACCATTTTTTCCAAAAATGTCAGTAAGCACATCACCCAGATGTAACATTTCGGAAGAAAGAATAGCATGAGATTCATTTTTAATATCTGTTCTTTTTCTTACCAGAGTTAACCTGAGCCTAACATATGACCTGAATTCTCTATGCCTTTTTGGAAAAACTCTCGATGGTTGAATCATTTTATTCAATGCAAGTTGTGCAATTACTTCTGAGTCTATTTTATCAGTTTTTTTATGTGTAAATGCCTTCATATCTCGAGCATTTCCAACTATAACAGGCAAATGATCTGTCAATGCCCCATAAATCGGAACCCAAAAATCACTTGTTGATTCACAGGCTACAACGTCACATTTTTCTGATGTTACCCAATTTTTAAGGTTTAAAATCCCATCATCATCTCTGGCAAAACGTTGTTGCTGTTTTTCACCGGATCTACTCAGAATTGTAGCAATAAAAAAATGTTTGTGAATATCTAAACCACAAGATTTGTTTATTTCCCCTTCCAATTTAGATTACTCCATCATTTCAAGGACAGTAGAATTGCCTCAAAGGCAATTTGGCATTCGTGATCAAAGTCACATCTGGGCCTTCGATGGCAATTCAAGGGTTAGTTTTTTGACGGTTTCGGAGAACCAAAGTAAAAACAACCTTCCTGTCCAAGGTAATGATGGAGTTAAATTCTAAAAAAGGTAAGGAAATAAGACTTTCATTCTCTGGGCATGTTATTCGAAGAATATCATGTGTGTTTTTTATTTCTTTTGCCTTTTACTCCCTTTTGTTATCCGGCAGTGCGCCACTTTTTCTGTAAAATTATAAATCTTATAAAGTTTGTGGTTTGAAAATCCCCTAGCAAGAGAACTGAATTTTGTTCAGTATCCAAAAATTCGACTTTGAATTTACAGAACTTTCGGCACACTGCCTTTTATCCTTCTTTGCTTTTTTACTCCTTTCCTAGCTTTTTTTAGTTTCTTTTTTCTTCTTTTCTTTTAGTTTCTCTTCTCTTTCCTTATTTTTTATTCTACTTATAAGTTATATATTTCTAATATCATACTTTATCAATAGCTATAGCTATTAATTTGTTATTTTGTAGTCCAGCTTGCAGGATTACTGTTTATACGTTTACTCTACATTTTAGTCCATTTTGCAATAGAATCTTCTACTGAACAGGTGAAATTAAGCATGTTTGAGATTTACTGTGATTCTTCCTTTAATGAAGGTGAGGACTCTTATATTGGTTGTACTGTACTTAGGAATGGCAAACAGATCCATCAGTCTACAACAAAGGTTCCCGGTTCCCCTAAAAGTAACCTTGACTGTGAACTTGAGGCCCTTTCTTTAGCTGTAACCTTTACAAACATTTTTGCAAAAGATGCCAGGGATATTACTATTTATAATGATTCTACTGAAGCCGTAAAAGTTTTCCAGAAGGAAAGGCCCGAAATCGAAAAGAAGTTTTCTGGGCTCAGTATTAACTTTGAATACATTCCACGCGAAAAGATAAATCAGGCAACAGCAGACAGTTTATCTAAAAAATTTCCAGTCTTTTTCCTGAATGTTCCAACCTGTGAGGTGGAGTCTTTTTCACGGAGAGATGATATTCTTTCCGATATCGCTCGAAACGGGCGTAATATCCTTTATCTGGAAAAAGTTGAAGAAAAATCCACGAATAAAAAGACCTGCTACAGGTTGATTATCCGTACAATGGATAAAATCCTCTCGAATGACCGGTTTTATCTAATAAAAAAAGGAGGTCCGGGCACACAGGTAAAAGTCGCAGAAGAAATAAGGAAAGATCTATCCGACCCACATGTGCTGTCATCGCTGAAAGCAAAAGGCGTCAGACTTGAAAATTCCTACTTCCTGCTGACGGACGAAACCTGGGGGCTTCGGGGTACAGACAATCAGACCTGTTCCATTCTCCCGAGCTCAATTTCCCACAGGATCATCTGTGACGAAGTAGATCGCTCCCCTGAAAACCTCTTTAGAAGAGCCGAACGCTTCAAGTAACCTTTTCAACCGATGCAATAGTTGACCATGCCAGCAAGGCTTGGGATAAAGTTCTCAAATCCAAATACTTTTTGGGTTTTCGCTCAAGCCTTTTTTGAAAAGGCTTGCGGTCAAGCAGTTTTTTAAAGGGCTTGTGAAAAGGCTTGCAGTACCTAATATTTATGAGTATTCCACTATTATACTATATGGGGTGCGAGTTACGGTAGAATATCCTGAAAATAAGATATGGAAGACTGTTCCCGATGTCCAACGGGAAACAGGAAAAGAATCTGAAGGAAATGCCGAAGAACCGAAAAAACTCGGTCAAGAAGAGGTTAAGTATGCTGGAGTTTCGGCCGGTGAAAACTGTATATCCTGTCTTGAAATACCTGAGGAACAACGTAAAAACTTCATCCTGGATATACAGCAGGTTGCAGAAAAGATACTCAAGGCTCATGGGGTTATCAATGAAGTTGCTGATCTTTTAAAGGGGGAATGGCTTCTTAAGCTTCAGAAATCCGAGTTTGAGAATCAACTGATTCTTGCAAAATATGGAGAAGAAATTTCTATAGGGTTTTTTACTTACTCGGATGATATGCCTGTTCCCGATCCTAACCTTGTTTTGCTCTCACAGGATGGGTTCTGGTATCCCCAGAGAATAGAGGAAAAATTTGAGGAAACGGTTTCTTCTTTCTTTGCGGGGGCATACGGAGACTATGATTTCCTTAATATTATTCCTGAAAATCTTGAAAAGTTCCAGGTTTTCCAGAGAGATTTTGCGAAAACACTTGAAAGCCAGGATTGGAGCGATCCGGGTGTAAAAGTTCTCGAAAAAGTCATGCCAAGAAATTAAGCTATTTTGTAGAGCATTTTATAAAGCTGGTTTCTGTCTTATAAACCGGGTTTATGCCAGGATTTGACTTTTTCTATATTGCTCAGGAAGGTGCCTTTTTCCTTTCGGTTTCTCAGGGTTCAGCTTTTTTCTTTATGTTTTCTCAGTTCTGATCCTGTTTTTTCCCACAGAATATTTAAATCTTGAAAGCATACGCAGTTTCAGATATAACATCAATGTTGTTACTTGCTTTTACTTCAGCTCCTTTCACAATAATTGATTTTCAGAAGGTCTTCTATGTTTTCAATAAATTCCGAATGCATCTTATCAAAGAAATCTGAAGATATCCCTCCTTTCTATGTGATGGAAGTGCTGGAAAGTGCCCAGGCTCTGGAAGCTGAGGGAAGACATATAATCCACCTCGAGGTAGGAGAGCCTGATTTTCCTACGGCTCCGCACATATGTGAAGCTGCCTGTGCTGCTATCGGCCGGGGGTCTACAAAATATACTCACAGCCAGGGACTTCTTTCGCTCAGAGAGGCAATAGTCGAATCTTACCAGCAGAAGTTCGGAGTCGAACTGAGTCCGGACCAGGTTATTGTAACATCTGGCACAAGTCCGGCCCTTTTGATTGTTTTTATGGCTCTACTTGAGAAAATGGATGAAGTTGTGATGTCGAACCCTCATTATGCCTGCTATCCTAATTTCGTGAAATACCTGGGCGGAACTCCTGTCTTTGTTTACACGAGTGAGACAAACGGATTTGCCCTGGAACCGGAAACGGTAAGGCAGTGCCTGAGCCCGAACACTAAAGCTATCCTGATCAATAGTCCCTCAAATCCTGGAGGGCATATCATGCCTCCGGAAAGTTTACAGGGCCTTGCCGAGATCGCGGATGAAAAAGGAATTCCGATTATTTCGGACGAGATCTACCAGGGTTTGATCTATAGTGGGAAAGATCATACTATACTGGAATACACTAAGAATGCTTTTGTCCTTAATGGCTTTTCCAAATTATATGCTATGACTGGCTGGAGGCTTGGCTATATTATCTGTCCTCCTGAATGTATCCGTGCGATTCAGAAAATCCATCAGAACTTTTTCATCTGTGCCAATTCTTTTGTCCAGGAGGCAGGAATTGCAGCCCTGAAAGGTCCACAGGACCATGTTGCCGAGATGGTCCAGACTTACAACATACGCCGCCAGTACATGTTGAAAAGGCTTATTGGGATGGGTCTTGAAGTCCGCAAAGAGCCGACGGGAGCCTTTTATGTTCTTGCTGATGCTCGCAGGTACGGCAGTGACTCCCTGGAACTTAGCCGCCGCATTCTCAACGAGGCTGGTGTTGCGGTCACACCAGGAATCGATTTCGGAAATGGAGCCGAAGGTTATCTTCGTTTCTCCTATGCCAATAGCATCGAAAATATAAAAGAAGGTATGGACAGGCTGGAAGCCTTTTTGGAAAAAGAGCTTGAAGGATCAGAAGTTCTATAATTAAATTAACTGTTTAATTAACCTAATTATTTAATTGACCTAATTATTCACTTAGGTTGATTATTTAATCAAGTTAACTCTTTAATCAAGTCAACTCTTTACTCAAGTTGACTCTTTAATTAAGTTAACTCTTTACTCAAGTTAATAGTCAATTTAATTTATAATTTAATTTAGATCAATCTTTCCTTCAATTTTTCTAACTCTCTAATTAGTTTTTTATACTATTTCTTTTTTCATGCTATTTTTAAAATCCGGAAAGGCTTTTCTGAATTTTGCCATCTTTTTCTGGGCAGAAAAGACCCGTTATCATCCAGGTTCCATACATGAAATGCGTACCCATGATAAAATAAAGTTCCTTTTCTTTCATTAAGTTCGAGAAATATTCTTCTATCTTCCTTTTTACAGCTGCCGGTTCCTGTTCATCTCTTATGATATTCCTTACGGTTTCATTGAACTCCCAATCGAGCAGGATTATTTTATGCCTTCTGCAGGCCTCTTCTCCTTCACACCTGAAGAAAAACCTTATCTCTACAGGCATTTGGGCGGTTTTTTCCCCTTTTTCCAGAAAATCTCCTATGAGGTTAAAGTACTGCTGCCTGTCATAAGGTTCAGTGCTGTTCACCTTTATCTCAAGATCAAGGATTTCCGGCTTTACCACTCCAAGACTTGCTCCTTCGAGATTCAGCTTTTCTATAGACGTTACGAGAGGCAGGACAAGCTCTTTTATTTCTCTTTCTTTAATGGGATTTTCCAGGTTCACGTGACTTAAGACTTTCCTGCTCTCCCACCTGACATCGTGCTCAGGTTTAGTAACCGTGA
Source organism: Methanosarcina barkeri 3 (assembly GCF_000970305.1). Classification (GTDB taxonomy): domain Archaea; phylum Halobacteriota; class Methanosarcinia; order Methanosarcinales; family Methanosarcinaceae; genus Methanosarcina; species Methanosarcina barkeri_A. Next base: position 2,474,035 of record NZ_CP009517.1, read on the forward strand.
CCTCGAGCAGGTCATTCTTCCTGAAATCAATCATCCCTTCCCCATACCTGAACCCCAGAGGATAGAGCCTCAGCAGTTCTCCATGTTTATTAATACCTATTACCCCTACAGCATGCCCATCCCCATCCTTTTTGCTTTTTTCAGGGGTAGCTCTGACAAGGACTGCTATTTCTTCTTTTTCGCGTCTCAAGATAAAAACCTCTCTTGCTGTTGGTCAGGTTTGAGCAGGTTTAAGCAGCTAGAAGAAGATTGAACTTGCAGGTTATTAACCGTTGGGGGAGCTACGTGAAAGTATTACTTCTTAAACTCTCCTCATCTCCAGTAAAAAGTAACGCTAAAAAACATGTATGAAAAAGAATCTTAAAAGGACATGTACAAAGAAAAACAAAATTAAAGAAAAAAACATTGAGCTGGTGAGATTCGAAATCACGATCGACGGATATCTATTAACAACTGGTTTTGTAATCTGAATTCTGGTTAGCTTCTGTCGGTGCTCCAAAGTTTTCTCATTGTCTTATCCATCGATAATTTCTGAATTATTCCTTTTCTAAATTTGAAGATTTAACACACTCATAAATATTTTATACAATGTGTATATTCTAACTATTACTTCCTAACTTTTAAACCTAAGTGTTTCTGCAACCCCCTCACAATATTATTTTATAGTCGTATGTCTTATGCTGTTGATTTTTCAGTGTAGAGATGTGTTCCTCTGTGATTCGGCAATCATGCAGATTTCTGAAAATCTTTCATGGGTTAGTTAGGAAGTTATGTTCTTAATAAAAAGAATGGAGCATGAAACATGGACAAAACTAATAGTCTCAAGGTAATGCCTCGATTGTTAGGAATGCTGCTTTGCCTGGCATTAATACAGGCCGCATGTGCTCAAACTGGGCAGTTTGACGGAAACTTAGTTTTCGGGAATGTTACTTACGAAAATGGAACTTATGAAAATGATACCTTTGATACGGGATTCATCGATGGAAATGTAACTGATGGAAATGTCACAGTACACACTATAAATCCGACGTCTTTTTCTATGTATATGGTAGCAGGAAATAGTGAAAAATTTACTGTTAGTTTCAAGAACGAAGGTAATGAAACGCTCGTTGTAACCCCTAAAGTAGTTTCTACGTCTAACAGTGGGAACGACACAATTAGAAGCTGGACCACTATATCTCCAATGAACGTGACCGTAGAGCCAGGAGCACTACAGGACTTTACAGTTAATGTAAATGTGCCCAGAGATGCAGAAAGCGCGAACTATCAAGCAGCTATAGCCTTCACAGATGATCTTTTCCCATACTCTACGGAATATGTAAACTCTATGAAGCTTGATCTTTTCGTCCAGGCTAGTCCGAAAATCGAGCTTCAGGCAAGTTCTATCTCTGATACCGTTAAGGCTGGACAAGAATATGAGTACAGGATGAAAATCAAAAATGTAGCAGACAAAGATATTACTATTGATCCTAAGGTAAACAGATACGCGTATGCTAATTCACTTGATACGTTTGCTCTTAGCGATGATGCAATAGTGATTTCTGCACCTTCGGTTATAAAGGCAGGCGATATAGCTAACATAATCATTAAGTTACCTGTCCCGGAAAATGCAACAGGCTCATATAACGGGTATATTGACATGAACGTTGATAAGAAAGCTAATGACGGATCTAACCCCCAAATAGGTCTGTACTTCAATGCTATGCAGCAGCCTACAGTTCCTTACGTGAAAATCTTCAACACTACAACTACTGCCCCGATAGCAATTGATATCTCGACCGATACTTACGACCCTGCTATGGGACTACGTATCTCTCCTAAAAATGAAGAACCGTCTTTTGAAGTAAAACTAAAGTATAATTCCCAATTTGTTTCCATATACCCTACAAAAATAACTCAAACAAGCAATGTAAATACTGGGGAATACTATTTCCCGGCATGGGCACTGGATGACAGCACGATTTATCAGAATACAAACAATCATTATGTGGAAACATACGCGGTTTCTGGGGCAATTGGAACGTGGGAACTCCAGATTATGCCGAAAAACACTGCAAGTTTTGGATATTCGATAACGTCGGAAAATCAAGATAAAAACCAGCACATATCAAAGTAAGGGTTTAGAGTAGGTTAGCAGGGTTTAGCTTTATATGCTCTGGATCCTGCTGCCTATATATTAATAGAGATTCTATCTCGGCTACACTCAAGAAGACTAATTCATGATTAATCTCAAAACTATAAATTAAAAACGTGGGGCTGGTGAGATTCGAACTCACGATCGACGGGTATCTCCGAACAACTGCTTATACAGTCTTCTGGTGAGCATCTATCAGTGCTCCAACGGTTCCTCATTATCCTACCCCGTCGGGTTAGACTCGGTAGACCCGTTGTTCATCATTTATCCGCTGGAGCCCATCGCCATGCCGGGCTAGGCCACAGCCCCTTTACAAGGATACCCAGATATCCTTCTTCTTTTAAATACTTATCGGCAGGAAATGATGTTTTTGTGAAAAAAGTATGCTTTTTGAAAAAGTGTGAGGGCAAATCTTTTATCATAGCTTATATTTTATATTTTTATAGTTTATGTTTTATATTTTATATTTAGTCGTAAATTATATGGTCTCGTTATTATGCCCGTTCATATTTTGCCAGGCATGTTTACTCTATATGCAACTTCTGAGTTTCGACAAAACAATTTGTTTCCTTGCTTTAAGTATTCGATATATGTTAATTTGAACATAACGGAGAATGGCACTTACCTTTTGAGAGAGGTGAGTATTTGGATGCGAGATAACTTACAGTTTATTCTTTTGAATACTGATAAATTTCAATTTTATTGAGTTCTTACGGCTATTGATCTTGTTTTAAAGTTATAGTACCTTTGTTTCTAATTTGGATCTGCCAAAATTTAGGGTTCTTGTTCTACTATTCTCCATTTCCTTTGTTAGAAAAGTTATATATAGTATTAAATAGGAAATAGGTTACTGTATTCCGTTAATATAAACTATGTTATGGTTACTGAAACATATCATACTTGAAGCAAATATAGGAGGTATGGAACTGAAGTAAGCTATACAGAAGAATTTCGCTGCCTGTTAGAAACTCAATAGTTGCTTAAAATCGAACGCTGAAAGAAGTGAATTTTGGTACGGTTGTAATAAATCTTTGAGGAATATCAATGACCAGAAAAATTGCTTTTTATGGAAAAGGTGGAATCGGAAAATCCACCACTCAACAAAATACTGCAGCAGCTATGGCATATTACCATGGCAAAAATGTTTTCATCCACGGGTGTGACCCAAAAGCCGACTGCACTCGTTTAGTACTTGGCGGCGTGCCTCAAACCACGATAATGGACACGCTTAGGGATGTAGGGGAGGAATCTGTAACAATCGAAAATGTGGTCAATACCGGTTTTAACGGCATCAGATGCGTCGAATCCGGTGGTCCAGAACCTGGTGTCGGCTGTGCTGGCAGAGGGGTTATTACTGCAATAAATCTTATGGAGGAGTTAGGAGTTTATTCTGAAGATCTGGACTTTGTTCACTTCGACGTACTGGGTGATGTTGTCTGTGGCGGTTTTGCAATGCCGATTCGAGAAGGAAAAGCCCAGGAAGTATACATAGTGGCATCTGGAGAAATGATGGCAACTTATGCAGCAAATAATATCTGTAAGGGCCTGTTGAAATATGCCGAACAAAGTGGCGTGAGGTTGGGAGGGATTATTTGCAACAGTCGTAAAGTTGATAATGAGCTCGAAATGATGGAAGAGTTCGTATCCGAACTTGGGACACAACTGATACATTTTGTACCTCGAGACAACATTGTTCAAAAAGCTGAGTTTAATAAAAAAACTGTTGTGGAGTACGATCCCGAATGCAATCAAGCACTTGAATACGGAAAACTCGCCAAGAAAATCCTGGAGAATGATATGTTTGTGATCCCTAAACCATTAAGTATGGATCAACTGGAGAAAATGGTAGAAAGGTATGGTCTTATGGATTAATTCAAGGCATTCAAAATAAAAAAATGTACTTAAAATACCTTCGAAAAAAAATAATCACAAACTTCATAAGCTGGGTATTACCCCTTCAAAATGATTCTGGTAGAAAAAAGATAAGGGGTACCTGGCAGATACCAGTTACTTTAAATTAAGAATAGTTTGGTAAGAAAAAATGAATATCTGAATTTAAGTTTCTAGATATCTGAATTTAAGTTTCAGGGTGTATGGTTCTTATGTGTAATATTAAGATGAATATTTCTGCATGAACCTGCAACTTTCCGCTGGAACGAAATCCTGTACTAATCAGTGCAGGATTCTTCAATTATACTTTGTTTTTATACTTAATTCCAAAAATACGGTCTCATCCTTTACAACAACCGAATAGAGCGAGAAATCAATGATTATTCAACCAATATAGTTTTTACACAACAAAAAAACATAAAGATGGGTGTTTTCTGATGGATCAAGTTCGTTATACGCAAAGAAACTGTACAGACAAAGAGAAAATAGAAAATTTTCTTTTGCATGAAAGAACAGGTGTGCTGGGAATGGTAAGTGATAGTTTTCCTTATGCTATTCCAATGAATTATGTGTGGCACAAAGGTTCAGTTTACTTTCATGGCATGGGTTCTGGCAAAAAGGAAGATATTCTTTCCCAAAGTCCGCATGTTTGTTTTACAATATATAAGGAGCATGGTACCGTAATTGATCCTATGCCCTGCCATGCTGATACGGCATATATGAGCGTAATGCTTTTTGGAAAGGCAGAAAAAGTAACCGACTTCGAAGAAGCTGCTGAAGCTCTTCAGAGACTGGTCGATAAATATATGCCAGAGTATTACAGTAACTCTCTAACCAGCAATTTTATTGAAAAATATCGCTCTTCGCTTGACGAAAATCCGGTTTCGGTGTATAGAATAACGCTGGAAGGGATAACAGCTAAAGAAAACTCCGTAGAGTCTGAACAACTGTTCAGCTCGGAAATATCTTAATTATATGGAAATATCTTAATTATATAGTATTTATATGAAACGAGGCCTTTTGGGAGAAAGTCCCAAAAACGCCTTTTTATAGTACTTTTCATTACGATCCTTATTAAGAGAAGTGAAATCTGATATTGATATGCTGGCATTCACAAGGTTGATATATTTACTATTCTGAAAGTCGTTTTGTTTGGCAACTTATTTACAACTTTATATTTAAACCCTAAAACCTCTTATTCTATGTTAAAACACTTTGGAACAGGACTGAAAAAAACGTTCAAATTGTTAAATATTCCCTTTTTAAAATGTGGAATTAAAACTTTCTTTGAACTCAAATCAGGATTTTTAAGAGGACTTTTTCAAGGTTAAGGAAAAAATCACCTTTATTCACACCGGGTTTTGCTAAAATTTTTAGTGAAGCGAATGACATAAAAAAATAGCTAATAAAAACGTAGAGATGCACCCCTGCATATCTCTGTTTCGCCAAAGATGAGAGAGCGAAATATTCATTGTTTGCAATAGGATGCACACAGTTGTGGCTTAATATTTTTATATATTTTTAATTGATTTTACCAGAACTAATTAACACTGTTAACTGAAAGAGCATAATAAAAGCTCAATTGAATCTTACATTATTAGACTGTTCAATGTTTTTCGTCTTTAAATTCCCCTTACCATACATTCAGTAGCCATTCCCTATCCTTTTTGTACTCCATATCGGCGAAAAACGTATTTGCCATCTGTTCAGCAAGCCACATAGCACCTTCATATCCAACAACTGGATGGCGGTACATTCCTGCACGATCAAAAGTGGGGAAACCCACACGAACCATAGGAATATTGTTGTCGATAGCAGTCCAGCGACCTTTGGAATGTCCCATAATCAAATCAAGCTCAACTTCTTTATCCTTGATCCTCCGTTCAAGTTCCCATAGATCTGCGTTCATAATAATTTCCATATCGAACTCGACTTTTTCCTGTAATTCCTTGATGCGTGGATCATCCTTATATGTAGTATTGTCATCACCAAGAAGCAAAACCACAGGTTTCATTTCCATATCGAGGCAGAATTCAGCAAGACCGATGACAAGGTCTGGATTTCCGTAAATAGCAACCTTCTTGTCTGCGAAAAACATATGAGTAAGGTCAGTAATTGCATCGATTGCAATTCCTCTTTCGCGAACAAGTGATTCTGGAATTGGTTTTCCTGTCATTTTCTTCAAATTTTGCAGGAAAGTGTCCGTGTTACGAATTCCGATAGGAGTTGGTCCTATTATTGCAGGAACATTGAACTCGCTTTCAAGATATCGGGCAGCTTTCGCACCTTCATATCGGTTCAGTGCAATTGTTCCCATTGCATCCGCAGTTCCGGTCAGATCTTCTATCGTTGTACTGCCATGGGCAAACCCACTTTTATCCGGCATCAAAGGAGAATCAAAGCTTTCGATTTCAAAAAGGACTGTTGCATCTATGTCCATTGCTGACAGAAGGTGCTTAAGTGCTATAACATCTCCGGGATTGACCCATCCGGTGATTAGATTGATTTTTCCATTAGGTTTCTCTTTTTTTGCAAACGCCTTTACTATATCATGGACCGCCACATCATATCCGGTTACCATACTTCCTTTAAAACTTGGAGTATGGATTGGAATAAGGTGTACTTCCCGGTCTGCATATTTTTCTTTCAAAAGTTTTTTATTCAGCTTCCTGATAAGACCATCAATATCATCGCCAATAACTTCCGTCGAGCACGTCGTGATGATCGGTACGACTTTCACATGTGGATACCTCATCAAAAGAACATCTACAGCTTCCTCGACTCTATTAAGAGCCCCAAACACCGCACCGTCCTCGTGAAGAGACGAAGATGCAAGCTCGAAGCTATCCTTGAAATGCTGTGCCAATAGCATACGAACAAACATTACGCATCCCTGTCCCCCATGAACAATAGCGATACAGTCCTTTATTCCTATACTTGCATACTGTGCTCCGCAAGGCTGGCATGTGAATATAGGGTTGATAATTCCTGGACGCTCTCGTTGTTTTAGTTCACAAGACATAATATTTCCTCTTACTTAATAAATCGGGTTAGTGAGTTCTTGGTTAAGTGACCCATTGATAGTTAAGTAATCTATACGCTCCTTGAGCCCCTGCATAAGCAGCTTGATGTCTTTTTTATCCATTGTGCCTAACCACGGGCACGTTTTTTTGAACCCATTTGCTAAATACACAGCATCTACCCAATAGCACCTATCTGAAGGTGTGCTGAGATTAACAGGTTCGTCGCACAATAACTGCATGGTTTTTGTAAGGATCTCTTCGTTTTGTCTCTCTCTGTCCCAGGCACGTGAATGAAACTGCCACAGGCACCATTTCATAATAAAATCTACAAGCTGCTCTATCCTATCTTTCATAACGTCGTCCATTAATGACCTCACCTCCCTCTATTATACCATGCCAAGCTGTTGCTGTAATTCAAGCTTTGGATATTTTTTCCCACGCAATTTTGTCACAATATCCCATTCGCCAGTATACGGTCTCTCTTCAACTGGGGTAGCCCCATCCTCAATAATATTCACGTCGGAAATCATCTGTCTGGTCATGAACCCTTTATCAGTGGGAATTTCATCCTTACTGATATCCAATCCCGAAAGCTGGTGAATCGGTGAATATATTGCGTTGTAGATATCTCTGGCAAGCCTTACCCATCCCTCAAACCCTTTATACGGGCCATTGTCATATGCATGAATATTGAGATATGGGATCCTCATCTTTTTGGAAACTTCTCCAGGACGAACACCTGTAAGGACACAATCGGGTTTTAACATCTCCATGGCTTCAAGTCCCTCAAGTTCGTTAGGGTCGTCAATTGCAAGTGCTCCTTCACTGCACCGAGCAACACCTTTTTCGAAGTCTCCCTGATGACCGAATTTTGAATACACAGAGACAACTTTAACTCCCATTTCTTCTTCAATTACATGTGCCCAATGCCAAAGTTTGGAGCCACCAGGCCAGAGACAGATTTTTTTTCCTTTCAGACGTTTAGCGTACCAGTTGAGTTCCGGCCTCCATCGGGCAGTTTCTTCATCTATAATGGCCTGTGCTTCTTTTTCAAGTCCGAAAAACATAGCTACTTTCATTAGTGATGCTGAGAGCGGTTCAAAACCAAACCCATCAATATCAAGACGTGGAATTCCATATATTTTTCTGAGTTCGTTACAGATGTATTCAGACGAACGTGCACATTCAAGAACATTGAGTTGGGCTAGGTGCATGCCTCTTAGGTCATCGTAGGACCCATTTCCAGTAAAAGTAGAGAGAACCTGAATCCCCATTCTCTGGAAAAAATCTATCATAACTTCTGCATCACCCTGGATGTTATAGTCACCAACATAATTAATAACATATTTACTTTTTATCTCAGGTTCAAATGTCCCGACTTTTTGATCTATCCAGGCAATATTGATTTTGTGATGTCCTCCTGACTGGCTCGGCCCTCCGAAACCCGGAGCATTGCAGACGAAAATGTCAACGTCTGGCATTTCGTCCATCACTTTTTTCGCAACAGCATTTATATCGTCCCCGATAAGTGCTGAAGCGCAAGTTTGATAGATACTCATTCTTTTGATGTGGGGAAAGGCCTTGAAACAATCAATAATATTCTGTTTAAGCATTTTTTCAGCGCCGAATACGACGTGTTTTTCCTTCATATCAGTTGCAGCGGTATATTTAAGCTGAAAATTGTCGTTATCGCTAATGTAACGCTTAGTGTGCCAGGTATCGTAGGTGCATCCAACCGGACCATGGCACAGATGAATGACATCTTTCATAGGTGAGCCTATTACGTGTTTTGCGCCACAGAAAGCACATCCCCTCTCTGAAATCGTCCCAGGAATCGTGTTGAGGTATCCAAGTGGAAGACAGGACGTCAAGTCTTCACCTGGACCTTTTATAACAGCATGCATTGCCCTTTCGGGAATACATTCGCTACATTCAAACGTATGATATGGCATCGGTTTGTTTCTCCTTATTTTTTATAAAAGGGCACTGTCTCCCTGTTCATCCGTTCTTACTCTAATGGCATCATCAACAGGACAGATGAAAATTCTCCCATCGCCGATTTCACCAGTTTGGTTTACCTTAATAATTGTTTCAACAATTGTGTCAACGTCTTCATTACAGGCAACTATGGAGAATAGGCGCTTGGGAATGTATTCCATTCTCCTTCCAGCCTTTATGCTCTGATCCAGAACTTCAGGGCGAATATCAATTTCAAGTTCGGTTGCAATGCCTTTTTGTTTACCTCTTCCAAACACCGGAAGCGCAGTTAAACTTGGAACACCGAGTTTTTCAAGGGCTTCTTTTGTAGGAATAACTTTTTTTGGACGGATAATTGCAATTATTTCTTTCATAATTGCCCCCTCCTCAAAGACCTACATCCCCTGTGCGTATCGTATATGCATTGTCAACGGGGATGACAAAAATTTTACCGTCCCCTTGATGACCGGTGTATGCTTTATATTTGATAATTTTAGCAACTTCTTCAACATGCTCATCTTCTACAACTAAAATAAGCATGGTTTTAGGAAGCTCATCATAGTGTACTGTCCCGATCGTGATTCCATTTTGTTTTCCACGGCCGAATACATCTATTTTTGTTAATGAAACAAATCCCCCCTCTGCAAGCCCTTCTATAACGTCATCAGCGGCTTCGGGACGTATTAAAGCTTTGATCATTTTCATATTAATCCTCCTTTCACCGCCGGACAAACTTTGTCACACGAAACATCATTCGGCGGCAAATGAGGTTTTGTGGTGTACAATGAAGTTTTATGTTTTCTAGTGAATGAGATCTTATTCGTGAGATTTTGCAATGGTATTTAAGTGATCAATCCTTGCCCAGATCTTGTGATTACTTTTTCTCCGTAATCCATATCCAGAAGCTTTATGGCAACAAAAGTTTCTTTTCGATAATTTCAAATGCAAGCTTGCCTCTTCCTTTTTTTCGGTTACACAGATTATCGTAATCAACAAAAAGTCGGACTTTATTTCTGCAGCATTTTGTTCCGGCATATAGCGAATTGTTCGAGTTTTAATAATCTTTCAATGTGTTTTAACCTCCTTTTGTACTTTTACTCGTTATGTTACTTTAGACATAATGTATATTTATAATACAGGAAAGCAGTAACCTATTTCCTATTTATTAGTATATATAACTTCCCCCAATCTCGGGTTTGATATTGTTTACTCTTTAGAATAGGAACGTTACAATATTTTAAATTTAATATAAAAGATGTGCTTAAAAATAAATTATGTACATTATTTAATTAGCATTTTAAGCTTATTTATTGTTAATTTAAAATGACTGGACATTCAAGTAGTTTAATAAGTCTTTACTTGTTAGTTCAATATAGAGAAAAACTAGATATGTTTGCATATACCGATCACATTTAACTATAAAAAGTCAAAATGAACGTTAAGGTAATTGATAATGTTTCCTCATTCAAAATACTTTTTTTTGAACATATCAGTCATTATGATCTCAGAATTTACCATTCAGGGGATAACACTTTTTAATTTTACCTTTTAAGGTATTTCATGTGCTTAGCTTCAGATTATAAATCTCGAGAATTTACTGAGGTTATTCCCTATGTAGTCAACTTATATATAATAATATAACACTTCTACTCAAAAAATTGATGTCGATATGTTTATATTTGAGTTGTAAATCTATTTCCTAATACAAGTTCTTCATACAAGTCGTATGAGTTTGAACGAGAAGACAGTTTACTGGTGACAAGCGTGAATCTGAAAATCTACTAACTGGTAAACTACAGCAAAAACTTGAACACGGTTTTTTTTCTATTGGGATCTGGAAAGTTATGGTCTCTCCTGAATTCCCCCACCCGTCTTCCAGGATGCAGGGAAAAAGGCGTATTCCTGAAAACCTGTTGACATTGAAGTACTAGTTCATAAAAATGGTACAGTGCTGTGAAATTACTGTGCACTGTTCATTGGCATGAAAGTGAACTGCTGTACAGCAAACAGAACAATGTTGAGAGGTCAGTAAAATGCAAGATGAGAAGTTACTATCGATTTTTTTTGAAGAATACACCGAAAATACAATATCAAGGTTTTGTTCCGGAGAGCAGAGAGTATGATTCACAAAAACATAGTCTGTCCGGTTTGTGGAGCTGCCTGCGACGATATCCAGATTGAAATCAAGGATGGAAAGATTGAAACGAAAAACGTATGCAAGATGGGAATTTCCAGGTTTAAGGAGATTACAAGTCCCAGGCGGTTTAAACAGCCCCTTCTAAAGTTCGGAGGGAAATTAAGACCGGTTTCCTGGGACGGGGCCCTTCAAATAGCTGCAGACATTCTGACTTCGGCGAAGCGTCCTCTGATTTACATAGGCAGTGAAACTTCCTGTGAAGCATATGAAGTTGGGCTCATGATCGGAGAATATCTTGGCGCAATTGTTGATACAGTCGGCAATGGGGCCATAGTGATGGGAACTCAGGAAGCCGGAAAAGTCGGTGCTACTGAAGGACAGAAGAAAAACAAGGGAGATCTTATGGTTTACTGGGGAACAAACCCACTTGAATCCATGCCCAGACAGATGTCCAGATATGGGGTTTTCCCCAGAGGTTACTGGACAAAGCGAGGGCGTTTTGACAGGACAATCCTTACTGTAGACCCAAGAAAAACACTAACTGCTAAAGCTTCTGACCTTCAGGTGCAGCTTAAACCCGACTCAGACTATGAACTGGTAAGTGCACTGTTGACACTTTTGAACGGAAGAGTTCCCCATCATTCAGTAGAGGAAATCACAGGAGTTTCCGTTCATGTTATGGAAGAGATGCTTGATTTGATGAAGAACTGCAACTTTGGGACTATCTCAGTAGGGGCTGGACTGTCTTCATCTCCTGGGAAGTACAGGAATATCGAAATTGCCATGAGCCTTGTGAAAGAGCTGAACAAATATTCCAAATTTACCCTTGGAATTATCCGCAGTCACTGCAACGCGGCAGGCTTTAGCCAGGTTGCTTCCTACATGTACGGTTACCCTTTCGGGCTTGACTTCATGCGAGGCCACCCGCGTTATAACCCTGGAGAATTTACAACCGTAGATTTGCTTCGAGAAAAAGACATAGATGCAGCTTTTGTAATATGTGCCGATCTTTTGAGTCAGATCCCGCCTGACTGTGCAACTTACCTTGAAGAAATTCCTTTGATCTGCCTGGATACAATTCCCTGTCCAACTACGTCTCTCTCAGACATTGTACTCCCTGGAGTCATTGACTCTATGGAGTGTGAAGGGACTTTCTACAGACTTGACGATGTGCCTGTTTATTTTGAACCGTTCCTTGATTCACCGTTTAAATTCACCCAAAGTAACGAAGACACCTTAAAACAGCTTTTTGAAAAAATAAAAGAGAAAAAAAATCAGGATAGTATTTTTCAGGACAGTGTTTTTCCGTTTACATATATTGATGATCTTAAAACTCAAAATTGCTCTTCGAGATCTTATACTTCGAGCGGCCAGTTAAGTTTTTGATAATGAAAATAATTCTGAAATCACTGGTTTCGGAATAAAATTATTTTGGAGATTAGCTATATAATAAGTTAATTTTTGATACATAAAAAGGAGAGATTTGATGATAACGAGTTATAAAGACAAAAACCCGAAAATCTCAAAGACAGTTTTCGTTGCAGACTCTGCTGATATCATCGGAGATGTAGAAATTGGGGATTCTTCAAGTATATGGTTTAATGCTACGCTTCGAGGAGACCAGAATAAAATAAAAATCGGAAACCGAACAAGTATCCAGGATAATGTGGTAATTCATGTAGATTCTACTAATGAAGTACAAATCGGGGATAATGTCACTATAGGACACGGTGCAGTACTCCATGGTTGCAGAATCGAAAATAATGTGATTATAGGAATGAACTCTACAGTATTGAACGGTGCTGAAATAGGGAAAAATTCCATTGTCGGTGCAAATGCACTAGTTCCTGAAGGAAAAAAATTTCCTGAAAGAAGCCTGATCATTGGAGTTCCGGGAAAAGTAAAAAGAGAACTCGAAGAAGTAGAAATCGAGGCTATATTAAGAAATGCTGAAGAGTATGTAGAACTTACAAAGGAGTACAAGGAAAAGAGTAAAGTTAATGTTTAAGTCAATAAGCTTTTCTTTAAGCTTATAACTTAAATATTCGCTTTTTTTAGGCTTATAACTTAAGTATTCGCTTTTCTCAGCTTTTAACTTAAAAATCAACACCCAGGGCGGTGCTACTACCTCTTCAGCTCTTTTCTCTCTGGTGTGACAGGCCATTTTACTTTTTGTCAAGCCTTATGGGTGCCCTGGAGGTTGTTCACTTGCTTTAATTTGTCAAGGTTTTAAAAAGAAAGGCGATGCGTGCACGTCTTTCCGTCGTGGCGAACTGTACCAGTTAACCTTTAAAAAGAGCATGACATTCATCAGAATGTGATGCGTTTCGTTTCTTTTTTCGGATGAGCCTGTTCCTGAGTCTGCAAATGGCGAAAGAAAAAGCCTGCCCTGAATTCTTGTTGAGCATGGGTGTTTCTTAGGCATGGCGAAGCCTATCTGCCGTTAACACCTATGCGCTTTTATTCAATTGTAAGAAATTGTTTTCCATTATTTTCTTTGTCGTGGAGAAATTTTACTTTGCTGAAAATTTCTCCGGGAAATTTTCCTGAAATTCAAGGGAATTGTTCTAAATTTTTCTGAAAAAATGGTGAAAATTTTCTCCTCCTCTAGGCTATTAGTAGATAGTAGCTTTTTGTCGCCAATTTTTGGAGACAACTTTTTTTTCGGCTCTTGTTGCTGGTTTCATTCTTCTCAAATATTTTGACCTCGATATCACATAAGTATAATTTTGCTAACAAAATACTATGTTTTTGTATGATTGGGTTAATTTACTATGAAAAGATTAAGCAAATTTTGCTTAAATCCGTTTTTCGAGGTTCTTGCTATCGAATTTTTATTATCTACTTTCAAAATATATAATTAAAAAACAGTATGAGAAGGTTCAACGTAAAGATTAAGTAAATTTTGCTTAAAACCTTTTTTTGGGGAACTTGCTATCGAATTTTTATTATCTACGAGCCGATCCCAAAACTCAAAATTGGTTTCCATAATATCAAACTTTAAATAATTAATTAGGTTTCTTGCCATGAAAATATAATTAAGAAACTTTTATGGTTTTGTTGCAAAAGTATTATGAAAGAGATTCACTAAACTTGATTTTTCAGGATGTTTGATATCCGAACTTTATGAGATAAAAGGTTTGTATTTCACTAAAGTACGAGTATTCTATGGCAAAACGTCGGATATTTTAGGGTTCTGTCAAGTCTATGAGGAATAGAGAATTTATGGGTTTGACAGTAGCTGAAAAAACTCTTCTCTCTCAATGACTTGACAGAACCTGGTTATCGTAAACCCGACGTGGATGATATTTACAAAGGCTTAATTGCATTTGAAAATGGATAAAGATTGAAATCCGAAAATTAAATTAAAATAGTTAGTAATTTACTGTCAGGTTTGAATACAGGTTATCTCTATTCTCATATTGTTCTTCATAGCTTTTAACCCATAATAGGTTGTGGTTTGAAGTTTTTCGAAAATTCTGCATATTGTTTAGCTATCTCTTGAGCTTGGTTATCACTTATCACTTTTTGAGCAGCAGGAAACACCTTGTTTTCTTCTTCTTCCACATGATGGCTTACTACTTTATCTAAAGCATGGACTGTAGCAATCCAACTTCTATCTCCTTCACTACTGTTGTCCAGTTCTTGCAGTATTGTCTTTATTTCTTCGTGTTCGTCATAAGCATGATTAACAAGCTCAATTAACTCTTCATTTTCTTCAAGCGCAGGATAGAAAAGTTCTTCTTCACCAAGTAAGTGAGGTTGAAGTTTAGCTTTTATCTGATTAAAAGTATTCTTTGTATCATCCTGCGTTGCTTTCTTTATGAGTTCAGATACTTCACTGTGTTCTTTAATCAATATGTCATAAATCTTATCCATACTTCCCCTCCCTCATATGAGGTATACGTATTAATATTCGTAAAAGCATATATATTTAATTATTACTTCTAATTTATAAAAAAGTGGAAGCAGTAGCTAAAAACATTAACCAATGTTGAATCCGTTCAAAAGCAAGGACGTGCGATGTAAAAGTTTCCCAGAAGAGACTAATAATGTTCTTGCTATCTATACAGTGTTTTTTAGACAAACTATTGTATAAACTTAATTATGATCACAATGAAATTACATCAAATTTCATTTCTTTTATTTGATTCGTTTATATATAATAGATAATATATTAAAATTAACGGAAAATTGTCCGTTAATCGTGTATTTATAAAATGTGGTTAATAAAAGTAGAAATAATCCGTACAATATTGAAAACGGACTTAAAACATAAGGGGAAAAGTTATGAGAGCAAGTATGGCTGATGTTGAACATGCATTGAAAGGTATCGATTTTCCTAAGAATAAGAATGAAATCATTCAGTATGCTAAGCAGAACAATGCTAGCAACGAAATAGTTTCCGATTTACAGGACCTTTCTGATCGTACGTATAACAATGCTGCTGATGTTGCTAAAGAGTTCAGCGGGAAGAAACTGAAAGGAGAATAAAAATAAAAAGTACCTATTATCGTGTTTAATTATTTTTTTGCATTATTTTTTGACAAAGAGCACAACACTTTTATGATAAGCTCTATAAAGAAGTTAATCTAACTAATTTTTAGAACAATTGCTTACAGTGGTAGCATACCGAAAGCTCTGTAAAATTAAAAATATTATAAAGTTTGTGGTTTGAAAAGCCCCTAGCAAGACAACTGAATTTGTTCAGTAAACAAAAATTTGGTTTTGAATTTACAAAACTTTCGGCACACTGCCGATTTTGTCAAATTTTTAATATGTAGGTTTACATATTTATTTTAATATTTTTGCAATTCAACCTCCTCTTTAGATATACATTTTGTATTTTGCTCTAGTCTACTATTTTTATGAGAAAACTTAATTAATTTTTGATCAGTAAATAAAAAAATCGAAAAATTTAATAATAATGAAATAACCTATTTGAAATATTTTTAGTTATATAATTAAGTACTTTATCACATACTTCCGAAAGAGAATTCTGAGTTTCTCTTAATTCTATTCATTGATTAATATGCTATCAAATATATTAGTTTCTTAACTATATAAATAATTTTTATTTGGAGAGGACTCTACAAAAACGGATTTAAAATATGACTCTTTGGGACGTAAACTTATCGACAAAAATGGTGACTAAATGACAAAAATATCTACAAAAATCTTAGGCATGGCTTTGTTTTTGATTTTCACGGTAATAATTACATGTGGATTTGCATTTGCAGATGATAATAGCCAGAGTAATGAAAATTATGGTATAATTGAACCTGCAAATTATACATATTATTCCATGATGATTAACCAGAGTCTAGATTCTCAAAGCTATATTTATGCTGGAGAAAACAATCAACATTATTTTGCTTCTTATTATATACCTCTTATGAAAGGAGATTCATTATATCTAAACCTTAGCACAGATGCAAACGCTACATATCAAGCTGTAGATATGACAGGAGCCTCTTTGCTGCTAGCAGGTAATAACTCCACTGAAACCGGAGAACAAATACTTAATCATACTATTTGGAATCTTACTTTAGTCAATTCATCAAATTATGATGGGTATGTAACTGCATCAGAAGACACCTGGTTGTGTTTAGTGGTTTGGCCCAATGATCCTGCAAATTCTCCCTCAGGAAACATTAAAGCTATTCGTTATACTCAATCAAATCAAAATATAGGACCTGGTTTGAATACTACAGAATTCTTGAATTATTGCAATGAACTAGCAGAACAACAGTATGAGAGTGAATCTTCACAAGGAGATGATCTTAGTTGGGTTCCTAATACTGATCAAATATCTACAGATGGAATTACAGATGATCCATTCAATAACGAAGCAATTGATTGGGTGCCTGATATGAGTGTTCCAGATTATTCAGATGTATCCCAAAATGACGGATTTGATAGTTGGGGACCTATTGTTCCAAACATTTCATATTCAATGCCAGATAGTATCAATTCTTCTAATACAGATATGGTTCTTCCAAGCTTTTCTTCAAGTACCAACTTTACAGGAAATATAACTGAATTAGCTGGTAAATATATTCTACCTTCAGATGATATCGTTAATAAAATGAATGATGATGCTAACAATGCTTACAATAGATGGTCTAATGCTGTTACTACTGGAAATGGCTACGGTGTGTCCGATGAATATCATCTAGACATTATGCCTTAATTTCTGTAAAATTGACCATTGACTTTGTATCCTTTTACTTTACTACCAAAAACAGGATGCAGAGCCAATGGTTGGCTACTCTTCTGGCTCCTTGACTTCTTAATCTCTTCTGTGCTGGCCTCTAATCGCCTGTACTCAAAGCTCTTGAAGAATTGAGCATAGAAGTCAATGCAGGAGTGAGAGAGCTAATTATAAATATTATAATCATTATAACGAGTATTATGCAAGACGGAACCACAATTCAAATTTCAAAGAAAAACCGAGATGAATTGAAAAAAATCGGCTCGATGGGTGATGACTACAATACCGTCATTGAGAAATTAATCAGAGAGCATAAGGATCATGAATATAGACTGAAAATCGATCGAATAGCGGAAGAAGCAAAAAAACACTTTAAAGAACACAGTGAAGAATACGTGAGCGTGGATGACCTTTAAAGTCTTCATTAACGCAAAAGTTCTTGATGGCCTGCCACAAGGTAGAAAAAAACAAGTTGCTGAAGCTTTAAAAGATCTAAAAAACGGGTTTCAGGGCGGTAATAAGTGCAGAATAGAAGGTTATAAAGAAGATGTGTACCGCCTTCGAATCGGGAATTACAGGGCGTTCTATGCCGTTGATTTCGAAGAGAATGCAATTGTTGTTTTTGACATCCTGACACAAGAGCAAGCCCATAAGAAGTACGACCGCCTGTAATTCTCATTTTCTACTTTTCTGAAAAAAATGTGGATTTGCACTTACATGATGAAGCAATTTTAGGGATTCCGTTGCAAAAATTTGACTGTTATACAAAATAAGTGAAAAACTTCACAATTAGAAAAAGTTACTTATTCTGGTTCCGTTGCAACAATCCTATTTTTCAGGATACTTCAATATACGAACTCTTTGAGATAAAAAGTTTGTATTTTATCCCTCATAGAATATGCGTAGATCTACAAAGCGAAATTATTTTGTGATAAAACACTTAAATTCCCCTTCTAAGAATTCCCCACTCAGTAAGTCTCTTTTCAATATCTCTCATTTCATAATCTGTAAAACTTAAACTCTGGTAGTGCCTCAATGACGTTACTGGGTCGTGTCCCTGTCTACTGTAAATCTCAATTTCCGGTACTCCGGCTTTAAGCATCCATGACTCTATTGTTTTCCTGGGAGTCTTCGGGCCGACTTTCGGGCTTATATCTGCTTTCTCAGACCACCTGCTAAGGTTATCCCACCAACTTGTACGATCCGGTGGTCTCCTGCCTTCCTGAAATGCCTTAATCAGATATGGAAAAGTAGTGGGAAGTTTGTCAATAGTGCGCTTTGGTGCTTTCTGTTTGACCTTTTTGTGGGCTTCCCTTGGGAGTATTATTTGATTCCTGCTCTCAATGTACCAGGATGGATTATAATATAATCTTTGTAATTCAACATAGCGAAGCCCAGTAATTGTGTTAAGTTCAAAGATAGGCTTAAACTTTGCAGGTATCGCCTTAACAAATCGATCATACTCTTCGACAGTTAACACTTTAGTGCCGTCTGCTGTTATTAATCTATTTTCTATAAAAATCCCTTCAAAAAGTAGTATACCAACGTTCTATAAATAAGTTGGTGTTTTCTATACTTTGTCTTCTAAATCAGTATTAAAAAGATACTTGATTTTTACTTGTTGCTATCGTTTTTGCTCTGTCACTATAATCAGAAATACCAACGTTTTAGTACAAAGGTTCGTATTTCAATGCATCCTGATTAATATAATACTAACTTTTCAAATAAATTAATAAAATTTATATTGAGAATAATTATTTCGTAAAGAGGCAATCCCAGCGTCGATTAAATGAGATGCAAAGTCAATAACATATTCACGGAAAAAATTTTGAAATCAATCTCAAGAAGCTTAATTAGAATTAATATTTAGGAGTTCTCAGCATCAATTTAATTCTAAATTTTGGAAAAATACAATCGATAAAAAAATAAAGGATTCAAAGTAGATCTTTGACTGGTCCCTGAACAATGAGTCCATTGCTGAGGATCTCATCAACTTCGTACATTTCAACCTGGGATTGTATGACATCAACGTAGACCGATATGACCGTTCTCTTGATGACGTTGTATGCTTTCTGGCAAAGGCTCTGAAGGAACCTGAGGACCTGGTTTATCAGCTAAAGGGTCTCATTGTTTTTGAAACTTGTAAGGCCAGTAGCAATGTGCAAAAATGTCTTACAAGAAAAGGTATTCTGGTTAAGCTTGTAGATTCAGATGGAATTCAGAAGAGAGGCCAGTACATTGTCAATCCGATAATTCGGGAATTCCTGAACATGTACCGGGCAAAAAGCAATGAGCATTTTGTAAAGAAATCTTTGTATCCGGGGTTATGATGCCCCGGTTCTGTTATTTCCTTTTAGTATGCTAAAAGGAAACTATAAATGCTATACTCGCTATAGTGCGTATTATGGCAGAAACAACAACTATTCAGATCACAACCGACACTCGTGATCAGTTGCGGGAATTAGGGAAAATGGGTGAAGATTACAACACTGTAATAAGAAGATTAATCGCAGAACATAATCTTGATAAGCTTATCGAAAAAGGAGAAAAAAGAATCAAAGAGCATCGGGATAAGTTTGTTGATATAAATGACCTTTAAAGTTCTTATCGATTCTGATATTTTTTATAATATTCCTGCAGAAAGAAGAAGTCAATTTAAAGAAGCTCTCAAGGAACTTGAAAATCCATTACCCGGAGGTAGAAAGAAAAAGGTAAAGGGGCATGTAAAAGGAGCTTATCGGCTTCGTGTCGGTGATTTCAGGGTAATGTATAAAATTGATTTTGAGACAAAAGAGGTTTACGTTTTTGATATCTTGACTGCAGAGCAGGCGCATAAAAAGTATGATCGATTAATCTGATTTTCTTGTATTTTCCAGATTGTATTTAAAAAACTTTAAATAATTATCAGTTTATTTTAAATTGCAATTTGTTTCAAGCACCGCCCCTTCTTACCTAGTTTCTTCAGGGCGGTGCTACTACCTCTTCAGCTCTTTTCTCTCTGGTCTGACAGGCCGTTTTACTTTTTGTTAATTCTGATGGGTGTCCTGGAGATTGTTCACTTGCTTTAATTTGTCAAGGTTCTAAGAAGGAAGGCGGTGCGTGCACGTCCTTCCGTCGTGGTGAACTGTACCAGCTAACCTTTAAAAAGAGCATGACATTCATCAGAATGTGATGCGTTCCGTTTCTTTTTTCGGATGAGCCTGTCCCTGAGTCTGCAAATGGCGAAAGCAAAAGCCTGCCCTTCAGGTTCTAAACTGGTTTCTTTTTTCGTATATCGCCTAAGTCCCATCGCCTGCAAGCGTCATTTGGAGCGTTGCCGTATTCATGGTTTGTCGAAGGGCACCCCGAAGGGGCAAAGCTTGAATTCGGCAGAGCGGAGTAGTGCGCAGGCACAAGGGCGATATAGCGAAGAGTTCACTTTCTCTTAACATAATTTCCAGAGAAACTTCTCTTAAATTCCTGGTGAAATTTTCCTTGAATTTCCAGAGAAATTTTCCTTAAAATTTTCCCGGGAAAATTGCTCTGAAATTTGCCTGAAAAATTTGCCTGAAAATTGGTGAAAATTTTCTCCCCCTCTAGGCTATTAGTAGATAGTAGCAAAATATACGCAAATTTTACGTACAACTTTTTTTTGGTTCTACTGTTGCTGGTTTATATCTGTTCAAATAATTTTACTCAACTGGTATAAATGTACAATCTTACTAACAAAATTCTATGTTTTTGTACGATTGGGTTAATTTACTTTGAAAAGATTAAGCAAATTTTGCTTAATTCTCTCTTGACGGGTCTTGTTATTGATTCTTTATTATCTACATTAAAAATATAAAATTCAAAAACAATATGCGAAGGTTCAGCGTAAAGATTAAACAAATTGTGAAACATTGCCACATTTTTTCTGTTAGTAAATGATAAGTAGGTATAGGACCAAATTTAATTCATGCAGGGAGAAAAATTAAAGGGGAAAATAATACAGGGTTTTGAGATAATTAAACTCTGGAAAAAGGACTTAGAATGTTTAGCTCTTGATGTAAAAAGAGAACAAAAAGATTTGTATGAATTTGTCATGATTGAGACTAGCATTGGAAGAGTAGATTGTGCTTATTACAAGGCAGAAGGCACGGATAAAGGAGTAATTATGGTTACAGGGGTAACCGGAGACTTTGATTCTCCTGCTGATAATCTATACCCACGTTTATCTGCTGATCTAAAGGATATAGGTATAAGTGCGTTAAGGATCAAGTTCAGAAATCCGACAAGATTAGCAGATTCTGTCCTAGACACTCTTGTAGGGATTGAGTTTTTAAAGTCGGAAAATATAATGAATTTGGGCTTAATAGGACATTCTATGGGGGGTGCAGTTGTTGTTCAGGCTGCGTTTAACGAAGAGAACGTAAAAACAATAGTCACGCTTTCAACACAGGGATATGGTATTGATCCAATCTCCATTCTGCCTAAAAATACATCAGTTTTCCTGATACATGGAGAGGAAGATGAAAAATTATCTCCGGATATTTCGGTACAGGCATATGAACTTGCACATGAACCTAAAAGAATAGAGGTAATGGACGCAAAAGCAGGACATGAATTAGATGAAGTAGCAGATGATGTCTACGTACAAATTAGAGATTGGGTTCTAAAGCACTTAGCTTGAACAGTTATTTACTAAACCCCCATTTGACTTAAGGTATCTCTAACTTCCATAGTCCATTTTTTTATAAAAGTATTTTCCGTTTAATTATATCTTCTTCATATTCCTAAAGACATAATGGTAAATTTTATAATTTCAACATAATTGCTTTTGGGATAGGTTCTACTTTTCAAAACATAAAATTCAAAATAAGTATGCTAAGGCTCAGCCTAAAGATTAAGCAAATTTTGCTTAATTAAGAAAATTGAGTATGTTTAAGTCAACTATTGAACTATTTTTAATAGGAGGCTTCGTACTATGGGCGATATAACTACTGATGGTGGATTTAATACGTATGGCTTTAAAGATCTGAAATTTTCCAATGGATATGGCAAAATCGGGAACAAAATCGTTAAGGTAAGCATTTACTGTCCTGCAAAAAATGAAAATTCCGAGAGTGAAAGTACTGAACTTTTCCCCAAGCTGAATATCTCCGAAAAAGACGGGGATTTCTGGAGTTAAAAGATTCATAATGTTAATATGAAATAGTTTTGAAAAGCTTTTTTATTTGTGTTAAAGGCACTGTCTGATAATTATTTTTAAGAAAAAATGTATAAAATGAATTATTTTAGAGAAACAAGTTATAAAAAAGGGTTTTTTTGCTTGATCGATGTTAATCGAGCTTTAATTCGACAAATAACGCCCAGGGCAGGATTTGAACCTGCGCTCTCCCAAAGAAGAAACGGTTTTCGAGACCGTCGCCTTACCACTAGACTACCTGGGCATTTTTTAGAGTATGTATAATTTCCGGGCGCTGCCCGATGTTTTTGACACAACGTGTTTCAGATGCAGGGTTAGTGAATATACTTTCTTTCTTATATATTTTGTCATAAAAGGAGCTACTTCAAAACTTGAAAAGTAACATCTCAAAAGTCAAAAAGTGAACTCTGGCCTGCATCATCAGTTTCTCCATTATTCGATTTTTGATTTTCCGATACTTCTTTTTCGGTTTCGCCGGTTTCTTTCCTGGGCCTTTTTTCTCTCTTTTTTTCGGGTTTACTTGCTTTCTTGGGATTTGTTTTCTCAAGATCTGCAAATGAAAGCTGTCCTGTTTGCCGAATTTCCTCATTTTTCAGGTTTTCGGGAAGCTCAAGCCAGCCGTACTGGCCACCTCCACCCGGATGAATTATGACGTTTCCTTTTCTGAAGGCCAGGATCGCGTTTACTATCCTATCGTCACCCACAACTTTCAGGTCTTCAGGCTCGGAGTAAATGAGAGCTTTGACTTCGTTTCCGAAGCGTTCTATAAGTTTACTCCAGGCCGTTTGTACGCCTTTTGTCTGAACGCTTGCATGGCCGAGCGCCATCTGGATAATCTCGGCAAGAGGGATGAGATGCAGGTAAGGAGGGCGGTAATCGGGGTGTTCTGGCTCTTTGAAGTCTGCAAGTTCATTAACGCGGTCGAATACTCCTTTCTTTATAATGCCTCCGCAAATAGGGCAGCGCCACTTATTCTCAACGGCTTCGGACAGCAAATACTGGGTAAAACACTTAATACAGGCTGATCTATTGTATTTTCCTTCTTCGGGAAAGAATCCTACGTTCAAAGTAGCTTTATATCCCTGTTGCCTGAGTATTGCTTTTTTCAAGCCATCAAAGGTAATCTCAGGCAAATCAAACTGCGTAAACTCCCTTGCCAGTTTATTGGTCGAAGGAGAATGAGCATCGGAATTTGAAAGAAATGTCAGACGGTGTAGCTCTTCTATCCGATCTGCATAGTCACTGTCTGCACTCAGGCCAAGTTCCAGAAAAGAAATATAATCTGTCATATCTCCATAACAGCTTTTCAGGCTGTCATGATAACCGTAAAGTGCAGTCCAGGGAGTAAAGGCATGACAGGGACCGATAAGGGCTCCAAGATCTTTTGCAATTTCTGCAATTTCACTGCCATCCAACCTGATACTCGGGCGCCCGTCAGCTTCAAGATTGCCGAAAGGAGCAATGCGCTCGGCCAGCTCTTCAGCTTTTGAAATCGAAGGCAAAATAAGGAGATGGTGTACACGGTTGCTGTCTTCTATCTCGGTAGTTGGGATGAAATAAATCTCATCTATGCGGATTTCTTCATCCGAAACAGATGCTCTTTTGATCTCTTCCAGCCACTTCGGATGAGTGCAGTCTGCAGTACCGATTAATTCCATCCCTTTTTTTGAAGCCTCCCTGGCAATCGTCGGCAGTTCCATTTTTTTGGAAGACGCCATGGAGTACTTTGAATGGAGATGGAGGTCTGTATTGACTTTCATTTCCTTCCCTTTACCGGAAAATCCAACTTTTAGTAAACATTTAATTAGATAGCTTTAGCTAAATCTTTAATTCCTGGTCGTCTCTAAGACCGTATCATCCTATATAGCGCAGGTCTTCTTCAGTAGGTTTGACTTCCTGGAATGCCTGTTGCTCTTCTTTTTCCTTTAGCTTCTCAAGGATGCTTTCCATTTCCTCGGCCTTTTTCTCAAGAGACTCCATGTTTACCTCAATCCCGAACATTCTACAGAGCACCTTTAGAAGGGACTGGGCACTTTTAGGATCCATTAAATATCCGGGTGTCATACCCATAAGGCAGGCAGCATCAATACCTCGCATTTTACTGAAAGCTACGAGCAGGCCTGATGCTCCAACTATACCACCGCTGGGTTCGGATTCCCTGAACTCTACCCCATATTCTTTAATTTCTTCGATCAGTTTTGTGTTATTGGCAACCCCAAGGACGGTTTCCTCATAGGTCAGTTTGCCTGTGGGATACCCTCCGAGCGTGTAAACTCTCTGCACTCCAAACTCTTCTGCAATGTCGAGATAAAGCGAACAGAGTTCATAGTGTCCCTGCGAAGTTGTACTCTGATGATCTCCTACAAGGAAAAGGATGTCATTCTCTTTTGCTTTTGTGTAGTATATAGTGTTGCTCACAGGACGGACCGTACAGTCTTTATTGACCAGGACTTGAGGTGGAAAATGCGGAGAATAAACCTCTATTATTTTTTCTGCTCCAAGTTCGTCCACCAGATGCTCTGCCACTAACTTGCCTACGAGTCCTACTCCTGGAAGTCCCACTACAAGGATTGGTTTTTTGAGTTCAAGATTTTCTTTCAGGCGGACAAGTGTACTTTGTTGCATAACAATTCCTTATCCTTTCTTTGCCATTCTGCGGTACCTGCCATAAGGGTCCTGAGGAGAAAAGCGAACCGGATTTGGGGAGGCAGTTTTTCCCCCGCAAACCGGACAAATTTCCCTTAAAGTGTACCTACCGCAATTTTTGCATTTGCGGATCTTTTGTCCCAAAGGGTATCACGCCTTTGCTGATTCGATATGCCGCTTGAATGTCCCATGTCCGCCAAGTTTGGTAATACTATCAACTGCTGTCTGGGCAGATTTTTTAAGGACTGATTCAGCTTTCTTGTAATCCGGGGCAATTACCTTAATTCGGTATCTTGGAGCCCCTGTGTAACTTATTTCGAGCCTTATGTCTTTTCCATCAACGTCACTTATGGAATTTGCAGCACTGAGGGCTTGCTTTATGACTTCTATGCCGTTTGGAAGGTTACAGGTAAGATCCACATAGCCTGCAATGTCTACAAAAGGCAGTTTGATGTTTTCTCCTGCGATTTTGATTATACTTTTTAAGTATTTTTTATTGACTTTGACTGCTTTGAAGGCTCTCTCCCCTTCGATAGCAGCTTCTTCAAAGGCTGAATATGCACTTCCGAACTCTTCTACGAGTTTTTCGTGCAAATCTTCCAGGTTACTTTCCTCAGTTTTTGTCTCTTCAGCCACGAACTGGAGCCATTTGGCGGCTTTCTGCTCATTTTTCCATTCCTGGATTTTAGCGCGCCTCTGGTGTTCGTTTACGTCTTTCAATGAAAGGTCTATATGGCCGCGGGAAGGGTCCACGTTAAGAACCTTACAGACTATCTTCTGTCCTTCCCTTACGTAGTCCCTGACGTACTTGACCCAGCCTGCTTTAATTTCGGAGATATGGATAAAACCTTCTCTTCCTCCGAACTCCTCAAGCTCGACATAGGCTCCGAAATCCGTCACATTCTTTACAGTACAGACAACAAATTCTCCGACTTCGGGCCAGTTATCGTTTCCCATTCGCACCACTTCTCAAGTTTTATCTCTTTATTACGTGTTACTCTAGTGCTGTAAAGTGCTTTTATCTGTTTGGTTATTCAAGCACTTCCAGAATATGAGTAGTAATTGTCGATTTTCCACCGGTTGGTTCGGCAAGGGTCCTTCCACAGACAACGCAGGTGATTTTACGGCTCGCACTTCCGAATATGATCTGTTCGTTTTCGCAGTCGTTGCACTTTACGCGCAGGAACCTGCTTTTTGGCCTCTGGATATAATCTACCATTTTATCTTACTCCTTGAACTCAAACTTCTTTGCCCTGAAACAGGGTCTCTGGTAGGCTTTTTTACATACTGTGCAGCGGTATCTTAGCCAGATGCGTTTTGTAGGTTTATCGCCACCGGGCACCTTGGAGAATTTTCCGCTGTTCCCTATGCCTTGTTGCCTCTTCTTTTGTCTTGCAATGTGAGTCATGGATGAAGCTTGACCCTTCTTGACCCTCTCAACCACTATTTCCTGGTGAGTTTTACAGTAAGGGCAGTAACTTCTAAATTTCTTTGGAATCTTCATTCTTTACACCTTTTTAATGATTATTGGTATTCAGCTTACTTTCTCCGGCTTTTGCGGGAAAGTACTATAATATTTGGAATTATACGTATGGCGTTACGTATGGCGTTTAGATCCTGGGAAGATCTTATTTGGGAAGCCTTTGATTGGGTAAACTTGATATTTTCAGACCTCTTTCTGTCTCAATATTACGATGAAATCTTCTATCAAGGGAGGTCACAGAGTCAATTAAATTAAACCACTACTGGTTTTTGCTCAAGCTTTTTCTCAAAAAGCCTGACTCCAACAAACTTAAATTATTACTGGTTTTTACTCAAGCTTTTTCTCAAAAAGCTTGGTGATAACAAGGTTAAGGTACACAAATATAGCTACACATATAAATACTCATACTATTACCCTGATAGGCTTTCCGACCTTCAAGGTTTGATAGAATCTCCAACACTTTAAACTGTCTGTCATCTTCTTTTTCAAGATAAAACAAGCTATAAGTCTCAGGGAATTAGTTCCTTCTGGGAAATTGGTCTTTTCCAGTGTCATCCTGCCCGACAATCAGTTTAGCTGCATTTCGCTTTATCAGCCCTGTAGCGTTGAGCTGCGGCAAAACAACGACTTCTTCGGCACTGACAGTATAGTTTCGGCCGTCTGTACCTGTGAAGGTCGGCAGATCTTTCAGTATTCGGACAACAACGTATTCATCATTTATATTGTTTTTGTCTGGGACTATTCCTGTTTCCCCTCTAGCTGCAATAACGGGAATACCCATTTTTGATTCCGGTTCTCCTTTAAAACCGGCAGGGATTTGCCTTTCCACAATTTCAGGCCAGACTGTGGTATTCTCGGAACCAGGGTACAGGATAGGACCTAAAAGTTCGGTTTTTGCGGCTTTAATTCCCTGCAGTACAAGATCATAAAGTCTCTTTTCCACAGGAAGTAATTTTTCGATGTCCTTTGAAATAGGTTTATTTGCATTAGACTGAATTGTTGCCCTGGTTATAACTTTTCCTATCCGTTTCATGAAGATAGTCTCAAGGTCCGAAAGTGCTCTTTCATGTTCATCATGGAGCATCTTGAACTCAGGAGAACGGGAATTGCCTAATTTTTCAATTTCTTCTTCAAGCTTCCGGACATATTTCTCAGCCTCCAGGTAAAAATCAGCCGGAATTGTCTTTATTGTCTGGTTTTTTTCCTTATACAGGACCTGGCTGATTTCTTCTATGTCCATATTCAGCAACACCTCTACAAATTAAGTACACTGCTGCATACTCAGGAACTTCCTGTATGCCCTCTTCTACTTTTAAGTCCTTGCCCTTTAACTGCACCGAGAAAGGTTTTATAACTGTTACCTTTACCGGTCTTTCGCCAAAGACAACAGCATCGGTAAGCGGGTCAAACTTCTCTAACTCGGACAAGGCAAGTTTCTTTACCAGCATCCCTGACCCGCCGTGCAATGAGCCCGGCACTCGTATCAAACGTTTGATATCCGCGGTCACTGGTTCGTCAACGCTGGCTCCGAATCTGTGCAGGAAATCTTCAACAGACTCTCTCATAAAATAGGCAGCAATATCTTTAAAGTTTCTGACGTCAAAATCAAGCCTTCCTTTCTCCAGGATATCCTTTAAGCCATTTTCACTGTTCGAAAGGCTTATTAATTTTTTTACTGTAGTGTCTCCGACTTTCTCGTATTTGCGAAGTTCGGGAAACATATCTTTTTTGTACCTTTTTCCGCATTCGGCTTTCATATAATCCGTAAGATAGAGAGCAATCCTTCTTCCCCAGCCCGAGTCGTGTCCCACAAGTGTGCATTTCAAAGGCACATTTTTCATTCCTTTAAATATCTTTGAGCCAGTTCCGAATTCTCCATCCATAGGGACTTCTTTGAAAAAGTATTTAAAATCAAGATCTCTGCCGCTAAGATAATTTACGATTTCCCTTCTTTCAGCACTTCCAAGCTTCAGGACTTTTGGGCTTCTGACATGGAAATGATACCCTCTTCCTCCGGAGAATACCAGCTCAATTTCCTGCTCCGAAAACCCGAAATCGTCTAAAAGGAAATCCATAAGCTTGAAAGTTTCCTTCTTTACAAGCTCCAGCATATCCGCATAGTTTTTTGGAGCATCTGGCAGGTGGTCTGCATCAAGGTCAAAAATCAATTCAGCTCCTAACCAGTTCTTCTCATTCATTTTCCGCGCGTCAGGGTATTCGTAATATGCAGTTGAATTGTAAACATGCGCAGGAGCCATGCCGTAAAGATAGTCAAGAGTTTCACCAGGTGAGCCGAAAGCCTTGTGCCTGTGCATCATCTTATCAGGCATATCGTCAAAGAAGATAAAAGCCCATTCTCTATTAGGCAAGTGGTCAGGAAGGCCTATTTCGGCATTTTTGTAATAGTTCTGGAAGCGAGTTTTCAAAAAGCGGGCAGTTCGATTGTCCATAATTTCAGGGCTTCTGGGGGTTTTGGATCTTAATTTATTGATTCTTATGAGAGCATAGATTAGAGATTCTGACCATTTACGGAGGTAGAGACTATGACCATGATTATGGTTAAGGAAGTCTGATCAGATTATAGTTTAAGGATTATGACTGGAAGTTCTGACCCGGATTATAGTTTAGTAATTCAATCAAGGGTATTATAGCTAAGGGTATTATAGCTTAAGGATTTTAATCGGTCTTGTCCAATGTTTTCGATGGGGGATTTTAATTAATTTTTCGATTTGGGATTTTTTAACTTTGATAACTGATTTAATAAGAAATTCTGGCTGGGTTTTCCTATGAGAAATCAATCTCATATTTTACTTTTGGTTATATGAGTTTTTTTAAAAACGTTTAACAGTCTATTTAAGTTTAAATAATTCTTTATTATGATGGGATAAGTAAAGACTTTCAATCCAGGTATTTTATGGCAGTAAAGTTTAATTTCAACCGAAAAAACAATATGCAACAACAATATCAACAACAATATCAACAACAATATCAATAACAGTATCAATAGCAGTATCAATAGCAGTATCAACAAACGTACTAGCGACAATATACAACAATCGTATCAACAGCAGTATCAACAATATCAACAACAATATCAATAACAGTATCAATAGCAGTATCAATAGCAGTATCAACAAACGTACTAGCGACAATATACAACAATCGTATCAACAGCAGTATCAACAATATCAACAACAATATCAACAATTGTGTCTACAACTGTATTGAAAAACGGAAATTGGCAAATGAAAATTTTAAAAACGAAAAAAAACAAGAACTAAAAGTGAAAATAGACAAGCAATAACCTAAAATAGAAATCTAAAAGTAAAAACGGACAACCTTTAAATTATAACCAAGGAGTGGGGCTTTTGGGAAATAAACTGAGTATTAAAAATTACATTAATACGGTTCGATACTACCTGAAAACTGAGGAAAATGAAGAATCATCTATCCTTGAACTGACTGATAATCCGGATGATACTAAAACCTTTATCAGCTCTTTTACAGGGATGCAATTTGTACTGATTCCGGCTGGCGAATTCGATATGGGATCGCCTTTAGAAGAAAAGGACAGATCAGACTCCGAATCTCCGGTTCATAAAGTAAAAATTAACACCTCTTTTTATCTGGGTAAAGCGGCTGTCACACAAAGGCAGTGGAAAAAAGTAATGGGCAGCAATCCTGCATACTGCAAGGGTGAAGATCACCCTGTTGAGATGGTTTCCTGGAGAGACGTTCAGGAGTTTATTACAAAGCTGAATGAAAAGGAAGAAACTGACAAATACCGCTTACCCTCAGAAGCAGAATGGGAATACGCTTGCCGTGCCGGCACACAAACCAGGTGCTTCTTTGGTGAGGATGAGTCAAAACTAGATGAGTATGTCTGGCATGCCGGAAATGCCGGCAATAAGACTCATGTAATTGGTTGCAAGAAACCAAACCCCTGGGGACTTTATGACATTAACGGAAATGTCTGGGAATGGGTGCAGGACGAGTGGCACGAAAATTACAATGGAGCCCCTTTGGATGGGAGCGCGTGGGAAGATGGAAGTAGCCCTGACCATATTTCTCGTGGGTGCAGCTGGCTCTGCGATACATGGTTCTGTCGTTCATCCGGTCGTTTCAGGCGCAAAACCGAGAATCGACTTGCCAATCTTGGTTTTCGTCTGGTGAGGAAATTATAACTTTCTTCTTTAAGGGAATTCTGATTTTCTTCTTTAAGGGAATTCTGATTTTCTTCTTTAAAGGAATTCTGATTTTCTTCTTTAAGGGAATTCTGATTTTCTTCTTTAAGGAAATTATGATCCTCTTCCTTAAGCTAATTATAATTTTTATACAATTAATGCTTAAACCTTCAAATTATCTTCAAAATTTTTGAGGAACCTCCACTTTTTTCGAGCTTCTTATTTCTTACAAAACAAAAATCTTAAATCATATATCCCCTAAAGAAAACCTAAGTCTTAGATTGTGGAACAGTTGGTGGTAGAATACAGCAAGTTCTCGATAAGTCTAATTTCTCTATTGTACTCACGTCTGAAGACGTTGAAGCTTCTTCGGAACATTGGCAGGAGCAGTGCTGTCAGCTATACAGTTCAATTTGCACGAGTATACCTGACGGCTGGATCGAGCCTTTAAAATCAAATTGTTCTGAAGGAGAAAAAGCTGATCTGGCAACTATTTTCAGCACACTTGCAGTTTTCGGCATAACCGGAAAGGTTTTTGCAGAGGTTATTCTTGAAGCAATGAAAACCTGGCTGGAGTACAGGCCAACTGCCGAAATCGAACTAAAGTGCCCTGACGGAAACACGGTTAAAATTTCCAAATTGCCTCTTACAGAATTATCTAAATTTTTTGAAGAAAACCCGCAACTATCAGTCTGCGAAGGTCTGAGTAATTTCATGAGCTCTAATAAATAAATCGCGCATTAGCATCATGACTGGCAAAAGAGTCGGGCTTGTTATTGGAAATAATTATCCAGATTCTGATAAACAACTGAGGTTTGCAGTAGCTGATGCTCTCGCAATGAAGGAGGTTCTGCTGAATAAGGATATTTGTGGGTTTGATGAAGTCGAAGAATCAATAGATGATACCTTGTTAGACGCAAGGATCAAAATTGAAAAAATACTGAAGAATGCAAACCGTGACGACCTTGTTTTCATTTACTTTTCCGGCCATGGGAAAAAACATCTGGACAATGGGTTACGTTTGCTGTTTAAGGATGCTAGAGAAGATTACCCTCTGGCAACGTCGTTGAATTTTGATTACATCAATAGGTGCATGAAATATCCATCACTTAAATCAGTTATTACCTAAGTTTGACAGTTAGATAAAAATAAGTGCTCTTTCTTTTGTTTTATTCGGTTCAATAATATAAAAACAAAAATAAGAGCATTTCCAAGTATTCCCAACAAGAATATATGTGTTTCTATCGGGTCTATGCTTGCTGTCCAATACTTTTATGAAAAACTTAATTTCTCGGGTATTTTTAGCAAGCATAAAAGTCGGGGTTTAGATCTCAATAGCTTATTAATAGGCTTGGTGAGCTACAAGCTCACCGAGAATTTTAATATTAAAGAAGCTGGTAAGGTTAAACCAGGAAGAAATTGTAAAATTAGATGAATTAATAAATTGTGTCAAATTGATTTGAGCTAAAAATGGGATAGACTGACAATATCAATTAGTGGATACTGTCAAACTTAGGATATATAACTTTTTTGGCCAAATAATCGCACGACCAAAAATTAAGGAATTTACTTCAAGCAAAATAAGTATGAAAATTGTATTGTTAATCGACTTGATCGAAAAATTTACAAACAATGGGTGAAAATAAATTCATGGAGTTCAAGAGTTTTCCAAGACCAACTTAACTCCATAATATACGCCCAAGAGGCATGATTAAGTTAACTTTGCATATATTAAAGTTTACCTAATTCTGCCTCCTGGGTAAAATAAACAGGAGTGAATAAATGATAAAAAAATTTAGAGCCGGAATTTTGCTTGTGACAATATTTTTGGCGAGTTTTGTTCTTGTACCAGCTACGAGTGCGGCTGCCGAGGATGCAAGTGTAAACAATTTCTCTGATAGTGAGGTTGAAACTTACGGCATCGATGGGCTAACTCCCCAACAGGTAGAAGAAATAGAATCTGAAATCAACCGTATAAGGGACATGCCAGATATTGTCAACAACTGCCCTTATATGCCTCTGCTTGTGGCCACTGACGAGCAAAAAGAGAT
The DNA here is from genome assembly GCF_000970305.1 of Methanosarcina barkeri 3. Lineage (GTDB taxonomy): Archaea > Halobacteriota > Methanosarcinia > Methanosarcinales > Methanosarcinaceae > Methanosarcina > Methanosarcina barkeri_A. Next base: position 2,506,941 of record NZ_CP009517.1, read on the forward strand.
TTTCTTAGGGTATATAGACAATTTATCAGTCTCGAACTCTGAGAAAAAGGAAATGAAAAAAGAATTGAAAGATATTTGGAGTCGTGTTCCAGACAAAATCACGGAAAAAGATTATCTAGTGATAGAAAAAATCGGAAAGGCAATAACTACACATGTTGAAGAGACATATTGGGCAGACGATCAAAGTGTTAGATGGATGTCATATGCACACCGTAATTTAATTTCTGCCGGTGTCAATTTGGTTTATGGAAATCCTACTTGGGCAGGCTGGGCTTATAATACTGCTATGGATCCTGATACCACTATCGATACAGGTTCAATCTCTGTCTATGTACCTACTCCATTGGGTTTTGTACCTATTTCGCTTCCTAAAAAATGTTACTACCATTATTATAACCCGGATCTCAGTTTCGGGGGAGCTCCAGGGAAATGTTCTTCTTACGCAGCACAAGCAAAAACATATTATGGGAATCAGGAATACCAAAATGCTTTTGGAACCCTTGGAATAGCCAGCCACTATCTTTCAGATGTAGCGCAGCCAATGCACTCGGGTGGAGAACTAGGGTCGCTTGTGGATTATTTGCAAAATTGGGATATTACTTACCATATCAGATACGAACAATATGTGAACAATAATTGGAACACTGGACGTAATTTTGGAAGATGGGTTACTCAAAACACCAATGTAAATACTGTAACCGACCCCGCTGAAGCAGTAAGATCCATGGCAGCATATAGTAATCCTTACTCCTCTTTATTATGGGACGAAATTTATGCTCATCCAAACTTTGATGTACCAGGTCAAGATACGACATATATACAGTACGTAACGATAATTATGAATCAGGAGGCAGCAAAGTATAATGCAGGTCTAGCAGAGTATATAAGTAGTTAATAAAGCAGATCATGGAAACTGAAAACAAAGATATCATTCGACTTATGAGCTGAAAAATCAGACTCGATTTTTTCTATTTTTTATTTTTTAAACAGTTTAACATTATGTAACTATACGAATGAATCGAATATCAATGAGTAGATAGGCTACTTAGCTATAGGTTTAGCCATATCAGGCTCCTAGTCGACAAGAAGGAATGTTTTATTGTCCAGACACTTTCGGATCTGATTTTAATCTTATATTAATCACAACAGATGCTCTATTGAAAAAGTAAGCACAATACGGAACTCATAAAGTATTAGTGAAATAATTCCTATACTTTCTAAAAATATAAGGTAGGGTAAACGTGACAAGAAAAAATCTACTGCTCATTCCTATCTTTTTTGCCCTTTTTGTTATAGGCATACTATTTTTCTATGTTGTTTATGCCATAAACACGGGTACGTACCTTAACAGGGAGCCGGTTGAAAGATACTATTTTGAGTATGATATCAAAGTTACAGGACTTTCCGGAAAGGAAGTGAATGGAACGACTGTGATAATGGTTCCTATCCCTGCATCTAAGGAAGGCAAATTTTTTACTCCCTTTACGCAGAAACCTGATTTTATCCAGAAGTTTCTACTTAAAATCATGCACAAACCTGAACGAGATCATATAGGTCCTTATTTTAGAAATATGAGTGAAACACTTGATAATAAAGAAATAATGGGGGACTGGGTAACTTTCATTGAAGAAACTGATAAAGGCTATATGCTTGGATTCAGAACCAATGAGACTAGGCTCGAGGATATCTCGTATGGTAACTCGTTTGTTGCAGATTATTTTGATATTTTTGATCCTATAAATAATGGAAGTCCAATGTTATTTCCTGTCGAAAATGTATCTAATATTTCTTCTGTCTCTTATGGAGACTACACTAAGTATGCCTCAAATCCAAAATATGATACTTATATCTACTTAAGCGATAATCTAAAAGGAGGAGAAAATGTATCTTTCTTTGTCTACTTGGCTGCAAATAATGATCCATATGAGTGGCCTGAAAAATACAGAGGTAAGTACGATAATCTACTATTGGCAAAGGTTAATGACACAGGCTATGTAAAAGTCAGGACTATTATGGGACAGGAAGTACCATGGGGAAATGACAGTCTTGAAGTAATGAGTACTCAGTATTTTTTAGATTTTTATGCTGATGGAACATCTAACAATTCTTAGGACTAACTATCAGAATCCATCTTCTGTGAAGCAAGTTGATTTAACGATATGTAGTTTCTTAGAATCTCTTCTAAATAACGAATTTCGGTTGATAATTATATTGAAGCTGTACAGAGTCTTAAAGGAATTAGTATAAGCACTACAGTTCTTCAAAATAAAAACATTGGTAGTATCTCGAAACCAGAGGTTCCAGATATTGAAAATACAGAGATTTACGAGGAATCCAAAAGATACGCAATTCCCAAAATCTTCACCAGCCCTTCTACAGGTATGGAATTTGTACTTATTCCAGCCGGAAACTTTATGATGGGATCTCCTTCTGGTGAAGAGGTCATATATGATGAAGCTCCAATCCACAAAGTAACAATTGAGGATTCGTTCTATATGGGTAAATATCCCGTTACTCAGAATCAATGGAAAAAATTCAAGGGTCTAATCCTTCGTCCCTCAAGGGTGAAGATTGGCCGGTTGAGATGATTTCCTGGGAAGACGCTCAGGAGTTTATTCAAAAGTTAAATGAAAAAGAAGTAACTGAAAAATACCGTCTATCTTCAGAAGCCGAATGGGAATACTCCTGCCGAGCCGGTACGCAAACAAGGTATTCTTTTGGCGAAGATGAGTCAAAGCTTAATAAATATGCGTGGTATGAAAAAATTCTAGTTCTAAAATTCATCCAGTTGGCCAGAAGAAACCTAACTCTTGGGGTCTCTATGATATGCATGGGAATGTCTGGGAATGGATTCAAGATAGGTGGCATGAAAACTATGAAGGTGCTCCTTCTGATGGCAGTATCTGGGAAAATGGAAATAGCCCCAATCGTGTGATACTTGGTAGCGGCTGGAGCAGCCTTGCCAGGGGCTGCCGGTCAGTTAACCGCTTTAGGAGTGGCTCCGACCGCCGCAACAACTTCGTTAGCTTCCGTCTTCTGAGGAAACTGTAACTACTTTCTACTTTACCACTAATACTGAATATCGAAAACAATCCCTGTGAAGCTCGAAGGCTCGAAGCGTGCGAAGCCGCCGAGTCTGAGTACTGAGCCGCTTCATTTTATATCTAATTCCACTAAATTCTTCAGTAATGCTTATACCAAAAGCCTCTATTATATCCACTTCATGAAACAGGATATGTCAAGCGCCGACGTTGCTGCAGTTGTTGCCGAATTGTCAGCAGGTCCCAAATCCATTATTGATGCGAAGATCGGGAAGATATATCAGCCTGCGAACGAGGAGATTCGCATCAACCTTTACGTTTTTCACCAGGGCAGGGACAACCTGGTTATTGAGGCTGGGAAGCGCATTCATTTAAGTAAATACCTCAGGGCAAGCCCGACGCTTCCCCAGGCTTTTCCAATGCTGCTTAGAAAATACCTGATGGGAGGCAGGATTACATCCGTTGAGCAGCATGAGTTTGACAGGATAGTGAAAATCGGAATTGAAAGAGCCGGAGTCCATAATACTCTTATTGTGGAGCTTTTCGCGCCAGGAAACATACTTATTGTAGATTCGGAAAACAAAATTATTCTGCCTATGAATCCTGTAACCATGAAGGATAGACGGCTTAGGAGTGGAGAAATTTACGAACTGCCTGAGGCACAGATAAGTCCTCTCAAGGTTAAGGTTTCTGACCTTATGGAGGCTTTTTCCAGGTCTACGGCTGATATTGTGCGGACGGTTGCCACAAGGTTCAATTTGGGAGGAGTTCTGGCAGAAGAAGTCTGTGCCAGGGCAGGAATTGACAAATCAAAGCCTTCAAAGGAAGCAACTGAAGAAGATGCCTCCAGGCTCTGCAATGCAATGCACGGTCTTTTCTCCCCGCTTTTGAGGATCGGGGCCGAAAGTAAAGGTCTCGAAGAAGCTGAAGCCGAAACTGAACTTAAACCAGAAACCGAATCAAAACCCGAAACTGAACTTAAATCCGAGACCGAATCAAAACCCGAAACCGAAATTAAACCCGAAGCCGAGGTTGAAGGCGAGGCTCCCAAGCTCAGGCCTCAGCATGTAAAAAAGGAAATCAACGGAACGCTGGAAACTTTCGACGTACTTCCTTTTGACCTCATTCGCTATTCAGGGTTTGAAAAAGAATATTTTGATTCTTTTAACACGGCACTTGATGAGTTTTTTGGAAAAAAGGCACTTGAGCAGGTTGAAGAGGTAAAAGCAGCTCAGAAAAAGGAGAAAAACCTTGGTGTTTATGAACGGCGGCTTCTCCAGCAGGAAGAGAGCCTTGCAAAGTTCGAAAAAGAAATCGAGAAAAATAATACCCTTGCTGAGACAGTCTATGCAAACTACCAGGTTATCGAAGAGCTTCTTTCCGTGCTCAACGGCGCAAGGTCAAAGGGATATTCCTGGGACGAGATCCGCTCTATTCTGAAGCAGGCCAAAAAGGCCGTACCTGCTGCGCAAAAGATAACAAATATCGACCCAAGGACAGGGACTGTAGCTGTGAACCTTGACGGGAAGAGCGTTAATATTGACATCCGTAAGACAGTGCCGCAGAATGCTCAGGAATACTACGAAAAGGTTAAGAAATTTAGCAAGAAAAAAGATGGTGCTATCAAAGCGATCGAAGATACCAGGAAAGCTATGGAGAAAAAAGCTGTCGCAAAGGCTGCAAAGGCAGGAAGGAAACTTCAGGCGTCTAGGAAAAAGCACTGGTACGACAGGTTCAGGTGGTTTGTGTCTTCAGATGGCTTCTTTGTTGTGGGAGGCAGGGATGCAGACACTAACGAGGATATCTTTAAGAAATATCTGGAAAAAAGAGATCTTGTCTTCCATACCCAGACTCCGGGTGCCCCTCTCACAGTTATCAAAACCGGCGGAGAAGAGGTTCCTGAATCCACATTATACGAGGCTGCACAGTTTGCTGTATCTTATTCCAGCCTCTGGAAAGCCGGACATTTCAGCGGGGACTGCTATTGGGTTAAAGCCGAACAGGTTAGCAAAACTCCGGAGTCAGGAGAATACGTGAAAAAAGGAGCTTTTATTATCCGCGGGGAACGTAATTATTTTAAGGATATTCCGCTAGGCGTTGCAGTCGGGCTTGAACTCAAAGGTGAGACAAGAGTTATAGGTGGCCCTGTTTCTTCTGTCAGGAAACATGGGGATTATATTCTCGAAATTGTCCCTGGGGCTTTTAATCAGAATGATATCTCTAAAAAAATCTACAGGATTTATGCTGATGAACTCAATGACCCCCGTTTTGTGAAGCAGATCGCTTCTCCTGACCAGATAGCTATGATGGTCCCACCCGGAGAATCGGATTTAAAGAGCCAGAAACCTGAAAGGAAGGGAGAAAGGATCGAGGATGAAAGAGAAGAGTACGGAGTTCCTGAAGTAGAGGACGAACCTGAAGATGAAGAAGAGGAAACTGAACAGGAATTAGGACGTAACCCAAGGGAGGGAACTGAACAGAAATTAGGAAATGACCTTAGGGAGGGAACTGAACAGAAAATGGGAAATGACCTAAGTGAGGAAACTGAGGAAGAGTTAAGGGATAAACTTGCCAACCAAGCCACGGAAATAAAAGCAAAGAAAGGAATGGAAGAAGGGATTGAAATGCATGGAGTGAAAAAGGCATGAGGGTTACAAACCGTTCCCTTAAGGGAAGGGAAGGGGAGATTGCAGTAACAGCCGAAACCCTTGATGACCTCTGGCACCTCAAATATATAATCGAAAAAGGAGACCTTGTTTTTGCGGTTACCAAACGAAAAGCCGATTCGGCAAGTGACAAAATCCGCCCTGAAAAGGTTGAAAAGGTAAAGGTCAGGCTCGGAATCAGAGTTGACGATATCGAGTTTCACAAGTTTGCAAACCGGCTGCGAATACATGGGATGATAGAGCATGGGATGGATGTAGGCTCTTATCATACTCTCAATGTCGAGATCGGATCCAATCTTTCTATCGTTAAGGAACACTGGAAGAATGACCAGTTCCAGCGGATCCAGGATGCTGAAGAAGCCTCGAAGCGGCCTAAGGTTGTTATGGTCGCAATAGAAGAAGGTGATGCCGATATCGGTTTTGTTCACCATTATGGAATAGAGATCTATTCTCACATCCGACAGTCCTCAGGAAAGCGAGAAACTGGCTTGAGGAATGAGTTTTTCAGGGAGGTTGTAGAACAGCTTAAGCATGCCGTTCCTGAGGAAGCATCCATAGTTATTGCCGGGCCCGGATTTACTAAAGAGGATTTCATGAAATATTTCCAGGAAACCGAACCTGCTATGGCTTCAAAAGCCCTTGTCGAAGATACCTCCATGATAGGAATGTCCGGTTTTCAGGAAGTTCTGCGCAGAGGTGCAGTGGACCGCATTATGCAGGAATCACGTATAGCCCGTGAATCCGCCCTGATGGAAGACCTGATTCGTGAGATTTCAATGGACGGCAAAGCTGCTTATGGTCTTGCTGATGTTAAGAATGCCCTTAATTACGGAGCTGTCGAAACTCTGCTTGTTGCAGATGAAACCCTTCGGGAAGGACGGGAAAAAGGAGAGGACATCGATAAGCTCCTGATGGAAGTCGAACAGTCCCAGGGAAAGATTGTCGTTTTCAGCACGGCCTTTGAGCCCGGAGAAAAACTTCATAAATTGGGAGGAATCGCAGCTCTGCTTCGTTTTAGGGTTACAGGCTAATTTTCGGTCAAGCTTTTTTTAAAAGGATTGCAGGGTAGTTTTTGGTCAATCCTTTTTTAAAAACTTTGCAGGTCTGCTTCGTTTTAGGATGACAGGTTGAGTTAATCAGACGGACTATCTTGTTTTTATTATTACATTTTTTCTTACTTTCCGACCCAGTGCTCTCATGGTTCTGTCAGGTCTATGAGGACTACTAATTCCCCCAGCTACTGTTGGGTCTATAAAAACTTCAACTTTTGTAGACTTGAAACAATTCTAAATACAAAATTATTTATAGTATTATTAGGAAATAGGATTCCGTATTCCTTTAAACGCATTAAATAAGCCTAAGATAGAGGAAAGTCAGTTGATTAATAAAACGGTAGGAAAGTCAGTTGATTAATAAAACGGTAGAGAAGAAGCTTTCAAATCAAATTTTACACCTTTGTTCGAGAGTGGCATGCTTTTAACTTCTGACGAAATTTATGGGATATTTGAGGGCAGTTTGAGAGAAATCTAAGGGAGATTTAAGAGAAATCTAAGGGAGATTTAAGAGAAATCTAAGGGAGATTTAAGAGAAATCTAAGGGAGATTTAAGAGAAATCTAAGGGAAATTTAAGAGAAATCTAAGGGAAATTTAAGGGAAGTTTAAGGGAAATTTAAGGGAAATTTAAGGGAAATTCATACAACACCAATCAAAAAACTCATCCTAAAACCAGGTTTCTTCTCAAATATAAGTTTTATAACTGCATTCCGTGACAAAAAGCTCGATTGATGGTTTAAAAGTTTCATTGCCCAGTAAAGGGCTGCATTTGAGGTTTGAGAAATCGATTTAAAGTTTCGGAATGAATTATTTAGTAAAATTTATTAACTACTTCGAATTATTTGTTGTTACTTTTTATATAATAAATATTACTACAATTGATATTTTCTTGCTTATTGTGTTTAAGTATATGGTAACAAATGAAAAAGAGTGATAATCCTTTATGAGACCCTATATTCAAAGGACTTTGATTTCCTTGCTTGTTTCGCTTACGGTTTGTTTGCTGATCATTCCTTCGGGTTTTGCAGCTCCAGCGCCAGTTATCTCTGGTTTTCCCCTCGATACAAACGAAACCTTATCCGATGGTTTCTGCTGGAATGCGACCACTTTTGGCGGCTTTAACTATCCTGTAAACAAACACAAGGACTTTGTAGCGTCTGAAAACTGGTGGGGCGAACGCCTTCAATATATCGAAAAAGACGGACAGGATGAACTTGGCAAAAATCACCCCGGAAACCATGTAATAGGTGAAGATGAACTTGTATATACCACCCATCCTTTCTCTAACAAATATGAACTTGTTTCCGACCTTGAACTGACCGCCAATACAACTCCTAAGGAACTTGGCGGGATGTTCTACTATAAGCTCCCCTTGTTTGGAAAACCGTATGTTACCGTTGGAAATGACTCTACCCGGCTTGCAAATCTTGTAATGTCTCAGAAATCTGACGATAAGGAAACATTAAAGGCCGGGGATTCCTGGGACCTTGGGAGTAATTATTCTCTGGTAGTTAACCAGGTTGATGTAGATGGCGAAAAGGTATGGTTTTCACTGGATAAAGATGGGAAAGAAGTTGAGTCCGGAATTGTAAACACAAATGGAAATGTTGCTGATAAAACCTTTACTGCAACTGCGGATTTCGGAGGTAAGAAAGACCAGCTTTACTTTATAACCTATGTAGATTCCGTATTCACAAGTGCTACCGATTCCTTTGCAGTCTTTAAGTATACCTGGCTCATTGATAAAGATAAAGTAATGGTCATCGAAAACGGAGACGAATACGAGGGATTTGAGGTAAAGGAAGCTTCTGAAAACGAAATTGTCCTTAAGAACTCAGATTCCATCACCTTAAACCTTGACAAAGATAAAAAGAACTACTTTACCGATTCCTGGTATTTCCAGACCTCAGACGAAGGAAAAGGGAGCACTTCTTCTGAAGGATATATTATCTATCCGGCAAAAGAGCTTAACAGCTCTGGAAACTATACCTTGAGAGGTTTGCCTTTTGACACTAACGAAACCTTATCCGACGGTTTCAGCTGGAATGCAACCACTTTTGGCGGTTTTAACTATCCTGTGAACAAACACAAGGACTTTGTAGCGTCTGAAAACTGGTGGGGTGAACGCCTTCAATATATCGAAAAAGACGGACAGGATGAACTTGGCAAAAATCACCCCGGAAACCATGTAATAGGTGAAGATGAACTTGTATATACCACCCGTCCTTTCTCCAGCAAGTATGAACTTGTTTCCGACCTTGGACTGAATGCCAATACAACTCCTAAGGAACTTGGCGGGATGTTCTACTATAAGCTTCCCTTGTTTGGAAGAACAGATGTCACCGTTGGAAACGACTCCACCCGGCTTGCAAACCTTGTAATGTCTCAGAAATCTGACGATAAGGAAACATTAAAGGCCGGGGATTCCTGGGACCTTGGGAGTAATTATTCTCTGGTAGTTAACCAGGTTGATGTAGATGGCGAAAAGGTATGGTTTTCACTGGATAAAGATGGGAAAGAAGTTGAGTCCGGAATTGTAAACACAAATGGAAATGTTGCTGATAAAACCTTTACTGCAACTGCGGATTTCGGAGGTAAGAAAGGCCAGCTTTACTTTATAACCTATGTAGATTCCGTATTCACAAGTGCTACCGATTCCTTTGCAGTCTTTAAGTATACCTGGCTCATTGATAAAGATAAAGTAATGGTCATCGAAAACGGAGACGAATACCAGGGATTTGAAGTAAAGGAAGCTTCTGAAAACGAAATTGTCCTTAAGAACTCAGATTCCATCACCTTAAACCTTGACAAAGATAAAAAGAACTACTTTACCGATTCCTGGTACTTCCAGACCTCAGACGAAGGAAAAGGGAGCACTTCTCCTGAAGGATATGTTATCTATCCCGCAACCGACGTTACTGTAGAGGACAAAACCGTTTCAGGTGTCAATAAATCTAAAAAAGCCTCGAATGATCCTGCCTCGAATGAATCCATCTCGAATGAGTCTGCATCTTCTACACCCTCTGCTCCTCTTCTCGAGAGTCAGGCTGACGATCCAAAAGATATCAACAGTAGTCTTCCTGATGAAAAAGCCGAAACATCAACCTCCGCAAAAACTTCTGGGTTCGAGTTGCTCGCAGCGGTTCTCGGAATAACTTTTTGTCAGTACTTTATCAAAAGGAGAGGTTAAGAGAAATATCTTGAGAGTTATAATTAAAAATGATTAATTTTCTTCCATTTTCCTCTCTTGTTTCTCTTTTTCTTTTCTCTTTTTTTCTTCCCTTTTTCTTTTCTCTTTTTTCTTCCCTTTTTCTTTTCTCTTTCTTTCTACCCTTTTTCTTTTCCTTTTTCCTTTTCAGTTCATTTTCTTTTACATTTTTATCCCTATTTTTAGCCTTATACTGTTTTCTAATCACCGTTAGCCAGTGTTGAGTAAACAGCAGAATATCATATAAAATCGAGTGCAATCATTTGGAATAATTGATTCCCTAATGACTCAACATAGTCCTGTTAACTGATTTTTTGTTAGATCAGAAGAAGAGCAATGAATCCGCTCAGGAAGATTCCGTCAAAGGTTCCTGCCCCTCCTATGCTTGCAACCGGAGCACCAAGGTTCTTAATTTTTCCCAGGTTAAGAAGATCGGCTCCAATAAGGGTTCCGAGTACTCCTCCTGCATAAGCAGTGACAACGCGGCATTGGTCAATTGGACAATCCGGGATATGGATTATCGACGTCAGCAAAATCGCAGCAAGGGCAGCTGCAAGGGGTGGAACCAGCGCCGGTGTTGCAATACCTATTCCACGAATTGGTTTTGCTACGGAATGAGTTATGATTGTAACTATTAAAATGCCGGCTCCTGCAAGCAGGAGGGAAGAAGGGAATTTCATAAGAAGGTAAGCTGAAATTAGAATTGGAATAATCGCTCCTCCTACATTCACAGCAATTGTTGTTTCGTTTCTTATAACACGCCTGAACGGAACCCTGTAAGATACGCCAAAAACACGGACATATGTATCTCTAACTACCGGAGCATCGGATCTAAGGGTTGCCAGAGGAATATTAATGCTACTTCCGAGGAGGGACAGTAAAAGGATAAGGAGCGCATCCTCTATAGAGAAGCCAATCTTCATAAAGGCGGAAACAACTATTCCAAAAAAAAGAAAACCAAGCCCGAAAATTAGAATAAAGATTAAAAGAAGAAGGAATGTAAGGCTAAAAGGAATGTAAAAAAGTTGCCTTCTCATGGAATCGCCCCGCTTTCTTTATTTTCCCGCATATTTAGAAATATACTTTCTTTATTTATGAGTTTATGTGCTATCCCTCTCTTTATATGTTTAAGTGAAGACTTTGTCTTAAAAAGTAAGCAATTCAACACTTAGGGGATAACTCAACACTTTGAGGATAACTCAACACTTTGAGGATAACTCAACACTTTGAGGATAACTCAACACTTTGGGGATAACTTCAATACTTAGAGGATAACTCAACACTTTGAGGATAACTCAACACTTTGGGGATAACTTCAATACTTAGAGGATAACTCAACACTTAGAGAATATAATTAAAATTTCTAATCCTGTGTAAAAAGTTCTGATTTTCAGGATTAGATATATCTTACAGCAGGCTTCAGGCATTCCATGCAGATTATTTCTTTCGCGTCTTTATATACCCTTAAAATTCCTCCAGACTCGGATACCGTAACCGCGATCGCAACCGTATCTCTGCTAATTGCGGCTGCTGAAACATGCCTGCCTCCCAGTCCTTTCTCTATATCCACATTTTTCGCATCAACGTCAAGGTAGCGACCTGCGGCCTGGATTATTCCGTTTTCGTCTACCACAAAAACTCCGTCAAGCTGGGAAAATTCCTTTATGGACTCCCAGTTTCTTTTGTCAAGGATATTCCGGTAAATTTCATCGTGGCCTGCGTAAGGGTTCAATATTAGCTGGTGAGAACGTTTCAGAACCTCTTCGGAATCGCCTATTATAAAGGCAGCTCCTATTTTTTTGCCTTCCCTGCCTGTCAGGACAATATCAAAAGAAATTTTCATAATTGCACTCATTACTTCAGACCTTATCCTTTCCTGGCATTCCTTCATGGCCTTTATAAGTGGATTTTCGTCGATATTATGTACAATAATCGAACTGGAGCTGCGGGTTTCGACCACACCTACTATAATCCCTTTCTCCAGTTTTCCAAGCACGTATTCTATGGCAGCAGCTTGCTGAAGATGATCAGAGTTGCTTGCAGCTTCGCGGTTTATCTGGTCTCCGAGTTCCTTTAGAGGATTTTTTCCATCTTTTCCAGTGGAAACAAGGTGGTCTATTATGCTTTTAGGACGCATGGAGATGTAGTAGACCGGAATTCCCCCAGTTTCGATCCCTTCAAAACTCAACTCTCCGGAAACCATAATTGCGGCAGCATCAAGTTCTCTGGAAATACGGGCTGCCGTCTCTGCAATTATACGTGCTCTATTCATATGATCCACCGCTTTTTATTTGTGCAGCAACCGATTTGCGGTTCCACTTTTTATTTTAAGTTATCGTTTTTTGAACTCACTTTATTTTCTTAAATCAGGATTATTATTTTTTAACTTAGCGTTTTTTCCAGGCTAAAACTCTTGTCCTCAGGTTAACATTGAGGCCAACTTTATAAATACTTAAGCTTATTTCCTTCTCTGTACTTATATCTTATATATTATAATTGCCCTGTAATCCCTTTGATCTGTCCTTTTTTCTTCCTGTTCTTTTTCATTGCTGCCTTTTTCATATTTTTTTAAAAAAGTTTGTGGAGGGTTTACAATTCCTTTGAAAAAGTATCTAAATTCAGTTTTACCAGACGATAATTAATAGGAAGATTTTTCTGGTTCGCTTTTCAATTAATATTGGTGAATGCTTTGATCAGGACATTTATAGCAGTGGAACTAAATCCAGGTTTTGCGGAGAAAATTCGAGAGCTTCAGTCCAGATTTTCCGGTTTTGATCTGAAGTTTGTTGATCCTGAGCTCATTCACATAACTCTAAAGTTCCTGGGGAATGTGGACGAATCAAAAATTTCCTCACTCTCTGCAGCTCTGGATTCCATTACGTGTGAGCCTTTCGAAGCAAAAATAGGGGAACTTGGAGTTTTTCCCAAACCTTCGAATCCCAGAGTCCTCTGGCTTGGTTCAACTGGAAATTTCAGGGCGTTACATGACAACATAGAAAAGTTGCTGGAGCCTTTTAAATTCGAAAAAGATGACAAGGAATTTACTGCCCATGCTACTCTTGCCAGGGTAAAATACCTCAAGAAAGATCAGAAAACGGCATTTATAAACACAGTAAAGGAATTAAAGGATACCGAAATCGGCACTATGTGCGTAAACAAAGTACTTTTAAAGAAAAGTACACTGACTCCGAAAGGGCCAATCTATGAAACTCTGCATACTGTCCACATGGACTGATCTCTGTTATTGTTTTTCTTTAACCTTTCTACTTTAAAGTCGCCATTTCTCTTCTCTTGTTATCTTTTATTCCGAGCTTTCTATACATTTATATATTGGTTGTATCCTGGCTGTAACGCACAAACTTTATTTTGAAATGCAGTTAAACATACAACTCAGAACATTCAAAAGTTTAAATATAATCTTCTCTAAATATGGTGCAAGCATGAATGGAGGACTCTACGATTAAAGAAGAGATCTGGATTGAGAAGTATAGGCCTGTGAGGCTAGACCAGGTGGTGGGGCAGGAAGAAACAATAGAACGTCTGAAGTCCTATGTTGCAACGAAAAATCTTCCCCATCTGTTGTTTTCCGGGCCACCGGGAGTCGGGAAAACCGCTTCTGCCGTCTCGATTGCAAGAGAAATTTTCGGGGAAGACCTGTGGCGTGAAAACTTTACCGAACTTAATGCGTCGGATGAAAGAGGCATTGACGTTGTCCGGACAAAAATTAAAAACTTTGCAAAAACTGCCTCTATTGGAGGAGCCGAATTCAAGATTATCTTCCTTGATGAGGCTGATGCGCTGACCTCAGATGCCCAATCTGCGCTCAGGCGGACAATGGAGCGTTTTAGCAATAACTGCCGGTTTATTCTGTCCTGCAATTACTCTTCCAGGATTATCGAACCTATCCAGTCCCGCTGTGCAGTCTTCAGGTTCAGGCGACTTTCCGATGAGGCTATCAGGAAACGCCTTGAATACATAGCTAAAGATCAGGGGCTGTCCGTTACTGAAGACGGATATGAAGCTCTTATTTACGTAGCTCAGGGAGATATGAGAAAAGCCGTAAATTCTCTCCAGGCTGCTGCTTTCGTTGAGCCGGATAAGCCTATATCCAGGGAAACCATCTATAGGACTACAGCAACTGCAAATCCGGAGGATATCCGAAATTTGATAGAAACTGCCCTAAGTGGGAATTTCAGGGCTGCTAGAAAAGAACTTAACAGGCTGCTCTATGAAGAGGGGCTCTCCGGAGAAGACATAGTTGGACAGATTTACAGGGCAATCTCCGAAATGGATAACCGGATGATTCTGGACCTTGGGCTCTCTGAAAAGCGCATTGTCGAACTCGTGGATATAATAGGTGAGACTGATTTCAGGCTAACTGAAGGAGCGACTGAAAAGATCCAGCTCGAAGCTTTACTCGCGCATTTTGCGCTTTCTAACCCGGATTAAGAGTTTTGATGACTCGGAATAAGGCTTCTCTCCACCTCAGGTCTCTCAAGAACGGTTGAAAGGGCTTGAATTTGGCCTTTTTTAAATATAATCATGCGGAATTTATAAATCCTTGATTACCATGTCTGTTGAAATAACATTAGTAGAAATGTTGGGGTCTGTTCCCCACTGGCTTGCAGTTTTGATTATGGGAGCTATACCTGTCTCCGAACTGAGAGGGGCAATCCCTATTGCAATGGGTATCTATGGAATGGACCCCTTCGAAGCCTTCTTCTTCTCAGTGCTTGGAAATCTCCTTCCTGTGATCCCCCTTCTGCTCTTTCTTGAGCCGGTCTCGAATTATCTAAGACGTTATTCAGTCTTTGATACTTTCTTCACATGGCTCTTCTCAAAGACTCGCCGGAACCATACAGAGAGTTTTGAAAAATACGGACTCCTTGCACTGACCATATTCGTAGCTATACCCCTGCCGGTTACCGGAGCCTGGTCTGGCTGTGCAGCGGCATTTGTCTTCGGAGTCAAGTTCAGGCACGCTTTGCCTGCAATTGCTGCAGGGGTGGTGATAGCAGGAATTATAGTAACTGCCGTTACTGTAACGGGTTTAGGTCTTTTTGACATGATTCTGGGAGCATAATTTCCTTCTGCTCAAAGATTTACTCTATAAGATCTCTAGTCGTAGCAAATCTGGAAACCGACAATTTATAATTAAATCATACATAAAAATATGGGAACTGGCAATATATAATTTAATCACACATAAAAGTCTGGAAACTGACAATATATAATTTAATCACACGTAAAAATAAGAAAATGCTGGGTACCAGCATTTTATTTTCTGTTTTACCCTGTAAAGCAAGAAGCCATTGGTAAATAGCATTAAAAAGTAGTAAGTCTTAACTTACAGCATTTCTTTTGCTAATTTTATGTCTTCAGCTTTTACAGTTTTTCTGCCTGCGTGTTCTGCAAGTTTTATTGCTTCTCTTGAAATCTCAAGTCCATATTCTTCCAGAATTTCCGTAAGGGCCATTCCCGCACTCTCACTAACTCTATGAGCGCCTGCGGTTCTTATTAAACGCTCAATTGGTGCAAATGGTATTACTTTTGCCATATTATCCTCCAATCTTCTTTGTTTGTTAATATATATCCTTATAACTCCTGATTTTGTAATCAGATTCTATAAATAACTTTGCTTATATTGGGGTTTTTACGTCCTTTCCAGCTTTTAATACCTTTTTCTTCTTTATTTCACTTTCCAGAGCCTTATCATTTGTTTTTATTTATACTCTGAATTTCGCTTCGGACCCTGTATTCGTTTTGCTCTCTTCTCTCACTCAAAAAGACTGATATATACGAGTTCTGCTTAGTGAGTACAGAAAATTGAAAATTTACTGAAGTTATAAAATATCCCAATTTCACTGGCGCTTTCGGAAGAGTTGCGGCTCTCCAGCCCGAGTTCCGTCACCCGAGTCCCGTCTCGGGAGGACGGGGCCCTTTTCGCTCACTTCGTTCGCTCAAGAGGGCTGAATTATAATGAAAACACTGAAACCCTAGTTCCGTCTCGGGAGGACGGGGCCCTTTTCGCTCACTTCGTTCGCTCAAGAGGGCTGAATTATAATGAAAACACTGAAACCCTAGTTCCGTCTCGGGAGGACGGGGCCCTTTTCGCTCACTTCGTTCGCTCAGGAGGGCTGAATTATATGAAGATTCTGAGTTGAGGCAAGGGAGAAGATTTAAGTGAATTTCGTCTCGTCCAAATTTCGTTTCGGGAGTAAGCTGAATATTTCGCTCACATAATAGCAATCAAATGAGTTTTTTGGCAGGTATGGAGTTTACGGTTATTGGGTAGGAGTAAATACAGTGTAGATCTCTTTTTCGAAATATTGATATGAGATCATCCGAATCTAAACGGATATGCTTTTACAGGAACTCCTTGGCATTAGTGAAGACATTTATTTTGTAGAGGAAAGCTATCTCGCCCAGAGGACTATTGAGCGTACACTTGACTATCTTAACGGAGTCAGGAGGTTTGCAGAGACAGGGAAGGTGAGGCTCCTGAGAGTTCATGAAGGTGAGCACACACTCGGGCTTTTTCTTTTTAATTCTGCAGACGAAGAAGTCTCTGTAGATTTCTGGTCGGTTTTTACGGGAGCTCTTGCAGAAGCTCGCTCAAAAAAGGATTTTGAGATCCTTGTAGATCCTCTTCTTACATTTAATCCTCCTGAAAGAGAGGTTGAAGTTTCTTCGGAAATATGGCGAGATGCCGTCAATGAGTACTACTCGCTTATGCTTGTAAACAGGAACCTTTGCCTGGGTTGCGCGGTCAAACCCGAGTCTTATGGGAGTGTTTTTTCTGAAAATCGTGTACGAAGGGTTGAAGAAATCTTCGATATTCTTCAAAAAAAGGGGATTTTTCCTGAAGGCAGGCTTCTTGAAGTCTGCTGTGGAAACGGGATGTCTACACTTGCTCTCTACAGGCTCGGACTTAATCCGCTGGCTGTAGAGATTAACAAATGTACAGTCTGCCAGGGGCTTGAACAGGGAGTTTTAAACCCTCAAAGAACGGTTGTAATGGATGCAACGGCTCTTTCCAGATATTTTGAGCCCGGAAGCTTTGATGGTGTGATGGGGTTTATGCTGGGGCTTGTCTATGAATTTAATAAAGATATCTGGGTAAATATTATGAAAGAGGTGGTCTCGGTTTCAAATGAAGGCGCTCTCATGCTTTTTACAGTTAGCAGCAAGCCTGAGGCTGAAATTCTTGCTGGAGCTCTACTCAGAGCAGGAGTTAAAGGTGAGATCGTAGATAATACCGATTCCGAAGGGACTTACGATCAGTGGCTCTTTATAGGAGAAAAACAAAAAGCTTAATCTGGAAGCTGTAAACTCAAGGGAATTGCTATTTTTCAGTTCAGACAAGTATATTTTTTATTTCCAGTTCTCTAAAAATTTTAATTTTCTATTTTCTAACCCATAAATTTTCAGATAAAGCTTATAATTGTATCAGGAACCTGGAACTTTTTTAAAACTACCCTTCTAATGTTAACAGGCGAAAAGTATATACTTGTTAACAATTGTATATTAAAGAATTCTTATCAATGAAGATATATTAAGTACTTCATTTAAGTCAGTAATATTGATTTCCTCCGATTGCGGTTCCGGAATGTCAGTCAAATATAAATGAAAAACCCCTCTTTCCGGTAAAAGAGTAGAAAATTGTATTAAAACTGCAATATGAGGGCTTATGTACTTTACTCAAACGGATCAAAATCTTAACCCTGATAATTCCGGAATATCAAATGAAACCCTCCGGAATGACTGTTCAAAGTTTGCTATAAGGAATAGTAAATCCGGTTATTTTGATTCGATTTTAAGAGGTTCATCCATGAGTGTAAAAATTACCGAAACCATCCTCCGAGATGCACATCAATCTCTCCTGGCAACCAGAATGAGGACAAGAGATATGCTCGAAGTGGTTGAACAACTGGACCAGATAGGGTATTTCTCCCTTGAAATTTGGGGAGGTGCCACCTTTGACAGCTGTATCCGCTACCTTAACGAAGATCCCTGGCAGCGCCTGAAGGATATCAAGAAAGAAATGAAAGACACCTACGCTCAGATGTTGCTTAGGGGCCAGAACCTTGTAGGGTACAGGCACTATTCGGATGACGTGGTCGAGAAATTCGTTACTAAATCCTACCAGAATGGAATTGACATTTTCCGGATATTTGACGCTGTCAATGATATCCGGAACATGGAATTCTCTATCAAAGTGGCAAAAGGTCTTGGTGCGCACGTACAGGGTACGGTCTGCTACACCATAAGTCCGGTACATACCGTTGAGAAATATGTTGAACTTGCAAAACAGCTTGAAGAACTGGAGTGCGATTCCATCTGTATCAAAGATATGGCAGGTCTTCTTTCCCCAAATGATGCCGCACATATAATAAGTGCCATGAAAAAAGAAATCTCAATTCCGATTTCTCTACACTGCCACTGCACTTCTGGAATGGCTCCAATGAGCTATATGGCAGCCTGTGAGGCAGGAATCGATATTCTGGACACTGCACTTTCTCCCCTTGCCTGGGGAACTTCTCAGCCTCCAACCGAAACAGTAGTAGCCGCTCTCAAAGGCACTCCTTATGATACCGGGCTGGATCTGAATGCTTTTAAAGAAGCAGTTAAATATTTCAAAACATTAAAAGAAAAATACCGGGGCATACTCGATCCTATTACCGAACAGATCGACACTAACGTGCTCATTTACCAGATCCCGGGCGGAATGCTCTCTAACCTTGTATCTCAACTAAAAGAACAGAACGCTCTTGACAAATATGATGCGGTACTTGCTGAAATGCCCAGGGTTAGAGAGGAGCTTGGATATCCGCCTCTTGTCACTCCTACAAGCCAGATCGTGGGCACTCAATCAGTTCTTAACGTGCTCATGGGCGAACGCTACAAAGTTATTCCTAAAGAAGTAAAAGATTACGTTCGCGGTCTTTACGGGCGCCCTCCTGCTCCAATAAGCCCGGAAATAATAGGCAAGATAATCGGGGACGAAGAGCCTATTCACTGCCGTCCTGCCAATCTCCTTAAACCTGAATATGAGAAAAGGAAGAAGGAAGCCGAAGAAATAGGTATTGCTAAATCTGAAGAAGATATACTTACCTATATTCTCTATCCGGCTATCGCTCCCAAGTTCCTGAAGGGAGAAATGGAAGAAGAAGCTCTAGCAGTAGTTGCATCTGCACCTGCAGTCCAGCAGGAACACAAAGTCCCAACTCATTTCAAGGTCGAAGTGGATGACGAAATCTATGAGGTCAGGATCGAACCTCTCGGCGGGGAAGTATCCATATCTGAAGCTTCTCCCAAAAAGCCGAGTGTAGAGTCCGTTAAAGGAGCTGTGAGCGTTTCAATGCAGGGCATGGTTCTCTCTCTTAAGGTCAAGGTCGAGGATACTGTTGCAGAAGGTGACACGATTGCTGTTATCGAAGCTATGAAAATGGAAAACGCTGTTCATGCCGCCCATTCAGGCATTGTAAGAGAGATTTTTGTTTCCGAAGGGGACACTGTATCTCCTGGCGACATAATCATGTCAATCGAATAATATAGTGAGGTGGAAGGCATTATGTTCAAAAAAGTACTCATTGCAAACCGCGGTGAGATTGCAATCAGGGTTATGCGTGCCTGCCGCGAACTTGGAATTTCCACGGTTGCGGTCTGTTCAGAAGCTGATAAAAATGCCCTTTTTGCCAAGTATGCAGATGAGGCCTACCTGATAGGCCCGGCCCCTTCCAGCCAGAGCTATCTGAATATGGAGGCTATTCTTGCAGTTGCAAAAAGCACGGGAGCTGAAGCAATTCATCCGGGTTATGGCTTCCTCTCCGAAAACCCTGTCTTTGCAAAACGCTGTGAGGAAGAAGGAATTGTTTTCATAGGTCCTCCAAGCCATGTGATTGCCGAGATGGGAAGTAAGATCAGAGCCAGAAACCTTATGATGAAGGCTGGCGTTCCTGTTGTGCCTGGGACGAAAGATGCGGTTGAAGACCCTGTTGAGGCTGTAAAAATTGCAGAAGAGATCGGCTATCCTGTTTTGATTAAAGCTTCGGCAGGCGGCGGCGGAATTGGAATGAAAGTGGTTGATTCCAGCGATGAACTTGCTGCTGCACTCAGCTCTACCAGGCAAATGGCTGGCTCAGCTTTTGGTGATTCCTCAGTTTTCATTGAAAAGTATGTAGAGGAACCCAGGCACATAGAGATTCAGATTCTGGCAGACGGATATGGAAACACAATTTATCTCTCAGATAGGGAATGCTCCATTCAAAGAAGGCATCAGAAACTTATTGAAGAAGCGCCTTCCCCTATCATGACTCCTGAACTAAGGGCCCAGATGGGAGAAGCCGCGGTCAGGGTAGCAAAGACAATTGGTTATGTAAATGCAGGGACAGTGGAGTTTCTTTATTCAAAGGGCAACTTCTATTTCCTTGAAGTCAATACTCGCTTGCAGGTCGAACACGGAATAACTGAGATGGTTACAGGTGTTGATATTGTAAGAGAGCAACTCAGGATAGCCTGGGGAGAAAAGCTTGAATTTAATCAGGAAGATATCATTATTGACGGGCATTCTATTGAGTGCAGGATCAATGCAGAAGATCCGTTAAATGATTTTGCTCCTTCCCCCGGAAAAATCCGTGGATACCGGTCAGCAGGTGGGCCTGGAGTTCGAGTGGACAGTGGAGTACATACAGGTTATACCATTTCACCTTACTACGATTCAATGATTTCGAAACTTTGTGTCTGGGCAAAGACAAGAGACGTAGCGATTGCCAGGATGGAAAGGGCGCTTTACGAGTATGTGGTCGTTGGAGTAAAAACTAATATCCCCTTTCATAAAGCGGTTATGCGCAACCCTGCTTTCCGCAGAGGCGACCTTACAACGGCTTTTATTGAAGACCATAATATTCTGGAAGCCGTTGAAGAGGTTGTCAAAGCAGATGCTGAAAAAGGAGCTACTCTGGCTTCGGCTCTTCAAGCAAAAGACAAAAAAGTTGCGGCTATTACAGCTGCCGTGCACGCCTATGTGAGCATGGCACAGAATACACAGCGATGACATGTATCCTCCTTGTAAACAGGAATAGGATTCAGGTCAGTTTGATGTAAAACGATTTAGACTAAAAAAATATATACGGTGTAACGCATACATCTGTATGGGGTACGAGGATGGGAGATAAAAGATCTCGAATTATCAAGGCACTTAAAGATGCACAGGAAAGTCCTGTTTCCGGAGAGGAATTGGGGCTTAAGTTAGGGATCTCAAGGACAATGGTCTGGAAATATATCAAGTCCCTTCAGGCTGATGGTTATGAGATAGAATCATCCCCGAAAAGGGGATATGTCCTGAAATCCGTACCTCAACTTCTGTACCCGGAAGAAATCCAGATGGGGCTTAAAACAACTCTTCTAGGTAAAAAAATCCACTATTTCGAAGAGGTAACTTCTACAAACAGTATTGCAAAAGAAATCGCGGTATCGGAAGAAGAAGGCACGCTTGTAATTGCCGAAGTGCAGAAAGGAGGCAGGGGTCGGATGGGCAGAGAATGGGTCTCACCTCATGGTGGGATCTGGATATCTGTGATACTGAAACCCGGAATCCCTCTAAGGCATGCCTCAAGGCTAACTCTGGTTGCAGGGCTTGCAGTTGCAAACGTTATTCGCAATATCGGCCTTGATGCACGTATTAAATGGCCAAATGATGTCCGTATTAACGGGAAGAAAGTCTGTGGAATTCTTACCGAAGCAAAGGCCGAAGTGGATAGGGTAGATTATGTTGTGCTGGGAATAGGAATTAATGTAAACATGGATTTGAAAGATATCCCTGAATCTTTCCGTGCAGGCTCTACAACTTTGAAAGCCGAACTTGGAACGCATATAAAAAGGGTTTCGTTCCTGCAAGATTTCCTTTTTGAACTTGAGCAACAGTATATACTCTTTAAGACCCAGCCTTTCTCACACATTCTCAATGACTGGCTTGCTCTCTCCGACACCATAGGAAGAGAAGTAAAGGTCACGACGCCCTCACGAATTATAGAAGGCAAAGCCGTAGGAGTAACCCCGGACGGAGCTCTCGTAATAAGAAAAGCTGACGATACTAAAGAAGAAATCATTGCAGGCAGATGCATTTATGCGCGTTCCAGATGAAAAGAGAAGAAAGGAAATTAAGGGGATAAACCTTGTTTCCATGTTTTCTTTTTTCCTTCTTATTTCCTTATGCTTCTCAGTCTTTTACTCGATATCACCTGCTTTAGCTGCTGCTGATAAAGAAAAGAAACTTTCCATTATTCCTGCCGATAAATCCAGTCTTTCCATTATTGCTATCAATGGAGAGGAGATTTATATCAGGTCAGGGTATTCCCATGACTTTTTACAGGATTATCAACTTTACGTAAAAGGTGCGGATACCGAAGGCAAAAGAATCTGGATTGAACTTAGTAGAAACGGAGTTCCCCTTCAGGATGATATCGTTACTGAAGGTTCTCAGTTTGTATATTCTCAGAACTCTACCGAAATTCTTAACCTTACCGTAGATACGATATACGAAGGAGCTGACGGGGTACTTGTAAAATTTTCACCTGTGTACCAGTATATTGATCCCAAGCTTCCTATACCTCAAACACCGACTGAATCTATTGACAACTCTTCGAACAATAATACTTCCTCTTCCGCCGACCCAGAATTGGAAACTCAAGCTAAAGGTTTTGATATGCCTCTCTTCCTCCTTGGAATGGGAGCCATGCTTCTGGTAACAGGTTTCTTTGCAGGAAAAGTAAGGAGAAAATAAAGTTGACTTTATAGGAAAACTGGTTTAAGAAAAATCGATTTACTAAATAACAAAGGATTTCAATCCAGCAGTAAAATAAAAATATTTAAATAGAGTAAATGGAAAGTCATTTTTGTAGATACAAATAAAAATACTAAATAGAGTAAATGGAATAAAAATATTTAAATAGAGTAAATGGAAGGTCAATTTTTATAGATATAAAGAAAAAGTCATTTTTTTGTATAATATAAAGGAAAAATTATTTAAATGGAGTAAAACGGAGACATTTTCAATGAAACTGACTTTTGTCTCCTGCCTCTGAATTTCACGAATTTTTAATCGTTAGAGAATTTAACGTCCCCTTTCTCGATAAGGAGCTTAAGATCTTCAAGGCTCATACGAGCGTTTTTCTGAAGTTTTTCACGGGCATCGTTATGTTTCTGGCTTACTTTGTGTTCTTCTTTTGTAAGCTGCAGGTCTTTTAACCTTTCTAAATATAAAGAGAGTTCCTGCCGGTTATTAGCAATACTGGTTTTAAGCGGGTCAATTTTTTCTTTAATCATATTTATACTTGTGATTTTATCCGTAAGCTGGGCATGGTATGTATTTGCTTCTTTGCGGATTTCATCCGCAAATTTGAAATTTTCTAGCATTTCCAGGTGGCAAGCTTGAGATTGGTCTGAGAGAGCCTGGATTTTTTCATGGAGTTCGTCTCCTCTCTTATGTATTCCTTTTGACTCTTTATAACTTTCCTGGATTTGCGCATGCAGTTCATTTGCCTTCTTTGCAGCTTGCAGGCGTTTACTTATGTCAGTCAGTTTCTGGAAGATTTTGATTTCCACGGTAAGAGGCAGTTCTTTATTAAAAAAAGCGTCAAGTTCGGCTTCATAAGCCTTTGTGAGAGATTCCACACTCCCATGGGAACATTTATTGTATTCGTCCCGCTGTTCCTTGAGTCCAGCAATTCCTGAAAACAGTTCCTGCGTCTTTAAGTTCACATTACTTCTTTTTCCTTTGTACTCACCGATTTCTTTGTTAATCTCGTCCCGCTTGTCTCTTAGTTCCTGTGCTTTTGCAACCCTTTCCTTAACCTGCTGGTTCAGAGAGTCTCTCTTTTCTTTCAGCTCGTCGATATCGGTCCTGTTAATCTTCAGTTCCCTAAAAATCGATGCCAACTGCCTTTCGCTTTTCTCTATCCTGCTCCTGAGCTCGTTTACCTTGCCCTTCAGCTCCCGTTCGTTAAGGTTTGAAAGGTCGGCCGTTGCAATTTCTGTGCTTGAAACGTCGTTGGTCATGTACTATCACCCGTATGTTTTCGAAAAAGGGTTATACTTTTAATTTTTCCCAGTAGCTCAATGCTTCTTCATGGTTTTTTATTCTGGTGCTAAGCCACTTATGCTGGGATTTGCTTTTAGAAATCTCTTCACTTTTGCTGCTGTCATCCTCTACAAACTGTTTTTCTGAATTTCTTATTTCTTTTAAATCAATATTAGATTTCCTGGCTTCCTCCATTCTGGCATTCGCCTGCAGGAGAACAGTTTCTCCAAGTCTAGCTGCCAGAGTAGTTTCACGCAGGTTTTGCATAAATAAATCTTTAAGTTTCTGTTCCTCTTCAGGTTCGATCTGCCCTTTGAGTTTTTTAAGCTCTTCCCTGAGTTTGCTTGCAGTAGTCGGGTCCAGTTTTGGGAAGATTTCTTTTTCAAGGATTGCTTCGGTCTGATGGTAGAATTGCTGGCGTTTTTCCTTGAGGACTTCCTTTCTCTCTTCCATCCGGGTTCTGAAGTTCTTTGCATTTTTTATATTTTCTTCGACCTGGTTTAACCTGCTGTCCAGTTCTACAAATTCCTTTTTATTTTCTTCCAGAAACCGTCTGTGTTTTTCCACAACTGCGGAGATCAGTTCCTCTTCTGTCAGCAATCTGATTCCGGCTTCGTCGATGTTCTCAGTCACTATATCACAATCTATGTTTTATTTTATACATATGTTGTTCTGTTCCGGTATATAATCAGCCCTGAAAGCCAGTGATTTGGCTTTCGCTGACTCAGCTTCTTAAGGGTTAATTAAGCAATTGGATTAAACCCTGAAGATCTGGGCATGAGGTACGCCGTCAATTATTATTACGGAGTCCGGATCGATTAACCCGCATTTTATAGCAAAATTGATTGTTTTTTCTCCAAAGAGATTTGCAGTCGTAGCTTCCTCAAGAGCTTTTTTGAATTCTTCTTCGGAAACATATTTCCCTTCATAAAAGGCCCTGCTGATCTCCACTACGGTCTTGCCGTGTTTCAGGGTCTTACCGAGCACTTCCTTATCGCAGGCTGCAACAAGCACATGCTCCCCATTTTTATATATCTTTATATACATATTCTCCCTTTTAAATAGTATTGCCCTTTTAGTATTTACAGCTTAACCGTCCTCACATAATCGCTATGTATGTGTTGTGCAGGCTTTTTTTGCTTTCCCAGGGATCTGGAAAAAAGATCCTGGAACTTTCAGCGTTTTGCTTCGTTTCGTTTAAACAAACCTTAAACTTAAACAAACCTTAAACTTAAACAAACCTTAGACTTAAACAAACCTTAGACTTAAACAAACCTTAAACTTAAACAAACCTTAGACTTAAACAAACCTTAGACTTAAACAAACCTTAAACTTAAACAAGTCTTATATGGTTTTGATCCGGAGAAAGCAGGTCTCCCCTTTGCTTCATTTTCTTAATGTTCTCTTCAGCATGAACTCTATCAATCCCATGTTCACTTTCAGCTATTGCATAAACCTCTTCGAGAGGGGCTTTAGCTCCCGGATGTTTTTCACTTACTTTTTTAATTATATCTCTGAGGATTTTTATCTTGTTTCTCTGGCTCATACTTGTGCCAGATGCAAGTATATCTGCATCAAGAACTCCGGTCTCAGGGTCGACACCTACATTTTTCAAGCAGTTCATAGTGATTCGGATAGTTCTTTTTGCGTCATCAAGTGTAACTGTATTGCTAAGGCGGACTCTTGCACTTGCTTCCGAGAGACGGACAAGTGCTTCAAGCTGCCTGGCAGTTACGGGTACAGGAGTGTTTTTGCTCTCTCCGGTTTTCCTGAGGTCCGTATAGAATTTTATAAGATGGGCCCTTGCATCTTCTTCCATTACAGGAAAAACGTTTTTCCGGGCATATGCAACGTATTTTCTCATTATTTCAGGCTGTATGACGGGTTCAATTACCTCCATTTCGGCTTCGACAAAATCTTCCTTTATATGGGACCCAGGAAGTTTTTCACGCTGCTCAAAGAGTTCTCCTGCATAATGAGACTGTAGAATATGGTTCGCAATTTTTGTGTCCAGGTTATGGTCAGGAGTATCGAGCAAAACAAAGATAAGGTCAAAACGTGAAAGCAGTGCAGGCGGCATACTTATCTGCTCTGCAAGGCCTTCATACCGGTCAAAACGCCCGTACTTCGGATTTGCAGCTCCCAGAAGAGCACATCTGGATTTAAGCGTAGCAATAATTCCCGCTTTGGCAATACTTATCGTTTGCTGTTCCATTGCCTCGTGCAGGGCGCTTTTATCCTCGGTTTTCATTTTGTCCATTTCGTCAACAGCAGCAATACCCATATCAGCCATGACAAGGGCACCGCCTTCGATTGTCCATCTTCCATCGTTGAGGTCGTCTTTTACGGCAGCCGCAGTCAAACCGCTTGCTGATGCACTCCTTCCTGAAGTAAACACGCCTCTTGGGGAGAGTTTGACAACATAGCGTAAGAGCTGGGATTTTGCAATTCCAGGGTCTCCTACAAGCATAATATGTATATCGCCCCTTATTCTGGAACCGTCAGGAAGGTTTTTCACAACTCCAGAAAACAGTTGAAGGGCGAGTGCCTCTTTTATGTCCTCGTATCCGTAGATCGAAGGTGCAACAGAGCTAACAATTTTACCATAGATTTCAGGATCACGGGAAAGTTCAAGGATCTCTTCTTCATCTTCAGAAGTTATTTCGAGTTCGTCATAGTCCTTATCCAGGTGCTCTATGGAATTTGCTTCTAACACAAGATCATAAAAGGTAGATTTCCCATCTTTGAGAGTACGCTGTCTGGATTTCAGGATTCCGTTAATTATAACCCTGTCTCCTGGGGTGACATCTCCTGTCAGGTCGTCTTCGGAGTCAATCTCAAGACTCTGGGGTTGGGAACCTCCTTTCAGGTTTTCGGGTGACTCCTGGATTTGCAGTTTCTGCGCATCTATAAAGGTAGAGTCCTCTATCCTTATCTTAAAGGGCCCTTTCTTTCCGCAGTTCTCGCCTTCGCAACCTGCAAATGGCTCCTCGAACTTGAAGCTGTTTTGGTCCACAAAAGTAAGATATCCGCACCTGAGGCATTCAAAAGCTGCTTTGGTAATTCTTGGTCTAACCTCAGTTGCTTTCCTTATCATGCCCTCGATTGCAATAAAGCGTGAGAGGTGCTTGCTCCTCAACTCCCTTATAGATATTCGGTTTGGAGTTTTTATTACCCTTACATGAGCCTCTTCCAGGTTTTTTTCTACAGGAAGGTCAATTTCTCTCAGGGCAGCTTCAGCCGCCTTTATAAGTTCTTCCGGGTGGTCAAGAAATTCTTTTGAAAGCTCTCTATCAAATTTTTCAATATCCGTAAAATCCACGCTAAGGCTTCGCTGATCCGGATACTCATTTGCAAGCTGGAGGATTTCATTCCAGTAGTAGTCTTTAAAAAACCTCTTTAGCTTTTCATCCCACTTGCTTTCTGTTTCAGTCATATCATTCTCTATCTGGCTTTAGGCAAAACTTTCATTTGTCGTTACGGTTTTTGTCTGAAAAAAGATTTAAAAAAAGTAATAATAAGTATCACAAGTTCTGATGTAAAAACAGGTTTATTCTCATATGAACTTTTCTATACTTGCCGAAGCTTCTGTTTCCTGGCCCTCAGGCTCGTTTAATGCGCATCCCATTTTTCGCTCGGTTTTTCTGATTATACCTCTCAAAGTCTGAACTTCCCTGGGAGTTAAACCTGCCCTTCCAAAAATTCTCCGCAGCATCAGAAAAGTTTTATCTTTTTTATGAGGAGGATAATCGATTTCCTCCAGCAGTTCCTCCAGATGCTCGTATAAAAGCTGGAGGTCAAATCCGTTGGCAAGGGGACTGTTTCCTCCTTCCAGGTCCGAGAGTTCGTAAAGCACCACTGCAACAGCATGTGAGAGATTCATTATCGGATATATATCAGAAGTTGGAACTGTAAAGAGCATATCAAAACTTTTGAGCTCATCGTTCCGGAAACCGGCATCTTCACGTCCGAAAAGGATTGCAATTGTTCCGCTGTAATCTTTCAGTCTCTCTTTCAGTTCTCTGGAAGTATAAAGCGGCAGACGGATATGTTCCCCGGTTTTCAGGCTTGCCACCCCTGTAGTTCCTATCATCAGGTTTGCGCCTTTTACAGCCTCTTCTATCGTTGAGGCAATTCTTGCTCCTTCAAGGATATCTCTTGCATGCGATGACATGGCTCTTGCTTCTCCTTCAAGTTTACAGGGATTTACAAGCACCAGGTCGGTATATCCAAAGTTTTTCATTGCTCGTGCAACAGATCCGACATTTCCCTGATACATGGGCTCTACAAGTACTATACGAATCTTAAGTGACAAATTTCTCAATCCTTTTTTAAAAATCAGTTTTCAAGGGTGGTTGTATCTTCCATACAGACAGTTACACACATTCTGCAACCCAGGTAATAAGATGGTTCTTTAAAACGCAAGACTTTGCTTCTGTCTTTTTTGCTACTGGATAAAACCTGAGTCTTTTGGGCAGGCAGCTTTGCATTTACAACAGCCTGTACATTTCTTCTCATCAATATATATTTTCATGCAGATTATTTTTAGTGTGTTCTGGCTTCATTTCGGTGTGCTATGGTCTTATTATGCTTTATTCTTATTGTGTTCCGTTCTTATTATGCTTCGTTCTTATTACGCTTCGTTCTTATTATACTTCGGTCTTTTTGTAGTTTATTTCGGTTTTATTATCATTTCTTTTTCTCATTTCAGTCCTTCCTGTTTTAACTTTTGCTTTTTGTTTTTTCTTTCTTGTAGTTTCTTCATTGTTCTAGTTCAGAAACATTATTCTTCCTCACATTACTACCAGATATTTTAGTCTTAAGTCGTTGTTGAGATAGAAAGATGGGATAGAAAGATGAGACAGAAAGATGGGATAGAAAGATGAGACAGAAAGATGGGATAGAAAGGATGAGACAGAAATAAGATTAAGTTCTGGTATTGACATCGACTGTGGCTAAAACTTAAATTCAAAGACTACTCTATGTCTAAACTATAAAATTGGTTATCTTAAAAAGAAATGGTGATTTAATGACTCTTGAAGAAATCTTAAAAAACACATTTAAAGGAGAAACTACTGAAGTTGGCTGGTATCTTGCAATGTCAAAGATCGCTGAGCGGGAAGGATTTCCGGATGTTGCGGTTTATCTTCGTCAGGTCGCCATGGACGAAGCCTGGCACGCCACCGAGGTAGCTGAAATCCTGGGACTTGTTAAAGAAACAACCCTTGAAAATCTGGAAATGATGTTTGAAGGAGAGAGTAAAGCCGAAATTGAGAAAGCTGAAGCTGCAGAATTAGCCAGAAAGGAAGGCAATACAAAAGCTGCTCTTTTCTTTGAGAAGGCATCTCTGGATGAAGCCAGGCATAAAGCAGGGCTTAACGGATTTCTGGAAAGGATGAGAAAACAGCAATAAGAAAGGATCCTTTGATCCTTTTTCCGTTTTAAGTTACTAAACTGGCGTTTTTGATTGCTAACATTTTTTATCGTTAATTACTATGCTTGTCGAATTAAGCTGGTTAATTCACTAAAGATTTTAAAATTTTATTACAGCCTGCGATTTTTAAAAACTTGTGGAGCTATATTAAACTCAGGCATTACGCCAATGTAATTTCCAGTTATGCAGTTAATACTCGATTTATAACGTTATGACAATTCTATAGAAATATACCCGATTTATAATGTTATAACAGTTCCGTAGAAACATAAAAAGCTGAATTCTCTCAGGCATGCAATTTTATATTATTTCGAGAAATATAGTTTGGGTCTGAAAACTCTTCCTGGATTCCGTATGTATTTTAATCAGAAAAAACGGTAGAATATCGGGTTCTTCACCTTCTGCATTGGGGTCTAATTTCAGGGGAAGCTGAACTAGAACCAGGGGGAACTAAACCAGAACTTGCTTTATCTGCTAACTGGTTCAGTAATTTATCGGCTCTAATCTATGAACTTAGCTTTTGCTTCCTATTTTCAATACCAGTAGGTTAAGTTATTGTATTAAATCCAAGACAGGCAGTAGTAAAACTGTAAAAAAGACATCAAATGAAGTAAATTTTGAAAAATAACTATTAAATCGAGAAGATTCAAATTAAAGATTAAACTAAACAATCCAGAAGTAGATATGAGTTAACTAAGTTAAAGGAGTGTATAATATGGTAAGTCGTGAGTATGTGAAAGGGGATCTTCCCGAAAAAGCTGCAATTCTGCAAAGAGATGGTGAAACGTATGCAATTGCTCCCCATATTCCTGGAGGAATCGTATATCCGGAAACTCTTAGAAAAATAGCTGACATTGCAGAAAAGTATGGGGCTGCTGCCCTTAAGATTACCTCGGCGCAGAGGATTGCAATTGTAGGGTTAAAAGAAGAAGATCTGGATGCAGCTTGGGGAGAGCTGAATCTACAACCCGGAGCTGCTATAGGACTTTGTGTCCGCAGCGTTAAGATTTGTCCCGGAACTACGTTTTGCAAGAGAGGTAAACAGGACTCAGTCGGGCTTGGATTAAAACTTGATGAAAAGTACCATGGGATGCAGCTTCCGTCCAAATTTAAAATGGGGGTTTCCGGCTGCCAGAATTCATGTTCCGAACCTATGATAAAGGATATAGGGCTAATGGGCACGGCAAAAGGCTTTACTTTGTCCGTAGGGGGAAGCGCAGGTCCCCGTCCGAGACTGGGGAGCATAGTGGCAAAAGATCTCACCGAAGAGCAGGCCCTGGATCTTGTTGAAAGGATAATCAATTTCTACAAAAAATATCCGAGGCCAAGAAGAATCGGAGAAGTTATCGACGAGATCGGGCTTGAGAAATTCAAAGAAGAAGTAGGATTGTAAAAAGCTCTCTTAGTTTTCAAAGGTTAATTTTCAAAGGCGTTTTTATTTTAGCCTATATTTGTCGATCAACCGTTGCGCCGGTTGATCACGCCGATAGGGTTTGGGGATAAGATTTCCAAATTCAAATGTCATTACGGTTCTCGATCAACCGTTGCGCCGGTTGATCACGCCGATAGGGTTTGGGGATAAGATTTCTAAATTCAAATGTCAGTACGGTTCTCGATCAACCGTTGCGCCGGTTGATCACGCCGATAGGGTTTGGGGATAAGATTTCCAAATTCAAATGTCATTACGGTTCTCGATCAACCGTTGCGCCGGTTGATCACGCCTATAGGGTTTGGGGATAAGATTTAAAACTCAAACGCAACCGCTGAGTTGGTTGATCAGCTGTCATGACTGTTTAGAGACTGTTTCATGCGTCATCGGTTAAGCATTAAATTCCCTCTCTTGTACATGTTTTTATAATAATACCTAAATATCTCTGTATCTATGTCTCCTCGTCCCCTACCTACTCTTGAAGACTCTCTTCGGGAAATGTTTCCCGAAGAGTGGTTAAGGCAAACTGCCAAAGAAACTGGTCTTATAGTACGTGAACGTAAAATTGACCCTGTCATTATCTTTTGGGTTTTAACTCTCAGTTTTGGTGTACGCTTGCAGCGTACACTTGCCAGTTTAAAACGAGAATATGAAACTGAGTCACAAAAAACCATAAGTGATAGCAGCTGGTACTATCGTTTTACTCCAGAACTTGTTGAGTTTCTTCACCAATGTGTAATTCATGGCATGGAAGAACTTGCAAAAGAACCTGGTAGGAAACTTAGCAAGAAACTCGAAACCTTCCAAGATGTTGTCATTCAGGACAGCACAATTGTTCGTCTCCATTCCTCGTTAGCAGACAAGTTTCCGGCAGCAAGATCAAGAACAGTAGCTGCAGGAGTAAAAGTTGGAGTTATGGTAAGTGCAGTTGCTAATGGACCTAGAACCGTTGCTCTGTACTCTGAAAAAACAGCTGAGGTAAAGACATTAAAAATAGGTCCCTGGATCAAAGATCGTATTCTCCTTGTTGATCTTGGTTTCTACAAAACTCAAATGTTTGCAAGAGTTGAAGAAAATGGGGGATATTTTGTATCAAGAATTAGGAAGAATATGGACCCTATTCTTGTTTCTGTTGAAGAGGGACTTTCTAAGACAAAAAGCAAAGAGTTCGCTGGAAAACCTGTTAGTGAATGTATTAAGCAACTTTCTGGAAAAGATATTGACGCAGTTGTAAAAATAGCATTCAAAAGAAGAGCGTATAAAGGCAAGCAAAAACCGGATGAGATGAGTGTACGTCTTGTTGCGGTATATAATGATGAGGACGAAAAGCACCACATATATATCACAAACATTCAGAAAGATGTTTTGAATGCAAAAGACATTGCAAAATTATATGGGGCAAGATGGGATATAGAATTGCTGTTTAAGGAGATGAAAAGCAAATACGCTCTGGACGTTCTTGAAACAAAGAATGTGCAGGTGATTGAAGCTCTAATTTGGACAGCAATGTTGACACTAATTGTTAGCAGAAGAATTTATTCTCTTGTAAGAAACTCAACAGCTCATCCTGAAAAAATGGCTAGATATACGCAGTTACGTTGGAGTACAATATTTGCAGAGAATGCATCAGATTTGTTGACAGTAATTCTGAATAGATGTGGAATTCAGAGAACTTTTGAAACGATAATGAGTGTATATGAAAGTCAAGCATTGGATCCACATGTAAACAGAGAAAGGTTTAGAGATGAATGGTTTGAGTAAGAAATGAAGAGACTGAATCAAAAAAAGAGTGAGAGGAGAAGGAAATAATTCCTTAACCGATGACCAATGGAGACTGTTTAGATTTAGCAGTTATTTTCGCTCAAGCTTTTTTAAAAGGCTTGCGGGCAAGCAGTTTTTTTAGAAGGATTGTTAGAAAAATCTCGTTTGAAAATTGCATTTTACTTTTTCTTTTCCTTCACTTTTACTTTTTACTTTTTTGCCGTTTAATTTCTTATTTTACCGTCAGGAAGAATTCTATAAGATCTTAATATCCTCATTATATTATAATTTTACTATTATTATTTGTACTTTCACTTTTTTCTTTCTCGTTTGATTGCTTTTACTCAACTCATTTTTGCAACTCAGTGGGCTTTTTAATATGTCGTTTAATAAAGATAATGTTTAAATATAATAGATACAAACACTAACAGACTATACTAACCTTATGTAGACAGTCGCTACGGCTATCATTCTGTGTTTACTATCATTGATGTCCTGTAACGTGACAATTGTAAAAGAAGTATTGTTCCCAGTTTTTGATCCATACATAGGAGGAATAAATTATTAGTGAGGAAATGCTTTATTTTTCTGGGCTCTCGGATGCATTAAGGATGACGTTTGTCCAGATTATGATATTCAGCACAATAGCTATTTTAATTTTCTTATATGGTCTGATAGGTAACTTCCAGAAATGGGGGGCAGGAGTCACAGGCTATGGTCTTGAGCCTCAGGAAGGAAAAAAAGGAAGTGCAATCACATTCTTAAAAACCTGGTGGAATCAGGTAACAGCAGAATCTCACCATCATGGAAAGCCTATTCTGGAGGTTCTTATACTTGATATCGTTTTCCAGAGGAGAATTCTCAAGAGAAGTCCTTTCCGCTGGTTCATGCACATATTTATTTTTGGGGGCTGGATGACCCTCTTTGCTCTATCAGGAATGATGTTTGCAGTTGAAATGACCGAAAAAATCGGAATTGAACTCCCATTCACCCCCGCAGAATTTAGAGATTTTCTCTCAATTCCAAACTATATCTTCGGGTATATCCTGCTTATCGGAGTTCTTATAGCATTAGTAAGAAGACTGTTTGTCTCTGAAGTCAGGGAAGCTTCTATTATGTATGATTGGGTTTTGATCGGAGTAGTTTTCTTAGTTACTATTTCCGGTTTTATCGCCGATGGTATCAGAACAGGTTTTATCTGGAGCTTTGGGCTTGACCCCTCAGCAGCACCACCGGCCGCTCTCTTCCACTCCATAATTTCCCTGCTCTTCTGTATCGCATTTATACCATACAGTAAATATATTCATGTAATCGCCATACCGCTTGCACTTCTTGCAAACAAAGGAGGCGAATAAAAATATGGCAAAACGTACCCCTTCAATCGATACGAAGAACGTTACCGCAGTCCAGCTCATGGAACTCGATTCCTGCGTTCGCTGCGGTGAATGTGTAAAATGGTGTCCGACTTATGCCGCTTCCGGTGAGAAACCAGGATTAGCTCCCAGAGACAAGATCCTGCGCTGGAGGCAGTACATGAACAAGTCCTATGGATTTAAAGCAAAGATCTTTGGTCCAGAGGAAATCCCTCAGTCAGAACTCGAGCAGTTTAAAGACGATGTCTATGGCTGTACTACATGTGGTGTCTGTGCAACAGTTTGTGAAGCAGGCATTAACACTGTTGAACTCTGGGAAGCTTTAAGGACAAACCTTGTCAAGAAAGGAATTGGACCTTATGGAAAGCTGGGCACGATTCCGAAATTGATAAAGCAGTACCATAACGCTTACATGCTTGACCAGAAGGACAGACTTGCCTGGGTTCCGACCGATGTTAAAATTGCAGATAAAGCAGACATCCTTTATTTCACTGGTTGTACTGCAGGATACAAGCAGCTATCTCTTGCCTTTGCGACTTCACGTGTACTTAACAAACTGGGTATTAAATTCTCCATGCTTGGAGAAGAGGAATGGTGCTGTGGTTCAAACCCTATCAGGACAGGCCAGATAGATTATGAAGACGTAGCTCGTGAAGCTGCAAGGCATAATGTCGAAGCCATCCAGAAAAAAGGCGCCAAAAAGGTTCTCTTTGCATGTGCAGGCTGCTTCCGTGCTGCAAAAGTCGACTGGCCCAGGCTTCTCGGCAAAGAGCTGCCTTTTGAGGTTATTCACATTACGCAGTTCCTTGCAGACCTTATAAAAGAGGACAAAATCAAATGGGAGAAGCCGATCAACAAGACGGTTACCTATCACGACCCCTGCCACCTT
The DNA here is from genome assembly GCF_000970305.1 of Methanosarcina barkeri 3. Lineage (GTDB taxonomy): Archaea > Halobacteriota > Methanosarcinia > Methanosarcinales > Methanosarcinaceae > Methanosarcina > Methanosarcina barkeri_A. The sequence goes on from NZ_CP009517.1 coordinate 2,541,875, forward strand.
GGTCGCCACGTTGGTGTCTTTAATGCTCCCAGGTTTGTTCTTTCCCATATTCCGGGTGTTAAATTCGTTGAAATGGAAAGGTCAAAAGAATTCCAGCGCTGCTGTGGAGCTGGTGGTGGTGTAAAAGCAGGAATGCCTGATCTTGCTGTGGCAATTGGAGAAGCTAGAGTTAAGGACGCTCTTGAAACCGATGCAGATATCCTCTCGAGTGCATGTCCCTTCTGTAAGAGGAACCTCTCGGATGGTCGTGATTCTCTTAAAGCCGATATTGTTGTAGAGGACGTCATCGAGCTTGTTGCAGAGGCTCTGGGCCTTAGCACTACATAAGCGTGAAAATGAAGGCTGGATTTCCAGCTTTCTTATTCTTTTTTCTTTCTTTCTTTTTATTGTTATATAGCAAAACTTAAATATCGATACTTACCTCCCCTTGAACATGTATATTCCTTACGAATTTCTAGGAAAAATATTCACATATCTGGTTCTTTTTGCTCTTGCAGGAACAGGGATCGCTCTGCTCTTAGGGGCATATTCCTTTAAAAAACGCAGGATAATCTTTCCGGGGTTCGTGCTGTTTACTCTTTATCTTTTCTATTCTCCTTCAAAATTATTGTGCAGATTTTTTAGAATCAGGGAAAATCTTGTGGATGATATTCTTATAGATTTAAGAAATGCCTTAATGTTGGATCGCTTTGTTCACACAAAAAAGAACAGGGTTGTGTTCCTTCCTCAGTGTATGAGACACCCGGAATGCAGGGCAAGGTGTGACCCCATTCATGGTTATGAATGCAAACGTTGTGGGAAATGTGATATTTCAAAGATATATGAGGCTGCAGATAGGTACAATTTCAAGGTTTTTATAATTCCTGGAAGTAGCTTTGTAAAAAAAATCTTTAAAGAATACAGGCCTCAATCTTGCCTGGGTGTAGCCTGTTACAATGAGCTTGCAGAAGATATGCAGGAAGTATCTTTTATCCCTGTTCAGGGCGTTCTTCTCCTTCGGGATGGTTGTTTCAATACCAAAGCTGATGTAGAAGAAATTATCCGAAAAATGGAGATGTGTAATGTATAGTTTTATAGGAAAAGCTCTGCTTTTTACCATAACTTTTTCGATTTTAATCTCGATGTTTGCTCTCATAGTGAGTCGAATTAGCCTGAAAAAGAATGTATGGCTTGCAGGTTTCTTTTCAAATGTACTTGATTTTTTTTATTTGCCCATAAAATACTTTTTCTGTAAACTATCAGATCCACGAATCCTGGATAAGTGGATAGTATCTTTGAAGAACATAGCTAATGCCTCAGATTTCTCAAAAACTAAAAATCGCATAATTATTGTTCCGCATTGTGTGCGTGCGTTAGATTGCCCTGCGTCGTCAACAGTCTTAGGAATTCAATGCCGGGACTGCGGGAAGTGCATTGTATCTCAATTAAGAAAAGATGCCAAAAAATATGGATACGACTTATATATAACTACCGGCTCTTCAGCTATTGCTAATATCCTTAAACATAAACCTGCAGATGGTATACTTGGAATAGCATGTGATTACGAAATAAACAAAGGAATGTGCGCTTTAAATGGGAAAAAAGTTGTGACTTATGGTGTCCCTCTGTTGAACGATGGTTGTTATAATACGAAAGTGGACTATGAGAAAGTAATTGAAATGCTCGAATACTTTGACAAGAAGAAGATATAACTAAAAACTTCTCTTATCGTTATGCAAGACTGTAACCTTTTCAATTATTGGGATTTACTTACTTCTTTTTTATTAGTGGAATTTACTTACTTCTTTTTTATTAGTGGAATTTACTTACTTCTTTTTTATTATTGGGACTTACGCACTGATGTACAAAATCAACTTCAATAGCCATAATTGTTCAGTACTTGGTATAAGTGATGTAAGGATGAGTTTTCGATCAGAAGTACAGCTTCATTAGTTTACCGTATCTTGAATAATGGTTTTCTTTTTATATTTTTATATATAATGAAATTATCTACCAGGACCTGAGCATCTATCATGGCATGGTCACTCTTCTTTATTTAAAGATATTCCGAAAATGTTATCAATAAAAACATTGATTTTTCAAAAACAATGCAGACAATCGTTTATAATCATTTAGTCTGTTTATTTTTCCTTAACTTGGGATGCCTATGTATGACGTAATTATTGTCGGTGGTGGCCCTTCCGGTACTTCGGCCGGAAGAAGGGCAGGAAGACTTGGACTAAAAACACTGCTGCTTGAGAAAGAAAATTTTCCCAGATATAAGCCCTGCGGAGGTGGGCTTTCAGAGCATGCGATGTCTTATCTTGACTTCGAGCTTCCTCAAGATATTATTGAGTGGGAAGTTACAGGGGCAAAGGTTGTTTTCAAAGATCAATCAGTCAACGTACACAAGGATCATCGAGTATCTACGCTCGTATCCAGAGACGAATTTGACAATTTCCTTCTTGAAAAAGCAAAAGAAACAGAGATTGAGATTCATACCGGAGAAAAAGTTCTATGCTGCAGCGAAATGTCCGATTCTGTTAAAGTGGATACTAGTCAGGGGACATACCAGGCAAAGTTTGCAATAATCGCAGAAGGTGCCCAGGGATTTGTTAAGACCTGTGTGCGGCCCGTGGATAATAAAGAAGAATATGGAATTTGCCTTGTTACTGAAGTTCCTGCAGACGAAAGAGAAATTGAAAAACGCCTGGGAAAAACCGTTGAACTGCATTTTGGGGTTGTTGGTGGTGGATATGGCTGGATTTTCCCTCATAAAACCTATTATTCCGTTGGAATCGGCGGAGTTGTCAAGGACTTCCCTCATCCTAAAGAGTCAATGCTTAACTTTCTTAAGGAAAATGGTTTTTTCGGAGAGTATAGACTTCACGGTCACAAAATTCCCTGGGGAGGAATTAAACGAAAAGTGATGGGTTCAAGGATTCTCCTAAGTGGAGATGCTGCCGGATTTGTAGACGCTTTTTCAGGTGAGGGACTTGCCTATGCGGTTCGTTCAGGGCAGATTGCGGCTGAGGTAATTGCAGGAATTTGTCTGCAAGGCAAAAACCCTGCAGACCTGAACGAATATAAGGCTCTTTGTCAGGCAGAGTTTGGAACTCATCTTAAGTATTCCCTTATTTTTTCCAGATTAATCCATAGTTTCCCGGAAAGGTCTTTCAAATTGCTTACAGGTAATAGAGAAATATTAGACAAATATCTTGAGGTTATGGATTTCAAGATTGATTATAAGGATTACTTGCGCTGGGCCCTTTTGAACTTCAAACTCAGGTAATCTCGAGGTGTTTGGATATGTATGATTTAATAATAATTGGAGGAGGGCCTTCGGGAGCATCGGCTGGAAGAAGAGCAGGAAAGCTTGGCTTAAACACATTATTGCTTGAGAAAGACAAGTTTCCCAGATACAAACCCTGCGGAGGAGGACTTTCAACACATGCTATTTCTTATCTTGACTTCGAGCTTCCTCAGGATATTATAGAGTGGAAAGTCACGGGCATAAGGGGTGTTTTCAAAAATAAAATGATTGAGGTAAACAAGGATCATAATATCTCTTTGCTGTTATCTCGAGCTGTTTTTGATGACTTCTTGCTCAAAAAGGCGGAAGAAACCGGAATTGAAATTCATACGGGAGAAAAGGTTCTGAGCTGTACGGAAAAACCTGAATTTGTGGAAGTAATTACAAAAGAACAAACTTATCAGGCAAAATTTGCTATTGTTGCGGAAGGGGCACATGGACTCCTTAAAACCTGTGTTAGGCCTGCAGATACCAGGGAAGAGTACGGGATATCCGTAGTTACTGAAATTCCTGCTGAAGAAAGAGAAATTGAAGATCGCCTGGGAAAAAACGTTGAACTGCAGTTAGGGGTTGCAAATGGCGGATACGGCTGGATTTTCCCTCATAAAACTTATTATTCCGTCGGAGTCTTCGGGACTGTCAAAGATTTTCCTCATCCTAAGGCTACAATGATTAAATTCCTGAAGAATAATGATTTTACCGGGAATTACAAATTGTCCGGGCATAAAATCCCTCTAGGTGGTATTAAAAGAAGAATTGTCGGTTCCAGAGTTCTCCTCGTTGGAGATGCTGCCGGATTTGTAGACGCTTTTTCAGGTGAAGGGTTAGCCTATGCCATTAGCTCAGGGCAGTTTGCTGCCAACGTGCTTGCTGAGATTTGTCAGCAGAGAGGAAAGCTAAAAGACCTTCATAAGTATAAATCTATTTGTCAGGCAGAGTTCGGAACTCATCTTAAGTATTCCCTTATTTTTTCCAGATTAATCCATAGTTTCCCGGAAAGGTCTTTTAAAATGTTTATAGATAATAAAGAGATTCTGGATAAGTATCTTGAGGTTGTGGATTTCGCAATTGATTATAAAGATTACCTTAGTTGGTCCCTCTTTAATTTCAAGCTCAGGTAAGCTAACTGAATTGATTTTTTTGGACTCATTGCTATTTCCCCTATCTTTTTATCGCTCCAGCCTTAATATATTTTAAGGATAGATTACTCCTGTCTATATACAATTGCACTTATTCCGTAAGCGGGTGTCTTAACATGTACGATTTGATCATAGTAGGAGGAGGACCTTCAGGAGCGTCGGCAGGAAGGACAGCTGGGAAAAGGGGACTTTTAACCCTTTTAATCGAGAAAGAAAGTTTCCCAAGGTATAAACCCTGTGGAGGGGCTCTTTCTTCCTATGGTTTATCTTGTCTGGACTTCAAATTGCCTGAGTCCATAATCGAGAGAAACATTCCAAAGGTAAGGGCTTATTTCAGGGACCGGTTTGTAGAAGGAATGAACGACAATAACTTAGCCGTACTGGTTTCCAGAAAAGTCTTTGATAACTTTTTGCTTGAAAAAGCCAGAAAAACCGGAATTGAAGTTCATACCGGAGAAGAGGTTCTTGACTTAACTGAAAAAGAAGATTGCGTTGAAGTCCGAACTACGGATAATACCTATCTGGGGAGGTTCGTTCTTATTTCCGAAGGTTCAGGTGGGGCCCTTAAATACAAAGTAAGGCCGAGAGATAAAAAAACAGAACATAGGCTGGGACTGGTATCGGAAATTCCTGATGACGATAACGTAATAAGTAACCGGTTTCCAGGCACCATAGATATTCATTTCGGAGTTACACAGGGAGGGTATGGCTGGATCTTTCCCCATGCTGGATATTATTCTGCAGGAATTGTAGGGACAGCTCAACATCTTGAGCACCCAAAAAAAGTACTGATGGATTTTCTGAAGGAAAACGGGTTATCAGGGGAATTTCCGGTTCATTCCCATATTATCCCCAAAGGCGGGATTAAGAGAAAAATCCTCAATTCAAGGCTGCTTCTTAGCGGTGATGCTGCCGGATTTGTAGATGCTTTCACAGGAGAAGGCATTTCATATGCAATTCGATCAGGGCAGCTTGCTGCGGAGAGCGTTGCTGACCTTGTAATGTACAGCCTGAAATTAAGCAGCCTTAAAGCCTACGAGTCCGGTTGCAGGCAGGAATTCGGAAATTATCTTGCCAGTTCTCTTAAGCTGGAGAAAATAATGTATCGTTTTCCTGAGACCTCTTTTAAACTGGCTGTTAACAACAGGGAGATTCTGGATAAGTACCTTGATGAGGTGGTAACCAACAGGAATTATAAAGACTATGTCCGCTGGTTACTATTGAATTTCTGCCTGGCTGAACCTGTCTCCAGAATAAAATCTCTTACACTGGAAGGAAACGATAAGGACTGACTTAGAAATAAAGGAAAAAATAGAGGCAAGTAAAGGAAAAAGAAGTAACAGGGAATCAAACACAGGAAAACGAAATAACGGAGATGCAAATAAACGAAAAAGAAATAACAAGAATCAAATACGGGAAAACGAAATAACAGGGAAGAAAATAAAGGAACGAAAATAACTGAAAAATAAATAAGTAAATGACAATCATAAATAAAGAACAAAGAAATCGAGATAAAAAAATAACAGGTAGAAAGAGGAAAAAAGAAAAGTAAGTTTATGCGAGTGAGGCACGTAAGCTCCCTTCTGTTCCTGCAAAGATTTTCTGCCACTCATCAGTGGAGAAAATGGTCCAGAGGACTCTTGCAGTGACGGCATTCGGCTATGCGTTTCCAAAAACAACCGGGAGATTCCGGAATTATCTTTTTCCCGATTTCCAACTTGCACCCACGAGGATTCGCCGTTTCATCCATTTGTCCTGAGACCTCAGCTTCCGCATCATCGCATTTTCAGGAAATGGTTCTCGTTTCTGTGCCAGGGCCCGGGCTCTCGCCCGACATCCTTTACAGATGTTCGTGTATCCGGAGCGGTGGGGAGACTTTCCTCAGACCTGAAGGCCCGTCAGCCGTCCAGCCTCTCTCGCATATTACCTTCTGTGACCACCATATATTTTTCTAATTATATATGTTTTTGGGGGTGCCTTACTGCAAGAGATTGAGAAGAGTTTTGAGATTGAGAAGAGTTTTGAGATTGAGAAGAGTTTTGAGATTGAGAAGAGTTTTGAGTTAAGAAGAGTTTTGAGTTAAGAAGAGTTTTGAGTTAAGAAGAGTTTTGAGTTAAGAAGAGTTTTGAGTTAAGAAGAGTTTTGAGTTAAGAAGAGTTTTGAGATTGAAATGGATTTTACTATGAAGAAAAGTTTTTCTACTGGAACGATATAATACTTTTATAATATTACCATGTTTTATTTTCCTTTCCGGGCAATTAAAGATATGCCCTTTCCTTATAGTTTATATAAATTTTATGTGTTTAGGTTGCGTCCAAATATTAATATATATGCATTATAATTCGTAAGTTATGGATGGACTTTTTCCATCTTCAAGGCTTGTCCGAAAAAAGCTTATTGATACTTTAATCTCGGGCAGCGGCTATAATTTGTGTCGATTTGCAGTCTTATTTTCAAGAGGTTAAACATGAGTGATTGTCTGTTCGATTTGCATATTGGATATGTTCGTTTTAAAAACCCGATTGCATTGGCGCCTATGGCAGGAATTGTCGATAGTGCTTTTGCCAACCAGTATGCAAGCAATGCCGGGCTGGTAGTTCTTGGAGCCTTCAATCTGGATAAGGCTTCAATAGCTGTTGCTTCAGCCCTCGTAGCCCGGGGTAGAAAAGAGTTCATTTCCGATGAACCTATGGAGCTTATAAAAAAGGAAATCAAGGCAGTAACATCCGGAAGTGCCGTAGCTGTAAATGTCAGGAGTACTACGCTTGACCCCCTTATTGAAGCTGCAAAAATTGTCAAAGAAGAAGGAGCAATCCTTGAGTTAAACGCTCACTGCAGGCAGCCCGAAATGCTCGAAGCCGGGCTGGGAGAAGCTCTTCTCCATGATCTTCCAAGGCTTTCGGCGTGGATCAGAGCGATAAAGGAAACCGGAGTTGTGCTTTCAGTAAAAGTAAGAGCAAATGTGGTTGATGATATCGAACTTGCAAGGCTTATCGATAAGGCAGGTGCGGATATTATACATGTTGATGCCGGAACTGAAGGCTTCGGTACCGATCTTGATGCAATCCTTAGTTACAGGGACGCTACAAGGCTCTTCCTTATCGGAAATAATTCGGTCAAAGACTTTGAGACCGCAAAAGAGATGTTTACCCGAGGAGCCGATATGGTCTCTGCTGCCAGAGGAGTCCTTGAAAATTCCGGGCTTATACAGGAACTGGTAGAAAACGTTACTTCTTACCAGCAGTCAATAGGCTGGTACAATGCTCCCAAGCACGTTTGCAGCGACGGGGACTTCAGGGGGTTAGCTTTCTGCTGCCTGCCTGTAAAACCCTGTCCTGTACATGAAAAGTTCCGAAAACTGGGATATACGGCAGAAGAGTTCGCCAGGACAAAACTTGACTTTGCTAAAGGTACAATGCTGGAGTATGGAGAAGACACATGCTTCGGAAGTCTTGTCTGGTGTTGTAAAATCACCAAGCCCTGCTGGATCAGAGATGGAGTGTTAAACACAATTGAGCTCTCTGATGCGGAATACATGAAGCTTAAAAAGCAACTGGCAAATTACGTACTGGATCATGCCAGAATTCCGGTAAATGAATCCCATTAATACTGGTTTTACCTGCCCGCCTCCTGAACTGGCAGAAAACCTACAGATTTCAAGTCTTATTGCCCGTTGTGCACAGCTTGCTATGCTACTTGAGGTTTCGGCCTCTCCAAAGCCAGGAAACGTCGATAGGGAACATAACTATCCTGACACCTATTTTGAGCATTTTATAGCGTCTTCAGTAAGCGTTTACCCTGTCATTGAGCTGGCTGCAAGAAGCAGAAACGGGATAGGTGCACTTATCCGAAGTGCAGTTTGTGAGAGTTCTGCCTGGCAGAAAGGAGGAAACACTCATTTCGGTGCCTTTCTGCTACTTATTCCTCTTTCAATGGCTGCAGGGGAACTCTTCAATTCACGCGGAAAAACCCAGTATAAACTCTTACCTGACGAATTCGAAACCCTTGCTGTGCATGCACACGCTTTTGTTCAGGCAACGGACTGTGAGGATGCTGTCGAATTCTACAGGGCTTTCGAAGTGGCAGGGGTGAGGGTTAACAGTGTGGATGAATTCAACCTTGGAGACCCAGAGTCAACATCTGAGTTAAGGGCAAAAGAAGTCACCCTTTATGAGCTCATGGATATTGCCAGAGGGTATGACCTGATAGCAAATGAGTGGGTAACAGGCTTCAGACGCTGTCTTGAGGGAGCAAATTGTATAATTGAGTTCATGCAGGCTCAAAGTCCTGGAGCTGAGAACTCGGTTTCGAACTGCTCAGGTACAGGTATTAACGAAGCTGTTGTGTATACCTTCCTGAAATTGCTGTCCCGGCACAGGGATACTTTCATCGAGACCAAATTCGATAAAGACACTGCAGATTACGTTTCGGCAAGGGCGGGTGAGATTCTTTCTGCCTGGGAGGAGGCTTCAGGTAATACTGAATCTTCCGATAGTACCACTAGAGACTTTGAAGATCTGCTTCCTGCTGTACAGGAATTTGACTCCGAACTTCTTAAGAAAAGAATAAACCCGGGTTCAACAGCCGATATCATCATAGCCAGTCTTTTCATTGCTCTTCTGGGGGGATTGCGCTTTTGATCGAATTCCTTCCGAAATGCCGAAAAAACGGGAACGAATTCGAGTTCTCCAAGGATGATCTGTCTTCATTTGGGATCAAAGAAGGCATTTCCGAAACAATTATTAGCACCGGTCTGGAATCCCCTAATGCTGCCCCTATTGGAATAGTCGTAAAAAACAAAAGGACTTTTGTCCGGCTTTTCAAAGGTACCCACACCTGGGAAAATGTCTCTAAAGAAAAGTATCTTGCCGCAAACATAGTGTATGATCCCCTGCTTTTCGTGCGTTCAACTTTTTTCGATCTTGAACCCTCTGAATTTGATTATGTGCCTGTTCATGGACTCAGCTTTCCGATACTGAAATTAGCTTCTGCCTGGATCGTTTTCGAATGTACTGATCTTAAGAATACGGATCACGCTCTTGTGGCCGACCTTATTCCTGTAAAAGCAGGTTTCAACGAAGCTAACTGGAAAAGCCTGTCTGTACCCAACAGAGGATTCAACGCAGTGCTTGAGGCGACTGTCCATGCGACCCGCTACCAGTTTACAGGAGACGAAAAATATCTCGAACTGATCCGCCACTATGAGTCACTGGCTTCCAAATGTGGGGGAGAAAACGAAAAAAAAGCTATGAAGTTGCTTTATGAGGTTCTGGGGCTGTGAATTTTGTTTAGTTGTGATTGTTTAGTTGTGATGTTTAGTTGTGATGTTTAGTTGTGATAACTTCCCAAACAAAGTTTAACTTCTCGGCCTCAGTTAAAGTTTGTAACTTCTCTTTTTCATTGTCCTGAGTCTTTTTTAGAAAATTATATTATCCCCCTCTGGCATGACTTCTTTCCATGAGTTTTCAGAGAATCGCGTGGGGCATTACAGGTGCCGGGCACTTCCTGGACCGCAGTTATCAGGTCTTTAAGGAAATCAAGCTCAGAAATCCTGAAGTTTCCGTAAACACATTTATTTCCAGGGCTGGAGAGGAGGTGTTGCGCATGTACGGGCTTGAGCAAAAACTTGTTCAAATCTCAGGCGGAGACTACCTCGAAGAAATCTTTCGGGAAAGCGAACAGGGTTCGAGTTCTCCTAAAGTCGGGCGCTTCGGTCTTGACCGATATGATGTTTTATTTGTCACGCCTGCAACCTCAAACACGGTTTCGAAAATCGCTTATGGGATTGCGGATTCCCTTGTTACCAACGCTGTTGCCCAGGCTGTAAAAGGAAGAGTACCTGTTTACGTCGTTCCCGTAGATATTGAAGGTTCAATCGTATCCGAGATGCCCTATAATATTGACCGAAAACAGTGTAAGCATTGCGAGGACTGCTCTCCTAGAGAAAGCTGCCCTCAGGAAGCAATCACTACGAAAAACGGTTTCACAGACCAGATAGACCTTCTGAAGTGCAAAGGCTGTGGAATCTGTAAAGAACTCTGTCCCTATAAAGCAATTAAAGGAGGGCCTGTCGAAGTCCTGGTAAGGGATGTGGATATGCGCAATGTTGAAACCATAAAAAACTTGCAGGGAATTACAGTACTTGAAAGTCCTGAAAAGATTCTGGATCTCTTTTGAATCGTTAGTTTTCAGTACTTTTGGGGCTTGTAAGGAAGTTTGTACTGATAGTTATGAGAAATAATTCAGATTTTGAAATATTTCACTCAATTATTCTCAACTGCCCGCTCTCAAGCAGTCCGCAGGTGTCTGACATAAAACGGATTACAGCTTGATCATGTGAGATAAGGATATAACCTATATTCTTCTCGGTCTGAACATTTTTAAGCATATGCAGGACCTGGGCCTGGACCGAGACGTCAAGAGCTGAAGTTGGCTCGTCAAGTATGATATACTCGGGTTCGAGCAGAAGGATTCGGCCGATGGCAAGGCGCTGGAGCTGGCCTCCTGAGAGCTGTGAAGGGTAGCGGGAGAGCACTTCTTCTGAAAGACCTATGGTTATAAGCATCTCTTTTGTTTTTGAAGCATGATCTATGATAGGAATTTTTAGAAGTTTCAGAACATCGAAAACCGAGCTTCCTATCTTTTTCCGAGGGTTAAAAGCGCCAGTAGGGTCTTGAAACATTATCTGGACCTTGCGGCGAAAAGCCATATATTTGGTTTTTTTCATTTCGGAAAGCGAAGACCCCTCATAGTACACAGTACCGTATGTGGGCTTCTCAACCCCTGCAATAACTCTCCCCAGTGTGCTTTTTCCTTCTCCGGAAGGCCCCGTCAATCCAAAGGTTTCTCCTGGCCTGATTTCAAACGAAACATTCTGAAAAATACATCTCCCTTTGCTTAACAGGCCTGCTCCGTATATCTTTGATATGCTGTCTGCTCTCAGGGATATAGAAAACACCTCACAGCCCTTTCACCGGTTTCTTTAATTTCGGGATGAACCCGAATGCAGCGCTTTTCCCTTAAAGGGCATCTTGGGTGGAACCTGCAGCCCGAAGGAAGGCTATTAAGAGGCGGAGAAAATCCGGGTATGGGAATAAAGCCCTTTTCAGGTAAGCTGTTGAGGAGACCTCTTGTGTAGGGATGTAGGGGATTCTCAAATAGACTTGAAGAATTAGCGAGTTCAATAATTTCCCCTGCATACATAACGGCAATTCTGTCTGCAAGCCTCTGCACAAAACCGAGGTCGTGGCTTATTAGAAGTAGGGCACTCTTCCTTTCCATTTTCAGATTCTTAAGTTCAGCTTCCAGTTCAGTTATGCATTTTTTGTCAAGTCCTTTGCTGGGTTCGTCTGCTATAAGGAGTGCAGGGTTAAGTATTGTTGAAGCAGCAATCAAAAAGCGCTGGTTCATTCCTCCTGAACACCATGAAGGATAGTAGTTCATGCATTCAGAGAAGTTTACAAAACCCATACGTTTCAGAGCTAATGCGGCTCTAAAAAGGGCAGTCTTTTTCTTTTCTTTCTGGTGCACATACAGAGGTTCTACAAGCTGGTGCCCTATGGGATATACAGGATTTAAGGCAAGAGACGGGTTCTGAAAAATAATGGCAATTTCTCTTCCTCTTATCTTTGCCATTTCTTTTTCGTTCATCCCTGACAGACTTTTCCCCCTGAATTCTATGTTCCCTTTCACCCTTGATTCAGGAGGCAGGAGGTTCATGATTGCATGTGCAACGATAGATTTCCCACATCCGGTCTCTCCTACAAGGGCCAGAGTTTCACTTTCTTTTATCGAGAACGAAATTCCCGAAAGTACGGTTACGGTTTCTATTCCCTGAAATGAGATCTCAAGGTCTCTTACTTCTAGCAATGTATTCCTTTCAAGTAATGTATTCTTTTCAAGTAATGTGTTCCTTTCAGGTAATATGTTCCTTTCAGGTAATGTATTCTTTTCAAGTAATGTGTTTCTGGGAAGGGTTTTCATAGTGTATTTGCACCTTCTCTAAAGGGTTCTCCTTCCTTTGCTTCAAGCCCGAATCCTATTAGTGCAATAGACAGTACGCATAAGGTAATACAGATCCCCGGAGGCATATACCACCACCACATGTCTCGAATAAAACCGCCTTGAGAAAAAGCAAAAGAAAGCATCATTCCCCAGCTTTTCATGCTTACATCACCAAGTCCCAGGAAAGAAAGAGATGCTTCAGAAATCATTGCCGAAGCAGTTGCCAGCATGAACTTTGGAAACAGGATGTGGATGATGTTTGGGAATATATCCGATTTCATGATGTGGTAAGAGGAAAAACCCATGCACTGGGCACTTTTTACGTAACCTGCTTCCCTTAGCTGTAAGGTCTTTGAACGGGTGACTCTGGCAGTGGATTCCCAGGAAAGAAGCCCTAGAATAGAGATCAGGATCCAGATGCTCGGCCGTAGAAACGCTCCCAGGACTATGATAAGGGGGATTTTGGGGATAACAAGGACAACATCAGTAAAGCCCATTAACAGCTCATCAAGGGCTCCCCTGAAATAACCTGCACAGAGACCTAACGCAGTCCCGATGAGAGTTGAGATCAGGGCTGCCATAAAACCTACTGTCATTGAGATCCGTGCCCCAAAAGCCAGTTCTGAAAGGATATCATTTCCTATGTCGTTTGTCCCTAACAGGTGTTCTTCCGAAGGGGTTTCATAGGGTATGAAACGTTCTTCCGGGGCATAAGGAGCAAAAACGGATGGGAAAAGTGCCATAAAAACAAAAAGTATAAAGAGGAAAACGCCTATCCGGCTGAACAGTCCCTGGAAACCTTTATGTTTTTGAAAAATCCAGTACGAAGTTTCTTCAGGAAATTCGGAGTTCGAGCCTTCGGATTTTTTTTCAGAAAAACCTTCAATACCCGCTTCTTTAATGCAGGAACCATCAGTACAATCAAACTGATTCATCCATGCCTCCTCCTCTTACTCTGGGGTCAATTAAGATATAGAGCAGGTCAGCAAACATATTTGCTAGCAGGGCAGTAAAGGCAATTACCAGAAATGCTCCTTGAAGCAGAGGGTAATCTTTTCCCATTATTGCATTGTATATCATGACCCCCATCCCGTTTAAGGAAAAAATGATTTCTATGAACAGTGCTCCGCTGAAGAGAAAACCGAAATCCAGGGCAAGCAGGGTAATTATCGGAAGAGAGGCATTTTTTATGATATGTCTGAAAAGTATATCGGTATTGTACAGGCCTTTTGCTCTGGCATACAGTGCGTAGAGCTGCTCCTTTTCCTGAATTACGCTTCCTCGCATGACCAGAAAGTTTCTGGATGCTGAAAACACAGACATTACACAGACAGGTAAGAAAAGGTGATGCAGCACACTTCCTATTTCAGGGGTATCATAAAAGCCTTTGGAGGGAAAGAGCCCCAGTTTAAAAGAAAAGATATAAAGGGTCAGGAGGGCAAGAAAGTAAGGTGGGATGCAGGAGAGCACTACAAAAGTAAAACTGGTGAATTGGCTCGCTTTTCTTTCCGGTTTCCATCCTGCAAGGGCACCGAGAAAACATCCGAGCAAGATTCCAATAACCACTGACACTCCCACGAAAATCAGCGTCCAGCTCATCTTGTTTAGAAGGATCTCTGCTACAGGAGCATGGAGGTGATAGGAATATCCCAGGTCAAAGTGCAGGAGGTTTGAAATATAGGAAATGAACTGCTCGGAAAGGGGCAGATTAAGCCCTAATTCCGCCCTCAGTTCTTCCGTTACTTCTTCTGAAACATAAGCGTCTTCACCAATCAGGTTCTTTACCGGGTCTCCAGGCATGAGCCTTGGGAGGGTAAAGTTGATGATGATTATCAGCACCAGTGAAGCAAAATACCTGGTTACTTTTTTTGCTATCTCTGACATCGTTCTTATTTTTCCTACCTTATTCTTCTATCTGACGTTCTTCAGAGACTAGTTTTTACGCCTCCACCTTCGTTACATTTGTAAAAGTATCCAGGTTATATGTCCCGTAAAGGGGATCCGCGTACCAGCCTTCAAAATGCCTGTTAAAAGGAGTAACCGACTTGCTCCAGTAGAGGGGAATTGCAGGCAGATTATCTGCATAGTAGTTCTGTAACTCATATGCATACTTCTGAAGTTCGGCAGAATCAGTAGTAGCAAGGATATTATCGCAGAGCTGCAGGAACGCAGGATCTTCCAGATTATGCATAACTCCCTGGCCTGTCCGCCTGGAATCAAAATAGCCGCTTCCCCAACTTGAGTGCATAAGCATACCCCAGGGAGTGGAACGTGTTACTGTCAGGTCATAATTGTAACTGTCTTTAAGAGTAATCCAGGTATCCGAGTCCACAGTTTTGAGGTCTGCAGAAAACCCAATCTGCTCAAAATATTCATCGAGAAGTTCGCCTGTTCGGGCGTAATCAGGTCGGATGAGGATTTCAAGCTTTATATCTTTTCCATCTTTTCCTTCAAGTATTCCATTCCCGTTGCTGTCCGAGTATCCGGCTTTCTTCAGGGTCTCTCTAGCTTTTTCGGGACTGTACTCCAGCTTTTCGGTTTCCTTGAAATTTTCCATAGCCGGTGGCACAAAACCACGGTTTGGCACTTCTCCATACCCTAGAGTTTCAAGCCTTGCAAGCTCTTCATAATTTATGGCATCTGCCAGCGCTTCCCTGAACTCAGGGTCCGAAAATGGGGCTTTTTTCAAATTAGGGGCAAGGAAGACAAGCCCGACACTAGTTTTTTCCAGAAAGTCGAAATTTTCGGTTTTTTCAAGCTGCTCAATACCGGAGTAAGGGTATGAGCCTGCGTACTTGTAATAAGTGTCAGCTTCCCCGTTTTTAAGAGCCAGAGTAGCAACGTCAACATTTGAGTAAAAGTGGATTTCTACAGTTTCGAACTCAGGCATCTTTCCTTTCCAATAAGGGTTCTTTTCGAAAACGAGTTTTCCGGCATTGAGGTCTATCAACTTGAGATAATAGGGTCCGCAGCCAACATAAGGACCGTTATTTGTGTATTCTACCGGTTTCTCGATTTTTTTCCACACATGAGCAGGAAGGATATCATAGGTTGCAAACTCCATATTGACTCGAGTGTAAGGCTTGTTAAACTTGAATGTCACGGAATTGTCGGCTTCCGAAACCGTTGAATTTTCCAGGGTATCGTTGATCCAGCTTGCCCAGGGGGTTTTTTCTCCGTAGTAGCGAATTGAGAACTCAACATCTTCTGGTGTTACTTTTTCTCCATCGCTCCAGTAGAGGTCGTCTCTAATGTAGAAGGTCCATCGCGTGTTGTTTTCCGACACGCTATAGTTCTCTGCTAGCTGCCCTACAATATGCCCTTCCGCATCCATTTTCATGAGTGGTGGGTTTGAAAGATGAGCAAAAATTCCCAGACTTGTATCTCCAACCAGGGATGCAGACTTTATTACATCCGGAGTTGCAATTTTCAGGACTGCTTGTTCAGACTCTGCTGACTGTTGCATGTCTGCAGCGCCTGTTTTAGGAATTTCTCCTGAGCTCTGCACTTTTCCTTCTTCCCCTGAGAAAAGGTTTTTTACGTATGTGATAAATCGGTCAAAAAATCCGTCGTCTGAGACTGGTTGATTGTTTTCGGTATCTTCCTGCCCTGCTGCTCCTGAAGAAAATATGGTTAAGCAAAAAGTAAGAACAAGTATTGCAAGGATAATCGTTCGCTTTAGTCTTGCTTTTAATTCCAGCCCCATTAAGTGTCTTATTTGTTTCATCTACTTCTTTCCCCTGTTTTGAGCTCTCATCATCCGGATTAAAACATATTTTGCAGATCCAAAATATTTTACAGGTCCAAAAATATTCTTACATATCTAATATTCTACAAATCAATAATATTCCTACAGATCCAGTTATCTATAGAATAACACATTCGTATCTAATCAGACTCTTTTTTCATCGTAGTAAATTGTTAGCAGTAATGCCCAAGACTGTAATTAAAAATAATACGAATTCAGAGTTTTTTATGCTACATAATTTAAACAATTTCATAATATAAACTTTTTGATATTTTCTTATCCGAAAAAATAGACTGGGGAAAACCCTTTTTATGGAGGCTAATTCGAGCCATTATAAAAAACTGAAAAAAATGCTTTTACCTTCACTTCTCAATTTCAATCTGTCTTTCAATTTCCCTTGCCAGATTTTCTGCAGAATGAATGTAAAATGATGCAGGAAGCCCTGTGTTTGAGATCATATAGAACAGGTTCATGGTTGTCCTGTTAAGACCAGGGAAACAGCTCAATAGGGTGCTTCTTGAGATTTTGACCATTGTATCCAGAGATTTTATTCCGGTAAGGTAATTTTCTGCGTTTCTGCTTTTCTGGCTTTTTTCAAAAATCAGATCTATCCAGGTATTCATTTCGTCGATCAGAAGCTCTCTGGTAAGGTCTTCAGGAACTATGTAACTTTTTCCTTTTGCTATATTTCTGAAAAACTCTTTGAAATTCTCTCCTTTCGCGAGAGTATATACCTTTCCCAGGTTCCCTGTATGGGTGTCGGTTGTTGCGGCAATACCTTTGCCAAAGCTCTCAGCAAGAGCAATTGTAAGTTCGTTTTTCTGTTTGAGTTCGTGCATATTGTACTCAAGTACAGGGAAAAGTTTTGCTAGCCTTGGGACTGAAGACGGATTCGGGTCACTATGGAACTCAAACCAGAAAGGATGGTTGTAAATAAAAGGAAGTTTATTCCGCTTGAGGTATCTGATAAAGCTTCTCAGGTCATGTTCGATTTCTGCAATTTCCATAAGTTCAAAGAACTGTTCTCTGTCGAACTCGAAGATGTTAATATGCAATGAATGCCCTACAAATTCCGGATCATAGATACTTATTTCAACCCCAGGGACAAGTTTTTCACGGTTCCACCCGAGAATTTCATATGCCTCAATGGTATCGTGATCTGTAAATGTCACGTAATCCATTCCCATCTTTAGAGCCTTCTCATAAAGACTTTCAGGGTGCAGGTCTCTTACGGGAAGCACGTCAAAGGAACAGCTTGTATGAACGTGCAGGTCTGCCCGCCTCCAGCCTTCTTCCATAAGCTCAACTGCTTGTTCCGGAGTTATCAGTTTCTCCTCGTAGTTTCTCGGCCTTCTCCCCATAGGCATAAAACCTTGCAGTTTAATCTCATTTCAATTATTTTTATTAACTTTTTAATTTATCCCCAATATAGTATATCCTTTTTTTAGATTAAGGTTTTCCGAAAGAATTCCTGGAAAACCTTTATGAAAAATATTTATAAAAATGTTTTCATAATTATTTGTAGGAGAATTGTAGTAATAATTGTGGTAATAATTGTGGAAAATCATAAGAAAATTTGAGTATAGGTCTCCGGTGGTAAAACCAGAAATTGAAAAAAAATGTTCTGTATTTCCTTTAAAGAGATAAGGTTTCATTTACATTCTATTAGAGATATTTGAGAAATTTCTACATAGCTCAAAAAAATTTCTGGATAAATATATGTCGAAATAATTTTAATTGATAACAACAGTCGATATATTTTAAACTAATTAAAGGGCAAGGTGAACTACGGAGTTTTCAAGTTTTATTGAGTATGGGCTTGAGGCAAAAATCTACTCAGGAGACCTGGATAAGACTGAAAGGCTGAAAAAAATAAAATCCGGGTAGGTATTCTATCAACAGAATGATCAAATCCAATTCAGGGCTGCTTATTGGCTGGATAAATAAATCCGGAGTGGGACGAGAACTTTCACATTATAGGCTCAGTGAGTTTGTGAATATAAAACTGTTGTTAATAGATAAACAGAGGCTTTAAGGTACGTATTGCTAATTATATTATACTAAATTTAAGGTAAGGGGGAATATATTGTCCGAGTTAGCTGAGCAGGATGTAATGTCCAGGTTAATCAGGCTGGAACAGAAAATGAATGACCTGGATAGGAGTGTGGATGCCCTGATAGACGAATTAGAGAGTCTGGAGGCTGTAGCTAGAGAACTAAAGTTGACAGAATCGGTAGACAAATTCGACAAATATATCGAGGAGGTAGGGCAAATCAAAGAAGACTTAAGCTGCAAATTATCAGATGAAATCGAAAATGAACAAATGAGGGAACTAATAGAGTCAAGGATGAAAACTGTACCAGCAGATATCGAAACTCTAAGAAATGAATATAGTTCTGCTCGAGGTAAACTGGCAGAAATCCGGGAAGAGTTAAGAAAAAGAAGACTAAGTAAGCCGGATTGAGCATTCAGAAATTTCATCAATTGAAGAAATTTTTTCTGTAATAAAGGCTGAATGAAAGTACCGGTGACTGAACTCAATTCTTCATACCGGGACACAATTGACAATGGTTTTTTCCAATAAAGATATAAAACGGAAAAGCCTTTATGCACTGATTTTTGCTTGGTGCCAGGCCATGCCTGGAGGTTGCAAGACACAACTTTCAGGGTAAAAAAGAAAGAAAAATGAAATTATTTTTCTAATCAAGGTGATTTCTTTCGTTTTAACACTAAAAACGTAAGGGCTACAGTCACAGATGCAAATATCCAAAATATAATGGTAAATGGATTTATTGCTTTTTTGAGCACGTTTATCTTATTTTTTAGCCATAGCAGGTTCACTTAGTCCAGCTCCATGAATATTTGGCTACGTAATCATAAATCTTTGGCTACGTAATTATATGTCTTATATTGAATACTAGTATCATTAGCAAAGGTAAAGATATTGATTCAGATCTTTCCGATGATATTGATTTAGATCTTTCCGATGATATTGACTTAGATCTTTCCGATAATAGAGCTGTCCGAAAAGTCAATAATTGAATGGTGTAAGATTATAATCGGTCTAAATATTCGTATATACGTTCCGGTTTCGCGTCTTACACATTTTCAAAGTAATACTAAATAACCACTTTTCGCACAGGATCTAAGTTGCAGGGTAATCTTTTTCATGAAATTTTCGAACTTTGCTTAAACTTCTACCAATATTTATCTCTATTTATTTTGTCATCTGCTAATCTAACAACGCATATATCTTTCTATCGAAAGTTACTCAGATCTAAGGGTAATTCAATAATAAATGAGCAATTTAATATAAGTATCATATCATTTAAAACTACAATGCTCAACGTAATTCTAAAAAATGATAAATTATGACAAAGTTCTGACAATAGGTATCCAGTTGATAGCTCCCTTACTTTTTGAGTATTTTTTTTTATCTATACTTTTCCAAATTCGATTTTTCGATAGCAAGTAAGGAACTGAAGGTATTATAAAACAGATAAACTTAATTGGAAATTAGTTAAGCTGGAAGGATAACAAGTTAAGCCAGCTTAACGAGCTTGCTTTTATGCAAGCACTTAACATTCAAAGTCTGCCCTACTTTCAAATCTTAATTATGGATAGTATTAATCAGCTTTTCAAGTTCATTTCTATCAACTAAATCAATAAAATTCGCTTCAGCTAGTTGTTTGGCAGAATCGGTAAAGTAACTATTTGTAACTACTATGCCCTCAGTGCACTTGTAAAAACCTTTTGCAGCTACGACTTCCTGTACTGCGCTATTTGAGACTTTACCCGAATATCGTTTGACCTGAACAGCGATTTTTGTTTTTCCTTTTGATGTTAGAATAAGATCCGCGCCCTGATCACCTGAGAATGGAGTATGATAAACTGAATATCCTAAGTCTTCGTAAACGCATTTCATAAATTCTTCAAATTTGTATCCATCCATTTCATCAATTTCGGCTAATGTAGGTAGTACTGGCTTTGATGAATTGTTTGGAAGCCGTTTTACAATTCTATAAGGTAAGTGAATTAAAAAACTAAAAAATAGACATAGTGATTTCAGTGAACGCATTACGAAACTAAACAGCTGCCACATTAATTTCAGTAAGTGAATCAAGAAACTAAACAATAGCCTCATTGCTTTCAGTAAGTAAATTGGAAAACTAAACAGCAGCTTTATTGATTTTAGAAAAAGACATAACACAATCTTAAATATTCCAGTAACAAAACTGTGTTGTTTTCTTCGTTTTCCTCTCTTTGACATTTTCATACTGTACTTCCTTCTGTTTTTAAGAACCCGCCGACAAGTCTGTGAGGTATGTTGAAAAATTACAATAAATCTATAGAGGACTTCGATAAACCTCACTTTTTGGCTACCTGCTTATAAAGGATATATAAATGATTTGTTGAAATCAGAGGTTTATCGAAATTCTCTATAATATCAGGGTATTCATTCATATCAGGGTATAATCTGTTTTTTCATCCTGCTATTATAAAAGTTGCAGTGGATAACCATTTTTCGGATAGGTCCTAATGAGGGGATACTTTTTCATGATGTTCTCAAAATTCATTTAAATTCCAGCCAAGATTTATCTTTGTTTTGTATGACATTTGCATGATATGAAATTCTACAGATACCTATTTAGAGAAAGGTAATTCAAATCTGAAAGCAGTTTCTCAATTAAAAGAATGATTTAATATAAATATACTGTCGTTTGAAATGAAAGTACTCTACTTCATCTATTTTGATTATCTTTACCTATTTTGACTGTCTATCTTTTTTATGTACATTTTTTGGTTATGCTCTAGTTATGTTTTAGTTATGCTTTTCTAAACTAATAATTCCAATATATTTCTGAAGATGTTAGAATAACTTAATTCCTTCCCTGAAAACCTAATCGAGAGCCAGAATATAATCCGATGAACATTACATGCCAACATACTAACATTTAAAATCAATAAATTACTATAAAATGTAATAAAAAATAGGGAGGAATGAAAAATAAAAATAATTAGGAGGACAGCAATTGCATTGAGTCTTTCCCTGGCAATTCTTTTTTTAATTGCAGGAACAGCCACTGCAAGTTGTGTTTGTCCTGAGCCCCCGATGACAGATATCGGGTTAAAGCAAGTACCATATAATATCAACGGTGTTTTTACAACCGTATCAGGCATCTCCTACGACTCCGCATCCGGCGGATTTGTCACAAACAACTCAGGAGAAGTTTACAACGTCACTCAGTATGACAGGCTGTTCAAGATCGTGGAGGATAACTCCTGCTCTCCTTTGTCCTTTGCCATTGACGATAAACACGGTGCGCATTTCTTCAGCCATATAAAGAATGGAAATGCAACATTGTTCCGAAGCGGTGTCATCGAGTCAAAAAACGTTTTTTCAACGGGTACTATCTCCAGTTCAGGTGGAGTTGTCACAGTGCAGACGGCTCTCGCAGTTCGTAACAGAACGACAGTTCCCAATGACAGTATGGATAACCCTAATCTCACCGGCAACTGGACAACTGCTCAGAATAGTGTTTACCAGATAAACAGCCAGGAAGGAAACGTGTTTTCCGGTAGAATTTTCGCAAACGGAAAAACAACATTCACACCATTTGCCGGATATATCGACGAGGTTGATGAGGACGGTACAGCCGATATTGTTATGCTCTGTGTGAAAGGCAACTTCATCTTAGGCGATGCCAACATAAGCACGCATAATATAACCATTCCCTATGTCCTCTATGCTGATGGCAGAATCGCATCCTCGCCTCACGAGATTGAGTGGCCGGAAACTAACATGTCGTACAACGTTACCCAGAAATATGCCACAGTTCTGAATAGTGACGGGATTACCAAAAATACCTCAAAACAGACCCGGTTGCTGTCGGTTACTGATGAAAGTAAAGGCCAGTATAATCTGACCTCTGCTTCCGACAACATAACAGTCATAGGCATTGCCCAGGAAGACAATTCATTTATCGAGTATTCTCCAGATACCGGACTCATCCGCGGTTTTGTTAAATGTAATAAAAAATATGATTTCCGTGGAGAATCTGACTTGGCAGAAGTTTCGGTTCATAATTTGAAGCAGAAGAAAGGATAAGAATCAGAGGAACTCCTGGTAAAGCACCAGATCTGAAAAATTGATTTTAAGAAATTCCCTTGAAAAAGGGAATTTTTTAGATTTTATTCTTTGAAGCCAGAAGAAGAAAAATTGTTTAAGGACTAAACGCATATGAAACTCTTTGAATAACAGGCACAAAGAAGTGGGAGTACTTTTCACCTTACCCTTTTTGACTATTGATTTTCTTCATTATCCTGAAAAGTAGGGTTGTCTTGATTTTGGTTTTTCAAAACCGTCGCTAAATTAATCAGTAATTGTCATCAAAGGCTTAAACGTGATTAGGAGTAGAAAATAAAAAGATGCATTGGAAAGCAGTTTTTTTCCGTATTTCACTCTAACTTAATCGTTCTTAGGTAAGTAAGTATCGAATAACTAAAAAAGCAGATCGATCTGACTAGTGACTAAATAAGCCGGAAGGATAACTGGGGAAACAGCTTCACGAAGTAATACAAAACAAGCTATACATCAGAGGTTGATACAGAAAAACGGTAGTTTAAATACTAAACTTTTACCCTAAATCGTGGAAAGCAAACCATGATGAAGTTGTGTCAAAGTGTTTTCATATAAACTTCATCGCGAAAATTTCATAAGTTTTATTTATATCAAAACATTTAATAAGATACGTGCTAAAACCTAATGATTTCGAGGGGTTAATACAATTTATTGTAACTGGAAGTTTACTTCCCATTTTAAATTATCTAATCAAGTCCCTTTTATCGAGGTTATTTAATATAAATTATTTACCTACACCAGGTAAAAGTGAATATAAAAATTTTTTAATTTCCAATTCGCAACCAATATCTGATCTTTTCTATAAATTAGAACTATACAAACAAGACACGTCAATGAAATATTTTTGGGGCATTGAGGGCGGGGCGATAGGAGCTCTTTTCTCCATAGCACTATCTTTCCTCTTTTTTATAATTTCTGCAATAAAGGGATTTAATAAGTTTACATTATTCGAACCGTATTATAATTATTGTTATTGTGTACAAAAAGATATTGATTTACTTTCTATAGTTATGTCTTTTAATCTTTTTAGTTTAATTGCGATAACGATTATAGCTTTATTTCTATATCTTTTATACTCAAAAGGATACAATGAGCCAAAGCTTACAGAAGAATTGTCATTAAAAAGATGGTCAAAATATATTTATTATATCCATTGGTTTTCAATGGGAATATTAATTGGAACTAATGGAGTTGTTTTATATCTTACTCTGTGGTTTCATGACATCTTTATAAGATTTATAGGTCAATCTACGATCGGACTTATAAATTACGTGATGTCTATTGTTATTATATGTATATATTTAATTAATTTTATGACAAGTATAATTTTTGTTATTTATTTACACAATGCCACTAATTTATTTTCGCGTCTCTTTAAGCAAAAGATAAATAATTTTTATATAGATGATTTGCCCCGTGTAAGAATTAAAACCGATGGAGGTGATGCCTCAGGTAAAATTAATGATATCCAAAATGAATCATTGATAATTTTAAACGATGGCAGCGTATTGAAAGCGATACGTTGGGATCAAATAAAGATAATGGAGCTTGAAAAAACTGACGTAAATAACAAAATGATCATGAAATTTTTACCTCAGACTACTGAAAATAATAAATCTTGGTGGAAATTTTGGTAAATAAGTGAGATTTGCGTGTTAATTTGAAAAGTATATTCATCTTACTTTCCACAGCAAATTTTCAGATTTCATAATTTTTTGCTATTGATTTTTAATCTAACAAGGATTTATTGAACTTTTGTGCAGGAATTAAAAGCAACTATATGATGTATTTGGAGACCAAAAACGAATATCATCCTTTCTTTTCTAATAAAGTACCTGCATTTTTCCTTTCCACTCAACAAATATATAAACTCCCCAAAGTATCTTTTATCCATGACCCTTGAGCCCGTGCATATGCATAAAATCTCGGAGCTTGCAAAAAAGATTGACCGTTCGTTTGAGTCTGAGGAGGTAAAAACGGCTTCGGACATCTATTCTTTGCTTGAGGAGTTAAGGCTCGATGGGAGGGTCATTCTTAAAGCCATAGACAGGCTCTTTCGTGGGATTGTAAGGACTCAACTGATGGCACAGGGAGATGACCCGTATCCGCTTACTTACGCCTGCGACAGCGGAAGTACAAACCCAAGGACTTATGACAGCGGGCTTTTCGTGGATTTTTGCCACTGCGGGCTGGCTGCAACGCCTACTAACCTTGATATTCAGAGATTCAGAACAATCGTATGCGCTGCTTATTCTTCTTCCCATAGGATATCCATGCAGGCTACTCAAGGCTGGGAAACCTTCGATGAAGGATTTGGAAGGGCAAAACTGGTTACAATTGCTCCTGACGAGTTAAAAAGAAAAGTTTCTGACATGGTCCACAGTTTTGCAATGTACCTGGCAGAATCCGAGCATATTCTTTTCATGAAAGACAGGTTTGAACCTGAGAGTTTTTTCATAATGGACGGGCCGGTTTATCCAAAACAGTTAATGTACTGGATGGTGCTGGACGACGAGGACGTAAGGGTCCGGCAGAACAACGACGCCCGAAAAATTCTCCAGAACTACATCGATATCATGGATCATTTCCTGAAAAACCGGCAGCCTGTAATTGGTTTTGTGAAAAACCCCACTGATGTGCAGATTATGGAAAGCGTCCGGAAAAAAAGGGAAGCTTTCGACCTGCCCTGGATGCTGGATTCTCAGTTTTTCAGGAATCTGCTCTCCCTGGAAAAAGTTGACAATGCTTCAGAGCACAATGGAAAAAATTCTAAAAATAATGGGAAGAACGGCAAGCACAACGGCTCCAAAAATGATTATATTACTTACACTAACTGGTTTTTGCAGCCCAACAGGTTTTACGAAAAATTGCTTAACGGGACTTCGCCCCTTGCAGCCGCAGATCCGCTTCAGAAGGAACTCAGGCACAATTTCCCGTCTGAAGATTATGCTCTTTGTTTTTTCATGCTTTATGTACCCTACAAAGATGTGGTTTTCAAGGTTGAGGCCCCGTATGGGCTTGTTAAAGACGACTCTCTCCGTATGCAAATTACCAAAAAAGTGCTCTTTGACCTTTCTTTGTATGGTTTTCCTCTTACCCTCACAAAAGCAGACCATCTGGCAAAAATCAGGAAAGTAGAGAGGGAAGAGATTGATAAATTCTTTGAAAATATGAGTCCCGATACTACTTATAATGACACCAGGTGGAATAAGATTAATGAAATATGAAAATGTCGACATTTTTACTTTTAATTCTTGCAAACCGAAAAAGGAGCAATCTCCTGTGGGTTCAGGAACTGAAGAAAATGCAGGTTCAAAGGAAAGTCCTGCTGAGGTAATAAAGGAAAATCTTGCTGAGCTTGGAAATGACAGTCCTGATGAGATAAGTCCTGAAAACAGAAATATGAGCAAGATAGCAAATTCCATCGAAGGTGCTCCCGATCCGGTCACATCTGATCTAATCACCTCTATACTCACATCTGATACTGAGGAAATACTGCAACCCCCATTGTTCGAGGATATGAGGAAAGATTGTCTTGAGAATGTACCCGATTTAACCCCAACTAAATCTAGCATTGAATCTGATATCAAATCTGATATTGAATCTGATATTGAATCTGATCTCGAATTTGACATTCTTTCAGGTCATGCCGAAGCAATTTTTAAATCTTCATCTCTATCTACGACCGCTCATGTGTCTAAGACTGCTTCTCTGCCCCTTTCAGACCTCTCTTTTGAATCCGAAGTTCTTGGGAGTTCCGTAAAGGAAGCTTTTCCCTTTGAAGGCTTTGCCGGATGTGATGATAATGTATTGAAGGCTGCTCCGGTTTCAGAAGCTTTCGGGATTGTCACTACAGGCATAGAACCTCTTGAATTAACTCCTTCAGGAGCTGTAATTACCGGTTATATTACATCAGCTCGTCGGAGTGAGATAAGGCTAGGTACATACGTTGTTGTGCCTTACGAAAACAGAGAAAAACTCTTTGCCAGGGTAGGAAAACTTCAGTACAGGCAGGAGTTTGTGGTAGACGACGCAACTGAAATTCACTCAAGGCGCATGCTCAGTGCTGGTGGAAATCCTGTAAATGAAGACGATTACAAGTTCCTTGCCTGTCTTGATCCGCTCTGTATTCTGTACCGAAAGGCCGACGGCAAACTCACGCGGCGGATGGCAGACCGGATTCCTCATCCTAACACTCCTATTCTGCCTGTTACTGACAGGCTTGAAGTCCAGACAGGACTTAATATTCCTGAAGAAGGAATCTTTCTCGGCCACTTGAGTGTAGGGGGTGAGCTTTTAAAAACTAATTCCGAACCAGAAACGGTTGCATATTATCTCAGAAATGACTATTCTATGGGCGATCCCCTTATTTTCAGACATATGCTTATTTGCGGGAGCACAGGTACAGGAAAAACATTCCTCTCAAAAAATATTCTTCGTCAGTTCCTGAGAGAAGACAACAGGTACAGGCTGCGGAGTTCTCCTGACAAGGCACGGAAAAACCCTTGCCTGGTAATTATGGATCCTCAGGATGAATATTCTCAACTTTTCGAGGACAACGAAACCCTAACTGATGGCGATAAGTTCCGGTTTGAATCCGAAAATGTAACTTATGGCCGGGTTCTCTCTACAAGGGCTTTCGTAGCGAAAGTTGACGGTCAAAGATACCCCGGGGATAAATCCAGAGCCGAGCAGATTGAATTTACAATTCCTTTTTCGCTTGTAGAACATAATTCCTGGCTTATTGCAGCAGCCGGAATGTCAGAACTCCAGTATATCGGACTTGAAGTGCTTCTTGGAGATTTCTTCAAATCAAGCGTACCCCATACTTACCAGAATTTCGTCAACCATATTGATAATGAAGGTACACGTTCCTACTATGTTGACAGCGGAAAGCTGCATGAGTCTTCATATGACGGAATTGTAAGAAGAGTAAGAAACCCCTTCTTTTCAAAAGTCTTTGATCGGGATGCGACTTCAATTATTGACCTTGTGGATAAGATCTTCAAGCCAGGGCAGATTTCAGTCTTCCCGACTGAATATATAAGTGCTCCGAGAATCCGCGATCTCATAGTGCTCACAATCATGAGCTTGATCGTGGACAATAAACTAAATACAACGGGAAAGGAAGCCATTAAAGAAACTCCAATAATTCTCGCCCTGGACGAAGCTCACCGATACCTTTCAAATGCAAACGGGGAACATTCCCGCCTTATTATCTCACGATTTGCGGATGCAGCTCGCCAGGGCCGAAAAGAAGGACTGGGCCTTTTCTTAATCACCCAGGACCCTCAGGATATCGATGATACGGTTTTTAAGCAGATAAATACGAAACTGATCCTTAATCTCAACAATGACGCAGCTATTACGTCTCTAAAAGTTCCGAAGGAATATGAACGGAGAATTCCTTATCTCAAGAAAGGACAGATGATAATTCACTCCCCGGACAACAGTGATATCGTGGAGATAATCGGGCTTTCAAATTGTGTAGTCCGGCACCGATGATCTTTATCGGTTTGATGACCAACAAGTTTACTGAGAAAGTTCTTCGGTTGTGCAGACAGAGTTCAGGTACGGTGAGAGTCACCAACCCGAAAACCTGAAACTTCCTAACTTAACATGAATTATTGCGAGGACGAGTTGTTGAAAAACGTAAGTGAATAATCTGTATTATAAAGTTTAAAATATAAGGGTTAATCTACTTTTTTCCATGAATAAAAAGTATGCCTGTGCTCAAACCTAGTACTGTGATTCTAAAGTAGGTTCATAAAACTTAACTTTTGAAAAGACTAGAAGATCACGGATTTTTCCAAAAATTAAGGAATTGATTTTGGATTCAAAGCACTAGTAAGACAAGGTAAAGGTAATCTTGTTGTCATATTGATAAATAATTTCCCCACTACCCTTTAATCTTGATTTTTTTTATTTTTTCAATTTAAGAGCTTACTTACTTTCAGCGTATATACCAGGTCTTGTATTTGTTGTCACTGTTATGTAATTTGTCTTCGTTATAGTACTGCTGCCTGCCGCATTGCTTACTGTAAATGTAATCTTATATTTTCCTGCCTGTAAATACTGATGTTTTGGATTCTTTTCTCTTGAAATTGACCCGTCTCCAAAACTCCATTTGTATGCAGTCGGATTTCCTGAGCTCTTGTCAGTAAATGCAACAGTTAACGGGGATTTTCCTGAAGTTGGATATGCAGAAAATGCAGCAGCAGGTTTTGATACTACAACTATATAATTTGTCTTTGTTACCGTGTTACTGCCGACAGCATTTACTGCTGTAAGAGCCACAGTATAATTTCCTGCTTTAGAATACTTATGCTTGGGGTTCTGCTGGACTGAGGTTGTTCCGTCTCCAAAACTCCATTTCCACTTTGTCGGTGTTCCTGTGCTTGTATCAGTAAAGGCAACTGTTAATGGTGCTTTTCCTGAAGTAGGAGTAGCTGAAAACGAAGCAGCAGGTTTTGATACTACTACTATATAATTTGTCTTTGTTACCGTACTACTGCCGGCAGCATTTGCTGCTGTAAGAACCACAGTATAACTTCCTGCTTTGGAGTACTTATGCTTCGGGTTCTGCTGGACTGAAGTTGTTCCGTCTCCAAAACTCCATTTCCACTTCGTCGGTGTTCCTGTGCTTGTGTCAGTAAAGGCAACTGTTAATGGCACCTTTCCTGAGGTAGGAGATGCAGAAAAGTTTGCTACTGGAGAGCTTGAAGTGCTGCCAAACACCGCTTTATACGCATTGATCAGTCCTGATCCATAGTCATTATCCTTTCCTGTAGATCCAAGATCCTTAGCTGTACTTTCTAATTTCTGTTTTACCTCAGATGGCTTCATTGTAGGGTTCTTTTGAAGTATTAATGCTGCAGTTCCGGAAACATGTGGTGTTGCCATGGAAGTTCCGGACCCAGATGCGTATCCACTACCCGGATATGTTGAAGGAACAGACACTCCAGGCGCAGAAACATCAGGTTTAATATATGTCTGATCATTTAAAGTGACAGGACCCCGGCTGCTAAAGTATGCTATTGAATTGGAGGAATCTGTTGCACCGACGGTAACTGAATTGAGTTCATCACCTGGGCAGTTGATTGTGCCAGATCCATACAAACCATCATTGCCAGCCGCTATAACAGGAACTATACCTGCTGCCACAACATTGTTTATTGTAGTTGTAAATAACGAGCTATGTTCTGAAGATCCCCCGCTATAACTTATAATACGGGCATTATTATTAACCGCCCACTCAAAGCCAAGAATACTGTCAGATAAATACCCAGAACCTTCTGAATCAAACACCTTTGCAACAATCAGCTTTGTGCCTGGTGCAACTCCGGTTTGTATGCCATTAGCCCCGGTCCCTGAAATTGTTCCGGATATATGAGTGCCGTGCCCTTCATCATCATATGCAGACGATTTTGAGTTTACATAGTCTATCCAGCCGACAACTTTCGGGTCGTTTGTACCGGAACTGTCATCAAGATCGTCAAGATCGGGGTGTGTCGCATCAATTCCTGTGTCCACGACAGCAACAGTTATTCCTTTCCCAGTTATACCCCGCTGCCATACTGCAGGCGCATCAATTTTATCAACGCCCCATGCATCTGTGGATGCTGCATTAGACTGGGTAGTTGATGTCTTCATCTTTTCCAAAGAAGTTTCGGATTGCTCTGGTATAGAGACAATTTGATCAGGTTCGATTCTCGCGACATCAGATCTTTTGGCAAGAGAAGCTGCAACTCCAGGGGTTACCTTTACAGCAATAGCATTAATTAGTTTAATAGATTTTATTTCCTGTGCGTTGCTTTTTGATTTTTCACTCTCAAGAAACTTTACGAGATTTTTCTGTTCACTCTCTATTTGAGATTTTCCAGCAGCAGTATTAAATTTAATACTCTGGTTTGGTAACTCTATAATTACCGGAATTTTCTCAGTTTCTGAGATTTCTCCAAGTTTAGAAGATAAACTCGTTGAGATCTTATCATTTGAATTTAGACTGGAAGACGAGTTTGTATCTTCAGCCAGGGCGGTAAACGAAAATAAAGATACTAATAACGATGATATACATATGAAACATAACAGTTCAAAAATAGTTTTTCTTAAAGGCTTCCGGACTTTTTTTTCCACTTATTCACACTCCGTTCAAAGTTATTTTATTATTAAGGGGCACGTTTTTCTGTAACCAAAATATTTGTGTTTTCCAGACCCTGCATTCAAAAATATTGCAATAGACAATTATCAAGTACTAAATTTTTTGTAACTAATATGCAGGCGTTCAACTCTATTAAGGGGTGCAAAACCCTATAGAGATCTGGTTCTAAATATAAAATACTTATGAGGTTCAGAGGCCTAATATTTAATTTAATCTCGAGATATGCTTAAAAAAGGAATTGCTATGAATATTAGTTGTACAAACTTCTTCAATAAACAGCAAATATAACTAACATTCAAAAGTTCATAAAATAGGGAGAAAGTGAGATTGCAACTATCAAGACTCCATGAGAAACTAAAAATTAGAGTTTTGCATGTTATAGGAACCAATAAGACTAATTATAGTAGTTTTGTCGGAGAGTTAGAATCCAAAGCTAAACAGGAAATTACCCTGTGAATAGGACAGTTTTGAATTTTCTTTTAAACTTTTAAGGACCTAAAAAATCTTATGAAACAATAAGTGTTAAATTTTTTATTCTATCAAATAACTTGAATCTTGTTTTCTCTTAAAAATATATCTTATTTTTGTCTAAATTAGATATTACTTCATTATAAATTGTAAAATTTATTGAGAGGGTTCTGGAATTCTCCCCTGGTATTTGTTTATGAAACCTCTACTTCTCCCGATAAACTTTAGCTGTATTTTTGACAGAGGCAATTACTGCTTTTTCTATTAGTGATAAAGAGGGATACAGCACCTGACTGAGAGTTAAGAAAAAAGCACTATAATTTATAGTGTTTTCGGATACTAAAACTCTAGTTTGACCCTTGGTGTTAGAGAACGGGAATGCCATGACTGCAAAATAAAGTATTAGAGAGATATCAGTACTGTAATATAGAGGTATCAGTACTGTAATATAGAGGTATCAGTACTGTAACCAATATCAACAATTTTACTTTAAAATCGAAGTTTTACAGTATATAACACCTATAAAACGTGGAGAAGAGCTTTAGACTTGTTCTTAAAAAAGAGAAGGATGAACCAAGAAGCTTCTCCCTCTAAATTGAGTCACTATAACTTGTTTTATCCAGGCTGAATAATTACACTTAATGAATAATTCCTCTACTGTCCTTAATAAATAATTTCCCTATGCCCTTTTGTTTTTTTCAATTTAAGGTTTTATTTGATCTCAGCGTATATACCAGGTCTTGTATTTGTTGTCACTGTTATGTAATTTGTCTTCGTTATAGTACTGCTGCCTGCCGCATTGCTTACTGTAAATGTAATCTTATATTTTCCTGCCTGTAAATACTGATGTTTTGGATTCTTTTCCCTTGAAACTGTCCCGTCTCCAAAACTCCATTTGTATGCAGTCGGATTTCCTGAGCTCTTGTCAGTAAATGCAACAGTTAACGGGGCTTTCCCTGAAGTTGGATATGCAGAAAATGAAGCAGCAGGTTTTGATACTATAACTATATAATTTGTCTTTGTTACCGTGTTACTGCCGACAGCATTTACTGCTGTAAGAGCAACAGTATAATTTCCTGCTTTGGAATACTTATGCTTTGGGTTCTGCTGGACTGAGGTTGTTCCGTCTCCAAAACTCCATTTCCACTTTGTCGGTATTCCTGTACTTGTATCCGTAAAGGCAATTGTTAATGGCGCTTTTCCTGAGGTCGGAGTAGCTGAAAACACGGTGATCGGTTTTTGTGCAGGTGTTTTCACAATTATATAGTTCTTTATTGTTTTCGTACTTGTTCCGACTGCACTTTTTACTGTTAAACTGACAGTGTAATTTCCGGCTTTACTGTATGTGTACACAGGATTCTTTGATGTTGAAGTTTTTCCATCTCCAAAGCTCCATTTCCATGATGTTGGGGTGCCTGTACTTTTATCCATAAAATTAACTTTCAGCGGAATGTTTCCTGAAGTTCGGGATACAGAGAAATCAGCCGTCGGCGATTTTTCATTTTCGAGAGTCAGAAGGTATATACCACGTTCTCCTGCTCTATCAGACCAAAAAGCAATTTTTTTACCATCTGGACTCCATATCGGAAATGAGTCCGTTGCTGAACCTGAGGTTAACTGAACTTTATTTTTTCCATCGGCATCCATAATCCATATATCTTCACTTCCACTTTTGTCAGACATATATACAATTTTTTTGCCATCAGGTGAATACATAGGGTAGTTATCTTTTGCTGAATCTGAAGTGAGTTGACTTTTACCGGTTCCGTCAGCTTTTATAGTATATATTTCCGTTTTTTCGTCTTCATATGACTCACCTTTTCCGGCATAATATACTATTTTTGAACCGTCCGGAGACCATATCTGTGACTGTCTGGACTGAGTTTGAGGAGCAATTAATCCTGGCCGAAAACTGGTCAGATCTTTACCGACCTTTCCTATGTCAATATAGTAGTCAGTGTCAGCTGGTCCGTGCGCACAAACTGCTATTTTTGACCCATCGGGTGACATGGCAATACTGTTAGCTATACCCATGTTTCCGAGATTATGTTTATTCGACCCATCTGAGTTCATTTCCCAGTAGGAACCCCCAATTTCTTCATATATCTCAGCGTAAAGTATTTTTGAGCCTGTAGGAAACCAGGTGTATATATAATGGTACCTGTACCAGACGGTATCAAGCAATTGTTTTTTTCCGGTCCCGTCTGCATTCATTACCCATAAATCGCTTCTGGGCCCTGCAGCGTCATCATACAGGTTTTCGATATATGAAATTTTGTTTCCGTCGGGAGACCATGCGTAGCTGGATGTAAAATTCTTTCCGTTTGTGGAGGTAAGTTTCTTTTCTCCTGTACCATCTGAAAACACCTTATACAGCCCATTTTCCCTTGAGAAAAGGATTTCTCTTCCATCCGGAGACCAAACTGGATAATCAGATGCAGCATTGGATGCCACTTTTGTTAACTTCTCAGCTTCCAGAGCATCAGCTACTAGGATATTTGATGCCATAAATAATAATACAGTATAAATTATTGACAGATATAAAACTCTTGGATTTATTTTCATTGTATTCCCCTCAATTCAACCCGTATAATTACTCTTATTTTCCTTAGTCTCAGTATTACTTTTTTGTTTCAATTGTAAAATTAAACACGGTTTTGAGACAGTCTGTTAATTACTCTTTTTCCATCAATTTCGCGAAAATTAATATTATCGGGCACACTCACTTATATATATTTAAATCTTGCTATATTATTTGTATAACCCTGTTAAAAAAATAATAATTGAGAATTTGATTACAAAATTTAAAAAATAATACAAAAAAATAAAAATAAATAGTAATTTTTGATAAAATATACGCTATAAATGGAAAAATACAATCCTATTTCTGTAATTTTCCTTTTAATATTTTATTACGCGCTCCTTTTTTCTGAAAAATATCCCTAACTACTCAAAAGTGTAATTTGAATCTTTTCCTACTTATTCGGTTTTTTGCCTTAACTTGGAACTTCCGACAGCCATTTCCACAAGCTCCAGTTGAGATAATAATTGCAAATTTTCAAATAATTCTCCTAAAACAACGATAGAAAAATTGTTATTTTTTGAAGGTACCTGCAAAAATCAGTTCAATCTAACAGACACAAGTTAAGTGATGTAGCTCAATCTAATAGGCACAAATTAAATGATGTGAGTTCAGTTATTTGAACACAAATAAACGTAACTCTTAGGTCTGGAAAAGCAAAGCAAGTTTAGCATTTTGACATGTCTGAAAAATAATCTCCCCATACCCTCTAGCTTTGACCTTTTATATCTTTTAATTCAAAATGTTCATTTTTTGGAAACCGTAACATATCCAGATATAGTTTTTGTGCTACTTCCTTTCGCATTCTTCACTGTTAAGCTAACAGTATATTTTCCTGCTTTACTGTAGGTATATGCAGGACTCTTCAATGTTGAAGTTTTTCCATTTCCAAAGCTCCATTTCCAGCTAATAGGGACATTTGAGCTTTTATCCGTGAATTTGACTTTCAGTGGCATATTTTCTGAAGTTGGGGATGCAGAGAAATCAGCAACAGGTTTGTTTCCGTTTTCTAAAGTAAGAGTGTATATACCCCGATCTCCTCCCCTCTCAGAGTAAAAAGCAATTTTTTTGCCATCAGTACTCCATACCGGAAATGAGTCCCTTGCTGAATCCGTTGTTAACTGCACTTTGTTTTTCCCATCGGCATCCATGACCCATATATCTTCATTTCCACTTTTATCAGACATATATACAATTTTTTGTCTCAGTGAAAAGACCATTTTTAACATTTGATATCTAACTTACACGAATTTCGGCACTACTTTTTATCATAAATATAATTAAATACGGTTTTGAAACCGCCTGTTAAACTGCATTTTCCATTATTTTATTTTATCATAAAATAAAATTAATGAGTAGGGATCAGAATAAACATTTAAACATTTACATTTAGTTCAAAATTTTTATAAAAGTTTTCTATTTGGTATAGTATTGGTAGTAAACTGGCTTAATAATGCAATTTACGTAGGAATTTCAACTACTAAGGGCATGAAAAATAACACATAACTTTAAAATCTCAAATCAGTGCACCTAAAATAAAAAACTAAAATATAATTCGTTACTGAAAATTGCAAACTTAACAATTATATTTAAATTTACCCAAAAAGTAGATTCTCTATTTTGCGAAATTGGTCAATGACACATTCAACTATATAAAATGGTATGGGAGATACATATATAAGGAAAGCAGCACAAACTCAAAAAATAGCTCTAATAAAAAACGATTTAAAAAATATATAAATGGGATAGCGCGGATTTGAACCGCGGTCCAAGCGTCCCAAACGCTCGAGGATGGACCAAGCTACCCTACTATCCCAAGGGTACTTCCCTTCAAACGATATTATCCTTTATATAGCTTTCGTTAGAACATGGATCTGTCATGCTATCTCTAATAACTTTTTATGGAAAAATCAAAACTCCTTTTGTCTGAAAACTCTTTCGGTCTGATCTTTCCTGAATAAATTTTGAATTTTTTCTGAGACTGTTTTTACTTCCAGCGTCGATAAATCTCGTTTTCTATCCCGAGCAGGTCAAGTGTCCTTCCTACCATGGTATCTATCAGGTCTTCAAGGGTTCTGGGCCGTGAATAAAAGCCAGGGCAGGCTGGAAGGATGCTTGCTCCTGCTTTTTTAGCCCTGAGCATATTTTCGATGTGTATAAGGTTAAGCGGGGTTTCTCGGGTCATCAGGATAAGTTTTCTTTCCTCTTTGAGGCAGACGTCTGCAGCTCTTGTAAGAAGAGTATCGGATACCCCATTTGCCACGGCTGCAAGAGTTTTCATGCTGCACGGAGCAATAACCATTCCTCCTGTCCTGTATGAACCACTAGCGATTGGTGCTGAAAAATCTTTCTGGGCATAGCTCCAGGTTGCAAGTTTTTCTACTGCTTCGGGGGTGTAATCAGTCTCAATCCTTATTATCTGGCTTGCGGCATCCGTCAAAACCAGATGGGTTTTAATTC
Source organism: Methanosarcina barkeri 3 (assembly GCF_000970305.1). Lineage (GTDB taxonomy): Archaea > Halobacteriota > Methanosarcinia > Methanosarcinales > Methanosarcinaceae > Methanosarcina > Methanosarcina barkeri_A. The sequence goes on from NZ_CP009517.1 coordinate 2,577,870, forward strand.
CTTTTTCCTCCAGTACTTCAAGGAGGCGAATTCCATACTGGACCCCTGAGGCTCCACTGATTCCTACTGCTATCTCCATTTTATCCTGCCGTTAGTGTTCCTGCTGGTAACTCACTATTCATCTCTATGCATTATTCAAATCGTTATTTTGCCTTCCCAGTTCATCTTCTTTTTTGTAAAAAGCAATGAAACTTTCTATCATTTCACCAGCAACTGAGACTACATCTTTTATTTCTTCAGGGCTAATATTATCCTTGTGTATTCCGACAACAAATACCGAGGTCTTCCTTGTGGCCCTGCTCACCTGCCTTGCCCCATCCAGAGCAAGATATTCCTCCCGGTGCCCAGGCATTGTTATCACCGATGAACTTGCTCTCTGGCTTTTCTCATCAAAAAGTCCTACGGCAACAGCTCCCACATGTTCTTCTCCACCTGTGAGAGTCAGCATGTAGTCTTCCCCTACCTTTTTTGCATCAAGTATAACCTCAATTTTCCCCACTTTCCGTTTAATCTGAAACAAATTCCTACCTCGGTCCTTAAAATTTCAAGGAAATCCATTTTTCCTTTAAGCTTCCATAAATTTTCTTCTTTATATTCTTTTTTTAAATTTACTTTTATTTTATTCCACTATACTTTAGAGATCACTCAATTTAAACTGTTTAAGAAGTTTTTTGATGTCAAAATAGTCTCTGGCGGCTTTTCCCACGACTTCGCAGTACTCTTTCGGGCTATATACTCCCATTCTCCAGTTATCCATTTGTGCTTCCTGCAAGATGGATACAAAATGGGAAGCTTCGTTAAGAGGAATCATTTTATGGTCAGTTTTTATCATGGCCTGCATTTCCAGCATTTCGGGTGTCTTAGGAATGTCAACAAGCACATACTTAGAATCAACACCAGCTAGTTCTGCAATTTCTTTTTCAACTCTCCTGATACGGTCCCGGTGCCTCAGTACAGCTTTTCCTACATCTGCCAGGCCTACATATAAGGCGCGTTTATAGAGTTTACGGGCATCCAGCATCCTTGCAAGTTCTCCTGCATATCCGGTTGCGTTTCTCATGGATGCAACAAGGTCTATATCGTCCATATACCTCAGCCTGAAAGGATCAAGTTCGTTATTCTCAATCATATACTCCACTGATCTGGAACACATAGCTTCCGAAATCCTGGTTACGTGATGATAGTAAACCGATGTGTTCATCCATAAACGTGATACAAGAAGCGACTCGGCAGCCTTTAACCCACCGTACTCTACAACGAGCCTATCCTCATAAAAATTCATCTGTTGTATCAAACGATTGTAATCTACAACACCAAAGGCTACACCTGTGTAATGAGCATCCCGAACAAGATAGTCCATTCGGTCCACGTCAATCTCACTGCTAAGGATCTGCCCTAGAGAAGTTTCCCCTTTTATGTGTTTTACGAGGTTTCCAGGAGAAATTCCATATTTATTCAGGATTTCTCTAATCTCTTCTTTTCCCAGGATTCCCTTTACATCCTCATGCCTGCGCCGCGTATATTTGTCAATTACATTTTCAGTAACGTGAGAAAAAGGTCCATGCCCTACATCGTGTAGAAGAGCAGCAGCTTTTATTTCGGTTTTCTTATCCTCTTCAATCGAGTCCAGACTTCTGGTTAGCATGGAGGCAAGATGCATTGTTCCAAGCGAGTGTTCAAAACGCGAATGATTTGCTCCGGGGTAGACAAGGTTTGAGAACCCAAGCTGTCTTACCCTTCTCAGGCGCTGCATCTGGGGGGTAGAAAGAAGATCCTGAACTAAATCATCCAGCTCGATGTAACCATGTACGGGATCAAGGACAACCTTCATTATTCTTTAGACAGATTTCATTATATATTGTTGTTACTACTACTCTGATACTGTATATTTTGCAGAAACCCCTGCTACCCGAAAGTTTAAAAGAAAGCCGGATATGGTATTATCATGATTATATTTTCAGGCGGTACCGGAACTCCAAAGCTCCTTGACGGACTCAAGGAAATCCTCCCAGCAGAGGAAATGACTGTTGTTGTAAACACTGCCGAAGACCTATGGGTTTCGGGGAATCTGATTTGTCCTGACCTGGACACAGTAATCTACCTGTTCTCAGACCAGATCGACCGAAAAAGATGGTGGGGCATAAAAGACGACACTTTTCTGACTTATGAACGCATGCAGGAACTGGGCATCACCGAAAGCATGAAGCTTGGGGACTGTGACAGAGCAACCCATATAATTCGCTCGAACTTTATCCGGAATGGAATCTCTCTTACAGATGCGACCTTAGAGCTTGCGTCCATTTTCGGAATTGATGCAAAGATTTTACCTATGTCTGACGATCCAGTTTCCACTTATATAGAAACTCCTGAGACCATCCTTCATTTCCAGGATTTCTGGATAGAGAAACACGGAGAACCTGAGGTGCTGGGTGTTGACATAACTGGGGTTTCCGAAGCTTCAATCTCTCCAAAGGTGCTAGAAGCCCTTGAAAACGACGACAAGGTGCTTATAGGGCCAAGTAACCCGATTACGAGTATAGGACCTATCATTTCCCTACCGGGCATGAAAGGTTTGCTACAAAAGAAAAAGGTCGTTGCAGTCAGTCCGATAATTGGCAATGCTCCTGTAAGCGGTCCTGCCGGGAAACTCATGCAGGCCTGCGGGCTTGAAGTCTCTTCAATGGGAGTTGCGGAATATTATCAGGACTTCCTTGACGTTTTTGTCTTCGATGAGCGGGATCAAGCGGACGAATTCGCGTTTGAGAAGCTTGGATGTCATGCTTCCCGTGCTGACACCCTCATGACCTCAACTGAAAAAAGCAAGGAACTGGCAGAGTTAGTAGTAGGGCTATTTGATACTATTGTCTGTCCTTAATTTTTCTGTTTTAGCACATTTGCTAGTTTTTCATTATTTATTATTTTTACCAAAATATACTAATTTTTGATAATTGTGTCTATTACTTCGTCATTTTCTTTGAACTTATTTTCAATGTTGCACCCCTCTTGTTTACTTTATCTTGTTTACTTTATCTTGCTATTTTATCTTGCTATTTTATCTTGCTATTTTATCTTGCTATTTTATCTTGTTTATTTTATCTTGCTATTTTATCTTGCTTACTATTCATCTTGTTTATCTTACCTACTATCTATTTTGTTTACTATTTTATCGCTTACTATTATATCCTGTTTATTTCTCAAATAATATTCTATTTTATATATTTCCAGATTTATCTTCAGTGTTAACCAAATCCGAAAGTTTTATGTAACACTTTTCATGTCTTTTGTAATACTTAAAGTTACTATGAATAAGCTCAATCTTACTTATTAAAAAACATTTTCTGGTGAGTATTATTATTCTGGCCAGACTATGAGGCATGATTTAATTAATTATGGAAAAATCATGATAGGAGAAGGTGTAATGAATACAAAGATAATAAAAAATAAGTTCATTTATCTCATTTTCCTTACTGCCCTTATTTTTTCTCTTGGAGCTGTTCCAGGTATGGCAGCTGAAGGTTGCAACTCAAATTTGATGGCTCAGGTCTTTTCTGCAGCTGAAGCAGATCTTGGAGCTGTTGGGCCGCAAAACACACTTATTATTACGGATATAGGCTCTCCTGCAGAGTCCTACGTTTTCCTGGACGATTTCTACTCAGAGTTTTATAGCAGGGATCTTCTGTACACAAAAAATCTCCTCACGGTCCAGAACTCAAGGAACAATCCTCTATGGTTTGCATTCTTCAATAAATGCAGTGGGAAGTGCACTTATATCGAAGTCTCCTATGAAAACGAAAGTAAAATTAGCTACAAGATAACGGAAAACATAAATTTTGGCAAACTTTCGAAAACCAATGAATCGAGAGCTGCGTGGAATGAAAAGGTAAACAATTCGGTATTTAACGGACGCGAGTTTGCTATTCTTACCATTTCAAACGCCTGGGCTACCGGAAAGCTTGATTATGAACTAATGCAGTGCCTTGAAGTGCACAACCATTTCTGTCCCGGAGTTTCCAGCGGTTATGTGCTTGCAAACTGGATGGAAGAAAATTACCCGCTTAAGGAAGGTGTAAGTTACACGGTTTTCTCCTGCCCTAACTGGTGCAAAGACGATGTTTTCGTAAAGCGCTGGGACACAACCCCAGGCAAAGGAGGGATCTGGGTCTCTACGTTAACCGATAACGAAACCGAAGCTCTAGGAGGTTCTCCTGCAGGTATTTTCGTGGTCACGGACAAGAATGCCGGAACTATGAAAGCAGTAGTACTTGGGTTTGACTTTGATATTGTCAATGCGAACTCCGGTGTAAAAGCCGATGATCCTGGATGGGTCTCGAAATATCTAGCTGATCTCTGGCTTATGAATAAGAAAAATTGGGACACACAGGGACTTGTCTCTGTAATTTCAGTGAAGGATATTGATGCCGATACCCTGAACAAAATGAAACAAGCAGACAACAATCCTTATGTGATTCTCGGGCTGCTTAATTCGACAGAGAATAATTAATCCCTTGAAAAATTGAGCTAGCAGAACAGGCAATTAAACTAAATAATTTACACCTACACAAAAAGTTTAATCAGGTATGTTTGAGGATTCCAGTAATCCTCATATCTGCCTCTTTCTCTTCCTTTTTTATTTTTCTTTTCCGATACTTTCCTGAAATTCATCTACTCTTTTCCTGGCTGCTCGAATCTTAGGTTTTTTGACTATTAAGTGGATCTAGATTTAGGACAAGATTATAGAATTCTTTATTACCTAAGTACAATTCCTTATTAATAGCACAGGATTCTTTATTACTAGAGCAGGATTCCTTATTACCAGAGCAGGATTCCTTATTAATAACATGATTATTACTTAGAGAGATATCGCAACAGCCAAAAAAGAGTTAATACTATGCTTGAAAAACTGAAAACCTCACTCATTAATTCTCCTGTGATCAAGCGAGGAGAATATAATTACTTTATCCATCCGATTTCTGATGGTGTACCATCCATAGATCCTCATATGGTTGAAGAGATCGCTGAATATATTCTCCAGATTACCGACATCAAAAAAGTTGACACTATTCTTACAATAGAGGCCATGGGTATTCCTGTAGCAAATGCCCTTTCTCTCAAAACGGGAATTCCTTTGACAATTGTTCGAAAGCGTCCTTATTTCCTTGAAGGAGAAGTGGAACTGTCTCAGAGTACAGGGTATTCGAAAGGGGCTCTCTACATAAACGGGCTCAAGAAAGGGGACAGAGTAATTATTGTGGACGACGTGATCAGCACTGGCGGAACGTTGATAGCACTCGTAAAAGCCCTGAAAATTATGGGTGTGGAGATTCTGGACGTAATTTCCGTCATCGGTCGAGGGACTGGCTATTTGCAATTAAATGAGCTAGGGGTTGAGCCCAAAATCCTCGTTACAATTGACGTGAGTGAGAAAGGCGTGGAGATCAAGAATGTCTTTGGGAACGAGTGACGCTTTTGACTTAAGGCCTGACTATATTATCAGTGTGATAAATAAACTGGGCGCAAAAATCGTAGGTTTCCAGTTCCCTGAAGGGCTCAAAAGAAAAGGTCCCGAGCTTGCAAAAAAAGTTGAAGAAGCCACCGGAGTTAAGATTATCATCTCAGGAGACCCATGTTTTGGGGCATGCGACCTGGATAAAACTTTACTTGATCAGGTTGATATTCTTTTCCACTTCGGGCATGCTGAGCTTGAGGATACGAAATTTTCAGAAAAAGTCTATTTCATAGAAACGCGTTCCGCAGTTGACATCCGGCCGGTTGTTGAAAAGGTTGTCCCTGAACTTAAGGGGCAGGTTATAGGGCTGATTACTACTGTCCAGCATGTCCATAAACTTCCTGAAGCCTGTGCTGTCCTGGAGGCAAATGGAAAGACCTGTGTAATAGGGCATGGAGATTCCAGGCTTGCATATCCTGGCCAGGTGCTTGGCTGCAATTTTTCGACAGCAAGGAATGAGGTCTGTGATGAATATCTTTATATCGGAAGCGGAGACTTCCATCCTCTAGGTGTAGCTCTTTCCACAAAAAAACGAGTTCTTGCAGCCGATCCTTTTTCCGGGGAAGTTCGTGAAGTAGACCCTTCAAGAATCCTCCGCCAGCGAAGTGCGGTAATTGCAAAGTCTCTGGATGCGAAGGTTTTCGGGATAATCATCTCGAGCAAAAATGGACAGGAAAGAATGGAGCTAGCCTTCTCTTTAAAAGCGCTTGCGAAAAAGCACGGAAAAGAGGCACACCTTATCCTGATTGACCTTGTCACTCCGGATCAGCTTCTTCAATTCAAAGTAGATGCTTTCGTTAATACCGCCTGCCCAAGGCTCGCAATCGATGAGGTTGGCCGTTTTCCCTCTCCTATGCTTACACCCCAGGAATTTGAAATAGTACTTGGAGAACGGGAATGGGAAAGCCTTGTGCTCGATGAGATTACTGAGGAGTCAGTATAACTTTCTACTGTTGGTTATGTTCAGGGATATGTTAATTTCAGGGAATATGTTAATTTCAGGGAATATGTTAATTTCAGGGAATATGTTAATTTCAGGGAATATGTTAATTTCAGGGAATATGTTAATTTCAGGGAATATGTTAATTTCAGGGAATATGTTAATTTCAGGGAATATGTTAATTTCAGGGAATATGTTAATTTCAGGGAATAAGTTCAGGTTTAGATAAAGTAAAAGTCTAAACATTAAGTCAAAATATATAAATAAAAAATTAAAATTATATAAATAGAAAACTTCAGTCGATGAAATGAAACAGAGAAAACTTGAGATGCTCCTTGAAGAACTGGAAGACTTTTCCAGTCCTGAACTTGAGCTGGAGCAGTACCAGACACCTCCTCTTTTAGCTGCGGAAATTCTTCATTTTGCTTATATGCAGGGAGATCTTGATGACTCGGTGCAGGATCTGGGATGTGGTACCGGAATTCTTGCAATCGGGGCGAAGCTTCTGGGAGCCAGAAAGGTTGTGGGGTATGATACGGATTCAAAAGCACTTGATACCGCAAAAGAAAATGCCCGAAAACTTGGAGTAGAGGTCGAGTTCTTATTATCAGACATTAATGATATTAAAGAGCGCGTAAAAACCACGGTTATGAACCCTCCTTTCGGAGCAAGAGTGAAAGGTAGAGATAGGCCTTTCCTTTCGTCAGCATTAAGAACAAGTGAAGTAATATATTCAATTCACAACCGCGGAAGCCTTGCTTTTATCCAAAAGTTCATTAAGCCTGCAGTCATTACACATTCCTACGTTGCAAAATTCCCTATAAAACGAACCTTTGATTTCCATAAAAAAGAACGAGAGGTTATTGAGGTTGAGATCTATAGAATTAAGGTCTCCGGATAATTCAGGACGCAAATACCGTTTAAAGCATCAGATTTTATAGCATCAGTGCAGGACTTTATTTCAAAAGGCGAGCTATAACACTGCTTATAATAAGTATGCCTGTGTACTACCAAATTATACGATGCGTCAATAGGGCAAAAGTGGCAGATAATAGAAACAAGATAATCTATCTCCTCTATTGAGGCTGGTTATCTGCCAACTGAATGTGCCAGTATCTAATTGAATGGTTACCAGCATCTCATATTATTGATAGTTATTGTGATTACGATTTATATCGACTACTAACGATAGTCCAAATGAGGGATCATGATTAGAATTAGAAAAAGTAAAACTACGAGAAAAAAATTGACTGGCCCGAATGAAGGAAAGCCGGTTGCTGAAAATGTAACTCAAATTACTTCCGAAAGCAGGGATCAACTCAAAGGTCAGTCGAGAGATCAGTTTAAGACCCAACCCAGGGAACAGGTTAAAAATCAACCAAGGGAGCAGTCCAGAGATCAACATAAGATCCAACCAAGAGATCACTTCAGGGGACATCCCAGAGACCAGTTTAAAGGTCAGTCCAGGGATCAATCAAAGGACCAGTTCAGGGGAGACCAGGGCAAGAAGCGAAGGTTCCCGTACCAGAAAAAAGGTTCCAGGGAAAGACCGGATGCGTCTGAACCCAGAGCTCCCTACGAAGCTGAAACTCCGGAAGAAGAACTTGAAAAAGGAGGTTTTGTGCTTCCTGGAGAGCTTGTTGGAACTACTGAAGAGTTCAAATCCGGGGAAGGAACAACAGTGTCTGCCGGAGATATTTACTCTACAGCTACCGGAAACGTAATTATCGACAGGAAAGCAAGAGTAGTCTCAGTCAGGCCACGCACGCTCACTCCGAATATTCTTAAAGTAGGGGATATTATCTATGGAAAGATAACTGATGTGCGCGAATCGGGGGCAATGGTGGAAGTTGCAGGAATTGAAGGCAAAGAAGACAGGGAAATTGTCAATGTGCGTTCGGGAGACATCCACGTATCGAATGTGCGGGACTCTTACGTTAAGAGGCTTTCAGATGAGTTCAGACCTTCTGATATCATTCGGGCCAGAGTTCTCGACACTGAGAGAATGCGCCTGACAACAGCTGAAGATTCCCTTGGAGTTGTAAAAGCTTACTGTTCAAATTGCAAAGGAGAACTTGTGCTCGAAGGGAAAAAGCTTAAATGCCCAGTCTGCAATATGACCGAAACTCGCAAAATCTCAACCGAGTATGGGAAAGGGGTAAAGTAATTCTTTCTCCTGCAGGTATGGGTTTCTGCACAATAAATTATCAATAATAAATTATCAATAAGTTATATTACTCACAATTACAGGTGGTCACCAATGGAACTGAACATTCTCTCCAAAACAGACAATGAGCTTGAAGTTGAGCTCAAAGGCGAGACGCATACCCTTCTAAATATACTTAAGGATCTTCTTATTAAAGACCAGAGGGTTGAGATTGCCTATTATGATATGAAGTACGTAAGTATCAGTGACCCGATCCTTTATATCAAAACCGATGGTACAAACCCGATTGAGGTACTAAAGGATGCTGCTTCAAAAATCATTGCTCAGTGCGACGAATTTACTGATGTCTTTGGCAAGGCAGTAAACGCCTGAAATTTGAAAAACGGTTGTACAACGTCTTTTAAAGGCGTTTTGCTTTATTTTTCCGGTAAATCCGGAGTTTTTCAAGCAGGGAGCTCTTGATAATCATTGAGGAGCCTTTGCTACCTTCAAATTTTAGAGACCTTTGGAATACTTTTTTATGACTCGATGTGTATCCAGAATAAAAGAGATCTTAAACGCAAAGTAGGGTAAAAGCACTAAACAGGATTGAGTAGTTTCGATTCTTTTATTTCAAAGACTCTGTCCATATCACAGCTTAATAATCATAACTAACCTGTAGATAATATTGAAGTTAATCTGTAACTAATGTTGAAATTAAACTGTAGATAATATTGAGGTTAATCTAACTAATATTGAAATTAAACTGTAGATAATATTGAAGTTAATCTGTAATTAATATTGAAGTATGAAAAATAAATTGAGGTATGAAAGAAAATGAAACTTGACGATTCATCCCTTCAGAAGTTCGGTTTTATAAAAAGAGAGACTCTTGGCAGTATAAATATTGACCCTCTTCAGACAGGCGGGCGTTTGACCGAGGCTGCAAAACAGGCTCTTGTAGAGTGGGGAGACGGGTATTCGGTATGTGATTTCTGCGGAGGGGTTCTGGATCAGATAAAAAAACCTCCAATTTATGATTTCGTACATAAGGCCCTTCCCGAATTTCTTGGTTGTGATGAGGCAAGGGTCACAAATGGGGCACGGGAGTCCAAGTTTGCTGTCATGCATTCTATTGGAAAGCCGGGTGACTGGATTGTGCTTGATGGGCTCGCTCATTACTCTTCATATGTTGCAGCCGAAAGAGCAGGCCTGAATATCAAAGCCGTACCACATTCAGGCAGTCCCGATTATTACCTTGACCCTGAAGGGTATGCCACGGCAATCGAAGAGGTTACAAAAGAAAGTGGAAAACCACCTGCTCTTGCACTTGTAACTTATCCGGACGGAAGTTATGGAAACCTGGCAGATGCAGGAAAGATAGCCTCGATCTGCCATGAATACGATGTTCCTCTCCTTCTCAATGGTGCATATGCCGTAGGAAGAATGCCGGTATCTGCAAAAGACATCGGTGCCGACTTTATTGTAGGTAGCGGGCATAAGTCTATGGCAGCATCAGGTCCTGTCGGAGTTCTCGGGGTAAGTGAAGAGTACGCTCCTATCGTATTCAGGAAATCCAAACATAACAAGGTAAAAGAAGTTGAGCTTCTGGGATGCACGGCGAGAGGTGCTACGGTTATGACTCTTATTGCATCTTTCCCGGATGTGGTAAAGCGTGTGAGGAACTGGGACCAGGAGGTCGAAAATGCTCGCTGGTTTTCGGCAAGGCTTGAGGAAATGGGCTTTATCCAGCGCGGGCAAAAACCTCACTCTCATGACCTGATGTTCTTCGAAGCCCCTCGCTTCTATGAAATTTCCGAAAAAGTAAAGGACGGAAGATACTTCCTCTACAAGGAGCTCAAAGCACGCAATATTCACGGCATCAAGTCCGGGCTTACCAAATATTTCAAACTCAGTACTTTTGGGCTTGAAAGAGAAAAACTTGAAGCTGTCGCGGACTCTTTTGATGACATCCTGAAAAAACATGAGGATATTTAAGGCTGTTTAAGCCTGTTGATATTTTACTTTACGTCCTGGAGAACTTAACCAAGGGATTAATATCCTGGTTCTGATCTCCTTCTCGTTTCTCCTTCTCATTTCTCCCTCTCATTTTTCCTTCTCATTTTTCCTTCTCATTTCTCCTTATCATTTCTCCTTATCATTTCTCCTTATCATTTCTCCTTATCATTTCTCCTTATCATTTCTCCTTCTCATTTCTCCTTCTCATTTCTCCTTCTCATTTCTCCTTCTCATTTCTCCTTCTCATTTCTCCTTCTCATTTCTCCTTCTCATTTCTCCTTCTTCTCCTTCTCATTTCTCCTTCTTCTCCTTCTCATTTCTCCTTCTTCTCCTTCTCATTTCTTCTTCTCATTTCTCCTTCTCTTTTGAGTAAATGAGTTCAAGTATTCAAGATTCCGGAGAAAAGTACGAAAAAAGTATGCAAAAGTGTGTATTTTCGGAATCTCTGCCAAGTTTATTCGCTGAGTCCAGGTACTCTTTGACGAATCCTGGTGCCTAGTCCAGGTGCTTTTTAACGGTCCAAGTGGCCAAGTCCAGGCACTTTTTACCGAGTCCTGGTGAGTCCTGGTTTTACTGAGCTCAGCACCCTTACTTTTTCAGTTCCACATTTTCCATGTATCCTTCTCCTCTGGGAGTCAGGACATAATATATAGTTCCTTCACTTTCCTCTTTTTCAATACAGAGAGTACTTTCCAGCATATTCAGGTTATAACTTGCCTGAGAATCCGTGAGCTTGAGTTCGTCTTTAATTTCTTCCAGCGATTTTTTATGTTCTACCAGAACTTTGAGGATGTTTCTCCGTACAGGGTTTTGCAAGGCATTAAGGCAGGCCTTGTGGTCTTCTGTCATATCCTCTTTCATTTTGCCTTCGCTCTTCATTTTCGAAACCCATTCTTGTTTTCTTTTCGCAGCTTCCTCGGGAGTCATATTTGATCATTAATATATTGGCCGCCGTATCTAAATAATCTTGGGGAAGAGAAATTCGCAGTATAACACCTATGATGAGTTAAATAGCATGAGTTCTCTAGTTATTGTGAGAATTTGATCATCATGGAGGGGTATGTTTGGAAGATGATAGTGGAGATATGTTTAAGTATAAACTTGGTAAGTGGGTTCTGAGCATAGATGAATGTGCTTTTATGAATCTTATGGATATTGGAAGGAACAAATCCATACGTCAATATCTTATCGAGTCAATTGATAACTGGATAAACAAAGATGAACCACTTATAACAGACGAGTTTATCTCGGAAATGTGCGATTTTATTAAAAACGAAAATGAGGTACTTTACGACCGTTTAGTGAAGAAATGCGCTTTGAAAGGAATAAGTGTAGGTGAAGGCATATTTGAATCGCTGAGCCTTTTGAACTGTGGAATGATAAGTGCGCAGGAGTGCAGAGAGTATGAAGATGACTTCTCTAACATGTGATGTTTCTGTCTTATATTCTCACTCTCTTGAGTAAGCTTAATTTCATACTTCAAACGCATAAATCCTGAGTAAGTTTCGTGTAAAAGAAAGGTATTTAGGTGCAGCAGTAAGATTTCGCAATGAAACTTCTCTGCTATTCACCTGTCTTTGGTTTTTCAGTAAATTTTCTTTTGGGATATTTTTGCAATTTTGCTGAAGACTTCTTTCACTTGAAATCTTTCAGGGCTTCGAAATCCAGGGTTGCAAAATAATCCTCAATGGTCTCGGCTCTCCTTATCTGCACAACACTTCCGTCTTTTCTGAGAAGAAGTTCGGCAGAACGGAGTTTTCCATTGTAATTGAAGCCCATAGCATGTCCGTGAGCTCCTGTGTCATGGATTGCAAGGATGTCTCCGATTTCAATTTCTGGAAGCAGCCTATCAATTGCGAACTTGTCATTGTTTTCGCAGAGAGAGCCTGTTACGTCGTACTTATGGACAGGAGCCTCTTTTTCCTTTCCGAGCACGGTTATATGGTGATAGGCTCCGTAAATACCAGGTCGCATGAGATTGGCCATACAGGAGTCCATCCCTACATAGTCTTTATAGGTATATTTGAGATGCCGAACCTGAGTAATCAGGTAGCCATAGGGACCTGTAATTACACGGCCGCATTCCAGGAAGACTTTAAGCGGATGAAGTCCATTAGCTGTGATTGTGGCTTCGTAAGCTTCTTTGACACCTTTTGCCACAGCTTCGAAGGAAACAGGTTCTTCTTCAGGCCTGTATGGGATGCCTATGCCTCCACCGAGGTTCACAAATTCAAACTTTATATTGAGTTCCTTTGAGATTTCAACTATAAGTTCGAAAAGAATTTTTGCGGTTTCCACAAAGTAGTCAGCGTTTAATTCGTTAGAAGCAACCATCGTATGCATTCCGAACCGCTTTACTCCCCTGTCTCTGAGTATGCGGTAGCCTTCAAAAAGCTGGTCTCTCGTAAAACCGTATTTTGCTTCTTCAGGCTTTCCTATAATCGCATTTCCTTCTTTAAGAGGGCCAGGATTATACCTGAAACAGACAATATCAGGAAGCCCAACATACTTTTCAAGGTAGTCAATATGGCTTATGTCATCAAGGTTTATGTATGCTCCAAGCTCTTTTGCCTTCAGGAACTCTTCAGAAGGAGTATCGTTTGAGCTAAACATTATGTCTTCCCCAGTAATTCCCGCTTTTTCGGCAAGAATTAGCTCCGGTAAAGAACTGCAGTCCGCACCAAATCCTTCTTCTTTGAGAATCTTAAGAATAAAGGGATTTGGAAGGGCTTTTACCGCAAAAAACTCTTTAAAGCCCGGAACTTCCCTGAAGGCTGCTTTTATTCTCTGCGCATTTTCCAGAATAGCTTTCTCATCGTAAATATGAAATGGGGTGGGATGTTTTTTGATTATTTCCACAATTTTTTCTTTAGTGAAGGGAAGATCCTTTGAAACCATATTATTACCTTTTACTGATTTTTGTTTAATGGAGTTTTGTATCAATTTGAACTTTTACTCCTTTATTAGTCTTTCTGCCCCGAGTTCCGTCACCCGAGTTCCGTCACCCGAGTTCCGCCACCCGAGTTCCGTCTCGGGAGGACGGGGCCCTTTTCGCTCACTTCGTTCACTCAAGAGGGCTGAATTATGGGCAAGAAAAGCTATTTTCTTAACGCACTCAGGAGAGGTGATTTATTCAAATTTTGTTTTGGGCTATGCGATGGGAGTGGTTATAGTCTTTTTAATAAAAGGCTTGAGCAAAAACTCCAGTAATGTTTGGATTTGAAAACCTTATCCCCTGGCCCTATCGGCGTGATAAACCGGCGCAACGGTTTCGGGTCAACGGTTTCGGGTCAACGGTTTCGGGTCAACGGTTTCGGGTCAACGGTTGCGACACAATATGGTCATATATTCATTTTTTTGAAAACTTGTTTAAGCCTGGAGTATGGATAGGTGTTTACAACGTCTTCTTTTTCCAACCAGCCTCGACGCGCCTGTCCTAGGCCGTATCGCATGTAGGTTAGGTCGGAAACGGCATGGCTGTCTGTAGATATACAGAACTTCAGGCCAAAGGTCTTTGCACGCAGGATAAGCTCGTCATTAAGGTCAAGCCTTGAAGGCTGGCTGTTGATCTCCATTATTTTTCCATTTTCAGCGGCAACTTCAAAAACCTTTTCAAAATTAACGGCATAAGCCTCTCTTTTCCCAAGCAGTCTTCCTGAGGGATGTGCAAGGATATCGAGATATTCGTTTTCCAGAGCTGTGACAATCCTTTCGGTCATTCTCTTTTCAGGAAATGCAAAACCGGAATGCACAGCTCCTACCACAACATCAAGTTTTTTGAGAATTTCATCCGGATAATCAAGGCTTCCATCTTTCAGGATATCTACCTCAGATCCTTTGAGAATCTTTATCTTGAAATTTTTTGAGAGCTTATCAATTTCTTTCCATTGAACTTTCAATTCTTCAACTTCCATACCATTTGCAACTTTCTGAGAACGGGAGTGATCGGTTACTGCGATATACTCATAACCAAGAGCTTCTGCTTTTTCAATCATGGTTTTAAGGGTGTCTTTTCCTTCACTGTATTCCGTATGCATATGGAGATCTCCTCTGAGATCACCTGCTTCTACCAGTTTGGGCAGGGTATTTCTTGCAGCGGCTTTAATTTCTCCCCGGTTTTCTCGAAGTTCGGGTGGGATATAGGCAAGACCAAGTCTTTCATAAATCTCTTCTTCGCTGCTTCCTGCAATCTGTTTATCGGATCCTTTTAAGTACAGCCCGTATTCCGAAAGTTTGTAACCGTTTTTGATGGCAACATTTCTAAGTTCTATGTTGTGCTCCTTTGAACCTGTAAAGTACTGAAGAGCTGCTCCGTAACTTTCAGGTGGGACTACTCTCAGGTCAATAACTGTTCCTTCTCGCAGAATTACGCTGCTTTTTGTGCTGCCTTTTAAGATAACCTGTTCGACGTCCGGAAGGGAAACAAAACAATCCATTACCTTCAAAGCCTCTTCTTTTTCAGCTTCTGCCAGGATGTCTATGTCCCCAATTGTTTCCTTCAACCGTCGGAGTGAGCCTGTGTATATTATTTTCGAGAGGTCGACTTTAGAGGTTCTGCTTTCACACCGGGATTTTAACGCAGATATAATTTCATCTGCTAGTGGAAGTGCTTTTCCTAAAGCTATCCTGGCATGGCTTTTCTCATACTGCTCAATTGCCTTTGCAAGATTCTCTTCGCTTTTTTCTCCGAATCCTTCGAGCCTCCTGAGCCTGTGGGCACGAATAGCGTCTTTAAGATCTGAAAGCGTTTTTACATCAAGGGTATCGGAAAGCTTTTTTATTTTCTTTGACCCAAGTCCTCGAATTTCCATAAGTTCTGGAGTACCTGAAGGTGCTTTTTCTTTAAGCTTTTCAAATTTTTCCACCTTGCCTGTTTCCAGATACTCAGCAATATGGTCAGCAATTGACTCCCCAATGCCTGGGATTTCGGTCAGTCCGGCTTTTCCTTCTCTGGAATAGATTTTTTCGATGTCTTCACCATGGTTTTCTATCATTTGAGCAGCTTTACGATAAGCTCGTGGTTTCCACTCAACCTGCTGGTATTCCAGAATGTCAGCAGCCTCATAAAATAGCTCGGCAATCTCTCGATTTCTCAATTGTTACCCCTACCCCTTGTGTTTTCTTTTTCCAGTTTCTTTTTTTTATTTCCCTCTCTTCCCTTCCTTCAATCGTTTTCAATACCTTTCTTTTCTTCAATAAGCTTTTAAATACCTTTTTTCTTCAATAAATCTTCAAATATTTTTTTCTTCACTAAATCTTCAAACATTTTTTTCTTCAATAAATCTTTAAATATCTTCCTTTACTAAGTCTTCAAATGCCTTTGTCTTCCTTAAAATTCCAGACTTCTTTAACTGTGGTGATCTCATAAGGTCCTTTGTCGTATCTTATGCGTAAAAAACGAGGAAAACGAAGAGCAAGTCCGGTATCTCCTTCTCCCTGTCCGGCAGTATGGCCTATACTTTCCGTAATTTCCGAACCAAGAACTTCAATAACCAGAGCAGGCTCTACAAAAATATCAGGAAGCATTCTACTTTTTATGAATACATTTTTAGGGACTTCGGCAATAACATGCTCTGAAAGCAAGTTGTCTATTTCTTTTGCATCCGCTTCTGTGAAGCCTGTCCCTACTTTTGTAAAAGTTTCAAAACGGTGTCTCTTTTCATTTAGAACTGCACAGAGGAGGGCTCCAAATGAACCTTTTCTTTTTCCTCGTCCATAATATTTCCCTACAATCACAAGGTCAAAGGTTTCTCTCATCCCGCTGGCATACTCTTCTTTCCATTTAAGCCAGAGCCAGCTCCTTTTTCCGGCTTCGTAAATCGAATTTCCATCCATGGATTTAATTATAACTCCTTCAAGCCTTTTTTCCAGAGCCTTGTTGAAAAAGTCCTCGATTTCTTCAAGATTATTCGTAACAGTTCTTTTAGCCAGGCGAAGCGTTCTTGACTCCCTTAAATGTTCCTCAAGGAGAGTTCTTCTTTCCGGGTATGATTTATTCAGGAGTGAATTTCCTTCCAGATAGAGAATATCGAAAAAGAATACAGCAACAGGGTAGATTTCAGTGTATTTTTGGACCTCATACTTTCTGCGTCTCTTCATCAGTTTCTGAAATGAATAAAATTCTTCTGAAGAGTCATCTGCTTTCCTGTTTTCAACGTATGCGATAATTTCCCCATCAAGCACGATCTTCTCCGCAAGAATGCCTTTCCTGACCGCTTCCACAATATCGGGATATTGCGCAGTTATATCTTCAAGCCTCCGAGAAAAAGCTGTAATCTCTTTTCCGTTTTTATGAATCTGAACTCTTTCTCCATCGTATTTTTCTTCGGCTGCTTTTTTTCCGGGTATTCTTTCTTCAAGCTCTTCAAAAGTTTTCACACGCTGCGCAAGCATTGACCTGACAGGCCGTCCGAGTTTTATGGAGAAACGCCCAAGAGCTTTCGGACCATATTCCGCAAGGGATTCTGCAAGCTCTCCTATATCGGTACAGACGCTATAGCTTTCTTTGATCCTGGAAGCATATTTTTTATCCCCTGTAAAAGCAATAGAAAATGCTTCAAGCAAAAATTGGTCCCCAAACCCAAGCCTGAGTTTTCCCAGTACAATCCTGACTATGTATTTTCCTTCTTTGGGGCTAGCTCGCTGCAGGATACTGGAAAGCAGCTCGGTCTTTTCCTCCTGACTTCCTTTTCCTGTGGCTTTTTTTATCTCTTTTAGCCTTCCGAACACTTCATCAATTGCCAGTAACTTCCCTTCTCCCATGTTTAATTCAAACGCTACATCGCCAAGGTCTCCTATCCTTGAATATCTTCTTTTAACATCTTCTTCGGAAACTCCGTATGCCCAGGCAATAGCTTTTAAAGCGAGTTTATCCCCTATCCCCAGCGCTGTATTTTCAAAGGCAGGTCCTATACTCCCCAGAAAAAGGTATGCACTATCCTTTACTTCCTTTCCTTCCAATCCCTAAAAAAAATTAGCAATTTTCTGGATGATTTCCTTATGGGATGTTGTTTTTTCAAGTTCCTCAAAAAGCTCCGCAAGCTCCATGAATCGAGCCATTATCCTCTCCCCGAAAAAAACGCTTTGAAATTTTGAAATTTTTCTCTTTACTATAATTCAATTATTCAATTTGCAGGTCTTTATCGCTTTGCATCCTCAAATTTCAGAAATAGAGTTTTTCCTCTTTTTTCCATAAAACAACTATCTCTGCCGTTCCTTCTTCATTACCGAAACCTTTAATATCTAAAAGATGCATGAGAGGAATACACATCACTTCTGCACATCTTCATGCGACTGTGGTTTAGTGGCTATGACCTGAGCTTCCCAAGCTTAGAACCCGGGTTCGAATCCCGGCAGTCGCATTGAAAAATCATTGAGACTAAGTCGTTTTTAAATTAAGCTTTTTAAATTAAATTTTTTTAAATTAAATTTTTTTAAATTTAAAATTATTATTTTGGTAAATAATTATAGATATATCATTAGATCCTATATTTTTTTATGAACTGCCCAAAATGTAATAGTTCCACTCACAATTGGAGAAGTGATGATAGATCACTGGAGGGCATATGCAGAAAAGGTACGCAATTCACTATATGGTTTAACGATATCGGAATATAAAGCCACTAGTTGACTTAACAAAGACGGTTATTTGATAGCCAGCAGTCTTTGCTTGTAGGCATGAGTACTCTTATTGTCTATTCGACTAAGTTTTAGGTTTCTTCAACTCTCTCCAGCCATCTTTTCTTCTATATATGTAACATACAAAATCAATGAGATATGCAGTTAATTAGGAGCCATCGTAGAACAAAATTATTAACAGGTTTCTACTGGATGCTTTAATTTTCAAGATCATTATTACCAATTAAAAATTAACTTTATGAAAAGTTTGCCTAATCTATTCTGTGACAATTATTTAGTATAATATTCTGGGTTAACTATGATTCAGTACCCACATCTTGTTATATATCGTAGCTTTTTTTGAGTTTATTTGAGATCTTAGAAATTTTACCTCTGTATTCTTGCAGTAGAAACTCTTCAGTTTCCGAACTTTTCCGGTCGATAAAGCCAACTTTTCTCATAACTATAAATTAAATTTTATACATGTAAGAATTAAAAGGAAAGTCTTAACTATAATATATAATACTTGATAATTGAAGTTAAATTTATGATTTTAAAAAATTGAGATGGGAAATATGAATAGAAAAAAGACTATACTTAAGATAGGTTTAATTTCAATAGGTCTAATCTTGCTTTTAGTTTCATCGATAGCATTGGCAGCTATTGAGAGTGATACAGGAAACGCCATTATAAAAGACGATTATGCTTCATCTTCAGCGTTGGCAACTACTGAGGAAAGCGCTTCGTCCAAGGTCATTGAGACTAAAATAAGTAGTAGCGGATTAGCACACTCTCCTGACATCTATGGTAACAGAATAGTATGGACGGATTATCGCGGTGAAGAGTGCAACATTTACATGTACGATTTTTCTACTAAAAAAGAAAGTCAGATCTCCACCTCTGGAATGATACACGGCAGTCCTGCTATCTATGGTAACAAGATAGTATGGGGGGACTCAACCAACTATAGTAGTATTCACATATATGATATATCTACCCAGAAAGATACTGAGATTCCAGGAAATACTGAAAAACCTGCTATCTACGGTGATAAAGTAGTCTACGATGACTACTATAATATCTACATATACAATCTTTCTACTTCCCAGAAAACTCAGGTAACCCCCAGCGGACCAGTATACTATCCTGCTATTTATGGTAACATTATAGTATGGCAAGGCGATAGCGGTGCAGGAAACTGGAATATCTACATGTATGATCTATCTACTAAAAAGGAAACGCAGATAACCACCAGTGGATCAGCAGAGGGCTCTACTATCTATGGTAACAGGATAGTATACGCCGATACTCGGAATGGAAACACTGATATCTACATGTATAATGTCTCCACTAAAAAGGAAACTCAGATAACCAGCAGTCCAGACGTTCAGGCATTTCCTGCTATCTATGGTGACAGGATAGTGTGGGAGGATGATGGCGGGAAGGATGATGGTGGAACAAATCATGGTATCTACATGTATGATATTTCCACTAATCAGAAAATGAAAATCAGCGCCAAAGGATCAGCCTACTCTCCTGCTATCTACGGTAACAGCATAGTATGGCAATATAATAATGAGAAATGGAAATCTGACATTTACATGGCTACTGTTGGAGTACCACAACCAAAATCACCTGTTGCCGCATTCTCTGCGTCTCAAACTTCAGGATATGCTCCACTGAAAGTAAAATTTACTGACAAAAGTGCCAATAGTCCAACTTCATGGAAGTGGAGTTTTGGAGATGGAAAAACTTCAACAGTCAAGAGTCCTGCATATACCTACACTAAAGCCGGAAAATATACTGTCAGCTTAACAGTAAAGAATGTGGCTGGAACAAGTACGAAAACAGTAAAGAATTATATTGTCGTAAACACGTTGAAATCCCCAGTTGCTGCATTTTCAGCTTCTCCACGTTCAGGAAAAGCTCCACTTAAAGTTCAGTTTACTGACAAGAGCTCCAACAACCCCACTTCCTGGAAATGGAGCTTTGGAGACAAAACGTATTCAACAGCCAAAAACCCTGTACATACATATAGTAAAGCCGGAAAATATACTGTCAGTTTAACAGTAAAGAATGCAAAAGGAAGTAACACTAAAACAATATCTGGATATATTGTAATAGCCAAAAAATGAGCAGTCTAAATAAGGGACATTAAAAGAGGTCAAACTTAAAGAGGAGTGGGGACTAAATTAAAAGTACTACAGACTATATTCTGAGTAAAACACCACTAACCATATTTAGAGGAGTAAAAGATACTTTCCCGGAGCAGTAATGTTTATTTCAACGTAGAGCAGATTTACTTTTATGGGTATATCGGGGAAAACACACCTTAGGGGAGCCAATCTTATAGGAGCTGAACTTCAAGGAGCGGACTTTCAAGAGGCTGACCTTGTAAAAACTAACCTTGAAGGAGCTGACCTTCGAGGAGCTAACCTTAAAAAGGCTGATCTTCGAGGAGCCAACCTTTCAGATACTCATCTTCTTGAAGGTAAAGGAGCTAATCTTCAGGAAGCTAACCTCCAAGAAGCTAATCTACAGGGAGCTAGCCTTGTAAAAACTAATCTTGAACAGGCTAACCTTGAAAGAGCTAACTTTCAACTGGCTAACCTTCATCTGGCGAACCTTAAAGGAGCTAACCTTAAAAAGGCTAACTTTCAGGTGGCTAATCTTGAGGGAGCTAATCTGCAGGGAACTAATCTTGAGGAGGCTGACCTGTATGGAGCTGGCCTTCAAGAGGCAAACCTTCAAGAAGCTAACCTTAGAGGCGCTAACCTCTATGGAGCAGACCTTCACAAAGCCCATCTTCTGAAAACTGATCTTGAGGAAGCAAACCTTGAAAGAGCTAACCTTACAGGAGCTCGTGATTTATCTATTGAGCAAGCTTCTAAAGTGAAAACACTTTATAACGCAAAATTAGACGAGGAGATTCTGGTTCCATTAAAAGAGAAATATCCTTCCCTATTTGAAAAAACCTGATGATTGACCGAATATTACCAGAACTTCCATTATAAGTTTTTAGTATTACGGTTCCGAAGTTTTGCATAAAACTTGATTTTTTAATAGATCAGCAGATCACAGATATTTTCCAAGAAATAAGGAATTGATTTTGGAATCAAAGCACTAGTATTACGATCTTCCAATAGAGTTTATATATATCCAGCCTAAGAATAATACTTTTTGACGTTTCAATCCTTTACAGAATCTAAGTGAATTGTATTCAAATTGTTAGACAACTACAATATTTATAGTAAGATTATAAAAGAAAAGAATAAGTATCATAATGCAACCTCAAATGGATAAACCTCTTCCCATTTATCACCCATAATCGAACTAATGCTTCCTTCTTCTATTATCATCTGCATTGTATCTCCCTCTAATCTAATTGTTATGAGGTTTCCACTTTCATAATAATCACATTTAACTGGAGACGAATCTCCATAGTGTAAAATGGCAGTACCACAGTCATACAAAACAAGATAACTTTCTCCTGATTTGAATTTTCGTTTCACGCGGAGATCTCCCGATAATTTCTTCTGGAATACTTTATGAACTTTTTTACAATTTAATACATTAATTCTTTATTAATTTTTTGGTTTAGTTGCTTTTAGTCCCTCCTTATTCGGGTATGAATTTTCACTGACGATTGAGCTTAATCTGATTATAAGCAACAGATTTTAGCAGGAATAACCTTACAAGTACTCAAAATGAATACAATGGTAATACGATAGTAATACATGATAATACAATATAGTACAATGATATTATAATGATAATATAATATAGTACAATGATATTACGATGATAGTACAATGATAATATAATGGTAAATCTGTTTAAATCATCCTTGAAAAAGAGCTTAAATGTGGCTTTAAGTTGTACAATCAGAAGTAAAATCTGACCTTAAAGCAAGAATCGAAGTACTAAAAAAGGAAGTTTGTAAAGGCTCTAAATCCAAAAGTAGAGACAATAAAGTCAAAAAAGAAAATAGGCCCTTTAAGATTAAAACTCAGGTCCTCAACCGTGTAAAGGCTTGAGCATAAACAACGAAAAAACCGTTATTGGCTAGCCAAATAACGTAATCTTTTCTTACTCATTAAAAGGGGAACCAAGTCACTAGAAAATTGTTTCATAAAATGAAAAATTATAATAAGACATGGATAATTAATGTGCCTTACGAGTTTTTGACAATATAAGTCCTGCAATAACCAGGATTAAAATACAGAGATAACTCATGTTAGACCCTACAGACGGTAAATTATTATTTGAAGATTTACTCGGGAATGATACATTAACAGCTTCACATACGGAACCGTAAGTTTGAGACTGCGCAGTGATTCTCACAGTGTATGTTTTTCCAGAATAGTTAGTAACTATAAAAGAGTCAGTTACCACTCCTATAGGGTTACTTACGTTGTCATTAGTACCTGGAATTCCACATGGCACAAATGTTTTTCCACGACCCATAGTGCCCAATACAAAAGTCAGATTGCTGGACTGTGATGAAGAATCATAATAACTTGCATTAATATACGCTGCAGTATTGTTTATCTGTTTAGAAGTACAGTTTGCACTGATCACAGTCTTCACAACAGGTATTGCAGATGTGGTATTTGCAGGCGTTACAGATGTGGTATTTGCAGGTGTTACAGATAGGGTACCTGCAGGTATTTTAATAGTGTACTGGTCCAGATCAGGCGTCAATTTGTGAGTGTACTTTTGTCCATCTAAAGTTATTGTTACAATTTTATATGTGACACCTTGAGTCAAATGGAAATTTGCTCTACCTTCCTTATTCGTCCAGGCGCAAAAATTAGGTTTTTCATTAGCTGGGTCATTATTTGGTGTGTAAATCTGAACCTCACATCCATAAATCCTTTCATTTGAATTATTAGAAATATATAATTGTACATAGTGTGGTGCACAATAATCAGGTGCTTCCACCATTTTCAAGTTTATTTCCGTGTTTATGCCTGTCATGTTTACTGGCAATTCCGGATCGTTAAGGTAGCCTGTTGCTGAAGCAGTTAAACAGTACTTACCTTTTTCACTGTTCACAGTGAACTGGTAAAGTCCATCAACATCAGTAATTTGAATAGAATTCCACGTATTATTTGATAATGTAACTACAGCATTCTGAACAGGTTGGCCTGTTTTTGCGTCTGTTAAATATCCAAATATGCCGGAAGAAACTGTAGCCGATTTTTTGCCACTTACTGTGAACAAACTTACAGGACTGCTGTATACCCATGAATTATGAACGTCATCACGTGCACCGATTTTTATAGTAAATGCTCCATTGTGGTTTATTGGCACACTTGCAGATGTTTGAGAAGTGTTAAGGCTGTATATTAAGTGAGAAGAGTCGAACTTTGATGTACTGTTATATACGTTGATAGAATACCTGGTTGCATTCAAATATGCCCAGCTTATGCTTACATACCCGTTAACAGTTGAAATCGTACTGCCATCCGCTGGAAAAGTAACAGAAGGTTCTACAGAACCATTGTAAACAGGTAAATTTCTTGTACCGTTTTCTGCAACATACCCACAGTCTTTTGTACCCCTGGAGCATGAATAGGAGCTGGTTACAATATTATCAGTTGATTTAATATTCATGCCGTTAATTCCATTAAATTCGGGACTGTTATAGAATATATTGTTTGAAATAGTACCCCTGCCTGAACAAGCACCGTCAGCCTGGTCTTGATAAATTGTATTTAATTGAAGTGTTGAAAAGATATTATTATTAATCTTAAGGCCTGTTACATTACCTCCCATAACTTCTACGCCAGCATTACCGGAACCGGTATCGGTATAGAAAGTATTCTTGCAAATTTGAACGTTTTTCGTATTATGGATTTTAATGCAAGAATTTATAAAAGTACCCCAGCAATTATTAAATATTAAAATTCCATCACCTGCAGACCATGCATCAAAACTATCATGGCCAGGTTTACATACGGTATTATAAACCTGAACGCTGCTGGTATTTTTTTTACAGAAAATAAAGTCCCCCATACTATATTGCATTTTTAAGTCGTGAATAACTGCATTTGAACAGCCGGATAAAAGAACTCCTTTTTCATACTCCCTATACTTGTTTTTTGCTGCATGCATTTTACTTAAAGATCCCCAACCACCATCAATTAAGAAATTTGAAATTTCAATATCAGAAATGCCTTCACAGTTAATAATATTTTGAGTTGCAAAATTAGATTCGGGATTGTCACAATAGATTACTGTAGCACCAATCCCATTTCCGTTAAGAGTTACTCCTGATTTCATGATTATGGGTGAACTTATGTGAAACGTGGTCGATGCAAGCTGTACAGTGTCACCTGAATTCGCTGATTGTATGGCAGCGTTGATAACTTTCTGGTCGTCTGAGCCTGTAGGGCTAAAAGAAGTCCCTGGGCCGACATCGATAATTTCAGCTGAACAACTTGCTGAAGAAAAACATATAAACAAAAGTAGAGAAATATAAAAATTAGTAGGTTTAATACTTATCATATATCTTTCTATAGTATTACTCTTTTATATTTTTTACTTCCGCCGCCTTTTTATTATCAAAGTAAAAGGTAAATCACGAGTAACCAAAGAGATCATAATTTCCATTTTTGAATCATCTAACTTATTTTACAGTATTTACCGAATCTTCAACTAATGTGACTGTAAGATTTAATACTGTTTTTCTTTTTGTTTTTTATTACAATCTAAAAACTAGTATCAATCCAACGAGAAATCCAAACCCGTAAACAGATAGTTTGTTAAGAGGTTCATCTTGTATTTCCGTATAAATATCGTATATTCCAACCACAGAAATTATAATCCCAATTAGACCCAGTATAATTATGAGACGACTAATGAATGAATCTAGATCAAATAAAGAATTTGAATTATTTGATACATTGGTTGTGGCATTAGAAATAGTTGTTAGTACAAGAGTTAGGTAGTAAATTGGATCTAATGAAACTCCATATTTGATAGGAATTGCTATTGTAAATCCTAAACAAAAACCTTCGATGAATAACTTACGATACATACTAAAACTATGACATTAAACATATATTAAACATGATCAGTTCTTATACATATTTTCGTCTTATCTTTCGATCTACTCTTCCTTTGGATATAAATGATAATGTTTATTTGAGTTCACAGTCGATTAAGGATAATTTTATTTTTCAAGTAAAGGACATGGATTATGGCACTAAAAAAGGAAGCATATGAGAATGTAAGAGAACACAAACTATTGATATGGATTCTTATTGTTTTTGCTGTTGCTCTTGTGTTTATTGCCTTACTTCTTGGTTATTTAGTATTCACATATCCTGTAAATCAAGTATCTCAATATGGAATAACTAACGCAACAGAAAAAGCTAATTTAATTAATCAATATCGTACGACTTCAATTCAATTAATCTCTATTTTTGCTCAAATATTCGGTGGTATTGCCGTTTTGATTGGTATTTATTTTGCTTGGGGAAATCTTACAACTGCTAGGGAAGGTCAGATTACTGAACGCTTTACTCGAGCTGTAAATCAATTAGGAGCTATTGATCAATCAGGAAATCCGGCAATAGAGATTAGATTGGGTGGAATATATGCCCTTGAGAGAATTGCAGATAGATCTGGTAAGGACTACTGGCCAATTATGGAGATTTTAACAGCTTATATTAGGAAAAATTCACCCATAGAAAATTACAATATAAAAACTGAGGACATTAAAAATCAAGATAAAGTTTCTTTTGATATTCAAGCAATTCTTACTGTCATTAAAAGACGCAGATACTTCTTTAATTCTGGCGAGTCAGATTGTTTAGACCTGCATGAAACTTGTTTAAATGGGGCTAACCTTAAAGGGGCTCATCTTGAGAAGGTTAACCTTTACCGGGCTAACCTCAAAAAGGCTGATCTTGAAGGTGCCTATCTTCAAGAAGCTGATTTTCTAGCAGCCAAACTAAGGTCAGCTAATCTTAAAAAGGCTAATCTTTGTGGAGCTGATCTTGAGGAGGCTAATCTTTGTGGAGCTGATCTTGAAGGAGCACACCTTAAAGATGTTAACTCTTCTCCAGAGTTTCCCGGTCTAGATGCAATCGTATCAGTTGACCAGCTGTCTAAAGTAAAAACGCTTTATAACGCTGAATTAGATGATGAGCTAGAAAAAATATTAAGAGACAATCATCCTTATCTATTTTCTCCTACAGGAAAGCACCCTGAAGATTACTTCTGAAATAAAAGAGCAACTCTTATAAAAAACTAAGCTAAAACTTAAATTTCGACAAAATCGAAAAAAATAACAATCGTTAACCAGAAGTAAAATTTGATCTTGAAGCAAGAATTGAAGTATTGGGAAAAAGCTCAATACGCTTTTAGAATCCGAAATAAGACTCTAAAAAGTGGGCCCGCTGAGATTCGAACTCAGGACCTCCGCCGTGTACTGTTGCCTTATAAAAATATACCACATTTACTTACTTTTTCTCGACCAAATACCATCCTATTCCTGTATGTTCTGTAATGTTAAGTAAACAAGCGAATTTCATAAAAAAGGATTGATAAAATTATTATTGTCAACCTTTCACTGATCTATGTGTCAAAAACTAAATCGAAAAACAGATGTTACTATATCGAGTTATAATGTTAAATTTTATACTATTGTGGTTAGTGATAAATATGGAAGAGATAAAATGTAGAGAACAGTTTGTTCCTTTATTTCCATTCAATGAACAGAACAAATCTGTAGTTATTGCAAAAGATCAAGTATTGATTAAAGATAGTAATAAGATTGATTTATTTACCCTCAATGCAGAAATTCATCTTGATTTCCTTCCAAAACCTCGGATTCATATACATATTACCAACATAGATGAATTAGATTATGTTCATAGGGTAGAATTATTCGCACTTATTTGCACACCAGAGCTCTATTCATTAGAGCTAAAAAGCCACAAAAAAAATATTGAAGCATGGATAACAACTTCAAATCCTAAGGAATACTCATTGATTTTCTCCCCACCTTCTGAGCCAATAGTTGGACTTGGAGATGAGGATACCCAGATGCATTATGTTGTTTTTCATTTATTTAATTTCAAAAAAATATGTGCAAATAAAGGAAAATATTGTGAAGATGTTCACTTAGAAGCAGATAACTGGATCATAGAACTCAAGCCTTCGGGAAAATCTGAAATGAACTTTGAAAAATTAAAAAAAGAAGGTGGCTATTGTCTAACGCATATAGGTCATTTACGTAAAAAAGATAATACTCTCATTTCAGGTAAAGAAGCTGCACATATGCTTAGCATGCTATATTATTTTTTCTCTTTTGCAAAAGGAAACTGGTGTAATCCCGTATGTGCAGTAGGTGTTAACTCCTCAGATAGAGTATGGGAATCATGGTCATCTCCAAAAGAATCTTGTTCCTCTGCAAAAGGATCATGGTTTGATGAACATCATTCTGAGCAGTTAGAAAATATTTTTCCTGGTTTTATGAATCTTTGGGTTTCTGAAGACTGGAAGGAGACTTTTCAGAAGGTTATATACTGGTATATAATTTCTAACACTTCCAATATTGATGCTGGAGTAATCTTAACTCAGTCTGCACTTGAAAGGTTATACTCTGAGCATTTTAAAGCAAATTCATCAAGGAACATTAATGCCGCAAAGAAGTTGGAAGATCTTTTTTGTGATTTGAATATTCCTATAGACTTAACTGATAATACACCTAAGTTGAAAAAGCTAGCAGAAGATGTCAATGATCAAATAGATACAAAAAAACTAGACAAAAATACGAAATGGATTAATGCACCTATTGCTTTGACTAAAATGCGCAATTATTTGGTACATCCTAGAAACATATATGAGCCTTTAAAATTTGGTTCAGCCATCCATGACTCATGGAATCTGGGTCTGTGGTACCTTGAGCTTTCGTTGCTTAGAGAGTGTGGGTACTTAGAAGACTATCGTAATCGTTTAATTCCTAGATGGGTAGGAGAAGTCGAAAAAGTTCCATGGAAAAAATAATTTATAAATCTACCAAATAATTTCGAAACCTGTTTATAGATAAACGAAGATTTTTAGTAGCTCTGATGTGAGAGGAAATCTCCCAAAAACTCCATGTGATGAACTAAGAATATCTGTAGCCAGGAGGCTGATTACTCATACTTAGCCAGTGACTTGGTACTGGTTACTAGTTATTACCTATTTATGAGTTTCAGATATCATTGTAAAAAATATCGGAGGTATAATATGACAGACGATATGCATCATGTGGAAGTTATTCTCATCTGTATCACTGTTATTATAACTTTGTTACGTTGATTGAGGGGAAGAGGGACTCCACATCAGGGTTACATTTGCGTAAATAATAATGTTTACTTTAGTTCGCTATTGTTAACACGTGCTGTAAAGAATCGAGTATTTTGTCTTCTATTGCCTTCTCAAAATTTACCTCAATAATATTGTACACGCTTTAAGGTAAAATTTCAGATATTGCTCATAGTTTGTTTGGTCAGCTTTTATTACTACGTTTTCTCCAAGCGGAGGGAATGAAAAGATGAGCTCTCCATTAATCCAATCTAATTCTATTGAATTTAAATCCCTTCCTTCGTCATCCTCATAGATTATGCTTAAATAAGTAATTGCCTGAAACAGATATTTATTTGTGTAATTTATGAAAAGTATAGCTACATCTAATGCATCTTCAACCTCTTCTTCGCTTGGATTCTTATACTCATGTTCTAAAAGATTTCTTTTTCTGTTGATTTTGGTCAAAATTCGGGGTGAAATCACTCCTATATTATTTAAGAATTCAATCTTTTTGGGGAAATTCAACTTTTTCAATCTTTCAGATAAACCAAATCCAATTAATAGGGAATCTAATTGGGAATCAATAGCTCTTTTAGTATTAGATAATGAATTCACTAAGTGATGGTCATATTTAGCTGTCAAATCATACTCAGCATATGTAAGAAAATCTTCTGGGGATATTTCAAAATTTGTTTCGATATTATCATAAGAGCAATGCTCAAATTCACCCATTTCAAAAACATGATTAAGAGATTCTAAACTAAATTCTCTCACGTACATCACCCTTGATAATCAATCAATAAGAGCCTAGGAAAAGTCAATTATATGTTGTAAACATTACAACAGAATATAAACCATTCTATTCAATTGCCCATGTGCTCTGAATTTCACCTTGCTTGAATTTTTCGTTTTTTAGTATCTTTTTTTATTTTCGGAGTTCTGGATTCTAGTCAGAACAGAAAAAGTATACTTATCTTTTCTGAAAGCAATTTAACTTAGCCTGTTTATCTCTTCAATTGAAGTTTAAATATTGAATGCTTGCCTACATATGTTTTCATTTTGTTTTTTATCTGCCCCTTATTTTAATATAAATGACAATGTTTATTTTAGTTCACAACTGATAACTTATACGCAATTTCCCTTGATGAAAATTTGATGGTAAGATTAGTGTGCAACCAGAAGCAAAATCTGACATCGAAGCAAGAATTGAAGCATTAGAAAAGGAAGTTTATAAAACCTCTAAATCAGAAAAAGAAAGTGGACCCGCTGAGATTTGAACTCAAAACCTCAGCCGTGTAAAGTCCATTTAGATCTGATGAAGAAAACAAGACTATTATGCCGAATCTACGTCAGATAGAAATACTCGATCTCGAATCCTTTTAGAAATATAAGCTTAAATCACTTCTTTTTGAAATTAATTGTCATTTTTTTAGCTTTTAAGAACAAAATAAGTTTTAAGGGATCTCAATGCAAGTTTCTAATACATCTGACGCATTAATATATTTATGAAACCCTTCCAGCTGACTGCCGCAATCTTCTGCCTGACCCTAATACTCATTGCAACCGGATGTACAGATCAAAAAGAGACTCCGATTGAAACAGCTTCGGAACAAACAACTCCTACAACTACTCAAGATACCGTTACTATATCAGGCCAGAATCTTACCGTGCATTTCCTGGATGTTGGTCAGGGAGACTCAATGCTCCTAGAGATTGATGGAAAATCCATGTTAGTTGACGCAGGAGAAAGTGATCAGGGAAAAGTTGTCACAGCTTACTTGCAGGACCAGGGAATTTCAACACTGGATTATGTAGTTGCAACCCATCCGCATTCTGATCATATCGGAGGGATGAACGAGATCCTTAACAACTTCCAGGTAGAGCATTTTGTTGACAGCGGATACCCTCATACCTCTAAGACTTACGAGAATATGCTGAAGACTATTGATCAGAAAAATATTCCCTTCCAGGTAGCTCAAGCTGGTCAAAAAATCGAGTTTGATCCTGCTGTTGATATTGAGGTCTTAAATCCTGCAAAGACATATTCTGAAGATTTGAACGAAAACTCAGTAGTCCTCAAGGTAACTTACGGAACCACTTCATTCTTGCTCATGGGTGATGCAGGCCTTGAAACAGAAGAACATATCATGAAAGCTGGATATAATGTGGATTCTGACATATTAAAAGTCGGACATCACGCCAGCAGATCTGGCAGTGGAGCATCGTTCATTTCAGCTGTAAGTCCTGAAGTAAGTGTTATCGAAGTTGGAGCAGGAAACGACTATGAACATCCTCATGCTGAGATTCTTGAAAGACTACAGAAAGCTTCAAAAGTCTACAGAACAGACTTGGATGGAACAATTACTGTTACAACCGATGGATCTACTTATACCATAACAACTGAAAAAACCGGGACCATTTCCAGTAGAAATGGAGCCTACACTTCTACAGATTCAACAAGTGAAGAGTCGGAAACTCCAGGTTCTGCAAAATCGACTGTTTATGTGAGCGACCTGAATCTTCAAGATGAATGGGTTCGGATATCAAACACAGGGTCTTCTCCAGTTTCTTTGAACGGCTGGAAAATTGAAGATGAAGGCAGTAAACATATCTATACGTTTCAGTCTTACACCCTGAATGCAGGAACCACAGTAATTATATTTACTGGAAAGGGCACAAACTCAGCTACTGAGCTTTACTGGCAATTAAACGACCCTATATGGAATAACAATGGTGACACAGCATATCTCTACGACAATAGTGGAAAGCTGATCTCAAAACTGGAGAGCTGAAGATGGAAAATTTCAAAGTTACTCTTGACCGTATAGAAGAAGGTAATGCAGTGCTGCTTATAAGGGATGACGAGTCAATAAAAATTGACATCCCTCTCTTTTTGTTGCCTGCATGCAGCAAGGAAGGTGATGTTCTGGATATTACCATCACCAAAGATGTGCAAGAGACAGAGAATGCGAAGGAAAGAGTATCAAACCTGCTTGAGAAGCTTAAGAATAAGAATCGAGGATGATAGTTGTATTTCTATCTCTGAATTTGTTAAAATTACCGAGGATGAAGAAAATATCACTTAAAAAACTAATCATTTTTTAAGGGGTCTATTTCTGAGTACTAGAAAAAATTTTGCAAAAATCCAGGACGTATTCTATACAAAATACCTTCTCCCTGGAAATGGTTCATAGCAGGAGGACAGCTAACAGTTGCTCTCATTACATCTAAAGCTTTTCTGGACGCACCCAGTAGATTCAAGATACGCTGACAGAATCTATACCTAAGGATCCTGATGCAACCCCTCTAAATATCCAGGGCATTTACCAATGGATAAGAGATCCCTTTCTGCTATCAATATCGAAAATAGGGGATTAATATGGATCAAGTCAGAACAGGTAAAAAAGTTTATACTGAGTCCGGAAAAGGAAGAGGAAGCTACGAAAAGCTTGCTCTTGTTCCAGGAAGTTGTTTATATTCTTCTCTCATAGGGCTTAAACCTGATGAGAAGACCCTTTTTTTCATGGCTGAAGATCCTGGACTCTGTACTCATTATACTTTTCATAAGTTGAAGCTGGTCTTTGTGCTTTCAGCTATGCGCTCTTATCGGGACTGGTTAAGCAACCAATATAATTTAGTCTACTGGGAGCTTCCTGCAATAGATGCACCCTATTATAACAAAAGGCTTGATGAAAAAGAAAATCTAAGTTATGAGGTAAAACTGAAAAGTGTTCTTAAGGATTACTCGATACCGAAAATTGTAAGTTACGATATAGAAGACTCCTTTTTCAGGGATCGTATCAGGAATTTTTGTGCACAAAATAATATCAAGCTTGAAATTGTGGACTCGCCGGGTTTTTTAACGCCAGTTGAGACATTCAGAAGGTACAGGAAGAATAGAAAAAAACTAAGATTTAATGATTTTTATATATGGCAGCGAAAACGCCTGAAAATACTTTTAACCGATGACGGGCTTCCGCTAGGAGGCAAATGGAACTTTGACCAGGAAAACCGAGAGTCAATACCCCGCGATTTAAAAATTCCCACGGTTAGAGCTGCTCCAAGAACCCAGCACACTGAAGATGTAATCGCCATTGTTGATAAACTATTTTCTTCTAATCCAGGTAAATCATCGGAATTCTATTTGCCCACAACCAGAAAAGATGCCTTTACTTGGCTCGATTCTTTTCTTAAGGAACGTTTCTTTTATTGGGGACCTTATGAGGATGCTCTCGCAAGTAATGAGCCTTTTCTATATCATTCTGTTCTTTCCGCAATAATGAATTTCGGGCTACTTACTCCTCAAGAAGTTATCGAAAAAACTATTGAATATTACGAAAAGTATTATGCAGGAGGAAATAACGAAAATACATTTCCTTTTTCCAGCCTTGAGGGTTTTGTCCGCCAGATCATTGGCTGGAGGGAATTTATGAGAGGAATGTATCACACGTCCGATATAAAAGGCAATTTTTTTGGGCACGAAAGGAAGTTAGACTCTAGATGGTATACAGGAGAAGTAGGAGTCGAACCTGTAGACATTACTATCCGGCAGATACAAAAGTATGGGTATGCTCATCACATCCAGAGACTAATGGTGCTTGGAAACTTCATGCTTCTTTGTGAAATCCACCCGGATGAAGTATACCGCTGGTTCATGGAATTCTTTGTGGATTCCACAGAGTGGGTGATGGTCCCAAACGTCTACGGTATGAGTCAGTTTGCAGATGGGGGAACTTTTGCTACAAAGCCTTACATTTCAGGATCTGCCTACCTTATGAAGATGGGAGATTACGAAAGAGGAGAATGGAATGATATCTGGGATGCTCTCTTCTGGTCCTTCATTGACAAAAAAAGGGACTTCCTACTGAAAAATTACAGAACTGCGTTACTCGTAAGCACCTGGGACAAGATGCGTGAAGACAAAAGAAACAAGTTAAGAGATATAGCTGCAAATTTCCTGGAAAAAATAGATTCACATGAAAAGAGAGATAGTGTATAGAAAGTTTAGTAAATTTTTATTTACAAGTTACACACAGATTTTACAACAAAACCTGCTTATTTTTAAAGGAGTCAGACTTAGAATTGAGACTTGAAGCATTAGAAAAGGAAGTCTATAATACCTCTAAATAAGAAAAGAAAGAATAAACAGACAGTGGGCCCGCTGAGATTCGAACTCAGGACCTCCGCCGTGTGAAGGCGACGTCATAACCGTCTAGACCACGAGCCCATTACTTTTTGAAATTTAGAAAGAATAAGCACCATAAAATAGAACTTCTTATGTATAAGCTTATCGCTTGTTAACAACGGTAGAGGCTGACCCGACACGTTATGAGATTGCTATTATATTTACTCAATCTGGATTTCAGTTTTTTTCAATCTCTTCTCGATCTCTTCTCGATCTCTTTTCAATCTTTTCTCGATCTCTTTTCGATCTACTTTCAACCTTAATATCAAGTCGGTTCAGCTCGTTTCTACTGTGCTGAAATTTCAGATAGGAACTGAAATCTTCAGTTGTTCTGCAAGAAACGTTTTTTACATAATCAATAAAGTAAATAAGTATGAAATATGAATAACTGTAAAAACTAATTTCATTGCAGGGTTGAAATGATAGAAATCCTCAAAATTCTCTTCAGCATGCCCTTTTTATTGTACTCGTGTTATTCGGACCTTAAATCCCGCAGAGTCTCAAATAAGGTCTGGAAATGCATGCTTACATCGGGTTCGGGATTTGTTATTTATCAAATTTACACAGATGGACTTTCCTACCTCATATCTCTTCTTTCTTCAGGAATTCTTGTTTTTACCATCGTCTATATCCTGTTTCAGTTTGGGGCTTTCGGAGGAGGAGATGCAAAAGGATTGATCGTGCTTTCCATCCTTTTTCCTTCTTATCCGGTGTTTGGTTTTTCAGGGAAAATATATCCTCTACTAGGAGTTCCACCAATAGGTTTTTTCACATTTACTGTCCTGGGAAACGCTCTTCTGTTGACAACACTTGTTCCTCTCGGGATGTTCGGCTACAATCTTCTTCATTTCTCGCCTGAAATGATTAAAAATCCGCTTTACATGTTTATAGGATACAGGACAGAGATTTCTTCACTGAAATTTAAAAAACACCTTGGCCTGCTTGAAAAATTTGAGCTTGACGAAACCGGAAGCCTCATAAAAAAGTTTGCTCGTACAGGCCTCGACTTCGATGCGGACCGAAAACCGGAACTTGAAGAATATCTAAAAAAAGGTTTGATTGAAAAAGAGATATGGGTTACTCCTGGTCTGCCGTTTATGCTTTCAATTACAGCGGGATTTATTACTGCTGTTGTTTTTGGAGATTTGATCTTTTATACGATCATGAGTCTAATAGTAAGTTAAAACTCATGATCAGTTAAAACTCATGGTAAGCTACATTTCATAGTAAGTCATGGTAAGCTAAATTTTTGGTAAGTCAAAGTAGGTTAAACTTCATGGTAAGTCAAGGTAGGTTAAACTTCATGGCAAGTCAAACCTCAAGCCATGTTAAATCCGGAGATATCCAGAGATAGATTTCAGTACTATCACTTGTTTCGCCGCACACTGAAAATCATAGACTTTACAGAACTATCGGTCGCACTGGATTCTGCCTATCTGACAGCCGAAAATCTGTACTCGGTTCAAGAATTGCCTTTTTGTACGACAAGCAGCCCGTAAAGATTTGTTTCCGGAACCGGCGGGTTTTCAGGCGTGCCTTTTGCAATCCTTTCTTCAGGATAGCCGAGGTTCTCGCAGGTATAAAGTTCAGCTTCAATACCCAGCTCTTTAAGGATTTCTGCGACCTCAAGTGAGCCAAAAGTTTCTTCCGGCAGCAGGAAGATATTTCTTCCGTTCTTTAACTCCCGAATCAACTCGGCTTTTGCAGGTTCCCATTCCCTGCCGTGGGCTGTGATTGCACAGAGGTTGGTAAGGTTCACTTTTGTACGCGCACAGGCAACCTGCATAGAGGAAATCCCGGGTATGACCGTATCTTGTTCCCTTGCAAATTTCCCGAGCCCCGAAAACATGGGATCGCCTGTAGACAGGACGACTGCATCGGCTGGCAGCAGGTGAAGTGATTTATAGTCCTTAATCGGTTTTGCTTCACATGTAATATATTCCTGAGCAATCTCAAGGGCTCTTTTTGCGCCATAAACCACAGAAGCTTTCCTTATAGCGTTAATTCCTTCTTCCGTGAGCATTCCGGGCCCAACTCCGACTCCTACGATGATCATTATTTCTTCCCCTTTCCTGTCTTAATTAACTCTCGTTCTTACTGTCCATTAGTACCGATCCATCCCTGTCGATTACCACGATTCTTGCACCCTTTCCTTTCTCGACTGCCATTTCAAAAGCTTCTTTCAGGCGTATGTGCTCAGGCTCTTTTTTAAGCATTTCGACAACGGTTGCGTACCCACTGCCTTCAAGCATCTCAGGGTTTCCCCATTTAAGGACAAGGCCAGGAAGTCCGCAGATAATTACATCGCCTGAGGCGTAACCAAGTCCTTCCGAGATCCTGCTTCCGACCATAACGACTGTATAATCAGGAAAAAGCATATGGGAGTAACGCATTCCTATCCGGCCTGTAGTCAGAACAACTCTATCCGTGCAGCGGATCAGGTCTCCCCTCATTTCCCCAAGGTGGTCGTTCCAGGGTTCAACAAAACCTGTGCTCCCAAGTACGGAAATTCCGCCTTCAACCCCTATCCTGCTGTTTAAGGTCTCTTTTCCGATCCTCTCTCCATCCGGAATTGAAATTGTAACCTCGGCTCCACTCAGACCCAGTTCTTCTACAGCTTCCTGGACTGCGGCCTTTATCTGTTCCATCGGTTTTGGATTAATAGCTGGCTGGCCTTTCGGAACCTGGAGCCCGTCCCTTTTGACAATTCCTATGCCTTTTCCTCCTAGAATCCGTATCCCTTCAGCTTCCCTGGCTTCTCCCACAAACTCAAGCCCTCGAGTAATATCGGACTCATGGTCATTCGGAATCTTTTTTACAATTGCACGCCCCTGTGAAGCTTCACTGACCTCAAGTTGTGCTCTCAGTCCCACAGGAGTTGGTACGGATACATTATCGACTGTTTTTTTCTTAAGGGAAAGAACCGCTGCTTTTGCAGCAGCACTTGCTGTAGTTCCAGTAGTGTATCCTCGTTTGAGGACAGACCCGTCACTCAGAACCACAATCATCCCGGATGCTACTTTTTCTTCAAGTTCTTCCCTGGCAAGCCCGGTACGGACAATCCATTCTTCAGGGATCTTGAAATTGTTAACAGGATCTATCATGGAAGAATACTCGGAGGTTTTTTATTATAAATGTATTGACGTGAAAATCGGAAAATAACCCGATTGATTTTCAGGACAAGTCTTGCTATATTTCTGGTTTTACTGCATATGACAGAAGTAAATACAACCAAAATATAGAAAAAAATATAGAAAAAAATATAGAAAAAAGTATAGAAAAAAATATAGAAAAAAGTATAGAAAATAGATGGCATCATCCCAGGATTGGGGAGTCGTTTTTAGGAAATGGGGTTTTATCCTGGATTCTTGAACGATTGGGGAGTCGTTCTTTATTTGGGGTATTGGGTTGGTGTGTGAAAAATAGCCTTGGGAATGATGCCTTTTTCTAATGCCAGTACTAGTCTGACACAGTACTACATCTTAAGTTCTATTATATAAATATATAGGAAACTAAGAATGATCTTCCAATATAGAAATATATTGATCGATTAATTATGGACATGCCAATGATATATCTCCATAATATTTCCATAGGATCCTCATACTTTGGTTCTCCAGCTTCATTTTTCAACTTTGAAACAAATTTCTCACTAGAACATAGATTCACTACTTTTAAATGATGAAATTAAAGATAGGAGGGGTTAACGGACTTGAATCAAGAAATTAGCGAAAAATTGAACTCGATAGATAAATAAAAAGCCGGACAGCTATTTTTTCATATACAGCCTGAACTGCTATTTTTTCATATTACAGCCCGGATTGCTATTTTTTCATATTACAGCCCATTTTACTGGACTCTTGCAAACATGCGGTCCAGTTCTCCCTTCGTAAATGTGATAACAGTGGGCCTGCCGTGAGGACAGGAGTAAGGGTTTTCGGCTTTTTTAAGCTGTTCTATTAGCTCTTCCATTTGTTTGGGGCTGCAAGCAGCTCCTCCTTTAATTGCAGCCCTGCATGCAATGGTCTTGCAGACTCTTTCCGAAATTCCCGTATCTTTTTTAACTTTTCCCGAAGCTAATAGATCCGAAACTACATCATGTATAATCTCGGGATCCTCAAGCCGTCCGAAAACCTCAGGTATGAAAGTTACTACGTATGTATTGTCCCCGAATTCCGAAATCCCGAAACCGCACTCTTCCAGATGAGGAATGTATTCTTCCATAAGGACTTTCTCTTTAGGAGTAAGGTCTATGGTTACAGGTGTGATCAGCTCCTGCACCCTGGACTTTTTCATTTTTAAAACCTGCTCGTAAAGAATTCTCTCGTGAGCAGCATGCTGGTCAATAAGCACAAGGTCTTCTCCCCTTTCAGCAAGGATATATAGCTTAGACACCTGCCCTATAACTCTAAGGTTTTCAAAAGAGTTCGTGTTCGATTTTTGTTTTGGTTTTGAACCATTTTCAGTACTTATATCCCCAAGTTCTTTATCTTCCAAACCTGCCTTTTTAGTTTGATTCTCTCGAATATCTGTAATTCTCTTTTCACTCTCTCCTTTTTTTTCTATTTCCCTTTCCTGCTCGGTTTTAATATCCAGCTTTTTATCACCTGAGATTTCCTGCGCTTCTCCTTCTGCAGTTAAATCCAGGAGACGCTCAGAACGTTTTAGTCTCCTCTCGGTATCTTTTACCGGATAAACGTAGGTCTCAGACTTATCTTTTACAACCTTGCCCCTTTCATGAAGGCCGGTATCCGGAATTCCGATGTCCTTACCAGCATCCTTCCTTCCAAAAATTTCCGCAGCTTCGGAGACCTGCAGTATACCCGAAGAGCTTGAAACCTTGAACGTCTTCTGAAAAGTTCGGTCTCTTTTATCCCGGATTTCAGGAGCCAAAGCATTTTCAGAAAGTACTTTCTCTATCGCAAACGTGACCGCATCTCCAAGTTCTTTCTCCCGGCTGAAACGCACTTCGGCTTTACGGGGATGTACATTAACGTCCACTTCCCCGGGATCGACAATAAGAGAGAGCACTGCCACAGGATAACGCTCTTTAGGGATTTTAGTATAATACCCTTCTCGAATAGCTTTATTGATGGCTCTTGAGGTTACCGGACGGGTATTTACAAACAGGAAAATCTGGTCGCTTTCTCTTCGAGTGGTTTCGGGCTTTGATATGTACCCCAGAATTTCAAAATCTTCGGTCCTGTATTCCAGGGGAAGCATTGAACGAGCAGTATCCGGGCCCAGAAGGTTTACGATGCTTTTGAAAGGATCACTTGAACCTGCGTTTCTTATGACTGGTTTTCCTTCACTGAGCAGAGTAAAGGAAATCTCCGGATTTGCCAGAGCAAGCTGCGTTATCGTATCTGTAATATGGGCAAGCTCGGTACGGTCACTTTTAAGATATTTCTGCCTTGCCGGAGTGTTGTAAAACAGGTCTTTTACGTGCACAGACGTACCTGGAGCCGTACCTGCGTCCGAAGTTTCCAGAACTTTTCCACCCTGGATCACTATCCTGGTACCTGTAATCTCTTCAGGGGGCCGGGTAAGAATCTCGACCTTCGCAACCGCTGTAATAGAAGAAAGGGCTTCTCCCCTAAAACCCATTGTAGAAATAGTGTTGAGATCTTCAATCCTCGTGAGCTTGCTCGTTGCATGCTTTTTGTATGCAAGCAAGGCATCCTCCCTACTCATTCCGCATCCGTTATCCCGGATAAGAATGGAACGTTTTCCACCCTTTTCGATTTCAATTCGAATATCCGTAGCTCTTGCATCAATTGAATTGTCTATCAGCTCTTTCACTACGGATGCAGGCCGCTCGATTACCTCACCTGCTGCAATTTTGTTTATGGTATCCTTATCAAGGATCCGAATTTTGTTTCCCTTAGCTTGCTTCTTTTCTTCAATGTGTTCTTCCATCATTCCTTTGCTCCATCCAGACCAAAATTCCATTGGGCATCCTTTAATCGACCTTCAATCCAGCAATTAATTGACCCTTAATCGCCCTTTAATCCAGCAGTCAATTGATCCTCAATCGACTTTTAACCAGTAATTAATTGGACCTCAGTCGAGACTTTTAATCCAGCAATTAATTGATCCTCAATCGACCCTTAACCGACCCTTAATCCTGTAATTAATTGACCCTAATCGATATAGTCCAATTAATTCAGCAGCCTCTTCAGCTCATGGAGCTTATTCAGGGCTTCTATTGGTGTCATCTCTTCCACATTCAGTTTTCTAAGAGCTGTTTCTACAGGACTGGGCCTGTTTACCTCTGCTGGATTTTCATCGTTGTTTCCATGGTCAAAAAGCATCATCTGGGTGTAACGCGCTGTAGCTTTGCTTTTCCTCTTTTTCCCATTGTTGCCGTCTTCAGCTTCTTCAAGCACGTTCTCTCTTTCGAGGTCTTTGAGAATCTCATTTGCTCTTTCAATTACCTTTTCAGGAACGCCTGCAAGCCTTGCAACCTGGATTCCGTAACTCCTGTCCGTTGCCCCAGGCACGATCTTTCGCAAGAAAACTAACTCATGACCTTCTTCTTTTACAGCGATATGATAATTTTTAACTCTTTTTAATTTCTCTTCAAGGGCTGTGAGCTGGTGGTAATGAGTTGCAAATAGAGCCCTTACTCCTACTTTCCCCCTGTTATGCAGGAATTCCACAACGGCTTTTGCAATACTGTACCCGTCATAGGTACTTGTTCCCCTGCCGATCTCATCAAGAAGCACAAGGCTTCTGGGACTTGCATTATTCAGGATGTTCGCAAGCTCAACCATTTCTACCATAAAGGTACTCTGTCCGCTTGCAAGATCGTCAAATGCCCCAATTCTTGTAAAGACCTGGTCAATAATCCCTATTGAAGCATAGGATGCAGGAACAAAAGAACCTACCTGAGCCATAATAGCTATAAGCGCTGTCTGACGCATGTAAGTGGACTTGCCTGCCATATTCGGGCCTGTTACCAGCAAAAACTGGGTTTCCTTGCAGTCCACTTCAGTATCGTTTGGGACAAAGCCGCCATGTGCGGTATTTTCAACTACAGGATGCCTTCCATCCCGGATAAGAATTTTGCAGTCGTCCGTAAGCTGGGGCCTGATATAATTGTTATTTTCTGCTACCTCAGCCAGGTCTGCAAGGACATCAAGCGTGCCTATTCTTTCGGCAGTTTCCTGAAGTTCTCTTGAATGAGCTGAAAGTGTCCGCACAATTTCAGTAAAGATTTCGTACTCGAGAGCTATAGCTTTTTCATTGGCTGTCAGAATAAGACTCTCTTTTTCCTTGAGTTCAGGAGTAAAGAAACGCTCGGCATTTGACATGGTTTGTTTTCTGATATAATCATCAGGCACCTGGCTGCTGTTGGCATTAGTCACCTCTATATAATATCCAAAAACCTTATTATATCCCACTTTCAGGGATTTTATGCCACTTCTTTCTCTTTCCTTTTGCTGAAAATTTGCAATCCACTGCTTGCTATTGCTTGCAATATCCTTGAGTTCATCAAGTTCCTCACTGTATCCCGACTTTATCATACCTCCCTCACGAACTGAGACAGGTGGTTCGTCCACTATTGCTCGATCTATTATTTCAGCCAGATTTTCAAGTTCGGAAAATGATGCAAGCCCGATTGCAATCTCATTTAAGTCTTCGGATTCAACCTTATTCAGAAGAGAATCACGGACAGAAGGCAGAGCTTCAAGGGATTTTTTCAGAGATACAAGGTCCCTTGAATTTGAATTTCCATATACTACCCTGCCTACAAGGCGTTCGATATCCCTTACTTCTGAAAGCCAGTTTCTGATATCGTAGCGGAGCAGAGGATTTGCTGACAGTTCTTCAACAGCATCAAGCCGATGATTAATTTTTTCTACGGAAAGCAGAGGTTTCAAAAGCCACTTTTTCAGGGTACGGCTTCCCATCGGTGTTTTCGTACTGTTCAAAACACGGTAAAGGGAATTTTCGTCCCCTTCATCTCGCACATTTTTAACGATTTCGAGATTCCGCAGGGTTACGGAATCAAGGATCATAAATTCGGAGTTCGAGTAAGTTCTCAGGGTATTGATATGAGTAAGCTCCCGCATCTGCGTAGTCTGTGCATATTCCAGGGCAGCCCAGGCCGAATACACTGCAAAGTCCAGCTTCTCACAGCCCATACCTTCAAGAGTTGCAACCTTGAAATGGGTTTTTAGCCTTTCTCCAGCTTCCTTTGCTCCGGAAATATTGGGAGCAAACTCCTGCACTATAGTATGAGCTCTCAACCCCTCCGCAAGGTCTGAATTTTCATATAGGGAAGGAGGAAGGATGCATTCGGATGGCCGCATCCGAGCAAGTTCGCTTAGAAGCTTTTCAAAACTTTCTGAGTCCCTGAACTGAGTTGTAAGGAATTCCCCTGTGGAAATATCAAGAAAGGACACTCCAATTTCTATTTCCTTTTCAGCATGTTTTCCGGACTTTCCGATTTCTCGCCCAGCAACTGCCATAAGGTAATTGTTTGAAGCATCCGAAAACATGGATGAGTCAATTGCCGTACCTGGCGTGACCACCCTGACAACCCCTCGTTTTACAACCCCCTTTGCTTTTTTCGGGTCTTCAAGCTGTTCGCAAATTGCAACTTTATACCCTTTATTTATGAGCCTTGGCAGATAGGTGTCAATTGCATGGTAGGGTATTCCTGCAAGAGGCATTCTCTCTCCTGATTTATCCTTGCCTCGGGCTGTAAGCGTGATCTCGAGTTCTTTTGCAATAGTTTTTGCATCTTCCCCAAAGGATTCATAGAAATCCCCCATACGGAAGAAGATAAGGGTGTCAGGATATGCCTGCTTGGCTTCGTAGTACTGGCGCATTGCAGGGGTCATCATTTCAGTCATTTTTTACTCACTGTAAGCCTTGAATCATTC
Source organism: Methanosarcina barkeri 3 (assembly GCF_000970305.1). Classification (GTDB taxonomy): domain Archaea; phylum Halobacteriota; class Methanosarcinia; order Methanosarcinales; family Methanosarcinaceae; genus Methanosarcina; species Methanosarcina barkeri_A. The sequence continues at coordinate 2,620,485 of NZ_CP009517.1, forward strand.
TGTAATCATTCTGTTTGAAATTAGGATTTTATTGGGAATTCCAGGTTTCTAAGGGTTCCTCAGGTACTGGGGAATACCTTTGTAAGACATCCTTTTTAGGCGTTCTGATCAGGATTCCATAAATACTGGGTAATACATTTAAATATTGATTAATAGAGATGATATCTTTATTAAAATCATCCTTCTTATATATATTTAACAACTCGATATTGAAAGCCAATTTGAAGGAGAAATTGCTATGGATCAGGAAAAACTCATAGAAGTTTGCCCTGTCTGCGGAAACGCAGATTTATATTATGAAGTTGGAGGGTATGCAGGTGCAGTTTACCACTGCAAAGAATGCGGTTATGTAGGAGCCTTTGTTATTGAAGCTAATGAGGAAATGATCGAAAAAATCCGGGAAAATTACCTGCGTGGAAGAGTTATTGAAAATAATAAAAAGAATGAAAATAAATGAGAGAATAAATTATTAGTAAAATCAATTTACAGAAATTTGTCAATTGAGTTTTAATGAAGATGGTTACTGATTCTGTTTTACATAGGCTGAATAGTTACCTCTTTTTTATTTTATTATGTCCCTAGCAAATATTTTTTGCAACGGAACCTCGATTTGGTAGTTCTTGCAAAAATACCCAAGTTGTAGTGGGGTTATTTAATAGAACCATATCCATATCCTTTTAATACCCAATAATTAACATTTTTGTCGGATGGATCCATTATATTCCCTGAACCCGAACCCATAGAGATATTCCCAACATTCCATAAAACATTATCATGAACAGAAACAGAACCATTTGCATGACGTGGTTGGACTGCAGCGTTGCCTGATAAACCTCTGTAATCATGGAAAATATTGTGATCTATTTCTGCCGAAACATTCTCTTCCATTTCAGTACAACACCAGCCAGATCCGTGTAGACCGTAAAAGGTGTTGTGGTCAAGTCTAATGCCTTTTGAATCTCTTACCCTGATGCCAGTATTAACTCTAATATCAATATCATTATTATATGCTCGACAATTGGAAGAACCTAAAAGGAATGATATTCCGTCATGTCCTGTACGAGCCCTACAATTATACACGGTTATATTGGAACCCTTTTCCACTCGTACACCATCACAGTAAAGGTAGGGGGTAAATAAAATATCATGTACTGTACTATTGTTAGTCGAGTTTAGATTAATACAAAATCGACCGCCCTTATGACCACCGTCTTGAGGCCCCCTTGCTGTACTCTGGAATTGGAGGTTACATATTTCGACATTAGAAACATTTAACCCATATATATATGCAGGTGCTTCATTGGAGGTACAAACTGAACCATTAGAAAAGATTATTGTGCTGTCGCCTGCACCTTTTAGTACTACATTGGATTTTAAATGTATCGGTCCGCTTATATTATATATGCCAGCATTAAGGAGTACATATCCCGGGTTATTTGATGTTGCACCTGCGGAGACGGAATTTATTGCACTATTTATTGAAGTCTGTGCATCTGTTATAGATGTAGCATTCACGGATATTGTACTCTGTGCGCATAGTACACAAGGTATGGTAGTTAAACTAAGAAATATTACTAGAAATATGTGTACTAAATATCTTTTTAACATCATACCACCTTTGGGTTGGATTTTTATCTTAAATTAACAGGATCTCAGATTTCATAATATGTAAATAGGGTTATTACTTCTGCTTTTTTGTTACCTCACCTGGCATTTATACAATATGGATACTTTTATTTTTATTTTATTAGTACATGAATATAAAAACAATAATATAAGTGTTTTCTACAATTCCAAACAAGAATATGGGTATGGTAGTTCCAAAAATTAGTTCTTCAATGGCGAGACTGCACTTTTCGCAAGAGGTAACAAAAGATTTAATTAACCGCTCGGTATCAATTTGGGAGAACACTTATGTATACGCTGCCCAAGCTGCAAGTTTGCAATTAAACCGGACCGCAAAGGAAATAAGTTTGTTTCCAAATGCTAGAAAATTGTATTTCTGGTTAGTTGATCATTACGGTTATAGTGTAAATATTCCAAAAAAAGAAGTTTATGCCAGCAAAATATTTCACGTTGTTGAGTTGGAAGAGGCCGTCCAGAATTTACTGGAAAAGGGAGCTTTATATGCTCCAGATAATAACCATGTAAGATTAGTGGAAATTTACAACTCGACGCAGAAGCCTTGATTTTGAATTTGAAAAAGCAGACTCTGAATGTTTCTTTGTAATTGCAACTATTGAAATGAATAACGCTGAGAATGTCAGTTACAATATAAATCCTAATGAATGAGTGTTGGAATGGGATGAAGTAATGTACAGTCCAGATATACCAGCTACTTACACTGATGGAATAAATCACCCTCAGACAATAGCAGATAATGAATTTTTAGTAAACCCTGATGAAAAAGCAAATTTCCAACTTTTTTTCAAATACAAAGTGTCTTATCTTCTGAGCCAAACCCTGAATACCATATTTATTATTTGGGTGAATTGAAAAGTTTTTAACTACATAAGCAGATTCTAACTATCGATATTTTTTACTTGAAACTACGAAAATGGAGCAGGATAATGAAGATTAACAACAAATTACGTCCAATTATTATAGAATCAATAACGCTGATTTTATGTTTAGGAACGATAAAGATATAACTTCAAATTTTCATTGGGAATTGATCTATAGTTATATCCTTTAAATAATCATGTGGCAACAAAAACCCTTGATGTTATATTTTAATCATTTCTAAGTTATTTTGTGGTGGGTACTTAGTTGTGTTTGTTGTTGCGAGAATATACGATAGTGCCTTATCAATGACAAAAGCAACAACATAGAACCCACATTCCGCAGTATTTTTTTGAAAATCAATATTTTTCCTAATAGCGTTTTTGGAACAAATGCAAATAATTTGGATTTTTAATGACATCTGGTGAAAATTGAATGATATCGTTTTTTGTTTCTAAATACACCAAATGGTTGCTTTTACCTACTGCATAAAAATCCAATAAATCCACGTTTAACTAAAAATCGATAGCGGTAAAAATATGAATTTACGAAAATTTACTGCGGAAAGTGGGTAGTAACTTTAACTTCCGTGTTTTTAAGCACATCAGACGCAAGGCAATGCTCTAAATCGCAGTCATCTAGCTTCTCAGAGATAGCGTATCTGTACCTAAAAAGCGGAAGTTCGGATATAGTAATCTAGGTGATTTTTTAGGTGTAAACTTTCAGATATCAAATGATATGAGACTGTGTATAACTAACATATCACTCCCTTTGAAACTCTTGTAAATATTTTGGTTTATGACGTACAGACCCCACTAATAAGAGTATCCTGAAACTCAGTGAAAGATGCTGAGTACCTTAACTTCATTTGACACAGTTTTCGACATCAACGACCCAGATTTACTTTATCAGTCTTAGTTTTAAGTGTATATGAGTCGTATAATTGTATATAGGTAGTATAAGCATATATAACTTTTTGTCGACTGAATTTTCTAAATATCGAATACAACTATTATATCTAATTTAAGTTGGTAGCTAAAAGTTAAAATTGATAAAACGAAATTGAAGAACGTACACACAGTTATCGAAAATAAAAGTACACAGGTTATTTCCTTTCTATTATGACAAAAGAACAATAAAAGAATCTGAAAATTGAACCATACACAAAAGCAGGTAAAACTAGAGGTAAGTGCAAAAACATGTAAAGTGCAAAACGTAGAAAATCTGTCAAAATTAGATATAAATAAGGTTTTGGTGGGGCCGCTGAGATTTGGACTCAGGTCGCAAGACCCCCAGTCTTGCAGGATGGACCAGGCTACCCTACGGCCCCGCAGAGCAGGTTGTACTTTCTTAATGGCAAATCTCTTTCTTTGTTTACCATCGTCAACTATTGTAATCAAATATGTAGTATAAATGAGTATCGGTAGAAGAGAGTAGGGAAATTCTTTTTACTGTTATTTGCACAGTATTCCATTGTTCATAAACGTTATCTTCGTCTGTATCTTTTAGCTGGATCAGGCTTGTTACGGTTTTTGAGAATCAACTTCAGAAGGCTTACTCAATATGCTTTTTGCCCGAAGGACTCGTTGAATAATAGTAATATGGGAAAATACAGCTACAAGTACTAGAGCCCAGCTGAGAAACCCTGAAATTCCTCCCAGAGCCAGAAGAATCATTCTTTCCGTACGTTCGGCAATTCCGACTGACAGTTTTCGGCAGCCTGCGGATTCTGCACGAGCGCGAGTGTAGCTTACCAGGAAGGAGCCTATCAGAGCAAAGCCTGCCCAGAGCCAGCCTTCGATTTGCACAATAGGAGAAAGGACAAGCCTGCCGTTGACTGCGCCTGCTATTATCCCGAGGAACATCAGGCCGTCAGAGTACCGGTCGCAAACCGAATCGAGTACACCTCCAAAAGGTGTAATCCGGCCTTTTGCCCTTGCAACTCCTCCGTCAAGAATATCAAAGACTCCGCTAAAAAGAATAAGAAGGCCACCCGCAAAGGGTTTACCCAGCGCAAATGCCGCTCCCGCAGCGACGCTTACGGCAAAACCAAGTAACGTGAGAGTGTTCGGAGATAAAGGAACCAAGCGGGCAATGGGAATTATCAGCGTTCTTGCACTGTTTTTGAGTTCGTCAAAGATTTTTAACCCCTTCCTTTTACTGGCTGCGTGTATAGCTACATATAGATGATAGTATGGTTGAATATTAGCTTATCTTTTTGGGGAAAAACATTTCCGCACTTCCAATCTGCTATTAAGAGCTTCCTGAAGTGGGATGATTATCCAGACAGAATGTAAACAGGGACAATAAAAGAGTTTCTGTCAAAAAGAGAATTTTTAAAGATTTTCTGGTGATTTTAAGGAATTATTTCAATTACTTACTGACTTCACAGTAAGCCCTGAGTGGTTTTTATGGTTTACAAGCGGTTTTTAAGTAATTTCACGACTTAGAAGCGATTTGTAAGTGATTTTTATCAAGAAAAACTGATAAGAACTCATATCAAGGAGGAACTTTTAAGGATCTCCTGCTAAAAAAGAAGTTTTAATGATTTCTATTAAAGATATTGCTAAATATTCGGTAAAGAATACCTGATAAAAATACCTGATAAAAATACCTGATAAAAATACCTGATAAAAAATACCTGATGTGAAACATCTGATAAAAAATACCTGATAAAAAGTATTAGTTAAAAAGTATTAATAAAAAATATTAAAGAGATAATAAGTTGCATGAATTTAAAATAATATGGAGTTAAAAAATGGGAATCGTAGAAAAGCACAGGTCAGAGTGTAAAAAATGCGGGCAATGTCTTAAGGTTTGCCCTCGCTACAATGACCTGAGTTTGCTTAACCGATTGTATGGATATCTGGAAGGAAATTCGGATATTGATGACGGCTCTCTTATGCGCTGTCTGACCTGCGGACTCTGTACAAATGCCTGTCCTGCGGGGCTGGGAATAAAAAAGCTTATTTCTCCTGCCAGACAAAAGTGGGTCAGTGAACACGGACTTACCGACAGGCAGACAATGGTAGACCCTGAGGCTGAGAACAATCTCTTTAAGAAGATTGCCGAGCTGGATGGAACTCCAATTTATAAGGAAAGCTCAGGTTCAGTAGTCTATTTTCCAGGCTGTGCAGGCACATATATTAACAAAATCATGGCACAGGCTACGGTTGCACTGCTGGATAAAGCTGCAGTTGACTATAGTGTCCTGAGCGGGGTAGAGTACTGCTGCGGAGCCGTATCTGCTGGCTCAGGAGATCCGGGACCTATCCACAGAAACGGAAAGCGGAACATTGAAGAAATCCGAAAAAGGGGAGCCAAAACTCTTATTACAGCCTGTCCTGGCTGCTTTAAGGCGTTTAAAGATATCTACCCTCGAGTTTTTGGGAAACTTAATTTTCAGGTATTGCACGTTTCTCAGTACCTTGAGCTTCTTATAAGGGAAGGAAAACTCATTCCGGAAGCTGTGCTCAAGCATAAAGTGTTTTATCATGACCCATGCCATCTTACCAGGGCAATGGGAGTATATCAAGAAGCAAGAGATGTGCTTGAGCAAATTCCAGGCACCGAACTTGCCAATGGAACTCCTCAAAACTCGGCTTGCTGTGGCTTTGGAGGTGGAGTAAGGGTCAACTACCCATCTGAGTCCCTGGACGTGGCCTCTGACCGCTATAGAGTTGCCGAAAAACTGAGCTGTGATATAATTATAACTAACTGCGGAGGCTGCATGCAGAATCTTATTGAAGCCGGACAGGATGAAAAAATAAAAATTTTTGACCTTGCCGAATACCTTTCCCTTGCCTGCGGAATAAAAATAGAGAGGGAAGATTCCAGAATGCTGGAACTAGTCAACAGGGCTTACAAACTCTGCATTTCAGGGTACGAGGAACCTGAAGGTTTATAATTACCATAATAACTCATATATCCTTTTGATTTCATTATTTTTTCTGATGTCATTATCTTTTTTGCCAAAAAGAAACTCAGTCTTCAATGGTGGATATGGAGGCTATAGAACTTGCAGGACCTGCAACACAAAGAGTGGAAAGCTATAAATAGTAACACATAATACAACGGTTGCCTACTTCCGCATATAAGAGTGCAAATAGAGAGAAAAGTAAAAGATAAGACAGATAGCAATCTATGGAAGAGGGCATTTGAAAATCACTATCATGAAGATCTGACTGCGGTCCTTTCAACCATTGGCAACAAAATTTTGTTTGTGGGACGCAACCTGTAAGCAGTCTCCAGCTGAATGTTACTTGAGGTCTGAATCAAAAAACACTTTACAAAAATACACTTTGAGCATTTAATATTTATATTTTTTGATAATTTTATTTTATTTTCTTCCTTAATATACAAATGAAAATTGAAAAACCGAAAACTATAAATAATACCCTTGATTTCATTACAGAATTTTTAGAAAAATATATATAGGCGAATAACCAACAAAGTAGTGGAGACATCTGAAAGATGAGTTATCAGACGGGATTAAAATGGCACAAAAAACACCCCCATCTGCTAAAACACTCATGAACCCCAATCAGCGTAATCATGAATTCTTCATGGTTTCATTGTCTCGCTTGAGGTGATCATGGTTTCCCACCCATGGTGATCGTGAGTTTCTTCCTGTACATTCATCGCTTCACCCAGAAGCATGAGCTTACAGCCTGAATGTTCACGATTATTCGTGATAATTACAGGAGAGAAGTCTCTATATCTCAAAAACTAAAACGGAGGATGCAACATTAGCAAAGAAGAATTGCTTCAGGAACTTGCAGATGCTATAATTTCCTGCAAGAAGGATACAGTACTCGCTGTAGTTGAAAAAGCTAAAGGAGAACTGGAACCTTCCGAAATAATTGAAAAAGGGCTTGCCGTAGGCATGAATGAGGTTGGTACCCTTTTCGAAAGAGGAAAACTGTTCCTGCCACATGTGATGATGGCTGCCGATGCGATGAGTGCAGGAGTTGCAGCTCTTAAGGATCTTATGCCTGAAGGAGCTTCCGGCTCAAAGCTCGGTGTTATTGTGAACGGTACCGTAGAAGGTGACGTTCATGATATTGGAAAAGCAATTGTATCCACAATGCTCCAATCTGCCGGTTTTGAAGTATATGACATCGGCCGTGATGTTCCAATCAGGAACTTTATTGAGAAGGCAAAAGAAGTCAATGCTGATATGATTGGAATTTCCGCACTTATGACCACAACTCTCCAGGGACAGAAAGGAGTAATCGAGCTCCTCAAAGAAGAAGGACTCAGGGACAAAGTTAAAGTCATGGTAGGCGGTGCACCTGCAACCCAGGCCTGGGCTGATAAGATCGGTGCAGACTGCTATGCTGAAAACGCAACCGAGGCTGTTGCAAAAGCAAAAGAGCTTCTGGCTTAAATTATTCTTATTCGGAGGTTAAAAAATGGCAAAAAATAACGCAGTTGCTGGATTTAATTCACTTAATGGCGTAGAATTAAACCTTTTTACTACTGATGAACTTAAGGCAATTCACTATGCAACCATGGAAGTTCTGATGAACCCGGGCATTCAGGTTTCTGATCCCGAAGCAAGGCAGATCTTCAAAGAAAATGGCTGTGAAGTCGACGAGAAGACTAACGTTGTAAAAATCCCTGAATATCTCGTAAGAAAAGCTCTTCAGTTTGCACCCTCCAGATTTGTCCTCTGGGGCCGTGACAAAAAATTCAACACTGTTCAGGAATGTGGCGGTAAAGTACACTGGACATGTTTCGGTACCGGTGTAAAGGTTTGCAAGTATCAGGACGGCAAGTATGTAACTGTTGACTCCGTCGAAAAAGACATTGCAGACATTGCAAAACTCTGTGACTGGGCCGAAAACATTGACTACTTCTCTCTTCCGGTCTCTGCCAGGGACATTGCAGGCCAGGGTGCACAGGACGTCCACGAGACTCTCACTCCGCTTGCAGGCACCTCAAAACACTACCACCACATTGACCCTGTTGGCGAAAACGTCGAGTACTACTGGGACATCGTAAAAGCCTACTATGGTGGCAACGAAGAAGAAGCCAGGAAGAAACCAATCTTCTCTATGCTCGTCTGTCCAACCAGTCCACTCGAACTCAGTGTAAATGCCTGCCAGGTCATCATTAAAGGTGCACGCTTCGGAATACCGGTTAATGTCCTGAGTATGGCAATGTCCGGTGGCTCTTCTCCTGTTTACCTTGCAGGAACTCTTGTAACCCACAATGCTGAAGTCCTTTCCGGAATTGTGCTTGCCCAGCTGACAGTGCCTGGGTCCAAGGTATGGTATGGAAGTTCCACAACTACCTTCGACCTGAAGAAAGGTACTGCTCCTGTCGGATCTCCCGAACTCGGTCTCATAAGCGCTGCGGTTGCAAAACTTGCCCAGTTCTATGGTTTACCCTCCTATGTGGCAGGTTCCTAGTCTGATGCCAAGGTCCCAGACGACCAGGCTGGTCACGAAAAGACCATAACAACCCTTCTACCTGCTCTTTCTGGTGCCAACACCATATACGGAGCCGGGATGCTTGAGCTCGGAATGACGTTCTCGATGGAACAGCTTGTTATTGACAATGATATATTCAGTATGGTCAAGAAAGCCATGCACGGAATCCCTGTCTCAGAAGAAACCCTCGCAGTCGAATCTATCCAGAAAGTAGGCATCGGAAACAATTTCCTGGCCCTTAAACAGACCAGGCAACTTGTGGATTACCCGTCTAATCCAATGCTCTTTGACAGGCGCATGTTTGGAGACTGGGCTGCAGCAGGTTCAAAGGACCTTGCAACAGTTGCACACGAAAAAGTCGTGGACGTTCTTAAAAATCACCAGGTAACCCCAATCGATGCAGACATTCTCAAAGACATGCAGGCAATCGTGGACAAGGCTGACAAAGCCTTCAGAGGCATGTAATTAATATCCAGATATTCAGGAGATCTAAAAATGGCAAACAAAGAAGAAATCATTGCAAGAGCAAAAGAAGCAATCACCGACTTTGATGACGAACTTGCAGAAGAAGTGGCAAGTGAAGCCCTTGCTGCAGGAATTGACCCTGTAGAGCTTATTGAGAAAGGCTTTACTGCAGGCATGGAGGAAGTAGGAGAAAAATTCGGTCAGGGTGAACTCTTCCTGCCCCACGTACTTGCAGCTGCCGAAGCAATGAATGCCGGTATAAAAGTTATCACCCCGGAAATGGAAAAGCGTAAGTCTCAGACCAAGAGCCTCGGAACCGTTGCTATCGGAACCATCGAAGGCGATATTCACTCCATCGGAAAAGACATTGTAGCTTCCATGCTCAACATTGCAGGTTTCAAAGTCATAGACCTTGGAAGAGATGTCTCAATTAAGACTTTTGTAGAAAAAGTGAAAGAACTCAAACCACAGGTTGTCGCATCCTCCGCACTTATGACAACCACAATGGTAAACCAGATCCAGATTGAGGAACAGCTGAAAGAAGCAGGCGTTCGCGACCAGGTAAAGACTATGGTCGGTGGCGCTCCTGTTACCCAGGACTGGGCAGACAAGATAGGTGCAGATATCTATGGTGAAAGCGCTAATGATGCAGTCGCCAAGGTAAAAGCAGCTTTGAACGTCTGAGAAAGCAGCCTTAGTAAATGGATTAAGTTGCAGAAAATGTACGTTTGAATACATTTTCTGCAACTCTATTTTGTGCAATATTTGTGAAACTGTAGCTTAGGATATAGCTGGAACAGTTCTTGCAAATCATACCACTCAAGGGAATATTACAAAAACGGCTGAAACGATTGTAAAGGTGGAAAACTTATAGACAGTCAGAAAAACAGCTAAAGGTAATAGTTGAAAAGAAGTTTGAATTTAAAAAACTTGAAAAATATTCCCAGGTATGAAAACCCCAAAAAGAGCTTTTGGGCTGCACTTTCAGGTTGTGGAGATGGACTGGAGATTATGTCCTGAGGGAACTCCACAGCGTTCTGAAAAATGGAGGGAGTTTTCGTGGATTTGAGAACCTTAAAAAAACAGGAAAGTAAAAGAAAGATCAGTAAAGGGTATATGTGGGCCCTTTTCTGTGCTGTATTCTGGGGTATCTGGTATCTGCCGGGTACTGTCGTCTGGGTGCTTAACCCGTTCGATCAGATGTATGCAGCTGTTGCCAAAACAGGTGGAGATGGTACAGCTCTTGTTATAACTGCTGTTCTCATCACTGCTTTCAATGCACTTACGGTTATGGTTGCACTGATGATCTGGAACGGAGTACTTGGTAAATACGGAGAGCTTGTCCGAACTCTTAAAGAATTCCATCCATGCTCTAAATGGTTCTTCCTTGCCTCTATTTTCGGAGGTCCTATGGCAATTCTAGGTTCTTTTATTGCTATGGGCTTCATTGGTGGAGCATTTGCAGCGGTTGCTGGTCTTCTTTATCCTGTAGTGGGATCGATTCTAGCTTATTACTGGTATGGAGAAAAGATCTCCAAAAGAGCAGCTATGGGCATAGGAGTCATTATCATTGGAGGTATTACAATCTTCGGTGGTGGGCTTCTTTCTGATCTCTCTTCAGGTAATGTTCAGTGGATAGGATATCTGGGTGGTTTGATGGCTGCTGCAGGCTGGGGAATTGAAGGCGCAATTGCAGGCAAAGGACTTGACATTTCAGAGCCTGATGCCGGACTGACTCTTCGTTTCCTTGGAGAAAATATTATCTGGTGGATAATTATTGTTCCTGTGCTTGCAATCTTTGGTTTCCCTATGTATTCCTTCGCTATCCAGGCATTTGAACCCCTGACTCTACTGGTCCTGATCTTTGCAGGAATTACCTTTGGTTTCTGTTACGTTTGCTGGTACAAATCCTTCCCGCTCATAGGGGTTGGAAGAGGCCAGGGTATCGGAAATCTTTACGGACTATGTTCTATTATCTTCATTTTCCTCTTCTTTGGAGATGTCCCGCAGTGGACTATCCTTGTCGGAGGCACTCTCTGCGTAATTGGCAGTTTTGTTATGTTTACGGAAGATGCAAGTGCACTTGAAACTCTGAGAGGTGAATGAAGTGAGCGGAACTCGTCCTATAAAGTTCAGGATTCTGGAGATTCTTCTGGATGGGAAAGAGTACTGGAACTATGAGATAGTTTCAAAAATCCAGGAAGAGTACGGCATGAATAGTGCATATGGCAGAGACAGCATTAACTTTGACATTATTGAACTGGCATCTGGAGGAATGCTGAAGGATGTGGAGCAGAAAATTGACGAAGAAGGAATTTACAAAAAAGAATTCCTTCTGCACAAGTATGTGATCACAGACTTTGGGAGATCCCGAGGTTCTGATGCCTGCTTGAGAAATTTGTGACCATAAGGAGGATAAATATGACGCAAACAGCAGCTGCTCTAGAAGCTTACAATGCATATTGGGCAAACTCCTTCATACCGGAAGCAAAGATCCTTTGGATGATTTTGATCCTTATTCTGGCAGTAGTGGCCCTCTGGCAAGCCAGAACTTTTGTATCAAAATTCTGAACCCCAGAATACAGTTTCCTAAATTTAATTAATAAAATAAAAAGAAAGGAGAATAAAAATGGCAACTGAATACGCTTTGAGAATGGGAGACGGAAAACGTGTCTTCCTTACCAAAGAGAAAATAATGGCTGAGATCGAGGCCGGAACTGCTAATGCTGCCGACCTTGGTGAGATCTCTGCCCTCAGCGCCGATGAAATTGACAAGCTTGCAGAAATTCTTATGATGCCAGGCAAGGCTGTAAGTGTCGAGCAGGGCATGGAGATTCCCGTAACGCACGACATCGGCACTATAAGGCTTGACGGTGACCAGGGTAACAGTGGTGTCGGTATTCCTTCCAGCCGCCTGGTTGGCTGCATGACGCACGAGCGTGCTTTCGGTGCCGATACAATGGAACTCGGACACATCGATTACAGTTTTAAGCCTGTAAAACCTGTCGTATCAAACGAGTGCCAGGCAATGGAAGTCTGCCAGCAGAACATGATCATCCCATTGTTTTACGGCGCAATGCCAAATATGGGACTGTATTATACCCCTGATGGACCATTTGAGAATCCCGGCGACCTTATGAAAGCTTTCAAGATTCAGGAAGCCTGGGAATCAATGGAACACGCTGCCGAACACCTTACAAGAGACACAGTATGGGTTATGCAAAAACTCTTTGCCTCTGGGGCAGACGGTGTTAATTTTGACACAACCGGTGCAGCAGGAGACGCTGACATGTATGGTACTCTCCACGCAATCGAAGCCCTCAGGAAGGAATTCCCTGACATGTACATCGAAGCAGGCATGGCAGGAGAATGCGTACTCGGTATGCACGGAAACCTTCAGTACGATGGCGTTACCCTTGCAGGGCTGTGGCCTCACCAGCAGGCTCCACTTATTGCAAAGGCAGGAGCAAACGTTTTCGGGCCAGTATGCAACACCAATACCAGCAAAACTTCAGCCTGGAACCTTGCCCGTGCAGTTACCTTCATGAAGGCAGCTGTCGAAGCCTCTCCGATTCCCTGTCACGTTGACATGGGCATGGGCGTTGGCGGAATTCCTATGCTTGAGACTCCTCCTATTGATGCGGTTACAAGGGCCAGCAAGGCAATGGTAGAAATTGCAGGCGTAGACGGCATATAGATCGGGGTCGGCGACCCATTGGGTATGCCGATCGCACACATAATGGCTTCAGGTATGACTGGAATAAGGGCTGCAGGAGACCTTGTCGCAAGAATGGAGTTCTCAAAGAATATGCGCATAGGCGAGGCAAAAGAATACGTGGCAAAGAAGCTAGGGGTCGACAAGATGGACCTCGTAGACGAGCATGTTATGCGCGAGCTGCGTGAAGAACTTGATATTGGAGTAGTAACTTCAGTACCAGGTGCTGCAAAAGGTATTGCTGCAAAGATGAATATTGAAAAGTTGCTCGATATTAAGATTAATTCCTGCAACACTTTCAGAAAGCAGATAGCTTAAGAAAAAACTCAGGCAGCAGCCTGAATGTTCCTCCACAGCAGGGATAAACAAGATCCAAACTGGACAAAATCGGACCTGCTAAAAACAGCAGAAAAGCGACCATCAAACCATTCAGGCAGGTCCGAAAAGTCTTCCTTGGAAAATAGCGACCACCGTCCCTGCTGTCATTTTATTTTTATAGATTTTACTCATTTTCTGACACAACCCAGCGGATTCTCAACTGTAATCCACCGTGTAGAGCTATATCTGGGAGGTATCTGCGCTGTAAATGTCAGAGTTATACTGACAGAATTACACTGACCGAGTTACACTGGCAGAACTTACATTTACTCATGAAGTTGTTGAAACTACAAAAAATATTGATAGTAAACATTTAACATCCTTTTTATTGTTGATTTTTCCATACTTTCCGCAGACAATGGCAAACAAGGATGTTGTAAACAATGCCGTCCTAATTTCTTGAGCTTCACAAATTTTTGATTCTTCTGTGTTATTTTTATACTGATTTTCGATTCTTCTGTATTATTTTTGTACTGATTCTATAAATTTCCTTTGCTTTCATCTAACTTGTTCTATTATTGATAAGATTTTTATCCGTACTCAACCCGTTTCGAAATATTTATATATTTTTACGTGCTTTTATTTATTGGCAAGTCAAGTTTACTTGATTTGCTCAATAAGGTGCCATATTAAATCTCCGTAAATCTGCAGACTTCTGAGTTAATTTGCCTTTGAACCTCCATTGATTTTTCTCCTTTTTTTATTTTTTACACTTAGGCTTCCTTTTAGATTTTACTTACATCTTTCATCATCAAAAAAAGCAAAATATAAACGGATTCCAGCTCCTTGCCTTCCAGCTCAAAGTTTATACCTTCAAGCCCAAAGTTTATTAGTTGAAATGATAATTATGCAGGAAACTCAAAGTTTTTCGCTTAAACCCTTTTTTAAAAGGCTTGCGATAATTATCCAGAGATAAATGGTTTTCCAACGGGTTTCTATCAAACCTTTTGAAAAGGATTGTTACCATACCTCATAGAGAGGTTTTCGATCAAGCCTTTTGAAAAAAGGCTTGCAGTCACGTCGATCATATCATTTATGGGCTTTTCGGTCAAGCCTTTTTTTAAAAGAGTTGTTTTAAAAGGGTTGTTTTAAAAGAGTTGTTTCAAAAGAGTTGTTTCAAAAGGATTGTTTGAAAGGCTTGATTCTGGTGAGAAATATGGCAGACACAATTCACTGGGCAGACGTCATAGCAGAAGACGTGCTAAAAAAGAACGACAAGCATCTTGTTGCTACAGGCATTACTCCGTCTGGACACATCCATATAGGCAACATGAGAGAAGTCGTGACTGCAGATGCTGTTTATAGGGCTCTAATTGATAAAGGAGCAGATGCCGACTTTATCTATATTGCTGACAATTATGATCCCCTGCGCAAGGTTTACCCATTCCTTCCCGAGAGTTATGCCGAACATGTGGGAAAGCCGATCTCCGAAATTCCCTGTCCCTGCGGAGACTGTGCAAACTATGCCGAACATTTCTTGAAACCTTTCCTGGAAGCTCTCAGGCGACTTGGAATTACTCCTCAGGTTTACAGGGCAGATGAGATGTACAAGACAGGTAAGTACACTGAAGCAATAAAAACTGCCCTTATTAAAAGAGATGCCATTGCGAAAATCCTGGAAGAAGTATCGGGAAAAACTGTAGCTCCTGATTGGAGCCCTTTCAATCCCAGATGCGATCAATGCGGAAGGATCACAACCACGAAGGTAACGGGCTTTGACCTGGAGGCCGAAACCGTGGACTATGTCTGTGCATGCGGGCACTCCGGAACCGTACCTATGGCAGGAGGAGGAAAACTTACCTGGCGCGTAGACTGGCCTGCTCGCTGGTCAATTTTAGGGGTGACTGTAGAACCTTTCGGAAAGGACCATGCTTCGAAAGGTGGTTCTTATGATACAGGAAAGAGAATAGTAAGAGAAATTTTCGGGCATGAACCTCCGTATCCAGTTGTCTATGAATGGATAATGCTTGGAAAACAAGGGGCAATGTCTTCTTCTACAGGAGTAGTTGTCTCCATTTCTGACATGCTGGAAGTTGTGCCTCCTGAAGTTCTTCGCTACCTGATCATCCGCACAAAACCTGAAAAGCACATCCAATTCGACCCTGGACAGCCTCTTCTCACCCTTGTGGACGAATATGAACGGCTCAGGACGCAGTTCAGGGAAAATGATCCTGCTCTCGGGGCTTTTCAGAGAAGAGTATATGAACTTTCCAGGGCAACTGGAATTTGCCAGTCCGAAATTCCTTTCAAGCAGATGGTGACTATATATCAGGTAGCAAGAGGAGACTTTGACCGAATCCTGAAAATTGTAAAACGTTCAGGTTTCTCAACTGAAGACAAAAAGTGTATAAAAGAACTGGCAGACAATGTATCTAAATGGCTAAAACTCTATGCTCCACCCTTTGCCAAGTTTAAGGTTAAAGAAAAGGTGCCTGTACAGGCAGCAACCCTGTCCGAGCTTCAGAAAGCCTTTCTTTCAGCATTTGCAGCCCTTATCGAGTCAAGAGGTGAAATCAGTGGAGAAGAATACCATATGCTGGTCTATTCTGCAAAGGATGAGGGTTCCGAACTGAACAAGCGGATTGCAGAAAAGCTGGAAACTCCTGCTCCACAGGTTGATCCTAAGGAGCTTTTCAAAGCAATTTACATTTCATTACTCGGGCAGAGCTCAGGCCCTAAAGCAGGATGGTTCCTATCTTCGTTTGAAAAGGAGTTCCTGGTAGAAAGATTTGAGGAAGCTTCAAATTATAGCCCTGAAAAACACGCATAAACATGATAAATCGCAAACATGGATAAAACAGACACTTTTAGCCTCGCAGATTCACAGGCAAGCTCCACGAAAAATCACTTTCTGGCCTGGGACAAAGAATACACCCACCTGAAATGGGGTGGGCCAGCCCCTATCCGGGATTTCCAGACTCGTCTTCTGCCCGGATCCAGGGTTCTTGATGCAGGCTCAGGAAACGGCAGATATC
Source organism: Methanosarcina barkeri 3 (assembly GCF_000970305.1). GTDB lineage: Archaea > Halobacteriota > Methanosarcinia > Methanosarcinales > Methanosarcinaceae > Methanosarcina > Methanosarcina barkeri_A. The sequence continues at coordinate 2,636,957 of NZ_CP009517.1, forward strand.
TTGGTGAACTTGTAAGGCATTACAACACAATAGGAATTGACATTTCTTTAACAGCCCTTAATGTTTCCAGAGATCAGCTTGCAAGGAGTGGCAGGTTCGCAGAGCACCTTGGTGCAAGTATCCTGGATCTGCCCTTCAAAACCCGAACTTTTGACGGAGTTCTCTGTTACGGGGTACTTCAGCATCTCTTCAAAGCAGAAAGGGAACTTGCTGTCAAGGAACTCACTCACATACTGAAAGAGGGAGGTTTTTTCTTCTTTGAGGCCTTCGGCTATAAAGATATGCGTTGCGGAGGAGAAACTTCAATCCCTTTTGAAGAGAGGACTTTTGCCCGACAAAATGGAATAATCTATCACTATTTTACTAAAGAAGAGGTCAGGGCCCTTTTCAAGGATTTAGAGATTATAGAGTTGGAAGATGCAATAAAAGAAAAAAACTTCAGAGGGACAGTTTACAGGAGGCATCTGATAAAAGGAATCTTTCGAAAACCTTGAATTCCTTCTCTCAAAATTTAGAAAAAAGCTTTACCGAAAACTTTTTAGAAAAAAGTTTTATCAAAAACTACATAAAAAAGCTTTATCGAAAACTTTTTAGAAAAAAGTTTTATCAAAAACTACATAAAAAAGCTTTATCGAAAACTTTTTAGAAAAAAGTTTTATCAAAAACTACATAAAAAAGTTTATCAAAAAGAATTTAAAAATTTTTATCAAATGTCTTCTCGTATCTTTAAATTCCTTTAGTTTTTTACCTATTTATTTATACGAAAGCTATTTTTAGATAGTTCAGCACAATTATAACAAGCGCCCCTATAACGCCCCCTATTGCGCAGATAAGAACTGCTACCCAGGTAATTGCGATTTCAAGTCCGAACAAAAGTTTTGCCGCCGTAAGGACTAGGACCCCAAGTACTGCATTTATTGCAAGGCTGGTTGCGGTCTTCAGGACTTTATATAGGACAAAGGCCACTACGATTGCCAGAATCAGTACTAAAACTTCTATAATTTCAACTACCATAATCCTACTTAGGGGCTCAACTTATTTATAATTATCACCGAGTTTTATAATACGGTTATAAGCCATAAAGATTACAATCAGGGTTTGGCAGGGCATCCAATGGCGTTTCTTTCGAAAAGAAGGATAACGTCAGGCTTTTATTCTCAAAGAGACCGGATAAATTCAATAATAATTTTATTAAGTGAGGTTTTGTCCGGATAAGCTCTTGCCTTAAGTAAATGGTCTGGATTTCCCAATACCATTGCCGAGACTGCTTTATCAGGGCTGTAAACACATAGCACGGGAATTCCCAGTACAAGGGCTCTGCAGATTTCATAACCCACACCTGTGGAAGGTACTGTTACTTCTGCAATCAGGGCATCACTTTTTACAAGCAAACCCATATCCCTGGCATAGATTTCTTCTTCTGTCATTTTCATTTCGGTTTTTTCCAGCTCAGGGTCTGCAACGTGCCAGCTTAGCACTTCAGCCCCTGCCTCTTCGAGAGTGTCAAACATAAACCTGTATGTTTCAAGCAGTTGCCTTCCTCCACGGATAGAGCCAGACAAGAAGATCTTGGGGCTTCTTTTTTCCGAAACCTTCATTTTTTCCAGTTTTTCCATATTTCTTTCACCTTTCAGCCTGTTTTTCCGGCAATTCCGGCTTTTACTGTACACCCCTGAAATAATGTCCGGTCGTAAAGCCCTTTCCAAGCTTCTCGCAATTTTCAGATCCCTTTTTCCCGGTTTCAAGATAAGTATCAATTGCTTTTCTGTAAGCTCGGGTCACTTTTCGGATCTCATCCGGATTATCCATTCCCAGAGTTTCAACCCTCAGGCTTGAAACTCCGCTTTCGAGAATTTCAGGAAGATACTCAAGCATGCAGAGTGATCTTGAGTTAAGGAGATGCAGCCTGCATTCATAATCCATGAGCAGGGGAAACTCGTAATTTTTTTCATCTACCAGTGTAAACTTTCCTGACCTGCATGGGGCATTACATTGCCCATTGTTGTTCCCGAGAAGCCCGCCTGTAAGGCAGTGTTCTGATTCCATTAATTCAAGCCTGCCGTAAACAATACACTCTGCAGGCCCATGAGGTGTAACACATTTTAATTCCTCAAGGGTCAGTTCCGGAGAAATTACAGCCATTTGAGCCCCTTCCTGCAATAAAAAGGCAAAAGTACGGCTGTTAAAGATATTCAGAGGGCTGTCCGCAATAAAAGGAATTTTTCCGGCTTTTACGAGGCCAAGGGTCCCCAGATTTGAAACAAGGACCCCGTCAGCCCCCAGTTTCCTTACGTGAGAGAAGATTTTTTCTATGGACTCCATTCTGGAGTCTTTTACAAGCTTTGGAGTAATCAAATAGATTTCCTTGCCTGCCTTTTGAGTCTCTGCAATAGCTTTCTCGAAAACTGCTTCAGATCCCTTTGCCGAACCTTCTTCTTGCCCTGTTATTTCCGGCCTTCTGAAAAGTCCTTCCCCGAAATAAATCCTATCGGCTCCTCCTGCAAGCGCCCCTTTAAGCCCTTCAAGGGAATAAACGGAAACCGAGAGCAAGGAATGCATAGGAAGATGCTCTTGAATAGTTTTTTCGGCTTCTTGACCTGCATTTTCTACGGATTCCTTTTTTTCAGATTCTTTTTCTACTGATTCCTTTTCTTCTAATCCTTTTTTTACTGATCCCTTTTCCTCAGATTTGCAGACCTGTAGAACATCAAGAGGTTCACGTTTCCACCTGGAAATTCGCAGGTTTTCAAGCTGTTCCACTGCTTTTGTCCTTAACTCGTTCAACTGCCCCACAGGAACAAAAATATCTTCTTCCATCGTGATATAAAGTTCAGCAGCCTCAAAAATAGTGTTTCCTAATTTTGAAAGTTGTTTTTCGATGCTGGCTTTTGAAGTTGGCTGCTTTTCGGCTTTCTCAACCAGATATTCGGACTCAATTGTTACTGAGTTTGCATCCCTGTCTCTTATCTCAAGCCCGATAGGTCTTCCAGATATAACGGTTGCCATAATGGACACAGGGATTTTAGCCCTCAGGCTTCCTGATTCGCTTTCCTTTTTGAGGGAGTCCATAAGTTTTTTGTCATGCGTCCTGTATACCGTGCTTCCTGAGGGAGCCCTTGAATCAAAAGGAATTTCTACCGTATCTCCCACTCCTGCACTATATACTGAACCCTTTCCAACATACATTGAGGATATGATTTTTCCTTTATCTTCGGGTCTGGTCTCTGCATTTTCAACCATTATCCCATCTCCGAGACGAAGAGGCCGGGAAAGTTTTAACCGGATACGGTTTGAATGCCTGTCATACCCTGTAACCGTACCTGCCGGAACTCCACGGTTGTGGGGATTTTCCCTGCTCATGAGCTTCCAGCGTGGATTTTCAAAAAAGTAACCCTTAGTAAAACCCCTGTTGAAGAGCTGGGTAAGTATTTCCTGCTCTTCTTCGGAAACATAATACTCTGCGGGATTTTCAATATACCTGTCAATAAGGCGGCGGTAAATCCTGACGACACCTGCAACATATTCCGGCCTTTTCATCCGGCCTTCGATTTTGAAAGATTCAATCCCGGCTTCTATAAGGGCTCCCAGTCCTGAGGTCGTATTAAGGTCTTTCGGGCTTAAGAGATAGCTGCCTGTTGTTTTTACCTGCTTTCCTTCGCAGTACAGTCTGTATTTTTTACGACATGGCTGGGCACAGAATCCCCGGTTTCCACTTCTTCCCCCTATAAGGCTGCTCAGAAGGCACTGACCGGAATAGGAAATACAGAGAGCCCCATGTATGAAAACCTCAATTTCAGTCCCTGTTTTTTCTTTGATTCTTATTATCTCTTCAAGCGAGCACTCCCTTGAGAGAACTACCCTCTCTATTCCCATTGTTTTTGCGAGTTCAACTCCTTCGCTATTATGCAAAGTCATTTGGGTACTCGCATGCAGCGGGAGGTCAGGCAGATATTTTCTTGCAAGCGATATAAGCCCCAGATCTTGAATTATGATCGCATCGGTCCCGATGTTTCTTAGCCAGGAAAGCAGCTTGAGGGCATTTTCTATTTCATCTTCCTTGAGTAGCGTGTTAACAGTTACGTAAACTTTCACGCCTCTCAGATGAGCATAATCAATGGCTTCTTCAAGCTCTTTCTCTGAAAAGTTAGAGGCATACCCCCGAGCACTGAAAGCCCGAGCTCCGAGGTACACGGCGTCCGCCCCATTTTCTACGGCTGCAATAAAAGCTTCCATGCCTCCTGCCGGGGCAAGCAGTTCCGGTTTTTCAGGCTTCATCGAAAGGATTAGAGAGCCTGCCCTTAATTAAACTTTGGCATACGTTTTTTGTATACAAGGCCAATAGTTAAAGTTTATAAAAAGAAGTTAAAATTAAAAATAGGTAAAAATAGGTAAAAATAGGTAAAAATATATAAGAACAAACGAAGCCCAGCCTGAGTGATTCTTGCCGGACAGGTCGGTTATGTTTCAGTATTATGCTTTCGGCCCTATTATGCAGCTCACGGTTCTCCCGGCTTTCTCATCTTTTGAAGCTTCGCAGAGCATTTTCCCATCGTGCATGTGGCATTCACACGAGTAGCTGAGGTTATCTGTTTTTCTCACGTATCTGAAGTGTATTTTACAGTACCCTTCCGTACACCCCAGCCCGTACTTAACCCAGCCTTCAATGTCCGCTCCACCTTCACAGCTCCCTTCGCATGCAATGAGCTCAAAGCTCTTTTCTTCATAAGATTCAATTTTAGCTGGAGCCTGGTGACCTTTTTTAAATTTTCCTTTATCAATTTTCTCAGCTTGGAGCACAAGATCCTCATCAGTATTGTTAAGAATCTTCAACTGCAAACCCTCAAGAAGTTCCATGGTGTCGGCTTCTGACATATATATCCCCCGATAATGGAGAATCCATATAAGAATTCCACATAAGAAATTGCCTCTAAGAAATAAAAAAGTATCTCAAAATATATGAAAGATAATATGAAAAAAACTTCCGAAAGAACAAAAGCCGGGGCAACCAAGATATGGAGACCGAATTCTGAAAATAAGCCTTCGGAAAATAAGCCTTCTAAAAGTAATTCCTCTAAGAATTAGTCCTTTAAGAACTAGTCCTCTAAAAATAAGCCTTCTGAAAAATCAGGCTCTTCAAACAAAATACGTTTACAGTACTCAATCCGTACATATACAGGGCTTCTGCTTGCATGTAGGGCACATACCGGGATACTTCTTGAGAAAGGCTTCTTCGAGGTTCACGCCGTAAAGATTGGCAAGTGCCCCTATCCATGCAAAACAATCTGCAAGTTCCTCTTCTATATTTTCTGACTCTTCCCTACGAATGGCTTCAGCAAGTTCTCCAATTTCCTCAACCAGCCAAAGCATGGTAGCCTTCCCTCCCCTCTTTCTGTCATTATGCGCATACAGCTCGGACATCAGTCTCTGAAATTCTAAGATTTCCATTACTCTTCCCCACTCCGATATTTTCTACTTTTTTCAATTTAGAGCCTTACAGGAATTTCCTTTTCCCTCAGATATTCTTTAACTTCTTTAATCGAGTACTCCCTGAAGTGGAAAATACTTGCTGCAAGGGCGGCATCGGCTTTTCCAATTGAGAAACCTTCATAGATGTGCTGAGGGTTTCCGACACCTCCTGAGGCTATAATCGGAATATCGAGCTCCTCTGAGAGTTTTTTCGTGATTGGCAGGTCATAACCGGCACATGTTCCGTCCCGATCCATGCTTGTGAGCAGGATTTCTCCGGAACCCAGTTCTTCTGCTCTTCTTGCCCACTGCACGGCATCGATTCCCGTAGCTTCCCGGCCTCCGTAAATTACAACCTCATACCAAGCAGGCGTTCCGTCCTCGAGCTCCAGAATAGTTTTGTCGGGATTGTTCTTTATGTCAGTGTTTCGCTTGCAGTCAATTGCAGTGACAATACACTGGGCTCCGAATATATCTGAGGATTCTTTGATGAAGTCAGGATTCTTGACTGCAGAGGTGTTAACTGAGACCTTATCTGCCCCAGCCCGAAGAATCTGGCGAATTGCATCAATGGAGTTTATTCCTCCTCCAATCGTAAGAGGAATGAAAACTTCATCTGCAGTCCTTTCGATCACATCGATCATAGTTTTCCTGCCATGAGCCGAAGCTGTAATGTCCAGAAAAACAAGTTCATCTGCGCCTTCTTCATTGTAGCGCTTGGCGAGTTCCACAGGGTCTCCGGCCTCTTTCAGGTCCACGAACTCAACCCCTTTAACAACACAGCCACCTGCTCTGTCAAGGGTCACATCAAGGCATGGTATAATTCTTTTGGTGAGCATCTATGGGATAATAAATTAAACTTTTATTAAAAGCTTGTTGAAATTAAGCCAATACCAGTATTAGTTCCATTCCTGGATTAGCGGCAGTACTGGATCAATGGCAGTATTAGATAGTAGTCTCTATCAAAAATAGTCCTTCTGTACCTGACAGAAGCTTACAGATCAATGATAGTCATGGGTAATAAGCTATAAAGAATATTTATAAACTTAAATCTTTTCAAAGGAAAGGGAAATGCCTAAAAATCACTAAACATAATTCCAAAACTGATTTTTTCCAAAACTGATTTTACAGCCTTAAAAGCAGGATTAAGAGAAGATAAGTGAAAATAAGTGACGGTAAATAAAGGGAAATTTAGGTAAATTAAGGTAAGCAAAAGTAAGCAAAAGTAAGCAAAAGTAAGTAAAAGTAAGCAAAAGTAAGTAAAAGTAAGCAAAAGTAAATGAAAGTTAACAGCTCATGAAAGGAATCTTCACATGAAATCTGCATGTTCCAATCTAGCCGAAAATATTCATCACTCGGGCGCCTTCAAGCCTTGACATCTCGACTTCGGAACTTTCAAGCACATTTTTTCTGACTCTTATTGGGGCTCCAACACGCAAGGCAAGGGCAATGCAGTCGCTTGGCCTTGCGTCAAACTGCATGATACTGTTATCCTTTCTTATCAGGAGCCTGGCATAATAGATTTTATCCACTTTTTCATCAATCAAGGCTCCCTCGATTTTTATATCGAGCCTGTCGAAAATATTGAGCATAAGGTCATGAGCCAGAGGTCTGGGCGGAGAAACCTTTTTAATTACGTTTCCTATTGAGAGAGCTTCGAGATGCCCGATGTATATAGGTAGCATATTTCCCTGCAAATCTTCAAGAAGCACTATAGGAGTCGGGTCTGTAAAAACATCGACTATATAGACATCCTTGACTCGAATTTCCTCAAAATCCTCATAACTGTCGATGTCCATATTTATTAGATGATTTTAAACTTATTAATACTTAATTTAATTTTTTAAAATATATAAAAAACACTACTTGAAGATCGAAATTGGCTTCTTTTATCAGAACTTTCAGCCTGGTTTTTGCTTCAAGGAAATAATTAGAGAAGTTCAGGGTAGAACTATTATAAGTTAAAGGTAAAACTGTCATAAGTTAAGGGTAGAACTATCAGAAATTCAGAGTAGAATTATTAAAAATTCAGAGTAGAATTATTAAAAATTCAGAGTAGAATTATTAAAAATTCAGAGTAGAATTATTAAAAATTCAGAGTAGAATTATTCTTACCAGAGTTTTTAGCATTCAAGGCTTTTTCGGAAGCCATGTTTACCAATCAGAGGTACAAAAACAACCCCACCTTTTCTCTTTTTATATATATGTCCCTTACTGTCTTTTTTAATTTTATAAAGTTCTTGAGTATAATCCCCCACAGGAATAATCATTATGCCTCCAGGCTTCAACTGTTCGAGCAAAGGTTCAGGGATATAAGGAGCTGCACATGTCACAGCTATTCTGTCATAAGGGGCATACTAAGAATAACCCATTGAACCGTCCTCAAGCAGCACTGTAACATTCCTATATCCTGTCTTTCTCAGGTTCTCCCTTGCAAAATTTGCAAGGACTTCTATACGTTCAACCGTGTACACATGCCCACTTTTTCCTACGAGCTCTCCCATCACTGCAGCATTATATCCTGAGCCTGTCCCTATTTCAAGGACTTTATGCCCTTCTGAGAGTTCAAGGAGTTCACACATCATCGCAACCATATGTGGGGCAGAGATTGTTTGCCCGTGACCGATATCAAGGGGTCTGTCCATGTAAGCTGCTTTTTGTTCATATTCCGGAACAAACTTATGCCTTGGAACATGGAGCATAGCCTCACGGACGTTATCTTTCAGCAGCAGGTAAGCCTCAAGATCGTCTACAAGGCGCCTGCGCATTGCTTCGAGTTTTTCTTCCTCTTCTTTTTCTCTTTTATCTTTTCCTTTACCACGGCCCTCTTCGGAAATCACGCTGACCCGAACCTTCCCATTTCTTTCTCGCAAAAATTCTTTTAACGTATTTTGCAAGCACAACATCGCCTTTTCTGGATCGGAATGCCCCATCCCTTACCTTGATTTTATTAATGAAAAGACGTTTATTTCCCACTCTTTCTTCTGCTCCTACAACAAATTCATAATCACCAGGCACACGTTTTTCAAGAACCTCGGTTTTTTCAGTCCCTTCCTGTGCGGAAAATTTTACGGTTACTTCATCAATGGCTCTGCCCCAGATTGCCTCGGTATCTTCTGCCCGGGCAATCTGGACCCGTTTTCCTCCTGCATCAAGAGCAGTAATCAGGATAGGTATAACTACTCCTGTTTCTTCATCGTCTATAACCAGCTCATCGTCTACTTGAAGGATAGTCTCTGAGTCAAGTTCAGTCCTGTAGGTATTTGTGACATCCATTTTGCTGATTATCACTTTCAAACTGACGGATTTGGGGGTTTTAAGCTTCACTGCATGAACCTGCCCGCATTCCAGACAGCGAACAAGCGGACTCTGGCCCTCTTTCAGAACCTCATGCCCTATCTCTTCATCAGGAGAGCATGAGGGGCACTCAACTTCAATTTCTCTTGTCATGGTATAATCAATAGATGGATTCAAGATACTAAATACTTAACTTCTCCGGCGACATTTTCCCAGGAGATAAATTTTTTAATATTTTCTGGTTCTTTTTGAATTTTAAAAGAATGATAAAAAACAGGATAGAACGTCATCCGAGTTTATTAAACTCTTCTCCTTATTTCAGAAACAGCGATCTATCCGAATTTTCATCAATACAAAAACAGGAACTAATATATTGCCTTTGAATATCATTTCAAACTGATATATTGATTATTTTGTTTCCTTTTTCTATTAGAAAGAGTTTGTTTAATAAAAGTGACTACTCCCACAACTGAAGTTGCGAGCATCCTGTTTAAAGGTCTTGAAAATACATATTGAGGAAGTGCACACAGACGAAGGATTCTGAGGTGAGTGATTAAAGTGTGAAGATATTAAGGAAAAATTAAATCGTTATTTCTTTTTTGTGATTCATTAAATTCCTCAATTAATTTGTCCTGCTTTTCTCTGTATATACTCAATTCTTCACTGATTTTTTTCTTTTCATCTTCAAGATTTGAGGAAAATAGTAAACTCATGTCATATATCATCATTAAAAAACTTGAAAAGAGCAAATAAATTTTTCTTATGATTCTTTGAAGTCTTAGAGTATACACGTGGTGAGTGATGCATTCTAACCAGTTTTCAAAACTCACTCTGCGAATTCTCACCACGCAAGTACACTTATATCATTATAAACGGTTGATGACCGACAATAGTAAAATCCCTAAAATAACCATTATTGAAGTAAATCCAGAAGTTTGGTTGGTTGTCCCATTAATTTTTTGTTTTGTTTTATTATCTTTAATTGTAAGATTTCCATCTTTGTTGATATCGGTCTCATTTTTGCTTAGATCTATATAATTTCCGTCTTTGTCTTTGATAGCAACAGTTTCGTCATCTACGTCTGATTCATTGGCTGGTGCTAAGTCATCCGTTATGCGTATGAAAGTAAAAACTACAGGTACATCACTGATGCCTTTCTTTTTAAAGTGCTCATCTATTACTTGATATATTTCATCAATTACTGATTCATTCACTTTCTCTGCAGTGGATTCCTCGAAACCTACTATTAAATATCCATGTATGTCGGCTCCAAAACTATTAACTGGGCCGCCGAATCTAGTCAAATATGGATTAATTCCTGCAGGTCTAGAACTAGAACGACTATACTCAGTAAGTAAATCTACCCATTCACTTTTTTCTTCTTCCTGGTGAATTTCAGGCATTGTCCCTCGAGCAGTTATAAATCCTGGAAACAACTTTTTAGCTTCTTCAAAAGATTCAGGACCATAATCTGATAACGAAAGATCTTCTTTGACTTGTGCCCACATAAAGACCACAGGTATGTCACTTATACCCTCTTGCTGTTCGCAATAATTAGTAATATTTTGATAGATATTGTTAATTCTGGAATCATTGATTTCTTCTTTATACGCAGGACTTAATTCAATTATTATTATTTTATTGTTGGTGGCAACGCTATCTATAGAGTTGTCAAGCTCTGAATATAATGGTCCCATAAGGGTGAGATTTAGCCAGCAATTAGCAATTGAATTTTCCCACGCTTGGTCAACTGTTTCAGGTAAGATTCCTCTGTATGCTATGAATGAGGAGTCATTTGCAAGTTCTTGTATAGAAGGATCAGAGAGTCCATTATATTTAGAATCATTCAATTTACTATCACCTGCGCTTACAGAACAGGATAATGATGCGCAAAGAAATAACATAAGTATCAATAATTTAAGCGTTAAGATTTTGCCAGTTTTGCTTTTCTTAAGTATGATATCAACCCCAAGTTATGTTTTATCCAAACTCTACGGCGACTAATTATTATATAATGAGACAAGCAATAATAAAGTATATCCATAAGTTTTTGACTTATTTTTGCTTTTGGAGAGACTTCATCTTATGTTAGCATGCAAATGATTGCATCCACTACTCAGTTTATTCAATATAGTTAAATTAAAACCTTAACTCAACTTTTCACGTGAAAATCAACTAAATAATTCATTCTTCATATTAATGGGTTCAAATCTTAACTTGTTCTGTTAGATCTCGACAATGATTAATAGAAAAATTTGGAATTTATTTCGAATTTCCTGTTGGAAACCGAAAATATGAAAGTCTTATTTAAGTGAAACAATAATAAATATAGACTTTTTTGCCTATATATTGTTTAATTCTGACTATACTGGTGTAATCAATTAAAGAGTTTGAAGGACGAGAACTTAACATTATTGTGCATGCACCTGAATAAATTGCTTTAACCTAGGAAATCTAAAAAATTAGATTTGGTGTTTTGTTGAGGTTGACGGGCTGTATCCCACCATTAAACTGACGGCGATTAGCCCTTCTTTTTCCTCAAGAGACTGAAAACAAACAAGCAAAAAGACATTATGCCATTCAGCTGTCTGGCAATCAAAGTCCTGTATTACTTCTTCCTGAACTTCCATCCACCATACAGGCAGATAAAGTTTCCTAATAATCCAAAACCCGGAGTAACTTTCTTATCACTCGATTTATTTCCATTTGAGTTAGTGGTTAAATTTCCGTTTGAGTTAGTGGTTAAATTTCCATTTGAGTTAGTGGTTAAATTTCCGTTTGAGTTCGTGGTTAAATTTCCATTTGAATTCGCTATTACATCAGTATAGTTTCCCACACTTTGAAAAGCAACAGGGACATCGGTCACATTTAGTTTTCTTGCTTCTCCATCAATTATTGGATAAATTTCTTTAGAAATAGTCATCTTTTCTTCACTTGATATATTTTCGGGAATCCCAACTTGCAGCCTAGTTAACTCTAATCCAAATGATCTAAGCTGACCTTTATCCATATATGCATCTATTTTTTCACCAACGCGCTTATAAACCAAATCCAATTTATTCGCCCATACATTGTACTCATTCTCATCTTTAAACAGAGGAATAGTTCCATAATTTGCAATATCTCCACCTTTGTAGATGGGTTCATGTCTTTGTTTCATGTACTCTTCGATAAAATATATTTTCGATTCAGAAAGGTCCTTTACATCTGGGCTTAGTGGAACATCCGCCTTAAAATAAGTACCATACCCGAACTCTACAGGGATATCCTGTATGCCCATCTCTTTTGCAGAATTATCAATTAAAGAGTATATCTCATTCATCAACGATTTATCAACATTACCATATTTGAATAAAATCACAAAGTATCCCTTTGCATTAGCTCCACATGTTACTACCTGCCCATGAGGATACATGTATTTAGAGGCAATAGTACCTTTTATTTTATTACTAAGTTCTTCAAGAGTAGAGTTCCAGCTTTTCTTTTGTTCCACAGTTTCCAGTACAGGAAGTTTGCCATATCTGGTAATTACGGTGTTTCCGTACGAGTTTAAGCCCCAAAATTCGTGATAATAGTCAAAATTTACATTGCTCACTTCAGAATCCAAATAATCACCCGACTGGAATGATTTATTATCAGTTGAATTTATTCCGAAAGCAGTACCTGTAGAACAACAAAAAATCAAAATAACTGATAATATGAAGAGAATTTCTCGCATTGCCATATAAACCTTCCAAAGCAAGTATAGAGTTCGTATGAACCGGGAAAGCACATTTGAACTCCATAAACTTCTCTTTCTTAACTCCTTATAAGTTTTATGTCCACCCTCTCTAACAATGCAATTTTCAAGCGGATTTTGAGTCTGGATTAATTTCCAATATTTTTATTGTTTAATGATTTGGCCATGAATTATTTATTTGAGTATTATGCCTTAATTCATATTCAAAAATGAGTATAAAATAAAAAATTACTCAATCTTAATGTATTAAAGTCTTATTTAAGTCAGTAAATGATAAATATAGACTTTTTTGCCTATAGATTGTTTAATTTTGACTATATTGGTGTAATCAATTAAAGAGTTCGAAGGACGAGAATTTACCGTTATTGTGCATGCACCTGAGTAAAATTGCTTTAACCTAGAAAATCTAAAAATTTAGATTTGGTGTTTTGTTGAGGTTGACGGGCTGTATCCCACCATTAAAATAACGGGGATTAGCCCTTATTGTTATTAAAATTTTATTGTTTTGCATGATTTGAAAATGGAACTGGAAACCAGAGAATAGTAAAAAGTTTCTAAAACCATCAGTATTAACCTCCCTGAGAAAGATATTGTATATTAGCTCAAAGCTTTAGAAATTTTTTGTATTTTATATATTGAAAGGTCATTAAAATACACAAACAAAAGGTAGATACAGAATTATAACGCTTAACTATATTAATATATACTACAATTATCTTGGGTGTGATAATATGGTAAAATTAGATGAAAAGATGAAGACTGCATTTTCGAAGGTAAAGATTTTTCCCGTAGCTACGGCCTCAAAAGAAGGAGTTCCTAACGTAGTGCCTATAGGATTCTGCCAGCTTGTGGATGATGAAACAATCTGGATTGCAGACAATTTTATGCTTAAGTCCCTGGAAAATCTAAAAGAGAATCCAAATATTGCAGTTTACGTTTGGGGCCCTGATACAGGCGGCTGTTTCCAGATAAAAGGTAAAGCTGATATTATTGATTCAGGGGAAAAGTTTGAAAAAATGAAAGAAATCGTGCATACAGCAAAACCTGGGCTTCCTGCAAAAACTCTCATCGAAGTCAAGATTACAGAGGTCTTCCAGTGTGCTCCCGGCCCGGATGCAGGAAAGAAACTACTCTGATAAAAACTCAAGTTATTCTCTGTAGAAACCTGATTTGAGATTACTATAAGGTCCTGTATAGTCTTCGGGAAATCAACATATTATAAGTACGCAACTGGCTAAAAATAGAATAAGTTCTCGAAGACTTTACATCTACCTACATATTGTCAGGCTATATATCGATGTGCTGATCATAGAAGAAGAATGATGCAATTTGAACTTAAACCTGATAATGGTTAAGATTATGTATATGAAATCTCTAATTCTCAGACAAAAAAGACTTTAAGAGAGTACAAAAAACTATCTCTATAGATTCTTCCTATAATTCTTTTTATACATTTCCGTGTATTGTGTCCTATAATTTCTGTGTATTGTATCCTATAATTACTTAAAAACATGAGGAGTTAAAAAGAATGGTAGATAACAAGTCTGAACATTCTAGACCTCTAGATCCCAATACTCTCAACTATTTAAGAATAAAGATGCTAGAACGAATAAGGCATGCAGTTGACGAAGGGTTTGTAAATACTTCTGATTCTCATTTACTCGAAGTTGTGACTGATCTCAGGACCTTGCTTGAAGATGTAGAAACTGAAATGACTAACAGAGGCATGAAGTTAAAAAAACTGAGCTCAAAACCTTCAGCTAGACCAGGTAAAATGCAGAAACTTATGCATCAGTAAAAACAATGAATTTGGATTTTGTGTTAAAAATAATAAGAAGTTAATTTGAGTTTAGATAACTTTCGGGACATACTATTTTCCGAGTTTTTGATTTATTATTGCCAACTGCCAGTAAAATTGATGTTAAATTTTAGCAATCCCAGAAGATACTAAAAAATTTCCTTAAAAGGCATCAGGTGGACTTTGCTATCAAAAGTTTTATTATAACGGAATGCATTGTATAACATCTCATAATTGAGATGCATCTCAAAATTAAGATGGGTGCCGACAGTGCCTGACATTGAATACCTCAAAAAACTCGCACTTATGGGAGCAGTAAATAAAACCATCAAGGTCTCATCGAGCGAGTTTCAAAAGCATACAGGAGCGAGCTCCAAAACTGCAGCAAGAAAGCTCAAACAGCTGGAAGAAGAAGGGCTGATTGAAAGGAAGATCGTTCCCGGTGGCCAGTTGATAACAATGACAGAAAAAGGGATTGAAGTTCTTAAGAACGAGTACGTCGATTATAGCAGGATCTTTTCTCCGGAATGCGAGATTCTCGAACTTGAAGGAAAGGTGCTCAAGGGACTCGGCGAAGGTCAGTATTATGTAAATATACCCGGATACAGGAAGCAATTTGAAGAAAAATTGCATTTTGTACCTTTCCCTGGGACTCTGAACGTACAGCTTTCTGAAAGCAGTTCACCTCTTAGAAATCTTTTACGTGAAATGCCGGCTGTCCGGGTAGAAGGTTTCAATGACGGAGAACGTACATTCGGAGGCGGGAAATGTTATCCAGTTGTCATTGGTGGTATAGAGGCTGCTGTAGTCGCTCCAGAAAGAACACACTACCCATCGGATTTGATTGAGATTATTGCACCTGTAAAGTTAAGAGACGCCCTGGGATTGAACGATGGGGACAGAGTTGTGGTGCAGTTAAAAAAACAGGGAATGGAGAACCAGAAATGAGCGGAAGTACGGTTTACGAATGTCTTACGTACAGAAATGAAAATATCAACCGGGCGCTGGAAGCCCTGAGGGCCGGAAAAATGATCCAGATTTACGATTCGGACTCAAGGGAAGGAGAAACTGATCTTGTAATTCCTGCTAAAGCGGTTACTTTCAAAGATGTGAAATGGATGCGAAAAGATGCAGGCGGCCTTATATGTGTGGCTGTAGATCCTGTAGCATCAAAACAGCTCAGGCTGCCTTTTATGGCTGAACTTGTCAGGGAAGCCGGTAAAACCAGTGATGTGCTCGGGGAAATTGTAGAAAAAGAAGGCGATCTTAAATATGATTCTCATTCTTCCTTTTCTCTCTGGGTCAATCACAGGGAGACCAGAACCGGCATTCCTGATAACGAAAGAGCCCTTACTATCCGGAAGATAGGAGAAATTACGGAAAAAAAGCTTTCAGGGGATGAAATTCATTTTGGGGACGAATTCAGAACCCCTGGGCACGTTGCACTGCTAAGGGCTGCTGAAGGACTTCTGGATGACCGCAAAGGCCAGACCGAACTTTCAGTTGCTCTTGCCCGCATGGCAGGCATTACTCCTGCAATGGTAGTCTGTGAAATGCTTGACGATAATAATGGAAAAGCTCTCTCTAAAGAAGACTCAAAAGAATATGGTAAAGAACACGGATTGGTATTTTTGGAAGGGCAGGAAATAGTGGAAGCTTATATGAAATGGACAGGCTTGGAATAAAAATTCGTCTTCCGCTTTTCTTCAGTTTACTTTTTCATTTTACTTTCTTTATCTTAGTTTTTTCATTCTAGTTTTTCACACTACTTTTCACACTACTTTTCACATTACTTTCACACTACTTTCACACTACTTTCACACTACTTTTTCATACTACTTTTTTTCTTGTCTTATTTTTACCCTTTTTTTAAAAGGCAGAATTTTATATAAAAATAAATCAGTATATCATTGATAGCTTCTTGATAGTCTTCAACCAAATTAATTCTCTCAGGATTGATATTCGTAATTGTTTTATTATCCGCCGCCTGTTTTCCGGCTTCGCACATTCGATGTAGGGAGTCAGATTTATGTTACAGAAACTCAAAAAAGTACAGCAAGTTCTCATCTATGTACTATTTCTGAACCTTGCAGTTGCGTTTGCCAAAATAATTTACGGAACCTTGACCAGCACACTGAGCATGACTGCAGACGGCTACCACTCTCTTTTTGATGGAGTTTCCAATATTATAGGATTGGCTGGGAGTTTCATCGGAGCCCGTCCGCCTGATCTCGGACATCCTTATGGACACCGAAAATATGAAACCGTAGCCGCCATTTTTATCGCTTTACTTTTAGTCTTTGTAGGGATTGAGATATGCCTGAACGCTCTTAATCGTTTCTTTACCCCAAACGTGCCAGAAGTCACAGCTATAAGTTTTCTCATAATTCTCGGAACGATGTGTATTAACTATCTGGTAACACGGTACGAATATAAACAGGGTGAACTTCTCAGAAGCCAGGTGCTTATAGCAGACTCCATGCACACAAAAAGTGACATTTATGTCTCCCTCTCGGTTATAGTAAGTCTGGCTGCCGTCAAGCTTGGTTTCTCCCTTATGGACCCTTTAATAGCCGTAGTAATTGCTTTTTTCATTTTTAGGGCAGGATACAGGATTATTAAAGAAGGTTCAAGGGCCCTTCTTGATATGTCCAGAATTGAAGAGAAAGAAATTTGTGACCTGGTCATGGGAGTTGAAGGAGTAAAGGGCTGCCATAAAATCCGAACTCGTGGGAGCATGGGAGATATCAAGATTGATATGCACCTGCTTGTCCAGTCGGATATGCCACTTGAGGATGCACACCTTGTCGCTCATAAAGTCAGCAAAAAGCTGAAGGGTGAATACAAAGATGTCTCTGATGTGGTTGTACATCTTGAACCCTCCATCCAGCGACCCCAAGGATCAAATAGCAAAAAAACCAGTTAAGATGCATGGCTGGAAACGTTTTCGGGCAGATGTTTCGAATTACGACCTGGGGTGAATCCCACGGCAGAGCTGTAGGTGTTGTGGTAGATGGACTGCCTGCAGGGCTTCCTTTCTCCGAAGTTGATATTCAGAAAGAACTGGACAGGAGGCGTCCGGGACAAAGTGAGGTTTCAACTCCGAGACACGAGGCCGATAGGGTTGAAATTCTTTCAGGAATTTTTGAAGGAATGAGTACAGGCACTCCGGTTTCTATGCTTGTCTGGAACTCGGATGCCAGGTCTTCTGCTTATGATGCTATTAAAGACACTCCAAGGCCCGGACATGCTGATTTTACGTATATGGCCCGTTACGGAATGAGGGACCACCGTGGTGGAGGCAGATCTTCAGCCCGGGAAACAATAGGCAGAGTCGCAGGCGGAGCTCTTGCAAAACTCCTGCTTTCCAGGTTCGGAATCCGAATTGTAGGGCATGTGCTTGAACTTGGAGCCATCCGTGCAAAGCCCCTCTCCTTTGAAGAGATTCTTGAAAACGTAGAAAAGACCCCAGTGCGCTGTGCGGATCTAGATGCTGCCGGAAAAATGCTTGAGAAAGTTTCTGCCCTTAGGCAGGAAGGAGACAGTATCGGAGGCATTGTCGAGCTTATTATAAAAGGTGTGCCTGCCGGCCTTGGAGAACCTGTCTTTGACCGACTGGATGCTGACCTTGCAAAAGCACTGATGAGTATTCCTGCCGTCAAAGGTTTTGAAATAGGAGCCGGATTTGAAGCTGCTCGCCTGCGCGGAAGTGAAATGAACGATCCTTTCCGGATCGAGGATGGAAAAATAACCACTTTGAGTAATAACGCAGGCGGGATTCTAGGAGGAATTTCAACCGGACTGGACATTGTCTGCAGGGCAGCAGTAAAGCCAACCCCATCCATAGGAAAAGTTCAGCAGACAGTTGACCTCAAAACCCTGGAAAACACTGAAATTGCAATCAAAGGCCGGCATGATCCTACAATTCCTCCGCGAATGGTTCCGGTTGCCGAAGCCATGGTTGCCCTTGTGCTTGCAGACCATATGCTCAGGAGTGGATTTATTAATCCCAGTACTTTGCTGAAATAAAAGGATGCAACGAAACTGAATCCAAATCTACAAAAATATCCATTGCAACTGATGACGTTCCAACTGATACCATTTTAACTGATGACGTTCCAACTGATACCGTTTTAACTGATGACGTTCCAACTGATACCATTTTAACTGATGCCAGATTTTCAGAAATGATCAGAATAGTTTTCAAAATAATAAGGTAGCTTTGCGTTTACCCATATTTTTTGTGACTATCTACCCGTTTTTTTTGTGACTTTCCTTTATAATTCACTTGACAATAAGCATTCTCCTTAGAAAATCCTTTTTAACTCTTTCCACCGCAAAATCTTTTCAGGTTTCACAGCAAATTCTTTTTCTTTTTGTTCTTGAAAAATGACCTCTTTTAACTAAATGTTCTGCTTTTTATCGAAATTTATTTCCTTTACCAAATCCGAGTCAAAAAAGAACCTAAAAGAGCCCAAAAAAGTCAAAAAAGAGCCCAAAAAATCTGGTACTGGATTTCAACTTTTATTGGTAAAACTGTCATGCAAAGGGCCACAAAAGTATGAGGTCACAGTTTCCGTATTTCAGGAAAATAGTTACGGTCTATATCGTCATATAAGCTTTCTGTCCAAAGTCTCTAACAATTAAAGGTCAAGAAACAGCTATAATTGGAATACAATGTGAGAAGAATAAGTTTGAAGATTTGGTTAGAAAAACTTATAAAGTGTGTGCTTAAATTAAATTATAGAGTTCAATTTATTTTAAAGTTATTAGTTATTAAATTTGTATTTACTTTTGCAGTTTCGAGGGATCTTAGTTGAAAATGAGGGCATTGATAGTTATCTGCTTGCTTATAGTATCACTGATACTTGAATCAGGTTGCATTGGCAGTAGCAGTGAGCCAGTCAAAGAAACAAAATTAGTTAATGAGACAAAGCTTGAGGATGAAACAAACAATCAAACTAGCTCATATAATTCCACCGAAAAAGATGTTTCTGTAGAGAACTCATCTGAAAAGAGCAAAAATTCCCTTACACTTGAAGGGCAAAGCTCCTTTTCTAACTACTACAATAAGAAAAATCTGCAGTTTGAAGCTGCAGTTCCCACTTATTCCTTACCTCTGCAGGATTCCGAAATTGCAAATTATTATCAGTTTACCCAAAAGATTCCCCTAACTAACGAGGAAAAGGATTTACTATACAAAAATGGTGTTATTGTAATCGAAAATGAAACTGCTGAAAACTCACTTACAGTAGGACAGACACTCGTAAATGAAACTTACAAGGACCTGAAAGTGGCTGATATTCCTATTTTTATCACATCTGACTCTCTTCTTCACCTTTATCATATCCAGTTTGATGAAACACTAAAAAGAGTAGAAGAAAAGGAATTTTACGATGACCTGTGGAAACTTGATAAAGCTCTCCTTGAAGCTTCCATAGAGGATTATAATGGAGCATCAGAGGTAGAAAAAGAAGCTGCAAGAAGAAACGTTGCATACTTTACAGTTGCTTTGAGCCTTCTTGAACCGAAACCTGAACAGATAGCAGAAAATTCGGGAATTGCAGAAGAAAATACACCCTTCTATTCGGGGGACGCGAAAGATTACAGTATAGAAGTCCCTTCATTTGTAAAGGATGATGTTGAAGCCGAACTAAGTCTGATAGAAGCTCATGAAGGTTCTGCAATTTCTCCGATTTTTAAGTATAGTGAAGATTACTCTCAGTACACTCCACGGGGGCATTACACAAATTCAGAGAAATTGAAAAACTACTTCAAAACCATGATGTGGCACGGTAGAATGAGTATGCTACTTCGATCAGATGTAATTGCTGCAGAAAACTCGGAAAATGAAGCGAAAATTCAGACCATTCAGGCTCTTTTGATTTCGGACCATTTTGACAGGGACAAAGACCTTCAGGCAAGATGGAACAGAATCTACAGCGTGACGGCCTTCTATGTTGGTTTTTCCGACGACCTCGGACCTTATGAATATACGAAGGTTCTGGATACTGTTTTTGGAAATGACAGATACGGAGTAAGCTTCGACAACAAAAGTCTTACAGCACTGAAGACCGAGCTGGAAAAATATGAAAGCCCAAAAATCTACAGCGGAACAGGGGGAGTAGTTCAGGCAGGCTCTGAAACCGAAAACAAAACTCTTGAGGCTACAAAAGGGTTCAGGTTCATGGGTCAGCGGTATACTCCAGACTCGTATATTCTCCAGAAACTAAAACCTCCAGCCCTGAACATTATGGACCTTCTAGGTTCTGAAAGAGCAAGAGAACACTTGAAAAACCAGGGTATTTCTGAGAATGAAGAATACAAAAAAGCTCACATATATCTGGAAAATGAATTTGGAGCTTTTAACGAAGAGGACTGGAATAAAAATCTTTACTGGGCTCAACTGTACGCTTTAAAACCTCTCCTAATAAGTTCTCCAGAGGGTTATCCTACGTTTATGCAGACTGAAGCCTGGGAAGATAAACAGCTTAACACAGCTCTTGCTTCCTGGACTGAACTCAGGCATGATACTATTCTCTATGCAAAGCAGGAATACTTTACAGGCCCTCCCCAGGTACCACCAGAAGAAAAACCTGTTCAGGGATATGTGGAACCAGTTCCCGAATTCTATGCAAGGATGCTTGCCCTTACAAAAATGGCACATACCGGACTGACTGAAATGGAAGTACTTGACATGCAGTCTGATGAAGATTTTACAACTCTTGAAAACACACTTGAAAAACTACTGGAAATCTCGATTAAAGAGCTTGAAAACAAAGAGCTGACAGATAAAGAGTATAAGTTCATCAGGAACTTTGGGCAAAATATAGCTCCAATGCTTGAGAATGTGGATATAAAGTCTCAGAACTCAATTCTGGTTGCGGATGTCTGTACATCTCCTGCTGGAGTTTTGGAAGAAGGGACCGGAAAACTGAATCTCATAATAGTAGCCTATAAACAGCCTGATGGAAGGATTGTTCTCGGAGCAGGCCCTGTGATGAGTTATTATGAGTTCTGGCAGCCCCCAGGACAGAGGTTGACAGATGAAGAATGGAGAGAAGACGTTTTCGAAAACAACTGTCCTGAAAGGCCAGATTGGGTGAAGTCTTTTAAGGTGTAAAAGATATTATTATGGATAATTAATTTTTTATGGATAGTTGATCTTTTTCATCTATTTTTTCATTTTAAGGGTACTCTTGCCTAGTTCAGAAAAAAACATGTAATATACTAGATTTCTAAAACTCGAAAAGGCAAGTACAAAAATAAAAAGGCGAGAGGTAAAAGAGGGATAATTCTGGAAGGAAGTAAATTGTTTTCGCTAATAATTATCGGTTTATTCTCGGCAATTTTTCTTTTATCCCTCTATGAATCCGGTGACTTGTCCTGGGTTACAAATGACGATATTGGTAACTGTGGTGGAGAAAACAGACTGGCTCCTTCAGATGTAATGCAAAGAATATATGAAAATGATAGCGCTTTTCAAAATTTGACAAAAGGAAATTATAATTACGAAGGTGGAGGGATCTTCAACGAAACCGGGGAATCCATAGGGTATATTCGAATAAACTACTTTTATGAAGTAACTATTGAGATGCAAAACGGTACGGTACTAAAATCTATTGAGACAGAGAATTCTCTTGAAGATCTCTACAAAGAAGCAGATGCTCAAAACAGATCTATATCCATTTATCCGCAAATAACAGGTGGTGAATTCTATATGATAACTATTGACACGCCAAACGAGACCGTGAAGTCGATTGAAAAGGTGGATGAATTGCCTGAATGGACTACAGAAACTGTAATTGAAGAAGTTTCGGAAGATGAACCTTAAGATGTACTCGGAATCATTGTTTCAGGAAAAACCATCTATAAAGTCTCAAGGTTCTTTTTTCTCATAGAAAATACTAACAGCAATTAAACATGAATTGTTTAATGATCTGGTCAAAAAGTTTACAATTTATATAGTACATCTTTGAAAAATGTTTAGTGAAGCTCAAAATGATATTGAGAGGTTTCATTGTATGAAAGAGACAACCTCGATTCTAAATAAAGCCCTGGATGTAATCGGAATTTTATTTGGACTTATATTATTTTATTCTTGGATCATATTTATATATAGTGTAAAAATGTCATTTTTTTCAGAAACGACATTTGTAAATGGCAATGAAATAACTATGGCTTCAAATTGGGGTCAAATAGACCAATGGCTTGGAGCAGGTCTTATTTTATTTTTTTTGATGTTTGGACACTATTTATTGTGTAGTAAGAATATGAGCAGAATTGAAAAAAATAGTGACATCAACGGTATAAAAAGCTCATTAATAGGCTTTATTTTGTGGCTATTTATAACAATAATTACTTTCTTATTTAATATTACTATTCCTTATTCTCTCAATATAGGTGGTGGATACATTATATTAATTTTCATTTATTTATTAATGAGAAAGAATCTATATGCAACTTCAGATTTCGAGCGATAACAGAATAGTTTTGGCATGTAACTTACATTATAACTTTTTGCCTTTCTTTACATATACTCAATCGGTCTCCAGCTCTATTCAACATCTATAGAACCAAAGTAGTTCGTATATCAGATTATGTTCCACATTCATGAAATTGAAGCCTGGAAATAAGCAGCTTGGCACAGTCCTTTCCTCCTGGACGGAACTCAATAAACCTGTATATAGTAAGAGAAAAAGACACTGGATATATTAATAACTCAGACAGTAAAGATTCTGAATCTGGTAATGAAAATATCTCAAAAGGATGTAAATCAAATAAGAATGACTCTGCTCCAGGTTTTGGATAGTTAGGGAGCTTGATTTGCCTATATAATGGATGAAAGCTAAGGAAAAAGTAACGCAAAGCTGAACTCATATCTTAATGAACTCTAAATTGAACTAAATATTTCCATGTGATAAGAAATTAGGTCTTTTCTTATTCTTTCGCAAGGAGAGGATTGCAAATGCAGAATTATAAAAAATTACTTTTGTTTCTGTTATTCATACCCTTAGCTGCAATCGCTGGTTATTATTTGTTAACATTTCTTCTTGTTGGTCCGGCAGAGGAGAATTTTTTTGAGTTGAAAAACCACGATGCAGGAACCCACGAAGTATCGGTTGAAATACTCAATTCGCATAATGAATCCGTATTTAAGGAATCATATAAGCTCCTTCCAGATGAGTCAGTCTCAAAAACAAAACCGTTTAATCTTAAAAACTCTTTTGATCAGAAAAAGTATACATTCAAAGTTGTATTAGATAACGGAGTAGCAGAAGAAAAAGCTTCAATATCTTTGCATCGTTGGAGTACGGCCATTATAGATATATACTGGGATAATGAGACACCAATAATGATAGAGGTAATTACGGTTTAAGGACAATTTATACTATTCAATAAGCTTGCCAGTTATCGAGTTTTTCTACTTTCCGTTATTTAAGTTATATTTGCAGATCATTGAATTAATATAGACCCTATAAATCCGACTTACGACATCCGTGTTTATGTAAGTGATTATCGACAAGGAGCTTCGTATCCGTTTACTAATGATAATTTTTACTAACGATAATTTTCTTGAAAATGTTTTTACTAACGACAATTTTTACTAACGATAATTTTCTTGAAAATGTTTTTACTAACGACAATTTTTACTAACGATAATTTTCTTGAAAATATTTTTATTAAATTATCATTTTTTCAGCTATTCATAATATTTTCGGATATACAAAAACTATAAATAATTACTGTTACATTTCATAGCCAAGCAAAAAATTAGTTTAGCCGAAAATATTGTGGTGGTACAAAGGTGACAGAAATCATCGATAAAACCCTCAACATGCCGGAAATAAGTCAGAGAGCTCGCGTTATCCGGATAAAAAGTAAGGAAAACTCTTGCAAGCAATCTCTTGATATGGGCATGGTTCTAGGGGCAATCCTGAGCGCAACCAAAAAAGCCCTATTGAGAGACTCTGTCGATATTAAGTTGAAAGAAAACCTATCTTTCAGGAAGCGGGGAGCTGAAATTATAGTTGTTGAACAGCTGGAGGGTTTTAATTTGACACCACAAATGCCTCTTACGAATCAAGGCTCACTTTACCTATCATATCAACACGGGAGGAATTTGTAATGATGCCGTTAGTACTGGCACAGATTGGAGAATCAAATCGTATCAAAGCGTTTTGGGGACAGGAGAAAATAAGAAATCATCTTGAAAATCTTGGCTTCACCGCTGGTAGTGAAGTATGCGTACTGTCAAAAACATTTGGTAATGTGATTGTAAGCATAAAAGATAGTCGAATTGCAATCAGTGAAGAATTAGCTAAAAAAATTATGGTATAAAATACTTCAAAAATTTCAAAATATTGCTAAAAAAGAGGCTTATGAATATGGCATCGTTGAGAGAAGTACCGTGCGGGCAAACAGTCACTGTAGTAAAAATTTGCGGAGAAGGCGCTCTCAAGCGCAGGATAATGGATATGGGCATTACAAAAGGAGTGGAGATTTTTGTACGTAAGGTAGCTCCGCTTGGAGACCCGGTTGAAGTGAAAGTAAGAGGTTATGAGTTATCTTTGCGGAAAACTGACGCGGAAATGATCGAAGTAAAATAACACGCTAAAAATGAGAATGAAATCTCCGATTTTTTACTCACGAGGTTAGAAACTAACTTTAGATTCTTAAAGGAGGTATAAAGTTTGCCAGTCACAATAGCGCTTGCCGGAAATCCGAACTCCGGTAAGACCACAATGTTCAATGCCCTTACGGGATCATCGCAGCGCGTCGGTAACTGGCCTGGCGTTACGGTTGATAAAAAGGAAGGTAGGCTTAAAAAATATAAAGATGTAACGATAATCGACTTGCCGGGTATTTATTCTCTTTCCCCATATACGTTGGAAGAAGTAATAAGCCGAGATTATTTGGTGAATGAAAAACCGGATGTAATTATCAATATCGTTGACGGGTCAAATATCGAACGAAATCTCTACTTGACTACACAGATACTCGACGTGGGCATTCCAGTAGTGATCGCTCTTAACATGATCGATATTGTAAACAAAAGTGGGGATATAATTGACATTAAAAAACTCTCAGAAACTCTTGGTTGCCCGGTTATTGAAACATCCGCGCAAAAAGGGACTGGCCTGGAAGTACTTACTAAAAAAGCGATTGAACTGGCAAAGGCCGGGAAAAAAGGAACTTTCAAACGTCAATTTTCGAAGCCTGTAGAACTTGCCCTGTCCAATATTGCCGAACTAATCAAAAACAATGTGCCAGACGAAAATCTTCGCTGGTATTCCATAAAGTTTTTTGAACGGGATGAAAAGGTACTAGAGCGAATCACGCTATCCGATGTTATAAAAGGAAAAATCGAGCAAATCATTCTTGCCTGCGAAGAAGAGCTTGACGATAACAGCGCATCCATTATCGCATCAGAAAGCTATGAATATATATCTGATGTAGTACGCTCCTACGTAAAGAAGTCTCATTCAGGCACGACCTTATCCGATAAGATTGATTCCGTTGTTACAAGTCGCTGGCTTGGTCTTCCGATATTTGCTGCAATTATGTTTTTGGTTTATTACGTATCAGTTTCAACTGTCGGGTCATATGTTACGGATTTTACCAATGATATGTTTGTTGGTGAATGGATACAAGCACCACTTGCAAATTGGCTTACATCAATCGGAACAGCAGAATGGATGATCGGCCTTATTGTGGACGGCATCGTAGGAGGCCTCGGCGCAATTATTGGATTTTTACCGCAAATGCTTATCCTGTTTTTCTTTCTCGCCATTCTGGAAGACAGTGGCTACATGGCGCGTATCGCCTTCTTGATGGATCGCATTTTCAGGAAAATAGGTTTGTCGGGCAAAAGTTTCATTCCATTACTTATCGGCACGGGTTGCGGGGTTCCTGGCATTATGGCTACAAGAACTATTGAGCAACAAAATGACCGGCGTATGACGATTATGACAACCACTTTCATGCCATGCGGTGCAAAACTGCCTCTTATCGCACTTATTTCCAGCGCTGTATTCGGCGGTACATGGTGGGTAGCACCTTCAGCGTACTTTCTTGGCATAGGCGCAGTGGTTATATCCGGTATTATTTTAAAAAAGACAAAGCTGTTTATGGGTGAGTCATCCCCGTTTGTTATAGAATTACCCGCCTACCATATCCCAATGGCCGGAAATGTCATCCGAAGCATGTTTGAACGCGGTAGCTCATTTGTTAAAAAAGCTTTCACAGTATATACGTTAGCAAGCATTCTCGTATGGTTTGGCGCCAGTTTTGGCTTCGTAAACGGAACCTTTGGATTAGTAGACAACCTTAACAACAGCGTGCTACATAACATTGGCAATTCTTTAGCGTTAATCTTCGCTCCTCTTGGATTTGGGCGATGGGAAACTACTGTGGCATCCATTATGGGCCTGGCAGCCAAAGAACAGGTTGTAGGAGTATTTGGCGTTCTCACATCCATTGGTAATGAAGATTTGACCCTTGAGATGGTTGATTCTGCGAATGTTGGAGGATTGTCTCCGATTGCGGCCCTATTTTCGAGTGAAATTGCTGCATACTCATTCCTTATCTTCAACTTGCTTTGCGCTCCCTGCTTTGCGGCGATGAATACTATCCGTACCGAAATGAACAACTGGAAATGGACGGTATTCGCAATAGGTTACGAGTGCATATTTGCTTATGTCATTGCGCTGATTTTTTATCAGCTTGGCACGTTCTTCAGCGGCGGCAGTTTTACCGCAGGAACGGCGGTAGCGTTTATTCTTCTTGCCGTACTTCTCTTTATGTTATTCAGGCCTGCACCAAAACAACATGATATTGAAAAATCCGATTCCAACTTATCGGCAACTGCGGGGGTGAGTGAGTGATTGCCTGGATAATTGCCAATGCTGCAACAATCCTGATAGGTACACTCCTTCTAATCTTTATAGTGTTTACCATAGGGTATACAGTCAGAAAAGCGAAGAAAGGCCAATGCATCGGCTGCGCAGGTTGTAATGTAAATGATTGTGGTAACAACGATTATATTATTCCCTGCAGCAGCCTATCGTCCAACAAAAAAAGGCAAAAATAACTAAAAACTAAAAAAAATTTCTCTGTAACCTTAATTTTCGGGACTGTAGAGGAAACCTGGTTTATCGATTAATTATCGATGTCCGGGTGCTATTTGCAGAAAAGTTTGAGGAAATGGACAGCGATTGAAGATCTCAAACCTGCTCTGTTCCTTGGCTTGATATTTCTTGCATATACATGAGCTGGGAAATAAATTCGAACTTATTAAGCAATGAGGAGGAAATAGATCAATGGTACTGGGATACATGTACGTGTTAAAACAGATAGCAGAAGTAGAAAAAAAAGGCAATATATCTTTGAGTGAGATATCGAGACATCTGAAAATGAGTACGCAACAGCTTAAAGGTTTGCTCGAAATAATGGAAAGAATGGGTCATGTTGAGAAGGTTCAGGACAATAACTCCCTTCTCTCCCCTGTCTGTTCCGATTCATGCAAAAGTTGTGGATGTTTCGGGTTTTTAGAAAAATCTACTATCTCAACATGTACGGTTTACAAACTGACCGAGAAGGGAAAAAGGATCTGTCATGAACAGACGGTTGTGTCTGAGATCTCCTGAGGAATAAAAATCGAAGAGTGCCGAAGAGTTTATATGACAACCGAGTTCAAGTCACTGACACTGTAAGACTTAATCACAACAAACATTTTTGCGTACTCTTTTTTTAGTACCATGGTGCCAGAATGTTTTTGGTTTCAAATCCTGCGCTTACATATCTGATGCCTGTTATTATCGCTTACTTTTACCGGATTAATTTATATTCTGCTTCTTGCAAGGGTCCATCATTAACGATTACCCATTATTATTTTTAATACATCACGGATTCATCTTTTCTTCATCGAGCACGTCCACAGGACTTAACATTTCATAGAGATTATATAAAATTTTGATGAGATTTGGTTATGTATATATTTAGATCTTGATATGAGATTTGGTCGTGTCCTTGAGTTCTGGATCAATTCAAAAAAAGCGTGTGTTCCTGACGTATTTAAGATAAACGCAGAGAGATCTTTATGCACATGGTTTTTAAAAACCACACTCATTATCAGATTTTTACCTTTCGTCATAAATTTTTTAATATTAATTATTTCATTAAAAAATACAGAGATATTTTAAATTCATTGGATGAAGGTAACAACTTTCACCTTCTACCCACCAGCCTATGGCTGTAGAGGAAAGAGACTTTCCTCCTTAATTAACTGATTTTCCCTTCTGAAGAACTTTCATGTCTCTGACCGGACGTTGTTTCAGAATAATTCTCGAAGTCTGTAAGATCTCGAATAGAAAACAAAAAAGAATTTTTCGTAAATACAAATAATACCTATTTTACAAACGTTATTAGATTTTCAAAGAATATTTCATATTTTAGTATAATTTTCAGATATACGAAAATTATAAGTATTTACTGGTACATTTCAAGTTCACAGAAAAGAATTCGTACCTAAAAATAAATTTTGTCAATATAGTGCAAGTCCGAAAAAGCAGAAAAGCCTTTCAGGCGCGAAAAACAGGACAAAAGCTCATAAAAAGCCCATATTAAGTAAAACTGAAGGAGGTTTTGAGCAAAACAGTGAAACAGAGGTTTATTGGAAAATAAAAGGATTAATTCGACTCCGAAATAATGATAATTAGAAAAATTTGAGTTATAAAGTACAGAATACGGTTATGATGCCATTCTGTTGATTCGTTATCATTTGTAAAAAGAGGACTTGAACAGGTTAGCGTATGCTATCGACTAAAATACCGACTATTTAACATTTTGGTAAATGATCCCCAAGAAAATGACACGAAGAGGAGTTTACTATGGAAAAAATACATATTACCTTAAGTAATCAGCAGCAATTGAGAAGAATTATCTCCATGCTGCTGACGGTGACAATAATTTTTTTATTGTTCCCGGTCAATGCGTATGCCTACGATTCTACAGTGGAAAACTGCACCAGCACTACGATCATCAACTGCGCGTCAGAAAACGCATCCTATGCGGATGGGGAAGAAACAGGAGTATTGACCCGAACAACAGGAATATTGGTAGTAGCGCACGGCTCTCCGGAAGATAAATGGAACCAACCTGTACGGGATGCCGTAGAAGATATTGATTGCCCGTACCCGGTAGAATTGGGTTTCCTGGAACATGTTGAGGGAGAAGACATCGGAACAGCAATTGCCAATCTGGAAAAGCAAGGTGTCGAACATATTATCACCGTGCCGATATTTGTGGCCTCGGCTTCGGATCATATTGAAGAAATCAAATACATCTTGGGACTCCCCAGTTCCATTAAGGAAAAGGAAGCAACTGAGGCAGGGTTGAAAGTAATTTCTCACAATGCTGAGATTGAAATGACACCAGCCCTGGACGACCACCAATTGGTAGCGGAAATTCTGGATGACCGTATTGCAACGGTTAGCCAGCAGGCAGACAAGGAAATTGTAGTGTTGGCCGCTCACGGGACCTCTGACGCGGCAGACCTGGCCGTTTGGAAAAAGAACCTGGCTTCTTTAGGGCAACAGCTCAAAGAGAATTACAAGTTCCTGAATGTTGATTATGGCTTTGTGGCACTGGGCGAACCTAACATCAGGACGGTTGTAGAAGCCAAACAAAAGGAAAATCCCGGAGCTTCCATTATTGTTATGCCTGTGATGCTTTCCGAAGGCACGTTCACAGGTACCAGGATTCCTGAAGTTCTAGACGGATTAACTTACTTATATCCGGCAGAAGGACAGCGTTCTTTACTGCCTCACGATGACATTTCTAATTTGATCGTTGCCCGTGCCTATGATGCCATGGGAGTTTTTGCAGGAGGAAACGGAGCAGAGAATTCTCCTTATCAAATCGCAACAGCAGAGCAGCTTGATCAGGTGCATAACTACCTGAATAAGGACTTTGTTTTGACGGCGGACATCGACCTCTCCGGCTACAAAAACTGGGAACCAATTGGTGCTTTCAAGCCTTTATCTGAAAAACCGGAGGATGAAGAGACCCCGGATCCGGAAGTGGCTTTTACGGGAACCTTTGATGGTAATGGGCATACAATCTGCAATGTGGCCATTAATCAACCTGAGGGCATGTCAGTAGGTTTGTTCGGATGCATTGTCGGAAAACAGAATAATCCCTGCTCTATATCCAACCTTAAGGTGAAATGCGCTAATGTGATTGGAAACTTTTGTGTCGGCGATGTCATTGGCTTTCAATATGGGAACTGCATCCTGGAAAACATAACTCTTACCGGCAATAATACGGCACGAGGTAATATCTACGTAGGTGGTATTTTGGGTGGCAGCGATATGGGTAACGACTCTGCAGAACTGAAAGACTGCAATGCTGCAGCTGATATCGTGGTTTTGGGTGATTTTGGAAATTCGGCGGGTGTTTTAGGTGGCGCTCTGAATGCTTGCTCAGTAATCAATTGCACTGCAACAGGCACGGTAACCGGGGAAGGTGATGAATATTTTGCACTGGGCAGCCTGATAGGCGGCGTGTTTGAGGGAGTTGCCGTTATAAACTGCCATGCTGATGATGTTTCTATCACTGCTTCGGGTGAAAACGATACCATGATCGGTGGACTTCTGGGTTATGCGGGAACTTATGATGAGGATGCCCCTACACAGATAGCCGAATGCTCGACGAATGTTACTATGAAAGTGTCGGACAGCACTGAACGCGTAGGTGGGTTGATAGGTGGCAGCTTTTATCATGATTTGTATGCTGATGCAAGACCTATACCTGCATCTTATGCGATATCCTGTTGTGCTACTTCAGGTAGTATCATCGGTGGTGGAAACGAAGTCGGAAGTATCGCTGGTTATGCTTACAATTCTACCGTGAAAAACTGTACCAGCACTATGACCATTAACTGTGTATCAGATCACGTACCTCAGGTAGGACTATATGAAAGTTCATTTGCTGATGGCAATGAAACAGAATCTGACTCTTAAAATCCCATGGCAGTTAAGAAGCAAATAAACGCGACACTTATTGATACTGCAATAGGATTTTTTATTACATTTTTGAAGATTTTCGTTTGGGAAAGCTTCCCAAACTCCTTTTTGGAAAAAGCTTGTTAGCATAACAGACTTTTGAATTTATGGCAAATAATTTTCCAGTCTTTTTAAAAAGCTTTAATGTAAAGACACGATTTTTTACCTTTTCCTCTATCGTTAGGACTCAAAAAAAGAACTGTGATATTTCCCTTAAAACAAATGAGAATTATTGAAGTGATTGCTTAAGGAATTGTTAATACCTAGACCTGCTAATACTTGGACCTGTTAAATACTGGACCTGCTAATACCTGAACCCGTTAATACTTGTTTTTTCTTTTCAAAGAATTATAAAGTCCTCTCATTCAAGTCCTATTTGTTATAGTTTAGGGTTTACGCAGTTGGACTTAAAAACCAGCAGCATCAAACCAAACTGTATAAAATGTAGCTTTAATCTGCAATCTTTACCGTGATTGATTTTGTTTTTTAAGTGCCTAAGTCCTGATAGTTAACAGAATTTATTAAACTCCTGGCGAAGTGTAAAAATTCATTTTGTAAATACGAATAAGGTACCATATATAGAAGAAAATTGATTATAAAGAATAAATTTGATAATAAAGAATAAAGTTAAATGGAAAGAATGAAGTTGATAATAGCAATAATAATTCATAATTAAGCATAATTTTCGGATACCCAAAAATTATATATATCATCCAGTCTATTTCACATATGTAGTAAAGATTAGTAAGACAAAATATATTATGTCAATATAATAAGAATATCAAAAAGTAGATAGAGCACTGAACACGCTGGAAAACAGGCCAAAAATCTATATTGCTCGTAAGTGAATTTTTAATGGATATTTTTGGAGACTGTTTTGACTGTAACCAAAGAACATCATTACAGAGTATTAAAGAACCTGGCGAGTTCAAGCTGAACATTACAGCCTATCTCTTGGAAAATGGAGGTGAAAATGAAAGTTATTGAAACGGAAAGAGATTAACTTATCTTTTTGTATGCCTCTTAAAAAACTGTCTGTAAAATATTGCATAAATGCATAAATGTGAAGTTAGTAGGTATGGACCTTAAAAAGCGGTTAAAAGATGAGCTGTGAGATAAATATCCGAGAAGTGTGCCAATTTCTGTAAATCAAAATATGAGAAAATGCCATATACGAAGAACAGACCACAACCAGTACTCAAAAATTTGATTTATAATTTACAGCAAATTTATAACACTGGAATATTTTAGAATTTTACAAAAGTTTCTATGTATTCCGAAATCTCGGAATTGAGTATTCAACAGCTTAAATGAACGCTTGAAGGTCGCCAGGTGATAGAAAAATAGAGCACGTTGAAATGTAGCAGGTAACGGTTCCGTTCCATTCCTCCTGCTTTGATTCTTGCAAAATGCAGGTTTGAGATGTTTCGGAAAAACCTGGTTTCAACGTTTGGTTTATATGAACTCAAAAAAAAGAGAGTGCTATAAACAGACAAAAAGAATATAAAAAATCAATAAATGTAGACTGTCGAGTTCAATAGCCAAAGTTCCTCCTGAACAAATGCTGGCAAATAGACCACACAATGAATCACTCCATAGGATCAAAAACTGGATAAATTTACTACATAGCTTTAGAACATTAGGGCAACAGGTTTCAAACATAGGCTTTTGAACTCTTCAGGACCAATGGAAAGGAAGAACAGGACAGTGATACCTCCTATAACTTGGACACACACTCCCGGAAAAAATCCGTTCTGTGTCTTCCTCCATTAGAACTTCTACACTACTTGATCTCCTAAACTGCCTTATTAAGTATAAACTCTAAATTTGTGCTCAAAAATGGTGATATAAAATGGAATACGAACTGGAAGAAGTTGAGAGAGACTATATCGAATTCAGAAAAGAAATAGGAGAAGATTAGAACGGAATAAGAAGTCATATCTGAAAATAAAGACGTGTTTACAAACGTATTGCTGAAAAACAGGACTTACTCCTTTTGAAAAACAATTATCTGACTGTTTCCTGATAATGTTTTAGAAATAATTAAAACATTAGAGGATTTCGATTAACCCTAGATTTTTTTCTTCACGGGAATTCCTTTAATTTCTCAATTTAATTCTCTACTAAATTCCTCATTTTATTTTTCCTTATCCTTAATTTTGATTTTAAAGATAGCTTCCGCTATCTTCAATACACTCCTTTTATTTTCAATGTCTTTAGTTGGTGTAGATTATAACAGAAAGCCGTATACAGCATCTTTAAATTTACTCTTTTAACCGTAGTAACAAGAACTTTTCCCGCTTTGAATGTCTCTTTCGTTACTGCGTATACTCGTTCTCCTGGAATTCTTTTTGAGCTAATTCTCTTGTTTCTTAATATATCTTTTATTCCAAGAGCGTGTCCCCTGACTGCTCTTTTCATTGTTGCATCATAACCTTTCGATTTTGCTCCAAAGTATCCTCTGTCCCTATAAACCACTTCATCCTCCTCTGACAAATCTACCTGAGAATCATGTACAGATGCAGTTGTTGTTTTGAATCTTCTTATCAACTCATAATCTCTATCTATTATGCTATGGAGCTTATATCCAAAGTGAGACTTTCCTCCCTTCTTTGTCCAGGTTCCATCTTTACTCCTTCTTGTTTTTGCCTCATTTCCTCGAGGTTTCTCAGCTTTTGCATGTCCTGGATCTGAATGGATAAAAGTGGCATCTTGAATCATTCCCTTTTTTATTTTTAGTCCAAGAGCGTCAAGCTGATTTTGCAACTGTTCCCATATTTCTTCTTCTTTGCCATTTTTAATTATTCTCTCCCTGAATAACCATACAGTGGAACTATCCGGTATGTATTCTGGAAAACCAAGGAATTTTCTAAAAGAAATTCGATCAATGCATTGCTTCTCAAGCTCAGGGTCAGAAAGACCATGCCATTGCTGTAGAACAAGCATTTTAAAAATCACAATGACATCAGTTTCAGGCCTGCCGCCTGAAACTGTTTTGTTAGAATACATTGACTCAAGAATAATACGAAAAGGTTTCCAGTCAATTAAGGAATCAATCTCAGCAAGTTTATCTCCAACAGATTCAAGACGTTTGTATTCTTCTTTAAGAGCAAAATCAGTAAGGGTTTTCATGAATATAGATAAATGTGAACAGATTTAAAATAAACCAGGATTGAAAGCAAAGCATAGGTTTATCGAAGTTCTCATTAGATCGTTTACAGGAAAAGCTTTATTAAAACGTTCTCACTATTCAAGTTTCAATTCCTCTTTAATTCAACTAATTACCCTTTAATTCAACTAATTACCTTTTGTTTAAATAATTCCCTTTATTTCAACTAATTATCCCTTGATTCGGCTAATTTCCTTTAGTTCAACTAATTGTACTCTAGTTCAACTAATTGTTCTTTAGTTCAACTGATTATCCTTTGGTTTGGCTAATTTCCTTTAGTTCAACTAATTGTCCTTTAGTTCAACTAATTTATCTTTGTTCAACTAATTTATCTTTGTTCAACTAATTTATCTTTGTTCAACTAATTTATCTTTGTTCAACTAATTTATCTTTGTTGATTTTTAATCTATAATTAGCGTTTAAGAATGTACTCTCTTCAAACTGTATGAGTAAAAAGTAAATTTCATATGTTCACTGAAAAACTCAAGAATTAATTAATTCAAGAAAACACGCTCAAAAAGCACGTTTAATTTCATAACTGTATGATGAAATTACATGACGATTATCCAGTTAGAAAGTTTTCCCTTGAGTTGAAGAGGATACTTAAAAACTATTGTTTATATAGATGGCACCCGTTCAATACAGTATCCTTATATGTCTTTTCTGCATAATTAAATATAATAATCGAATAATATTCGATACGCAAAAAGGGTTTGAGTTTTATGACAACGGAAAGAGATGAAGATTACCTGAAGATTATCGCTTCAATTGTTGAAGAAAAAGGATATGCCAAAGTTAAAGATGTAGCTAAAGAGCTGGAACTCGGCCCATCGACTGTAACTGGCATGTTCAAAAAACTCGACAAGGAAGGTTACATAAACTATGAAAAATATGGAGGGGTAACCCTCACAGAAAAGGGAACCGAAATCGCACATAAGACTAAAGAGACATACGGCATGCTCAAAGAATTTCTCATGCATCTTGGGGTTAGTGAGACAATTGCAGAGGAAGATGCCTGTAAGATTGAGCATATCCTGAATCCAAAAACTGCAGAAACATTTAAAAAATTTGTAGAATTCACAGCTCAAAAAGAAGAGCCAAAAATCTGTATAGAACATTTCAGGCATTTCGTTAAAACAGGAGAATATGTTCACTGCTCCCCAGAAACAAGAGATAAATGCCCTGTTCACGGAAAAAAGAAATAAGAGATTTTCGTCTATCTTTTTGGAATTAAAAGTAATTGTTTTTGATCAATAAGTTTGCAAGTTATTGAATTTGGATTTTCCAGGAATTGTGTTTGTGTTCATTACTTCGTTATAACGGACTTTATTTGGAAACAGGCTATCAATGGACCTGGGTGGAGCAAACATTCTAAATGTTAGATCTTTAGCATTGAATATTTAACATTGAATATTTAACGTTGAATATTTTCTTTTTACAATTTTTCATATGAAATGGCAGAATATTAATATTACTTTATTAATATGACCTTTCAAGTTTTAAATCCAGATCTTTCAGGTTCCAATAGAATTAATACCTGGTAATTAATCTGAATTTTAAATCCCTGGTAAAAAATCTGTATTTTATTTACTCCTCAAGCTATGATTCTAACTTTCTAATTATCGTTAATTTGTAAATCTCATTAAACCGTGAATGCTATTAATAAAACAGCTAATTTATGATCGCCATGACAAACACACCAAGGCTTATCGCATGGGAACTGACTGCAGGGTGCAACCTGAACTGCATACACTGCAGGGGAACTTCCACCTCCTCCGTTCCAGCAGGTGAACTGGTTTGAATGTCAATATAAATAAATGTAGAGTCGTCCGTAGAGTCATGAAGTTCGTTTTTTTACATTGTGAAAAACATCTGCAATAACTGTAGCCTTATAAGTTTTCTGCCCATAGCCTCAAACAATCAAAGATCTGTGAATAAGTATGGATTCAAAAAAGTGCAAAAACAGTAAGCTTGAAGATTTCATCAAGAAAAATTCATAACGGACTAAAGGAATTAAGTTATGAAGTTCAGATCAACTTTCCAGGCTCACCTGAACTCCACATGCCCAGAGGCACGATTATGTTAGCTTTGCGTATATTAAAAATTTAACATGTGTTGATAGTATATAAAACTATCCAAAGGTCTTAAGCTAGTGCTATAAGAAATGCTGTACTGAGAAGGTGCAGACAACAGGGGTTCTTTCTTTTACTCTTTCAGAGATAGAATCGGTATATCCTTCGGTTACCACGGATGATATACCGTGTATATGGTCTGCTTCTTTAAGCATTCTTAACTGATTGTTGTAGACATCAAGGATCTTCATACCTTTATCCTTGAGGACTTCAGAATCGTAAAGACATCCGATTTCTTTTAACAAAGGAATGGGAATTTCTTCGAGGTAATGTTTCAACCAGAAATGCTTAAATTTATTAATTGCCCAAAATATTACAAAAGAGTCAGCTATTCCTGAAGCCACAATTTTCCCTGCTGACGTCAGGAAATACTCGTGTCCTTTTGTTTCTATCAGATGATCTGCTTCGAGTTTCCTGAGCTTTGGAATTAGTGCCTGAGACGTACTTCCGGTAATTTCACGCAGCTGGGGAAGTTTTTTACTGCCCTCGTTTAATGATAGAAGTATCTCTGTTAGAAGTCTTGATCTATATATTGCCTGAACGCCATCATCCATCTTCTTATAAATTTCGAAACCGTTCATTTCCGGTCTCCGCATCTATAGATTTTTTTCCTCGCCTTCTTATTAAATTGTTTTGACGTAATATATTCTTTTCTTTTGTTGAGGCATGTATATTGCTATTATTTTTGTCAATTTTATGATTTAGTTAAGAAAAGAATACCAGATTATTTGCTAAAAGTAGGTCGAACTTCAGATGTCAGTTAGAGCTCTGAAATTTCGTTATTTTTGATGAAAAATAGAATTGGTTTAACGAATGTTAATCATGTTGATGAAAAATTCATCATCGAAATAAATATATAGAAGAATATTATGAGAGATTTTTGAATGTGAACTTCAAACAAACCTTCCAAAGCACATTTGAAGTTCACATGCCCTGAGGCAAGGGTTTGTGTTAGCTTTATGAATACTTAAAGCTTGCTTAATCTTGCCTCCTGGGATAACTGAACTGAGAGGTGAATTATGATGTTACGAAATAGAAAAATTGCCGTAAATATGCTAATTGCGGCAGTTTTGATAATGAACATACTGTTAATGCCAGTGGTATCTGCTTACGAAACTCCTGACTATGATTGGAAGCTGAAAAAAGCGGTCTCTTATGGTGGAATAAATGCATATACAGCTGCTACTGTTGGTCGTTTTACTGCACCATATATTCCTTCAAGGAACGCATATGAATACAATTACCGTATAACTGGCGTGGGAGAAACACGTACTTCTAGCGGGGGATCTACAGCAGCGTGCAGGGTTCAGGCTGTTGAAATAAAAGAATTAGAAAATAAGGCAAACCAGGCAATGTGGACTAGCACAGATTCACAGCGCATAGGTGCATGGCCCAGATCTGACGGTAATAGTGCTTATTATGCAGACGTTGCCTATACAATATCTTCTATTGCAATCAGTTATATAAACTCTTATGCAAATTTTGCTATTTCAGCGGCTACTCTTGTATCTTCTCTGCTCAGCGGTTGTGATGAGCAACAAGATGGGGAGACTATATGGCGAGAGTGGGAATATGATCCAGATAAAACAGACGTTGGACATTTTTTCTGGTGGCTTAATGACATCAAGCCGGGTCAAACGGTTAAATTCTCTGTAGGAGACTACTTATTTGGTCCATCTTATGAAGTAGCAGGTGTTAAATGGACATTTACCGTAACGGCTCCAAGTCGTGCTCCGAGTAAAATGACTGAAGTAGAAAAGAAAAAGTACGGGATAGAAGTAATTCCTTTGAATCAACTGAAGACGCGTTCAAGTGAGCTTAATCTAGCCCCGGAAACAGTCGAAGAGTTGATTGAATATGGAGAACCTGTGTATGTTGCACACAACCTTCCTGTTGAAGTGGTTTCATGTGAGCCTATTGATAAAGAAGAAGTAATCTCTAAACTTCTGGAAGGCAGTAAGTATTCAAGGAAGGAGTTGTTCGGACCTGTAAACCCATTTGTTAATAAAACAAATAAAAGTGAGGAATCTCTTTCTTGAAAAATAAAATCTGGACTGTTTTAATAGTTGCTATATCCCTTGCAACTATTTTATTTTTCTTTTACGAAGTAGATAATCGCTCCGATAATTCTTCTGGAAATAATTGTGGAAGGATTAACAGACAGCCTGGATCAGAAATACTAAGAAAAATATACGTAAATGACAGCAATTTTCAAAACCTGACAAAAGGAAATTATTCAGGCTCAGGTGGAATCTTCAATGAAACAGGGGAATCTGTAGCATATATCAGGATTAATGGCTCGTATATTCACGAAGCCACTATTGAGATGCAAAACGGGACATTAAAAGCCATTGGGCCGGATGATTCCCTGGAAGATCTTTATAGGGAAGCTGATTCCCTGAACGGGTCCGTAATATCCGTTAATTCGCAAATCACCGGTGGAGAATTCTATATAATAACTATCGACACGCCAAACGAAACAGTGAAATCCATTGAGAAAGTGGACAAGTTGCCTGAATGGACAGGAACTGAAGAAGTAGTTTCAGAGGAACTTATTGGTAAGTAAAAATTGGTTTCCATTTGAGTTATTTACGTTCGAACTGTTCCCATTAAGGTTTCTATAAACCCAAAAAGCAAAGAGGGACTGAGAAAGCCCAATCAGATTCTAATAATCGTCAAAAGATAAAGAAAAGCTGTGTTTGTGCCCCCTCTTTTCCGCGTTTTTTTCACTGTTAATCATTTAATGATAGAGCCTTCAGTCCTCCCTTAGACGGAGACTTTATCTTTTTTCTCTTTTACAAGTAATCATCTGAAATGAGAGAATATTAATATTACTTTATTAATATGACCTCTCAAGTTTAAATTACATTAACTCGGTCAAACTGAATCTCCCCCATATTCAGCCCTTAGATTATGATTTTAACTTTCAGATAATCGTTAATTTGTAAATCTCATTAAACTTTGATTGCCATTAATAAAAACAGCTAATTTATGATTGCCATGACAAATACACCAAGGCTTATTGCATGGGAACTGACTGCAGGATGCAACCTGAACTGCATACACTGCAGGGGAGCTTCAACTTCCTCCGTTCCGGCAGGTGAACTTACAACTGAAGAGGCTAAGCATTTCATTGATGAAGTTGTAGGGCTTGGAAAACCCATTCTCATTCTTAGCGGAGGTGAGCCTCTAACCAGGCCTGACGTTTTTGAAATTGCACGGTATGGCACCGATGCCGGACTTCGAGTCGTGCTTGCAACAAACGGGACTCTTCTTACACCTGAAGTTGTGGAGAAACTAAGAGCTGCCGGAGTGCAGAGGCTCAGCATTAGTATTGACGGAGCAAGTGCAGAGACGCACGATAATTTCAGGGGCATGCCCGGGGCTTTTGAAAGAACGCTTGCAGGCATTGAAGTCCTCAGAAGAACCGATTTTCCTTTCCAGATTAATACTACAATATCTAAGCGCAACCTTGATGAAATCCATAAAACTTTTGAGCTTGCAAAAGAGCTTGGTGCAGTTGCATATCATGTCTTTTTCCTTGTGCCCACAGGCAGGGGAGAAGAATCCGATGAAGTTTCCCCAGCAGACTACGAGCGCATTCTACACTGGTTTTATGAAATGCAAAAAGAGTCGAAAATCCAGCTAAAAGCAACATGTGCCCCCCATTATTTCAGAATAATGCGCCAGCAGGCAAAAAAAGAAGGCATTGAGATCTCGGTTAAAACCCACGGCTATGAAGCAATGACAAAAGGCTGCCTCGGAGGTACAGGTTTCTGTTTCATATCAAGTGTGGGTAAAGTCTTTCCTTGCGGCTACCTGCCTGTGCTTGCCGGTGATCTAAGGGAACAATCCTTCAGGGATATCTGGGAAAATTCCGAGGTCTTCAGGAAATTAAGAGATCCCGAAGAGCTTAAAGGAAAGTGCGGGATATGTGAATATAAAAAAGTCTGTGCAGGCTGCAGGGCAAGAGCCTATGCTGCTACAGGTGACTATCTCGAAGAAGAGCCTTACTGCATATACAGGCCCAGAAAAAAGTGATCGTGATCGAGATGACTGACATTGATAACTTAAAAGATCAACTCCGAAAAGAGGCTGCCGTTTTTTCCTGTGATATGGATCCTTATGACGGGGAAGTTCCGGTAATAGAACTTGATGAGACGGATAAAAGAATCCTCAACCTTATCCAGCAGGAAATCCCCCTCGAAGTCGAACCTTTTGCAAGGTTAGGTGAGATTCTCGGGCTTCCGGAAACTGAGGTAATTGAAAGGCTGCGTGAACTCAACAGGAAAGGGGCAGTAAGAAGGGTAGGTCCTGTCCTCAGCACGAGAAATATGGGGGGCGTAAGTACTCTTGTAGCCCTGAAAGTGCCCGAGTCCCGCATAGAGGAAATTGCTATTTTTATTAACGAGTATCCCGAAGTTTCCCATAATTATCTCAGAAGTGCCGCACAATATAATCTCTGGTTTACGCTTTCGGCTCCAAACAAAGACAGGCTTGAGAGGATTCTCGGCGAAATTCGGGAGAAAACCGGCTGTCCTCTGCTTGATCTTCCTACAAAGCACCTGTTTAAGATTCAGGTAAAATTTGATATCAGGTGAAATTATGGATAAAACGGATGTAAAACTGCTAAAACTCGTGCAGGACGGAATTCCTATCACTCATTCCCCTTTCAAAGAGTTTGCTTCTGAACTTGGAATCAGTGAACAGGAGGTTGTAGACAGGCTTAAAAATCTCCAGAAAGCTGGGAAGATCCGCCGCTTTGCGGCTTCAATAGGACACAGAGCCATAGGCATAAAAGCCAATGCAATGTGTGTCTGGAATGTTCCCGATGAGCAGATCGAAACGGTAGGGAATATCATGGCTGAATTTCCCGAAGTTACGCACTGTTATGAACGCCCCCGCTATCCTGACTGGCAGTATAATCTGTTTACAATGGTCCATTCCTATAACCCCGAAGACTGCGAAAAAGTAGCTGAGAAGATTTCGGAAGCTACAGGAATTAAAGACTACACCCTTTTCTTCAGTGAAAAAGAGTTCAAGAAAACAGGAGTCAGGCTTTAAGTATTAAATAAGTATTAGATAAGTATGAAATAAATATTAAATAAATATTAAATAAATATTAAATAAATATTAAATGAGTATTAAATGAGTATTAAATAAGTATTAATTATGTGTGTTAACTAATTACTTTTATATTTTGAGGTCCCTAAAAATGGCTGAAAAAAATAATTTTCTCCCCCTCATACTTGACCTTTCAGGCAGAAAAATAGTGATTTTCGGAGGTGGGTCTGTCGGGGAACGTAAAGCCGAACTTTTCTGTGGCTGTGCGGACACTATTGTTGTCAGCCTCGACTTTTCCGAAAGGCTGAAGGAACTTGAGGCATCAGGGCAGATCTGTCTTTCAAGGCTTGACCTTGCGGCAGCAGAAGACTCCAAACTGAGGGAAATCATTTCAGGGGCTTTTCTTGTTATTCCTGCAACCAGCAGTTCCGAACTTAACCGGAAGATTGCTGATATTGCAGGGGAAAGCGATATTTTGATTAATCAGGTAGACACTTTAGGTAATGTCGTAATCCCATCAGTGATAAAAAGGGGAGACCTTGTAATCGGGATTTCCACTCTCGGGCACAGTCCTGCAGTCTCAAAATATACCCGCAAGCAAATTGAAAGTGTGATAACCCCTGCATATTCCGACATGATCCGGCTTCAGGATGAGCTCAGGAGTTACCTCAAGCAGCATGTAACAGAACAGAAGCAGAGAAAGACAATTCTCTGGAAAATTCTGGAAAGTGAAGCCGTATGGAATGGTTTCTCCGAGTCTTACGAAAAAGCCGCTGAAAGAGCATACGCAATAATTTCAGGTTACCTGGAAAATTTCGACAGATAAAAAGATGACCTAAAAAGATGACCTGAATCAAAATATTCTGCAAATGGAAGATTTAAATAAAATAATACGTAAACAAAATTCGTTTGTGAAAAAAGGCTTAGGAGTTGCGGACAAAGCTTAATTTACAACTCCTTATATTATTATTCTATTCCTGTATTCATTCTATCCGGAGGCTCTCTGTGACAGAAATCTCAA
Organism: Methanosarcina barkeri 3; assembly: GCF_000970305.1. Classification (GTDB taxonomy): domain Archaea; phylum Halobacteriota; class Methanosarcinia; order Methanosarcinales; family Methanosarcinaceae; genus Methanosarcina; species Methanosarcina barkeri_A. Next base: position 2,679,709 of record NZ_CP009517.1, read on the forward strand.
GTATGGTTATATCCCATAAAAAAGCAAAAGTTGAGGAAATGGAGTCCGCCTGGCACGGAGATCTGGACGGCTTGCTCCAGCATTTATATAAACATGAATACGTTTATGAGTGTGTTGTCTTAAAAACCTGCAATCGTGTTGAAATTTACGTTGTTTCCCCCAAGAGCAGCAGTATTCTTTTCTCTTTTGCAAAGGAAATGGGAGCTTCCACTCATATTATGGACTTCTATGGGCATGACGAATCCCTTGAACACCTGCTCAGGCTTGCTGGCGGACTTGAATCTATGATTGTTGGGGAAGACCAGATTCTCGGGCAAATAAAGGAACTCTACGCCTATTCCAAAAAATCGGGAACGACGGGAAAAATCCTTGACACTGCCTTTGATAAAGCTATTCAGGTAGGAAAACGTATCCGTAATGAAACACGGATCAATAAAGGGTCGGTGTCCATAGGTTCTGCAGCTGTGGATCTTGCAGAGGAGATTCTGGACGGACTCACAGGAAAAACGGTGCTCGTGATAGGGGCAGGAGAAATAGGAGTCCTTGTAGCAAAGGCCCTGGCTGAAAAGGATATCGAGGCAATCTACATTGCTAACCGTACCTTCAAGAAAGCTGAAGAAATTGCCTACGAACTGGGAGGGTACGCAGTCAGGCTCAATGATGTCCAGACTCAGCTTAAAAATGCTGATGTTGTAATTAGTGGTACAGGTGCTCCTCATTACATTTTAACTCGGGAAATAGTTGAAAAAGCCATAAAAGACCGGGATAAAACCCGTAAACTTCTCTTAATTGATATAGCAAACCCCAGGGATATCGAGGAATCAGTTGCTGAACTCGACAACGTGGAACTATGCAATATTGACAATCTCAGAGTGATCAGTGAGAAGACGCTTAAAATGAGGAAAGAAGAAGCTAAAAAAGCCGAGGCTATAATTCAGGAGGAGATTAAGCTTTTAAATCTCCAGTACAAACGCCAGAGAGCCGATAGAATCATTTCTGACCTTTACAAGCAAATTTACGATGTAAGGATACGAGAAAGGGAAAAAGCAGTTAACAGGCTCTGTGCTTACCATACTATAGGGGAAATCGAAACCGAGGTGCTTGACGATCTCACTCATTCCATCGCAAACAAAATTCTTGCCGAGCCTACCAAAGTTCTCCGCCAGGCCGCAGAACTCGGAAACGACGAGTTCCTTGACGTAGTTTCAAGGATCTTCTGCCTTGAAAAAGACAGAGTAAAGGTGGAAAAAATGAAACCTGATTGCGAGAAAATGAAATCCGACTGCGGGATAAAGGTAGAAAAAATAAAACCCGATTGCGAGAGTGGGATAGATAGGATTTCTGAAAAAAGTAACTAATAAAAAAGGATCAGAAGTTACTAAAATTTGCAGATAATTCGCAGATGATTTACACATAATTCACAGATGATTTACACATAATTCACAGATATTTTACAGGTAATTCATAGATAATTTACAGGTAATTCATAGGTAATTTACAGGTAATTTACAGATAATTCATAGATAATTTACAGGTAATTCGCAGATAATTTACAGATAATTCGCAGAGAAGTGATCAAATGTTTCCAGATGTCAGGTTAAGACGATTGAGAAAAGGAAAGATCAGGAACCTTGTGCGTGAAACTACCTTGTCCGTAGACGACCTTGTTCAGCCTATTTTTGTGAATGAGACTATCGATTCTGCTGTTGAAATTCCTTCCATGCCCGGAATATATAATATTCCTCTCTCCGAGGTTGCAAATGAGGCAAAAGAGATTGCAGAACTTGGAATTCCGGCGGTGATCATTTTCGGAGTTCCTGCATTTAAGGACGCGGAAGGCAGTTCTTCGTATGGGGAAACCGATGTTGTCCAGGAAGCTGTCAGGAGAATCAAAGCTGAGCTTGGAGACGAACTTGTTGTGATCACGGATGTCTGTATGTGTGAATACACAAGCCATGGACACTGCGGAATTGTTGATTTCGAAACGAAAGAAATCCTGAATGACCCTACCCTTGAAGTACTCGGAAAGATTGCAGTAAGCCACGCAAAGGCAGGTGCTGATATGGTGGCCCCGTCGTGTATGATGGATGGGATGGTAGAAGCTATCAGGCAAGCACTTGATTTTAGCGGGTTTGAGAATATTCCGATCATGTCCTATGCCGCAAAATATCATTCATGTTTCTACGGGCCTTTCAGGGAAGCCGCTGAGTCAGGATATTCTTTCGGAGACCGTTCTACCTATCAAATGGACCCTGCAAACGGCAATGAGGCTATCAGGGAAGTAACTCTTGATGTAGCTGAAGGCGCAGATATAATAATTGTAAAGCCAGCTCTTCCTTATCTTGATATTATCTACAGGGTCAAGACGGACTATGGGATGCCAACTGCTGCATACAATGTAAGTGGAGAATACTCCATGATCAAAGCCGCCGCAGCTAATGGCTGGCTTGATGAAAAGAAAGCAATTTACGAATCCCTCATCTCAATCAAAAGGGCAGGAGCCGACATTATCATCACCTACTTTGCAAAAGATGCTGCCCGCATGTTGAAGTAAGTGCCTCTTTTTCAGGCGCTCCTTCTTTTTAAGACTTATTCCATTTTTTCCTCTTTCCACCTTTCTGTCTTTCAAGTCTATTGCCCATTCCACTTACGAGCCTACCAAGTTCATCAATAACTGCTTAATAGAGGGAGGCTCTGTTATAAGATAAAAAGTGAACACAGTAAGGTGTAAAGCACCTTAACTTAAAGTGCAACAAATGTATAAAATATAGTTAATATTAATATAGTTCAACACAGTTCTGTTTGTATAAAACATAATTTTTTCAGTATAAACTATCTCCATGTGCAATTTAAGTTCAATTCAAAAAATTAACTTAAAATTCAGAAATTAACTTGAAATCCACAAATTAACTAAAACTTAGAAATTAACTTAAAATTCAAAAATTAACTTAAAATTCAAAAATTAACTTAAAATTCAAAAATTAACTTAAATTTATTAATAGTTTATAGATTTTCAGTTCAATCCGGTGAGATTTCCATGATATCTGAGGTAACACTTGAGAAGTCCAGACAGATGTATGAGAAAGCAAAGACCCTCATTCCTGGTGGGGTAAGCAGCCCTGTACGCGCAATAAAACCCTATCCGTTCTATACGGCATCAGCTAACGGTTCAAAAATAAAGGATCTTGACGGAAACGAATACATAGATTACTGTCTGGCTTACGGCCCTGCTCTTCTTGGGCACAATCACCCTGTAATAAAAGAAGCTATTAAGGCCCAGCTCGATAAAGGATGGCTCTACGGAACTCCTACCGAGCTTGAAGTAACCCTTGCAGAGAAAATTGCAGGGTATTATCCCAGTATCGATATGCTCCGTTTCGTATCCACGGGTACTGAAGCCACGATGAGTGCCCTTCGGCTTGCACGCGGCTTTACGGGAAGAAACAAATTCATCAAAATTGAAGGCGGATTTCACGGGGCTCATGATGCGGTTCTGGTAAAAGCAGGATCAGGAGCTACAACTCTCGGAGAGCCGGATTCGCTTGGAATACCTGCAGATTTCACGAAATATACCCTGCAAGCTCCTTATAATGATATTGAAGCAATGTCCGAGCTTGTGGAGAAGAACAGGAACGAGCTGGCTGCGGTCATCATCGAACCAGTGCTCGGGAACATAGGTCCGATAACTCCCCTTCCCGGATACCTGGAAGAACTCAGGAAACTTACCCTGGAAAACGACGTGCTTCTTATATTCGATGAGGTTATTACCGGATTCAGGCTCGCAATGGGAGGAGCACAGGAATACTTCGGGGTTGTACCCGACATGACCACTCTTGGAAAGATCGTGGGTGGAGGGCTGCCTATTGGAGTTTTTGGAGGCAAGCGTGAAATCATGGAAATGATCTCACCATCCGGCCCGGTCTACCAGGCAGGAACTTTCAGCGGAAGCCCCTGTTCCGTGGCTGCGGGCATTGCAGTGCTTGACTATCTGGAACAGGAAAAGATCCACGAAAAAGTCAATTCGAAAGGCGATTACATACGGGCTGTACTTGCAGAAATCGTTGAGGACGAAGGGCTTGATTACAGCGTATGCGGAATTGCTTCGATGTTCAAGATTTTCTTTGGAGCCGAACCTCACAACTACCAGGAGGCCCTGAAGTGTGATAAGGAAGGTTACCTTGCTTTCTTCCACAGGATGCTCGCAAGCGGAGTTTTCCTCCCTCCTTCACAGTTTGAAACAAATTTCGTCTCTGCAGCTCACAGCGAAGAAGATATCGAAAAAACTCTTAAAGCATACACTGAAAATCTTTAAGTGTATTTATTTTAAGCAGATTTGCATCTTTGAAAACGAGGATTTAATATGATCATAGGTACGCGGGGCAGTCAGCTTGCACTTGCCCAGGCCGAGAATGTTGCACGCCTTTTGAAAGCACAGGGCGTTGAAACCAGCTTGAAAATTATAAAAACCAGCGGAGACCGATTTACTGATAGGCCTCTGCATGCAGTATCGAGTGGAGTTGGGGCTTTTGTCAGAGAACTGGACGAAGTTATGCTTGCAGGAGAAATAGATATCGCTGTGCATTCCATGAAAGATATGCCAACAGTTCGTCCACCTGCCCTTCCAACCGCAGCTGTTCTGAAGCGGGATACTCCATTTGATATCCTGCTGACTTATGACGGGACACCCCTGGATGAACTGCCTGAACAGTCCATTATAGGTACCAGTTCCCTGAGGAGGACAGCCCAGATCAAGCGCTACAGGCCTGACCTTATTACTCAGGATTTAAGGGGCAATATAGATACAAGGCTCAGGAAGCTTAAAGAAGGAAAATATGATGGTATTTTGCTTGCCAAGGCAGGGCTTGAACGCCTGGGCTGGGAACTTGAAGGAGAAATTCTTTCTCCCGATTTCTTCTGCCCCTCTCCAAATCAAGGTACGGTTGCAGTTGTCACAAGGGCAGACACTGAGGCTGAAGCTGCAGTTTCCAGGCTTGACCATACCGACAGCCGGATTGCCACCGAAATTGAGCGCATCCTGATTTCCGAACTTGGGGGAGGCTGCACTACTCCTATAGGTTCTTATGCCGAAATTAAGCCTGACCGAAAAGAAATCCATGTGCGGGCAGAGGTTCTTTCCCTTGACGGAGAAGAAACTGTCGGCATAAACGAATTTATTCCTATGGCAGGAGGAATTGAAAAAGCTAGGGAACTCGGAAGCAGACTTGTACGGATGGGTGGAAAGAGACTTGCTGAAGAAGCGCTCCTGAAGCTTTCCAGAGATTCGTGCGACTCAGATGATTTGTACGAATGATAACACAAAATGATAATGCAAATCATATAACAGGGCAGAAAGGAGCCAGCTATGTATACTCTTACAGGACTTAAACTTAAAAATCCGACCATTCTTGCAGCCGGGATACTTGGCACAACCGGGGCATCGCTGTGCAGGGTTGCACGTGAAGGAGGAGCAGGTGGCGTTGTAAGCAAATCCATAGGTCCCATGCCTAAAACCGGGCATCCCAACCCAAGCATGGTCAAGTTTGAATGCGGATTTCTAAATGCCATGGGACTTCCGAATCCTTCCTATCCCAGTTTTCTCCAGGAACTCGATATTGCAAAAAAGGACTCAGGAGTTCCGGTGATTGCAAGCATATTCGGTGGAAACCCTGCCGAGTTTAAGGAAGTTGCCGAAGGTCTGCTCCCTGCGAAACCCGATGCTTTTGAGCTTAATGTAAGCTGCCCGCATGCAGAAGGATACGGAGCTGCAGTCGGCTCTAACCCCTGCCTTGTAGAGGCAATTACAGCCGCAGTAAAAGAAACGGTGAATGTGCCTGTATGGGTTAAGCTTACCCCTAATGTTTCTGACATTACCTGCATCGGTAGTGCGGCTGAATCCGGAGGCGCAGATGCGGTTGTTGCAATTAATACCTTAAAAGGGATGGCTATAGATATCGAGTCCGGATATCCTGTCCTGGGAAACCGTTCAGGCGGGCTTTCAGGAAAAGCCGTCAAACCCGTAGCTGTCAAATGTGTTTATGACCTCTATACGGCCCTAGAGATCCCTGTAATAGGAGTAGGAGGAGTATCCTCCTGGCAAGATGCAGTAGAAATGATGATGGCAGGAGCTGCGGCTGTCCAGGTCGGATCGGCTGTTTATGACAGACTTGATATCTTCTCTGAAATCAGTAAAGGTATCGAAACTTTCCTGCAGAGGAAAGGATATTCGGATGTAAAAGAATTAATAGGACTTTCCCATGAGATGGTCTGATGCTTCCTCTTAATGCTACAATAACAAGGATAGATGAAGAGTCCCCTTCGGTAAGGACTTTCTTCTTTGATTTCCAGTTTGAGACCATGAAGCCCGGCCAATTTGTAATGGTCTGGGTCAGGGGTGTGGACGAGGTGCCAATGGGCCTCTCGAGTAAGAATTCCATAACTGTCCAGAAAGTGGGGGAGGCAACTTCAAAACTTTTTGAGTTGAAAGAAGGGAATTCTTTCGGGTTAAGAGGACCTTTCGGAAAGGGCTTTTCCCTACCTTCAGAAGGAGAAAAAACTCTGGTTATTGCAGGAGGGGTCGGAGCTGCTCCCCTTGCTCCTTATGCCGAGGCAGCGAAGAGTGCAGGCTCGGAGGTGCATACTGTGCTTGGAGCGCGGAGTGCGGATGACCTTCTTTTTGAGAAACTCTTTGCAAAAACAGGAAAAATCTTCATTTCTACGGATGACGGCTCAAAGGGAACAAAGGGCTTTGTGACCGATGTGCTAAGTAGCCTCGACCTTTCAGTTTATGACAAAATTGCGGTCTGCGGGCCGGAAATAATGATGGCTTCGGTTTTCAGGCTCCTTGAAGACAGAAAAGTTCTTGAAAAATCCGAATTCAGCCTTCACCGCTATTTCAAATGTGGTTTAGGAGTTTGCGGGGCATGCTGTATAGATAAGTCCGGGCTCAGGGTTTGCAGGGACGGACCTGTGTTTTCAGGTGTGCAGCTCCTGAATTCCGAACTTGGAAAGTATACCCGGGATGCCAGTGGGCGAAGAGTTAAAATTTAAGTTTGAATATATCCTTTTAAAGAATGAAGGAAAGCAGACTAAGTCATTCCAGTAAGCAGGAGAAGACCTAGATATGATTGGAAGGTTCAGATCAGGAGATGAGATTTTTTACGGAGATATTGAAAATGGACGCGTGTATCCAAAAGGTGGAGTTCCCGCAGGAATCTTTAACCTTTCGGAACTTCGCGTCCTCCCACCTGCATCTCCTTCAAAAATAGTATGTGTCGGCCTGAACTACCGGGATCATGCCGAAGAGATGCACATGGAAATCCCGGAAGAACCTGTCCTCTTTTTGAAGCCTCCTTCAGCGGTTATCGGGCATGAAGACAAGATAATTTATCCGGAATCCAGTTCCAGAGTAGAATATGAAGCCGAACTTGCATTCGTTATAGGTAAACGTTGCAAGAATATATCAGCCTCAAAGGCCCTGGATGTAATTGCTGGTTATACCTGCTTTAACGACGTGACTGCACGGGACCTCCAGTATAAGGACGTGCAGTGGACAAGATCAAAGAGCTTTGATACCTTTGCAGCTTTTGGACCTTATCTCGCTTCTCCCGATGAAGTTAATATCTCGGATGCAAAGATTGCCTGCAAGGTAAACGGGGAAACCAGGCAGGCTTCCAGCACTTCAAACCTTATTTTTGATATTCCATATCTTATTGAATTTATCACCGAGATCATGACCCTGGAAGTAGGAGATGTCATTGCCACAGGGACCCCTCCTGGAGTTGGAGAACTTCAGCGCGGAGATATTGTGGAAGTTGAAATCCAGGGAATCGGAACACTTAGAAACGAGGTTGTCTGATGCTGCTTGAGCCAATAGGAAATGAACTTGACCTTACCGAGCGCCATCTTCTGGTGCTTAAGAAAGTGATTGAAGAAGCTCCCATCGGGATTCTAAAACTTTCAGAAGTCACCGGAATGCAGAACCATAAAGTGCGCTACTCGCTCAGAGTCCTTGAGCAAGCCAACCTTATCAAGCCCTCGGCTCAGGGTGCCGTACCCGGAGATGCGGTTCCGAAATTTCTTGAGGAATTTGAAATCGAGTTTAAGAAAATAAGCGAGAAAATATCTCGTATCCAGAAGATAGAAGATTCCATCCCAAAATAGATCCGCATTCATTTAGTAGGCGAAAAAGTTGTCTATCTTTTTTCTTTTATACTAATTCTCTTGTTCCTTTTTAACTATCTTTTCCTTTTTTGAGGGATTGACTGAACCTATCTGAATTCTAACTTTTTCAGTTATTGAAATCCTCAAGGTTTCTCCTCTACTTTTACCTCCTGATGAGTTCTCTTGTATTACATTTTATCTAAATTGAAATTTAACTAAAAAAATTTAAAAATTAAAATTACGTTAAAGTATTATTTTATTAAATGAAAAAGAATGGAGAAGGATTCGTGAAGACTAACAAAAAATTATATTCAGGAACCTTAGCTGCAGTAGCCCTGATTTTATTTTTAATATTCATTTCGTCCACGGTATCGGCAACTACAGAGCAGCCAGGAGAAGGACAAATCACTATCACAGAAGAACAAATCAACGACATTCAGTCTGAATCTTCAACTCAATTTTCGGAGTCAGCACAGAATATCAATAAGTTATATGGCATAAATTTTAGCCCCTATATGGAAGGGCAGAGCCCAGATTATGGATCTAAGATAGACAAAAAACAAGTCATGAATCGTATGAAAATAATGGCACCATATACTGAGTGGATACGAACTTATGGAACGGAAAATGGCCTGGAGTATGCTGGCCCAGTAGCTCATGAAATGGGGATTAAGACTGCAATTGGTGCATGGCTTAGTGGAGATACTGAAGCAAATGAGAGACAGATAAGTAAGTTGATCGATGAAGCTAAGGCTGGTAATGTTGATCTAGCTATAGTAGGTAGTGAAACGTTGCTAAGAAATGATCTTTCAGAAGATCAGCTTATTGAGTATATCAAGCGTGTTAAACAGTCAGTACCCGCCGGCGTTAATGTTACAACAGCCGATACATATAGCGAGCTTCTGGCTCATCCTAAGGTAATGGATGAGTGCGATGTTATCATGTATAATAGCTACCCCTACTGGGAAGGTATCAGCATTGATAAAGCAATGGATCTTCAGGACAGCCGTTATAAGAATCTAGTTAATAATGTAAAGAATAAACCAGTCATTGTCTCTGAAACCGGATGGCCCAGCGCAGGAAACACGATTGGGAATTCTGTACCATCAGCTAACAACTCAGCCACGTATTTTTATTATTTTGTGTCATGGGCACGTAATAATAGTATTCAGTATTTTTACTTTGAGGCGTTTGATGAAACATGGAAAAGTGTTAACGAAGGCCCACAGGGTGCTCACTGGGGAGTATGGGACAAAGATGGCAATATGAAGCCTGGGATGGAAAAGGTCTTAAAGATCCCTCAAGCAAGTTTTTCGGGATCTCCTATTTCAGGAAACATTCCGCTGAAGGTTCAGTTTACTGATAAAAGTGCCAATAGTCCTACTTCCTGGAAATGGAGCTTTGGAGACGGAAAATCTTCAACAACTAAAAATTCGGTACATACATACAGTAAAGCTGGAAAGTATACTGTCAGCTTGACAGTAAAGAATGCCGCCGGAACAAACACAAAAACAATAAAGGATTATATAACTGTAAAAACAGCTCCTGTAAAACCTGTTGCTGCATTCTCTGCATCCCCAACTTCAGGATATGCACCACTGAAAGTAAAATTTACTGACAAAAGTGCCAATAGTCCTACTTCCTGGAAATGGACTTTTGGAGATGGAAAAACTTCGACATCCAAGAGTCCTGCATATACCTACAGTAAAGCAGGAAAATATACTGTCAGTTTAACAGTAAAGAATGCCGCAGGAAGCAGTTCGAAAACAATAAAGAATTATATCGTCGTAAACGCATTGAAAGCTCCGGTTGCTTCTTTTTATGCTTCTCCAAGGTCAGGAAAAGTACCACTGAATGTGCAGTTTACTGACAAAAGCAGCAATAGTCCAACTTCATGGAAATGGAGCTTTGGAGACGGAACTTATTCAACAGCCAAAAACCCTGTACATAAGTACAGTAAAATCGGAAAATACACTGTCAGCTTAACAGTGAAAAACGCCAAGGGAAGCAATACTAAAACCATATCTAATTATATCATAGTAAAAAAATAAATGAATATTGTAAATTCAAACGATAATAGGACTTACGCACTTCAGGAATAAAATCAAATATAGTAAAGACTGTAGATTAAAATCACTTTTTAAACAGTTAACAGTCTTCAAACAGTTAACCGTCTGATACTGTTGATTTTTCAGTTCAACTGCGTAAGTCCTAGATAAAAAACGAAGTCAGAAAAGAGTGAGAAAGTTATTTGCTGACTTTTATCATATAGAGTAGTATTTTTGAGAGAAAAAAATTGTCAATGGTAAACCTTACTAGTGCATCGGTTCTCAAATATATACATAGTAAGAAAATAATTACAATTTATGACGCAACTATTATTTTAAAGTCATATGCAATTCTGTAACACGGAAAAGGCAGCCGGTCGTGGAGTGATTCGATCTGGATATTATAACCACGGAAAGCACGGAAGACACGGAAAAAACATACCTTTACTAGTTATCCGTGTCTTCCGTGCTTTCTGTGGTTTTCAAAAATACATTTCTGAAATAGTTTGGAATCGATGCACTAGTACGTAATAGAGTCTTCTAGAATTGGTGGAAAGGTAAAAACTATTTTTCGGGTTTACAAGGTAGTATAGAAAATATACTCAAAATGAGAAAGCAATCTGAATTAATGCTGAATTAATTATTGAATTTTTTAGATGGATCTATTATCTCTTGGAAAGAAACTAAATACTTTAACACAATTTTCGAGTTATATCCAGAAATCCACCAATAAGTAAAATTTTGAAAATGTACATATTATCGTTTGTTAGATTCAGTAATTAATTATATAAAATTATACAATTGATCATATTTTGTTGTTGGATCTAATTCTGAATATAAATAATAAGTATTTGGGAGAAGCTTCTATGACCTTAAGTCCTGAAGATATTAAAACAATTGAAAAATACGCTTATCAAAATGCTGTAAAATACGGGAAAGCCCCCCAACCTAAAGCTGTAATGGGCAAAGTTATGGGGGAGTGCCCTCAACTCAGATCTGACCCAAATGCCGTATCTGAGGCTCTTGAAGTTATTATTCCCGAGATTGCAAAGGGAAATCCTGAAACCTGGGAGGCAAAGCTTTCGGAAATTGCCCCCGAGCTTATTGAAGCCCTTAGTGTAAAAAAGGAGCCTGATAAGGGTTTAAAACCTCTTGAAGGAGCAGAAAATGGCAAGGTTGTAATGCGTTTTGCCCCGAATCCAAACGGGCCCGCAACCCTTGGTAGTGCAAGAGGAATGGTAGTTAATTCCGAATACGTGAAAATGTACAACGGAAAATTTGTCCTGCGTTTTGATGATACTGATCCTGATATAAAGCGGCCTATGCTTGAGGCTTATGACTGGTATCTCGACGACTTCAGATGGCTTGGGGTTGTGCCTGACCAGGTTGTTTATGCTTCGGATCATTTTCCTCTCTATTACGATTACGCAAGAAAACTTATCGAAATGGGCAAGGCTTATGTCTGCTTCTGTAAAGGAGAAGATTTCAAGCGGTTTAAGGATGCAAAACAGGCTTGCCCGCACAGGGATACCAGCCCTGAAGAAAACCTCATGCACTGGGAAAAAATGCTTGCCGGAGAATATGAAGACCAGCAGGCGGTGCTGAGGATCAAGACCGATATAAAGCACAAAGACCCTGCGTTGAGGGACTGGGGAGCCTTCAGGATAAGAAAAATGTCGCACCCCCGCCCTGAAATCGGGAACAAGTATATTGTCTGGCCGCTTCTTGATTTTGCAGGTGCAATCGAAGACCACGAACTGGGAATGACTCACATCATCCGGGGTAAAGACCTTATAGATAGTGAAAAGCGGCAGGGATATATCTACAAATATTTTGGCTGGAAGTACCCTAGAACAACCCACTGGGGCAGGGTCAAGATCCATGAGTTTGGAAAATTCAGTACCAGTACCCTGAGAAAAGCTATCGAGGCAGGGGAGTACAGCGGCTGGGACGACCCGAGGCTCCCTACAGTCCGGGCAATCAGGCGTCGCGGAATCCAGGCCGAAGCCCTCAAGAAGTTCATGATAGAGATGGGAGTCGGAATGACTGACGTAAGCATAAGCATGGAGTCTCTCTACGCCGAAAACCGCAAAATCGTGGACCCCATTGCAAACCGTTATTTCTTTGTCTGGGATCCTGTAGAACTGGAAATTACAGATGCGGAACCGACAGTTGCTAAGCTTCCTCTTCATCCTACTGACCATACAAGAGGACTCAGGGAAATTGCTGTAGGAAATAAGGTTCTTGTCTGCACTGAGGATGTTGAAAAATTGGAAGTGGGTTCTGTTATCCGCTTAAAAGATTTCTGCAATATAGAGGTTACTTCCCTTTCCCCGCTTCAGGCAAAGCTCTCTGATGTTTCTCTTGAAGCCCTTAAAAAAGCAAAAGCGAAAATTATCCACTGGGCCCCGCTTGACGGAATAAATGTGAAAGTACGCGGCCCTGAAGGTGATATCAATGGAATAGGTGAGCAGGGAATCGCAGCCGAACTTGACAAAATCGTACAGTTCGAACGCTTCGGTTTTTGCAGAATTGATGCAGTAAATAAAGGAGAAGTTGTGGCGTACTTTGCCCACAAATAATTTCTGGAAGAAGGTGGACAGGAAACTGTTCTCTTTTCTTTTGCTCACTTTTTTTAATTTTTTCATTTTTCCCAATTTTTTATCTGAAAGTGTCTGTAAGTTGTTAATTTGATATTTAAAAATGAGCTCACTCGGCTTTTTGGTCATTTTATAGAGAGTTTTTAATTTTGTGATTTTCAGCAGCGCTTCCTATCTAATTTCTTGACTCTTTTAAAGCTTATTTGAAACTCTCAAAAGTTTTTCTTTTATCTGTCTTTCCGCAGATGTTCTCTTAAAATGAATAATTTTCTTGCTATCGTTTTTGGAGAAATTTCCAGAAATTTAGTATTGAGATTATCTGAGATCTCAATTGTTGCTACCAAAAAACAAGAGGGAAAACCTTTACTGAATATTATAAGGTTTAAATGGATGAGTAAACGGAGACATACAATTTAAAATAATGGAAAGAGACGTGGGGAAAAACGATATCGGGAAAAATAGTGAAATTTATCAGACATCTGCGGAAAGTGGGTTTTACTTTTTTATACTGAAAAATTTCGCTATTTTTGTACGGATTTACTGCGACCTCTATTCATTTTCTCGAAATAAATTCTCTAAAATTACACATTTTCTTAAAGCTTAGATTTAAATGACAAAGTTTAAAAATGTAAATATGTCTAAATTATTAACATTTTTTATATTAAAAATAAATTAAAAGTTGAGGAGTAGGATAAATGAAAATTAACAAAAATTTGCATTCCATGGCCTTAGCTTCATCAGCCCTGGTTTTACTTTTGATTCTCGTTTCATCTACTGTATCGGCGGCTACTGAGCAAACTGCTTCGCTCAAGATCAATAAAACTCAGATTACCACCAGTGGATCAGCAGCGTTTCCTTCTATATATGGTGACAGGATAGTATGGGAGGACTGGCGTAACGGGAACCGGGATGATGGACCCTTCAATATTTACATGTACAATATCTCCACTCACAAGGAAACTCAAATTACTACCAGTGAATCGGCAGTGTCTCCTGTTATCTACGGTAACAGGATAGTATGGCTGGACGGGCGCAATGGAAACATTCAGAATGATACCGAGGGAGGACATGATGTCTACATGTACGATCTCTCCACTCACAAGGAAACTAGGATAACCAGTAGCACAATCCCTGCTGATGGATTCGGGTATGACCTCGGGATCGCTATCTCCGGTAACAGGATACTGTGGGGTGGCACATATCATTATTGCATTTATGATATTTCCACTCAGAAGGAAACTCAGGTCGACGATGTGCCAATAATCAATCCTGCTTTTTTCGGTAACATAATAGTGGGGGTATCTGATATTGATGGACGCCCGAGCAATCTCACAATGTATGATCTCTCCACTCATAAGGAAACTCAGATTACCAACAGCGGTTCAGCATTTAGTCCTGATATTGACAATAACATTATAGTGTGGGCAGATGAGCGCAGGGAAGATGAAGTTTACCACTCCGAGATCTACATGTATGATCTTTCCACTAAGAAGGAAACTCAGATTACCAATAGTAGATCAATATTTTATTATAGTCCTGCAATCTCCAAGGACAGGATAGTGTGGGAGGATTATAATAATGGAAATATTTACATGTATAATCTCTCAACTCAAGAAGAAACTCACACTAACAATACATCAGTTAGGGGAGGATTTGATTTCTATGGTGATAAGATAGTGTGGACGGATTGGGGCAATGAAAATGAAAAACCCAATGTCTACATGGGTACTCTCACCAGTTCAAACCTGCCAACTGCTGCCTTCTCTGCATCTCCAACCTCAGGAAAAGCCCCAATGAAAGTTCAGTTTATTGACAAAAGTACAGGAACACCAAAGAAATGGAAATGGAGTTTTGGAGATGGAACAACTTCAACCAAACAGAATCCAACGCATAAGTATTCCAAAGCAGGAGTTTATACTGTTAAACTTACAGTAACAAATGCTGCCGGCAGTAACACGGTAACAAAAACGAATTATATAACCGTGGCAGCAAAACCTGCTGCTGCATTCTCTGCATCTCCTACATCAGGAAAAACACCTTTAACCGTTAAATTTACTGACACAAGCGCAGGGACACCGATCAAATGGAAATGGGATTTTGGGGACGGAACAACTTCAACCAAACAGAATCCAACGCATAAGTATTCCAAAGCAGGGAAATATACAGTAACCCTCACAGTAACCAATGCAGCAGGCAGCAACACAGTAACAAAATCAAATTATATAACTGTGACAGCAAAACCAGTCGCTGCATTTTCTGCATCTCCAACTTCAGGAAAAGCTCCGTTAGACGTTAAATTTACTGACAAAAGTACCGGATCAACAACGAAATGGAAATGGGATTTTGGAGACGGAACAATTTCAACCAAGCAGAATCCAACGCATAAGTATTCCAAAGCAGGAAAATATACAGTAGCCCTCACAGTAACCAATTCGGCAGGCATCAACACGGTGACAAAATCAAATTATATAACCGTAACAAGAACTTCGCAAGCTCCCGTTGCAGATTTCTGGGGCTGGCCACTCTCAGGAAAAGCGCCACTAAAGGTAACATTTACGGAGACGAGCAAAGGATCGCCAACTTCATGGAAATGGGATTTCGGAGATGGAAAATCTTCAATAGAAAAGAGTCCAGTACACACATATTCAGCAGCAGGAACTTATACAGTTAAACTTACAGCAACAAATGCAGCAGGAAGTAGTACAAAAACAAAATGGAACTATATAAAAGTGGCAAAGTGACTGCAATTTTGAAAACGGTTGTAAACCTCCTGGGGTTCTATAAGATTAGATTTACAGTAAGTAATGTGGAAGGCAGCAGTACTGTAACGAAGACAAACTTCATAAAGGTGACAACAAACACAAGGCTGGGAACATACTCCGAAAGTAAATAAAACTGAATTGGAAAAAGAAAAAGATCAACGAGAAAGGGCAGTGATAGTATCATTGATACTATATGATAAACACGCCCTTTGACCTTATTTTACAATAATTGAAAGCCATCCTCATACTCCCAATTATTCAATAACTGGCTCCCAAGATCTAATTAATTAACTTTTTTAGCTAATGTGGAATTCTCAATGTTTTCGCTTCACGCTTTTGTGCCGAAATATTTGTGTTTCTACACTGATCCGCTTCAATCAGATATTTTTACATAAATCCTTGGAATGCGGATTCAATTAGAGTCAGTCATTTTCCAACAAACTCATAGTATTATACATTGTATATTTTCCAAAATTTTTTTTAAAAAATACAAAAATATTTTATAATATAACCTGTATAAACCTAGATGTCAACTCAGCAGTTGAACAACAGAAAGTGAAAAACCTTTCAGAAGAGTTGACCCGGCTAGAGGCCGTATTAGTAAAAAAAGTAATTATTGACCAGAAGGAATAACATCCTATGGTGGTCAGTAACAGGTTTTGAGTGATAGAAGCCAAAACTCTAATATCCGGCCCCACCTCCAATGACCGATCCCTATAATGTGATTGGAGAGTGAGACTCTGTGTGCAACGTGTCCGCCCCACATAAATCGCAGAGAACTGAATTAGATAGATTCAAAAATATTACGCAGACGTAATAAGAATCTTTGAATTACCGTATAGACCCGGCATAATTAGATTATTCATATACTCGGTCTAATTAGATAGTTCGGAAAAACATTACGAGTACGTAATATGGAATTTTGAGAAATATCTGGGAAAGAGTATGCGATTATCCTGGAGTTTTTGAGTTTGCTCAAATTCGAATTCCAACCTAGAGGCGATACGATGCTAAAAAGACAGATAGGAACCCTATTCCTGACACCATGTCTTATTTTAACAACCGTATCAACTGTTGGAGATATATAACTATCTTATAGTTTTTTGAGTTTACGCAGATTCCAAATCCAACCCAAAGGTGATACGATGCTAAAAATAAAGCAGGAAACCCTATTCCTGATACCATGTCTTAGTTTAACTGCCGTATGTGCTTTTGGGAAGAATAGGCTCTAACCCTATGGAATTTTGAGTCCACTCAAGTTCCAAACCAACCCAAAGGTGATACGATGCTAAAAAGACAGATAGGAAACTTACTCCTAGTAACATGCCTTATTTTAACAACCGTACCAGCTGCGTTAGGCGCACAGAATACAATAACTGTAAATCCGACATCTGGATCAGATGCCCAGACTGCGATTAATAATGCAATAAATTCCGTAGCATCAGAAGCAACATCAGGTAACCCGGGATATGTTATCCTAGGTGCTGGCACTTACAAGATAAGTGCACCTATAGTTTTGAAATCTAACGTGGTACTGAAAGGGGCAGGCGACGATACAATAATCTTTGCCACCGGTTCAGTTTGTAACTCCGCAGGAGCATCTGCATATATATTCGGGTCAGGTGTCTCCAACGTTGAAGTATGTGACCTTCAGTTCAAAAGTACAGCAACCGGACCAGGTGATGGAGGCCACGGAGATTATAGAAACTGCATACAGTTCAGATCTTCGAGTGATAGTAAAGTACATGATATTTTATTCACTCGCTATCTGTATGGCGACGGTGTAAGAATCAGTAAAAGTTCTGGAATAGAAGTATACAATTGCAAAATGCATTCCGTAGGACACGACGGTGTATCTTTCTTATCAGGTACTAAGAATTCCAGGATGTATAACTGTGATGTTGAGGTTCAAACCAACACAGGTGTAAGGATAGACAACTGCGCAAATATTGAAGTGGATCACAATACCTTCTCAGGTAGTGCCGGATCTGGCTGGTGCTGCGTTGAACTGGAAAATTCACTGACAAACGCAAATGTCCATCACAACATAATGCATGACTTCAAAGGCTCAAGCAGCAGTGCAGGCGTTGGAAATATCCACGCAAGCGGGTCTATTAGTGTTCATGATAACGTTATGTGGAATGTGTCACCTTACGTTGCAGTAGGATCAGGCTCAAACATATTAGGACCGTCAGATCACAGTGTTGAGAATTGGGTAGCAAAAGGGTACGGATACGGCTCTCTTGACAACTAATTCAACAAACACGATGAGACGTTGCAAATTAAGAGTTCTGCAACATAAAGGTGCAACATAAAGTACCGAATTGTATAGTTCGAGCTGTATAGTTCGAACATCTTCAGTTTTTGCAGAACAACGGAAGAGGAGAGAAAAAGTTGTGGCTTATTTTGCCCACAAATAATTATCTGGAAGAAAGTGGACATGAAACTGTTTCCTCTTTCTTTAATTCACTTTTATTCTTCTTTCTTTAGTTCACTTTTATTTTTCTTTGATTCACTTTTATTCTTCTTTCTTTGATTCACTTTTATTCTTCTTTCTTTGATTCACTTTTATTCTTCTTTCTTTGATTCACTTTTATTCCTCTCTCTTTAATTCACTTTTACTTTTATTTTTGTATCTTTTTATGCCTGCTGAACACCATACGCAGTTTTTTACATTATCTAGACATATCTTCCTTGAAAATTATATAGATTGATTACTCATAATAAGTATCATATATTAGGCAGTTAATAATTATAGCCAGTTGTGTATTAAGAAAATGCCTAAAGAAAACTAAGTTTTCCGTTTTTACTTTTTTTACCGAAAAATCCTGGGAATTTTTAAACGGATTGATTGATCCAGCTCCTGTAAATGAAAATTTTCCTTATTAGGGAATTTACGAGTCCGATATTACGAGTCCGATATTTAAAAGAAATATCAAAATTAGGAGCGTATCCGGTATTTTAGACTAGGCATTCTAAATAAACCTGGAGGAATATAAATGGGGAACAAACGAAAGTTGTGTTCATTAGCCTTAGTTTCAACATTTATGATTTTACTTTTAATAATTGTTTCATCCATAGCATCTGCAACTACTGAACAGAATGCTCAGCTCAAGATCATTGAGACTCGAATAACCACCAGTGAATCAGCAATTCATTCGGCAGTTTATGGTGAGAAGATAGTGTGGGAAGACTATCGCAATGAAGATTCTACGAGTATCTACATGTACAATCTCTCCACTCACAAAGAATCTCAAATCACTAATAATGAATCAAACCAGTGTTATCCAGCCATCTACGATGACAAAATCATGTATGAGGACGATCGTAATGGAAATTGGGATATCTATATGTACGATTTATCCAATTCCAAAGAAACTCAGATAACCACCAATACATCAGATCAGTACTATCCTGCAATCTACGGTAACAAGATAGTGTGGCAAGATTGGCGCAATGATAATGGAAGTCAGACTAATAGTGATATCTACATGTACAATCTTTCTACTAAAAAAGAAACTCAGATAACCACTAATACAGCAGATTCATGTTATCCTATAATTTATGGTAGCAAGATAGTATGGATGGACGATAGCAATGACGAGTATTTTCTACGCGGTGATATCTACATTTACGATTTATCCACTAAAAAGCAAACCCAGATTACAACAAGTGGAGCAGCCCGCTATCCTAAAATCTATGGTAATAGGATAATCTGGGATGATCGTCAGAATATCTCAGTGTATGACCTATCTACTCACAATGAAACTATAATTAGCGTCTATGGGGATATGGGATCTACTGCTATCTATGGTGATAAAATAGTATGGGGGGAAGGATGTCCTCCCGAAGCTGGGGATTGCCAGATGTACGATCTCTATATGTACAATCTCTCCACTTCCAAAAAGATTCAGCTCACAGACAACGGATCACCGAAGGGTAAGGTCTCTATGTTTCAGAATAGGATAACTTGGACAGATTATCGAAATTTTGTAAATAACCCATACCAAGACCCATATTCAAATCCAGATATTTATCTGATAACTCTTGATTCAATCTCTCCGGTTGCTGCTTTTTCGGCATATCCAACCTCAGGAAAAGCACCATTGATTGTGAAATTTACCGACAAAAGTGCAGACTCGCCAACAAAATGGAAATGGAATTTTGGAGACGGAACAACTTCAACCAAACAGAGCCCAACTCATAAGTATTCCAAATTAGGAAGTTATACTGTTAAACTTACAGCAACAAATGCTGAAGGTAGTAACACAGCAACAAAAACAGATTATATAAAAGTGGTAACAAAACCGGTTGCAATCTTCTCTGCGAAACCTACCTCAGGAAAAGCGCCATTAACTGTTGTTTTTACTGATAAAAGTACAGGAATAGTAACTAAGTGGAAATGGAGTTTTGGAGACGGAAAAACTTCAACTCAGCAGAATCCGAAACATCAATATCTACAGGAAGGAAACTATAAAATTACACTTACAGTAAGCAATGCAGCAGGCAGCAATACTATAACGAAGACAAATTTCATAAAAGTGACAACAAATACAAGACCGGGAATATACTCCGAAAGCAAATAAACTCTTAAATTAAAAATTATGAAAAAGATTGATACTAGAGGAGTGGGAGATTACTTATTAAATCTGACAAAAGGATTACGTTTCCCTTTTTTCCCAGATATGAAATTTAAACGTTTTTTGCCAAATCTGAGACTTAACCTTCTCTTTTTGATTTTAAGTGATTTATAATGCTTTAAATAATTCGACCTTTAAATCGATTTTAGACTTTTAATTAGTACTTACAATTGAAGTGTTCTCAGTTAGTATCTACAATTTAGCTGAGAAAGATAATGACGCTAAAACTTGAATTGCTTTAATAATAAAACATTGATTAAATATTAACTTAGTTTTACAGATTAAATAATTGAGAATAAAACATTGATTAAATATTAACTCAGTTTTACAGATTAAATAATTGAGAATAAAACATTGATTAAATATTAACCTGATTTTACAGATTAAATAATTGATAATAAAAATATAATAAACTTGAAAAGTGCTTTATATAAGGACAAGATATCACTATTTTTGGAGAATTTTTGCAAATTTTTTACTTTCTTGTAGAGAAAATTTCACAGCCGACCATTTGAAAAAGTTGAGGGAGAATTTTGAAGATCCCACCGTATATTGAAAATATCACAATAACGAAAGATAGAGGAGTAGGATAAATGAAAACTAACAAAAAATTGAATTCAGTAGCTTTGACATCAATAGCTCTGATTTTATTTTTAATTTTCGTTTCATCTGCGGCATCAGCAGCTACTGAGCGAAGTACTTCGTCTCTTGGGAAATATGCATATATTACAAACGAGTTGGACAGTACTCTCTCCATAATTGACACAACAACAAACACTGTCACAGCTACCGTGCCTGCAGGAAACGAACCTGCTGCAGTTGCAGTTAACCCGGATGGGACAAAGGTATATGTGGCGAATTTTTACCTGTGGAACGATGAAACTATCCTTTCAGAATCAACTGACACAAAGTTAGCATTCTTAGAGAGAACAGCGGAACATGTGGCAAGCGATGAAGGAGCCATCTCTGTAATTGACACAGCAACAAACACCCTTAAAGCTACTGTGCCTGTAGGAAGCCTCCCTGCCGGAGTTGCAGTCAGTCCGGACGGAACAAAGGTATATGTAGCGAACCGGGGTAGCAACACTGTTTCTGTAATCGACGCAGCTACAAATACTGTTACAGCCATTATGGATGTAGGGAGCGGTCCTAATGGAATTGCAGCTAGTCCGGACGGAACAAATGTATATGTAACGAATATGTACAGTGACACTGTTTCTGTAATCGACGCAGCTACAAATACTGTTACAGCTACAGTGACCATAGGAAGCTATCCCTGGGGAGTTGCAGTTAGCCCGAGTGGAACAAAGGTATACGTATCAAGCACCGGTAGTGATACTGTCTCTGTAATTGACACCGCAACAAACAAGGTTACAGCCACGGTGCCTGTAGGAAGTTCTCCAATTGGAATTGCAGTCAAACCGGACGGAACAAAGGTGTACGTAGCGAACGAAGAAAGTAACACTATCTCCGTAATTGACACAGCTACAAACAAGGTTACAGCTACAGTGACTGTAGGAAACTATCCTCTGGGAATTGCAGTCAAACCGGATGGAACAAAAGTATATGTGGCAAATTCTAACAGCAATACTGTATCTGTAATTGATGCAGCTACAAACAAGGTTACAGTCACTATTCCTGTAGGAAATGAACCTATTGCTTTCGGGCAGTTTATAGGTCCTCTCTCACTGGCTCCTTTCGCAAGTTTTTCTGCGAAATCAACAGAAGGAAAAGCTCCGTTAACTGTTGCCTTTACTGACAAAAGCACAAGATCTCCAACTAAATGGAAATGGGAATTTGGAGACGGAACAACTTCAACCAAACAGAACCCAACTCATAAGTATTCCAAAGTAGGAAGTTATACTGTTAAACTTACAGTAACAAATGCCAAAGGCAACAACACGGCAACAAAACCAGATTATATAAAAGTGGTAACAAAACCGGTTGCAAACTTCTCTGCGAAACCTACTTCAGGAAAAGCCCCATTAACTGTCGATTTTACTGACAAAAGCACAGGAATAGCAACTAAGTGGAAATGGAGCTTTGGGGACGGAAAAGTTTCAACAGAAAAGAATCCCAAACACCGATATTTACAGGAAAGAAACTATAAAGTCACACTTACGGTAAGCAATTTGGCAGGCAGCAGTACTATAATGAAGACAAATTTCATAAAGGTGACAACAAACACAAAGCCGGGAATATACTCCGAAAGTAAATAAAACTGAATTGAAAAAAGAAAAAGATCAAGGCTAAAAGGTAATTGGGATTATTGCTCAAGTGAAATAAAACCATCCTTTTACCTTGTTTGACTGAATTCATAAGTATTTGTAGATTTACAATTTTTCAACGCCTTAGTATCAATGTAAAAATTTTGACTTTTTTAAGCTGATTTGAAATTCTTAATGTCTTCTTTTGTGTTTTTTTCGCTGCAGAGTCGAGAAGTCCATACAAGACTCATTTATACTGGCATCTTTTTCTTGAGTAAACTTTCGTAAATTAAAGAATTTTTGTAAAACTAATATTCAAAGAGAAAGCTAAAAATTGACATATGTTCCAGAATATAACTATTCTGTTATAAAAAAACAAATTAAATAAAGGTAGGATAATGAACATCAACAAAAAACTACATTCAATAGCCTTTGCATCAGTAACTGTAATTTTATATTTAATTTTTGTTTCTTCTGCAGCATCGGCAGTTACTGAACAAAGCGCTTCGCCAGCGGAGTCATATGCATATATTACGAACAATTGGAACAGCTCTGTCTCGGTAGTTAACACAGCTATGGATACTGTTATAACTACTATACCTGTAGGAAGCAATCCTGATGGAGTTGCAGTTAACCCGACTGGAAAGGTATATGTGACGAACAATGGGGATAACACTATCTCGGTAATTGATACAGCTACAAATACGGTTACAGCAACTGTACTTGTAGGAAGCAATCCTGATGGAGTTGCAGTAAACCCGGCTGGAACAAGGGTATATGTAACGAACGCTAACAGTGATACTGTATCTGTTATTGACACAGCAACAAATAAGGTTACAGCCACGGTGCCTGTAGGAAGCTATCCCTGGGGAGTTGCTGTTAACCCGGATGGAACAAAGGCGTATGCGGTGAACTATAATAGTAATACTGTCTCCGTAATTGACACAGCAACAAATAAAGTTGCAGCCACTATTTCTGTAGAAGAATATCCTTCAGGAGTTGCAGTAAGCCCGACAGGAACAAAGGCTTATGTAACTAATAATTATAATGTCTCGGTAATTGACACTACGACAAACAAAGTTACAGCCACTGTGCCTGTAGGAAGCTTGGCTTGGGGAATTGCAGTTAATCCCGACGGGACAAAGGTATATGTGACAAACTCTGACAATGACACTGTTTCTGTAATTGATACGGCAACAAATAAGGTTACAGCCACGGTGCCTGTAGGAAGTGGTCCGGAAGGAATTGCAGTTAACCCGGATGGAACAAAAGTATATGTGGCGAACTATTACAGTGGCACCATCTCTGTAATTAACACAACAACTAATAATGTCACAGCCACAATAAATATAGGATACTATCCAGTTGCTTTCGGGCAGTTTATAGGTTCTGTCCCAGTACCAGAACCAGTAATCCCTGTTGCAAATTTCAGCAGCAATGTCACTGCTGGTTATGCCCCTCTTTCAGTTAAGTTTGTTGATATTTCGAAAAATGCGACAGAATGGAAATGGGATTTTGGAGACGGAACAACTTCAACTCAGCAGAGTCCGGTTCATAAGTATTCAAAGGCAGGAACATATACTGTAAACTTAACAGTAAAAAATGCTGAAGGCAGCAATACAACAATAAAAACAGACTATATAAAAGTGACAGCAAAACCTGTTGCAAACTTCACCAGCAGTGTTACATCAGGAAAAGTGCCATTAAATGTCGTCTTTACTGACACAAGCACAGGAACGCCTGCTGGATGGAAATGGAACTTTGGAGATGGAACTACTTCAACCCAGCAGAAACCGACTCATAAGTACTCTAAAGCAGGAACATATACTGTAAACTTAACGGTAAAGAACGCTGCAGGTAGTAACACGGCAACAAAAACAGATTATATAAGTGTGACAGAAAAACCGGTTGCAAACTTCACCAGCAGTGTTACATCAGGAAAATTACCATTAAGTGTTACCTTTACTGATAAAAGTACTGGGACACCAACTAAATGGAAATGGAGTTTCGGAGACGGAACTACTTCAACCCAGCAGAATCCCATTCATAAGTATTCAAAGGCAGGAACATATACTGTAAACTTAACAGTAACGAATACTATAGGCAGTATCACTGTAACAAAAACAAACTATATAAAAGTTGTAACAAAACCGGTTGCAGACTTCACCAGTAGTGTTACATCAGGAAAAGCACCAATAAATATCGCCTTCAGTGATACAAGCACAGAAACACCAATAAAGTGGCAGTGGAATTTTGGAGACGGGACAACCTCAACCCAGCAGAATCCCATTCATAAGTATTCAAAGGCAGGAACATATACTGTAAACTTAACAGTAACGAATGCTGCAGGCAGTAACACGGCAACAAAAACAAATTATATAAAAGTGATAGAAAAACCGATTGCTGCAATCTCTGCGAAGTCTACCTCATGAAAACAACAATAAATGTCGCTTTTACTGACAAGAGTACAGGAACACAACTTCACGGAAATGTAAATTTGGAGATGAAACAAACTCAATAGTTTAAATTTGATATGTGAGTGTTCAAAAGCAAGAAATTATACGGTGACATTACAGTAAGCAACGCTGCTATAACACAATAACAAAAACGAATACATAAAAACAAATCACGTAAAAACAGACTACGTAAAAACAGACTACGTAAAAACAGACTACGTAAAAACAAATTACATAAAAGTACAACAAATACAAGATCAGATAAACACTGAAAGCAGTAGCCCTTAAATTGAAAAAAGAAAAAGATCACAAGACTAAAGGGTAGTGGGGAAATCATTTATTAAGTCTGACAAAAAATTATTTTTGTCTTATTTGATCAGAGTTGAGAATTTGCCTTCTCTTTTCGCTTTGAGTGATTAATTCTGGTCCTAAATATTGAGTTTTTTACTCCATTTGAGACTTTTAAAATCCAGTTATTTTTATGCCAAATATCCGTTTTTTCTATATAAATCCATATTTACCACTGTTTTATGGGAAAAACTCCCGTAAATTGAATGATCTACATAAATCTGCATTTCATAAATTTATATAGTATTTTTACATTTTCATCTTTTTATATTTTAATTTTTTACTTATAAACTTTTAGTTTTTTTACATGTAGTTTTTAAATTATTTATATAGGTTCATTTTAGAATTCAAAATTTATTATTTATTATTCTTTTTGAAAAATTATAGAATTTACGATACTAGAAACATACCCCCAAAAATTTTGATAGTTGAAAACAAAATAGCTTTTAGGATAGGCTCAATAAATGTAGTCTTTCTGAAATTGGTTTTTGTATTTCTGAGACTTCCAATTTATAATAATTGATTAACTTTTTTAGATAGTACTCAGGCATCAAGGTTTAATTTTTCTATAAAAATCTGGCTTATAAAACTATTAAGGAAAGGTTAGTATATGTAATAGTGCACTAGATATAAAGTAAAATTATACACTATAGTATTATAAAATTGAAAATAAGTCATAAGGCCTATATAAAGAGGAATGTTTTGTTATTAGATTTATTTTATGTGATAATTATAAATTAGCGGAAAATTTTGGATCAAGGTTCTTTAATTATTGTTTTAGCGGATGATATATGCACAATGAACTGCATGTAATTTCCTTGATAATACTAAAAGATATTATTAATAAAATTAGAAAGGTACTATCATGAAAAAAAATTTGAAAACAAAAAACAGTTTAAATGTAAGGAAAAAAGCAGCAATCCTCAGTGGATTTCTGGTTCTACTTATGATTATAGGCTCCTCGATAGCGATAGCTGATACGAACTCTTCGGACAATAATAAAGCCTTAAAGGTTGGACTTGCACCAATAAACCCCGATTTTGTAAAGTATCAGCAAGAAAAAATTTCCAATCAGCTATCTTTTGAGGGACATAAAGCTGGTTTAATCCCCTCAATTGTGGATCTTAGTCATCTGGGCAGTGTTTCTAGCAGAATAGCATCTTATCAATCAAAATATGATCTGCGGAGCCTGAACAAAGTAACTTCTGTGAAAGATCAGGGTAATGCAGGATCTTGTTGGGCATTTGCAACCTATGGGTCTTTGGAATCATATTTACTGCCTGGAGAAAATTGGGATTTTTCAGAAAATAATCTTAAAAACATGCTTTCCAATTCTGCGCCAGAAGGTTTTGATTTTCGAGAGGGAGGAACTTCAGGTATGTCAACTGCCTACCTAGCCCGTTGGAGTGGGCCAGTGAAGGAAAGTGATGACCCTTATAGTGATTCGTCAACATATTCATCAAATGAACTTGGACTTCCTGTATATAAACATGTACAAAATGTTTTATTCCTTCCAGGCAGACAAGGATCTCTGGACAACAATGAAATAAAATCTGCAATTATAAAATATGGAGCAGTCTCTACAGGCTTATACTCCGGTGGTAACAACTTTTACAATTATTATTCTGCTAGTAAACATAGTTTTTACTATAATGGATCTTCGTCCTCTGACCATGGAGTGGACATTGTAGGCTGGGATGACTCGTACAGTAAAAACAATTTTACTAAAATCCCGCCCGGAAATGGAGCTTTTATTGTGAAAAATAGTTGGAGTAAAGATTTTGGTGAGAATGGATACTTCTATGTTTCCTATTATGACTCAAATATAGGCGCCGATAATACTATCTTCACAGCTGAAAACACTGATAATTATAAAAATATATATCAGTATGATCCATTCGGATGGACTACTACTATGGGATATGGCGGATCCACTGGCTGGTCTGCAAACATCTTTACTGCAAAATCAAGTGAGACTCTTAAAGCTGTAAGTTTCTATACTACGGATTCAAACTGCAACTATGAAATTCATATATATACTAACATATCGTCCAGTCCTATAAATCAAGCCGGTCCGGTTATTTCCCAGAGTGGGAAAAGTTCCTATGCAGGCTATCATACGATACCTCTGAACTCCGGAGTACAGCTCAAAGCCGGTCAAAAGTTCTCAGTTGTCCTGAAGCTTAAGACCACAGGATATGGTTACCCGATTGCCATAGAATACCCGTACCCAAACTACAGTAGTAAAGCAACAGCAAATGCAGGAGAGAGTTTCGTCAGTTCTGACGGAAATGACTGGACTGACATAACAAAATATTACTCAAATACGAATGTATGCATCAAGGCCTTCACCTCAACAGGAAGTGCATCTCCTGTAGCAGACTTTTCTGCGAAACCTACTTCTGGAAATACGCCATTAAGTGTCACTTTTACTGACAAAAGTACTGGTTCACCTACCAGTTGGACGTGGAACTTTGGAGATGGGACTTCCTCAACAACTAAGAGCCCTGTACACACATACAGTAAAGCAGGAAAATATACTGTAAGCTTAACAGTAAAGAATAACAAAGGCAGTAACACTAAAACAATAGGTAATTATATAAATGTAGCAGAAGCCCCAATAAAGCCAGTTGCTGTTTTTTCTGCAACGCCGACCTCAGGAAAAGCACCAGTAAATGTCGCTTTTACTGACAAAAGCACAGGAACGCCGACGAAGTGGAAATGGACTTTTGGGGATGGAACTACTTCAGTCCAGCAGAATCCGGTTCATAAGTATTCAAAAGCAGGAAATTATACTGTGGCTCTTACGGTAGTCAATGCCAAAGGCAGTAGCACACTAACAAAAGCAAATTATATAAAAGTGATAACAAAGCCTGTTGCTGCCTTCTCTGCATCTCCAACCTCAGGAAAAGCTCCATTAAACGTTAAATTCACTGACAAAAGCACAGGAATACCAACGAAGTGGCAATGGAATTTTGGAGATGGAACAACTTCAACCAAGCAGAATATAACGCATAAGTATTCAAAAGCAGGAACATATACTGTTAAGTTAACAGTAACAAATGTTGCTGGCAGTAACACTAAAACAATTTCTGGATATGTTACAGTGAAAAAATGAGTGAACATTATATGGAAAAAGCAGTAAAAAAGTCGCGCTAAAAGTAATAGAGACATAATAAAAATAGTAAAAACATAATAAAAATAGTAAAAACATAATAAAAATAGTAAAAACATAATAAAAAGAGTAAAAAAGCATAATAAAAGTAGTAAAAAAGCATAATAAAAGTAGTAAAAACATAAGGTTTGTTTCTGTTATTCGCTTTGTTTCTTCCATTATGACAGAAATAGACCTTAATTCTTTATTATAATAATTTCTATCAGGTTTTCTTAGCTTCCTGTACCTCAATCTCTTTCTAAGTGATGCTGCTTTAATCTTCAGCAGGTATTCTCAATAAATAATACTCTTGCAATCACTTTTTGGTAATTATTCAAAAATCTGAAGTTACCGGCAGTATATTATTGTTGCTATAATTTGGATTTTATGATACGAACTGCATCGGCATACATTAAATAAAAATTGTAGCCAAAAAAGAAGTTTTTGGGCAAGAATTAGAAACTTTTTAATATAAAATATCTAAATATAGATTTAATCAAAATTAGTGGAATAAAATAGATAATTTCCGCCATGTAGGATCTAACATGCAATCAATATGATTAGAGCTCTCTATAATGGTTCTTTCTGACATAGAATATGGAAACAATATGAGCACCGACCGTTGAGTAATTTAAGACAGAATGACACCAAACTAAACTAAACTAAACGGGTTTGAACTTAATAATTTTTGTTAGACCTGCAGATTGTCTATAGATGCAACCCGGTTTTCATGATTTAAAGTCTCTGGTCCAGTCTGTCAATTAGAATAACGCAAAAGTCATTGCATTATAGAATTGAGTTTTAAAACAAAAAACCTGTATTCGGCAGGCCGACATTAAGATTTGAGTGTTTTTCAGGATAGGTATACTCTTCAAACCGTAGGGAAAAACAGATAACACATATTGCCGAAAGTTTAAAAATTTACTTAAGTATAAAAATATGTTAAAACTAAAACACATAAAACTAGTTAGACTTTCAAAACATGTGATAAAATTATTCTAGGTTTTTATTTAGAATATTTCCCTTGAAAAGTAGAGGATGTCATGATAGCGCTTTTCAAGCATCCTATTAATTAGCCCTATATTTAACGCGTGTTAACATATATTTACACTGTTAACATATGGTAAACAATTGTCATAAAGTAGAGTCATTGACTATATATTCAAACCATATTTTCAATCGTTTGTGTAGGATGGAACATAAGTTCCCAAAAACGTTATCAGTGAAAAATATTTGGAAAACAGATTCACCTGCCGTATGTAGGACAAAACATAATGGAGTAAGACAATGAAAATGAACAAAAAATTGTGTTCAGTAGCCTTAGCTTCAACAGCCATTGTTTTATTTTTAATTTTAACATTATCTACTACATCGGCAGCTACTGCACAGAGTACTTCTAACACGGCTAAATACGCATATATTACGAATAGTGGGGCCACTACAGTCTCTGTAATTGATACAGCTACAAATAAGGTTACAGCCACCGTGAATGTAGGATCCAATCCATACGGAGTTGCAGTAAACCCGAAGGGAACTAAGGTATATGTAGCAAGCGATGTCAACGATGCGGTCTCTGTTATTGATACAGTCACAAATAAAGTTACAGCCACGGTACCTGTAGGCTCCGATCCCTGGGGAGTTGCAGTAAACCCTGATGGAACAAAGGTATATGTGGCAAACGAAGGCAGTGGTACTGTCTCGGTAATTGACACTGCAAGCAACAAGATTACAGCTACAATAAAAGTAGGAAATTATCCTTACGGAGTTGCAGTTAACTCGGCCGGAACAAAGGTATATGCGGTAAATGACCTCGATAACACTGTTTCTGTAATTGACACTGCAAGCAACAAGGTCACAGCCACGATAACTGTAGGAGATCTCCCTACCGGAGTTGCGGTTAATCCGGCAGGAACAAAGGTATATGTGACGAACGAACACGACGTCTCTGTTATCGACACAGCCACAAATAGGGTTACAGCCACGGTGACTGTAGGGAAATATCCATGGGGAGTTGCAATTAACCCAACAGGAACAAAAGCATACGTAACAAATTATGGGGACAGCACAGTCTCTGTTATTAATACAGCCACAAACAAGGTTACAGCAACAATAAGAGTGGGAAGTTATCCTTTAGGAGTTGCAATCAATCCGGAGGGAACAAAGGCGTACGTGGCGAACGAAGAAAGTAACACTATCTCCGTAATTGACACAGCTACAAATAAGGTCACAGCCACGATAACTGTTGGAAAGGAGCCTGTTGCCTTCGGGAAGTTTATAGGTTCTGTTCGAGTACAAAACTCAAAAAGTCCTGTTGCTACATTTTATGCGTCTCCAAAATCAGGAAATGAACCTTTAAGCGTTAAATTCACTGACAAAAGTACAGGAAAACCCACTAAATGGAAATGGGATTTCGGAGATGGAACATATTCAACCTTGCAGAATCCAACTCATAAGTATTCCAAAGCAGGAAAATATACTGTTAAACTTACCGTAACAAATGCAGCAGGCAGTAGTACAGAAACAAAATCAAAATATATAACCGTTACAACAACTTCCCAAGCTCCAACTGCTGTATTTTATGCATCTCCAAAATCAGGAAATGCACCTTTAAGCGTTAAATTTACTGACAAAAGTACAGGAAAACCCACTAAATGGAAATGGGATTTCGGAGACGGAACATCGTCAACAGCTAAGAACCCGACCCATAAGTATTCCAAAGCAGGAAAATATACTGTTAAACTTACAGTAACGAATGCTGCAGGTAGTAACACGCTAACAAAACCAAAGTATATAATAGTGACAGCAAAACCAATTGCTGTGTTTTATGCATCTCCAAAGTCAGGAAATGCACCTTTAAGCGTTAAATTTACTGACAAAAGTACAGGAAAACCCACTAAATGGAAATGGGATTTCGGAGATGGAACAAGTTCAACAGCTAAAAATCCGACTCATAAGTACTCCAAAGCAGGAAAATATACTGTTAAACTTACGGTAACAAATGCTGCAGGTAGTTTCACGCTAACAAAATCAAAGTATATCATAGTGACAGCAAAACCGACTGCTGTATTCTATGCATCTCCAAAATCAGGAAATGAACCTTTAAGCGTTAAATTCACTGACAAAAGTACAGGAAAACCCACTAAATGGAAATGGGATTTCGGAGATGGAACATATTCAACCTTGCAGAATCCAACTCATAAGTATTCCAAAGCAGGAAAATATACTGTTAAACTTACCGTAACAAATGCAGCAGGCAGTAGTACAGAAACAAAATCAAAATATATAACCGTTACAACAACTTCCCAAGCTCCAACTGCTGTATTTTATGCATCTCCAAAATCAGGAAATGTACCTTTAAGCGTTAAATTTACTGACAAAAGTACAGGAAAACCCACTAAATGGAAATGGGATTTTGGAGACGGAACATCGTCAACATCTAAGAACCCGACTCACAAGTATTCCAAAACAGGAAAATATACTGTTAAACTTACAGTAACGAATACTGCAGGCAGTAACACGCTAACAAAATCAAAGTATATAATAGTGACAGCAATTTCCCAAATTCCGGTTGCGGACTTCTGGAGTTCTCCACTTTCAGGAAATGTTCCACTAAAGGTAACATTTACGGAGATTAGCAAAGGATCGCCAACGAAGTGGAGATGGGATTTTGGAGATGGGACATACTCAACACAAAAGAGTCCAGTACACACATATTCAGCTGCAGGAACCTACACGGTTAAACTTACAGCAACAAACGCAGCAGGAAGTAATACAAAAACAAAATCGAATTATATAAAAGTGTCAGGAACCTCTCAAGTCCCAACTGCAGATTTCTGGGGATGGCCGCTTGCAGGAAAAGCACCGTTAAAGGTTACATTCACAGAGACAAGCAAAGGCTCTCCAACGAAGTGGAGATGGGATTTCGGAGATGGGACATACTCAACACAAAAGAGTCCAACACATACATACTCAGCTGCAGGAACTTACACGGTTAAACTTACAGCAACAAATGCAGCAGGCAGTAGTACAAAAACAAAATGGAATTATGTAAAAGTGACAAAATGACAACGGACTGAACGTGCTATAAAAATCAGTTTTGCTGATCTGATAGCAGGTTAATTCGGTTCTCAAAATTAACCATTTAAAAAAATGAATAAAAAGAACTACTCAACCTGGGAAATAAATAACTAGCCGTCTTTAATAGGATTAACTAAAATAGAATTCTTTGAATTTGTTTCCGTTAATCACGGGCTAGTTATTGCTTTTTACTTTTGCAAACAGTTTATAAGCAATTAATTAAAACATTTTGATTTTTATTATTTAACTCGAAGTAGTTCAAAGCTTTTCAGCAAGGCTTCCGAAATTCATCTGGCTTGAAGCCTCGGACTCCGGCTCATTTTCACTGGTGGATGTGACATGCGCAAAAAATTCTTCCACTAGACTTCCTACGTCCCTGGGTGCAATGTCTATGAACTCTTTCTTTTCTTCAGGCGGAAAATAGTTAAAAACTGAAAATTTGCCAAGTTTATGCATCTGTGAGCCCTGGTAGCGCGAATCAAGGAGAATCCTTACCCCGTAGTCTTCAGGAGAACGTACTATTCTTCCCATTGCCTGCCTGACCTTTCTAATTGTCGGCACCTGGACTGCAAACTCCCAGCCTTCCCCAGAGCCAAAAACAGCATCATAAGCAGATTCAACTGCCTTAATTCGGTCATTTAGAGCAGGGTATCCGACTCCCACTATAATCACTGTCCTGCCCCTGGAATCTCTGAAGTCAACGCCTTCACTTAATGTTCCCCAGAGATAGGTTATAAGTAAAGCTTTTCCTCCCTGCTCTCCTATTTTGAAGAATTCCTTTCGGATTTCCTGGGCTGAGACCCCCGTTTCATCAAGGAAAATGGGAATAGAAAGTTCAGGTTCAAGGAGTTTGGTATAGCGAAGTGCTTCGGCATAGCTCTGGAAATAAATAATCACATTTCCAGGCGATGCAATAGTAGCTGCAAGCAGGGCTTCTTTCACGTTCTCAAGCGTGTCCGGGCTGTCCCGGTTCTTTGAAAAAAGGGGAGGGATGGAAACCGTGAGGGTCAGCCTTCTTTCTATTGGAAATGTCGTTCCGTAGGAAATCTCTTCTACTTCCCTTGAGATGCCAAGCGTGGACTTTATCATTTCAAAGGGCCGGAGTGTAGCCGACATTAACACTGCCGAATAAATGGAATCAAACAAGGGCTGGGTCACATTTTTAGGGATGCACGTGAAAAGCTCGATCCTGCTGGCAATTTTATCGCTTTTGAAATCTCTGCGCACGTTCACAATTGGATAGTAATTTTGCCTGTCCGAAAGTACGAGGTAAGAAGATAAAAAGTCTGCAACATATCGGATCTGGGAACGTTTCGGAACTGTAAGAAGCCCTTTTTTGTAGTTCTCCGCATAAAGTTCTTCCAGCCTGCCTCCGAACTCGCCAATCTCCCTCAACCGGGTCAGGACTTTTTCCTCATCCGCAAAACCTTCCTTTATCGCCTCCCGTAAAAAGCGAGCTTTCAGGATGTCAAACCGCTCGTAGGGATCACTTATCTGAATATCTTGCCAGTGTTTTCCAAGCCTGTTTCTTTCTCCGAATTTCAATTTTGAGTCACAGGTATCTCTAAGAGCGTTAAGGAGGCAGGTAAACAGCCTTTTTGCATATAATCTAGCCGCATAGTCCTGGTCAAGAGGAATTCCACCTCCGGAACCAGTTTCTTTTCCTAACATAAGTGAATTGTGAGATTCGGGAGTTTCGCCTACTTCCGAAAGGGCTTTTTCAATAGTCAGTTCCGAGAGCATTATTGAAGAATGGGAACGGGCAGACGCCTCAATATTATGAGCTTCGTCAAAGATCAGGATAATGTCTTCAGGATCGCGTTCGAGCCATTTAAGTAGCATCATAAAAATTTCGCCACTGAGGACGTGATGAAAATTGCAAATTAGAAGTTCGGCGTTTTTGAGTTCTTTTTTCAGCAGTTCATATCCGCACATGTCCCGGTCTTCGGCATACTCCAGGATTTCTTCCGGGCTCTTTACATCAGAAAAAAGCCAGTTAGAAAATTCATTACCTTCAAATTTCAGAACTTCATATAATTCAGGGCAGGAATTGTTCCTTAAAGCCCGAGTTCTTTTCTTAGTTTCTTCGAGTTCTTTTTCAAGCTCGGTCCTGAGGGCATAAAGAGTAGGGTCTTTTGTCCGTTTGTATTTCTCATAGGCGTCCTTGAGCTCTTTTTCTTTTGAAGAAACTTCTCGTTCAAGGTCAAGGAGGTCATAGGTATTTTCCCCTTTGAGCCTGCATTCTTCGTAATCGAGATTTTCAGGGCACATCGAAGTCTTGCCCTTAAAAACGATTGTTTTTATGTCGTTGCCCCGTGAAATATCTCTTGCCTCATTTATAAATTGGACCATCTGTTGATGGACATTAGTGACTATAATAACGACCTTATTGAGTTTTTTCCCCACACTCAATGCAGGGGCAAGTGCGCTTAAAGTCTTGCCTGTCCCACACGCTCCTTCAAAAAGCACGATTTTTTCGCTCAGGAGAGCCGAATGAATCTTCTCCATTGCTTCTGCCTGATTAGGGTAACAGCTCTGTTTCGTAAAATACCGCATATATCCGTTCTTTTGCATCATACATTTAACCTGGGATTTCTCCGATTTCCAATGTTTTCAGTGACTTATTTCAGTGACTTATGCTTGTTGATGAATAGCGAATAGAACTTTTAAAATTTTTAATGTTTCTGAAAATAGTAATAATGAAATATTAGTAATTATTTTAAATTTACTCAGTATCAGTCTATTCTAATGTTTTAGATCTTCTTAATGCTTTAGATTTTCCGGATAAAAGCAAAATTCAACGTTAACATTTAAAATTCAAGCTAACACTTGAAATTCAAACTAAAATTTTAAAATTTAATATTAAAAATTAAGATAAAGGAAGATTATTACTTTTACTTGTTGCGCAGAGCGTCGTTTGTAAGCCTCTATCTTTGGCTTATTCTCGATGTCAGGATCTATTTTCCACCAGGTGATTACTGCTTATCCAGTACGCATTCTCTTCCGAGATACTTAACTCCCCATTTGCAAAGAGCCTCAAGGACCGGAAGTACGGTCATTCCGAATTCGGTTAGTGAGTATTCAACTTTAGGAGGGATTTCAGGATAAACTTCCCTGAGAATAAGCCCGTCTTCTTCGAGCTCTCTGAGCTGTTTCGTAAGCATTTTGGGTGAAATACCTTGCATACTTTGCTGGAGCCCTGAAAACCGCAGTTTTTCTGTCCTCAACTGCCAGAGAATAATAGGCTTCCATTTTCCGCCAATTACCTCCAGGGTTGCTTCCACAGGACACTGACAATGTTTGTTATTCCTTATCTCACTCACCATATGCTCACATACTATCAATTTTGTTAGTTACTATCCTGATTGCATGTATAGTATATAAGTATAGTTACTGCAAATTAAACATCAATAAATACATTTTCGAAAAGAAAGAAAAATTCGGCATAAATTGGAAAATTAATCCGGTATAAATTGAAAGAAAATGAAACTCAGGTCAGACCCAAATTCAGGTTAGACCCAAACTCAGGTTAGACCCAAATTCAAGCTAGACACAAGTTCAAGCTAGACACAAGTTCAAGCTAGACACAAATTCAAGCTAGACCTGATTTCAAGTTAGACCTGATTTCAAGTTAGACCTGAAATCAGTCAGAATCAAATTCAGGTCAGATCCAGTTTAAAGAATAAGAGGCGTGAACAAAATGAAAGTTATAGGTATTGTAGGAAGCCCCCGAAAGAATGGAAACACGAACATTCTTGTCCAGCAGGTCCTGGAAAGCGCAGCAGAAGCAGGTGTCGAAACCCGGACATTTATTCTCAACGAGATGAACTACAAAGGCTGCCAGGGCTGCGGATACTGTAGAAGCCATGACAAATGCAAGCTTGAAGATGATCTTACGGAAGTATTCGATGAACTTGCGTCAGCAGACGGAGTTGTCTTTGGTTCTCCGATTTATTTTGGCCAGTTTACAGGCCAAATGCGGCTTTTCCTTGACCGTTGCTACTCCCTTATAAATGCTGACTTCTCTCCTCGTCTCCCTGTCGGGAAAAAGGCGATAATTGTCGGAGTTCAGGGAGCTCCTGACCCAGAAGCCTTTAAAGGGGTCTACGAAGAGTTCAAAGGGCAAGTTTCCGGCTTCATGCAGGCAGAAGTAAAGGATGTCCTTATAGGAGTTGGCTATAACATTCCGGGTGAGGTCAAGAATAATATAGAGCTTATGGAAAAAGCAAAAAATGCAGGTCTTAACCTGTTCAAATGAAGGAAAAAATAAATAAAAATAAAACCGAAACTAAAGAAGCGGGAACCCAAAACGGGAAGAAAATAAAAAAGGGTGAGAAAAACAAAGGGTTAGAAAAACCTGGAAAAATTTCCTCGCCCAGATTTTTCAGGGAAGAATAGGAGTCTGAATATGGAAACTCTTGAAGCAATCCACACTCGCCGAAGCATTCGAAAATATACTGACAGGCCTGTTCCGAGAGAGCTTGTTACCGAACTTCTCAGAGCTGCAATGAGTGCTCCGTCAGCAGTCAACACCCAACCCTGGATCTTTATTATTATTGATGACAGGAAGCTCCTTGATGAAGTCCCTACTTTCAGCCCTTATGCAGGCATGTGCAGGGAAGCTCCTCTTGCAATTCTTGTCTGTGGGGATACAACTCTTGAAAAAGTTCCAGGGTACTGGGTTCAGGACTGTTCGGCAGCTACCCAGAACCTCCTGCTTGCAGCTCACGATGCCGGGCTTGGGGCAGTCTGGACCGGGATCTATCCGATGAAGGACCGGGTTGAAGGTTTCAGGAAAGCCTTTGGACTGCCTGAACACGTAATTCCTCTAGCTTTTGTACCCTTAGGTTATCCTGACCAGAAACCAGGTCCTCAGGACAGGTTTGATAAAACAAAAATCTACCACAACAGGTACGGCCAAAAAAGAGAGTGAGACTGTAAAGCCGGCAGAACAAAATTTATACCAACTACAACAGCAATAAAGATAAGTATTGAAAGTACGAAATTCAGGAAAATAATTTTTACTAAACGCTGGTGATTTTTTGACAATACGTGTGGTTGCAAAAAATTATGTCAAACCTGAGAAGACTCAGGAATTTTTAGGATTATGCAGAAAACTCGTTGAAGCATCATTAAAGGATGAAGGCTGCATCGATTATGGGCTGTACCAGGAACTTGAAAACTCAGGAAACCTGACATTCTTAGAAGAATGGAAAGATGAAAAAAGCCTTGATCAGCATTTAAATTCCAGTCATTTTAAAGAAATATTTCCATTGCTTTCGGAATATCTTGAAAAAGAAACTGAGGTTAATGTCTATAGAAAAACACTGTAATATTTCAGGTGTGTTTCATCTGTTTAATTTTTAACCTCTTCTCGAACAATTTTGGGAGATCAATACCGTATTAATGCAGTAGTAAGTAAATTAAAAAGAAGAAAGTAGATATGGCAGAGAAAAGTCAAGATCAATAACAATATTCTTCTGTTCCAGACAAGAACCCTTTTGAGGGTAAAATATGAGATGTGTTTTGAAAGTGATTTTGCTGCAAATAGTAAATTCATAATATGAGTCAATAAAGTATAATGTTTACTATTTTATGTAGAGTTTTCACTTTTCATTTCATTCCACAGCTCTTCAATTACTATCTCTTCTTCAGGGCTTGCATTCTCAAGCAGGTGTTCAAGATCCTTCATCTCAGAATCAAACTCTTGAATTTCAGCCTCAGTAAGTCCCGCTTCGAGATTTTCATCCGGTTCGCCATTTTTCATCTCAGCAACGTCTGGGTCTGCCTTTGATTCTTTTACTTCAGATGCACTATCTTCGACACAACCGGACCCTGCAAGCCAGACAATTAAAGCTGACAGTACGAGCAGGTGAGCAAATTTGACCATTTTCTGCCTCCTCAATTATTTGATTTTTTTTCTTGCTTGTAGTCTGAGTTTCTGTTCCTATCTTTTACACTGAAATTGACCTGAAGCCTTTCCTTATCTATCGCAGAATCACCAGCGTCACCTGTGTAATGATTAGATAGATTGCGGACACCTTCGCTTATATACTTACTTTGATTGTCTTTTCCGCGTTCAGAGGAATCTTTGGTAGCGAAGGAGACTTTCGGAATTATGCTAAATAATATTAACATTGTAAAATAAGCCATAAATAGAAAAACTTTTGATTCTTTCATCTGACCCCCTCATTCAGTTGAAAGTTTGTTATATTGTTTATGGAATAAGGTAAATATAAACATTCTTTTCAGAGAGTTTATCAACTTTTTTGGAGAGCTTATCAACCATGTATCTCTGACGATGAAGTATGTATTTCTAACAATGGGATTAACTCTAGTGAATATCCACTAAAAAACATATTTTAATGTAAAATATTCGGATTTCTAGGTATATAAAAATTAAAAACTTTAAATGTTAGGCATGCTTAAGAGTTAATTACCTATAAATCTGAATATAAATAATTAATATGTTTAAATAGAAATAACGCCCTGGTTATATTCCATTGAGGAATATATTACTGGATTGTAAGCAACTATGCCAGTTCTACCTGAAAGATAGAGAAAAACCTGAAGGGAGATCAATTCGAAAAAGGAAGAGGAAATAGAGAATAAGAATAGAGAATAGAGAGTAAAAACAGTCCAGTGGAGGAACAAAGAAATGAAAGTTGTTGCGTTTAACGGAAGTCCGAGAAAAGAAGGAAATACAGCTATCCTTATAAAGTATGTCCTTGCAGAACTTGAAAAGGAAGGAATAGAAACCGAAGTTATGCAGGTAGGAGGAAAAAAAATTCACGGCTGCACAGCTTGCGGGAAATGCTACGAAAAAATGGATAAGAAATGTATAAATGACAAGGATATAGTCAACAAATGCATTGAAAAAATGATTGAAGCCGATGGCATAATTCTAGCTTCGCCTACTTATTTTGCAGACTTAACTCCCGAACTTAAAGCTTTAATTGACAGGGCAGGTTTTGTTGCTAAAGCCAACAGCGAAATGTTCAGGCATAAAGCCGGAGCTGCAGTTGTTGCAGTGAGAAGAGCAGGCTCAATTCACGTTTTTGACTCAATCAACCATTTCTTCACAATTTCACAGATGATAATCCCGGGATCAAGCTACTGGAATATGGGAATAGGGCTTGCCGAAGGGGACGTTGAAAAAGATGAAGAGGGCATTCAAACAATGCAGACTCTGGGCCAGAATATGGCATGGCTTTTGAAGAAGCTCAATGCCAAGCCTTTTTAAAAAAGGCTTGAGCGAAAACCCCCTTTCAGCGAAGCAAACTTGAAACGAATTAAAATTTTACCCGCCATTCGCTGGCGAAGATGAGCATGGATTCGTTTCTAAGCTGGCCTATGAGGCATACGTTTGCTTTTTTTGCGGCTTCAACGCCTGAGTCGAAGGGCATGGATTTGGTGGCTATAAGAGGGATCCCTGCTCGAGCGGCTTTTATGACCATATAGGCAGGCTGCCGACCTGTAGAGAGCATGTAATGTTGTGAGAGGTCAAGACCTTTGAGAAAGGCAGCCCCTACGGCTTTGTCTACGGCATTATGCCGTCCAACGTCAACTATTTGCACTGCAAGTTTTCCGTTTCGGTCTATCAGGGCTGCCAGATGGGTTCCTCTGGTAAGTTTGTATGTGTCAGATTCAAGGTATTCTGTACCTGTAAAAACGATTTGCGGTTCAAACATAGAGTCAGAATCTACAAAAAGTTCTCTGCTGGCCTTTTCTTTTTTTCCGGCTTTTCCAACTTCTTTAACTTCTTTAACTTCTTCGACTTCTCTGGCTTCTTCGACTTCTCCGGAGTTTTCTGTGTAGATATCCTGGCTCTCCTTTCGAGTCCGGACACGAATAGTACTGCCTTCTACCTCAATATTTTCGATTTCCCTGAAACTGACAATTCCTTCTGTAATCAGGTGGCCGACAGCAAGTTCTTTAAGTTCGAGCGGGGAGGCAAAAAGTGTCGTAAAGAGTTTTCCATTGAGAAAAAGCTTAATAGGGCATTCCTTTGCGAGCAGTACTTTAACATCTTCAGATCTGCCGTCTGAGTATATTCTTTTTGCAGGATAAGGAGTGGTATATTTTTCGGGCATATGAATCGGTTTTCTCGCTTTTTGAGTATATGGAAAACATATGTATCCATATGCTTTTTTTCTTTCCGTTAGCTAAGAGAAACTGTAAGGTAATCGATATAGAAGGTACCCTGTTCGTTATTGTCAGTACTAACTTTCAAGTTAAGTACAAGGTCTGAAGGCGAAGCTGGTGATACTGAAAATGTACTACTGTAAAGATTCCAGTTACCCGTAGGTAGATGATTTATTGAAGAAGTACTTTCTCCTGCAAGCAACATTTCCATTTTTGGCCCACTATAATTAAGGTCATCTGCATGGTACTTATAAATTATCATAACTGTTACCTGGGATGGACTGAAATCAAAACCACTATAGTTGTTAAATTTGAATGTTAATTCAACATTACTATTATTGTTTAGATGCTGTGAGAACTCATTTTGAGGGCTATAAGGAGTTAAATCTACACCTGGGGAGTTTCCTGATGGTAATGGGGACTTTGAAGGATCATAATCTTTAAGAATGGAAGAGTCAGGAGACGGAGACAATGCTATACTATTATGCATTCCAGTAAATGTGTCAAAACAGTACCGTTGATTTAGCTTCATCAAATTAGAATTGAGATTATTTCCTTCTCCAAGCTCTACACCTATTGTCGTTTTACTTATATAGAGTCTTTCGAGATTTTTGGTGCTATTGGGCAGGAAAGAGAAGCGCACATGGCCAGAACCCTTCAAGTGTCGAACGGTATAATCTTCTTCGGGTCTGAGCTCTTTTTCTTGTGCAATTTCATTGAAGTATTCAATCCACGCATCTGGGTACCTTGTGACAATTGTCAGATTAAATGCTTTGATAGACGTGCTTGTGTTTTTGTAGTCATTGCTATCGAATACAGGTTCTGTTTTGTACCCTGTTAGTTGAAGTGGAACGACAGTATTTGATGATATAAAATCGCGCTTCCCTGAAAGCTGAACTGTTTGAATTATAACTGTGTAGTTATTTTCGTTAGTCTTATTTTCGATAGTTATTGAAGGCGGTTGTCTCATTACGGAACTTTTACCATTTGCAAGAATCAAAGCTCCGTTTTCATACCTGATGACCTGGTCAGGATACTGCTTGTTTTCAGAGTAGCAGGTGATTCCTCCACACTCAAAAGTAATGTTGTCAGGTGTTATTTTTTGAGAAGGATTGCGCATTACTACTGTCATTGCATATCTTTCAGTATTCACCTCAAGTTTTCCATTCGATTTCAAAGGTTCTAAAAAAGGGATTTCTCCTCCTCCAAGATCTATAGGAGCAGTTACTGAAATGTTATTACTTGCAGTATTGTTTAATTCCATGAGTCTGGAGAGTACATCAATATTAGTTTTTACTACCCACATATCGTTCAATATATCATACATATAGTTCTGTTCAGCATCGTTTTTCCACTCTGGAACGTATTCAAGCCTGACTACTGAAGCTATTGTAAACACAAGTCCCAATAATAGTATTGCTATAACAGCTGTTGCAGCAGCGGACTCAGATTTTGAAAAACGGAAAAATAGCCCTACTTTTCCCTCTTCTGTCCCTTTTCTTTTAGTGGAGGCATTCGGGAGCATTTTCGAAACCTTAAGTTTGAATTTTGATATTTTAAATATTTTCCTTGCTTCCTTTTCAATTCAAGCCAATTCCAGGTTCAGCCTTGATCACAGTTTCACTAACATATAATCCCCTCAAACCCTTTGTGTTTGTTTGGGGAAACGTCAAACGTACGAATGGAACTTCAGGAGGACATTCAAGGTCATAATCTAAGGAATCTATGTTTGCGTCCTTAGTTATTTTCTTAAAATACTGTTCCCAAGCTGCAGGATGTTCTGTCCAAACGGTTAATTCCAGTTTCGTTAAGTTTTCTCCAACTGTTTCGTTGATTTCATACAAAGGTCTATAGTCTCTATAATTAATTCCTATAAGGCGAAGAGAGCACCCTCTATTTGAGGAAACAACCTTTGGGGGAACATATGGTTGGAACACTCTCACATTATTTATAGTGAAATTATATTTAGTTGCTGTAGAATTGTCATCTAGCGCCTTGGAAATACGAATTGAAGGATAGAGCATCATAACTGACTGGTCTTCCTGGCCAGGAACTTGATTCTGGTTAAGAATTATAGCTCCGTTTTCGTAACTGAAAGCCTGATCAACATAGTAATTATTCTGAGAATTGTAGGTAATAGTACCACAGTTGATTAACTGAGTACGACTGGTAGAACCGTTGGGTGTTACTACTGTTGCTACTATGCCTATCTTACAATTATCTTTATTTACAGCGAGAGTTCCGCTCGATTTTATAGAGCCTACAAGTGGGAGGTCTCCCCCACCCATATTGAAAGGCACACTCATGATTAACTGAGGAGCTGAAGAGCTAGGGTTCAAAGAGTTAGAATAGGAAGATTCCGGATTTGAAGCCAGGATGATTGACATCATATCTATTTTTGACTTAACTTCTGCCATATCTTCACATACATCCCCCATATGAGAGTATTCAGCATCGTTTTTCCACTCAGGAACACAGCCCACATATACGATAGTTAATGCCGACGATATGATTCCCAGCAACAATACTGCCCCAATAACAGTTGATGTTGCAAATTCCGAATGGGAAAAAAACTTTTTTTCGAATCCGATTTTGTCTGAATTAATTTTTTGCATTTTTTCAGCCCCCACGCCTTAGTCCCATGGACTTTTACATTAAAAATCCACTTTAATTCCTATGAAGTCTACGCAATAATATTTATCAGTGGCTGCGTTTTCAGTGGTTGTGTTTCCAGTGGCTGAAAATCTGACTACCAATTTTTGAAGTTTCTCAGTAGTATTGACATAATACGGTGCTAAATTTATATCAAAGACAGTCTCACCGTCAGCCTCGCATTGTGCAAAATTATAATTTTCTTTCATAGTATAATCTATTCTCACCCAGTCAGAACCATTATATATAGAAAGTGGAAACTCATTCGGGCTACAATCATGAGATTCATAAATTATTTTTAACTGAACCTGGCTTAACGGATCTGAAATCTCCATTTCATCCGTATCTATCCCAAATTGAAACTCCTGATATACAAATTGGTCTTTTGGAACTGAGTCTTTTGTATAAATACCATCACTGATGGCATCAACCATCTCGGTAGGCTGCCATCCCCCATTCTCTATGGAGTTACTGTAAACACTCCCATAAGGGTGTGGAGTTATCCACTCAGGAACTTTCCAGGAA
Source organism: Methanosarcina barkeri 3 (assembly GCF_000970305.1). GTDB lineage: Archaea > Halobacteriota > Methanosarcinia > Methanosarcinales > Methanosarcinaceae > Methanosarcina > Methanosarcina barkeri_A. The sequence goes on from NZ_CP009517.1 coordinate 2,723,483, forward strand.
CCTCTCTGGAGTACTGCTCTCTGGATTACCTGATCGGATAGCTTATCGATAAAAAATATATCTATGTCTTCTCCTGCCTTGAGTTCAATGCTCTCGGTATTAATTTCTATGCAATCACCAAGAGTGAAAACATCATCACTGGAAGCAGTTCCATTGGGGTTTTTAACAGTAAAGTCGTTACTATTACTATCAAATTCCCCTTTTTTCTCCCCATTGACATTAACAATTATTTTGATAGTAGACTCATCAATGGCTTCCCCTCCGCGATGGATGATCTGTAAAGTACTGGTACTTCTATTGAAATTCTCTTGCAGATCGGTATTCGGAGTATGTTCCGGTTTTACAACTCCCCCATCGGAAAATACGGCCAGCCCTATTGTAGAAAAAGCCAGAACTACTATACTCATCATGAGCAATTGCCCATATACTTCTGAAACTCCCCGGCAGTCCTGGTAAAGTACACAGCGCTTTTTGCCCTCCACGATAAAAACCACTTCCTAAAAATTTAATTACCATTTTTCTAAAGTGTATTTAATGGAATATTAACTTGACTGTCTGAGAAAATTTATTAAGGTAGAGTTGCTTATAGATATCTTGCTGAAATATTTTGCTATGATAACATAGTTTATTCTTTGTTACACCCAGCAAAAGTTTAAATATATATAAGAAGTTGAGTACAAACAGTCGGAATAAAAACATATTGTTAATTTTATTATCAGGTGTTAAAGGTATCTGGCAGTCTGTTACTGTCCTAATACATTTAACCAGGAGGGAGAAACATATGGATTTCAAGAAATTATTTAGAAAAGATGATAAAGCAGTTTCCCCGGTTATCGGTGTCATTTTGATGGTTGCAATTACCGTCATCCTTGCCGCCGCAATCGGTTCTTCAGTATTTGGTATGGGACCTGCTAAGTCTGCACCGCAGGCGAATCTTGAGATTAAAGCAGCTGGAATTACTAATAGTGGTAGTACTAGCGCAGTAGCATCTGTAAAAATCGAACACCTAGGAGGAGACATAATTCGTTTCGAAGACAGTGAAAAAACAAAAGTTACTGCGTCCCTTGAAAACGGTCAGTCTTATACAATCGGGGCTGCAAATAATGCTATTACAGCTAATCCTGCCGGTCTTGGCACCTTAGATGTGGGTTCTGTAAAGACGCTCAAATTAGCGGATGGAGCTGGAGTAAACGCTTTTGTAGGAGTCGAACCTAAGTCTGGTAACACTGTCCATATCAAGATTATCGATGTCCAGACCAATCAGCTTATCTGTATCAAGGATGTAAGGCTTTAAAAACAAGTTTAAGTACCTCAAAAAGGCACTTTTCCTTTTTTTACTTAATTTGTTTTAATCTTGAACTCGTTCTTCATTTTCGATTTTTGTCATATGGCTTTTACCTGTTTTAACTTTAATACTGCTTAGGAATATACTAATAGAATCTATCTCTAAACTAATTTTATTTTCATACTCAAAAAGAAAAAAAGAATCGAAGGGGAACTCTAATCCTCAACCTGCTAATTACGAGTCAACCTCTATACCGCTAACTATGACGGCAAATCTACAGGGAAAATAAGAAGACTTAAAACCCCGATTAAAAGTTCGATTATTTTATTCTTTAGGGCTTTGTTTGTAATTTTATGGCTCAAAACGTTTGTATTGGCTATCAGTCTTTATTCACTTCATTACAGGTGTTCCATCTGTTATAGGAGATATATGACTCACATTCAGTGTTACATCCCCCTGTAGCCAGAAGTCCAAAAGTACACCTGTCAATCTGAATATGTTTAGGTCTACTGCTATCGTTATTCACAGGCTCATACCAGTACTTATGATAAATACAATCATTCGTTACGTGACTTTGTATTATTTTTTGGGTTTTTGAATGATTGAAGCCGTTAAATAAGGAAAATAATGATAAAGTTTGAGAATTTAAAAGGATGTTAGAAAATAGTTCTTTTATACTCATTATATACCCCCCTTTTAATTTAAGAAACGCAACATATAAAAAAATTACCATGTGTAAACACATAAGAAAAACATGTTTTCTACTCCTAACTAAGAACGTTATTCTGTGCCATCAATTATTATAGAACATGCTAACATTCAGGCCTTCAATCATGTATGGAATCTGGTTTCAAATCAATATTTTGGAGAACTATCGAAAAATAAAGTAATTTTCATTGATTTTCGTTAACCGAATAATCATGAAATTAAGTTTCTAATTTACTGATCAAAGAAAAAAAGATGCTTGTGAATACTTTAAATTAGAGTTCTATCGCCAAAAGATGAAAACAGGAAAGAAAGTCTCCTGCTTTTCCGATGAGCATGGTTCCATTTTCATCATAATAATTATCCTTACTCAAAATATCCATAACCAGCGAATTTATTCCTCAAAATCGAATATATAAAGACCTGTACTTTATCCCAATCCCAAAAAAGATGATTTGATCCAGAAAAATAAAAAAAGAGCCGCCGGGGGGACTTGAACCCTCGACCTGCTGATTACGAATCAGCCGCTATACCGCTAAGCCACGACGGCAAATACACAGAAAGATTGAGCAGACTTAATACATAGATCAAGAATTTAATTATTTCGCTCGGGCGGAGCCATTTGCTTTTGCAACGCCTGGATAATCCTTACATTATTTAAATAATGCGGCCACCTTTTTAAGGTTTTAGCTTCCTTTAAACAATTCTGTCACCCCTTTAAACAATCCTATCATCCTTTAAACAATCCTATCATCCTTTAAACAATCCTATCATCCTTTAAACAATCCTATCATCCTTTAAACAATCCTATCATCCTTTAAACAATCCTATCATCCTTTAAACAATCCTGGCCTCTATACAGATATTATACTGATGAGGAGCATACGAACGGACTACCCTTTTATCCAGAACCTCGATTTTTCTTCCTGCTTTTTCCGCAGCTTTCCTTACGAGTTCTATAGAGCTTTCGAAGAGGTCGTCTTCAGGAGTTATTCCATAATAATGGATTATTCCACCGGACTTTGTCAGGAGAACTGCAGAGTCCAGGAATTCAGAGGCGCTATGAGGCAAATTCATAATCACATGATCGGCACTGCCTGCAAACTTTTTTGCTTCTTCCCTGGCATCACCCTCGACTGCTTCAATATTTTTTGCAGAATTGAGAATAATATTTTCTCTGAGATAATACACAGCATCCGGATTTTTATCGATTGCCAGGACTTTTGAAGGCTTTTTGCTCTTTGCGATCAGAATACTGTAAGGTCCGACGCCTGCAAACATATCGACAACAGTATCCCCTTCCTTAATCCAGGAAAGAATTCTTGAGCGCTCGGTTGAAAGGCGGGGAGTAAAATAAGCCCGTGCAAGATCGACTTTGTAGCGGCAGCCGTATTCCCTATGAATGGTTTCGGTTCTCATCTCGCCTGCAATAACCTCAAATTCTCTAACCCGGAATTCTCCGGTAACAGGAGTAAGAGGCTTGAGCACAGTTTTGATATTCGGCTGAGTCTGAAGTAGGGCATCGGCAATTCTTGAGGCTTTCTGTTTATCAAGCTCAGGATCTTCCAGCAGGGCGATGTCCCCTATAACTTCATAAGCAGGGCTGAAACCAAGCAGGTTTTCCGGAACAGGTTTCTTTTCCTGGAGCTTGAAGTCGAACTCGATAAACTCAATTTCTTCGGGAAAATTTTCAAGCTCATCAGGAGCAGGTTCTCTGCTCAGGGGAAGGTAAAGAAATGCTTCATCTGAACCTATTTTTACGGAATTATCCAGAATTTCAAGCTCAAGGAGTATTCTTCGTACAGTTTCTCCTTTCTTTTTAGGAACTTTTATGCACTGCCGTTTCATGGAAAATCGCCTTTCGGAAGCCTAAGGCTATCCTTCTATTAATAAACTACCTCAAACTCTGTCTTCTTCGGTTACTTATCCGGCTATTTGTCCGACTTTGCGTTTTAAACAAGCCTGAAAAGATATAAGTAAATTTTCGGAAAAGGAAAATGCCTCAGAAACTTTGTTTCCAAAGGGATCTTTAATCCTGAGATTTATTTGAAAATAAGGTGAAAAACTCAACTTGACTTTAGGGGTGCTAAGATTGGTAATGGGAGTAAGCATTAACCAGATCAGGAAAATCTCGCTTGGACTGCAGGTTTCTACCCTACTAACCTATATGTTTGGATTTACTGCGCTGAAGCTGAGCGGTTCAAAAAAAGAAGGAATCCAGAGACACGGGAAAATAAACACTCTCGGATACACCCTGGGAGCCTTATCTTTACTGTATATGATGTACTCCGGACTAAGGCTCATAATTGCTAGGGCAGCTCCTTCAATCATGTATATTCACGGTACCTTTGGGCTTATAACTCTGGCTCTTAGCTCCTTATTTGTAGCTAACAGATGGAGCTGGAAAACTATCAAGAACATGAGGACTCTTGTAGTTCTGTTTCTGTCGACTTTCAGCGGAGGAGTATACATGTTTTCACGGCTCTATAAACAAAGGACACCTGCAGAAAAGAGTGAGTAAAAGAAATTACACCATCAGCGAATCTAAACCTAAAAATCGTTTTATAGATAATTATGAGTTCACTGATAATCATTAACCTAAAGGAGACCATCCATATAGGTTTTTACAGGAATTTCCGAGTAAGTTGCTTCGCAGATAGTAACCAGAAATCCCAGGATAACTGGTTAATCTGAGAAAAATAATTTGGGACAACTGGCCTGAGTACAGGTGAACTTTTGGGATAGTTGAACTTAACTTTTGGGATAGTTGAACTTAACTTTCGGGATAGTTGAACTTAACTTTCGGGATAGTTGAACTTAACTTTTGGGATAGTTGAACTTAACTTTTGGGATAGTTGAACTTAACTTTCGGAATAACCGAAGTTTCAGGGTATCTTAGCTTTCAGGAAAGCTGAAGCTCAGGATAAGTGAATCGAGTTATTGTAGTTAAGCATGAAGTACAACCCAAAAATTATCAGGAATACCCCACAGGTATAAAGAATATATCTATGCATTTTTTGGGAAAGCAGGGTTTTACCATGGCCGAACGATCCGGATACGACAGTAAACCAGCCCAGGTCTGCAGTCCAGTGTCCGATCATATAAGCCATTGCTATTATGACTCCTAATTCATACTCCTTAAGTACAAGTGCACCACCAGCAGTCAGCCACCAGATCCAGAAGTATGGGTTAGAAACCGAAGTAACAAGACCAATCAAGCTAGGATTAGAAAAAAGCTTCAAGCCTGGAGATTCCTTAGAAGTTTTCACATACGAAGATGTAGATCTTGCTTCCTTTAAAGTAAGAAGCCCAAATACCAGAAGTGAAAGCCCTCCTAGAAGGAAAATTAAAGAAATCATGTCACTATCGACAAGCGAAGCAGCTCCTAACAGAATCAACACATAGAGCACAGCTTCCACGAGCATATGCCCGAATACCACCTGTGGGCCTGCAAGCCAGCCTTTCTTCAACGAAATCTCTATAGTTGCAAAAAGCATCGGGCCAGGAACGAGTGCGCCTGTAAGCCCTACAGAGAAACCTAAAAGAAGAGCTTCCAAAACTTCAATTGTTAGCATTATGGACCAAGAACTTAAAAGTATCTAAGATTCTTTTTTGAAAGTAAATTTCCGCAAGCAGAAAGATCCAGATAAATTGACTTAAATAAAACAAACCAGTAAAAAAATAGGGCATCTCTATTTTATAGAGAAAACCTACTGGCAAAAAAACAGGAAATTTAGAGACAATTTCAGTATCTCTTTCGATTAATTTTTTAAAATTTGCATTGCGCAAACTAATCATGCTGCAGCTCGGGTTTTTCAAGCCTTTTGAAAAAGGTTTGATTTAGAGAATAATCTCAATATCCAGTTCTTCTGCAAGCTCTTTATACCTGTTTCGGATAGTGACTTCCGTAACCCCGGCTACATCCGCAACTTCCCGCTGAGTTCTCCGTTCACCACAGAGAATGGACGCAATATAAATTGCAGCAGCAGCAACTCCTGTCGGACCCCTTCCGCTTGTGAGTTCCTTTTCGGAAGCCTGCCTCAGGATCTCAACACTCTTGGACTGGACTTCTCCTTTAAGGTTAAGGCCTGAACAGAACCTTGGAACGTAGTCGATCGGAGATGTAGGCATGAGCTTTAGTGCAAGTTCTCTGGAAATAAAGCGGTAAGTTCTTCCGATTTCTTTCCGGCTAACTCTTGACACTTCTTCAATTTCATCAAGAGTTCTTGGAACGCTGCACTGACGGCAAGCAGCATAAAGAGCTGCTGCGGCAACGCCTTCAATGCTTCTTCCACGGATAAGGTTTTTGTCCACAGCTTTTCTGTAGACGACAGCTGCGGTTTCCCTCACAGTTCTTGGAAGACCGAGAGCGGAAGCCATTCTGTCCAGTTCGGATAATGCAAATGCAAGGTTTCTTTCAGTTGCGTTACTTACACGGATTCTACGCTGCCATTTTCTTAAACGATAGAGTTGAGCACGATTTTTTGAAGAGATTGACTTTCCATAGGAGTCGCGATTCCTCCAGTCAATCATTGTGGAAAGCCCTTTGTCGTGGATTGTGTATGTCATAGGCGCACCCACACGGGAACGCTTCATACGTTGATCATGATCGAAAGCTCGCCATTCAGGGCCTTCATCCACAAAATCGGCGTCAATGACAAGTCCGCAGTCCCCACACACGAGCTCGGCTCGCTCATAGTCGTGGACGAGGTTTCTGCTGCCGCATTCTGGACACACGGCCTTTTCGTTCTCAAAACTTTGCTCCTTTTGCTTCTCTTTGCGAGCTTTGATCATGGCACGTATTTTTTCTCTTTCAAGAGTGTCCGAATAGCGAACTCTTTCGACTTCTACCATATCATATCACCTTACAAACTAAAACAATCATATGTTTATATTTACGGTATTTTTGGCTGCACCACTGAAATCACAGTAGACATCTAAAAGGCAGGATAAGAAAAATCACGGCTGTAACTAGCAAAAAATATATAACCTAGTTAATGTTTAACCATAATATAGAATTCAAATGCGCATTCATGTCAGAGCTTTCACCGAATATAGACTCTTTCATTAATAAGAGCTCGAAATTCTGAATCAGAAGTTCGTTTAAAGCCCTTCACTAAAAAATATGGATGGCCTACAGGTCCGAAAACACTTACGATCGTACCAATCCGATTCAGGGCCTTATCTACAACGACCGAATTCAATTTAGGAAAACCATCTGAGACATTCTCGGGTTTTACCTCATCCCCTCTAATAATCAGGTTTTTAACACCTGTTCTGTGCAGCACTTTACCGAGTCGTTTCATATCAGCCACGAATAGTTAATAGCTATTCTCTCTAGCTCAGGGTATTTTTTTCCAGCTCAGGGCAAAAATCTCCTGGCTTTGAGCATGTTTTTCTGTCAGCCATAAATAAAGTTATATATTATAGACTGAAAAGCATATGTAGTCTACGCTCATTTTATATAAAGATATCGCAAGAACTATATTATATGTTAGTCCTGACTAATTTAATATAGTAGAGTATAAGAACTAGAAGAGGGAAACCACAACCTTATATATTAAATGGACATTGTTGGCAGCAATCAGACCATAATTATGGTCATTACAGTCACTAACTCCGATTAATGATCTCATTCTAAGGAGGAGACTCATTGTCCAAGTTCGTATATTTTTTTGGAAAGGATGTAACTGATGGCAAAGGTAGTATGAGAGACTTACTTGGAGGTAAGGGCGCAGGCCTTGCTGAAATGGCAAACCTTGGAATTCCCGTACCGCCAGGTTTTACGATTACAACTGAAGTTTGTGTACTTTATCTGAAGAACAAGAAGTATTCTGAAGAAGTACTCAAACAGGTTGAAGAAGCGATCGATAAGCTCGAGACTTTAAACAACAAAAAACTGGGAGACCCAGAAGATCCGCTACTTGTTTCTGTAAGGTCCGGTGCTAGGGTGTCCATGCCGGGGATGATGGATACTGTCCTTAACCTTGGACTCACGGACAAATCTGTTCTCGGACTCGCAAATAAGGTCAACGACGAAAGGTTCGCTTACGACTGTTACCGCAGATTCATCTCTATGTTTGGAGATGTGGTTCTGGGAATTGACTTCGACAAGTTCGAGTCCCTTATTGAGGACAGGAAAAAAGAACTTAAAGTCGAATCTGACACCGATCTCGATGCAAAAGCACTGAAAGATCTGGCTGAAAGGTTCAAGGGAGTAATTAAACTCGAAAAAGGATTTGATTTCCCCCAGGATCCGAAAGTCCAGCTTCAGATGGCAATTGATGCTGTTTTTGAGTCTTGGAACAACCCAAGGGCCATCACTTACAGAAAGCTTAACGAAATCGATGACAGTTGGGGCACAGCTGTCAATGTACAGACCATGGTTTACGGGAACAGAGGAAATACCTCAGGCACAGGAGTTGCTTTTACAAGAAACCCGTCTACAGGAGAAAGGAAATTTTTCGGGGAGTACCTTATTAATGCACAGGGCGAAGATGTTGTTGCAGGCATCCGAACTCCAGACTTTATTGATACTCTTGGAAACAAGATCCCTGAAGCCTACAACCAGCTTGTGGACATCTGTCAGAAGCTCGAAGCCCATTTCAAAGACATGCAGGATATAGAGTTTACTATTCAGGAAGGAAAACTCTACATGCTGCAGACCAGAACTGGGAAGCGTACAGCTGCTTCAGCTGTAAAATTAGCAACTGACATGGTAGCAGAAGGGCTGATTGATAAGGAAACTGCAGTTACAAGGGTTAAAGCCGAACATATAGACCTTCTCCTTCACCCGAGAATTGATCCCAATGCAAGACTGGAAGTAATCGCAAAAGGACTTCCGGCATCACCCGGAGCTGCTGTAGGAAAGGTTGTATTTACTGCCGAAGCAGCCGAGGAAATGGCTGAAAAAGGAGAAAAGACAATTCTCGTCCGAACCGAAACTTCCCCTGAAGATATCGGAGGAATGGCTGCTGCCCAGGGTGTCCTTACAGTGCGCGGTGGAATGACCTCTCATGCCGCAGTCGTTGGAAGAGGCATGGGTAAGCCCTGTGTTGTAGGTTGCGGAGAGATCTCAATCGACATCAAGAGCCGCCTCTTCATGGTAAACGGTCACACTATCAAAGAACATGATTATGTTACCATTGACGGAAGCACAGGCAGCGTAATTATCGGGAAAGTAGAGCTGATTGATGCTGAAATTAGTGATGATCTGAAGAAGATTCTTCTCTGGGCCGACGAGATCAGGACTCTCGGAGTGAGAACAAACGCAGATAATCCGGCAGATGCAGGCCTTGCCCGTGAACTTGGGGCTGAAGGCATAGGACTTTGCAGAACTGAACATATGTTCTTCGGGGAAGACAGGATCCCTGCAGTAAGGGAAATGATCATGGCCGAAGACGAAAAGTCCAGGAAGAAAGCCCTCAAAAGATTACTTCCTATGCAAAAAGAAGACTTCCTTGGAATCTTCCGCAGCATGGAGGGCCTGCCTGTTACTATCAGACTGCTTGACCCTCCTCTCCACGAGTTCCTTCCTGATAAAGAAGAGCTCGATGCAAAGCTCAGGGAGCTCGAAGCCTCAGGAGACTGCGGAAAGATCGATGAGGTAAAGAATGTCATCAAGAGAGTTGTTTCCCTCAAGGAACTCAACCCTATGCTCGGCCACAGGGGATGCAGGCTCGGAATAACCTATCCGGAAATCTATGATATGCAGGTACGTGCAATCATGGAAGCAGCCTGTGAACTTGCGAACGATGGTATGCAGATCGTTCCTGAAATCATGATCCCGCTCGTGGGCCTTGTAAAAGAGCTTTCCATTACCAGGGAAGAAGTCTGCAAGATGGCAGAGACAGTCATGGCTGAGAAAGGCGTAAAGATCGACTACAAAGTAGGAACAATGATCGAACTGCCCAGAGCCGCAATTGTCGCAGACCAGATTGCCCAGGAAGCTGATTTCTTCTCCTTCGGGACAAATGACCTGACTCAGACAACCTTCGGTTTCAGCCGTGATGACGTGTCCAAATTCGTGCCTATCTACCAGAAAGCAGGAATTCTTGAGCACGATCCGTTTGCAGTCCTGGACCAGGAAGGCGTTGGCGAGATCATGAAAATCGGTATATCAAAAGGTCGCTCTGTCAAACCCGAACTTAAAATGGGTATCTGCGGAGAACACGGCGGAGAGCCAAAATCCATTCACTTCGCCCATAAAATAGGCCTTAACTATGTAAGCTGTTCTCCTTACAGAGTTCCGATTGCAAGGCTCGTAGCTGCACAGAGCACAATTGAGTCAAGAAAATAAAGTCCTTGAAGTTAAAGACTTATTTAAAATGAGGCAGGATTTATCCTGCTTATCATTACTTTTTTGGAAACCTTTTTTGGAAACTTTTTTTGGAAACTTTAACTGCGTTTAATAGTTTTGAAAATTAATGATTTAACCCTTTTTCAAGAATTAATGCTGTCATTTTACGTCGGATTTCATGCAGACCCCTCATCCGAAAATCATTATTGAATCGAGCCTTGCAGTACCTACTTTTGTCCAGTATTTGCAAATACTACAGTACTGGATCTCGCCGTCTGAGCGCAGTTTTAAGTTAGCGTGACATTTTGGACATATTTTTAGATGTTTCATGAATAAAGCTCCTTTAATTTTATTTCAATTTTGAGCTCATTACAAAACTCAGAACTTGTTCCCTGAGCCTTGAGTTTTGAACGATCAATTAAGTTTTGTAACGAGCTTAAGCATTTGTTTAAATATTTAGAGATCTTTGGAGGTTGTTTGATATATTGGTTTAAAGTTGTTTGATATGTTGGTTTTAGGTTGTTTGAGATTTTTGAAGGTTTATCTGAGGTCTTTAAGGTTGTTTGAAATTTTGGAGGTTATCTAATATGTTGGTAGACTATTGAGAGGTTAGTTTACTCTTTCTGCGTTTATTCTTCTCCCATTTCTTTTCTAAAACTGATATAATCCCTTTCTACTTCTTCAAGTTCGTATTCCATTTTATACCCCATTTGTGGTTTCTCGATCTTCAAGTTGATTTTTATTGATGTGCAGATAATTTTCAGGAGGTTGTCAAAAGGTTGTTAGTTAATAAATTTTTAATATGTACCTTTTTTCCAATTTGTTTTTAAGTTTAGATTAATATTGCATGAATGGCCCCAACATCTTGTGTAAATTTCCTCAGAGGTTAAAAGCATCCCATTCCCAAACAAAGTTCCCTGTGAAATTTGCTTTGAAAGCTTCTTCTCTGTCATTTTATTCATCTACTGGTTCTCCTTTATTCCAAGTTTTATTTCTTTTTCTTTAAAGGAATACGGATTCCTATTTCCTCTTTATTGTATAAATAGTTTATGCTTATGGGACAAATAAATTGAATAAAAATCCACATGTTATAAAGACTAACTGCCAAAGTTGTAAAAGTTACATAAAGATCCTTTAAAGTAAAATTTTTTGGTAAAAAGGCTGTCTCGAATTTAATCAAGAATCTTTTGAGCACATAATGCAAGAAGAAGCCCAGAGGTGCTGTATCTACTGTATCCCCCAATACAGTATCTCCGAATTTATGCTCCCCCAAGCACATTGATTCGAAGAAGAATCAGCAACCCCCAGGAAGTTCTTTTCTTTTTGATGATACCCCAAGCTCTATTCCCCAACTCCATCACATAGTAAGGTCATAAATTATATTAAATAAATGATATCAAAAATTAAATTCAAACAAAAAATTGGTTGATGTAAAAGATTTCAAGTCTATCATGGATCATTTTTAAGTAAAACTTACATTACTAGAATGGAATCCTTTCTCAGCAAGACTTAGTACTGGAACTGGAAAACAGTAATATTAAGTCGTTATATGTCTGAATTGCTTCTTAAAATCCTGCATTTCGAATAGTCAATCAATTTTCGGACTATAAAAGATAATTCTGAAACTTTATGATTTTAAACGTGAAATTAGCCCTGTAATGAGCTCGGCAACAAAAAATTATGAAAATAAGGTTATTGCGGCCTCAATTAGCCGCAAACTTCCCTGAACTTCTTTTATCCTGGTGATTTCAGTATTTCCTTGAGATCATATAATCGGCAATCTGAAGGAGAAGCTCTTTCTCAGGACAGTCACGCAGAGCGTCCAGTTTTGCTTTGCCTTCGTTGATATATGAAATTGCAAGGTTCTTTACATAATCAATTGATCCGCATTCGGTTAAAGTCCGGACAGCTTCATCAGTTTCTTCCTGAGTAGCTTCCCCTTTTCCGAAAATGTCCAATTTCACGTCTTTTTCAAAAGCATCGATTATGATAAGGGTGCGTTTTCCTTCCATAAGGTCACTGCCTCTTACCTTACCGAGAACTTCCTGAGGGGTGACCATATCCAGAACGTCGTCATACATCTGGAACCCAATTCCTATAAGGCGCCCGTACTCGGATAAGGCTTCAGCAGTCTCATCAGAAGCTCCTCCAAGAAGAGCCCCGATCTTGGCTGCAGCTGCATAAAGGACTGATGTCTTTTTCTCCACCATCTCAATATATTCAGCTTTACTAACCTTTTCCCTCTTTTCAAAATCCATGTCAAGCCACTGGCCTTCACAGATTTCGGTACAGGTTTTTGAAAGGATATCCATACATTTTAAAATCCTTGAAGGCTCGTTTTGGACTTTTGACAGAATCGAAAAGGCTTTGGAATAAAGTGTATCACCTGCGAGAATCGCTCCGGCTTCACCCCATATCATATGGACTGCAGGTCTTCCTCTGCGGACATCATCCTTGTCCATTATGTCATCATGGATCAGAGTGAAATTATGTACAAGCTCCACGGCCACAGCTGCAGGTAAAACCGATTTAAGGTCAGAGTCCATTGCTTCGGCTACCAGAATGAGAACGGTAGGACGGAGGCGCTTTCCTCCTGCATCTACCAGGTAGCGAGAGGCTTTATATAATTCCTCTGGATGAGCTACCGGAAGCAGTTCATCAATTGCGGCGTCAACATGGACACTTCTTTTTTTGATCTCATCAACTAACGTCATAAATATCACGAGGTAAGGATAGATTTCCTATACGTTTATTCTTCTATATATAACACTTCACCGTTTCTGAGGAGGTGTACTGTGTCTCCAAGTACATACCCGGCATCTTCCGCCATCTCGATGTAGTGTCCGTGCATCTCCATATCTCCATGGGCAGGGATTACATGCTCAGGATTTACCATACGCAGGAGTTCCCAATGATCTTCCCTGTATGCGTGCCCTGATACATGCACATTGTCATAAATCCTGGCGCCCCGCATTTTGAGCTTGGTCTCAAGGGCATAGCGGTTGGCCTGAGTCATTGGGCTCGGGATCACATTTGCAGAGAAAATAACTCTGTCTCCTGGCTCAATTGTATACGGAGTTTCCCCGTTTGCAATGCGCACAAGTATGGAGCCTGGCTCCCCCTGGTGTCCGGTGACGATTGGAAGGTACTTGTTCTTTCCTTCCTGGATAATGCGTTTAAGAGCTCTATCTACATCCTTCCTCTGGCCGTGCATCTCGACATTGGAAGGCAATTCCAGATAGCCAAGGTCTCTAGCAGCCCCGACGTAACGTTCCATTGAGCGTCCCAGGAGCACAGGAATCCTGCCCATTTCCCCAGCCGCTTCAATAATTGCTTTTAGTCTGGGAATATGGGAAGCAAAAGTAGTGATAACCATCCCTACTTCGGACTCTTCTGTTCCAAGAAGTACATCCCTGACCATATCCTTTGCGATTTGTTCCGATGGAGTTTTCCCCGAACGTCCGGCATTCGTGCTCTCTACAATCATTGCGATAACTCCTTCCTTCCCGAGAGTTTTAAGGCGCTCGAAGTCAGGAGCTTCACCCATTGTCGGAGTGCGGTCCAGCTTAAAGTCGCAGGCATAAAGGACCGCTCCAATTGGAGTGTGAACTGCTGCAAGCACACAGTCAATAATACTATGCTGGACATTGATGAACTCAATGGAAATATCTTCCGTAACATGGTAAGTTCCACCCGCATTCAGCGGAATAACCCTGTTACAAACCTCAAACTTACGTTCGGCCTCGATCTGCTGCTTGATAAGGGCCGTTGTATAAGGTGTAGAAATGATTGGAGCGTTATACCTATGAGCAAGTTTCGGAATTGCCCCTATATGGTCAAGGTGCCCGTGAGTACAGACAATTGCCCGGACAGTTCCGTTTATTTCTTTCATGATAGTATCATCAGGAATTGCTCCCATCTCGATAAGTTCGAGAGAATGCATTTTATCAATTTCAACATCCTCATGGATCTGAACCCTATCTAGACGCAGTCCCATATCCAGAATGATGATATCTTCACCTATAATAACTGCAGTCATGTTGCGGCCCATCTCATTGTAACCGCCGACTGCAACAATTCCTATTTCAGTCATATTTTTACCTCTTATTAATTTTTTAATCCTTGTGAACCCCAATCCTCAGAAAATGGATCAGGTGATGACCTTAAAATGATAGCTGCGATATGAATGGTACAGCATAATTAGAGCCCAGGTACAGATAATATAGAGTCTAGCATAGAATTACCTTAGAGCAGCCATACTCAATCCTGTTAGGAAGAACTCCACCCCCGATGAGACGAACCAGGCTACATCTCTTGCAGAAGAATTCTACTTTAATTTCTCTATTTCAGTATAGATTCAAATGGCTGTCAAGCACATCCAGAATTACTCCAATTACTCCAGAATTACTCCAATTACTTCAGAATTACTCCAATTACTTCAGAATTACTCCAATTACTCCAGAATTGCCTTTAGATTCTCTCTTCTATAGATATACGTTTCTTCAAAGGTTCTACCCTTTTAGATCTAACGAATTCTATTATTACTTTAGGAACAGGAGAGCCTTTATGAACTCTTTACTTAATGGCTAGTACTTCTTAAGAACCTGGTTTCTGATCAACTCTGTAAAGTAAGATTTTATACTTTCAAAATGCTTTGAAAACATCCAGTTTTCGATTCTAGCCAATTCTTTTAGAGCTTATCCAGCAACCTGTGTGTTATACTGGGATTTTTACTCCTGATTTCATTCCTGGTTTACTTCCGGCTTATTCTAGCTTATTCTGGTTTACTTCCGGCTTATTCTAGCTTATTCTGGTTTACTTCCGGCTTATTCTAGCTTATTCTGGTTTACTTCCGGCTTATTCTAGCTTATTCTGGTTTACTTCCGGCTTATTCTAGCTTATTATAATTTACTTTCGTTCTATATCCCTGCTGTTTCTCATTAGTCCGTTCTATATCTGGCTTATTCAAGCGGTAACTTCACCAGATGACTCTAATATCACCAGGCGATTTCTAGTCGACAATTATCGTAATAATTTCTATTCCAATAATGAAATTCGTTCATACTGAATAACTTTAGTTTAGGTAATTGTGAAATGAACTCTTATATTTAAATGATTTTACGTAATTCTATGAAAATATCCCTTAACTTAATCGGTTTTAGTAATTTTACGAAATTAATTCCTGAATTTCATTGACTTTACAGTAACTATTTACAGTAACATCTGGTTATGAACCTGAAGCAGATCTATAGTGTACTTGTACTAACATTAGAGAACTCAGGTTGAAGTCCAATGCTTACTCATATAATTCGGAATCAGTTTTCCAGGATTCGGAACTGCAAGATCACTGTTCATATTAACGATTTATTTCCGAACATTACTTTCATATTATGTATAAATATTGTTATGGAATGAATCTTCTAATTAACATATCTGCTATTGAATCTTCTAATTAACATATCTGCTATTATATCTTACCGGTATAAAACGAATTTTAACACAGATTGAATTTTAATACAGCTTACAGGTAAAGTTAACCGAACTCTATGCCAGAAAGAATCTCGATTCAGAAAGAGTCTCCTGCTATGGCATAGTCTTTTACGTTAAAGCCACGCTGGCCCAGGTATTCAAGGGTCCGGCCAGTAACAACTACAGGTGCGTTACGCAGATCCTGTATGTTTGCACAGCCGCAGAGAAACATCGCAATCCTGAGTTCATCAAGCATGCGGGAAAGGACTTTGACAACAGATTCTTTTCCTTCAAGAGCAGGACCTACAAAAGGCAGGGCCGCACTTGCCGCACTGGCTCCGAGAGCAATAGATTTTGCGATATCTATTCCTGTCCTGATCCCACCGGTTGCAATGATTGGAAGAGAAACCCTGGACTCAATAATGCTGGCAACTGTTGGAATTCCAAAGTCCCAGAGCAGTTCCCCAAGGTATTCGGAAGCAGAATCTCCACTTTTCCTTGCTCGGTATACCTCGACGCCTGCCCAACTTGTGCCTCCCGCACCTCCGACATCAATTGCAGACACACCTGCCTTCTGAAGGAGGAGGGCATCTTCTCTTGAGATCCCAGCTCCTGTTTCTTTAACAATTACTGGCGTGTTCAGTACTGAGCAGATCTCTTTTATCATATCAAGGCAACCAGTGGCATCCCTATCCCCTTCTGGCTGGATGGCTTCCTGTAAGAAGTTAAGGTGGATGGCAAGGGCATCGGCATCGATCATATCTATAAGTTTCTCAACACCATCGACCCCATACTGACGAATTTGGGCAGCACCCACATTTGCGTATACAAAAGCACTCGGGGCTTTTTCTCTAACAATCCTGAAAGATTCTTCCTGAGCAGGATCATCAAATGCAGCTCTCTGGCTTCCAACTCCGATTCCTAGTCCCAGCTCTTCAGCCGCAGCGGCAAGTGCAGCATTTACAGGAGTAGTGTCAGGGTGACCTCCAGTAATCGAAGCGATCAAAAAGGGAGCTTGCAGGCGTTTCCCAAGAAGGTCTATAGACAGGTCCAGTTTATCCATATTGAGTTCCGGAAGCGCCCTGTGGATCAAGGTCACGTCCTCAAAGCCAGCACTGACTTTTCGGGACTCAACCGGGCTTTCAGCACATAATTTCAAATGTTCGATCTTTCGCTTTGAGGTCGTGTTAATCATATTTCATACCCTTTTGTCTGGACTGATTGTGGTTCCCATAGGCTCCCCATTTAAGAACCGATATATATTATCATCTTTTCCGGCATTGAATATATACGATGTGATACAAGATGTTTTGCTGAGTTCCAGAAGTTCCTGAACCTTTCCTAGCATACCGCCGGTAACATCAGTACTTCCTGACCCTCTTATGTAATGCTTGAAATCTTCAAAAGTTTTTGGGGTGATTTCAGGTACGGTTTTTCCGTCATTATCAAGCACTCCATCCTCAGCCGAGCCTAACCCCAGACGGGTAATTTTGAGTTCTTTTGCAAGATAGGGGACTATCTGGTCTCCTGAGAGCACGCACGCTCTGAGTTCAAGATCCATAACAACATCTCCGTGCAAAACCGGAACAAGCCCGTTCTCAAGCATGAGCTTTATGTTGTCAAGGTACATGCTCTCGATTCGCCCGTTTCTGCAAATCGTACAGCACATCGGATGTACGGCTATAGCCCTGACTCCATACTCATTTAGAGTGTCTACCACTCTGGATGCAAGTTTCTTGACAGACTCATGTGTTACAATTGCTCCTTCAGGATCAAAAACTTTGCCAAGCTGATATTTTTTAGCGTAGGTGTGCCCAAAAGAACCTGCACCGTGTACAATAATCATTTTTCCCCGGTATTCGGAAACTTCCTTTGCAATTCTCCGAAGAGAATCCTCTCTTACAACCCCTTGATCTGCGGCTTTGTCAGTAATGACACTGCCCCCAAGTTTCAGGATAACAGGTTCGGTTGAGACATTCATGCAATATCACTCAATACCTTTTTTAAAATTTCCAGCTTCCTTTATGAATAGCACGAAATTAAGAAATAAAACTCTAAAGAGCTCAGGTTTAAATTACTCATTCTAACCTTAAACCCTGTTCAGTGGGCTTTGTTATGATTGCTTTACCCCCTGCATCTATAATGGCTTCAGCTACTTGTGTACATTTATCAGGTGCTGTAAGGGCAACCATACATCCCCCACCTCCACCTCCTGTACTCTTTGCTCCGAAAGCTCCAGCTCCCCGAGAGGAGTATATTAATTTAGAGAGCTCAAAAGTATTTACACCAAGTGCATCCAGAAGGCCCTGGTTCACATTCATAAGTTTGCCAATTGAAGAGTAATCTCCTGCAAGGAAAAAGGGCTCTGCGGTCTTGGAAATTCTTCCAATGACGACCATTAAAGGCTCTATAAGATGTGGATAACTTTCACGGAGTTTTCTCACATTTATTACAAGCTCTTTTGTAGAAGCGAAAACTCCTGTATCCCCGATAACTATTCCGCAGTCAGGCGTCTTCAGCTTCTTCCTATCGGGAACGGTCACGATTCCTCCGAATGTAGAGACATAAGTGTCAGTAGGACTCGCGGCCCCTTGTACCTGAATTTCGATTTCATGTCCCATTTTAGCAATTTCTTCGAGAGAGAGGCCACAGCCAAACATTTCATTAAGTGCACCTATACTTGCAATCGTAACAGCAGCAGATGAACTAAGTCCCGAGCCCACAGGGATCTCAGAATCAACTTTCAGATGGACGCCGTTTATTGGCACCATTTCCCTCATTTTCTGAATGACTGCGGAGATATAAGGGTGTTTTTCAAAATCAATTCCGGTTCGGCCAATTTCCGACTGAATTATTATAGAATCGCATAATTCCACCCGTACATGGGTTCTTAATTCAATTGCACATCCTATTGCAGGTTCTCCGTAGACAACCGCATGTTCTCCGAAAAGATATATTTTCCCGGGGGCGGAACACGAAATCATATTACTCCTCTGAAAGTTACAAATTTGATTGAAGCAGGTAAGAAATGCATTTACTCTTGAAGATGGAATGTTAATTTATTTGGATGAATAGTAAATTTTTATAAACACATCATCACTTTGTTTCCAAATGCTAAAAATACTTTGTTTTGATGTTTAATCTGTTTTACAAACCTATAATAAGTAGATAACGGTAAAAACCATAAAAAATTTACTTGGAGATTCGTAACTCTCCCTATACCTTTTAATTAAAAACGAGTATACTTCGTTTTCCGCAGAGTTTTTTCTACTACCATAATGTCTTGGCAGTTTAACTGAGCATAATTCTGGAGTTTCTCATCAGAATACAACGATTTTGAACTTATAAGACTATCAATAACTGAGTTTTCGTGACACTGGTAACTGCGGGATTTCTCTTACTCCACAACAATTGCAGCATATCCTACAACTGCATTCATATCTCCGGAAACCTCCCCACTATTTGAGTATTTAAGCAGTTCAGCCCGAGTTGCACCAAGCTTCTTTGAGGCTGTTAGCATCGCAGAAATAGGGCCGTATCCGCATACGGATGCATTTCTTCTATATAAACTTTCATAGATCCCCGAAACATCCAGATTAAGGATAGCTTCTATAATTTCTTCATCCGTTTTCCTTGCAAGGTTTGCAGGCTGATAATGAGTAAAATCGCTGGATGCAATGAAGGTCACTTTCTTCCCACTTTTTGAAACAAGGTTAGCAATAAGGGATCCCACTTCAGTTGCGGTCTCTTCATCCTGCATACCCAGGCAAATAGGAAGAATCCTGAAATCATGATCGAAGCGGTATTGAAGGAAAGGAAGCTGAACTTCGATCGAATGCTCGTATCGGTGCCCAAGCTCATCCATATCAATAATACTTCCGGATAACCCTTCTGCAAGTTCTCGATCAACCTCGAGAGATCCCAGAGGAGTTTTCCAGGTATCTATGGATACTGATACCGGAGAACCATATCCCGTATGATTGGGACCAAAAAGGACATATGTGTCGGCTTTGGAAAGAGCTGCATAAACGTATGCAGCAACTCTCCCTGAATAGACATATCCTGCATGCGGGCAAACTGCTCCCAGGATATCCCTTTCCCGGATCTCCAGACCCTCAAAACATTGCTTAAGTTCTTTCTCCAGATTTTCAGGACGCAGGGGATAGAACTGCCCTGCAACTGCTGGCTGTCTCATTTATGATCACCCATATAAGATACGGGCTATTTTTATAAATCCTTGCAGTCTGCAGGGTCGCCTTTCGGAATCAGAGAGGTGTTTCGAAGTCAGTTAACTCGTAATTGAAGGGAGTACCATTAAGCCGGGAAACTTCCCTTGCAAGCAGCCAGTAGACAAGGGAAAGAGCTTTTCTACCTTTGTTGTTTGTGGGAATTACAAGATCCACATTTGAAATCAGGTTGTTAGTATCGCAGAGCGCTATAACAGGCACTCCGATGCTTGACGCTTCCTTCAGTACCTGTGCATCGCCTGCAGGGTCGGTTACGATCACAACATCAGGCTCAAAGAAACCATGTATCTGTGGGTTTGTAAGTAAGCCCGGGATAAACCTTCCAAGCATTGCTCTTGTACCCAGTGACCTGGAGAACATCCTTGCAGGGTGCTGACCGTACTGCCTTGAAGAAACCACAAGGATTCTTGAAGGATCATAGTGAGACAGCAATTTTGCTGCAACTCTTATTCTTTCGTCTGTTGACTGGATGTCAAGTACATATAATCCGTCAGTTCTGACCCTGTATACGAAACGCATCATATCCTGGGTCTTTTGCTGGGTACCTATGTGGACACCTGCTGCCAGGTATTCGTCAATAGAAACAAGAGATGTAGAACCTTCTTTAGCAGAGGGTTCTTCGTCCTCTGTTTCTACAGGTACAGATCCGGTTTTTGCTGCGGCTTCCTTTTCAGGTGCAGGTTGTGCTTCAGCCATGACATCTTCTTCAGGCAAAGGCTGTTCGTTATTTTCTTCCTGCCCTGTCTGCTCAATTTCCTCCATAAAGTCACCTCATAATATAGAATCAACAATAAAACACATTCAGTATCTGAAAATGTATCCCACTGCGTTTTTAACTGGTTTTACGTTTGACCGTTATAGGAATAACTCCGGCCTTCAACTCTTCAATAGCAAGATTAAGAGGATCCAACCGCCCGTCATCTTCAACAAGGACAGGAGCTCCCATTGCAATTTGCAATGCTCTTGCACCTATGATCCGTGCACGCTCGAACCGGGTATACTTTTCCTTGACCAACTGATCACCCTGAAATTTAAAAACGCTCCGATGAATTCCGATAATTGAGAACCATGATAATTTTTAATATTTTACATTACATGCCTTAAAACCAGCACCCTGGAAATAGGGAAATGGGACCGCTGAGATTCGAACTCAGGTTCCGGCGTCCCGAACGCCGAAGGATGGACCAAGCTACCCTACGGTCCCTTACTGGTATGGCGAAAGCACATCAACGAGTTCAACATGACTTAACAGCATTCTGCGACAGCAGTAACGGGTGATCCCAAGATCATCCAGCACTGCGGCAGCGTTTTCGCCATCACTGACACGTCTTTTGTACTCATCCCAATAGTTTGAGATTACTTTTCCACATGAGAAACATCGGACTGGGATCATAGTCTTACCTGTAAGATTTCTGGTATTTAGCCCTTGCTCCGGGTCCACCGAAGTTCTTTGATTCTTTCTGTCTGGAATCGCTTACAAGTAAATTGCGGTCGTAACTTGCGAAGTTATCTCTGATAATTGTGTCATTTGTCCATTCCACAATACCTCTGGCAACTGCAGTCCTTACCGCATTAGCCTGTCCGATAATTCCGCCGCCCCGGACATCTACGTTAATGTCAAGCCCGGACACCACCTCGTCTCCTGCGATCAGCAGAGGTTCTGAGATCTTCATCATTACAAGCTCTGGTTTATATAGCTCGAGCGGAACTTTGTTGATCCTGACCTTCCCGGTTCCTTTTGTGACTGTTGCACGTGCAGTTGCAGTCTTGTGCTTTCCAGATGAATTAACTACTTTGACCATGAGGACTCACCCTTTAAAATTTTGAACCCATTTTCTGGCTCACTTCACCAAGTTCAATATATTTACTGGAGCTTAGAAGCCTCATATCGGCATCTGCAATTGTGATTGTTTCAGTGCCCTTGAGTTCAGAGGGAACACCTACATAGACCTTGAGTCTGGACATTGCATCCCTACCTCTTGCTCTTTTATAGGGCAGCATGCCACGGATAGTCCTCTTAAGGATGCGATCCGGACGCTTCGGGAAGTAAGGCCCGAATTCGGTAGCACCTCTCTCCCGGGTTTCCCGGTATTCTTTGAGGGTGGTCGCCCTTGAGCCAGAAATTACGGCTTTTTCAGCATTTACAATATATATCTCTTCGTCTCCTGAAAGCAACTGTTTTGCAACTGTACTTGCAAGACGTCCTAGAATAAGCCCATTTGCATCGATAACCGTCATCTTCGACACCTCAGCGGAAAATCCGGATACCGGACCCTTTTGGATTTGCTTCCATTATCTCTTCGAGACTCAGGCACTTGCCACCGGCTTCAGTGATCTTATCAACTGCAGAGTCACTGAAGGTTAGAGCCGCAACAGTTACAGGGTGGTCAAGAAGACCTGCGCCCAGAACTTTTCCTGGAATAAGCAGAACATCGTCCTCTGCCGTGTGCCTGTTAATTTTACTCAAATTCACAGCCGCATAGTTTCGGGACGGCATCTCAAGACGTCTCGCGATATCCTTCCAGATGGGGGCAGTGTTTGTATTTGCCCTCTCTTTCAGGGTAAGAATCAGGGAAACGATTCTTGGATTTGTTTTTCTTGTCAGTTTTACTAGTGATTTTTTACCCAAAGTATGTTCCTCCGCAAGATCTGTATAAATCTCACTCACGCGGAAAAAAAATTCCCTATCGCGTTCGAACATCGCTATAGCTGCTCATTTGGAATCTGAATCCAAAAGCAGCAAATTTAAAGAACAAGCGATTAGTTGGAATTGGTATGATGTGAATAACATTTCTAGTACATAAAGATTATGTGCACCATTAGTTCCATTTGCAAGGATTCCAAACAATAATCTTTTTTCGTCTCCAATATTTTTCTATCTCTGTTTACTCATAACCTCAATTTTCGTTTTACTTATTAGTTATAAAACTTGTTTTCGGAGTTAACCGATATAGATAGGGTTATTAGAAAGAGAAAGAAATCCTATTTTTATAATAATAAATGAATTATACTACTAGTGGAATGATCAGTGTTGAGGAAGAGGGAAATCTCACGTAGAATTAATATCCGATCTATTAACAGGCTGCAAACGAGTTTAAACTTCTTTATAGGTACATTAATAATTACTGTGCATGGTACGAAATATGAAATAAGCGGACAGGAAAACGCAGACAAGAAACAGGTGATATTATGCCGACAGTTATTCAATACCTTCTGGACAGATTAAAGCAACTGGGAATAAGGGATATTTTCGGCGTGCCAGGAGACTTTGCATTTCCTATCAACAACGCCATATGTGACGATAAAGAGCTCCGCTGGATAGGCTGTTGCAATGAACTGAATGCTGCTTATGCCGCTGATGGGTATGCTCGTATTAAAGGTATGTCAGCACTATCTACTACTTTTGGCGTAGGTGAACTTTCCACGCTATGCGGTATAGCAGGCTCTTACGCGGAGTACGATCTGGTATTCCATATTGTCGGAATGCCTAAAATGCAGGCACAGAAGAGACACGATATATTACATCACTCGCTTGGCGACGGAGAATCCACCGTATTTATGGAGATGGCTGCGCCAGTAGTATGTGCGAGTACGGTGCTTACTCCGGAAAACTGTGTTCAAGAAGTAGAGCGTGTTATCGAAACCGCCCTGGAGAACCGCCGTCCAGTTTACATTGCAGTACCTAATGACTATGTAAACGCAGATATTTCATCCTTCACGGCACCAAAAGAAACACCTGTAAAAAGCGACCCTGCAACTCTTGAAGAAGTAGTCTCAATTATTGAAGGTAAACTCTCGAATGCAAAACAAGCCTGTATTATGCCTGGTTTTCTTGTTGACCGTTTTGGCCTCAAGGACCTGACTATGGCTGTTATTAATGCTTCGGGCTTGCCTTATGTTACTATGGCGCTGGATAAGTCCGTGCTTGACGAGACTAACCCTTCCTACCTTGGATTATACATGGGACAACTTATCAATCCTGAAATTCGGGAATTTGTAGAATCCTGCGACTGTATACTTGCCATAGGTACTATTCCCTCTGATGTTAACATGGGAATGTTCACGGCAAAGCTGGATAAATCTCGAATTATCAATATCATGCCTTCCAGTGTTCATATCGGGCGTACTGATTACATCAATGTGAAAATGCTTGATGTACTGGAGGAACTTACCAGAAGGCTTAACAAGCGTACCGATATCAGGGGACCTGTGGCCAGACGTCCCGCAATTCCACGGGTAAATGCTAAGGATCCAATAACAGCTGACTATTTATACTCTAAATACGCTGAGTTTTTTAAGCCCGATGACATAATCATGGCTGACTCAACCTCATCCTTTTACGGGTTACTGCCTCTACCTTTACCGAAAGGAGCTAAGTTCCAAAACCAGATTCTCTGGGGAGCGATTGGCTGGGCTACCCCGGCTTCCTTCGGTACTGCACTTGCTGTACCTGATCGACGAGTAATTCTTATCACTGGCGAAGGGTCACACCAGATGACCGTTCAGGAAATCAGCCAATTTTATCGCTACGGTTTGAAACCTATTATTTTCGTATTGAATAATCATGGCTACCTGATAGAAAAAATGCTGTCTAAAAAACTAGATTACTGTTATAATGACATTGCACAGTGGGAATATTATAAACTACCTGAAGTTCTCGGTTGCAACGATTGGATTACGAGAAAGGTTACCACCTGCGAGGACCTTGATAAGGTTATGAGAGAACTGAATAATGCTAAAAAGGGTGCATACATAGAAGTAGTTACACCGAAATTATCGGCTCCTCCGCTTATGGAAACGATCCACAAAAATTTATAAAAAAATACAATTTAATTTTATCCAAAAGTTATAGGAAGTTGTTCTCTCAGGTAACTCTTCTCCGATATGTTTGAATAAAATAGAACTTCTTGAAAGAACTGCGGCTTCTCTTTTGTTTAAGTAGTTGCAGATATCTATTCTTCTATACGTAGTTGCAGATATCTATTCTTCTATACGTAGTTGCAGATATCTATTCTTCTATACGTAGTTGCAGATATCTGTTCTTCTATAAGTGGTTGCAGATATATATTCTTCCATAAGTAGTTGTGGAAATCCATTAGTAAGATATACCAAGTACCGACCTCGAAACCCTGTCATAAATTACCGAAATATCGCATCCGAATTTTTTTGCTACAATTAGTGCCACAACTCTAATGTCCACAAGGTAGGAAAGACGGTCCTGCATGAAATTAATCTCAGAAACCAATTTTTGCCGGTTTATCCCATTATCTGCAGAGATAAATTCCAGAACCTGCTCAAAGGAAATTTCTTCTTTTATCGGCGCTTTTTCTCCAGAACTGCCCGGATTTTCAAGAAAATTCTCCGACGGCTTGAAAGCATGCGGAAGCCGAATACTTTCCACATCAAAAGCAGGCACAAGACCACCGTCTCTAAACACGAGAAGACCTGCTTCAAGGGCTTTTTCCTTTACTTTTGAGGCAATTTTCGGGGGAAACCATTTCAGGTCAAAAGCTAGAGAATACTCAAAATCCTTCTCCGAGAGAGAAGCTGCAAGAGTTTTTTTAAAAGGAACGGAGACTACGCGTTTAAGTTCTTCCATTAACTGCACCCATAAAAATTGATCTGGCAAGGAGAGTGTAATAATATTGAGAGTATGATATTTTAAGTGTATAATATTGTTGAAGGTATACTGTCATTGAGAGTATATTGTTGAAAAATACAATACTGTTAAAGCTATAATCTTATACTGTTATTGAGAGTATAATGTTGGAAATATAATATTATTGTGAATGTAATGAAAAGTTTAATATAAAGAGGTATAGAATCAAGAAATTTAAGACAAGGATTCAAAAATTTAAAATCTCCGGCCTGGAATTTTTTATCCTGAACTTCTGCCGGAGTAAAGTTTTCCTGAAAAGGAAAATTTAAAGTGTCACAAGTTTGGCATCAAGGATTCCATCGACTTTCCGGACTTCCTCAAGGATTGGATCAGAAACATCGGAGTCTATATTAAGAACCATCATGGTAACGCCTCCGATTTCTGCTCTTCCAACCTGCATGCCTGAAATATTGATATTGTTTTTGCCGAGCACCATGCAGCACGGTCCGATAACATTAGGCCTGTTAATATGTTTGGCAAAAATCATGCGGCCTGCAGGGAAGATATCTACTCTGTCGTCATCAATTGCAACAATCTTTGGCTCGTCTCCGACAACAGTACCTGCAACCAGTTTTGTCTGCCCATTGCTACTGAGTTTTATACTGATAGTTGAAGAGTATTCCTCAGAAGATTCGGATTTGCTTTCTACAACTGCAATCTGTCTTGACTTTGCAAGGGTAGGAGCATTGACATAGTTTACTCCGGAACCGAGAGCCATCTCAAGCAGCCCTTTAAGAGCAGAGACTGTAAGAGGCCTTGTATCCTTTCCGGAAATCTCCCCATTGTACCCGATTTCTACCTTTTCGTAATTTCCGTCTACGAGTTGCCCTGCAATCTTACCCATAATTTCAGAAAGCCTGATGTAAGGAGCAAGAACTGCCATAGCTTCTGGCTTTACCGAGGGAATATTGATTGCGTTCTTTGCAGTTCCACCTGTAAGAACAGACACTACTTCATTTGCAATTTCAACTGCCACATTGACCTGAGCTTCCTGCGTGGAGGCACCAAGATGAGGAGTTACTACAACATTATCAAAATTCAGGAGGGGGCTATTAAAAGGAGGTTCCTCAACGAAAACATCTATTGCTGCACCGGCTATTTTTCCGCTTTCAAGAGCTTTTGCCAGAGCTTCTTCATTGATAATTCCGCCACGGGCACAGTTGAGAATTCTGGTTGTGGGCTTCATCATGGCAAACTGCTCTTCATCAAGAATGTTTCTGGTTTCTTTAATAAGAGGCGTATGCACGGTGATATAGTCGGCTGCCTTTGCAATTTCATTAACTGTTGCCAGCTTGATTCCAAGCTCGACAGCCCGCTTTTCGGAAACGAATGGATCATATCCCATAAGGTTCATTTGAAGCCCTGAAGCCCTTTTTGCGACTTCAGAACCGATTCTTCCGAGACCTATGACTCCCAGGGTCTTGCCTTTAACCTCAACACCTGTGAATTTATTACGCTTCCATTCCCTGTTTTTCAGGGAAGCATTTGCCTGGGGGATGTTCCTGGACATTGCCATCATCATGGCAATTGTGTGCTCTGCCGCCGAAATCATATTGCCTTCGGGAGAGTTAGTCACAATAATGCCTTTCTTTGTAGCTGCATCCACATCAATATTGTCAACTCCGACCCCGGCTCTCCCGATAACTTTCAGGTTGTCGGCAGCTTCGATAATTTTCTGGGTAACCTGGGTGCCGCTGCGTATTACAAGAGCATCGTAATCTTTAATTTTTTTCACCAGCTCCTCTTCGGAAAGCCCGGTGGAAACATCAACCGTAAAGTGTTCTTTTAGAATCTCCAAACCTTCACTGGAGAGTGAGTCGCTGACTAATACTTTCATGTCAATTTCTCCAATTAATACAATAAATGTGAGATATTAAGTTTTAACAGAGAATACCAATTAACCTAATTACACTTAAGCATTATCACACATATATAAGAGCTAATCCCTTCTAATTTTATTTTTACCGCAGGTTTTCTTCCCTGCAATATTTCCTACAAGCCTTATTATTTTTGATCTTTGGTTACCTTACAAATCTTATTATTCCGATGTTAAATTACCCTACCAGTTTTATTATTCCGATCTTGAATTACCCTACCAGTCTTATTATTCCGATCTTAGGTTCGTAACACTGCCCGCCTGCAAGCAGGAAGCGAATAACCTCTTCTACAACCTGCTCAGAAATTCCCCGGGAGGCTGCAGCATCCATAAAAGCTGCGTAATCGACTCCTTTGGTTCCACCCATTTCCCTGAGCAATTCGAGCACGAATTCTTTCTGGTCGGCTTTAGCATCAGCATTATCTTCTGAGTCCAAATCCAGAGTTTTGAGGCCTTCCCTGATGGAAGACTTAAGTAGTTTTGCAAACTCATCAGGAGAGCGTTCCCGTTCAAGCGCAATTACAATTCCTTCCGTAAGCTCGGAAGAAATGCCTTTCTCCAGAAGGTATTCCCGAAGTTTTTCTCCACGATATTCGCTGGTCAGAGCATCCGAGAAGACCTCAAGTCTCTCGACAGTCTGTTCTGCGGTATCTACGACCCATCTGTTACGAGTTTCCTCATCCACTATATTTACTTCTTCAGCCCGAATAGAAACAAAAATAGATCCTTGTTCGGGTTCGTAGGTCCTGGCTTTTCCTGTAAGGGCAATGAAAGCAGGAACCTGTATCGTTGAGAAGAAGATCGAAGCTTCAGGCTGATACTGCCCTGCGTAGACCGTAAAAGCACCAGTAGGATCAACTATTCTTGCCTTCCACATCTCACTCTGTGTTCCGATATTATCAAGTTCTGTGACCACTCCAACTACAAAAACACGATTGAGAATAAGTCCCAGAGGGCTAATAAGCAGGTTCGGAGTTTTTGAATCTGCAGCTTCCGAGTCCGAATGCTCGAGTTTTTCAAATTCTCTGCAGGCTTCGAATTCTCTTGCAAAAACTCTTTTTGCAACCTCTCGTTTAAGCAAGTTCAATTCCTCCCCCGGAAACCTGTGGACTTTTATCCTGCCCGTCCTCTTCATCCGGCTCGAGCCTGCGAAGGAGTTCAACTACCCTCACAGCAAGGTCCTCTTCAGGCACCCAGGCATTTTCAGCTACGAAAGAAATCCCAAATTCACTTCTTGAAGAGTTCCCGCGTACTGCAAGATAGCGGCCCGTAAGAAAGCGCCTTAAGTCTTCATAGACTGCATCTTTTGAGACGTCAGAAAACATTAGCTGCTCAGCTTCTTCAAGAGTTTTTCCATAGATAATTTCCGCAAGTTCCCTTGGAAACATAACTGATACGGAACCTGTTCCGTCATCCATTACGGCTTTGATCCGCATGTCCCATATACCTTCGACCTTTCCGTGCACCCTGCAGTTTCCTTTTTGGATTACACGACTGCATTCAGGGCAACGGGAGACAATACCTGAACCAGGCCTGACTGAAACCAGGTTGCCTGCTATGGACACATCAAACATGCTGTCTCTTGAATTTATCTCCTGGATTTTGAGAGGGACAGGATCTTTTGCTGCGGATTCGAAAGTAAATGAAAGTTTTCCGGTTTCGTCGGATCCTATCGAAGAGACTTTTGTGCTGCTCAGAATATTTATTGATGGCATTCCTCGGAATATCCGCACCTGAGCTCCTTCAATTCGAATAATGCTTCCGATATCAATGCCAGGCAGTTCAATCCAGGCCGTAAAAGGTAGCCTGCCGGTCTCGTCCGCAAGCACGCCAGAAATCACTCTGGACTTGCGCCCCTTTACAAGAATTTCCCTGTATGAAAGCTTAAGCACGCAGGCTATTGTATCTACGGAAAAGTCCGCAGCTCCTATGTCAATTAACTTCTTCTTCTGGCTTGCTGAAAGTTCGGACAATGGAGGAAGCGAAGAGCCCGAGATTTTCGACACCGGAGACTGTTCCCCTATAGAAAGCCTGATCCGGTTCTGCCAGATCCGAACATAGGCGTTTTTGATGTTGATCACATCCCCAATCGAACCTGGTAGCTCTCTCCAGGAAGAAAACAGGACAGAACCGGTTTCGTCTGCAAGAACTCCGGTATAAAGCCTGGAAGGTTTTTCCTGAGTCCCTGCCTGCTGGCGGATTGATTTTTCTCCAAGGTCCAGAATCCTGCCAGTAAGTTCAAAGTTCTTAATATTAGCAGACAGATCCTTTACTTTCAAAGTTTTTCTTTTTCCTCCGAACTTGCGGAGGATACTCTCTTTTGCGACATCAGGCGGGACACGAAAAGCAATGAGTTTCTCAAACTCTGCCCTTATGCCAGTTTTTTCAAGGTCTCCAAGCGCCCTGGTTAACTCTTCAAGATGGGGCGCAATCTTATCATCCATTTTTAGGCCTCCGTTCGAGACAATAATAAAACAATAAAATTTCAGTGTAATATCGGGTTCTACAGTATTTAAGGCTTTAACTGAAGATAAGGCTTTGACTGAAGATTAATTTCCTTTATCGTAGAGGATATTGAACTATTATTTAAGGATAGCTGTTTATAATTTTTGATTTCCAAAGGTATATTAATTTCAGGATAAAATTACTTTCCTGGCTATTATTGAGAAAATTTTTACTAAAAACCAGTAAAAAACCTAAAAAAGGAAGGTTTTCCTTTTTCTAAAGAGTTGAACCCTGACTAAAGAAAACGGAAGCTTCAAAATGTAAAGGAAGAACCAGTATGAGAAGAATAAACAGACAGAATTTCAGAGCTTTTAAGCTGACGGCACTTGCGATTACTCTGGCAGTTCTCTGTACCTGCTCTACCTCCTCGGCCTCGACTTTAAGAGTAAGTTCGACAAATGAAGGAGACTATATTTATATACAAGCCGCAATTGATGAAGCAGAAGTCGGAGACAGTATTTATGTAAGCCCTGGAACCTATGTTGAAAATCTCAAAATAAAGAAGCAAGTCCAGATCTGGTCGGAGTCAAGAAAGCCAGAAGATACAGTGATAAGGGCAGCTGATCCTGCGAAAAACACTATTGAAATCAGCGTAGATAGGGCATCTTTTAGCGGGTTTGCCATTGAGGGTTCGGAAAAAGCAGGGATCTTGCTTACAGGAGTTAAAAGCTGCTATATTAACAACAATAGAGTCCAGGGAGCCAAAGACGGCATTCTTCTCAAAGGTTCTGACAGCAACACCATAAGTAATAATCTCGTTACCCTTGACGAGAAAGGAATAAGGCTCGAAAGCTCAAACTCAAATGATATTGTCGACAATATAATTGCCTATAATTATGGTCCGGGAATCGCTCTTGAGTTAAGCAGCAAGAACCATATATACAACAATTACTTCAAAAACGACGAAAATGTCAAAGAAAAAACCGCAAATGCGGAAAATATCTGGCAAAGCCCCCTCAAAAAAAGAGAGAATATCATCCGGGGTCCTTACATAGGAGGAAATTTCTGGGCCAACCTTGAAGGTAAAGGTTATAGCGAAACTGGTGTGGACGAAAATAGCAACGGAATTTGCGATACCTCATATAATATCACAGGTGGAGGAACCGATAACTACCCGCTATTCCCAAAAGTCCCAAAGGCCGTTAAATCCATTGAAAGCAATCTGAATGCCAGTGCTTATGAGCAGGGCCTGGCCGACAGGGAGAAAGCAACCAGTTCAGAAATTACTGTAAATAAAACCGAAGAAGCTACAGAAACTTCAGTCGAAAATACTACTTATGGAAACACTACTGATGAAAATGCTACCAATAAAGGGGATTCAGAGGAAAAAGAATCACCCGGACCTGGACCTGGTGTTTTGGGACCGGCTATAGGAGCAGCCTATTTCCTGAAGCGAACCAGATGAGGAAAGAAAGATAAGATACAAAATAGAGAGAAGAAAATAAGAACAAAGAAAAAAACTGAACCTTCAACAGTTTACGCGTTAGATTCAGCGGGTTAGAAGGTTCGTTTACAAAACTCTATTTTCACTTAGTTTGAGTTCCTGTACTCTTGTCAATAAAAATGACATTTATTAGTGTTTTTTATGAGGTAGATTTCGTAGAGATTGCAGCAGTCGGTCTTTCTATTATTTTTATATAGTTTGTTTTTGTTACCGCGCTACTGCCTGCAGCATTGGTTACTGTTAAGTTTACAGTATATGTTCCTGCCTTTGAATACTTATGGATGGGATTCTGCTGAGTTGACGTAGCTCCGTCTCCAAAATTCCATTTCCATTTGGTAGGTGTCCCTGTGCTCGTATCAGTGAAGGCGACATTTATTGGTGCTTTTCCTGATGTAACACTACTGGTGAAGTCTGCAACAGGTTTTGTTACAATTTTTATATAGTTCGTTTTTGTTACAGTGTTACTACCCACCGAATTCGTTACTGTTAACTTAATAGTATATGTTCCTGCCTTTGAATACTTATGAATGGGATTCTGCTGGGTTGAGGTTGTTCCGTCTCCAAAATTCCATTTCCATTTGGTAGGTGCTCCTGTGCTTGTGTCAGTGAAAGCGATATTTATTGGTGTTTTTCCTGATGTAGCACTACTGGTGAAACTTGCAACAGGGAGTACTGGGACAGAACCTACAAACTGCCCGAAAGCAACAGGATCTTTTCCTACTCCTACTATATTTGTAACCTTGTTTGTGGCTGTGTTAATTACGGAAACAGCACCACTTGCTTCTTTCGCCACATATACGTTATTTCCGTCTGGGCTGAAAGCAATTCCTAAAGGATAACTTCCTACATTCACTGTTGCTGTAACCTTGTTTGTGACTGTATCAATCACAGAAAAAGTACCGTCTCCATAGTTTGTCACATATGCTTTTGTTCCTGCTGGATTTACTGCAACTCCCCATGGATATTTTCCTACAGTCACCGTGGCAGCAACCTTATTTTTTGCGGTATCAATTACAGAGACGTCGCGTTCATTTGTCACATATACCTTTGTTCCTGCCGGATTAACCGCAACTCCGGTAGGGAGATTTCCTACAGTTATCGTGGCTGTGACCTTGTTTGTAGCTGCGTCAATTACAGAAACAGTGTTATCGAGAGTGTTCGCCACATATACTTTTGTTCCAGCCGGATTTACTGCAACTCCACAAGAATAATTTCCTACTTTTACTGTAGCTGTAACCTTGTTGCTTGCAGTGTCAATTACCGAGACACTTCTACTACCTTCGTTTGCCACATACACCTTTGTTCCAGCCGGGTTAACTGCAACTCCCCAGGGACGCTTCCCTACCTTTATTGTGGCTGTAACCTTGTTTGTTTTGGTGTCAATTACCGAGATAACGCCGCTTACTTCTTTTGACACATACACTTTTGTTCCGGCAGGATTGATTGCAACTCCGTAAGGATATTTTCCTACACTTACCGTAGCTGTAACCTTGTTTATTGCAAGGTCAATTACAGAGACAGTGGTGCTGCCACTATTTGTAACATAGGCGTATCCAGCCGTGTTAGAAGTAATTTGTGCAGTAGCTGCCGATGTAGTAGATAATGTTAAAATTAAAAATAAAACAATAGTTGTTGAAGCTAAAGCTACTGAACACAGTTTTTTGTTCATTTTCATTGTCTTACTCCTTGTGTTTGATCCTACATCCAGCAGGTAAATTGTTTTGCAAGTTTTCTCATGAATAGCATTTTTGTGGAAATTTGCATTCAATTTCATCCAAAAGACTGCAAAAGTGGCCGGCCAGTCCTTTTTATTGTGATGATTGGGCAATGTGTTAACACATGTTAAATACAGGACGAACTAATAGAGGCGTTTGAAAAACACTATCCTGACATCCTCTTAATTTAAGGGAAAATATTCTAACCAAAAACCTAGAATAATTTTTCACATATTTTGAAAGTTAAATTGATTCTTAATGTATTTTTAGTCTTAATGCATTTTTATACTCTAGTAAATTTTTAAACTTTCAATAAATATATGAGATCTACTTTTTCCCTTACAGTTTGAGTAGGATACCTATCCTGAAAAATACCCAAATATTAGTGTTGACCTGCCGAATACAGGTTTATATTGCTCTAAAACTCAGTTCCAAAATCTAGTGCCGAGTCAATCGTCAAGAATTCAACGATTCCGAAGAATTCTCATCGTTTTTATATGACATTTTACGGTTGACGCGGCACTAGTAGTTTCTTCATTTTTGGTTTTGTAGAAGACCTATCTAAATAAGTTTCAATAGGTTCTGAAATAAATATATAAAAGTATGTCAGCTAGTTCAGTTTAAACAACTGGAAATTCTTAATTTCAGAAGATTTCTACATAACTACATTTTTAATTAACAGATTGAACTGGAGTTCATAAACTCATGAAAATCGGAATGTAGCTACAGGTAATTTGCAGATTTAGTATAAAATTTCTTAAACGACAAATCTCTTTAGTTCAATTTTAATATCATTCTGTCTTAGTTAGTCAACGGTCGGTACTTATATCGTTTCCACATTCTCTATACAAAAGAAACATTATAGGGATTCTTGTTATATCGATTGTAGGTTAGATCCTGCATAGTAGGAGCTTAGTTATTTTGTTCTACAATTATAAATTCATTCTATATTTAGATTTTTTATATTAAAAAGTTTCCAATTCTTGTCCAAAAACTTCTTTTTTGGTTACAATTTTTGTTTGATGTTTTATGACGTAGTTTTATACCATAAAATTAAAAATCCGGCTTAATTTGCAAGAAAAACCTTATTTTTGATCCACTCAACTAATTGTAAATCAAGTGTAACTTTAATAGGGTCCTTTTAAGTTCATTAAAGAAGAAAAATGAAATAGAGAAATTTTTAGCTGGATAGAGCCATGTAAGAAAGACATGTAAGAAAGACATGTAAGAAAGACATGTAAGAAAGACATGTAAGAAAGACACGTAAGAAAGACATGTAAGAAAGACATGTAAGAAAGACATGTAAGAAAGCATTTTCAAGATGTGAGATAAAAAAATATCTTAACGGAGTTGTAATCTTAGCAGCAATAATGAGGTTAAGTGAAGTTTTAGGAGAGCCTCTATAATAAACTCAGTATCTTTATTTTTTTTAACTCGACTATTTCGGGAATATTAAATAAAGAATTTTAAGAAATATAGCAACACTTCAACTAGTTCGTGAGTTTACTATGTTTCCTCAATTGATTCATAAGTTTACTATATTATTTACACAATATATTCAGAAATAATCGTTTTAATATTATTTCCCTTAGCATTCTTTACTGTTAAGCTGACAGTAATTTTCTTGCTTCACTGTATTTATGTGCAGGACTCTTAGATGTTGAATAGGTTCCGTACCCAAAACTCCAGTTTCATGAAGTTGGACTATTGCTGCTTTTGTCAATAAACTATAAGTTCAGTAGAGCTTTTCCTGAGAGTGGGAAACCAGGAAATATGTAACAGGAACCTGTTAAGTTCCTGTCACTGTGATATAACTTGATTTTGTTGCCGTGTTACTGCCTGCTGCGTTACTTGCTGTCAGTGTTACCGTGTATTTTCCTGCAGCTGAATACTTATGTGTTGGGTTCGGCAAGGTTGAAGTTGTTCCGTCTCCAAAACTCCATTTCCATTTAACTGGTGTTCCTGTGCTTGTGTCAGTGAATTTAACGTTTAATGGAACTTTTCCTGAGGTAGGAGATGCAGAAAATGCAGCAACCGGTTTTGTTACAACTTTTATATACTCAGTTTTTGTTACTGTACTGCTGCCTGTAGCACCGCTTACCGTAAGTACCACCGTATAACTTCCTGCGGCTGAATACTTATGAGTCGGGGTCTGTTGGGTTGAACTTGTTCCGTCTCCAAAACTCCATTTCCATTTGGTCGGTGCTCCTGTACTTGTGTCAGTAAATTTAACGTTTAACGGAACTTTTCCTGAGGTAGGAGATGCAGAAAATGCAGCAACTGGTTTTACTATGACTTTTATATATTCAGTCTTTGTTACCATGTTACTACCTGCTGAGTTAGTTACTGTAAGTGCAACCGTATAAATTCCGGCTTTAGAATACTTATGCGTTATATTCTGCATGGTTGAAGTTGTTCCGTCTCCAAAACTCCATTTCCACTTAGTGGGTGCTCCTGTGCTTGTGTCAGTAAAAGTAACCGTTAATGGTGCTTTTCCTGAGATGGGTTTCGCAGAGAAGTTTGCAACCGGTTTTGTTACCACTTTTATATAATCTGGTTTTGTTAATGTATTACTACCTGCTGAATTAGTTACTATAAGTACAACTGCATAATTTCCGGCTTTGGAATACTTATGCGTTGGATTCTGCAAGGTTGAGGAGGCCCCATCTCCAAAACTCCATTTCCATTTAGTTGGTGTTCCTGTGCTTGTGTCATTAAATCTGACATTCAAAGGTGCATTTCCTGAAGTTGGAGATGCAGAAAAAGCAGCAACAGGCTCTATTGATCCGGGTTTATAGACAACTAGAGGAAGGTCGTCAGAATAGATACTGCCTGTTATGCTTTTATACGCTGAATCCGAAATTCCGTCCCTGTTTACATCTGTTGCGGTATTGGAAAATCCTGTACCATCAGGTTTTCCCCAGAAGTTGCCTCCGATATATGGTCCGCCTACAATATTAGTACCTGCGGTTTTTTTGGTATTATAGACATTTCCGATTCCGTTTTTAATAGTCATATTGGTGTCATTGAAGTAGTTATTGTAAATCTGGTTTGCGTCACTTTTGCCACAGATATAAAACCCATAAACACTATTATCTTCAATAGTATTGCCTGAGAATGTGTTGCCGTCAGAATTGCCAATATGAGTACCGCGGCCGTTACCAAAAGCCTTATTTCCTGAAAGGATATTGTCCGTTGCAGTTCCAAGCACAATTCCAAAATCTGTGTTGCTTATAGCCATATTCTTTGAAAACTTATTCCCTGTGGAACGAAGGAAATAGATGCCATAACAGTTGTTCATAAGTTTGTTGTTCTCAATTATGCAGTTGCTGCATGAAGACAGACGGATTCCTGCATAACCGGATCTTGCTCCCATAATCTTAAGTCCAGTTACTTTTATGTTGCTTCCCTGCAGGAGGAACACATCGACCCCTGAACGTTTAACCATAATAGTTGTATCATCAGGGTTTCCGGATTCTGACCGGATTGTAAGATTACTTTTATTTACGTTGATATTTTCGGTATAGGTTCCGGGTTTTACAGTAATTATATCGCCTGAGGACGAATTATTTACAGCTTTTTGAATAGAATCTCCTGGCTGCACTATAATCTCAGCTGCAGCTCCGAGACCGGATATAAACAGTAAAATTAAAAAAGTTACTACCAGAGAGGTTAATGTTTTTATTCCAATTCCTCCGTTCATTAAAAGAAGTTTAAATAAAATTTGTACTGTAGTTAAGTAAATGTTTACAATGAACGCTCATTTGAATACACAAGTGTAGGGGGTATGTTTTTATTCAGAAACTTGATCTACCATGTGCAAAATAATCCAGATGAAATCACTTTAGTTTGAAGAAAATGAACATAGATTAATATAAATATTCTCATTATCTTTTATTTTTTAGATAAGTCGTGGACAATAAAAAACCTTCTCAGTATTAAATTATTTTTAAGATCTTATTTCAGTTATTATACTACAATTAAACATTCAATTTTAGTTTAATTCATGCATTTTTTGTATCAATTCCAGCTTAATTTACAAGATAGGTGGTAAATTAATCTCAAATAATCTCAGAAGCAAGTATTAATTTCAAAGTACAGTTCAAAATTAGGAGTAAAAATAAGTTAAGAAAAATTGGATATAAGAATTTAATTAAAGAAATAAAATATTTAACAACTGTTTTCAGCATAAAATCCGACAGAATAAAAATGGAAATAAAAAAGCAATAACTAGCCAGTGATTAACGGAAACCAATTCAGAAAATTTATTTCAGTAATCAGATTAAAGATGGCTAGTTATTTATTTCCCAGGTTGAGCAGTTCTTTTTATTCATTTTTTAAATGGTTAACATTTCAGAACTTTATGAACATGTTAACCAGATGAACATACTATTAAGTCAGTAAAACTGATTTTTATAGCGCGTTCAGTCTTTTGTTATTTTGTCACTTTTATATAGTTTGATTTTGTTTTTGTATTACTTCCTGCTGCGTTTGTTGCTGTGAGTTTAACAGTATAAGTTCCTGCAGCTGAATATGTGTGTACTGGACTTTTTTGTGTTGAGTATGTCCCATCTCCGAAATCCCATCTCCACTTCGTTGGAGAGCCTTTGCTTGCCTCTGTAAATGTAACCTTTAGTGGAGCTTTTCCTGAGAGTGTAGAGCCCCAGAATTCCGCAACTGGAGCTTGTGAAGTTGATGTCACTATGATATACTTTGATTTTGTTGCAGTGTTACTACCTGCAGCATTCGTTACTGTAAGTTTAACAGTATATTTTCCTGCTTTGGAATACTTATGTGTTGGGTTCTGGGATGTTGACGATGTTCCGTCTCCGAAATCCCATTTCCATTTAGTGGGTTTTCCTGTACTTTTGTCAGTAAACTCAACGTTTAGAGATGCATTTCCTGATTTTGGAGATGCATAAAATACAGCAGCTGGAGTTTGAGAAGTTGTTGTAACGGTTACATAATTTGATTTTGTTACCGTGTTGCTGCCTGCTGCGTTACTTGCTGTCAGTGTTACCGTGTATTTTCCTGCAGCTGAATACTTATGTGTTGGGTTCTGCAAGGTTGAGGAGGTTCCGTCTCCAAAGCTCCATTTCCACTTAGTGGGTGCTCCTGTGCTTGTGTCAGTAAATTTAACGTTTAACGGAACTTTTCCTGAGGTAGGAGACGCAGAAAATGCAGTAACTGGCTTTGATGTAGCTACTGTCACGGTGATATAATTAGACTTTGTTACCGTGTTACTGCCGGCTGCATTGGTTATTGTAAGGGTTACTGTGTATTTTCCTGCTTTGGAGTACTTGTGCGTTGGACTCTGGGATGTTGAAGTTGTTCCGTCTCCAAAGCTCCATTTCCACTTAGTGGGTGTTCCTATGCTTGTGTCAGTGAATTTAACGTTTAATGGAGCTTTTCCTGAGGTTGGAGACGCAGAAAAGGCAGCAACAGGCTTTGTTACCACTTTTATATAATTTGCTTTTGTTAGTGTATTACTGCCTGCTGAGTTGGTTGCTGTAAGTGCAACCGTATAATTTCCTGCTTTGGAATACTTATGCGTTGGATTCTGGGCTGTTGAACTTGTTCCGTCTCCAAAGCTCCATTTCCACTTCGTTGGTGATCCTGTGCTTGTGTCAGTAAATTTTACATTCAGTGGAGCGTTTCCTGAGGTTGGAGATGCAGAAAAAGCAACAATCGGTTTTGTAGGCCCTGATTTATAGACAACTAGAGGAAGGTTGTCAGAATAGATGCTGCCTGTTATGCTTTTATATGCAGAATCGGAAATTCCATCCCTATTTTTATCTGCTGCGGTATTGGAAAATCCTGTACCATCAGGTTTTCCCCAGAAGTTGCCTCCGATATATGGTCCGCCTACAATATTAGTACCTGCAGTCTTTTTGGTATTATAGACGTTTCCGATTCCGTTTTTAATAGTCATATTGGTGTCATTGAAGTAGTTATTGTAAATCTGGTTTGCGTCACTTTTGCCACAGATATAAAACCCATAAACATTGCTGTTTTGAATGGTGTTGCCTGAGAGTGTATTGCCATCTGAATTACCAATATGAATCCCACGACCGTTATTAAGGGCCGTGTTTCCTGAAAGGGTATTGTCTGTAGCAGTCCCAAGTACAATTCCATATTCCCTGTTGTTAGTAGCTGTATTCTTTGACAGTTTGTCCCCTTTAGAACGCAGGACATAAGTTCCATAACAGTTGTTCATAAGTTTGTTGTTCTCAATTATGCAGTTACTGCATGAGGACAGATAGATTCCTGCATTACCGGACCGGGTTGCTCCTACGGCCTTAAATCCAGTTATTTTTATGTTGTCTCCCTGCAGGAGGAACACACTGGCTCCTGAGCTTTTGGCTTTAATCATGGTATTATCAGGGTTTCCGGACTCTGAACGGATTGTAAGATCATCTTTAGTTACATTGATATTTTCAGTATAGGTCCCGGATTTTACAGTAATTACATCGCCGGAAGAAGAACTATCCACAGCTTTTTGAATAGAACTTCCTGGCTGCACTATAATCTCGGCTGCAGCCCCAAGATTTGATATTAATACTAATATGAAAATAGCTACTAACAAAGTGGTTAATTTTTTAATTTTAATTCCTCCGTCCACTAAAAGAAGTTTTGGCAAGACTTTAATTGTAACTAAAGAGAGTTTACAGTGAATACCTACATAAACTCACGAGTGCAAAATTATTCTCTTACTCAAAGAATTTGTTTATCTTTTGTAAGATGCCTCAAGTAAATTCCATTAATTAAGCTGGAATTCAAATAATAGAATATAAATATACTGAAATTATGTTAAATTGAATAAATTAGTATTTAAAAATATTCTTTATGTAATTTATATATAGTAGGATAACCCAGGTTATTTAACTTAATAGAATATCTTACTATAGGTTATTGTCTTATTTTAATTAGTCAACTATTTATTAATTTCAAAATAGGGAAGATTTAAACTTGAATTACCCAGATAAAAGAACAATAGCCTTCAGGACGATAAAAGTAAGTTCGTCTTCTCAAATTAGAACTGTATTTGAACCTGTAGGTTCAGAGTTACTCAAATATGATTAAATCCAAAATTAATGTATTCAAAACTAGATTAAAAATGAGAAAATAGGAAATCTTTATCATCACCATATAAGAAATAATATATAAAAAGGGGATGAAAAGTTGGGTGTAGAAGCCACTATTAAAGAAATTGCAGGTGAACTTGAGAGGATTGCAACTACAAAAACCGTAGTTGGGGACCCGATTACTGCTGCTGGGAAAACAATAATTCCAATTTCAAGGATTTCAATGGGATTTGGAGCAGGTGGAGGAGAAGGCAAGAAAGACACCGAGTCTGGATACGGAGGAGGTGGAGGAGCAGGTGCAAAGATAGAGCCTGTGGCATTTATTATGCTTTCAGAAGAAGAAGCCAGAATTTTCCGGCTCTCTGAACGAAGCGACGCCGGATCAATCCTCAGCTCAATTCCCGATCTTGTGCCTGAGATTATGGACAAGCTCAAAGGCATGAGAGGCAAAAACAAAAAAGAAGAGGAATTTAAGGAACAGGAAGTTAAAGGAAAAGAAACCCTGAAAAAGGAAACTGTAAAAGAAACCGAAGTCAATATAGAAGAAGGGGGATGTTTCCACTAATTTTCCACCCAATTTCTGGAACTAATCTATCTAGGGGATTCTTAGCAAAAATTTAGAAAGTGGGGGTTTTCAGGATAGTTAGGACTATCCTCTTCTCCCGAACCTGTTAATATGCTTGTAATAACTCTTCTTCTACTGGTTTTTCTATTGGTCTTATTCATATTATTTACAGCAATAGGCCTCACTTTCAAACTCAATATCCTGAGCCTGGAAGAAAAGAAAGAACTTAAAGGCATATTCACTGTAAAATGGCTGCTCTTTTCCCATACCTTTTCCATAGAGGAACCAGAGGACAGCGAAAGCCTTCCTGAAGAATCGGAACAATTAAAAAAAGACAAAGCAATCGAAGG
The DNA here is from genome assembly GCF_000970305.1 of Methanosarcina barkeri 3. Lineage (GTDB taxonomy): Archaea > Halobacteriota > Methanosarcinia > Methanosarcinales > Methanosarcinaceae > Methanosarcina > Methanosarcina barkeri_A. The sequence continues at coordinate 2,764,687 of NZ_CP009517.1, forward strand.
GGAACAAAGTGAAATTGATCTGAAGAAAACAGAAAAGGTACGAGTTACTACAGAACCACAGGATAAAACTGAAGTGAAGAAAAAAAGGGATATTGAGGAAAGAGAGGTCGAAAAGGAAAGAGAGGTCGAAAAGGAAATAATAGAAGAAAATGAGAAGAAAGAAAAAAGGAGTATAATTGAAAAGATAAGAGGAAAAAAGAAGCCCGAAATTGAAAAAGCTCCAGAATCAGGAATGACCCCCAGAGAAAAACTTCACTGGGCCATGGAGGCATTCAGATCTCTCAGAAGACCTCTGTTTCGTCTATTTTCCGATTTACTAAACGGAATAAAAATTAAACGTTTGGAGTCTTACATAATGTTTGGCCTTTCCGATCCTGCAGACACAGGCATGCTCTGTGGATTTATACATGCTGTTACAGGATTGGCATACAGCCGGTGCAAGAACTGCAGTTTTTCCATTAACCCTGTATTCATGAATCCGATGGTGGATTTCAAAAGTGATGTGGAAATTCGTGTAAGGATATATTCTCTGATTTATCCGATGCTTAAATTCATGTTTAACAGGAAAACTTTATCTTTTACTTATTCGATTATTAAGGAAAAACTCTGGGGGAAACAGAAGCTTAATTCCTGAGCTAAAGGAAGTGTAATTCCTAAGCTTTATGAATAGGTAATGAGGTACAGATATACATGATTAAAGTAGTGACTCCATCCAGACTCCATCTTACCCTGATAGACCTCAATGCAGAGATAGGCAGGGTCGATGGAGGAGCGGGAATCACCCTTGAATATCCCGGCCTGGAAATTTCTGCAACTGAAGCTGATAATATAGAGATCATCGGCAATTCTCTTCTCGCAGACAAAATAAAAAAAGCTGTACAGGCACTTCTTCCAACAGGAAAAGGGATAAAACTGCATATTAAAGATAGTCTTCCTGATCATGTAGGACTAGGTTCAGGGACTCAGGCTGCATTATCGGCAGCAGTAGCCGTAAATCGGATTTATGGACTGGAAAAAAGTATTAGGGAACTTGCAGTTGCGGTTGGCAGGGGAGGCACATCCGGAATAGGAGTTGCTGCTTTTGAGGATGGTGGTTTTATTCTGGACGGAGGACATAAGTTCAAGGATAAAGGTGCATTTTCTCCTTCTTCAGCTAGCCACGTACCTCCTGGCCCTGTCCTTTTCAGAAGAAACTTTCCTGAATGGCCTATTGTCCTTGTAATTCCTCAAGGAAAAGGAGCTCACGATACGGAAGAAGTTGACATTTTCAAGAAATATTGTCCGATTCCCCTTGCCGAAGTTCAGGAAATTTCCCATGTAATTCTCATGCAGATGCTTCCTGCACTTATCGAGGAAGACCTGGAAAGTTTTGGCAAAGCAATTAATCACATCCAGACTGTAGGTTTTAAGAAAAGGGAAGTTGAACTTCAGTCACAGCCTGTTCTGGATATCATGAATTACATGCGTGACAACGGTGCGCATGGAGCAGGTATCAGTTCTTTCGGGCCGGTAGTTTACGGCATTGTCGGAAGCATTGAGGAAGGCAAAAGACTCCAGCAAGAAACCCAGCGTATGCTTGACGAATCTCTTGGTGGAAGAGTCCTGCTCACAAAGGGAAGGAATCAGGGTGCGGATATTTCTGGAGGTCCGGATTGAAGATTAATACCTGGTTTGGAACTCTTGAAACCGACATAGTCGGAGAAATTCTGGAATCCAGACTTCTTTCAAAAGACATCAGGAAGCTTGCACTTCATTCTCTTTCCCTAAGGGAAAGCAGATTGAATTTACCCCCTGAAGGTTTTGACCTAAAGGCAGCAGCTATCAAAGCCGGATTTGCGGAGTCACCTGCCGAATATTACTTTCTTTTACACGAAGTTACTCTGGAGGCTGCAAAACTCCAGGTTTCAAGCGCCATCACTCCTGACCAGCGAATTATTCAGGCTGTAGAAGCCCTGGACGATATCAATGAAACTACAAACGCCCTGTCTGAAAGACTTTCTGAATGGTACGGAGGCTATTTCCCGGAAAGCGGATTAGGTGGGGAAGACCTGGCACTTTTTATTGTAAAGTACGGCTCCCGTGAAAACATCAGCTCTGAAGATCCTCTTTACTTGAAAGCCAGAAGCTCAATGGGTGCAAAACTTGAACCTGCCGATGAAGCACTTCTTAAAGGTTTTGCGGAAAGTGTACTTAGCCTGTATGAACGGAGACGACAGATCGAGGCTTATATTGAGAATAGCATGGAACAGGTTGCACCCAACCTGAAACATATTGCGGGCCCAATGCTTGGAGCAAGGTTAATAAGTCTTGCAGGAAGCCTCGAAAAACTTGCTGAGTTTCCTTCCAGCACAATTCAGGTTATAGGAGCCAGCAAGGCTCTTTTCAAGCATCTTCGGGCTCGGGCTCCATCTCCAAAGCATGGGATTATCTACAGCCATCCTTTAGTAAACACAGCGCCGTGGTGGTTAAGGGGAAAAGTAGCAAGGGCTGTTGCGTCAAAGCTTTCCCTTGCTGCACGCATTGACTTTTATTCTGGGGAAAAAGATCCCTCCCTTATGGAAAAACTTGAAGCGAAAGTCCTGCAGATAAGAACTCTGAACCCCAGGCCTCCTCAAAAAAAGCAGGAAAGCGGAGCAAAGCTAAAGAAAAGGAGGAGGAAGTAAATGCCTGAAGTCAAAAAGCTATCGGATGGGATCTTTGAAGTTATAAAAGACAAAAAACAGCTTGCTACAAAGAACCTTGACCCTGGAAAAGCCGTTTATGGAGAAAAACTGATCCCGGTTCAAGAGACTGAGTATCGGACCTGGGACCCTCGCAGGAGCAAACTTGGAGCCATGGTCTTGAAAAAATTCAATATTAGCCTTAAGGAAAATTCAAAAGTGCTCTACCTGGGAGCAGCTTCAGGCACAACAGTAAGCCATGTCTCGGATATTGTTTCGGAAGGTGCGGTTTATGCCGTTGAGTTTGCTCCGAGAAGCATGAGAGATCTGATAAGACTTGCATCAAGGCGAAAAAATATCCACCCAATTCTGGCTGATGCCGGTAAACCGGACAGTTACTCCCATCTCGTTGAGCCTGTCGATCTTATTTTCCAGGACGTTGCGCAACCCAACCAGGCCGAGATTGCTGCAAGGAACGCAATCCGTTTTTTAAAAAGAGATGGATATCTCCTGCTTTCCATTAAAGCGCGGAGTATTGATACTGCAGCAAACCCAAAAGAAGTTTTTAAGGCAGAGGTGAAGAAACTCGAACAGGCTTTTGAGCCCGGATTTGAGATTCTTAATGCAAAGGACCTGAAACCCTATCATGAAGACCATCTTGGAGTCCTGGCGAAGTTGAGGTGACATACCTGTTTTTCGTAATTATCTGATTTTTCAGGGGAAACATTTCATTTTCAGCAGACTCATGAAATCCTTTAAAAAATCCGTGAATAAACACTTTAAAGGTTCTAAGAGTAAACATTTTAAGGGTTCCATAAGTGGACAACTGAAAAGCTCCAGAGATGAGCCCCTCTAAATGGTTCGGCATCGTGGGTTTTTTACCGCCTGATGCTTACCAGTAATCTTTTTTTCGTTATGGGCACTAATTTTTTCCATTCTACTACGGCATCTTCGTGAAACTCATATTCGTCTACAGTCTTATCAGAAAACTTGCCATCTACTTCATATATATAAAATCCCTCTTCCCCATCCGTAGAGACGACCTTGACTCTGTTCCCCATTTTCTTAACTTCTACGGCAGCCACATTTTTCAGGGCTTCAAGCAGCGTCGTACCCTGTTCAACCTCAAGCCTCCTGTTTTCTGCAAAGTGGTCCAGAAAAGAATAGACATTGTTCAGTTTGATACCTATCATATGTGTATTTCCAAACTTTTTTCTTTCCACAAGTTCGGCTTTTTCCAATATTTTTATATGTCTGGCAGCTACAGGCACGGAAATTCCTATTTCTCTTGCCAGACCGGATATATGTTTATCTCCTTCACTCAGGTGTTCAAGAATTGAAAGGCGCGTATCGCTTGAAATCGCCTTGAAAAGGTTTTCTCTGCCACCATTCATTCCAGAACTCCGCACAACATTTACTACCATGATGAGCTCTATTTTATCTCAAATACTTATAATTATTGCTTTATTCAGAACAAGTAAAGTAAACTATTAGATCTTTTCATTGCTTTTTTATTTTTTAGTTTTAACAAATTTACTTTAATTACAGGTTTTTGTTTTCTTCTGTTTCCAATCATTACCTGATAAATAGAATTAATTCTTGCATAATACTTGTTAAATTAGAAATTTATTTTATTATCGCTGTCAATTGATATCGTTTTAAAAGAGTATTATTTTACTATCTTACTAATTTAACGTCTAAACATGCCCTGAATTTAACTCATTAAGTTATTTCTCCATCTCTAACAGAAAACGGGGTGGAAATAAATTTTTAGTCTAAAAAATGCACTCTGTGAGCCCTTGTTACCTTAAAAGATAACAAGTATTACCCAAAAGCCAGGGTTTATTTAATTCTACTATAGATGCTCAGAAGGTAATATGGACTCTACTGCATTAACTGTTATTGGTATTTTGATAGGTATCCTTGTCTTTGGAATTAAATCTGGAATAGGATGTGGGTTTTCAAACATAAGTAAAAGAGAAATTTTTGCAATTGGAGGTAGTTATTTTCTCCTGGCTCTTTTATTCGGAAGTGTTGCTGATCACATAAGCCTTGAAGCCTTTGAGAAGTTTTCTTCAATGGGCATGGGAATCCATGTACTTGTTTCCCTGCTTCTCATAGTGACCGGAATTTACACCCAGAAAAAATGGAACTCAGGAAAAGATGTTTCCAGGCACACTTTTCTCGCTATATCCGTACCATGTCCAGTATGTATGGCAGCCCTTGCATTATCTTGCATGCTGCTTTCACAGAGCCTTAATCTTTCCGGAATAAAAGTCGGGCTCCTTGTAGGGGTTGCTTTTTTTATAGCAGTTGTGGCTTCTTCTTTTCTTTTCAGGTTTGGAAAGATTCGACTTGGAAAGACTCCTGAAACTATGGGCAGTGCAATGATGCTGATAGGAATCTATTATCTATTAGGAGCTCTTCTTATCCCTGCATATATACAGACAAAAAAGATGAATCTTATTTCAACCGGAGGAGGAGAAACAGGAATAATACCTCTTATGGCTTTTGGAGTCATTGTCCTTGCAGGTTTTTTCCTGGACCGTATAAGGAGGCATGATCTATGAGCCTGATGAATTTATTATCCGACATGATGAATGTCTTCTCAACGGCTTTGCTAATTCCTGTGATGTTTCTTCTCACCATTCTCGTGTTTATTTCCTTAATTCAATTAGGAGAATTCCTTTCCGAGTATACAAAAAGACATAGGGACTGGAATAATCTGGAAACTAACTGCAAAAAAATTGAGCTCAATCTTCAGAATTCGGATTTTTCGGAAGCCTCCATAGCTCTTGAGAATATCAAACAAAATTATATGGTCACTTCTTTTGCACGAGACGCTGCGAAATACCTGAAAGAGCGGCATTTTCCTGCAATTGAGAGGCTTTCGCAGGAATATGAAATCAAGATGGCAAAACGCCTTGAACATACAAAGATAACTTCAACTATCGGTCCCATGCTTGGCCTTATGGGGACGCTTATTCCGTTAGGCCCTGCTCTGATAGGGCTTTCGAAAGGAGACCTCGAGACCCTTGCACAAAACCTGATGATTGCTTTTGCGACAACCGTTGTAGGGCTTTTTGCTGCCGGAATAGGCTATGTGCTTACACAGGTCAGACGGCGCTGGTACTGGGAAGATATGTCGGACATAGATTATATCCTGGATACCATTGAGGAAAAGAATTGAAATTTATCATCTCTTAATAGCGAGGAAGAATTCATGAGAAAGTCCAGAAGATACAGGCGGACAGGGCTTTTAAAAGATGAGGATGAGCAAAGCCCTATGATAAACGTTGCCAATGTTTTTGATGTTGCAATGGTCTTTTCTGTAGCTCTATTAGTTGCACTTGTTATGTCATATCACCTCCCAGAACTTCTGAGCTCCAATGAGGATTTTACCATTGTCAAAAATCCGGGAGCTCAGGATATGAAGATCGTCATCAAAGAAGAAGGTAAACCCATTGAAGTCATGAATATGACCGATAATATAGGAGGAGGAACCGGAGAAGCTCTTGGAACAGCTTACAGGCTCGCCGACGGCAAGGTAATTTACGTACCTGATAATGGTACATCTTCAGGTACATCTTCAGGTACATCTTCTTCGTCAGGTACGTCTGCTCCAACTAAAGTAATTTCACTCAAATCTAACTCAGATTGATTAGCCTGAAAGTCCTGTTTACTTCAGGTATTTTCATTTATTTGCACATGTTATTCCTAAGATATTCATTTTCGTAATAATTCATCCGAGATAAAACAATATCAATATCAGTCGTTACTAAGACTCAATGTACCAAATTTTCAATATATTTTCTTACTGTTGGTGTTAATTATGTTTATTCTTACGGTTCGTTGGTTACTTGTCGAAGTTCCTGTTTTTATTAAAATGATATTGCCAACTTATTTTGGTAGGTTGAACAATTACTAACTTTCCAGGAAAGTTAGTTTATTTTGGTTTTTCCACTTTAAGTATAATTTTTAATTTATTCTCTGAAAACTTTATCGAATTGGCTCCTTTACCCTAAAAGCTAATAATTGTGAGCTAAACACTTTATTTTATATATTATATCCATATATTCTAAGCGTTAAAAACATATTACAAAATCAGCCATTTATTAGCTTCAGAAATTTCCGGTTTTAAAATTAATATCCAGAATCTAGAATTTTCGATTTCACTTTTAAAACTTAATGGCTGTTTCCTGTAGGTTTTTGAGAAATTCCTAAATCAGAACTTTTAGACTGACAATAGTCTGGTGAGCTAGACATCCTGAATATTTTTTCACCTGGGATGTTCCGTGGTTCATTATCGATTATCTGGGGATAAAAATGCAAGAAAAACTTATAATGATAGCGGTTTTAGTTCTACTGGTATTGACATCATTATCAACTATTCTATACTGGTGGAATCTACCACTGGCTAAGAAAAAAATGTTTTGAATTTGTATTGGAAAATCGGTGCAAAACATGACAGCCAAGTTTTTTCGGGCAAATAGTCCATTTTTACGGAAACTTTGCTTATTTTATATTTTTGAAGTCTCTTCGAATTAAGAAGAACTTCATGGTACTTCCGGAAAAGGAAACATTGCAAATGCGGTACCAGATAAGTATATTTGTTTTCTGCTAAGAGTTATTAGCTTTTCCGTTAAGGATATTATTTAATAGCCGGAGACCAAACTTATAACTATGACAGCTCTGGGTATAGTTGGGTGTAGAGTATTTGAGGATGAAATTACCCATGTGCTTGCAAACGGTCCTGATATAGACAGGATCTACATCATAGAAAACGAAGAAAACGACGGCCTTCTATACAAGCTTGAATCCGAAGGATTTGAACCAGTTGTCCTGCCCTTTTACAAAATAAAAACAGACCTGAAACGTAGTAATGAGTTCAGCATTATTGTTCAGCTTCAGGGAATGGGACTCCATATAGACCCTGCCCTGCTTAAAAGTAAAACGTATACAAACGTTGACCTCATGTCCAGGCTTGTGGACGGAATTCTACTTTTTTACGGCTCCTGCGGACAGGCATTTTCCAGGATACAAAGAGATTTTGCTCATAAGGGATGCCCTATAAAGCCACTTCAGGACAGGAGCACAGGCGAATCAATCAAACCCGTTGAAGACTGCATTGCAGCAGCTCTCGGAGGCAACTCTAATTATCGGAAAATCCTGAAAAATCACAGTGACACCTTTTTCTTAACTCCTATGTGGGCTGTAAACTGGAAGACTGTCTTCAGAGTTGGCGATAAACCGCCTCTGGGTTTTGAATTCACTCCTGAATATATGAGAGAACTCGGTTACCGAAAAGTTGCCGGAATTAACACGAAACTATCCTATGAATCTGATTTTGAGAAAAAAATTGAAGAATTTGCACATAACTTCGGTTTCGAGATCATAGAACTGGAAGGAAGCACTGAAATAGTGAAAAAATCGTATAACCAGATGCGAACCATGCTTCGCAGGCCACTTAAAGTCTAAATATGTTTTTTTCTTAACAGCGCTCTAAATTACTGAAATATTCCCTTGTTATGTCAATTTCAAGATGAATAGCTTTAATTCAGAAGCTGTATATAATTCTTGATACCTTCCCAGCACTGAGAGCTTCTTCATCTTCAGTTACAGGACTATTTTTCATGAAGCAAATCATGTCTACAAAATATTAAAAAGTAGTTATTTTTTAGCTTACGTGACATTATCAGGTAAACCTTCAGCTTATGCAAATCAGTACATTGATTTTATCCCGATGTAATTGATACTGATCTCAATATAATTGATACTGATTTCAATGTAACTGATACTGATTTCAATATAGTTGATAAGTGCAAGTACGAACCGGTGGAAAAAAGAGATCAATTCCAGCAATTAAAGAAGTCAGTTTAGAAATATTTCCATATTGGACTTTAACAATAAATGCCCATAGCCGGAAGTTAAAGTATTGAGTTCATCATTTTGGTGTTGAGATAATTGACCATAAACGTACGACAGAATTAATCATAAAAGTAAGACATAATTGACATAAAAATAAAACAAGTTGACCATAAAAATGCGATGAAAGAGAGAAAAAATAATAGAAACTTTAAAGCAAATTACTCCCGGAAGACTGCAGTCTTAAGGATATAAAAATGGCAAACTAATCCTTAGACTGCAGTTTAAAAAAGTGTTAAATAGCAAATTATTCCCGGAAGACTGCAGTTTTTAGGAGAATAAAATGGCAAATTACTCCTGGGAAACTACAGATTTACGGAGGTTTAACTGGCACCTCAGGTGACAAATCAAGTAAATTTGATTTGCATATAAGTAAACTTACATTTAAATATATAAATATTTCGTAGTCTTAAGACACCACCAATAAAAGAGATAGATCGCAAAACAAGTTAAAGTGAAGAATTGAATTATATAAAAATGTTAGAATATAAAAAGGAAGAAATAATAAAAAGAAATAAGCACTAATAAAATAAATAGACATTAATAATATAAATAGACGTTAATAATATAAATAGTTACCAATAAAGATAAATGAATATTTTAAGCAAGTAGATGATTTTAAATAAACAAGTTATTTTCTTTGCTATTAGGTTAGCCAGTATGTAGTGTTTCATAGTTATCAAAGAATTTCGTTGATTTATGAATGAAAGAAAAATGCACTTTACTATTTCAAACAGGTAACTTATAGTTACTTTTTGAATTTGATCTGACAAAGATAATGTTTTGAAAGTTTAGTGGTGAAATAATATTCAAAAGATATAATTCTCTATTTTTGTACTTATTCTTTAATTGAGTAATAATCGTTCTCGAGTTCTGCAAAACAATGAAGAGTCATAATATGCACTATACAAAAAATGCTATTTATTGACCTTTTTACCCAAATAGCTAATAATCGTAATCCAAAAACCTCATTTTATATATTTTATTTCTTAATGCTCCAAATGTTAAATCTGTAATACAGAATCGGCTGCCCATTAATTTTTGGAAGTTCTTGACTTGAATTGTAAGCAAAATCGAAAGCATCCAATTTCACTTTTAGAACTTAACGACTGTTCCGAACAAGTTTCTAAAATTCGCAAAATTTTAACATAAAATCAACCAGTGAGCAAAGCATTCCGGTTATCTTTCTTCCGGGGTGCTCTACGGTTCATGAGACATTATTCTGGGGATAAAATGCGTACGGCACAAAGTAGATTATTGGTATTATGTGCAGTAATCCTTTTAATGCTAGCACAGAATGTATCGGCTGATGAAAACCATGTGAATATTACTTTTATCTGTTATGATGGAAGTGCTCTTGCGACAGCAGAGCAGTCCAATCCATACAACTCAAGTATTAATGTAACGTATATTTCTGGGTATTCTGATTTTAGCAATGTTACTTTTGAAAACCAGGATGTAATATTCACTTATATGCTCTGGTCTCAGTTCAAAGATATCGGGGACGATCTCGAAAGTGCCCACAAAAACGGGACTGCACTTATAGATATTTCTTCTGCAATAGATACAACATATATCAACACTTCAAGTTATGATCATATTTTTACCGGGACCAAACCATACAATTCTACAGAAGAGAAATTCTTCTACAATATGGGCTCCAGAGGAATCCTGAAGAAAAACACTGAAAATTTCATTACATATCTAGCAAAAACATATGGAGATAAACCTGAACTTACGAAAAACTGGGTTTATGAAGACCCTGTAGAATTCCCCGAAGCAGCAATTTACCATCCGGATGCCCGTTCTTCAACTAACGAATCTCAACCCGACTGGTTTGAAAACACAACTGACTACCTTGAATGGTACTCTAACTCAACTAACTCAAATGAATCACGACATATTTACGACAAAAGCAAGCCAACTATAGGGATATGGTTCCATGCTTCGGATTATACAGGTGACAACCTTGAGGTCATAGATGCACTCATCCGTGATCTGGAAGGAAAAGGCTGCAACGTAATTGCAGGTTTTGATACTTTCAATGATATTCATAAGTTTTACTTTGATGAGAATGGAGAGCCTCTTGTCCAGTGCGTAATTTCTCTTAAAAGCTTCCGTTTGAATTATGATGATCCTGATAAAGGTGTACAGGAGCTTAAAGACCTTGATGTTCCCGTGCTTACCGGACTGGTTGTTACAAATCCTGCAAACTCTACCGACATAGCTGACGGTAATAGAGGTATCCCAAGTGAGGAGGTTGTATACAAGACTCTACTTCCGAGCATTGATGGAATTTTCGAGTATATTGTTGTCGGAATTGATAATTACGATTCCGAAATCGGTGAAAGCAACTATGAACCTCTTCCCTCCCAGATTGACTGGATGGCAAACAGGTCAATTAACTGGGCGAACCTGAAGTTAGAGAATAATAAGGATAAGAAAGTCGCTGTCATCTATTACAATTACCCTTCAGGGAAAGACAACATCGTAGCAAATTATCTTAATTCCACCCAGAGCATGTTTGAACTCCTCAATGCAATGAATAAAAGTGGCTATGAGGTCTCCGGAATTCCGGAAAACAGCAGTAAGCTCATGGAAATGCTTCAGGCACAGGGTATAAACGTAGGTTCCTGGGCTCCCGGTGTTCTGAATGGAATGGTAGAAAACAGGACTGAGTGGGGACTGCAACTCATACCTATGGATACCTATAAAGAATGGTTTGAATCCGAAATTCCGGAAAATCTGAGATCCAATGTAACCTCTGAATGGGGAGAACCCTGGTCCGAAGACCTGCCTCAAAATAAGAGTGTTATGATCTATGAAAATGAAACCGGAAAATATATTGTAATTCCTACGGTACGCTTCGGAAATGTCTGGCTCATGCCCCAGCCTGCCAGAGGAACAGGACAAAACAATGACACTCTTTACCACAGCAACGTTGTACCTCCCACACACCAGTACATAGCTTTCTATCTCTGGCTACACCACGAGTTCCAGCCTGATGCACTTATTAATATGGGTACTCACGGTACGCACGAGTGGCTTCCGGGTTCTACTTACGGCATGAACCGGACTTCAGACTGGTCTCCTCTCTTGTTGCAGGATACTCCGAATATCTATCCTTACATCGTTGCCAACGTGGGAGAAGGAATAACTGCGGAGTACAGGGGTAATGCCCTGATTATTGACCATCTGACTCCAACCCTTGAGCGTGGTGGGCTTTATGGAGATTTGCAAAACCTTTCAACTAATGTGGAAGGGTATTATGATCCAGGAATTTCTTCTCAGACAAAAGCAGGATACCAAAAAGCCATAGTAAACGAAATAATAGCACTCAACCTAAGTGTTGATCTGGGAATAGATAACGTAACTACTCTTCAAAATTATAATGAAACAGAGTTTGGGAATTTTGTTAAAAATTCACTTCATGAGTATTTGGAAGATATAGGAAATGAAAATATCCCATACGGTATGCATATTCTCAGCCATGTTCCTACGACAAATAAGACAGATCCTGAAAGTGACGAACTTACCGGAATGGTAAGAGCTATGCTTGGAGGAAATTTTGAGGAAAATGTCACTGCTGCCTTCTATCCTGAATCTGCTTATCCTCTCGGAATTCCACTGAATGATACAAAAGTTACTAAACTTGTCTGGGAGGTCGTAACCAATAATACAAGCATTTCCAAGGCGCAAACTGCAGTTTATGGGAAAACTAACAGTACAGTTACACTTGATCTTGAACAGGGGCTGGATTATAAGAACAGGCTTCTTAACTGCGACGTGGAGATTGACAGAATTCTTTCAGCCCTGAGTGGAGGCTTTATCCCACCAGGTTCGGGACTGGACCCAATTATGAACCCTGATGCAGTACCTACAGGGCGCAACTATTACAGCATAAACTCGAAGCTTTATCCTTCAGAGGCAACATGGGAAGTAGGTAAATCTCTTGCAGTCCAGTTGATTGAGGATTACTATAAAGAACATGGGGAATATCCTAAAAAAGTTTCATTTTCAAGATTCGGGGTGGAGTTCATTGCGGATCACGGGACTCTGGAAGCTGAAGTGCTTTATCTGCTCGGAGTAAAACCTGTCTGGGATGAGAACGGATATGTAACCGGAGTTGAAGCTATCCCTGAAGAAGAACTATTGCCAAATTATGATACTTCAAAGCCTGGGAGACCACGTATTGATGTTGTCTACTCAACAGCAGGAATGAGGGATGCTTTCCCGGATAAGATCAAAATGATAGACAGTGCCGTGAAACTTGCAAGTTCTCTTCCTGGCGTAAACTATCCCAACTACGTTAATCAAAGTTCCCTTACACTCTATGACTCTCTGATTGCTGCAGGGTATGACAACGAGACTGCAACAAAACTCTCTACAATGCGCTGTTTTGCAGTAATGGACGGTACTTATGAGATAGGGGTCTCAGACGCTATCAGTGCAAGCGGGACATGGGAGAATGAAGAAGCTATTGCGAACGTATACCTGAACAAGATGGGATACGCTTACGGAGAAGATTTCTGGGGCATCCAGTGCAGACAACTCCTTGAGGGAAACCTCAAAAGCGTTGAAGCATCAGTACATTCGTCTTCTTCAAACCTTTACGACTCCCTTGACAACGATGACCTTTTCCAGTACTTCGGCGGCATGAACCTGGCAACGAGGTATCTTAGCGGCAAGACTCCGGAGATGTATATTTCGGACACAAGTGACCTGGACAGAGCTCAGATGGTGGGAATGCAAGAGTACCTCAGCAAGGATCTGCGAGCCAGATATTTCAATGACAAATGGATAGAAGGAATGCAGAACTCCGGATATTCAGGCGGCAGCATGATGTCCGATTTTGTGAACAACCTTTTCGGCTGGGAGGTAAGTGATCCTGAACTTGTGGACGATACTGTCTGGCAAGATGTGTATGAAACATATGTAAATGATCCTTCTATGAAAGAATGGTTCAAGAAGAATAACCCTAATGCTTACCAATCCGTGACAGCGAGAATGCTTGAGGCAGTCAGGCACGACTACTGGAAACCTTCAGAGGATGTTGTCGAAAATCTTGCAAAGGAATATGAAGAATCCGTGGCAGAGAATGGAGTTTCGTGCTGTCACCATACCTGTGGAAATCCCCTGCTTCATGAGTTCGTAAGTGGAACAGTATCTGTTCCAGGCTACGCTGAGCAAATAGAAACTGCAACTAAAGCTAAAAATCTGGAGACTACAGAGGAGACCCAGAGCAGTAGTGGTAGTCATCATGACCATAATACCGGAAATGCTACCGTAGTACCGAAAACCAGCTCATCCAGCAACCAGACGTCTCAGGATTCAAGTGGAGGATATGGTACAGATACTTCCAAACCTGAACCTGAAGTCAAGAAATCCGCAGATACTGATTATGTTGAAGGGTATGAGATGCAGAAGGATTCTGCCGAAAAACCTGAGAATAATGGGGTCTCATTTTCAGGCTCCGATATCTTCGGAATTCTCTTTGTGGTGGTAGCCGCCGGTGGAATTTACCTGGGTATTCGGAAGAAATAAATGGAAAAAAGTAACCAAATAAACAGAAGAAAGTAATAAAATTCGAAAAGGGTTAAACCCTTTTTCTTTTTTCTTAAAAAGGGTTTTCACTTTTTGATTTTGACTTCAGCACTAATTCTGTTCTTTTTCAGTCCGTTGTTTCATTGTCAACTTGTTCAGTCTCTTTTATGTAAGGTTTAATATCAAGCACGGGTGTTCCATTAATTGCATCAAGCCCTCTTACATGAAGCACATTATCCTCCACGTTAAGCAGCTCTACAATGGTAAGCCCTATCCCGTTAGGGCGGTAAGGGCTTCGGCTGGCAAAGATTCCGGAAATTTCTCCGTCATAACGACGGCGGTGGATGAGCTTGTATCCTTTCGATTTGCTGAAGTAAAACAGGATGTACAGTTTTTCAAAGTCTTCAATTCTGTAAAGCCCATCGGTAAACTCCTGCATGAGGACTATTTTTGAAACTTTACTATATACTTCTTCATTATATACCGGCTCAAGATAGTCATTTTCAACGTAGCCTACAGGAACCATTTCAATTCTTTCGGAAACCTCAGGATTTTCATTCATCTTCTGCCTCAAAACACGGAATGCAAACCATCTTTCCGTTTTTAATCCTACCCAGAGGTTCCATGAAACCTTCCCCGCATTTGCTGCAGACCAGGGTAGGATAAATTATGGCTTTTTCCGGCGGCTCGGCTTCAACTTCCCTTACCCAAAAAAGCTCTTCTTCGGGCATTTCCAGTATTCTTTGGCTTTTTGCGTCATGGGAAGCCTGAAATTCTTTCTTCTCTTCAAGGCTTGCAGTGCCTGCCCTTAATTTTGCGAAGAGTGCAGTATGCTTTTCGTCAGGGGGGAGAGCATTGGGTTTCAGGGAAATCCTCAGAGCTTTGTTATCGCCTCTTTTGAAGTACGTGTAAACATGTTTTCCGTGGTCCTTGAAAATTAGATTCCCTTTCCCACAGGTGCATCCGTTTATTGCCTGAATGGCATCTACGGCACAGGACCTGTTTTCTGCAATTGCGACCAGTTCTTCATCTTTGCTGCGATCTTTGAAGCGGTTGGCAGCAAGCGTTGCTACTCTATAGCCGATAGAAAGTCCTGGACATACGTGCCCATGAAACTGTACTGCAGTATCGAAATCCAAGTTTTTGACTCCTGGTTTTTTAGCTCCTAATTATACCAATTTTTACATTGGGCCTTCATGTTAGAAATGATTAACTTTAATGAAATAATTCCATATTATTTAGGTGTTATTTATAGATTTTTTATTGATAAATATTACAGAAAAAGTATCTCGTAATAAGAGCAGGTGTGCTTTCGAGATTTAAGAAATAAGAATGTTCGCTTTTTACACTATTTCTGAGGTTTTACTCTTGAAATAACAAAAACACTGAACCCTGGTTTAAGCATTGATGTTTGATATTTATTTAAATCTGTATGAAAAATAAAGATCAGGTTTAAGGCAACTAACTAAGATTTATAAACAGGACTCCGCTCACTTTATATAACATGAATTTAGAGTAGTCAACCTCATCCAGAGCATGCCATGAAAAATGGTTTAGGTAAAATCTGTTCTACATAACTCCAGAAATAACCATTATAATTGGGAGCCTTATTTGCCACCTCTGATAGGCTCCCAATTGCGTGATTCAACCCCTACGATTAAGAGAAAAACCCCTTAACTCTTAATCGTTGACTTTCTCTTTATGTTATAGAGGTATATAACCTATACGACTTTGAAATTTGCGTCGCGTTAAATTATTTAGCCGCCTCAAAATCATAACCATGAGACTTAATGGCTGGCTCAAAGATTAGACATATTTTTAACATGTTGGAGATTATAAAAGTGATTAAATTGCTTTAAAAGTAAAAAATAGATCATATTTGTTTATTTGATTAAATAATTATATATAACGTATATAGAATAGTATTTTCAGGTGAAAATAGATACGAAGTCTGGTTACAGGCACTAATTCATGATATATATATTTTATAACTTAACATTCAATACAATTTTTTTCTCCATATTGCATATATTATAAATAATAATTATATGTTGAAAATTTATAGCGACTTTTCACTAGACCAGATTACAATACTAATTTCTCTTAGAAAACTAATAGTCTAGTACTGCGATTCTCAAATATATTTGGAAAACTTAACTTTAGAATTAATTCGCATATCACGAATATTCTAAGAAATAAGGAATTGATTTTGGAATTGATTTTAGAATTAACGTTGTAATTAATTTTAGAATTGACGTTGTAATTGATTTTGGAATTGAAGCACTAGGGACGAATAAACATTTATTTTCATATTAGACTTTGAGTGTCAGATTTTGAGTGTCAGGTTCCTTTAACAATTGAGGTTTTCAGGAGATGCGCAGTTGAAAAGTGAGAACGTTTAAAAAATGAAGAACACTTGAAAAATGGGGAAGATATTTATCAAATATCTGTATATACAATAAAAACATGAACAGCCCACTTCTCGAATTGATATTCCTTTCCGAAAAAAGGAAAGAACTCCTTTTATTTTTGAAGGATGGGCCCAAAACAATTTCAGAGATTAAAGAAAAACTGAATGTAGGTCTGGTGGCTATTCTCCCTCAACTAAAAAAGCTGAGAGAAAACTCCTTGATTTTAAAGACAGGTGATACCTACAGTCTGGCTCCTCTTGGGATAGCAATAACTAGTAGAATGAAACCAATGATAGATGTATTAAATGTATTCGGAAGCAAATATGAGTATTGGGCAACCCACGCAGTTGAATCCATACCCGATCCTTTGCGTGAAAGGATAGGAGAGCTGGCTAGCTGCACCTTTTCCGAACCTCCTGACAGGACACATCTCTTTGAACCTCATAGAGAATTTGTGGAAAACCTTATGAAATCAAAAAAAATAAGTGGTATTGCCTCGATATTTCATCCTCTTTACCCATCTCTTTTCCTTTCCTTTGCAAAAAATGGAGTTGATGTTTCTCTTCTTGTAACCCGTCCGATTTATGAAAGATTGAATAAAGAGTACAGAGCAGAAATGAATGAGTTTCTTAAGTTCAAGAACGCCAGTTTCTACGTTTACGATAAGAAAATAGAACTCGCCTATGCAGTTACTGATATATTCCTTTCCCTTACCCTACCTTTTTCGGACGGCACCTACGACCATAAAGAAGATGTCCTGTGCTTTGACTCGCAGGCTATTAAGTGGGGAGAAGATCTTTTTGCTTATTATAGAAAGATCTCGGACAAAATAACCGAAATGAACTGAAATCTAAACTCCGTCAAGAACAGCTCCTGTAACAGCCGGAAGATAATTATAAATTGAACCCTCGCCATCCCATATACTATGCAAAAAGTTCAGGAAACCGCAGAAAAAATACGGAATATGGAAATTCGGGGAGCAGGCAGGATTGCAAAAGCTGCTGCTGAAGCTATAAGGGACTATGCAGCAGGACTGGACGTAGCTTCAATGGAAGAATTTAGTGCCAGAATAAGGGAAGTCTCGAATTTTCTCATAAGTACCCGCCCAACAGCCGTTTCCCTCCCAAATGCCGTAAAACTCTCATCAAAATATTCTTCAGCAAACGTGGAGGAAGCAAGGCAGGAGATCATTGAAAACGCAAACCTCTTTATCGAGAGAGCGGACAAGGCTCTGGAAAAAATAGGAAAAATCGGGTCAAGAAGAATCCAGGACGGAGATGTTATTATGACCCATTGCAATTCCCATGCTGCTCTTTCTATCATCACCACAGCCTTTGAAAACGGAAAGGATATCTCCATAATTTCTACCGAAAGCCGCCCAAGGTGTCAGGGCTTATTGACAATCCGTCACCTTAATAATTTTGGAATTCCCACAACCCTGATTGTAGATTCTGCGGTGCGCTACTACATGAAAGATGTGGATAAGGTTATTGTTGGAGCTGATGCTATAGCAGCTAACGGTGCGCTGGTAAACAAAATCGGAACCTCACAGCTTGCACTTGCCGCCCATGAGGCCAGAAAAAGCTTTATGGTCGCAGCTGAAACTTTCAAATTTAGCCCGAGCACGATTGTCGGAAATCCGATAGAAATCGAAGAAAGAGCTGTAGATGAAATAGTGGATCTGGCAGTTATTTCAGAGCTTTCTCACGTGCAGGTAAGAAATCCGGCTTTTGACTTCACTCCTGCCGAATATATAGATATGATTGTAACCGATATAGGAATCATCCCGCCTGCAATGGCTTACACCGTTATAAAAGAACATCTTGGATGGGAACTTGGTGAAATCTAGGACGTATGAAGGTTAGTTATATAAATAAATGGGAGGAAAATGATAATTAAATGGGAGAGAAAATGATTATCAGGCTTTACTTTTTAATCTAATCCTTTTTTTAGTTTTTAATCTAATCCTTCTTCTATTTTTGTTTTATCTGATTATAAAATCAAAATTGTATATATGAATACAAATTCAAGTCAAAATCCATGCAAGTTGAGTACTACACTAAACAACAAGAAGGAAAAAACATGATTAATGTTGAGTATATAGAAGGTTCACAAGAGATATTGTATTTAATACAACCTCTGTGGGAGAGACTTAAAGATTATCATCAAAATAAATCGAGATATTTTGCAGATAATTATGCGAATAAAAGATTTCAAGATAGAATTAACGAATTAACAGGTGATTCAAAAGTTGGTATGAAAGTTAACTTAGTAAAAGACAAAGACACAGGACAATATATTGGATACTGCATTAGCACAATTAACAAAGAAATGATAGGGGAAATAGACTCACTGTATGTGGAAAAAGAATATCGCAAACAAGGGATTGGAAACCAATTGATGGAAAGAGCCCTTGAGTGGCTGGATAAAAATAAGGTAAAATCAAAAATAATCGCCGTAGGAGATGGAAACGAAAACGTAATCGATTTTTATAATCATTACGGTTTCCATATAAGAAAAATAATTTTAGGACAAGTTTCGAACGCTTAATGCAAGTTTCGAACGCTTAATGATCTTTAGAGGACTTCGATAAACCTCTGATTTCAACATATTACTTATATATTCATTATAAGCAACTAGCCAAAAAGCTGGGTTTATCGAAGTCCTCTTTAGTTGTTCCATCCTTAATCCGAACCACTCTCGAACACTCCTTTGCGACTTCGGGGTCGTGCGTCACAACAAGAATTGTCTGCCCTTTTTCACTCAATTCTTTAAAAACTCGTACAATCGAGTCTCTGGTTTTACTGTCCACCTCACCTGTAGGTTCGTCAGCCAGGATAACAGCAGGCTTATTCGCAAGTGCCCTGGCAATAGAGACTCTCTGCTGTTCGCCTCCGGATAATTCCGAAGGCTTATGGGAAAGCCGGTCTCCAAGTCCAAGTTCTTCTAGCAGTGCCTTTGCCCTTTCTTCCCTTTCTTTTTTAGGCACCCTGGAAAAACGCATGGAAAGCTCCACATTTTCAAGCGCAGAAAGGGTCGGAATCAGATTATAGTGCTGGAAGATAAAACCGATTTTTTCTCTTCTCACACGAGGAAGCAGTTTTTCAGGCACAGATGTGAGATCCGTCCCGTCAAGAATGATTTTTCCGTCAGTCGCTTTTTCAAGTGTACCTATAAGGGCGAGAAGAGTTGATTTCCCGGAACCTGAGGGCCCCATTATCGCAAGAAGTTCACCTTTTCTTACGGTTATGCAGGCACAGCGAAGGGCGTGAACAGGAATTTTGCCCTGAAAATAAGTTTTGGAAAGGTTTTCGACCTGCATTATGATTTTCTGGCCTTTGTTTTCCAAATTGAGAGTAGATTCATCTTTTTCCAGCTTTCCAGGAGTTTCAAACACCTCCTCTTCAACTCTCATTTCAGGCATGTTTTAAAGCCTCCATAGGGCTCATCTTCGAAGCCCTGTAAGCAGGATAAAGCCCGGAAAGAGCCCCTATCAATAAGGCGAAGAGCATGGCAATTACAAGAAGCCTGGGCGTTATCAGGAAAAGCATTATCCTCGTGTTCGCAAGCCACGCATTCATAATATAGACGGCAACGGAACCTACCAGAATTCCGAGGATTCCGCCGAAAAGGCCCATAAATGAAGCTTCTCCAAGCGTGAGGAGTAAAATATCCCTCGTTTCGGCCCCAATTGCTTTTAAAATTCCGAACTCTCTTGTCCTTTCGGCAACTGACATGAGCATGGTATTCATCACGCAGAGCCCGCCTATGATTGCTGCAAGAAGTCCTGAACTGATGGTGATTACGCTGAAAATCATAAAGGACTGCCTTGCCTGCACCTCAAGTTCCCCCGGAGAAAGGGTGCTTGTACCTTTAACGCTTAACTCTATGCGTTTGGAGAGCATTTCGGCATCTATTCGCTCATCAGGCACTGCAAAGATATAGGAAACCGAATTGCCCACATCGTATAGATCCTGCGCAGTTTCGAGAGGTATAATTACCGCATTGTCAAAAATAGAGCCTGTGTAGTCCAGAATTCCTGCAACGGTAAAATACTTGTCATGGATCTCAAACTTGCTTCCTATCTGAAGTTTATATTCCCTCTGTATGTTGCTTCCGACAACAACATCATAGGAATCACCCGGATTGAGAAAACGGCCTGCTTTCAGGTCCACGGGATAAAGAGCAACGCTGGATTTTTCCGGGGGAACGCCAAGGATCTGCTTCCCGGTCATTCCCATTTTGTCCTCATCAAAAGTGGTCATTAAGAGCCCATACGCATCTTTCACCCCTGCTACTCGGAGGACGTCACTTACCTTATCTTCCGTGAGTCCCCCTCCAAAGACTCCGCTTTCGGAAAAGACACGGATTTTATCGCTGGTTACACTCATGGAGCGCTCAAAGGTCTGGTGGAAGTTTTCTGACATCGCACCCATAACTATAACTGCAAAGATTCCAAGTGCAATTCCACAGACTGTCAGTGCACTTCTGACCTTCCGGTTCATTATATTTCGGATGATGAGGTCAAACATAATGATCCTGTATTTGAACTCTATACGGTTTTAAGCTGTCACGTCAAGAAAGATTTCAAGATTTCAAGGTGTTCAAGAACTTTTTTCTCCCTTACTTACAAATAAGATTCCGGCACAGAGAAAGATCTCCAGAACTGTGAGAAAACTAGATGCTGGGGATTCTTCGGTCGGACTTGCTTCTGCTACCGGTTCAAAGACCCTGAGAACCGTTTCATGGCTATCCAGAGTTTCTCCTTCGGAATTCAGCACATAAATCTTTACATTATAATCTCCCTTCGGGACTCCCTGCCAGATTATACCTACCGTGTCTTCTTTTCCCGAAGTCAGGAGATCTGCGGTTTCCTCAAAAACCTGAACTTTCCCATCTTCAGGCATCAGCACAACCCTCACAATCCCGTCAAAAGGTACCTGGGATTTTCCGACAACAGTAACACTTGCTCCGTATTCATCCACATCGATATCCCGATCAATAATTTCCACCTTTTCTTTGGCTCTAAAATTCGAGATATAGGCTGCAGTAATATCAGGAGAGTGGGAATGGACCTTCAAAAATGCAGTGTAGTTTTTATCTTTCTCGAGCAGTAAAGGCCAGTAGCTTACATTATAATAAGTGCTTGTAATAGGGATGTTTTTCTGCTTTTCAGAATACAAGATTTCCGTGCCCGATAGAAGTTTCAGGTCAAGATCGATCATACCGGGCTCAGGAGCCTGTATAGTTCTTAAATTAGCAGAGCTTGTAAGACTCATTAAAACTGAAGCTTTCTCAGAATCTGCAGAAAAGTCAACAAGTTTAAGTTTTGAAAGGATGGGATTTCGGGAAGAAAACGAAAGTTCTCTCGAGCTAATGCTTTGACTCCCGTTTTTCACAAGAACCTGCGCTTTATAAGAGTTCCTATCTTTTCCAAAATTGTCCTCAATTTTCCAGAACAGGACTTTTGTAATTTCCTGCCCTTCGTTAACAGGCCCTAGAAGAAGAGTTTCGGATTTCAGCAGTTTTTTCTCTGAACTCAAAGTAAAAACGAGAGAGACATTTTCAAGAGGTTGCTCAAACCTGACTGTAACATCCGAGAGTTCGCAGTCTGAGAAAAAATCCGTGATAACGGCATCTTCCTGTCTTTCCGTCTCAGGGCCTGTCCCATTTACTGCTGCGAAAACAGGACTAAGCTCAACACAGAAGATGATCAGGAATAAAAGAACGAAAAAAAAGCAGAAAATAAACTCTCTATGTCTAAAAGAACTTATTTCTTCAGGCAAGCTCAAGCCCGGCTCCTCCTCCCTTTCAGAAATTTCAGGATAGAAACTTAAGGAACCCGGCTATTCAGGAGTTCTAAACTCTAAACCAGCCCTTCAGGAGTTCTAAACTCTAAACCAGCCCTTCAGGAGTTCTAAACTCTAAACCAGCCCTTCAGGAGTTCTAAACTCTAAACCAGCCCTTCAGGAGTTCTAAACTCTAAACCAGCCCTTCAGGAGTTCTAAACTCTAAACCGGCATTCCAGTCTTTTTCTATTATTGGGATATATGTTGGAACCTGTATGTTTAAGTTTTCATTTTTCTGTAAAAATAAAGGTTTTAAATCCAGTTTTTTTCTGACTTTGCTTTACCTGGTTATTAAAGCTGTCCGAGCCTGATCTCAGTTGATTTGAGCCTTAGATCTTTGTCGTAACCCAGGTTCCGCAGGATATGGGAGACTTTTTAATTGCTTCTCCATCGAGAACTTCTTCAAGCATGGCAGGGTTTCGGGCATCCATGACAAGAGCGTCGAGTTTACAGCGCTCGATAATTTTTGCGGCTACAGGGTCAACAGGAGATTTGGAGCCTGCTTTCATCTCTATTGCCATGACTATGTTTATAAGTTTCTCAGGAGAGATTTTATCGTATTTTACTGCCGAAGGGTCACAGTTAGGGTCCGAGGAGTAAACTCCATCAATAGATGTTGCAATTGCTAGCAGGTCCGCACGCAGGAACTCCGCAAGAATTGCAGCAACGGCATCCGTTGTCTGGCCAGGAGTAACTCCTCCCATAACAACTACCTTTCCTGGACGGATAGCCTTTGAGGCCTCAAGATAATTTGCAGGAATTTCCGGACAAGAATCGGGCCCAAGGGCTGCAGCAAGAAGGCGTGCATTCAGGCGAGTAATTTCGATACCTATGTAGTCGCAGGTCACTTCATCGGCGCCAACTGCCCTTGCAGTGTCAATGTAGTTCCTTGCCGCTTCCCCTCCTCCGGCTACCACAAGCAGAGTATGCTTTTTCGAGAGCTTACGGAGAACATCCGCGTATTTTAAAAAACGTTCAGGATCAAGATTTTTTGCGAGAATTGAACCGCCTAATGAGAGTACTATGAGCATGATGATCTCTACACATTAACAATTCGGATTTTTAAATGTATCGCTGAACATTTTTTCATTAAGTTACCAAATAATCTTTTCTGTACTGCAATACCAATAAGAATCAAGAATAAATTGCCATAAAGTATTTATAATACGTAATATTCAACATAACTGACTAATCAGTCAATCGTAGAGATAATACATGAAAGAACAAGTAAAAGATAAAAGAGCAGCCATTCTGGAAGCAGCCCTGAAACTCTTCACAGAAAGAGGCTTCCACGGTACATCCACTGCCCAAATTTCAAAAGAAGCAGGTGTAGCCACAGGTACGCTTTTTAACTATTTTCCTACAAAGGAAGATCTTATCAACAGCCTGTATTTTGAGGTAAAGGGAGAGTTAAGCCGCAATATGGGAAGAGAAATTAAGGCACAGAGTACCTTCAAAGATAAATTAAAAAAAATATGGTCAAATTTAGTCAAATGGGGAGTAGAAAATCAGGAAGAATTCCTTTTTGTCGGGCAGTTCTGCTCATCTCCCTATATCACAAAATTTACACGTGATGAAGTGATGAAAGAGTATGTCTTCCTCCATAATCTAGTGGACGAAGGAATAAAAAAGGGAGAGATCAGAGATTATTCTGCGGAACTTGCCATTGCAATGTTTTATCAGGGTAGCAGGACGGTAGTGAATCTCATCCTTGATTCAGACTCGTCACTGGATAAAAATAAGGCTTTAGAAGAGGGATTTGAAATTATTTGGAGGGGGCTGGCCGATAAATAATTTTTTCATCCTACTTATGAGTAAGTAATCAATCAGATATTGAGCAAATAGTTATATAATATTAACAGTATTGATTGACTGATCAGTCAAAAACGGAATTCCATTATATGATGAGATTACCCATATTATGATCTCATTTTGCAATCAGCATTTCACTCCACATGTGAGTGGCCAGTCAATCACATACAAAAATTAACGACTTATTTGTCTAACGACTTATTTGTCGTAAAATTAGGCGTTAACCAAAAGTCAATCAGAAGCAAATAAAATAACTCAAAATTTAGGAGAGAGAAAAATGCTGTATAGAAAGGTTCCGAAGAATGGAGATGAACTTTCGATACTTGGATTCGGATGCATGCGCCTTCCAATGAAAGAAGACGGTAGTATAGATGAAGAAAGAGCCACTAAGCAGGTACGCTATGCAATCGATCACGGAGTAAACTATATTGATACAGCATGGCCCTATCACATGGAACAGAGCGAACCTTTTTTAGGTCGTGCTCTTACTGACGGGTATAGAGAAAAGGTTAAACTCGCAACAAAGTTACCTTCCTGGCTTATAGAGAGCCGGGAGGATATGGATAAGTTCTTAAATGCTCAATTGGAGAAACTTAAAACAGACCATATAGACTATTACCTTATCCATGCTCTAGTTGGTGAACTGTGGGACAATGTTAGAAAGCTGGGTGTAGCTGATTTCCTTGACAAAGCCAAAGCTGACGGCCGCATAATTAATGCAGGTTTTTCTTTCCATGGTTCGGGAGAGGACTTCAATCGGATAGTGGATGCCTATGACTGGGACTTTTGTCAGATCCAGTACAACTTCCTGGACGAAAAGAACCAGGCGGGTACCAGAGGTTTGGAATATGCAGCTTCAAAAGGCCTTGGAGTAATTATTATGGAGCCCCTGCGTGGAGGAAACCTCACAAACCCTGTGCCTCCTGCTGTGAAAGAGATATGGGATGGAGCCCCTGCAAAGAGAACCGCTGCAGAATGGGCTCTTCGATGGGTATGGAACCATCCAGAAGTCACGGTTGTCCTTTCCGGGATGAATGAGGAAACACATATTGAAGAGAACCTGAAGGTGGCAGATGAAGCTTACCCGAACTCTCTGACTGAAACCGAACTACAGCTAATAAAGAAAGTAGAGCAGAAGTACCGTGAACTTATGAAAGTAGGCTGTACGGGATGTAGATATTGTATGCCCTGTCCATCAGGAGTGGATATTCCATTATGTTTCGAAATGTACAACAACGTGTACATGTCCGGCAACGCAGACGAGACAAAGTTCTTTTATGCTGCAAGGCTGGGTGGTATTTTAGGTGGAGATCCCGGATTTGCATCGCAGTGCGTACAATGTGGGGAGTGCCTTGAGAAATGCCCCCAGCACCTTGATATCCCAACGGTTCTCGAATCCGTTATAGAAGAACTTGAAGGCTCTGACCTGGAAGAAAGAGTTGTCATGGTAAAGCAACTGTTCAAGAAGCAAACTTAAAAGTGAAGCGAAAACAACTCTAAGTGCCAAAAAACGAGGATATTGTTTAAGCCGACTTTATAGGAAAACTAAACAATATTTCCATTTTTCGATGCTATCTTCATGTTTGAATTATATTCATTCAGCCGTAGAATTTTAAAATAATTACCTCAATTGCAAAACAACAATCGGATAACTCTGAGAATCAAGTTTGTGTGAGTATAGCTCGAAACTCTAAAGAGTTCCCAGAAGAATAAATTGTTATCCAAAAACTTGATATTTAAATTGTTTACTCCTAAATCATTTAATTCTTTTAAGCAAAGGTTAATACATGGATCTTATTGACATACTTAAGGCTGTTAAGGAAGGAAAAATGGATCTTGAGACTGCGGAGAAGCAGGCTCAAGGCCTGGGTTTTGTCTCCTATATGGATATAGCAAAGCTTGATTCCCACAGGAAAAGCAGAACAGGAGTAATCGAAGCTATTCTTGCTGATTGTAAAGATCCTGATGATGTAGTAGAAATTGCAAGAGTCATGGTTTTAGAGAGCAAAAGAGCCCTTATCACACGGGTTCTACCAGGGCATCTGGAAGCCTTAAAGCAGGCCTTTGGTCAGGATAAACTTGAATGGAACAGCAGGGCCCGCACAGTTGTTGTCCATGACGGGACGCCTGCACCCAGAACCGGTGGGGTCGTAGGATTCGTTTCAGCAGGTACGGCAGATATTCCGGCTGCGGAAGAAGCAAGGGTTGTAGCTTCAGAAATGGGTTGTGAGACAGTTGCAGTTTATGATGTGGGAGTTGCAGGAATTCACAGGCTTATCCCGGCACTGGATAAACTAAAAGCCAGGATGCCAGGAGCAATTGTCGTTGCAGCCGGAAGGGAAGGAACGCTTCCAACAGTAGTTTCGGGATTAGTTGATGTACCTGTAATCGGGCTTCCGGTTTCGACAGGCTACGGAGCAGGTGGAAGAGGAGAAGCTGCCCTGCTGGCAATGCTCCAATCCTGTTCTACACTTGCAGTTGTGAATATTGATGCAGGCTTTGTTGCAGGAGCATATGCAGCCAGAATTGCAAACATGATTGCAGCTGCCTACACACATGGCAAAGAAGGCGAGACAGAGCAGACAAGAGAGTGATAAGGGAATAAAAAGGAATAAGAAACGGAATAAGACAGAGCAGACAAGAGAGTAATAAGGGAATAAAAAGGAATAAGAAACGGAATAAGACAGAGCAGACAAGAGAGTGATAAGGGAATAAAAAGGAATAAGAAACGGAATGAAAAAGAATAAGAAACGGAATAAAAAGGAATAAAAAAGGGAATAAAGTAAAGAAATCGAAACTCAGGAAAGAACTTTATGAAAGCACTTGTATTCAACCCTTTTTCAGGGGCAGCAGGAGATATGATCCTTGGATGTACTCTCGATCTTGGGGCTGACCGAAAAATGGTTAAAGAGCTGATAGAAGCTTCTGTCGACGTATCCGTAGATATAAGAGAAGTCGTGAAAAAGGGAATAAAAGCCCTGGATGTCCGAATTAATGTGCCTGAAAAAGAGCCAGTCCGCAAATATCCGGAAATCCTGGACATGGTAAAGGCTGCAAAACTGCCCCCCAATGTGGAAGCAAGTGCTCTTGATATCTTTTCGAGGATGGCTGAGGCCGAAGCTTCAGTTCATGGGCAACCTGACCTTGAGAAACTTCATTTTCATGAGGTTGGTCAGAGTGATGCGCTTGCTGATATAATCGGCTCTTCGGCAGCTATCCATTCCCTTAACTGTGAATCTATTTACTGCACTCCTATAAACGTAGGCAGTGGAACAATTAAATGCGCACATGGAATTCTGCCTGTGCCAGCACCTGCAACCCTTGAGCTTCTCAGAAAAGGAAAATTCTATTTTAGGGGAGGGATCGAGCAAAAGGAACTTCTTACTCCTACAGGAGCTGCTATTCTGTCCCATTTTGCAAGACCTCTGGAAGCTTTTCCTCAGGGCAGGGTAATTTCAATAGGTTACGGGGCTGGAGATTCCGAGCTTTCCGGACCTAATGTGCTTCAAGGAATGCTATGCGAACTTGATTCCTGCCTGATTCCGGATATAATCGAGGTACTTGAAACTAATGCCGATGACGTGAGTGGAGAAGTTCTGGGGAATCTGTTCGAAGAACTGCTCACTATGGGAGCAAGGGATGTTGCAATTCTCCCGGCAACAATGAAAAAAGGCCGGCCTGCTCATGTTATTAAGGTCATTGCAAAGCCTGAAGATACTGCAAAACTCGCCCGGAAAATCATTATCGAAACAGGATCCCTTGGAGTTAGAGTTATTCCTACCAGACACAGACTGATGGCTGCCAGACGAATAGAACTGGTTCAGTTTGAAATAGAAGGGCAGATATATGAATCTGCAGTCAAGATTGCCAGGGACTCTGAAGGAATACTTCTTAATATTTCTGCCGAGTTTGAGGATTGCAAAAAAATCGCAAAAAAAAGCGGCATCCCTGTAAAAGAGGTTATGAGAAAGGCAGAGGAAGCTGCAAGAAAGACTTTTTCCTGAAATTCTCAACATGTCTGAAATAAGTAACAAAGTAAAAATAACTTAAAAAGTAAACAAATTAAAAAGTAAACAACTTAAAAAGTAAAAAAATATGATATTTTTAAAATGAATGACGAAACCGAAAATAAAGCTGGAAAGCAAAAGCCTTAAGATCTGAGGCTTTCACTTTTCATTCTATTTTGCTTGTAAGCCATCAAGGACTTAAAGTTTACCCATTGAATGCAGGAGTTCCGCGTTCAATACACTTGCTCCGGCTGCTCCGCGTATGGTGTTATGTCCCATTGCAATGTAGCGGATTCCTTCTCTTATACGGCCTACTGAAACGCTCATGCCTTTCCCCATATTGCGGTCAAGGCGCGGCTGAGGCCTGTCGATTTCTTCTCTGACAATTAAAGACTTTGAAGGTTCGGAAGGAAGTTCTTTCAGCCCTGGGTTAAAGTTCAGGAAAGCTTTCCTTACCTCTTCAGGCGTCGGTTTATCTCTCATTCCGGCCCATATGGCTTCGGTATGCCCATCTGTTACGGGAACCCTGTGGCAGGAAGCACTGACTCTCATATCTGCAGGCACGATTTCAGAGCCGTTGAACTCTCCGAGCAGTTTTAAAGTTTCAGTTTCCATCTTCTGTTCTTCGCTTCCTATGTACGGAATTATATTGTCATAAATTGCCATTGCGGCAACTCCGGAAAAGCCTGCCCCTGAGATCGCCTGCATTGTGGCTACCTGTATGGTTTCGAGCCCGAACTGCATAAGGGGCTTTAAGGTAACGGTCATGACAATCGTGGAGCAATTGGGATTTGTAATAATATATCCATCCCATCCTCTTGCATCCTGCTGGACTTCAAGAAGCCCTAGATGTTCCGGATTTACCTCAGGAATCACAAGAGGTATGTCCTTTTCCATCCTGTAAGATGAGGCATTGCTTGCCACTGCAAATCCGGCTTTTGCAAATTCGGGTTCCACTGTCAGGGCAAGGTCTGCAGGAAGTGCCGAGAACACTACGTCCGCATCTACGGTTTTTGGATCCACCGGAACAACTTTAATATCTTTAACGCTTTCCGGCATAGCTGTATCTAACCTCCAGCCTGCGGCTTCTTTATATGTTTTGCCGGCGCTTCTCTCGGATGCTGCAAGGGCTGTAATTTCAAACCAGGGGTGGTTTGCAAGTGCTTCTACAAATCTCTGCCCAACAGCGCCTGTGGCGCCTAAAATACCCGCTTTAATTGCTACCATTTAAAAAGCTACCTCCGGAAAGATAAGAGTCATTGATAAAACTGATTGATAAAACTGATTGATAAAGCTGATTGATAAAGCTGATTGATAAAATTGATTGATAAAGCTGATTGATAAAACTGATTGATAAAAAAGAAAAAGAAAGTTGGAATAAGTAGGTTATTCCAACTAGTTATCGTTTTACTCTTCTACTTTAATTGCCTGGTTCGGGCATGCTTCCTCACATGCACCGCATTCTACGCACTCGTCATTGTCGACTACTGCGATTCCCTTCTCTTCATCAAGAGCGATTGCATCATTGGGGCATTCATCGACACAGCTTCCACATCCGGAACATTCATCTGCATTAACTGTTGCTGGCATATTTATTCACACTCCTTTTTGATTGCTCGATATATACCTGGAAATTAAATAGTGCGTTTTGAAACTTCCATAGGATATCGAAAAGTTTGGTCATAACGCCATTGACAAGACAAACATAAAAACTTATCGCTTTTTAGCAAAAGGAAGCTTTCTAAAATCAGGATGGAGTTAACCACCCAACAATTAGAAAATCACATTGAAAGTTGCAAAATAAAGGGAAAATTAAAAAAGCTTATTTAACACACTGAATCGTGCATGGCAATTCCAGCATCAGTCAGGCGATACATTCCTTCTTCGAGTTTCAGAAAGCCTTCTTTTAATAGGAAATCCATGTGGAACTTAAAGAAGAAGTCATTTAATCCGGATTCTTCCTTTAGCTGTTTTTCAGTCTTTCCAAAGATTCCAACAATCCTCAGGAGCTTTCTTCTTGCAGGATTTATGGAAATCTTTTCCATCATCATATGTTCCAGTTTGACAGCTTCTCCTTCGGTAGGCTCGCTTTTGTTCTCGAAATAAACATCAAGTTCATCGATTTCCTCGCTCATATTAGTACTCCTTTAGTTTTTTGTATTTATTGAAATCAACCCTTTTTTAAATAGTTGCAACAGGGATGAGTGTGATTACAACCCTCTAAATTAAGTAGTGGGTTCCTACCGTAGCTTTAAGTTTAGTTGTAAGTTTAGCTTGAAATTAACTTTGAGTTCAGCCTTAAGTTCAGATTTAGATTAGCTTTAAGTTCAGATTTAGATTAGCTTTAAGTTCAGATTTAGATTAGCTTTAAGTTCAGATTTAGATTAGCTTTAAGTTAAGCCTGACCTATTTTCAATCGTCTTTCCTGTATATATTAACCTTGCATATTTGCTCATGTGCATGTTCACCATGACTCTCAGAGTGAGCACCAGTATCATGTTCATGAACTTCCTTTTTAAAGATAAAACCTGATTTCTCGAGATTTCCTTCAAGAGTACTTTCAATTATCTCTATTAGTTTAGATTTTGGGACCTTTGTAACTGCAGAAAGCAGTCTGAGTTCTGTTTTCTTATCTTCCAGGTCAGGGAGAAGTTCTACTTGAGGCACTTCTTTAGAAGAAGTTACACTGCCCTTAACTGCAGACTCTGGAAGTTTCATGGAAAGCTTTACATGCCCTACAAACTCAGGGTTAACTTTCCGAATCCTGTCCTGAATGGTCTGAAGATTTTCTTCTACGAAACATGCACTTTCTTCAGGACTGAAGTCCTGTGATCCAAGTGTATAGAGAACTGAGTAAGCCGAAACCTCCGAAAACTCAATGGAATTTTTCTTTTCCAGGGAAGGCTTCTTAAATCCAGGTATATCGAGAAGGAGAAGCAACTTTTCGAATTGATCATCTTGATGCTTTGCAGAAAATTTCAGAAGCTGAGCTTCAGGGTTTATATCATAGAGCATTTTCTCAGCAGCCAGGACAGTTTCTACAGGTGTTACATCAATCTTGTTTATGCCGAGAATTTCAGCATCTTTTATCTGCGTCTCTACGAACTTCGGGATCTCTTTTGCCTCGGTCCCGAACCGTACAGGGTCTATAAGGGTTACTATCGGGGAAAAGGATAGCTCAGAGAGTCCCATTGTTTCGATTTCGTCCCGTATCTGACCAGGGAAGGCGATTCCTGTCGGTTCGATAATAACAATGTCAGGCATAAACTCTTCCTCAAGGGTCTGAAGGGTATACTGCATGCTTATCCTAAGTGTACAACAGATGCAACCACTTGTAAGCTCCTCAGTTACAATGCCAGGCCTTGTAAGCATATCCCCATCAAGCCCAATTTCCCCTATTTCGTTTACAATAATTGCAATCTTTTTCCCTGCGTTACTTAGCTGCCTGCTGATTCTCAGTATAGTGGTCGTTTTCCCGCTTCCAAGAAAACCTCCTATGATCATGACTTTCATGTTTCTCTCCTTTTTTCAATAATGAAATTGTTTTTTAGACGGTCGAGAAGTATAATCTATTTTAAGATATATATAAAATTGACAGTGCCACTCGGATCAGCAGAGTAAAATGCAAACCTTTTTTAAAAACTGCTTGACCGCAAGCCTTTTCAAAAAAGGCTTGAGCGAAAACCCCTGATAACGTTAAATTCGAAAAACT
Organism: Methanosarcina barkeri 3; assembly: GCF_000970305.1. GTDB lineage: Archaea > Halobacteriota > Methanosarcinia > Methanosarcinales > Methanosarcinaceae > Methanosarcina > Methanosarcina barkeri_A. The sequence goes on from NZ_CP009517.1 coordinate 2,796,607, forward strand.
TATCCCCTAACCCTATAGGCGTGATCACAAGCCTTTTTTAAAAAGGCTTGAGCGAAAATAGTGCATGAAATTCTTCCTCTGGTAACGGAGTGATCACAAGCCTTTTAAAAACGCTTGAGCGAAAATAGTGCATGAAATTCTTCCCCTAGTAACGGCGTGATCACAAGCCTTTTTTAAAAAGGCTTGAGCGAAAATAGTGCATGAAATTCTTCCCCTAGTAACGGCGTGATCAACCGGCGCAACAGTTGCGGGTCAGCGGTTGCAGGTCAACGGTTGCGGGTCAACAGGGTCAATTTATAGATTGAAAAGCTGTTTTTCAATTACTGATGAAGATGAATTTAGAAAGTCTCAGCTTTTCTCCCGGCTGCACCTGGACAACATGCGCTCTGGATCAAGAAGAGTATTCAAGGGGAAATTCAAACAAGGGGAAACTCAAACAAGATGATCTAAGTTGTTTCCATAGTAAGGGCAGTCGATATGATATGTTAAGTTATTAGAAAAAAGACTAGCAATATGATTTTAATAGAAAAATAGATTGCGTTCTCATCAAAGAACCTGGAAGTTCTGAACGGTTTTAAGAGATTTTGTTTATGTGGGAAGAGATACTGAGGTACTAGACTCACGGGTTGCGAGCTTTGGTTAATTCTCTTTCCGTTTTATCCCCTTACCTGTGGAGTAGATATTAATGAATGGGGTGTTAAAGGGATGAGAACGCAATTCATACTATGCACTTACAGTATATAATATTTTTAGCACAGAATGTTATGCAATTATCTTGATGTTAACATATCATTATAATTTCAGTCCATCCCAATAAGTTTATACGACCGTTATAACATTATCATATACCTGTATAAGTGGGGCTTCCACACCTTATTTATCAACTAAACTGAGGTATGATTGATAAATCTATGTAAAAGAATGTTTTTTTGGATATATGTGAAAAAATCAGTTTGAAAGAAAAAACGGAGTATCTGTCTAACCTTAATTTTCAGATTTGGGGGGATAAATTTAAGGCAAAAATTAGGATGAGCTTCCCTAGAATAAGGGATAAGGTAAGGTCTGGAAATTTCTTCTAGTATTGAGTTAGCTAAAAACAATTTAATTTATATCAACAGAATAATTTATATATCCCTTAGTCAAGATGAGAGAAAATAAAGAAGCTGCAGAACTAGATTTATCCTGGAATCACTTAGTGATCAGTCTCTTGTATTAATTTTACGGTCACTTAGTAGTCGCTTGATAATTACTTTAAAGTACCTTGTGGTCACGTTATAATCACTCGCAGGAGCATTTGCATGCAAAGCAAGCTAATCACGCCGGAAATAAAAGCTTTCCTTATTTCAATTGGTTCGGTTTCCATAGATTCCTCACTTATCCCACGGGCTCGAGGTTCAACTGCGGGTCCGGGGGCAGGTACGAGTTCAGTTTTTTTCAGGTCTGGAGAAAAACGGGTGAGACTCAGCATAAGCAAAGACTCCCCACTTTCAATTTTGAAAGTTGAAGGTGAAGGAAATGTTGGAGTTTTTTACCAAGGAAAAGAGCTAGTAAGGGGAAAACTTGAGCGCGCCCCTGCACACTGCCCTGATCAGGCTTTTATAACCCTTTGTGAAAGATGCGTGTTTGACTGCAAATACTGTCCTGTGCCTAAGTTGCAGGGGCATGTTAAGAGTGAGGAAGAGGTTCTTAGTATAGTTGAGGAGGTTTTGCAGGCAGGAAACCTGAAAGCTATTTCCCTTACCTCGGGCGTTGAAACCTCAATAGAAGGAGAGGTTGAGCGTGTGCTCAAACTGCTTCCTGCTCTCAAAAAGTACGATGTTCCTATTGGAGTTTCGGTGTACCCTACAGAAGGGTGTTCCAGAAAATTCTATGAAGCAGGAGCTTCTGAAGTAAAATACAATGTTGAAACTATGGACAGGAAAATATTCAAAAAAGTTTGTGGAGATCTGTCCCTTGATTATATTCTGGATAGACTAAGGGAGGCTGTGGACGTTTTCGGAAAAAATCGAGTTTTCAGTAATTTTATAATAGGGCTTGGGGAAAGTGACGATTCTGTAAGAGATGGAGTCGAGGCCCTTGCGCAAATAGGAGTGATTCCTATTCTGAGACCGATAAACCCACATCCTCTGAGAATAGAAGATTGCTTTATGGAACGTCCGTCCTCTGACCGCCTTTTAAAGCTTGCAAAGCTCGAAGCCGAAATACTCAAAAAACACGGGCTCGATCCAGGGCTTGCAAAAACCATGTGCCTGAAATGTACAGGTTGTGACCTTGTTCCTTTTATTGATTTTTAATTTCCACATTTTTATTTTTCTTTCGAAAATTTGATTTTATTCTCAAAGATCCAGTCTTAAATGAGACTTGTGCATTTGAGCAGTTAAATCAAACACAAAAACCATTTCAGTAAACCTTCATATCAAGCAACTAAAGGCTTAACGCTATCGATTTTCATTTCAATCACACATATTCCTGCTTTTATTCTTTAAGAGGAACCCCATTGTTTCCACTGGAGAATTTCACAAATTAATTTTTTTACAACTATTAATTAGTTTACTTTTTTCTTTGGCATGAAAGTACGTGATTATTTGTTTTTCACGTACTCTCTTGTTCCTTTTTTCCCATAATTGCGATAATACCACTAATTATTGTTATCCTTTCATCAACCGAGAATATCTCGGTTTCCACAATCTTCCTCTTTTGAACTTCTCCTTTTTCATACCCTGTTTCATCTTGGTACATCTCATCCTTTGTGATAAGATGCCATATTATTGTTGCAATTTTCCTTGCCAGGGCAATAATTGCCTTTGCATATCCAATTGACTTCTTTTTCCTGTTAAAAAATTCTTTTAACCTGCTATTCTTCTTTCTTGCTGCTGCTTGAGCAATCTGAGTTAGAATCCACCTTGCTACTTTTGATCCTCTCTTAGTGATTCTTCCGTTATGATATTTATCTGCAGATTGATACACATTAGGAACTATTCCAAGCCACGAAGCAAGCTTATCTCCCGTTGGAAAATCACTAAAACTTCCTATTTCAGCAATTAGAGTCGCTGCACCAAGTTCTCCAATACCTGGAACTGACATTAAAATCTCCATTTCCCTTTTATGCTTTTGATAAGCATAATTGAAAATTTCCCTTTCTAGAGTCTCAATCTCATCATCTAAATGTTTTATAAGGTTAAGGCATATCTGAAGCCTGATTGCAGCACTCTGGGATATTTCTCTGTCAAGAATATCTCTTATCTGAACAGCTTTTTTCCGAACATTTGGAGAAAGATATTCTATAATCTGGTCAACGTTTTTACCTGAAGATATTCCTGCTAGAATTGCTCTACCATTTTTCCCAAAAATGTCAGTAAGCACATCACCCAGATGTAACATTTCGGAAGAAAGAATAGCATGAGATTCATTTTTAATATCTGTTCTTTTTCTTACCAGAGTTAACCTGAGCCTAACATATGACCTGAATTCTCTATGCCTTTTTGGAAAAACTCTCGATGGTTGAATCATTTTATTCAATGCAAGTTGTGCAATTACTTCTGAGTCTATTTTATCAGTTTTTTTATGTGTAAATGCCTTCATATCCCGAGCATTTCCAACTATAACAGGCAAATGATCTGTCAATGCCCCATAAATCGGAACCCAAAAATCACTTGTTGATTCACAGGCTACAACGTCACATTTTTCTGATGTTACCCAATTTTTAAGGTTTAAAATCCCATCATCATCTCTGGCAAAACGTTGTTGCTGTTTTTCACCGGATCTACTCAGAATTGTAGCAATAAAAAAATGTTTGTGAATATCTAAACCACAAGATTTGTTTATTTCCCCTTCCAATTTAGATTACTCCATCATTTCAAGGACAGTAGAATTGCCTCAAAGGCAATTTGGCATTCGTGATCAAAGTCACATCTGGGCCTTCGATGGCAATTCAAGGGTTAGTTTTTTGACGGTTTCGGAGAACCAAAGTAAAAACAACCTTCCTGTCCAAGGTAATGATGGAGTTAAATTCTAAAAAAGGTAAGGAAATAAGACTTTCATTCTCTGGGCATGTTATTCGAAGAATATCATGTGTGTTTTTTGTTATATTTCTATATATTTTTTGAATTTGTTTCCCAAGTTTTAATATTTATGTGAAAATTGATTTATTTTATTTTTGATGCTAGTTTTAAAAGTTTTAAAGTCCCTTTATGTCCAATTCTTTCTTATATAATTCATGTATAATTTGCTTACTATACTCAAATATTTGTTTTCTTACTCGCATTAACTCTTATCTTTTAATTTTCACTACTGAGAATTTTAGTACCCCCTTATTTCCACTGGAATCTATGGATTAACAGTCGGTTTTTTCTAAAATATATACACCCTAGTTTAATTCAGGCTTTTTCAAGCAAACGCAAAAGTATCTGAAAAAAGTTCATGCCAAGTAAAGCATATTTTCTCTTACTCGACATTTTCTCGTTTATCCTCCTGTGTTTTTCTTTTATCATTCGTTCTGCATTAGCACATGAAATGACTTTGAGTCAATTTGTTCTTAAAATAATGTTCTTGATAGCTATTTACAAGATTATAACTTAGAGTTGTAAGAACAAAAGAATAAAACTAGAAATTTTAAGGATGATAGTTCCAAAAAAGGAGACTGAATTTTGGGAAATAGCAAGCTATGATAGAAATAGCAGGCTATGAGTAATAAACTATGAGTAATAAACTATGAGTAATAAACTATGAGTAATAAGAGTGGACCTGGAATATAAAATTTCAAGATTTTTAACCCGAACTTTTTCTTTTTCGAAAATTCCCAAGTCCTATTCACATTTATTAAGTTTTATTCATAAATCTAATTCATATTCATACATCTTAGTCATATTCATACCTAATTATATGGGTACGTTTAGCACAGTACTCTGGAAGGGAGATCTGTATAAAAAATTTATACCCGTTTGTTTCCACTGGAAAGGGTGAAACTCATAAGAGTGAAACTGGACCTCCTAACCTTCTTCTTTCTATTTCGACTTAAATTTCGCTTGTTCCTTGAGATTAAACTTTAGCTTTGAATTCTTACATCAAGCTTTTTAACCTTCAGGCTTACTTACCCAACTTCGATAGTTCTTCCGCGCTTACGCCTTCATGAACCACTTTTGCAATTCTTCGGACAAGGCCTGTAGGGTCCTGCGCCTGGAAAACATTTCTTCCTATGGCAACTCCCTTTCCTCCGGCTTCGAGAGATCCTTCGATCATTTCCAGCAGTTCCTGTTCAGAATCCATTTTTGGACCACCTGCGATGATCACGGGTACAGGGCAACCTTCAACTACTTCTTTAAAAGTATCAGGATTTCCGGTATAGTTTGTTTTGATTATATCGGCTCCAAGTTCGGCTCCGATTCGAGCTGCATGTTTTACGACATCCACATCGTATTCAGAACGAACTTTTTTCCCACGCGGATACATCATTGCAAGGAGGGGAATTCCCCATTCGTCACACTTTCCTGCCACATAACCTAGCCCCTGCAGCATTTCATATTCGTCTTCAGCTCCGACATTTACATGAACTGATACGGCATCGGCTCCGACTTTTATAGCTTCTTCCACGGTTGTTACCAGAACCTTATGGTTCGGGTCAGGAGAAAGAGAAGTTGAAGCTGAAAGATGTATTATAAGGCCCACATCATGCCCGTATCCACGGTGTCCGTACTTCGCAAGCCCCATGTGCCCGAGTACGGCATTTGCCCCACCTTCTGCGACCTTGTTTACAGTTTCCTGAAGATTTTTAAGCCCTTTAATTGGACCTGCACCTACACCATGGTCCATAGGAATAATAATTGCATTACCTGTATTTCGGTTGAATATACGTTCCATCCTTACGGATTTACCTATAGTGTTCATAGGTTGCATATTTAGAATTACAGGATATAAACTTTATCAGTATATTCTCTAAGGAACTAAATATCAGGATTTCTTTTGCTCACTTTTCGCGAGTTCGATTCTCGGGAACTAGAGGCTAAAAAATATAGATATTAAGGGAAAATTCAAGGATAAACTATATAAAATAAAGTAGATAGAAAGACGATAAAAACGGTTAAAAAGATTAAAATGGTTAAAACGATCAAAAAAATTAAAAATGTTGAAAACGAGTATAAAGACTAAAAAAACTAAAAGGTTAAAAAGACTAAAAAATTAAAAAGGTTGAAAAAGTTAAGCAGGTTGAAAAAGTTTAGAAAAAACTTATACGCTTTTTGATAACTTATTTTATATTTTCGTTCTGATAAATCCCTGAATACCCATTTTCTACTTCACCGTCCAGAGTATAGAATAAGAGCTGCATAATTCTGGCATCTTTTTTCAGCCTGAAACCTGCAGTGTTGTAAACCACCAGCATCGACTCGCTGCGACCACTGTACCCTGCATCCCATACTGCGGTTTCAAGAGTGGCTCCGCAGCGGATAAGGGTTGACCGCGGTTTTGCAATCGCAGCAAGGTTCATGGGAATATTCACAATCTCATTGAAAAGTACCTTATAAATTCCTTCGGGCAGGTGAATCCAACCATCATTCCCGAATTCAAGGGTTTTCCCATCCGGAAGCTTTCTTTCAGAGTTATCAAAATCCACAGCCCCAGAACCCTCTATTGTTTTCACTTCTTTCAGGGTAAGTTCGAGTCCGTTAGGTTGAGTCTGGGTTTCTATATCAATGGCATTTTCAAGTAAGGGAGGCTTTGCCTGTATAAGTTTTTTCAGTTCGGTGCTGGATAGAAGAGTCATCGGAACTGTAATTGTAAAGACTCTTTATTACTGTTTCGGATTTCATGTTATAATTTATCTTTTCTAAATTCTTTCTTTTTTGATTTTATAATTCTTTCCTTTTTGATTTTATTATTGATTTACTAATATTATTATCTTTATTATTTTAGACAAGAACTTATGAAAAGGTTTATTCTTTTCAGGTAAATAACCACTATCTATTAAGATATTCAAACTAATGTTCAATTGGGTTTAATAAAGAGCTTACGAGAGGCTTCTAATGATAACAAAAAGATCTATTCCATGTGTAATTTTCTCTATAGTTCTTATCTTTTTATTAATAGACTGTGCCCTGGCTGCCACGAGCGGCACTTCGGGTATTTCCACAAAAGATAATTCATGGAGTTGCTCCAAGGAAATCCTAATTACCGAGAATGCAGGTAAAGACCTGCAGGGGTACCCTGTAGCTATTATTTTGAACTCCTCGAATTTCAATTTTTCAGAGGCAAAAAGTGATGGCTCTGACCTTCGATTCTCCTCAGGAGATAGAACACTCAACTACTGGACTGAGACCTGGGATCCTGAAAACGAATATGCTCTAATCTGGCTCAGGCTTCAGTCTCTCTCTGCGAACCAAACCGTTAAAGTCCTCATGAGGTACGGGAACCCAGGGGCTGAAGCCGTAAGTAGTGGAGAAAAAACTTTTGATTTTTTTGATGATTTTGAGGGCAATAACCTTAATGAGCTGGACTGGAACGCTGAAAGTGCTGGAGGAGGTTTGGTTGAGGTTAAAAACGGGATCTGTAATGTCTCAGCTCCTAAGGTTCACGCCTATGACTCCTCTATGATTTATAGCAAAAAAAGTTTTGAAATCAACTCTATGTTTGTGGTCAAAAGAATGAAAGTCACCACAGGTACGGACAATAGAGGACCTGTATTGCAGCAGGGTTTCATAGACCAGATAGACAGCAAAAAAAACGAAATCAAGCATGAGACCGAGCTTGCCAACGAAAGACAGGTGGACCTGGAAACAATTAACAGGAAGCAAAAAAACAATCTCTATGATCTTACTGACGTCGATGTTCCTGAAGGGGAATGGTATGTCTCAGGAATTGCCTGGTATGAGGAAAATAATACTCGCAAAGTATCGTGGTTTAAAAACGGTGTTCGTGATCCGAAAATGGACTTTGCCTCAAATGATTCCGTAACCAACATCCCAATGCATGTTTACCTGTATACCGCTTCTTACAAGGACTCCTCAAAGAATACAGGCTACATGGCAGCCGATTATGTACTGGTTCGGAAATTTATCGGAAACGAACCGACTGTAAAGATAATTTCAGCTCAGGAAGAAGGCAAAGTTTCTTCAGAAAGCGTTTATAAGAATAATTCTGAAAACTCTATGAAAAATCATTCAGAAGGTACCTCTGAACAAAGTATTTCTGAAAATAACTCTGAAAACATCTCTGAAGATAACATTAAGTATAGTTATAAGAACAGATCTGAAAATATTTCCAAGCCTCAAAACACAGCTGAATCCGAACTAAATTCCGAAGAATCTGCTTCCGAGGGAGTTTCGCAGGCTCAGAAAAAAATGGCTCCGAACGAGACCAGTACTCCGGAACGCCCATTTTCTGAATACGATATCGGAACTTCCGGAATCAGACTTTCTTCCCCGTACGAGTTCGATTTTTCTGACCTTGTAAATGAATTGAACTCCTCAGGCATAGATACGATTTTCCTTAGCGTAAACAGCGAAGACGTATGGCAGTATGAACGCTTTGTAAAAATGGCCCATGAAAAAGGGATTTCCGTAGATGCCATGCTCCTGGAAGACGTAAATTGTACAAAAAAAGGAACTGATGACCTCTGCAAAAAATCTCTGGATACAGTACTTGATTATAACGAAAAATCCCTTGCTCCCTTTGATGGGATTGTTATCTATGTAAACTCTTCTACCTGGAACGGCTCTAAAGAAAACGCAATAGACTATAGAGCACTATTTCAAATAGCTAATAAAGAAGCAAAAGAAAACGTATCCATCTCAGCAAGCCTTCCGCTTAATTATACTGCGTCACAAATCAAAGAAATTGCTCCTTTTGCAGATTTCTTCATTATCAGAGCTTACTCCGGCGAAAATAAAGAGCTTAATTCCGTTTCAAGTATCGTTGACACCGTTGCCCTCGAAATGGGAGAAATAAGAGGTACTGGATCAAGAGGAATAATAGAAATCTCTGTGGAAGAAGGCTTTAAGGATAAATATTCAATACAGCAGCTTTTTACCGGCCTGGCAGATTATTACTCCAATGATTCGACTTTCCTGGGAGTCTCGGTTTTCAACTACGATACATATAAAGGACTGCCTCAAACACAGCAAGAAGAGAAGGAATCTGTAATTCCCGGATTTAAAACCCTTACAGTGATTCTTGCGGGGCTTGGAGCTTTTACCATTTTAAAAGGAAAAAGAAATTAAGCAAAGAGAAAGTGGCTCGAAAACTAAACTCGAGCAGAGATGACAGAAAAAAGCCAATTTTTGGCTTTTTTCTATTTCCTTTTAAGTATCTCATTTTAATTTACTTCTTTTTAATTTATCGTCATTTAATTAAGTTATTTTCTTTTAGTTTAATTTATTTAGTTTGTTTTATTTTAACTTAATTGATTTAATTTCACTTCTTTTTAATTTAGTTCGTTCTTTTCTTATTCCATCCCCTTTTTCTCTTCGGTTATCATTTTCCTGATGGATTTATAAAACGACTTACTTTCTTCCTCTGCTTTCTTTCTTCCATTATCTTCTTTCTGTTTTCAATCGAAATCTCAGAGAAACTTATACATTTAGTTCAGAAAGAGAAATCTTTTTATTGTGGTTGAACATTTATACTTTTGTTACTCTGTGAAATTTGAATTTTTTAAACATTCAAACGGGGGTTTTAGAATCAAGATTCTTGGATTGGTTGGTAGTCCTAGTATTAATGGAAACACTGCAAAGCTTGTAAATGCAATTCTCGACGGAGCTGCCGAAAACGGTGCAGAAAAAGTAATTTACAACCTAGCTTCTCTAAACATCAAAGGTTGTGACGCCTGCTTCAGATGTAGGGAATCAGGCTGCTGTGCAACAGACGACGACATGCAAGAACTTTACCAAGAAATCATGGCTGCAGACACTATTGTACTCGGTTCTCCTGTTTACATGTGGCAGATGACTGCCCAGACCAAACTCTTAATTGACCGCCTGACAGCCTTCTTAAAACCTGATTTTTCAAGCAGACTTGATAATAAAAAATTAATCCTTATTTTTTCCCAGGGAAGTTCGGATAGGGATGCCTTCAAACCATATTTTGAATACACAGCCGGCCTTCTTTACTATCTCGGCTTTGATGTACTGGAAACCGTTATTGTAGCTGGCACCGATAATCTTGAAGTCTCATTCAGGCCCAAGTTGCTTGAAAAAGCAAGAGAACTCGGAAAATTGGTCTCGGGTTCCCCTCTTTCTGGTTCTGAGTTCAGAAGAGGTGAGTCAAGCTTGATCCCGCTTCTTTGAATTTCTTGCCTTTATTCTCTTTTACTTCCTGTTATTACCTTTTTAATCGGTTTTACTCATTTTAATCGGTTTTACTCATTTAAGGCTTTTTTCTCCTTTTAGATTCCATATTTTAGATGCCAGGTTTCTTTTTTGGACCTCAAAAACTCATCTGAATGTTATATAATCCCAGCTTCACCTTCAAGCACTCCTTTCTTTAATTCCAGTGCTATAAATGTTTCAACGTAATGCACCGAAAGGATCTGTCATTCCCAGGGTATTTGCCTGCCTGAACCCTAATTTGGAATAGTATTCAGGATGTTCCAGCACTATTCTTGACACTTTTATTTGATATATCTATTAACAGTAGAGAACCTCAGCCCGGATTCTGGAAGGCTCTAATCAATATTGTAAAATTATTTTATAAAAATTATCTAACTGATTACTGAGTCATATATTTCATTCAGTAGAATTTATATGGTTGAGAGATTCATTTAAAGAAAGTTTAAGGAAAAATCAATTTCATCCGGATCCATAATTCTACACTTCCTCCGGCCTTTCCCTATAAAATCTGTAAAAAGGAGTTCCGTTTATGATTCCCCTTTTCAGTGCAGGAAAACTCGCGTTTGGAAGCATTAAAAGTGCAAAACTGCGTTCGACCCTAACAGTGCTTGGAATCGTCATAGGAGTTGCAGCCGTAATTGCAAATGTGTCTCTTGGAGCAAGCTTCAACCAGCATTTTACAAACGAAGTGACTAATATAGGCTCGAACTTCATTTATATTCAGGGGATGCAGCCCAAGCTATTTTATGACAATGAATTGAAGATCGTTGAGAACACACCCGGAATCTTGGGAGTTTCTCCTTTGAAGTCACAAACTGCAGAAGTCACGTACATGTCCGAAACCAAAAATATTTTAGTGAGCGGAGTCGGTAAATCTTATGATGAAGTGGCAAACACAAAGCTTCAGAAAGGAGACTTTATCACTGACAACGATGGGTACGTAGCGGTTATAGGGTACAAGGTTGCAAACGAGAAATTCGAAAGGAACATCTCGGCTCGGAATTCTATAAACATAACCTTCAGAGTCGGAGAAGATGAAAAAGTTACAAAGACCTTTAAAGTTAAGGCAATAATTCAGAACCCGGAAAACACTGTTATCCAGGCATATGACGATAACGAAGCCATTATTATCCCAATAGATATCATGAACGAGATTCTTGGTGAAAAAGATTATGGCGGGGCTTTTGCAATGGCTGATGACCCTGCAACGGTTAAGGAGACAGCTGATGAAGTTGACAAGCGCCTTGCCCGAAATTTCGGTATTTCCGAAAGGGAATTTGAAGATAAAGATTCGCGACCTTATTATCTCCTCAATCAGGCAGAAGTACTGGAACAGACGGATATGATGGCAGCAGCCCTGAGTTCTTTCCTGACAGCCGTTGCGCTAATCTCGCTGCTGGTTGGCTCTATAGGTATCATGAATATCATGCTCGTAAGCGTAACTGAAAGGACAAGAGAGATAGGAGTTCTCAAATCCCTTGGATTTACAGGCTTTGACATTCTTTTCCTTTTCATGGTAGAATCAATTCTGCTAGGAGTTTTCGGAGGACTCCTTGGTAGTACTGTAGGAATAGCAGGTGCGTATAGCGTTGAAACCCTCCTCAAACTGCCTGTCGTCTTTCCGTTCAGCCTCAGTGCAGCCGGGTTCTTCGTGGCTGTTTTCGTAGGCTTTGTCTCAGGTGTCTACCCTGCAAGAAAAGCCGCAAAAATGAAGCCAATAGACTCACTAAGGCACGAGTAAAATTCAGCAAAAATTGAAATGAATAATCTAATTAAGAATTCTTGACGGGTTTTTATCCAGTAGTTTATTTAATTCATTTTACCCGATTATTTTTCTGTCTTTATTTTTGACTTCCCCGCTGCCTGAAACCTGCATGTTGAACTCTTCCGGGTTCCCTCCATAGAATACATTTCCACTTCCGCTTATATTAGTGTCAAGTTTCCGGTTCGCGTAAACGTTTGCATTTCCCGAACCCCTGATACTTACTCTGGTCACCTCGGTCCTAAGTTCAGGGGCGTCAACATTTCCCGAACCTCCGATATCTATTTCGTGTGAAGAGGCATTGCCTTTCAGGAGGACATTCCCAGAACCGGAAATCAGGCTCTTCAGAGAGCTGGTATTTGTCTCCAGTTCGATATCACCTGAACCTGTGATTGCGAGATCCAAGTTTTCGGAATCAATTGGCGTAGATCCTATAATATCCCCAGAACCACTGAGGGAAAGGCTCCGGACTTTTTCCATCCCTGCATAGATCTTAATAGTTTTCTGAGGGCGGATACATTTTTTCGCACGAATTTCCAGAACTCCATTTTCTACATTGGTCTCTAGGAGGGGCAGGATGTTATCTTCTGCTTCGATTCTAAGGCTGCTGTTCCCTTGCTCTATAAATACATTTCCTGAAATACGTGAATCCAAACTGTGAAAAGGTTCAATACTGCGGGTTATAGTTTCCACATTTCCTGAGCCACGTTCGCACTCATATTCCGCACATCCGCTTTCAGCCATCACCGCAGCCAGCAACAGGATTCCCAGAAGAAAAACAGAAATCCCTGCATGCTTTGTTAAGTTCACTTTTCCTTTCATTTTCCCAATCGATATTTTTTTCCATCTTACTTTTCCTGCCCTCTCAAGCCATTTTTTCATTCCCTTCTCATTTCCGGTCATATCTCTATCTCCATCATATCTTTGTCCCTTTTCCTTTGATATCGTTCCTTTCAGGCACCCTCATATCCTGATAGAAGTGAGGAGCAGAGTCATGGAGGAATACTCATAGTATGTTTGCTTCGAGGTTTTTATTCTAGCTCATTTTGTCTCCGGGTTTTAAAGAGCGGCATAAGAACTGATGCCTTACCTCGAAGTTTTTAACTGAATAATAGTAATAGACCCTCTTAGATTCGCTACCAAACTGGAACTTATTCCTCCTTTTTTCAGACAATTAACTAAGGTATTAGTTTCTCCAAAAAAATTACTTTTTCTTTTCAGGTTAAAATCCAATTAACCTTCCTAAAAACCGCAAATTTTATTGAAAAGTACTTATAATCCTCTTCTGGCTATGTATTATGAAGGCTCCGCTTATACCACAAAACGAAGACTTAAACGAAGATTTCAAATAAAAATTGTTATCCAAAATATTAAACTTTTTGAGATGAGATCTTGCAGGCAAATACTTACAAGGAACTCTGTCCAAAATACTGTTCTTTAGCTGTACTTTTACTGGCATAACTGTAAGTTACGTCATTACAGAAAGAAAGGAATTACAAGCCTTCTCTGAATGAAGAAGTCAAGAGAGAGTTAAAACTATATTTTTAAGGGATTTTAAGGGCATATAGCCTTAAATAGGCCAGATTAAAAGTATTGAGCATTCAAATCGGATTTTAATGGAAAAGGAGCTTGGAAATTATGAAGACCAGGATAAAAAGTCCAAAACCCATCTGGATGAGTACTTTCCTACGCTCAATGGGCTCTTTTTTGGCTTTAACCGCTCCGTAGCAGACCTGCCACAATTCGATTTCGAAGGGAAAAAACAGCGGCCACAAGTAGATCCAGCTTTGCAGGTTTCCTGTTAAGTACTGATAAAAGAGAACGAAGCCGAGCATATTGAGAGTCCAGCTTAAAGAAGCAAGCCATTCTCCGAGTTTACTGTCGGATTCCATAGCCGTGGAGAAGAAAAATATCCCCATTACTAGAAGATAAAAAGGTAGAGTAAACTTTCTAGGGTTAATTTGTTTAAAAACGATAACTGCAAAGGCTGCCGCAGCAGTATAAAGACAAATACAGCGATTATTATACTGTGGTCTTTTCTCCCTGTCAGATCCTCTCCCATGCTGACCCAAACTAACAGGTTTATTCCTGAAACATTATTTATACCAATTATTATATAATTCTTTATAATTATAGTTTTTATTTCATGATTTTACTCTATAGTACGTAATTTATTATTTATTATCCGTGCACAATTATATACAAAGGGGGTTTGCAACTGGCACAGAAAATGGTTGAAAAATCTGAAGATGAATGGAAAAAAGTACTTACGCCTGAACAATATCATGTCCTGCGGCAGAAAGGCACGGAAAGACCCTTTTCCGGTAATCTGTACTATAATAAGGAAAAAGGAGTTTACACCTGTGCTGCATGCGGGCAAGAACTCTTTTCCTCGGGCACAAAGTTCGAATCCGGAACCGGTTGGCCAAGTTTTTACGATGTAATTTCCAGTGACAAGGTAAGGCTTAAAGAGGACACTAGCTATTTCATGAACAGGATAGAAGTAGTATGCTCCCGTTGCGGAAGTCATCTAGGTCATTTATTTGAAGACGGCCCTGCACCAACTGGAAAACGCTACTGCATTAACTCCGTTTCTCTTAATTTCAAGAAAGAAGGGGAAGAAGGCAAGAAAAACGAAGAAAAAGAATAAGAAGTTTTTTGTCAAGTGTTTTTTCAAAAAACTGATTCCAGGATTCGTAGATTTACATGTTTGGGAGAGGAGGGTAAGGTGAAACTTGAAGCTAGAAAAAATACACGCCGAAATAATTGGATTCCTTATCTTCTTAATTTCCTATGTTTTATTTTTTAATGTATTGCTTTCCGTTAAAGGAGTAGAGCCCTCAATTTATGTTCCAGGGACGCTCATTTTTTCCCTCTTAGGATACTGGTTGGGGGGAATCCTATATGATAAGTACTCAAGACGGAAATAAAAAGAAAGTTCATCAAAAAATAGTAAACTACAACAGTTTAATATATATCTACATAGAGATTTTACTGAACTTCGATTTTTCATAATATTTATTATAGATTATAACAATCTATTGAATAGATGTTAAAAGCAATAATTTTTGATGTGGATGGAGTGCTTGTGGACTCCATGCCTTTCCAGGCCGAAGCCTGGGTTAAAACCTTTAAGGAAGTTGGCATTAACATTACCAGGGAAGATATTTATGAGCTTGAAGGCTCAAACAACAAAAGATTAATTGAGTTAATTTTCGAAAAAGCTGGAAAAGAGCCTGAACCCTGGCATTTAGAGCAACTGCCTGAAAAGAAGCGAGAAGCCCTGGAATTTGACCGGATAAAGCCTTATGAAGGTATTATGAATTGCCTTGAGGTATTGAAACGACACTTCAAACTCGCTCTGGTCTCAGGGTCACACAATGATACAGTAAACAAAATTGTTAATAAGTATTTTTCTAACTATTTTGATGTCATAATTACCGGGAGTGACCTTGAACGTGGAAAACCGAATCCTGACCCTTACCTCAAAGCCCTTGAGAAACTTGACCTGACAAAAAATGAGTGCATAGTAATTGAAAATGCACCTCTGGGGATAACTGCCGCCAAGAGAGCAGGGCTTTATTGTGTTGCAGTTGCGAGTATGCTTGAGCCTGAAAAGATAGAACATGCAGATCTCGTGCTCGAAAACCATGCTGCCCTTTTCAAGTACCTGAAAAGCCTCATTGAAAAGTGATTATGGTTTTTCCGGATTATTTTCTTCACTCAGCCGGATTTGCAGAAGTATTGAAGAAACTGGAGAGATTTTTCACAAATTTTCCCTGTTAAAGTTTTTTCAAACATTTCTCTTACAGCGTGAGTCCCGTCCAGTTCTCTGGCAAGTCTTCGCATCTCTTGTTTTTATTTCATTATCTTCCATCTTCGACAATTTCTCGAATAAATTCTAGAACAAGTTCTAGTAAGGCCTCCTGAGGTGTAGAATAACTGAATATTAGTAAAACTGATCACCTCAAGTGACTGTTCCATATACAACCATATATAGGAGTTCTTTTTTGAAAAAACAGGCTGAAATTCAGCATTAGAAATTATTGCAAAATTGCTGAAAAAGCCTCCATCTACAAAAACTTACTATCCTAAAACTGAGTTATGTTAAGAGTTCAAAATTAAAAGAAGAAAGAGTAACATGGGAGAGTTATTTAAACTCCTCATTGATGGCACGGTTTTTAGTCTGTTCGTATATTTTTTTTGTCCCACGCTACTAACTATAGATAGTTCTCCCACATATATATGTTTTTTCTTTTTTTCTATATAATTATTAAATTGGATATATTTTTATTCCTTATGAATGTAATTTGTTCCTTATAATTAGTTTTACGATATTTAGACTTACACAACTTTATTTATTTTACGTATTAATTTATATTGTTTTTCTTTTTAATCAATTTATCAAATACCAGAATAATTCGCCCTGCATTCTCAAGCGGTTTTTTGAAAAGACTTAATTGCAAGCCTTTTCAAAAAACTGCTTGACCGCAAGCCTTTTCAAAAAAGGCTTGAGCGAAAACCCCAGTAACATTTGGATTTGAGAGCCTTATCCCCTAACCCTATAGGCGTGATCACAAGCTTTTTCAAAAAAGGCTTGACCGAAAATCACTGCTAAATCTAAAACATCGCGACGGCGTGATCAACCGGCGCAACGGTTGCGGCCCAACGGTTGCGGGTCAACGGTTGCAGCCCAACGATTGCGGTATGATCAAGTGGAGAAAGCTTGAGAGTATAAACGCTGTAAATTAAAAATGCAAGGTTCACATGCAAAGTTAAAGTGAGTTATACAGGAGCAGAGAATAGGAGGAAATAAAAATAGCACTCAAAAACAAACTAAAGACTATAAGAAACATTAAGATTTTGCTGATTTAAGACAACTTAAAAAAAAGAGAATCGGAGAGTTCGGCTTAGAAGCCGTAGTTCTCCGGCAGGAAGACTTTAACTTCACTCTTATATTTTGTAAGGCAGTCGTCCATGAACTTGTCCATGTCATCTGGAAGAGCTTCGAGAGATGCTTTTGCGTCTGCGAGTGCTTTGGCTTCGAACCTGGAGAGCTCAAGCTTGCCAGCTGCACCTTCTTCGACAATGTTGCAGCATTCAACTGCAGCATTCTTTGCTCTGAGGTAGATGTTGTCTCCGTCCTTAACAATTGCCTGACCGACTCTGTATGCGTTGTCATATGCAAGCACATAGGCCTGGGGGTCTCTGTATCTGTCGGAGAGCATGAGAAGGTCCCTGAGAATCTTTTCGTTCTTGGTTTCAAGAGCGGTGTTCATGAGGGCACAGTCGTATGCAAGGGACTCGGACCAGCACTGGACAGTTGTACCGCCGAATTCACCGTGATACTCAACAGACTCGTTGGACCAGCAGTCACAGCACTGCATAATGAGGTTACCCATTACGTCAGAGTGGGCGCAGGTTGAGGTCTTACCTTCCTGGGTCATTGGCATACCTGTGATGGCTTTGACAACGACGTTTTCATATCCGCAGTCCTTACCTGGACCAACAGCGCCGCTTTCGTATGCAACAAGGGATCTTGGAGCAGAGATTGCTCTTGCAAGGATTGCAAGGGTGTGTGCGAGGTTCTTGTCGAGCAGTCCACCGCCGATGAACATTGCGGTGTTTGCCTGGGCACAGTCTGTGTCACCTGCAGAAACAGTTCCGGTCTTCTTTGCAATTGCGGAGATGTCTGACCAGATGAGTTCCATGTCAATGGAACCGAGACAGCCGATTGCGTAGAGCATACCAGCGATGTCGTTCCTAAGAACTGCATAGTCGAATACTTCCTTACCACCCATTGATTCAACGGAAAGCAGGTCAGCACCGGCTTTTGCGCATTCTTCGAAGGCTTCGAGGAAGACAGAGTACTTGTCGCCTCTGAGCTGGAGGAAGTCCCTGTTCTCACGGATGTCACCGATTGTGTGGCGGAGTGCACACTTTATACCATATTCGTCATGGAACTCTTCCATGATGGTCTTCTGAGCGTGTGCAACTTCTGCTCCCCAGGAGGGGTTGTTGGACATCTGCTGAACGTGTTCGGTTTCGAGGATAACTGCTGGGAAACCAACCTGAACCATTCTTGACATAATGTCGGTTGTGATCCTCTCGTATTCTTTTACGAGTTTTTCTTTGGATGAACCGGCTTCAGGTCTAGGAGCGTAGTTAATTTCAGGAATTGTGTAACCTGCACCGATCTCGAGGTCGAGACCTGCCTTTACAGGATACTTGGATACGCCGAAAGTCATTTCGTCTGCGCTTGCGTATGCCATTGAAGTGTATCTTTTTGCTGCCATTTAACTCACCTCAGTGCTTGTGGAATTTATCTCTTAACGTTGCGACATCTTTGGTACCTGCGATGATTGCATCAGCAATCTTGGGGGCATCAGCGGCTTCTTCTCCATATACACCAAGTGCAAACTGAGATACGAAGTCCTGGTTAACTGCACCGCCACCGCATGCGAACGGAATCTTATATCCTTTCTCGAGGAGTTTGTCGTTAACTTCCTTGAATGCATACATTGTGGTGGTCATGAGTGCAGTACCTGTGACCATAATTGGGTTGTTTTCAGCAACTGCCTTGAGAACTTCGTCCACAGGGACGTCCCTTCCGAGGTCAACCACATTGTAACCGTTTGCCCTGAGGAGAGCGGTAACGATGTTCTTTCCGATGTCGTGAACGTCACCTTCTGCAACATGGCAGACAACAGTTCCCTTGGTTACAGGAGCAGTTTCGGAGTTTTCCTTACAGAATTCGATACCTTCGAGCATGGCGTCAGCGGACATCATGACATTTGGAAGGAAAATGATACCTTCATCATAGAGTCTTGTGACAACGCCCATACCGACCATGAGAGCGTCATCGATAAGTGCAATTGGGTCCTTGCCTGCATCGATTGCAGCCTGGAGACCTTCGATAACGTCATCTTCTTCTCCTTCGAAGATGGCTTTTGCGATCGGATAAATCAGTTCGTCCTTAGGATAGATTTCTTCTGCGGCTTCTTCAGGCGTCATTGCCTTTTCCAGAGCCACATTGTATCTGGTTAAAATCTTTTTCAGACTTGCCTCTGTAAAGTCCAACATATTTTTAAACCTCCGTCTTGGTTTTTGGCAAAAAGGTCGTTACCGTTACCGGGTCTGCAGTCCCGGATATGTTCGGTGTCGTGAGGTTCCGGCTTTACCTCCGTGAAATCATTTCTTTCGAAGGTACTCAGCCCTGGAAAATCTACAGATAATCCATTCTATAGAATTCTATCTTCAGATTATCCTCAGGATCTACCAGCGAAAGAATTTTTTCTTTTCACCGGAACTTTTCCTTTTTGATTGATTTCGTGTCTGCTAATGCTGACACGCCTTTACAGCATTATTAGGGGAGATTATCACATATACCATAACCGATGGAAATTTTTTCCCGGTTTTTATAGTGCAATATTGGGTCTAAAATTTTGAATCAATTGTGAAGCTTTTTACCCTGAAATTTTATGCGCTCATTTATCTAGAGATATTGATACTAAATTTTTGAAGTGGAATTCAATGGTACAAGGTATCTGCCTTTCAAATGAGTGAGTTATTAGAACAAGCTGTCAGAATGAGGTATTAGAGTGAGGTATTAGAGTGAGGTATTAGAGTGAGGTATTAGAGTGAGGTATTAGAGTGAGGTATTAGAGTGAGGTATTAGAGTGAGGCATTAGAGCGAGTTGTAGAACGAGGTATCAAAGTGAGGTATTAAAAGCAAGTTGTTAGAATGAGGTGTTAGAGCAAGTTGTTAGAATGAGGTATCAAAGTGAGGTATTAAAGCAAGTTGTTAGAATGAGGTATTAAAGCAAGTTACTAAAATGAATGTTAGAGTGAAGCATTAGATACGTGAAAGAGAAACATATTAGAATTCTTTAAACAATGAGATTATTCAGATAAAGCCTATCAAAAATTTCAATGATCATACTGTCCTCTTTCAGCTTTACATAACTTGATTATTCTGCTATTTAAGATACTGACAACTTCAAAGTGTATCTAACGCTACTGTTTTTAGGATAATCAGGAATTATTTTAAGACTGCTTGAATTATATTGTTAAGACGCCTTCACGTTTAAAATTATTAATCCAAACTCTTTTATATAAATGGATATATCGAATCTCAATGTATGGCACAAACGCTTCTTCCTATTCAGGTCGTACAAAGTCAGAATGAAACTCGAATTTATATCTGTCTTTGTGTGGAGATTTTAGTGTCACATGATACGTAGATTTCATATTAATATAAAAACGCGATAGAAGTGGTTTGAATGCAACATGAGTTAATAGATGTAGTATTTCGTTCCCAGAAAAGAAGAGACCTCCTTTTACTCTTGGGAGAGAAACCAAGAACAATGGAAGAAATTAAGACCCTTCTTGATGTTTCTCCCACGGCTATCTTACCCCAGATCAAAAGGCTTACAGACAGTGACCTTGTAATTCAAAAAAATGGCAACTATGAATTGACAGATATAGGAGACCAGGTCTTTAAAAAAGTCCAATCCCTTGTCAATGTCCTTACTTTACTCGAACAAGACAATTACTGGATCGAACACGATCTCAGTGGAATTCCTAAATACCTCCTCGACAGAGTAGGAGACTTAAAGGACTGCAAGCTGGTTGAACCTGATCCTAGCCAGATATTTGAGCCGAGTACGGAACTTTTGAATTTCTTCTCCTCATCACGTTATCTGATGGTATTTTCGTCTTTCTACAGGCCTGAGTTCCTTCCACTTTACACCAGGCTTGGAAGACTGGAGTCAGATGTTACCCTTATTTTCACAGAGTCAGTACTCGAAAAAATTATGCAGAATTATGAAAAGAAAGTAAGAAAACTTGCCACAATGCAAAATACCGAGCTTTTTGTCTGTAATGACGGGGTCAAGCTGGCTGAACTTATGGTCTCAGACCGTGGCATGATAATTTCTCTCTTTGACAACAACGGGAGATTTTATTATGAATACATGTCCTGCTCCGAACCTGAAGCCATAAACTGGGCAAAGGAACTAATAGAGTTTTATAAATCCAGAGCCTGGAAAATCGAGAACGAACAATATATTGATAATTTTATTAGTACAGCCGAGAGCGAAGCTCTTCAGGAATCCATGCTGTTCAGCCTTAACTGATAAACAAAGCAACAGGTTTGCAAAGTAGTTTGTAAGGCAATTTGCAAAGCAGCTTGTAAGCCAGTAGTTTATAAAGCAATTTGCAAAGTAGCCTGTAAGCCAGTTGATAAGACAGTTTGTAGAGGCATAAGTCTTCAGAATCAAACTCCAGAACCGCTTCAGAATTCCTTTTCGGAGGCTAAATTGAATGAGTACAGAACTTCAGTTAATAGACACAATTTTTTTTTCGGATAAGAGGAAAAATTTGCTTTTACTCCTGAAGGATGGGCCAAAGACAATTGAAGAAATTAAGAGGGGGCTTAAAGTTAGTTCTAGCCCCATAATGGCCCAGATCCGAATCCTGCTCAAAGAAGGAATGCTGGTGCAAAAGGGAGACAGTTATTGTCTCTCTGTAAAAGGAAAGCTTATTGTCCCAAAAATGGAACCTCTTCTTTCCACTTTCCAGGTCTTTGACGAAAACCATGACTATTGGGCAAGGCAGAACTTGCGGACTCTTCCTCCTCACTTGCTTGACCGAATTGGAGAACTTGGCAGTTGTAAGGAACTTTTACCTGAGAAAACCCATATTTTTGATTACCCTCCTGAAATTATGGACCCTCTTTACAAGTCCAGAACAGTGATGGAGATTTCTTCAATTTTCCGTCCTGGATATCCGAGTTTATATCTTGACCTTGCAAAAAGAGGGATTGAGGTTTCACTTGTTCTGGAAAGGCAAATCTATGAAAAACTGGTTTCCGATTACAGGGCAGATGTGGAAGATTTCTTGAATCTTAAAAATACATGCCTTTTTGTATGCGACCAGAAAATTGAGCTTGCTTCCAGCATTGTTACAGATCGCTTTATCTCGCTGTCCATGATCTCTAAAGAAGGAAGATACTATAACCATGAAATGATAAGTTTTGAGAAAAGCGCACTTGTATGGGGTCAAGAACTTATTAACTATTACAAAGATCTGTCCGAACAAATAACTCAAATTTAACTTTTTAATTAAATTTAATTTCTGATCAGTTTAGTTTTTGATCAGTTTAGTTTTTGATCAGTTTAGTTTTTGATCAGTTTAGTTTTTGATCAGTTTAGTTTTTGATCAGTTTAGTTTTTGATCAGTTTAGTTTTTGATCAGTTTAGTTTTTGATCAGTTTAGTTTTTGATCAGTTTAGTTTTTGATCAGTTTAGTTTTTGATCAGTTTAGTTTTCAGTCAATTTAGTCATTTTCGTTCCCAAAGCTTGAAATAACCCAAGTTCCAGCTTACTTAAGCAATGAAAAAGCAAGGTTTCCCAGCAGTCGTTGACGAAAATACTAAAATCCTGATTTTCGGGTCTCTTCCAGGAGATGTTTCTATCAGGAAACATCAATACTACGGTCACCCGGGCAACGATTTCTGGAGGCTGCTTGGCAATATTATCGGAGAAGACCTCCAGAACATGAGCTATCAAAATCGGCTTGAAACTCTGAAGCGCAATAAAATAGGACTCTGGGATGTTTTCAAAGCCGGAAAAAGGAAAGGAAGCGAGGATACAAAAATAAAGGACGAAGAAATAAACCAATTTTCAGTACTGAAAGACATGGCTCCGAACCTGAAACTTGTCCTTTTTAACGGAAAAAAATCCGGAGAATACGAACCGATTATAAAAGCAATGGGATATGAAACAAAAGTCCTCCCCTCGTCAAGCGGAGCAAATCGGCGATCTTCAAATAGTAGAAAATTAGAATGGGAAGCAGCTTTCAAGCGCTATTAGGCCATTCTTGCTTAACTATCTCCCACTCTTTTGAATATTTTTTGTTAAAGAGTGAACTTTGAATAATTTCAGTTTTTTCAGGTTATTTGACTTCTATAGCCTGTATGGGGCAAACTTCCTCACAGGCTCCGCAGTCTACACATTCTTCTTCGTCTACGACCGCACAACCTTCGTCCTCATCGATAATAATTGCTTCTACAGGACACTCTTCCACACAAGTCCCGCAGCCTGTACATTCTTCTTTCTTGACTTTTGCTGGCATCTTATTGCTCCTTTATTTTTCCAACATTTTTCATACTTTTTTTATGTATTCTATTCAGGTCAGTATTTTGAACCAGTGTTTTTAAAGCATATCCGAGATTTAGAATCTAAATTAGTCTGAAGCCCAGGTTACCCTGAACCTATTTTTAATTATGTCATTTTAAATATATAAATCTGAGCATATCGTTTTCAACCATTTTCCAGGCAAAGTTATTTCTGTTCTTTTTTCACTTGCCAATAATTCGAGTTTTTTCCAGCCGATCCAGAATTTCAAGCAACTTCTTCTTGAGCCTGTTGGCTTCTCGAATCTGCCTGAGATAAGCCTCCCATTCTTCAGTCTTTCCAATAGATTCCAGTGTCTCCTTTATTTTTCGGAGGTACAGTGATGCTTCTTCATATGAGCTTACTTTTGTTTTGGAGACCAAGTCTTCTGCAATGTTTTTCCAGATTCCGATCGCAACCTCAGGATATTTGTCCTTTACAGCATTTGCAATTTCTTCTTCCAAGGTGAATCTTCTGGTTTTTTCAGCTTCGCCTTTGCCACTTTTAAGCTCTCCATACCAGTGAATTACCTCGTCAGCATTATCTTCTTGAATAGCTATCTGTATCAACAGGTCAAGGACAGGAGGTTTAATCTTTTCTAACGATTCCGTATCCAGCAGCCCTGTTTTTGGAAGAATGCCAGGAAGGATTGAAAATTCTTCTGTAGTTTTGGGCTGATTGGCTGGCAACTTTCCACTTCTCAAATACTGGAGAGCAGCCTCTCGGATTTCCTTCCATTTTCCAATCTTTCTAGCGGCTTTTTGCATCCGAATATAGCTGGATAGTTGTGGAAACCTGAAAAACTCTTCAGTCTCAAGAGCAGCTACAAAAAGCCAGTTTTCCTCATTCTCTTTAACTTCAATAAGGATTTGCAAGAGCTCGTAGGCGGTACCAGGTTTATATTCCCTCAGTTTTTTGATTCCTCTATAAATCCATTCTTCTGCTCTCTTTTTTTGCCCGAAATCGAGCAGTTCTCTGACAAGCCTTGTATAATTACCTGTCCTTTCAGCTTCGAGTTCGGAGATCGGAATAATCTCTTCGGAAAGCCCGGCTTTTCTCAAGGCATCGATAAGCCTGTCAACAACATAATCTCGTTCCCAGGATGACTCGTACAGGATATCTGTTTCTGTTTCTGTTTCTGTTTCTGTTTCTGTTTCTGTCTCTTTTTTAATTTTCTGCAATCTGACTTTCAAGGCTTCTGCAAATAGCTTCCACTCTTCCTGAGTATGAGTTTCTCTCCAGATAGAAGGTTCATTAAGAATGCTATAATCATCTTTTAGCTCAAGTTCAAGGGCGTAAAGCATTTTCTCATGTGCAGAAAGAGAGGACTGAGATAAAGCTCTAAATACAACATCCATGCAGCCGGAAATTTGTGTTCCTACATCCCCTTCTTCATCATACTCCTCAATTTCTTTATACCTATCCATGAGCTCTTTTCCGATATCAAGTATCTCATCAGGATGACCTGAATCAAGGAGACTTTCCAGCCGAACCTGTACCTCTGAAAAATCAGG
Organism: Methanosarcina barkeri 3; assembly: GCF_000970305.1. Classification (GTDB taxonomy): domain Archaea; phylum Halobacteriota; class Methanosarcinia; order Methanosarcinales; family Methanosarcinaceae; genus Methanosarcina; species Methanosarcina barkeri_A. The sequence continues at coordinate 2,821,376 of NZ_CP009517.1, forward strand.
TATTTCTTCGCCTTCGTAACTCCAGAAATCAGGATGAGAGCTCTTCAATTCTCTCCAGAGCTCATCCAACTCGGAATAGATGCTCCCAATAATTCCTTCCGGATTTTTGATTGCAAGGTTCTGGCGGTCTCTCAGATACCTGCCAAGCATGTTATCTTTTTTCGCAAACGTTGTCAGTATCTCAATTAATTCCCGTTTTTCCAGTTTTTCCAGATACTCGCGGAGAACCTTTGAAGAATCTTCGGCCTCATAGGCTTCAGAAATTTCGGTTCCTACAAATCCTCTTCTGGATCTTTTAATAAGGATGTCTTCCTCAGGAACAACAGGTACATCTTCTCCCTGCTCAACACGGTCAAGATACTCAAGTACGGCTGCAACTCCGTGTTTACAGTCATGTCCGACAGGGCAGGTACAGACCGAACTTAGTTTTCCGTTTTTCAGGAAAACTTCTGTGAAATACTCTATTGTCCCCTCTACCCGAGCTACCAGACTACCTGAGTATGTGCATTTTATTTCTTTTACCCGCTCCTCTTCCTGGTATTTGATCCCCTTTGCAGTTGCTTTCCCTCCGGCCCAATCCTGGAGATCACTCCATTTAAGTTCCTTGAAGGTCCGGGTAGTTTTGCTTTCTTCTGGCATATATGAGTATTTATATAAAAGGGATATAAAAGTAAACGTATAGTCTCTATGATATAATTCAGTGTTTTGGAGATCCAATTGCAAGTCACATTGCTGAGGACGAAACCTTGTTCCGGATGTTAACTGCTTAGCTAGTGTAGAGTTGCTGAAACTAGACTTGAAATTAGAACGAAGTCAGAAACCTGACTTAGTTTTCAACTCGCATTGGTTTTTTCCTTTGAGTTTTCCAGGAAAACATATATTATGCCACTATGAATTATAAAATATACTCCGGTTTCTGCATCATAGATTACGCGTTCATTCATATCAACAGCAGCATCTACAAGCTCCTGGAGAGAAGATATCTCAACTCTAATAAGGAAATTTATATTTTCGGGAAGTTTACCTTTGCTGACAAGTTCCTTAAAAGGTAAACGTCTTTGTTCTATTTCCAACTTCTCGATATATGATGACTCAGTCTTTTTCATCTTTCTGCAGGAGAGAATAGTCCCTACAAGAACTATACTGAGCAGAAAAATAGGTAGTGGTTTTTTAATGCTTGACAGTGACGAGTCTTTCTGGACTCTAATCTTTTTATATAAAGCAGTACTTTCATTAAACTCCAGTTCTTCAGGCATCTGATAGTATGAAGAACCCATCACTAACGGTATAGCAAAATCTTTTGTGTTGTTGACATATTTTCCGTTAACTTGTCCTTCACAGTTGACACGAGTTATGATTTCTACTGTTGCCCCCTGTGGGTACTTGAGCTGGTCCTGCACACCTTTGACCATTGACTGTATTTCGGATACATTAATGGAAAATTTTTCGGTGATAGGCTCGTCATTTTCAATATCAACCGCTCTTTTAGACTTCAAAGGAAATTCTTTTTGCCAGAAGATTGTGTCTTCTTTTCCTTCTTCCTCAGCTACTTCTTTACTGGTTGCAACAATGACTGTCTCTCTTTTTACGCTGATATTAGCAGAATCCGTAGCTTTAAGGCGGTATGTGAACGAAACATCAACAGTAGGGGATACTGCAAAAAAATACGCAGGCTTTCCCATTTCAAGTACAGTTCCGGTTGTATAAAGGGGATTAGACTTCGTTACAGGCGCTGTATAAGTGTACGAGCCATACTGCGTATAGGAAGAAACTATTTTCTCCCTTTCTTCGTAAGCGTCCCCTGCATATGCTTCATAAGTCCAGAGCCCGGAAAAAATCATAATTACTCCGAATATAAGGATGAGTATTCGAAACCTATCAATTACTGAATTTTTAAGCTTAAGGAGTGCAATCTTCAGAATCTTACCCCCATTTTTCCCTTATAGTGTAGTATTTGAACATTTAAATCTTTTGTTGAGTGTTGAGTGTTGGATGGTATCTATTACCTAGATAATTTATTGGTTGAAGGTAAAAAATAGAGAAACGATAGACATAGAGGTGATAAACATAAAGATGATAGACATAGAGGTGATAAACATAGAGATGATAGACATAGAGGTGATAGACATAGAGATGATAGACATAGGAGTGATAAACATAGAGATGATAGACACATAGAGGTGATAAACATAGAGATGATAGACATAGGAGTGATAAACATAAGATAGACATAGAGGCGATAAACATAAAAATGATAGACATAGGAGTGATAAACATAAAAATGATAGACATAGAGTTGGGTTTAGCCGCGGTTGGTTCTTCTCGTAAGTTTATCCCAGGTTGAGAGTCCTCTTACTCTGTGCAAGCAGCCAATGAATCAAGATCTTTTTTCTATGCGATCTAGCTCCCAATTTTCGGCACCAAAAGGGAGACAGAAGCAATGTAAAGGCTGATACATAAAGCAAGATACCGAAAGCAGTAGGGAGATAAGGACTTATTTCCGCAAGCTCAGTTATCCAGAAAACCGGCAATATATAAGGTACTGTACTCAATTTTGCAGGGGTATTTCCAGGTGCAATAACCAGAGTTGAGTTGGCTGGAGGAATAACTCCGTACCAGTGCTCAATAGCAAACTTTTGCTCCGGATTATCGGGTGTGAAAACATACACAGATGGTAGAATTCCAGAGTTTTCTACTTTGTACTCTTTCTCCAGGACTACAGGTCCATTTCCTTCCAGATTTTGCAAGAATATGCCTGTAAAAACAAACCCACTTATAAAAATAAGCGCAGCCAACCGTATTCCGTCGAGTACATAAGAAGTGCGCCTGGCAACTTTTTTCTGCTCTCGTTCGAATTTTCGAGCTCGAGCTGGAGAGCTGTACTTAAGAATATTCTTTGATTCATCGAGGATTATCAGGCCTGCAGGCAGAATAACAGTCAGGAAAAACAGATTCGTATTTTTGGAGGCTTCAGGCAAATGTCCGGCAAATGGAATAACAAAAGTCAGTTTTCCCACAACATCGGATGCAGGGACTTTAAAGTCATCTATTTCCTCATTTGCATCCCCCTTCGTCTGGAAGACACGTTCTTTTCCTTCCTGTATATTTACAATCCTGTGCGTTACAAGACTGTCAGCTTTCTCTCCAGTACCCCGGAAAACTACAACATCCCCTACCGTAAGTTCATCCGTACTGATCGATTTTGCAACTATCATATCTCCTGGCAGTACTAGCGGCGTCATACTCCCGCTCAGCACAATCAGGGCTTGCGATGAACCTGTAAAAAATGGAATTAAGGAATTGACAAGAAACACTGCAATCAGAAAGATAATTGTAGCCTGTATAATTTCTCTCTTCTTCATGTTTCATTTTCACCCGCTAATTCTCAAGAGGAGTTTCCTGTGTGCCAGGGTTCTTTTCTTCAGTATCTATTACAGAAGTGTCCGAACCCTGACTTTCCATAGTGCCTGTCACAGATTCCTGGCTATCTACAGACCCTTCCTATGTTTGACTATCTTCCAGTTTTCGACTATCTTCATGTGCTTGACCATCTTCTATGTCTATTACAGGTGATTCCTGTTCTACAGGTGACTCCTGTTCTTTCTGGCCCTCTTCATCTTGCCTCTCTTCTACATCCGTTACGGAAATTTTCTGGCCATCATAGCCCTCTTCTTCGGAGTCTTCAACAGCTGGTTCCTTTGCATCCTGGCTCTCTTCTTTAGTATCGATTGTAGAAGCTTCTGGAGTATTCTGATTTTCTTCTTCATTTGTTACAGGTTCCTGACGGTCTACAGATTCTGCCTGCGTTTGACTATCTTCTGCTTCTGTCAAAGGTACTTCCTGCTCAACTTCCTGTTCGTTCTGACTGGACTCTTGATTCGTCTTAGAGATTTCCGTAACATCCGAATGATATTTCGGACCCGTTACAAAACTCTTCACAGATCCATCGTTCATAACAATGTTAATGGTGAACGGAGACAGATTCGAAACACTGCTGTCAAAACAGAGATCAAGTTTTGCAGAGGATCCGGCTTCAAGCAGATAATCCTCCCCATCCACAATTTCCCCTACTGACCGGCTACCGCTAAAGAACTCGTTCCCGTCTATGCCTATACTCGTTATATGGCTTGAACCCTCTAGAGTAGAGTCCCACCATACCTGAAACTTATCAATAGTCACATTCTGGGTATCACTTACATCAAGAGTGATTCCTTGAAGTTTTTCGCCGTTTCCGGTGAGTTTGCTGTCGGATACAACAAGGAAGCTGGATTCGTTGTTCCACGTACCTCCCTTTATTGTGTTTCCGGTACTGTACTCCATGTCACTGAAGTAAGCAAAGGTATTGTCTGTCAAACAGGCGAATGTAATTTCAGATAAAACGAGAGGGGTTAACATCATGCCAAAAAGTATTATTTTATCGAACGCCCTCATGTTTATCCCCCTTTATCTTCCTTAATTTATTTATCTCTCTATTAATCGAATAATCTCACGTAACTCATGCACGATCAGTGTCAGTGCAGGGAAGATTACAAGCAATAAGAGTCCCTTAGAAGTTCCTGCAAAGTGAACAAGTTCACCCAGGTATGGGATCTTGAAATACATAACTCCTATCACGTCTTCAGGAGTGACAATGTAGCCGTCTGCCTTTGTGTATGCGTCCCCTTTTGTCCTGTACCCCCCGATCTCCACTCCCACTATCCGGTGTGTGACTATAAATCTCTGATTTTCTTCAAATGTATGATAATAAGACACTATATCCCCAACCACAGGCTGCGTTTTTGTAGTGTCAACCACAATTATATCACTGGATGTTATTGTGGGCTCCATACTGCTTCCTGTCACAGTCATGAACTTGACTGGACCTGTAGGAACCATGGTTGCAACTATAGGTACAAGGATGACGATAAATATCAACCCGATAAAAAACTTTATTATTTTCATATACTCTCGTGCCAAAAATAGAAAGGGAAGGGAAATTCGCAGTTTTCTCTTTTTGCTTCCTTTCCTTCTAATTGCTCTGTTACTGACTTAGGTTCTACTGACTTGGATCTTATTTCAGGTCAAACTTCATTGTCAATATACATTCATCTCCCTGGTAGTCATTTGGAGCACTTTCATCGAAACGTACTTCCATATCGAAGTCTATGGGATAAGTCTGCCCAGGTCCTGGCGCATCCAGATTATCCAGCGTTATGCCATTGAGATCTGCAAGGTCAATGTAACCGTTTACGTTTCTGTCAGTGATAACAGATGAAACCCCGTCTTTAACAAGATTTCCAGAACTTACTCCCGATCCATATTTAATATATGACATTGATACAACTTTCAAGTACTCATCCATCCCATCAGCACCATTGAGTGTATCGCTTTCTTCATTTGCTCCTGCTTCATAGCCGGGATCTCGACAAACAGTTGAGAATGCGATCTCTACGTGATCTGCAACAGTTCCATTGTTGTGTAAGTTAAGCTGACCAGATTTATAGTCCCCAGGAACCATATTAGTGAGCGTCCACTCATGGTCAATGATTGGACCATGATCCGTTATGTACAGATCCATTGTTCCAGCAGTAATTGTACTTCCTGAAGCTGTCTCAACATCTGTGAAAGATGCCCATGTACCTGCAGAAACTAGAAGAAGTACAAAAGAAATTAACAAAACTGAAGGTATCACTTTCATTTCTGATGCCTCCTTAAAACTAATGGGGATAAATCCCCACTAGTTAATTTTATTCATCACTGGTTACTAGTTAATCTTATTCATCACTGGTTGAGAGTAAATTCCAGGTCAAATTCTAAAATATCACTCTGAATCTCGTTGCCAGCATCACTAACTGCATAATTAATGGTTAAAGTTTTTTCCTCAGCACCAGCAAGAGTTCCGAGATTTTCGTCAGAGAGACCTGCTATAGGTCCCTGGTAGAGAAGGGTCGCTCCATCATAAATTGATATAGTTATTGCACTACCAAGCTCACCATCAGCAGCAGTAGAATCAACTGCTTGTTCAGCATCATTCATACCATTTTCATCTTCTACTATATTGGCAGAACTTACAACAAGGTTTCCACTAATAGTTCCAGCGTTTTTGACTGTAATAGTTCCTGCAGTACCTTGGGCATTAGGAGCGACATCCCCGATACTAAAACCGGTAATTCCGTCTAAGCCATTTAGTTTGAGATCTAATGTTCCAGCTGTAAAAGTGTTTCCATCACTTGTTTCACTGTCACTGAATGCTGCCCATGTTCCAGCTCCTGCGACAGTTGCAACTACACCAATAATTAGCACGCTCAAAAGCATTTTCTTGTTAAGCATTTTCTTTCCACCTATTTGATCAATCATATTATTGTCAATTTACTCCCCGATTGATGTAAGGAAAAGAGAAGAAGACCGTTTCTGGACTAGATTTTTCGCTCTTCATCCCCCACTCCCGCAATCTAAGAGTTATTCATTTACCATCAACTCATTTACTCCTTGATCGTTGCAAGGGAAAGAGGAAAGAAAGAGGAAAACCTATATCTAGGCTCGATCCTTCTCCCAGCCCTTGCGATCCAGGTTAATTTAACTCATTTACTCCTCGGTCACTGTAAGGAAAAGAGAAGAAACCCATTTCTGAGTTGATCTTTCATCCCCACTCCCACGATCTGTAATTGATCAATCTGATTTTCAGTTGTCAATTTGCTCCCCAATCGTGGCAAAGGAAAGAAGAAAAACCCATTCTGGACCTAGAGCCCATTTCTGGACTTCATCCTTTACCCCTTCACCCCTGTTTGATCCGAGGAATTTACTCATTTACTCCCAGATCACTGCAAAGGAAATAGATGAAGCCCATTTCTTGGCTCGATCCTCCACCCCACTCCCGCGATCTGAGCTATTCCCACCTATGGCTCGTATGGAGATAGTTATTGGCAAATTAGTCGAAGTTCTGGGCTATTAAGAGGAGATTAACATTAGTAAGAGGCACTGTAGGTTCAGCAGGAAAGTAACAGTAGGTTAATGTTAGGATGCTCTAGAAAAGGATAGATTACCTGGACGCCAGGGAAAAAGTCTATAATTTTTAGTGTAAATTCCTGCTTGTTCAGAACTTGTTTATATACTGCTTTGCAAGTGAGCAAAGAAAACTTAGGAAGAGGTAAAGCCTGGATATACTGCCTGTGCCCTGAGAGAACAAAAAGATTCCGGGAAAAATAGAAGATTTAAGTCGTTTCAATTCTTTAATGATGGGTTACCATCATCAGAATACGTTTCGGAAAAAACTAAAAAGGGAACCGATAACCGGTTTTGACCGATTTTCGGTTGCGTTGCAAACATGGAGAGCTATTCTTCAAGCTTGCGGACATGGCGCAGATGGGCGGCTGAGGATACAAAGAAGGTTATGCTTGTAAAGAGCATCCACTGGAGGCTTGAGATCCACTGGATCAAACCTGTAAAAATCGTGACACTGCCGACAATAGCAAGTGCACTCAGGCCAAGATAGAACTGGCTCCAGGGGATGTCCCCTTTTTTGACGGTTTCCATGTAAACATCAAAGTCCCGAGAAGCAGGAAGAAGTTCTACAGTGTCCTGCTCCCTATTGTAGGCAATGATTCCAAGGCTTTCCATTTTTGGAATATGTGTCTGGAGCAGTGAAATATATACACTTTTTCTTACGTTACTCTTCGGCTCTTCTGTTTGAGACTCAACACGAGCAATTTCTTCGGACAGAGAACGTATGCTCTGGCTTCCCTGAGTGCGGAGAAATTCAAGAACATACCTTCTTCTGTCGTTTTGTAGTACTCCAAAAATATCGCTTTTTGACAGCTGCGGTTGCATCTGCATACTTCTTTGCGAATTACCTGTATAATTTACACTCTCAGTCATGAGTACACCCCACTCTTAATGAATTTGAATCTATACTCAGACATATAAACTTTTTTAATCTGTATACTATATATTTTTATGAAGATGTTGTTCACTAAAATCCTAAAATTTTTAATTAATTGAGATATTATATTTATCCGGGTAATCATATCGAAAACAAGAAAATAAAAGAAGAACAATAGATATTATAGCCACAGAATGCTGATTTTAAATTTATTTACTGGCAAGAAGATCTTAGGCTTTATGAAAAACATAGATTTTATATTACGGATTTAATAAGGAAAAAAGAGGTAATCAAGCACATAACTTTTTATGACAATTTACTTAAACTAATTATAATTAATTTGAATAAATACTTATTTTAGCCCATTAATAGACAAAATTTATATCTAATGAGAGATTTTTGCTAAGAGTGTCAACTGCGTTGCAACTGATACATCACCTCTTTTCTGACATAGATATTATTGTACCGCGACTCCGAAATTGATTCATAAAACTTGACTTTTAAATAGATTTAAAGATAGTTTTTTAAGAAATAAGAAATAGATTTTGGAACTGAAGCACTTGAAACCTCCAATAAAACATAGAGTTACATAAGCCATAAAATTCAAAAACAAAACAATTGGGAAAGATCAAACAAACATAGTGAAAACCACGTAAGTTATTATTACCATACTTACACTGTATTTCAAGCCCAGATATACCGATCCCTGTCCCATCTTCCCGGCGATAATTCCGGAAGTGAAAGCTTGTACCAGAGCGGAGTGGAACATAAGCATACTGTATTCTTCTACATTAAAATATCCGCCAATTCTTCCCATTCCCTGTGAAGAGGTAGCGAAAGAAGCAGTTTGAGGGAAGAAATTAGTAGCCAGGATATAAACTATGAAAAGGAAAACGAAGAAGGCTACATAGATCGTAACAACGTAGACCACCATTGATGATGAGCGTTCTTTTTTCATATCCTCGTCATTTCTAGCCTGTTTAGCAGTAATCGAGAGTACGTTTTTAAGGTCACTTGTAGACTCATTTGCTTTTACTAGAATATGAAGAGTTCGGCTTGAAGAAGGTGTTCTTATGTTGCTCTCAAGGTTCATAAGGGCTTTAGATGTGGAAGTGCCCCAGGAAAGATCTTCCTTTAAGTTTTTAAGTTCTTTACTAAGGATTCCCAGTTTAGATTCAGCTATTATTTTTAAGGAATTTGCAAGCATAATCCCGGACTCGTTCATACTGGAAAGACTTTTCAAAAAATCAGGCATTTTCTCGTCAATTTTGCGCATCCTCCATGCCTTGATTTCATAAAAAATTATAAAAGGAATCAGGGCAACGACAATAAAAATGACAAAATAATCATCAACAGCAGTAATTAACGTTATGGCACTGTCAGTGACATGGTCAAAACCTATGTTCAGGTGATGGAAACTAGAAAAAAGTCTGTTTCTAAGGTTTCTTGGAAGTTGAGTAAGATAGTACACTCCAAGCGGAACGCCGAAGAAAAACGTGTATCTTGGCTCATTCCTGATAGTCCTGTAAGGGTTGAACACCATGTCTCTGAACCTATAAAGTTTCCTGTACAATAGGTACGTTTTTCTCCTTTTCTGCTCCTCCTCTTCAGTAAGCCCGGAATTAACTTCTGGGATATCGGAAAGGTTTATTGTAAAACTGCGAACATTACCTTTTTTCGGAGCAATGGAAAGTTCTCCCATAGTATCGAGAAGTACTAAATATAGCAGGGTTGCAAGAGGTAATATCACATAAATAAGCATGTAAAGAATCTGAGCTGAAGCCGGCCGGAAAAATTGTAGTACAACAAGGGTTACCATTATGAAAAGAGGGCCTGCAACAAGACCTGTCACGTAGATTTCGGCAAGTACGTCAAGTCTTTGTAACAGGTTTTTATTTGCCATCTCGGCCAGACCCTGATATTGCTCGGACTTATTTTTTATATATTCGGTAATAGTTCCGCTGCTTGAAACAATGATCAGTCCATCAATAAAGTCTTTGAAAATTTCTGAAGGGGTGCGTTCCTTGGAAACTTTAAGGGAACTTATGAAATCCTTTCCCAGGTAGTCCATATCTCTTACAATATAGGAGATTTCCTCTGCAGTTGCGCCAAATATGTATGCATGTCTGCTCAAAGACCTGAACACATCATAAATTGACATACCTCCTTTTGTCAGAGCATACATATAGTTTATCGCCGGAAGCATGGATTTATCGATAGAAGCTTGTCGATTATTAGCCTGAAAATAAGGATAAATATACGCTACAAGAAACACAGCAAAAAAACTTACAAGAAACAGTATAAGACCAACTAGAACTGCGAGAAGATATACATATCCACCTGCAATGTCGGCACGTCTAGGATCTACAAAAAAGCTAAGTCGGGAAACTGGGTCCCCAAAAATTTTGAATCCAAACCATAAGCCAAAGGTTCCTGTGGCAATTCCTGCAATTACTGAGTACATTAAAGTAGAAGCAAGGTATTGGTCTACTGACATAGAGATATGAGAATAGCGTATTTTTACTTTTAAATCTTGGAAATATTCTTTATTTTTATAGAAAAAGTCCCCATAAAACCGGTATGCTAGTTCATCCAGAATAGTATAAGTCATATTCCCCCTCTTAAGCAGCTATATTCTTGTATAGCAACCGTTGCGCCGGTTGATCACGCCGTCATAATGTTTTAGGTTTATCAGTGTTTTCGCTCAAGCCTTTTTTGAAAAGGCTTGCGATCATGCCGTCGTGTTGTTTTAGATTAGCAGTGTTTTCGCTCAAGCCTTTTTTGAAAAGGCTTGCTCTTAAAAAGCCATATTCTGTATCATACTTTCCAGAGTATCGTTTTCTATAGCTTCCATAACCATCTTTGGATGAATCTGGTATGCCTGAACTACAATGGACACCTGAATATAGTTTCTTATGTTTTTTTCGTACATATAAGCCAGAACTTTTCTTCGGTTTTCCATCTCGTTTCCTAACTGACTGGTATCCCATCCTCTTACAGTCATAATTTCCTGTAGAACATGAGAATCTCCTACCTTAACGAAGCAGTCCTCCTGAGGATCCCAATTGAAAAGCTCATTTATACCTAAATCTCCTGTTTCAGGATCGACATTCAGGACTTCGACAAGACTTCGGGTTCGCCGAACTCTTTTTTCTTCTATGTACACTTGTTCCTGAATACAGAGCACATTTAGAGATTGCAACATAACGTGAGGCACGTTTATTGGCTCGTGAGTGAGCCTGTTTACAACGGTCTGTACATCTCCCGCATGCATTGTTGAGCTTGTTGCATGTCCTGTTGACATTGCCTGGAAAAGAGTGAGAGCTTCACTGCCTCTTACTTCACCTACAATAATATAGTCCGGACGCTGCCTGAGAGCAGCTCTCAAAAGATCGTACATTGTAATTTCTCCCGAAGAATCTGCAGCAAAACCCTCCCTTGCAACCCCGGAAACCCAATTATTATGGTAAAGTAAGAGTTCCCTTGTATCTTCGATAGAGACTATTTTCGTTGTAGAAGGCATGAATAAGGATGTAGCGTTCAGTATAGATGTTTTTCCTGACGCTGTTCCACCTGCAAAAAGCATATTATAGCTATTTTCGATAGCCAGCCAGAAATATACTAGCATGTCAAGGTCGCACGTTTTATAGCCAAGCAGGTCTATAGGAGTCATTGGATCTTTCCTGAACTTACGGATAGTAAAAGAACTGCCTCTAGGAGTAATCTCTCTTCCCAAAACAGCTTGAAGTCTTGAACCGTCGTGAATTGTCGCATCCACAATTGGCTGGCTTATAGAAACGTGTTTATTGTTCAACTGGCACATCTTGATTACGAGAGCATCAAGTTCCTCTTCTTCAAAAGTAATATTACATTCAATATTGAGATATCTGCTATGATAAACATAAAGAGGGATTCCCACTCCATCACATGAAATATCCTCTATATAAGGATCATAAAGGAGAGGATTGATTTTCTCGTAGCCCAGCAAATTTCTTCTGAGATAATACATAATTTTTAAAATTGAGGCCTTCGGAATGTCAGCTTTATAACGTTCAAGAAGAAAGAGAGTTCTATCTACAAGAAACTCATCTTTTTCGGATGTGGAATGCGTAGAGCCAAGAACCAGGATATCCTGAAAATCGTCATAAATTCTTTCGATGAGCTCTTTTTCAAATTTTGTAAGAGAAGGCTCAATAAGCCTGTAATATGTCGATCTACGGTCTTCCAGGATCGACACAAAAGTGTAGGGTTCTTGAAGCCAGTATCTTTCGAGTTCTTTTAACCCGTGAGGAACTATAAAATCTACAAGAGATCCTTCTTTTTCCGGATCGTAAACTGGTAAAACTCTCAAAGGTTTATCAAAGCAACTTCTAACTTTTGTTACAACTTCTGCGATAGACTTATAGTCACCCTTTTTCTCCAATAACTCCGAAATAAATTTATTCTTCGCTAGCATTTCTTTTATATCGTCCAAACTCTCGTCCTCAGGTTTTTTCTTAGGTCATATAAGATGAACACATTAAAAAAACTTTGTATGTTTAATCTGGATTCTGTTAAACGATAATGTATCCTAATTAAAATTTCAAAAGAAGGATGCTGGTTTTCTTGACACTAAATCATTTTCATGAGGAAATGCTTGTACGTCAAAAAAATTTCAATAAATTTATTTATAATTTAGAAATTGGTTGTGTCCTTGAGTTATTAACTTATTTTAACGTTGAGTTTATTCCAAAACCAACTTATTTTCAAAAATAAAGTTTCAGAATTATTTTCTATAATCTAAAAACAGTTCAGGAAGACTCTATTAGTGACCAAAAAAATAATTGATCACATGTGGAGTTTAAAGAACTTGTTAACGTTCAAAATGCGGAGTTTAAAGGACTTGTTAACGTTCAAAATTTCAGTTCAATAACTTAGGGATATGATCCAATAGTATAAGCATGCATAGAAGGCTGGAAATTCATTGTTTTTTAGCAATTAAATATATTCTTTCAAACTTTAAGTTAACCATTCCTGAACTATCTGCCTGTTCTTTAATAGCCTCTTTAACCAGTTTACGAAAAACACTGATATAATCGTCTGTCAAAGTAACTGTGTAAAAAGACTGGTTTAAGTAACCGTTTTCAGCTCCTGATTGATATATTTTATATGCTTGTTCAACAGAAAAGAGATTTGATTCTTCCCGAAGTTCACTATAAATTATATCAAACCCGTAACTCATAAAAAGCCTCTCATATTCTTCCTTGCTGTCAAAGAAAAGCCACGGGCTTTTAAAGTGACTAAATACCTCTCGTGTATATGGATGCATACGGATCTTTTCTATTGCTGAAATAAAGTTAGGGCAATAAGATTGAGTAGCTGGAGCCTGTACTCCTATTCTACCTCCTTCCTTAAGCACATTAAAACAACGCATCAATACTTGTTCTGGTTTTTGAAACCATTGAAAACACGAGTTACACACAATGACATCATATTTTGTATCTAGCTCAAAACTTTCAGCATCCATGACAGAATATTTTAAGTTGGGAAGCTCTTTACTGGAGCTTACTGCTTGCTCTATCATGCCTTGAGAAACATCGATGCCCTGTACGGTTCCTTTTGTAATTTGTGCAATTTTTTTTGTGATATGACCTGGTCCGCAGCCTATATCAAGTACGTCTTCTTCAGGTTGAATTGATAATAAATTCAAGAGAACTTCAGAGGCTGACTTTTGAACCAATGCATTATCTGCATATGTAAAAGCTTTGGAATTAAAATTAACTTCCGACATAGTTTAATCACTTTTTTTAAATGAGTATTTATGTTATTTAGGACTTACGCGATTGAACTGGGAAATAAACATGTTTTAACCTTCAGTTATTTAAAACACAGGTTTTGGATTATTGTCTGTTGTGCTTGATTTTGTATCCCAAGTGCGTAATCCAGGAACGTATTATTTAAAAGCAGAATTGACTGTCAAAAGGTTTTTTTCATGAGTAACAGGCATCTTGAAAATTGTGTATTTATTTAAACCATGTCACGCCATATCACATTGTTTTCACTCAAGCTTTTTTTAAAAGGGTTGTGTCTCAAGAGACGAGTGCCTTGAGCCCTTCAACCGCATTTACCAGTATATCTACTTCTTCCTCGGTATTATAAAGTGCAAAAGAAGCTCTTACAGTGCTGTTTACTTCCAGGAAGCGAATAGTTGGGATTGCACAGTGATGCCCACTCCTGACACAGATTTTCCTTGTCTGGTCAAGGATTAAAGCAACATCGTGGGCATGAAGACCTTTTACGTTAAACGGTACTACCCCTACCCTGTCTTCAGGCCCGTAAACCTCTACATGTTCGAGTTCGGAGAGCCTTTTTGCAGCTTCCCTTGACAACCTTATTTCATGTGACTCGATTTCCGGGACCCCTATTTTTTCTACATATTCGACTGATCTTCCTAAACCTATAACTCCAGGAATGTTTGGAGTTCCGGCTTCAAAACAGGCCGGAGAAGGTTCCAGCACGTAAGTATATCCGTCAACATCCGAAACCGTACCTCCTCCCACCAAGGCACTATCGAGCACATCTGGTTCTTTGATATAGAGGACGCCTGTACCCTGAGGTCCAAGCAGGCCTTTATGTCCGGCAGTTGCAAAAAAGTCACAGTTCAGGTCTTTAAGGCTCACAGGCATATGTCCTGCAGATTGAGCCCCATCGACAAGGACTTTTATGTCGTACCTGTGAGCAAGTTTAGTAATATTCTTTACATCCTGGACGGAACCGAAAACATTTGAAACATGATTAATGGCTATCAGTCTGGTTTTCTCAGTAAAGGCTTTCTCTATCGAAGAGACATCGACTTTTCCCTTACTGTCTGGATTTACAATCGTAACCTTTACCCCTTTTTTCTGCAGGCGCAGCCAGGGCAGAAGATTAGAATGGTGTTCTAGCACAGTTGTAACGATATGGTCTCCAGCTTCCCATGGGTAACTGTTTGCAATAAGATTGATTCCTTCAGTGGTATTTTTCGTAAGAACGGTCTTCGAAGGCTCAGCATTCAGGAAACGAGCAATGGTTTCCCTTGCATCTTCATAGCGGTTCGTAGCTTCCCTTGCCAGACGATGGGCTCCTCTCCCATGATTACCAGCATACCTGTAAAAGTACTCGACCATAGCTTCAACTGCAGGTATCGGAGTCTGAGTAGTTGCCGTACTGTCAAGGTACACGACTTCTTTAAGAACAGGAAAATCTTCACGGACCGCATATACGTCGTACATGCTTCTTTTTTAGGGACGAGAAATAAAAAAAGGTTTTGCAGGTTATTTACCCTGCACCCCGCCTATCATAAAGCGGTAAAGGTCTAGTTCATCTGAGTCCAGGTTGTCGGTACGGCCTTTTACAACGGCATGATAACCATTTTCCTGGTGTTTACGTCTATATTCTTTTCTTTTTCCGTATTCATGCTTTAATTCACTCATAAATTTTCCTCCTGTCTCTTCAAAGTTTGCGCTTACATGCGGGTTAAAGTAGTCCTTGGAATTCGAGGGCCCTGCAATCTGGTTAAAGTTCCCGTTCTTTTCGGAAGCGGTAATTGAATGCAGGTTAGAATTCCCAGCCCCTCCAGAGAGTTCAACCAAAATCATTCTCTAATTCTCTGTGGACATATTCCTGCAATAAGGTTCAGAGCCTTCAATCCTTTGGATAAAACCTAAAAGCAGGCCAGAATTCTATTTCCAACGGGCTAAAAACCCCACAACAGCGCAGCGAGCGTTGTTCTTACCCACAAATAGTATTAATTGTAAATCGTTGTATATATTGATTTCGGAATTTCTTTTAGATTCGTTTGAAATTTTTTAATTAAATGAAACTTTATGAGCGAACAATTGGAATAGTTGTCTTTTTTACCTCCAGAAACCTGTATCAGAAGTTTATTTTTTAGTTTCAAGATTTGCCATGAGCCCTGAGAGATGAGCCGGAATTGCCCCTATTGCAGTACATGTCTCAAGAGAAAGTCCTTTACAGGTAATATCCAGGTGGTATTTTCCTCTCTCGAAAAGTTCCTTAGGAAGCCCTTTGTGCCCAAGCCCTACAAGAAATAGAAATGAACGACTTCGAAGAGCTTCTTCGGCAATATTTACAGGTGTAACCTGTCTTTTTGGATCAGGTTTTGAGGTGGTTATTACAATTTCCCCAAACTGAGAGGGAAATCCCTTTTTTGGAAGATCGGAGACTGACAAATGGTTTTTCTCATAAAGAATTTTGAGATAACTTCCCGATTCTCCTATTGTGGTTTTTTCCATTACATAAGCAACCAGTTCTTCTGCACTCATCTTGAAAGGAAAATCGTAAAGGGCTAAGTGGAATCCAAAAGCATGGCAGATCGGAGCAGCTCTTGCAATTGCACGATAATGTGCATCGAGAACTTTGATCTTATCATAGGTGTTTACTATTCCAAGGGTGAGCATAAGGTGCTTCATTATCTTTTTTCGTAAAATAATGTTTCGTCAACTTTTAGTGATTTTCTTAAGTTTTTCGGGTTTTAATAACTTCTTGAGCAGTCAGTTACTTAGGCAGCATTTAAAACAATGGCTTTCAAATTAGATAAAAAGGAATCAAACTCCTGTTTTTCGGATTTGAGATTTTACGATTTAACTCATAGTAAAACAAAAAACAGAAGTTTGACAGAGTAACCTAAATCCGAATTCATTATAGTTTTGTGTTTAATAACTCAGGTTTCCTGTGAAAACTGATTATAAATTCCACAGTAGTTTTTATCCAGTGTTTTTGTACATGTGTAAGAATTATCCTTATACCCAACACATCTTAACCTGTATTCACATTTATTATGAAACAGATTTGTTGTCCCAAAAGCTATGTTAAAAAATTTCATATATTAAATTATACTGTTTACATATTTAAATTTATCAAACCGTAAAAGATTACTAAACTTTTCTCACTATTGTTTTAACTTATTATATATCGGTTTTATAAAATTATCTAGAACTTGCTTTGTTCTGAATTATCAGGAATTTTCAGGATCATTTTTCTATATTTAATTAACTATTCCAATTATGAGATTCAAAAACCAAATTGTGAGTTTCTATATCGATATATGTCCAAGCTCCCCACTTTTTATGCTTATATATGTAATTGTTTTTCAATAATAATTGTTTTAGCATGAGAATACTGCCATCTGCAAACATTTTCATTGTTTATGCCTGTTGTTCAAAAAATATCATTGCGTTTTCAATAATAATGCTCATTTTTTGGAGAGCTTAATATTTCGCCTGTACTAGCGATACATCACTAAAAAACTGAAAAACGCCAAAATTTCTTGCTTACGATTTCAATTATTTTCAATATTTATCAATTGAATGCCTAATTCTTCAATAAAATACCTTATAATTTTTTAATATTAAATATTTGACACAAAAAGTAAGAATAGGGCAGATAATACTTCAAATTAGCTTAAAAATAAGTTAAACAATTGGATTTTAAGATCAGTTATTGAAAATTGTAAAAAGGTAGTTCTCAAATCTGAAAAAAAGGACTACTTTCACCTTTTTTCAGATCTGATCAACGATTATACATACCCTTTAGCCTTGATTTTTTTCTTGTTTTTTAGTTAGAAATACTTATTTTTTGGAAACTGTAATATATCCAGCCATAGTTTTAGTGTTGCTGCCTTTAGCATTCTTTACTGTTAAGCTGACAGTATATTTTCCGGCTTTACTATAGGTATGTGCAGGATTCTTAGCTCTTGAAAATTTTCCATCTCCAAAACTCCACTTCCATGTGGTTGGCGATCCTGTACTCTTGTCAGTAAACTGTACTTTCA
Organism: Methanosarcina barkeri 3; assembly: GCF_000970305.1. Lineage (GTDB taxonomy): Archaea > Halobacteriota > Methanosarcinia > Methanosarcinales > Methanosarcinaceae > Methanosarcina > Methanosarcina barkeri_A. Next base: position 2,839,045 of record NZ_CP009517.1, read on the forward strand.
GAGGGACTTTTCCTGAGGCAGGTTTCACAGAAAACGCAGCAACAGGTTTTGTAGGAGCGGGATTTACAATTATGTAATTCTTTATTGTTTTCGTATTGCTTCCTGCAGCATTCTTTACCATTAAGCTGATAGTATATTTTCCTGCTTTACCGTACGTGTGTACAGGACTCTTAAGTGTTGAAGTTTTACCATCTCCAAAAGTCCATTTCCAGGTAGTTGGTGAGCCTGTACTCTTATCGGAAAACTGCACCTTAAGGGGCACGTTTCCTGAGGTTGGAGATGCAGAAAATGAAGCAACAGGTGGTTTTGGCTGTGATACATTTGAAACAAAGCCAATGTAAATATCAGGATTTCCATTTCGTATATCTGTCCATACTATCCTGTCACTATAGATCTCTGGATCATACTGATCTGATTTGTTAGTAGTGTGACATTCCTGACCAGTGGACAAATTATACATGTAGATATCCCGATTTCCGTTGCGATCATCCTCCCACACTATCCTATCACTATAAATTGCAGGATTCCGTGAAGCGGATGGATTGGTAGTGATCTGAGTTTCCTTTTTAGCAGAAAGATCGTACATATAGATATCATAGTTTCCATTGCGATCATCTTCCCATACAATCCTGTTACCGTAAATAGCAGGAGAACATCCTGATGCGTGGGTAGTGATCTGAGTTTCCTTTTTAGCAGAAAGATCGTACATGTAGATATTGGTATTGTCGTTTTCATCGGGGAAATTCGAGCAGTATACTATTTTATTACCATAAATATCAGAGTAGGCTGCATTTACATTAGTAGGAATCTGGGTTAGTTTTTTAGTGGAAAGGTCATACATTAAGAGAGCACCCCAAGTCGTAAATACAATCTTGTCACCGTAAACTGAAGCACTATCGAAGGCATCACTTAAAGTAGTGATGAGAGTTTTCTTATTAGTTGAGAGGTCTTGAATATACACACTACCATTTTCGCTGTCAGACCAATCCTGCCACAAAATCTTGTTTCCGTATATAGTAGAAAAAAATGCATGTCCAGTGTTAGTAATCTTAGTTTGCTTTCTGGTCGAGAGGTCATATAAGTAAACATCAGATTTTTCATTGTGAGAATCTGTCCACGCAATCTTGCTACCATAAATAACAGGGTCGGACTGCTCTGACTTACTATTGGTGATTCGAGTTTCAGTGATCTTGAGCGCAGCAGGTTGCATAGATTCCGTGGCTATATTAATTCCTTCTGTAGATAATTCACTTAAAACAAGTTTGTCCTCAGAAGATTCTCCTGTTCTACTGCTGATATCCGATGGAGCAATAGTTTGTGGGTTTTGTTCAGGAGACGCCGATGCCATGGATAAGGCATACATTAAAAGTAAAATCATGGCTATTGAAGCTAAAGCTATTGAACGAGCTTTTTCTGTCTGTTTCATTTATCCTTCCTCTTTCCCTTCTTTCAGTGCTTACTATTCCTCGGAGTTGTCGAAATAGAGCATTGATAAACTGAAAATTAATAAGCTGAACATTGGTAAACTGAACATTGAGAAACTGAGCATTGATTTTGATTGCAACCAAAAACAATTACTAAACAACACGGAAAAATCAAAATTTTTTAATTAAAATTCCAATTATTTGCAATGGTTGTTAAAGTAATAGAAATAATGTCCCGATATAAAATACTATTGAAATCTTTTTCGCTCTTTTGGAATTTTTCAAAGTCAGGTATTAATTCAGCTAATAGTTGACCTATAGACCAAAAATTCAGAATATGGAAAAAGACTCTTATTTCCTGTTTTTTTGAAAGAAAAGATAATAAATAGTTTATTAGGTAGAGATTTATGTTGAGGTTTGGGAATTGAGGCTTAACAATTGAACTGAAAATTCAATGTTTACAAGAATATTTCAACGCGTGCTGCGTACACTTCTCAAAATGTTCACAATTTTCGCAATCTTCCCAGACAGATAACTTTTCAGAATTCTCTATTTTCTTAAAATTTAGTTTTTCAAAAAAGATAGGAGCAGTTGTCCTGACATATAAGTCGCAACATTGATCCCCAATAGCTGTTAGAAGATATTTAACAAGCCTGGTTCCGATCCTTTTTCCCCTGAAGTTCGGATGGACTGCAATAGAATGAATCTCCAGAAAATCCTTACCGTAGGATTTGGATTTAATAAGAGCAACACAACCGACAATATTCCCATCGAGTTCAGCCAGCATGAAATTTTCAGGTTCAAGTCCCTCCATGTCAAGAAAGTAAGTTGATAGGAGCCTCTGAATTGCTAGCAGATCTGATTTACTGGCTTTTCGGATACAGATCTCTTTCATAATTTTTCTTATCCCTATTTGTTATATCTTTATTTGTCGTATCCTTAATTTTCGCATCTTTAATTTTCGTATTCTTAATTTTCGTATTCTTAATTTTCGTATTCTTAATTTTCGTATCTTTAATTTTCGTATTCTTAATTTTCGTATTCTTAATTTTCGTATCTTTAATTTTCGTATCTTTAATTTTCGTACCCTTACTTACCGTACCCTTACTTACCGTACCCTTACTTACCGTACCCTTACTTACCGTACCCTTACTTACCGTACCCTTACTTTTCGTATCCTTATTTTTCTCATCCTTATTTTTTTGCTTGTTTTCTGGTTATCAGGTTTTCTTCAAGGTGTAAGGTTCATCCATGCTCCCACTCCGAAAGCCCTCAAGATCAAGAGTTACGTAATCAAAACCCAGGGATTTCAAATGCCGTGAAATTTTCTCTCTTTTCAGCAAAGCATTTTCCAGTTCATTCTGTGTGACTTCTATACGAGCGAGGTTCTCGTGCATCCTGACCCTAAATTGGGTAAAACCCAGGGAAAAGAGAAATTCTTCGGCTTTTTCTAGTTTCTGGAGAGACTCTGTCGTTATTGGCTGACCATAGGGAATACGGGTTGCAAGGCAGGCTGCAGACGGTCTGCTAGCTGCTGAAAGATGAAGTTCGAAAGCAGCTTCCCTGATTTCCTCTTTTGTCACGTTAAACTTTACGAAGGGAGAGAAAACCTTTTCTCCGGCTTCCTGGACCGCCATATACCCTGGACGGTTTTCCCCATGTATTTCAGAGAAATTAGTGCCCTCAAGTACAACATCATATCCTGCTTTTTCCGCAAAGTCCATCAGGGTTTCAAGCAAGGCTTTTTTACAGAAATAGCACCTGTTTAGTGTGTTTACGGAGAAATAAGGAAGGCTCAACTGGGAGAAAGAAAGGACCTTGTGCTCAATTCCAATCTCACAGGCTGTCTCAACAGCTATTTCAAGTTGTTTCCTTGGGAAAAGTGGGGAATTTATGGTTACGGCAAGAGCCTTTTTTCCAAGTACCTCAAAAGCAAGAGCTGCAAGAGTGGCACTGTCTACTCCTCCTGAAAATGCAATGATCGTACTTCCTCTGGCTTTTATAGCCTCCTTTATAAGTTCTATCTTTTCAGTGACCATTATTAACGGGTTTTTAGCTAATAAGATATATTTATTTGCCAGCCCTATTGTCAGGTAGCTTGAAACAATCTGAAAAAATTATGTTTTACCTAACGGACGTTATTTTTAAGTTTGAGAATCTTCTCAAATAGCGGTATCTTGAAATCATTATAATGTTTTTATTACCAAAGCTTTGTTTCAATCAAAGTCTTATTTATTATAATATTAAATTAAAGAGCAGATTTGCCTGAACGGCAGAATTATCATTCAAGTTACAAAGATGGAGACTTTACATGGCATTATTCGGAACTAATGGTGTACGTGGTATCGCCAATGAATATATAATTCCAGAACTGGCTACAAATTTAGCCAGAAGTCTTGGTACATATATGGGTTCAAAAGGTACGGTTGCTATAGGCTGCGATACCCGAATTTCAGGTCAGATGCTGAAGTCTGCCGCAATCGCCGGGGCTCTTTCAACAGGTCTGAACGTAATTGACGTGGGAACAGTTCCTACTCCTTCTATTCAGTATTATGTGCGTGATTATGCCGATGCCGGAATAGTTATTACCGCATCCCACAACCCAAGACAATATAATGGAATCAAGTTAATTGCTGGAGATGGTACGGAGTTTCCAAGAGATGGAGAAAGGGAGATCGAAAAAATATACTCTTCTGGAAAATATTCTACTGTATCCTGGGAGAAAACCGGTAGCTTCAGGATCGATCCGGGTGTCAATGAATACTATATCAAAAATGTTATCAAGGCTGTAGATGCCGAAAAGATTCAAAGCAGTAAACTCAAGGTAGTTGTTGATACAGGTTGTGGAGCAGGTTCGCTCACTCTTCCTTTCCTGCTCAGAGAACTGGGCTGTAATGTGCTGACCCTTGGAGCTCAGCCAGATGGAACCTTTCCCTGGCGAAATCCCGAACCCACCCCCGATGCTCTAACCGAGCTCTCCGAACTTGTGAAAATGACAGGTGCCGATCTCGGAGCAGCCCATGATGGTGATGCAGATAGGATAGTCTTTATGGATGAAAATGGCGAGTTCTTAAATGAAGAGGTTCTGCTTGCCATGATGGCAAAATATATGCTTGAACGCGAAAAAGGACCCATAGTAACTCCCGTTAGCTCTTCACAGAGAATGGCTGACGTAGCAAAAGAAGAAGGTGTTGAGCTTTACTGGACAGCAGTCGGATCCATCAACGTTGCCCGAAAAATGATGGAAGTAAATGCAGTATTCGGAGGCGAGGGTAATGGAGGCCTTATTTTCCCCAAACATCAGTATTGCAGGGATGGAGCAATGGCCTGTGCCAAAATACTTGAAATTCTGGCTAGCGGGAAAAAACTTTCCGAGCTCGCCAAGAGTGTACCTCAGTATTTCAACGCAAAAACCAAAGTTCCCTCTGTAAACACGCAGACCACAATGGAAAGAGTAAAATATGAAGCTTCAGGCCTCGGGTTTAAGATGGACACCATTGACGGAGTCAAAGTCTGGTATGAAGACGGCTGGGTCCTTATCCGTCCGTCTGGCACGGAACCGATATTCCGAATCTTTGCCGAAGCAAAAAAGCAGGAAAGAGCTGAAGAACTCATGCAGGAAGGCCTTCAAATGGTTATAAGAGCAGAAAAAGCTTCAATTTCCAAATGAGCCTGGATTTCTTTAGGATTTTCGATCAACCGTTGACCCGCAACCGTTGCGTCGGTTGATCACGCCTATAGGGTTTGGGGATAAGTTCCTCAAATCCAAATGTTACTGGGTTTTCGCTCAAGCCTTTTAAAAAAGGCTTGTGATCACACCTATAGGGTTTGGGGATAAGTTTTTTCAAATCCAAACGTTTCGCGGGTTTTCGATAAAACCTTTTCTCAAAAGGTTTTCGGTCAAGCAATTTTTTCAAAAGGCTTGCGGGAAAGCAGTTTTTTCAAAAGCTATTATTAGAAAACTTGTCAGACAATCTTTTTATTATCTGACAGCTTTTTGATATCCAGATACCATGACTTTTAGAGCTTTTATTGACCAGTTAAAAGAAAATGGAAAACTGGTAGAGATTTTCCAATCTGTGTCTCCAAGGTTTGAGGCTTCAAGAATTGCAAGAGCCGCAAAAGCCCCGGTTTTATTCCATAATATTTCGGGTTCAAAAGTCATAATGAACCTGCTTGGATCAAGAGACGAACTGGCCTCCATGCTTGGAGTTCCTAAAGAAGAAATTATAAGGAGGCTTTCTGAAGTTTCTCCTGAGGGCGAAGTACGGCTGGTGTCAGAATCTCCAACCCTTGAGGTCATAGAAGATCAGGTTGATCTGACGAAACTTCCTATACTCACGCATTTTGAAAAAGACGGAGCTCCTTATATAACGGCAGGAATTGTTGTTTCCGAGTACGGAGACACAATTAATGCTTCAATTCATCGGCTTATGCTAGCAGGAAAAGATAAACTTGCAGTTCGCCTGGTTCCTCCAAGGCATACTTATCTGCTTCACAAAAAAGCCGCTGAAAAAAGCGAACCTTTGCCTGTTGCAATCGTGCTTGGCTGCGACCCTACAATCATTTATGCGACTTCCACACGGGTTCCTGTAGGAAAAGAATTCGAATACGCAGCTGCTCTGCGAGGAGCTCCTGTTGAGCTGTTTGAGTGCGCAAACGGGGTAAAAGTTCCTCATGCCGAAATTGTGCTTGAAGGCTATATTGATCCTGTAGAAAAGATTGATGAAGGACCTTTTGTAGACATCACAGGAACATACGATGTTATAAGAAAGGAACCTGTTATTCATATTACTCGAGTTATCCATAGAAAAGACCCGATCTATCACGGAATTCTGCCAGCCGGTCCTGAGCACCTCCTGATGATGGGGGTACCTTACGAGCCAAGAATTTACAGGGCTGTCGGTGAGGTCACGACGGTCAAAAACGTAGTATTGACAGAAGGAGGATGCTGTTATCTCCATGCAGTCGTTCAGATCGAAAAACAGACTGAAGGAGATGGAAAAAACGCTATTATGGCGGCCTTTGCAGCACATACTAGCCTTAAGCATGTAGTGATTGTGGACGAGGATATAAACATTTTTGACCCTAACGATGTCGAGTTTGCGATTGCCACGAGGGTGAAAGGAGATGTGGATATTCTTATTATCCCCAATGTCCGGGGTAGTTCCCTTGACCCGCGAGGAGCTCCTGATGGAACGACAACAAAAGTGGGAATTGATGCTACAAAAGTGCTTATAGAAAAAGAAAATTTTGAAAGGGCAGTAATTCCGGAAGAGTAAATAAAATTATTTTAAGCATCTGGCAATTACCGAGTGAATTTCAATGTATCTTACAAAAGAAGAAGAACAAATCCTGAACGGAGAATCCGGGGAGACTCTAAGGCAGGCTATCGAAATCCTGGTAGCTCTTGGAGATATTTACGGTGCAGATAGACTTATCCCAATTAAAAGCTCTCAGATAGCAGGGGTCTCCTATAAAACCATGGGCGATGCAGGCCTTGAATGGATTTCAGACCTGCAGGGCAAGGTTAAGGTCCCTTCGATTCTGAACCCTGCAGGGATGGATCTGCAAGACTGGAAAAGGCTCAGGATTTCACCCGAGTTTGCGGAAAAGCAGAAATTGATTGTTCAGGCATATGAAAAACTGGGAATTCGGTGCGAGTGCACGTGCACGCCCTATAATCTCGAGGGTTTTAACGTTGGTTACGGTGACCATCTTGCATGGAGTGAGTCATCAGCTGTCTCCTATGCAAATTCCGTACTTGGAGCCAGGACAAACCGGGAAGGTGGACCTTCAGCCCTTTCTGCGGCACTTCTTGGAAAAACTGCAAATTATGGATTCCATCTGGACGAAAACCGTATGCCTGAGATTTCATTTGATGTAGGGTATTCACTAAAGGGATCGGATTACGGTGCACTCGGTTATGTAGCTGGCAAACTTGCAGGAAGCAAGGTGCCTATTTTTCATCTAAGGTGTACTCCGGATGCGGATGAGTTAAAAGCGCTAGGAGCTGCAATGGCAGCGTCAGGAGCAGTTGCCCTTTACCACGTTAAAGGAGTCACGCCTGAGATTTGCAGGATGGATTTTGAAGAGCCGACGGAAAAAATAACTATTGAGAAAAGTCAGCTCGACGAGGTTTACGAAGGCCTGAGAAAAGCCTGCAAAGAGCCAGAACTGATAACCATAGGATGCCCTCACTGCTCGGCAGCAGAGCTTGAAAAGGCAGCCGAACTCCTGAGAGGGAAAACGGTTTTAAAAGAGTTCTGGATCTTTACCTCAAGAAAACTTGCAAAGCTCCATCCTGAGTACATCAAGACTATAGAAAAAAGTGGAGCTAAGGTTGTCTGTGATACCTGCATGGTAGTTTCTCCTGCTACCAACAGCTATTCCTGTGTCATGGTGAACTCAGGAAAAGCGCTTGCTTACGTACCAGGGATGTGTGGAGCTGAAGCAGTATACGGAAGTATGGAAACATGTGTTGAGGAAGCAATCGGTGAGACAACAAAGAAGGTTGCAAAGAAGGCAGGTGGTTCTAATTAAACTTAAAGGCAGGACAATTTCCAGAGGATGTGCAAGAGGAGAAGTACTTCTCTCCATAGACCCCATCTCTTTCCTTGGCAGTGTAGACCCGAAAACAGGGGTTATAATTGAAGAAAACCACGCCCTTGAAGGAAAATCAATTCAGGGTAAAGTTCTTGTTTTTCCCCACGGCAAAGGCTCTACAGTCGGCTCGTACGTTATGTATCAACTCAAGAAAAACGGAGTCGCTCCTTCAGCGATAATAAATCTGGAAACCGAACCCATAGTTGCAGTTGGAGCCATTATTTCCGAAATCCCACTTGTTGATATGCTTGAGAGAAACCCTTACGAAGTATTAAATAATGGAGACTTTGTTGTGGTTAACGGAAGTAAAGGATATATTGAACTTATCAAACAGGAAACAAATAAAACTGAATGTAATTAAAATTGAAGAAATAATTAGCAAACGAAAAATGATAATTTAAGTTCTGAAGTGAACTGATAAAGTTGAAAAGGGATAAATCTAAAAAACAAATCTTAAGCTGGGATATAGGAACTCAAAAATGAACCAGGAAAACCATAAAAAAGGCAAAGGAAAATTCAATGCCGAAGAAACGGTTTCACGTTTATATCCTTACATAGTCAGGGTATTCGACGTTTATGAGGTCCAGAATTCCGGAGAAGCGCTTTACTTCTATGGAACTCCTCGAACCAGTAATGAAAATATTACGGGAGAACTCTGGGAGCCTTTACAGCAGTTTGGTTTTAGCTGTACTCTAAAGTACGAGCTTGGAGAATACGTACTGCTGGTTTTTCCTGAAAAGAAGACAAAGGAAAAGACCTGGATAAACCTTGTCCTTTTCATAGCAACCTTTTTTACAACTATGGTTTGCGGAGCCTGGATGTCAGGAGCAGACCTCGAAAGCGAGCCCTTCCAGCTTTTCCGAGGCTTACCGTTTACCCTTGCGATAATGGCAGTTCTTGGTTCCCATGAGATGGCTCACTATGTAATGGCCAGATACCATGGAATGAAGGCATCTCTTCCGTATTTCATTCCTTTCCCAACTTTTATTGGCACAATGGGAGCGTTAATTCGCTATAGAGGACCTGTGCCAAGCCGAAAAGCACTTTTTGACGTGGGAGTTGCAGGGCCACTGGTAGGGCTGTTTATGTCAGTTGCGGTTACGGTAATAGGACTTAACCTTGAGTCGCCTGCAGTAAGCCCCCTGTCGGATTCTATGATGCTTGGTCTTGGCTTACCTCCTCTTTTCGTATTTATCCAGAAACTTGTCGGAGCTACAGGAGAAAACCTTCATCCCGTAGCCTTTGCAGGTTGGGTAGGAATGTTCGTAACCCTGCTCAACCTTCTCCCTGCTGGACAACTTGACGGTGGGCACATCCTCAGGGCTATGCTGGGTAAGAAAGCGGAAAAGATTTCATTTATGATGCCTCGTGTCCTGTTTCTGATAGGACTTTATGTAATTTACTGGATGAAAGAAGACGGATTCATATGGATATCCTGGGCCCTTTTCCTCTGGATTTTTGCTGCGGTAGGGCATCCATCTCCTCTGCACGATAAAGTCGAACTGGACAAAAAACGCATCCTATTAGGGATTATTACCTTTATTCTGGGCTTACTCTGCTTTACTTTAATACCTTTTAAACCGATTCCCTGAAAAATATGGATTTTTAAAAACGGAGGAAAAAACGGAGGAAAAAGTATGAACGTGCACTTCCGGTATAGTAAGAAAAACTCTTACAGCTTTGCGGTCCTTTCGCCTTTACTGCCGGAAGCCGGTTTTGTAGACAGGCCTGTAGACGGAATCATGCTCTACAGTTTTACAACGCGCCAGGCAGCAAAGGTATTTATGGAAGTGAAAAATGCAGGCACTGATTCTGTTTTTATTGCTGGAGGACCTCACCCATCCGGTGCTCCAGAAGAGACACTTGAATACTTTGACTATGTCGTGATAGGGGAAGGAGAGGAAACCCTTCCGGAACTTGTGAAAATGGTTCAGGAAAAGGGAGATCCAGAAAAAGTACCTGGCATTGCGTATAGGGAAGCAGAAACGGGTAAGGTTGTTATGACTGCGAAAAGGCCTTATGCAAACCTTGATTCCTACCCCTGTTTTGACCCTCATAAACTCCGTGCCCCTATTGAAATTAGCAGGGGATGTCCCTGGGGCTGCAAGTACTGTCAGACTCCCAGGCTTTTCGGAAGAGAAGTAAGACACAGAAGCATAGATTCGATTATGAAAAACGCAAGGTACTATGATGATCTTCGCTTTATAGCCTCCAATGCCTTGGGTTACGGAAGTGACGGAATTCACCCCAGGTTTGACAAAGTGGAAAAATTGCTTTCCGCACTTCATAAACTGCCTGATAAAAAAATCTTTTTCGGGACTTTTCCTTCGGAAGTGCGTCCTGAGTTCGTAACCGATGAATCGGTTGAACTCGTGAGAAAATACTGCGCAAACGATAGCCTTAGTGTTGGAGTTCAATCAGGCAGTGACCGAATTCTAAAGGAGATCAGGAGAGGGCATACTGTTGGAGACAGTATTTCAGCAGTCGAATGCTGTCTGGAGCATGAAATTGTTCCGGCGGTTGATTTCATCTTCGGTCTTCCCACCGAAACCGAAGAAGACCAGGAAAAAAGCCTTAATCTTGTTCGCTGGATTTGCAAGAAAGGAGGCACTGTAAGGGCCCATTACCTAACTCCCCTGCCCGGAACTCCATATGCATCGGCTGTTCCTTCAGAAGTAAGTGATCAGGTAAGGCGAGAGCTTGGAAAGCTTGCCCTTGGGGGCAAACTTACAGGATACTGGGAAAAACACCGAAAATTTGAAAAAAAGCCAAGTTAAGAAATCAGGTTAAAAGCCGGTATGAAATTTCAGTACCGACTTCTAAACCAAATCTCACTGTTCTTGATTCAGTAAATCCCCTGGGATATTTGAGCACAATTTATTTATTTATTTATTTATTTATTTATAGTTACTTACTTTTGAAATTTACGCACATACTATCTACTCTTACTTTGTTACTACTTTCTCCTATCAACTCCATAACCTGAATTCAAGTTTTAATCCATAGTTTTTATTTTGACTAAATCTCAATTTTATAAATTTATTTGCTGGTCCTAAACTTTCGATTGATCTTGTGCTATCGGCTGTTCCTTTAATCAAACAATACTTTGAGTTTCTACTATATCCTCAGTTTAGAATGTATACTTTGAGCTTAGGAGGCTCATATACTAACATAATTTTTTAGGGAGAACCTTTCATTTATAATTTCATATGTAATAAAGTAATCAATCTATTTATAATTTGTTGCTACTAATTTAAAATTAAAGTACACTAATCAAGTAAAAGTCAGTCAAGTTCTGTAATCTGCTTTTGAAAATTGTTTGCCTGCAAGCCTTTTCAAAAAACTGCTTGACCGAAAACCTTTTGAGAAAAGGTTTTATCGAAAACCCGAGAAACGTTTGGATTTGAAAAAAATTATCCCCAAACCCTATAGGCGTGATCAACCGGCGCAACGGTTGCGGGTCAACGGTTGCGGGTCAACGGTTGCGGGTCAACGGTTGCTACAAAAAACATTTTTAAAAAAAGCTTGACAAAAGATAAAAGGATAATCTTAAAAGATAATTTTAGCATTCATCAAGCATGAAAGCCCTGGGCCTTATGATCTTTTTCTTCTCGTACTGATCAAAGCAGTGAGCTATCCAGCCTGAAACCCTGCCGATTGCAAAGATCGATGTTGCAAGTTGAGGAGGAATATCCATATATTTGTAAATAACTCCCGAGTAAAAATCAACGTTAGGATAGATTGGCTTTCCTTTCTTTTCTACAAGTTCACGGATAACAGTATTTTCTACTACTTCGGCAGTGTTGTACCAGTGCATATCCCCCTTTGCTTCTGCGAGTTGTTTAGCAAGCTGCTTGAATATCGTGCCTCTAGGATCGTAAGTTTTGTAAACTCTATGTCCAAAACCCATAATTTTTTCTTTTTTACTTAGTTTATCGAGGACGTAATTTTCTGCGTTTTCTGGGCAAGCAATTTCTTCGATCATAGTCACGACTTCTGCCCTTGCCCCTCCGTGCAGAGGACCTTTAAGGGTGCAGAGCCCGGAAACAACAGCAGAATAGAGATCCGAAAGAGTAGAGGCAGTAACTCTTGAAGAAAAAGTAGAGGCATTTAATTCGTGTTCGGCACTGAGAATGAAGTCTTTCTCCATGACCTCAGCCTCCAGCTGAGTTGGTTTATTTCCTCTTAACATATACAGAAAGTTAGCTCCGTGGGATAGGGATGGATCAGGAGGTACAGGTTGTTTTCCGTTTGCGATTCTAAAATATGCAGCAACTATGGTTGGTATCTTGGCAATTAACCTTATAGCTTTTCTCATATTTCCTTCGGGAGAACTGTCGTTAATATCCGGATCGAACTGTGATATAAAAGAAACGATTGTACGCAGTGCTTCTATAGAGTCAATATTGAAATTGCACATACGGATAACGTCTATCACCTCCCTGTTAACTTCACGCTCCCCATGCAGGCAGGCTGCATACTCGGCAAGTTCCTGATCTCCGGGAAGCTCTCCCTGGATAAGCAGATAGGAAACGGCATCATAGGGAAGCTCAACCAGCTGGTTAATGTCTATCTCCCTGTATTTCAGAATGCCCTCTAACCCATCTATGAAACAGATATTTTTACTCATTTTATACCTCACAGTTATGCCAAGAGGATTTTCAAAAAACTTTAAAGTTTGGGGAATCCTCTGCTTATATGTGGAAAATTCAACGCGAAGGGTCTTATAAGACCCAAAAATAGGGGTGACAATGCATTCCTATTATCGTCGAATAAGTATATTAAATTTGTTGAAATTATATCTTGAGAGCTTTATAATTATTTTTTTGATATTAAGGATGCTGCGGCCTTAAACCTCTCGGTTATATTAAAAATGAAATGTGTTCTTTTCAGAAGAAAGTTTTCCTCAAAAAGCTTGTTAGAATTAAAACAACTTATTATAACTCTCTTTCCGATAAGGAAAAAGAAAAGGTTTCAAAAAAACAGGAAGTTTTATGTAAAGTTTTTGAAACCTTTTCAAAAAAGTTCTTCATCTAATTCAAGAACTAGTAACCTGTTATTTTTTCTTCACCGAATCCCGCAGAAACTTATGCAAAATTCCGCCGTTCATGTAATATTCGATTTCCACAGCCGAATCCAGCCTCAAGGTTACCTGGAACTGAACTTCGTCGCCATTTTCGTCCTTTGCCCTTACTGTAAGTTCTCCATGAGGCTCCATGTATTCAATACCCAGAATATCATAGCTTTCCTTTCCTGTTAGACCCAGAGTGTCGGCATTCTCGCCTTCTTTGAACTGCAACGGAAGAACTCCCATCCCGACAAGGTTGCTTCTGTGTATACGCTCGAAAGACTCAGCAATAACTGCTTTAACTCCGAGCAGGAATGTACCTTTGGCTGCCCAGTCCCTGGAACTGCCTGTCCCATATTCCCTTCCTGCAATAACGATCAGAGGAGTATTATTTTCCGCATAAAGCATAGATGCATCATAAATAGGAATTCCCTCGCAGAGCTCCTCAGGGAAGTCTTCTTTCCGAGAATGGTATACGGTCCACCCTCCTTCTCTGTCCACGAGCCTGTTCCTGAGCCGAATATTCCCGAAGGTTCCACGCATCATTACCTCATGATTACCCCTTCTGGACCCATAAGAATTGAAATCTTCCGGGCTCACACCCCAGGAAATCAGGTACCTGCCTGCAGGACTATCTGAAGGAATATCCCCTGCAGGAGAAATATGGTCCGTGGTAATGCTGTCCCCGAAAAGAGCCAGAACTCTTGCACTCTTTATATCTTCAGGTGAAGGTGGAGCAAGTGGGAAATCCATGAAGTACGGAGGCTCCTGAATATATGTGGACATTGGGTTCCAATCATAGAGAGTACCTGTCGGGGCTTCCAGTTCTTTCCAGCGTTTAGGGCCCTCCAGAGCGCCTGAATACTCTTTTTCGAACATTGAAGGTTTGATGCTGTTCTTTTCGGCATTCTTTATCTCCTCCTCTGCAGGCCAGATGTCCTTGAGGTAAACCGGGTGCCCGTTGGGATCATAAGCAAGAGGATCGTTTTCGAGGTTGATATTCACAGTACCTGCGATTGCATAAGCCACAACAAGAGGCGGAGAAGCAAGGAAGTTTGCTTTGACAAGCGGATTAATTCTTCCTTCGAAGTTTCGGTTTCCGCTGAGCACGGCTGCAACAGTAAGGTCATTTTCCTGAATCTCTTGTGAGACTTTCTCAGGTAAAGGCCCGCTGTTCCCTATACAGGTTGTACAGCCGTACCCAACCTGGTGGAAACCGAGAGCTTCAAGATAGGGCAAAAGGCCTGCAGCTTTCAGATACTCTGTCGCTACCCTTGAGCCTGGTGAGAGACTTGTTTTTACAAAAGGCTTGACGTGCAGGCCCTTTTCTACAGCCTTTTTTGCTAGCAGTCCGGCTCCTATCAGAACTGAGGGATTTGAGGTATTGGTACAGGAAGTAATTGCTGCAATTACTACGGAGCCGTGTGTTACCCTGAAGGCCTTCTCAAGAACTCCTGCTTTTTCCTCTTCTGCAACAGGAGTTTCAGGTTCCTCTACGGGTGTCCCTCCGTCTTCTATCCAGCGCTGGTAGGCAGGATCCTGGGAAAGTCCAAGTCCTGACTCTTTCTTTCGGATAAATGTCTGCCGCATAGTTTCACGGTAGTTTTCAGGCACTTCACTTAAGAAGAGCTGGTCCTGAGGACGTTTTGGACCTGCAAGGGAAGGTTTTACCGTGCTCATATCAAGTTCAAGGGTAGTGCTGAAGACAGGGTCAGGCTTGTGAGTCGAATAGAGAAGACCCTGGGCTTCCAGATACCTTTTCACAAGGTCAACCTGATCTTCACTCCTGCCAGTTCTTCGCAGGTAATCAAGAGTCTCATCGTCAGGCGGGAAAATTCCAAGAGTTGCACCATATTCAGGAGCCATGTTGGAGATTGTTGCCCTATCCGGAAGACTGAGTGAGTTTAAACCGGGCCCGTAAAATTCCACAAACTTGCCGACAACTCCTTCTTTTCTAAGCATCTTAGTAATTGTCAGGACAAGATCGGTGGCAGTAACTCCCTGTGCAAGTTTTCCGTAGAGCTTGAAGCCCACGACCTCAGGTACAGGCATATAGTAAGGCTGCCCTAGCATTACGGCTTCGGCTTCTATGCCTCCTACTCCCCAGCCGAGTACTCCAATTCCATTAATCATCGTAGTATGAGAGTCTGTCCCTACAAGAGTATCGGGAAATGCAAACAGTTCCCCATTTTTCTCCTTGAGGTGTACAAGAGGAGTCAGGTACTCAAGGTTTACCTGATGGATAATTCCCCTTCCAGGGGGCACGACTCTGAAATTGTCAAAAGCTTTCTGGGCCCAGCGAAGGAGAGAATAGCGTTCCCCGTTGCGTTCAAACTCCTTTTTCTCATTTTCTTCAAGAGAGTAGGCCGTGCCATAGGAATCTACCTGGACCGAATGATCGATAACAAGATCAGCAGGGATAACAGGGTTTATTTTCGTGGGATCTCCCCCCAAACGCTGCATTGCAGAACGGAGGGCTGCCAGGTCTACTATGGCTGGAACACCTGTAAAGTCCTGCATAATTACCCTTGACGGAATGAACGGAATATCCCTGTCACTTATATTTTCAGGGCTCCAGCGGGCAAGAGCCTCCACATCCTCAGCAGTTATTATATGCTTTTCCGTATCTGCATGCCTTAGCAGAGATTCCAGCAGGATTCTTATGGAGTACGGAAGCAGGGAAATTCCCTCAAAACCATTTTCTTCCAGTTTGCCCAATCTGTAAATCGTAGCTCTTCCGGCAGCTGTTTCAATAGTGTCTCTTACCCCAAATGGGTCCGGACCTTCTCTCATAAATTTCTTACCTCCAGCAGAAATATGGAATTAAAACATGATATTATAGATTTTTCTCTTTATCGTGTCAATTTCTTTATCACGTCAATTTCTTTATCGTGCGAATCTCTTGATAGTATGAAGCCCCATCTTATCTTCAGACTATTTTATTCCTTCGGGTTTACTATTCCTTTATACATACAAAAGTTTGCCCTTATTGGAATGTTGCCTTTACTTTTTCCGGAATCTCCGAGAATTGCGCTATAATTAAATTATATATCAGCCGGTATAAAAATTACTGATTTACATCTAGCCTAACTGATTTACATCTAGCCTAAGATACTGACCCTTAACATGTGTTTTTTAGAGATTGTAGCAATACAGGAAAAAGAAAGGGTAGAATAATTAAAAGCTATTAAGAGAAAAAATGAATTTGAAGAGTCTTAAAACCCTAAAGTAGTCTAAACTTTCTTGTTTTCACAAATTATATGAAACCAGATATCTATTCTATCCAGAATGTCTGAAATTAAAAGAAAAAATTGGAAGCTGCTTACTTTTCAGCAGCCCCGATTGTTACAGTATAATCAAAGTTCTCTGTATTTTCGGGAAAGATAGAAAGCTTCCATTTTCCCGTAGCTCCTGGTGCGGTATAGGTCTTAATAAAAGTTGTAGTCCCTCCCTGGTAACTTCCTTGATTCTTAGTTTCCATATTGCCAGCTTCCACACTGTCCGCACCTCTTGAGGACATATATGGGAGAGAGTACAATGGCTGCGGGTATGTATCATCTACTATAGTTATCGAGCCGCTATATTTCGTATCTACAGGGGTAGGGATAATTTCATTTCCGGAAGGATCTATCAGGCTCACATTAAAGGAAGGCGTAAGATTCTGGTTTCCTCCGGTAGCATACAGGTTGTACCCATACTGGCTAGCTTTGATTTCCAGGGTAATTGGGCTATCTGTCCCGGCTTCAAAGGTACTTTCATAAGGCTTTTCAGGAACCGGAAGGATACGGAAGTTCAGAGAAACTTTTCCTTCATACTCACGAATCCCCGGATCGTCAATATTCAGGTTAAGGCTGCCAATATAGCTTCCTTTTGCATCAGCAGGAACTGCAAGTTCAAGTTTTACGATAGCTGTCTGTCCGGCTTTTATTTTGTCAGGAGCTTCTACGCGTATCGCATCATCTCCGAAGGCCTGTTCCGGCATTCCTATAGAGTAAACCGCGTCTTTGGTAAGCTCAGGAGAAATTGCGATATCTTTACTACCTGTATTCTTGAGCTTTATTTCATAAGTGTAATTCTTTCCGACTTCGACAAGGTCATTTACATAAGGTGTAAAAATCTGGACTGAGGGCTTGACCCAAACCTGTATATTGAGCTGCATAGTGCCAGGGAAATTTGGATAAGAACCGGCTACGTCCCCTTCAGGAACTTTTTCCGTGAAAGCAAGGAGTACGGCATAGTTTCCAAGATCAGCGTCCTTAGGTATGTCTACCTTTACCTGAAATTCCTCTTTTTCTCCGGGCTTCAAAGTCCCTTTGGAAGGACCTATGCTGATCCAGCTTTCGTTTATGAAATTTTCCGTGTAAGGAGTAATTACAGGCTTCGGTTTCAATTCAATTGTCTTGTTGTCTTTGTTCTCAACGGTTACAGTAAAATTTGTACTGTCTCCGGGTTTAAGTTCCAGGTATTTATAAGTCGGATCAATCTTGAGTTTCTGAAATTCGGGAAAGTAATCGCCGGCATAACTCGAAGATGATGTACTGCTAGCAGCACTACTCCCACTCGAAGATGATGCACTGCTTGCAACACTGACCCCGACTTTTGACTGCACTTCTTCTTTTACAGGCACGGCATTATCTCCGTTCCCTGCTCCTGCACAGGCAATCGAAAGAACTGCTACAACAAGGAGCCCACATGCGATTCCTTTTAGCGTCTTAGTATCCAGTATATGCATATTTTTAACCTCGCTAATTATTTATTAAGGCGTGAAACTTATAAAAGAATTCCCTAGACTGCGAATCGATTTGCAGTTATTTTTAGAAAACAAGAGTTTATGAAACTCAATTTTCGTTATCCATCTTTTTGTGTGTTTGACTTCAAAAAAGGCAGGAGATTACTCGCTTGACTCAGTTATTTCCTAGCCAGAGATGAGAACTCAGACTTTGCCAGAAAAAAGGAAAGGAAAAGGACATCGAGCTTTAAAATTAAACTTTTTATAGATAATTAAATTGACAAGAGGTAATTAAATTAATACCCAGGTAGTTAAATTAATCTTATATTAACAGCTGGTTGACGCAAAGTGCCGGATGTGAGTTATTTCCGTACAAGTAAAGTTTTTTGTTTTAAGAAGGAAGGCATTTATTTTCAAGAAGGAGTGCATTTTCTTGCTTAAAGATAGAGTATTAGACAGACTTTCAGATGCAGGGTTCAGGATACGGAACAAATCCAAGTCCAGAAAGACCTCATCACGTGAAGCTATCTTTGGGTCCAGTCCTATAATTGATGCTGATTTCATTGAGGTATATAACGTTAAAGTAAATGACGTTGAGGCAGAGGAAGACTTTTTTCGCGATCCGGACCCCTTTTATAAAGAGAATTCAGAACCAATTGACTCGGACCTTCTGGAAAAACTCAGAGAATACCTTAAAACGAGGTCTGAGGAAGAGATTTCGGAAATCTTTAGAGAAGTTCGTAAAATTCTTGAGAGCCGAGGCTATGAAAGTGATTTTCAAAAGGCATCCGGAGAAGAGATTCCTATTAATCAAAGAGCAAGGCTAAAAAAGATCTCAGAAAATGCTTTCAAAATCTTTCTGGAAACGGCTTCTTATGGAAGGAAGCAGATAATTAACGCCTCAAAAGTAGCTTCTTCAAAAGCCTCAACAATAGCATCCGAAGGAAAAGATTCAATAGTGGATTCTTCGAAGAAGATAAACGAAAAATGGAATAACCTGAGTCCCAGAGATCGCAAAATGATTTCCGAGTTAATTGTTGCAATGATCGAAATCGGGCTGCTTAAAGGAGCTAGCAGGAGCAAAAAAGCTGCTTTTGCTGTCCTGTCAAGCATATCCAGGCGCCAGACTCCGTCACGGAAAGACCTGGAAGACTTTGGAGAAGGTCTGCAGAAATTTTTAAGGCGCAGACATTAAAGTATTAGAATCGAAACTATCTTAAAAATGTTCCACAACCAGCAATGTCCCAGAATAAAAATATCCTGGAACTTAAAGCCTGTAAGGTTTACTTATTGCCTTGATAAAACTTGCAGGGCTTTCTCCGACATCCCATTTTTCGGCATTTCCTATAAGATATGTGTGGTCAGAAATCTGTTGTAGTCCGCCAGCATCATAATTTCCTATTATAAGGGAAAAGATCCGAGCTCTTCTTTCGGCTTTTATCTCATTCCATTCCCGAATAAGGGGTTTTTCCGAGAGTTCGGAAAAACCATCGGTAAGGAAAAGGAGATCAGCTCCCTCAAAAGCCTTTTCGTTTTTCATAGCCTTAAGACCTGAGCGAAGTGCGGTATTAAAATCGGTGCCGCCTCCGAAAGTAAGTTTCAGGAACTCCAGGAACTCCTCACCCATACGCTTTTTGTTTGTAAGCTCAATTTCAACGGTCTGCCACTTAGAAGAGAATAGAATCACTTTAACATCCCTGTTTTCTTTTAACATTCTTCTAGTAGCTGCCAGAACTATGGCTTTTGCAAGAAGCTCCGGGCTTCCCCGCATTGACCCCGAGGTGTCTACAAGAGCGATTACAGGCCCTTTTCTCTTTTTTCCTGCAGCATCCGAGTTCCAGTTTTCCCCTTGTAGCTGGTAGGTCAGAAGTTTTCCTTCAAGCATATCAGCATAGAACTTACGCTTCAGGAGAGGATTTTTTAGCTTTACGGTTTCTGCTGGAAGTAATGTCTGAAGATCACCCGAGAAGGTAACCGAATGGACTTCACTTTTACTGTAAGGAGATAAATTCAGCTTTTTTGAACCGTACTCAAGTTCGATTCTTCCTACCAGTTCAAGAATTTCATGAATATCCGAGCTCTTTTTAAGAAATGAAGCATATTTTTCAAGGTTTCCAAGGTATTCTCTATGAAGGGCCTTCAAGGAATGATCCCAGGCTCTGTCCGGAAAGAGCAGTGAGAGAATATCCAGCATTTCAAGGTGGTCTTCAAGCACAGGGATAAGCTCTCCAATTTTTGCAGCTATGCTTTCTTCTATAACAGAATCAAGGGCTTCTCCTGCCTTTTCTGAAGACATAAAGTTCAGAGTCATTGAAGCAAGTTCTTCGGAATCCGCAATATTTCCAGCCTGCAGACCCGGGTTCTCCCAGGTCTCATGCTCGACATCTTGCAGGGAACTTTCCTGTTTGAGAGAGTTTCCTTGTTTGAGAGAGTTTTCTTGTTTGAGAGAGTTTTCCTGTGGAAGAGAGTTTTCCTGTGGAAGAAAGTTTTCCTGTGGAAGAAAATTTTCTTGTCTGAGAGAATTTTCCTGTTTGTTTTCTTGAGTTTCCTGTTGATAGGGTACATTCGGATTTTCCTGAAACCGGAAATTTTTCTCAATATCTTTTATTCTGCTTCTTTCCCATGTCGATTGAGTTTCATCGATCAGCTTCCTCAGAGCTTTAAGGCTTTTTTCGAGATTTCTTGCAAACTTTTTTGAAAATTTGGATTCCATCCTTCCGTAGTCATCCAGAAGTGTAAAGAGTTCTTCAAGCAGGACACGGAGTATAAAAATACCTGCCAGATTGTTGGTTCCGGCAAGAGCTTTTATTTCAGCCCAGACCCCGAAATCCTTTAAACCTAGAAAGATCGGATAAAAAGCTCCAAATTTACTCATAAACAACTTTTCATCTTTTATTTCGTACCCATTTTCTGAAAAAAGCTCATAAATAAGAACTTCTGCAATCTCTTCCCTGACTTGCCTTGGTATCTTTCGAGGAGTTGTCAGAACCTCCCTGAGCTCAAGATTCAATATTGTAGAAGGATTGAAGGCACGACTAAACGATAAAGATGAGCCTGATCCGGGAGTGTCATCAAAGTCTTCCTTCCGCCTTTTTAATTCCTGCATATTTTTCCTTTTCCAGAA
This sequence comes from Methanosarcina barkeri 3, assembly GCF_000970305.1. GTDB lineage: Archaea > Halobacteriota > Methanosarcinia > Methanosarcinales > Methanosarcinaceae > Methanosarcina > Methanosarcina barkeri_A. The sequence continues at coordinate 2,859,996 of NZ_CP009517.1, forward strand.
ATTTCAAAGTTTTAATTGTTTTTGAAGAGTCTCAAGAATTTCTGATGAGTTTTAAGAGTTTTTGATGAGCTTCAAGAATTTCTAATGAGTTTTAAAAATTTCTGATGAACATCAACAGTCATTAATCAAATTCAGAAATTTTTGAGAAGTTTAAAGAATTCTCTATTTAGAATTATATTTTTGATTATTATACTAGCGACCTTATATTTAGAGAACTTTATTCCTGTTTCAGAGGTTTTCCAGTTATATTTTAGAAATTTTTAAGTTTCAGCTACTTCTCCTGCTTTTTCAATGATTACATCAAATACCCTGGGCTTTTCAAGCAGGAGTCTTACATCGTTTAGATTACTTGCAACCTCGTAAACATCGGTATTTTTGGAACGATATTTCATCAGGATTTCCTGGGTATCCTGCCCTGAAACCCAGATATTTTCCCTCAGGGTTTTCTCAAGCGCTTTTTCTTCTTCCTGGATTTGCCTTCTGAAATAGTTCAGTCTCTCCTCCAGATTTTCATATTCCTTCTCATAGAGCTTCTTATCTCCATAATCGAGGCTGATCTTGAATTCAAAACCATATTTTCTGCGGAATTGTTCGGCCAGGGATTCGAAGTTCAGAGAGCTGTTGACATTGCTGTAATCGAGCCCGAAATTGTAGGTATGAGTTGGAAACTCAGTATGGTGTTTCAGCAGGTCAAGGGCATTGTCGAATGTGAGGCTCCTCTGCACTTTGGCACCTGAAAACCTTGAGCTTTTCAGGCTGCCTGTTGTCCTTCTCTCTTCTTCGTAGCACTTATTACAGGCTACAAGATCCGGAAGGTCTTGCTGTAAACAACCGTAAATGGAATTTTTCAGGTCAAGGACATCCAGTTTCAGTTTGCCGGTATCCGTACCTCCTGAAACAACCCTGTCCAGAATAAGTTTTCTTATCGCTTCCTTCTGTTCCGGCACTTCCCAAAGCACATGCTGTAGCAGGACAGCAGTCATTCGGTCTACACTTGTATGCCCGTTTACTACTGAAGCTACCCTGAGTATATTTACAATTTTCTTCCAGCGCCTATCCGAAACGAAAATATTTGAGTTTCTGAGTTCTCTCCGGAGGGCCTTTATAATTGCCCTGACCTCAGGATCAACAGGGAGGTCTCTTGCTCTCTTCTGGATCTCCTTTATATCTTCTATGCTGAGTTTCGTTGAGGGTACGAAATCTTCGGTGTTTTTGAAGATCAGGTCTTCAAGATTCTCTTCGTGCTGGATATAATCCACCCTGTACCGGAACAAGAAACGGTCGTAAAGAGCTTCGAGACTTTCATCTTCTTCCGGCAGCTCGTTGGAAGCCCCAAAAACCGTAAAAAGAGGCACCTCAATAAGTTCCTTGCCGTTATGATATTTCCTCTCGTTCAGTACAGTCAACATGCTGTTTAAGATGGAACTGTTTGCCTTGAAAATCTCGTCAAGCAGAGCTATATGGGCAGTTGGAAGGTAACCTTCCACCCGCCTGCTGAACTCGTCCCTTTCAAGCGCCTTAAGGGAAAGTGGTCCAAATACCTCTTCAGGTGTGGAAAAGCGGGTCAGAAGATAATGGAAAAAGTTTCCCCCCTCTATAGTTTCGCAAATTTTGCTTGCAAGCAGGGTTTTTGCAGTTCCGGGTGGGCCAAGTAAAAGAACATGCTCACCGGAAAGGAGTGCAAGAAGAGACCCGTTGATTTCAGCGTCCCGCTCTTTAAAGTAGCCTGAAAACTCCTGTTTGATGTTGATAACCGTATTTTTTAAATCCAGCACTCGCATAAATTCCAAGACCTTTATAAATTTCTTTTTTTCAGCATCCCGTCTTTTAGTATATGAGAAAGATACTACAATAGTGAACTGCAATAGCCGGTTAGAATAATGTAAAAAATGGACTTCTATTTTTATGGGCCTTGCCTTAATTAATTTTTCTGAAAATTCTAATCCATACCACCGATATGACTGCTGGCTATGCTTCTTCTCAGTAATATACCTTTCTACTTTTAATAATATCCTTTCTACTTTATGCTGAAACCCGGATTTTATCGAATTTCATGCCCTATTCTGACATCCACCTTGATAAGTTACTCCCGATTACTCCAATCCGCTAATCTGCCTTTACCATCCGAAGAGATTATGCATAAGGAAGATAATGACTAATGAGAATGATTCAAATTCACCTGGATGAGAATACTCCTGGTGACGAAAAATAGAAACTATATCCTGAAACGATCAATATCCAGATATAAAATGATCAAATCCAGATATAAAATGATCAAATCCAGATCTATTATATCTTAAACAGATCGATATCCAGATTAATTATATCCTGAAATTAGCCAGTATCCATAAATAGACTGAACTCCGAAGTCCTTGCATGAATGATTTCGAACGTGAAAAATACAGCCGGCAAATTCTTCTTTTTGGGGAAGAGGGACAGGAAAAGTTGAAGAATGCAAAAGTTCTGGTTGCCGGGGCAGGTGGGCTTGGAAGTCCGGTTTCTACCTATCTCGCAATAGCAGGAATCGGAAAAATAATTCTTGCAGATTTCGATTCAGTTGATCCCAGCAACCTAAACAGGCAGTTCCTTCACCATCAAAAGGATATCGGAAGGCTCAAGGTAGAGTCAGCAAAAGAAAAACTGCTCTCTATGAACCCGGATATTGAGGTTGAAACCATAGCAGAGATGCTTACCGAATCAAATCTCGAAGCCCTGGTTCCTGAATGTGACGTTATAGTTGATGCACTTGATAACCTCGAAACGAGACATATGCTTAACAAGCTTGCCATAAAAAGAAGGATTCCTTTAATACATGGAGCAGTTACCGGCTATGATGGCCAGGTGACAACAATAGTGCCCGGAGAAACTCCCTGTTTTTACTGTATTTTCCCACGTATTTCCAAAAAAGAAATTTTTCCGGTTTTAGGGGCAACCCCAGGGATTATCGGCTCCATCCAGGCAAATGAAGTAATTAAATTCCTGACAGGACAGGGAAAACTTCTGGAAGGGCGTCTCCTGTTCTGGAACGGGCTTTCCGGAAGTTTCAGCGAAATTTCACTCTCAAAGCTAAATAATTGTCCTGTTTGCGGAACTCTTAAGACAATAAGTGAAAAAAAATGAGAGTTTTACCATTTTAAATCAGGATAAACCTTTATTTAGATTCCCTGCCGTCCATTGACCAATTATATATATCTTCAGTAATAATATCTAATAGGGTATCTTACTACAGAGAATCTTGTACGAGGGGACTTGATGAAAAAGAAGACCATGCCAGTTGATAAGAAAGTCAATGGTTTGGATGGGAACTCAAATTTATGGTCCTATGGATTTCAGGATCTGAATATTTTCTCACCTGCTTCAACTCCTGTTTCACTACCTACTTCACTTTCTGCGTCTATCCCGAATGCACCTTATTTTGACCTTCGAATCTATAGGGAACCCATGATAAAGTCATTGATCAAGATACAAAGTAAAGATATGTATCGGCTGCTTGGGAAAGTTCATTTTGATGGAAACTACTACAGAGTAAAATGTGTAAGTTCAGGAGAGTGGGAGTACTGCTGGGATCTGGCTGTCAGGATTCAGTTTTTCGGAAAAATGCTGGGAATGGCTCTTTATCCCAAGCGTCTGGTCTCACAGAAAGAAAAAAGGATTGTCTACAGATCTATGATCCTTGTTAATCCTTACCAGCTCTGGGATGAGGCTCTTGTGAAAAGATTCTGGAATTTACAGGAGAGAGTCGAATTCCTGATCGCCAGAATTCTTTTTCACGAGTGTATTCACGTTATGATCTCGCTTGGAAACATCCTGCCTTCAGGTTCCGGAAACACGGACATTTATCTTGAGTTCAAGAAGATGCTGGAAATTTCGGTTTCCAAGAAGCTTTCTCACGAGCTTCATAATGTGCAGTTCCGCATCTGGAATCTTGTACTATTCGGATCGTCCGGTTCCGAAAGTGAAAAAAAACTGCTTGAAAGAGTTCAGGAGATTTACGAATTCCTGATCAACGAAAAGTACGCTAATCAGAAAACTGGAAAAGCTTTCCATTCTTCTTCAAACAATATAAAAATTGCCAGAAAATATGCCTGGATGGCAGCTGTTAAAGCCGGAGGAGATAAGCAGGTTAGCAAAAGAATCTGGCAGGTAGAAACCCGCAGGCTCAGAATAGTACTGAGAGAACTCTTTGATGGAATTGATACGGAATTAAGTAATATGGGCCTTGCAATGAACTAAATGGTATAAGTGGATAACCCGAGGTAAATTAAATGAAAGAACTTGAGTAATTACTGAAAAAAGTTAAATAATTATAGGACAGATAAATTTTTAGGACTGATGAATTTCTGACCTTTTTCTTTCACGCTTTCATCCTATGATCGTTGTTTACTTTCCACTTCTTTCTTCCTGTGATTTTATTACTTATTTTAGATCTATTGCTTTGTTTTTTGAGAGCTGAACCTTATCTCCCCTGTTCCAGAACGTTTGCAATCTTTGCCATATCAGGAAGTTCATGCATAGGATATTCTTCGAAGAATATAACCTTCTTTTCCTCGTCAATAATAATATTCGCCCTCTGAGAAACCCCTTCTTTTTCTCTGAATATCCCATATGCTCTGGCAACTTCCCCATGAGGCCAGAAGTCAGAAAGAAGCTTGATGTGCGTAATTCCAAGTTCTTTAGCCCAGGCTCTTTTTGAAGGTATGGGATCCACACTTATGCCAAAAGCTACGGTGTTCAGCCTTGTGAACATTTCGTGGTTTTCCTCAAGTGATTTCATCTGTTCTGCACACACGCTTGTCCAGGCAAGTGGATGGAATGATAAAAGAACTTTCTTGCCAGAGAAATCATAGAGATGTACCTCTTTCTGTTTCTGGTCTCTTAACCTGAAGTCCTGAATTTTATCCCCAATTTTAATCTCGCTCATGATATTTCCCCAATTCAATAAAATCGCTTATGTTTAATAAATTGTCTGTCTGCTGACCCGTTTAACACTGCTGACAGTTTAACACCTTTGACAGTGAGAAGTAAAAATTGGAATGAAAAAAGGTTCAAAGCTAGTGTAAAATGTGAAAACAATATGAAAAAAGGTTCAAAGCTAGTGTAAAATGTGAAAACAATATGAAGAAAGGTTCATATTAAAAAATTAAGAAAATAAAAGTAAAAGTGGTATAAATAAAACTAACTAAATAATCAACAGTTATCAAATGATATTAAAAATTTTATTTTTTTCCCTATATAAAGCACATAGTGAATTTGAAACTATGGTAAATTAAATTTTCAATCTTATTTTACTTAGTTCTCCGAGTTTTTTTTCTTGAGAAGACTCTTGCATTTTTCAATTATACTCTTATTATCCGACGTTGGTTTGTCATTATTCATTCTGTTACGTTTCATTTGATCATGTTCTTTACGAGATACTGGTTTAGAGGTTTTTTTGGACATTGTTAAACACCGTTTAAATGTAACAAAATCAATCTTTCTAAGGTTATGTCCGTGAATTGTCAATCAATTATAAAAAATGAGTGTATTTGTTGTTTTTGAATAAACATCGATAGATTTTTACATGTTATTTTTAATAACTGACAGACACTGTTGTTCTTGCCTATTCAAGAGTTGATTCAACAACCTGAAAATATTAGTAACTCTAACCTTTCTTAAGATTGAAATGACATACCATTTACTGTACCACTTAAATATAAGAGTAACGAAAGTTTATGAGAAAATTAATATTCCTTTTCGGATATTGCAAATTTTATAATAAACTCAGTTTCGGATTCTCTTTTTAATTTAAGTTTGCTTCCTAGCTGATTTACAAGGATAACAATTAGCTAAAGGTCAAGAATAGCAGAATCGGCTCAGTTGCAAAAAGTTCAGAACAAGCATGTAAATATATGAATGATGAACAAAAGACAAATATCCAAAGAAAACATAATATTATAGAACTATTCCAAATAGTTGATCAATATATTTAGCTTTATCAAGGCTAAGAGTAACTTAGATTCTGGACCTGCATTTTTACCCATATTCAAAGCTTCAATCCATTTTGACATTTTATTTACGTGTAGGACAAAAACTGAAAGCTTAACACTGGAGCAATTGGACATTTTATGGACCTGTAATGTCGCGCATTAAAGTAAAATAAAGTAAAATAAAATAAAGTAAAGTAAAAAAATAAAAATTAAACGGTTAATGGAATATAAACGAATAAATTATTTTGTAGTTTACGTTAAATAGGGTTTCTACAAGAAACTTCAATTATACCTGGTTTTTGTTATCGAGTTATTTCCACCTGCAGTTACAGTTCTTTTTTGTTACCACTATATAACTTGTTCTTGCTACTGTGTCACTACCTTCATCGTTTGTTACTGTAAGTTTAACAGTATAACTCCCTGCTTTGGAATACTCATGCTTTGGGTTCTGCTTGCTTGAAGTTGTTCCGTCTCCAAAATCCCATTTCCATTTAGTCGGCTCTCCTGTGCTAATATCAGTAAACTTCACACAAAGAGGACCAGAGCCTTTGGTGACATCGCTGGTAAACTGTGCAACAAGAGCGTTTGTATCCTCATAAATATATTGAATGTTATCCTCATCAATATACTGAACACTGTCCTCATCAACATACTCAACATTATCCTCATCAGTATTAGAGGAGACAGCAGTCGGCTTTGTAATCACTATATAATTTGTTCTTGTTACTGTGTCACTACCTTCATCGTTTGTTACTGTAAGTTTAACAGTATAACTCCCTGCTTTGGAATACTCATGCTTTGGGTTCTGCTTGCTTGAGGTTGTTCCGTCTCCAAGATCCCATTTCCATTTAGTCGGCTCTCCTGTGCTAGTATCAGTAAACTTCACACAAAGAGGACCAGAGCCTTTGGTAACATCGCTGGTAAATTGTGCAACAAGAACGTTTGTATCCTCATCAGTGTTCTGAACGTCTGTATCCTCTTCATCAACAGTGTTCTCTTCATCAGTGTTCTGAACGTCTGTATCCTCTTCATCAACAGTATTCTCTTCATTAGTGTTCTGAACGTCTGTATCCTCTTCATCAACAGTGTTCTCTTCATCAGTGTTCTGAGCGTTTGTAGAACTCAGGGCAAGATCCAGAACATTTTCTAATTCTTGTTTGTCCGTGAGTCCAATGATTCTTGCAGTGGATCTATCTTTAGTGACTTCTCCATTTTCCTGCATGTAAGAGTATTTACTGTTCATGACAATTACAGTGGAGTCAGGAATAACATCTCCGGCTCCAAAATAACTTGCAAGTTCAGGGCTCTTATCTATATCTACGGACATGATTGTTGCTTTTCCCTTGTATTCTGTTGCAAGTGCCTGTAAAATAGGCTTCATTTCATTGCAGGATTCGCACCAATCAGCACCAAATTTTAATAAGACCGGGCCTTTTTCAAGGGCAGCGTTTATCTGCCCTAGTTGAGTCACTTCTACAACAGATCCCGTAGTTGCCTGAGAATTAGTGGAGCTTTTTTGTAATTCAGTATAGGTAATAACATTACCTGTTGCTGCACTTGCTGTTGTAATTGTTAATGTTGCTACAAAAAAGACTGCAAGAGAAACTAACAGTAATTTTTTTACTTCATTAAACTGCTGTTTTAACATTTATTCACTCCTTTTTAAGGTTAATAAAAACTTTTGAAAGTTTAGTTAAATAATGTTTATAACATATCAGCATTTGCCATGCTGACGTCTATTAATCTACACTTTTGTTATATAAATGTCGTTTTTAGATAAATAATAAGTTCTTTTTTATTTTTATATCAATTTCTAGACTACGTCATCTCTTATTAGTTTATATTACGCATAAAATATTTTTTATTGTGCAAAGATTCCTACAGGAGTTGTTAACTGAAACAATATTAGTAGAAGCTTATTTTGATAATTACTCTTTACTTCGAATTTCAAAATATGATAATGCAAAATAGGATGTAATTTATAATATTTCACATACAATCTTAAAAAATATAACATTTAGACCCATGTATTTCCCACCATTGTAATGATAAGACACTTTCCAAAATGACAGTTTGCACTAAATAGGTAAAAAGAATTTCCAGAAAAAAATTTTTAATGTAAGTTTAGTTAACCCACATGACAGCTAAACTAAACTTAAAAAAACTAAGCTAACCCAAATGATTCTAAAACAGCAGTTAAGCTATAAAAATAAAAATCACTTATGAAAATGAAACTTGCTTATAAAACCCATTATAAAGCGCAATCTTTGAAAAATAGATTCCTAGTTATCACTGGAAACAAAATAATCTACAATTGAGTCTCTCAAGAAATTAGAAACAATCCTATACGCACAACGATAGGAAATAAGAATTAAAGTGATCTTGCCTAAACGTATCTGTTGCGAAAATAACCAAAAAGGTGAGCTTTGAACTTCAAAAACGAGAAGCCTCGTGCGTGATTTGAACACGCGACCTAGTGATTACAAGTCACTCGCTCTACCGGGCTGAGCCAACGAGGCAATTGGAAAATACTGCGACTTACCTAAATACAATACTCACAGATAAACTTTATGGCCAGATTCTCTATTCGGAAACCAGCCGTCCTTATTTATCTGTAGTCAGTTCTCATTTTTGTCAAGTGCCAGAGGTCACAGTATATAAACTTTATGGAATCTTTTGCTTAGATCTAGCTTAACATTATGTTTTGGGTAACTAATATTCCGTAAAGGAGATATTAAACTGAAGTTAGCGGCATTGAAAAATGACCCTATAGTCATAGAGTGAATTGAGATAACAAATCCTAAAAACAACCGAACACTTACATAAGAGAATTGGAGATTTACACTAAATATACAGCAAGTTTCCAGAGGAATTGATTGCAGAAGCAGAGGAATAACTATCATTTTTTTAAGTTGCAACCATTGCGAAGAGCCAATGCATAAATGTAATGTACATCTTAATACAGTAAAAAAAAGTTATATATGTAAATGTGAGAGTATACTTGCAAACATTTTTGCAATGAATGATAAATATAAGGAGAAATCGTAATGAGTGCAACTTTAGTAAGTCCAGTTTCGGACAATCAAATGTCGGAAAAATCGCTTTCGATGGATGTCCTCGTGCATTTGCAGGATATAGGAGATTTAGTATTCTCTGAAGACGATTTTGCAGGTACGCGTGGTCAATCTCGACGCTTAGAAGGGTTCCAACTTTCTTTCAATCCTCCAAAGGATGGCCTGAGCATGCAATACATGGCACACCTTGAAAACATTGGAGATGTGCAATGGGTAACAGAAGGAAATTTTGTCGGCACACGCGGCCAGAGTAGACGGCTCGAAGGTTTTGCTATTAAATTAACCGGTAAACTTGCCCCTCAATTCACTGTACAATATATGGCTCACCTTCAGGGCATAGGAGATTCCGGCTGGTTTAGTGATGGGGAGTTTTGTGGTACACGCGGTCAGAGTAGACGTGTTGAAGGAATCCGCGTTAGAGTACTTAGAAAATAATCGATTCATCGTAAAATAAAACGAATTCTTTTTTCCATGCATAGTTTTTGTCATGAAAACTATGCATTTACAATATTATTTTGAAACCACTTATTTGTTTGAGAAAAACAGAAAGTATTGGGTTTAGTTTTCTCATAAACTACCCATAAAAAATGTAGCTGAAAAAAGAGACGGAATGTTGAATCCTCACCCTTATTTAGAGCTCGTGTTTATCTTTTTTACTTTCTTTTATACAAAAACACAGCAAGCATTCGGTTAATTCTTATAAAAGTATTAAAACAGGCATTTTTGCCTCCATTGGCAGCAATTTTTGAGTTTTGCGTTTGTTCAGGTGTGAGCTAAACATATGGTTATCGAAGAGAAACATAGTCTTTTTAAAAATCTAAAATTAGGTAACAGTTTTCAAAAATAATTAAATAATCTTTTGAATGATGTAAACAAAAACACACTTATGTATTTAACAGCAACGTTTTCATTTGCCAAGTTGACAAAATTCATAAAAAGGATCAATATTCGTTTAAAAAAATCGATATCAGTTTTAAAAAAATCAATATTCGCTTAAAGAGAGCATTGTATAATTGTATTAAAATGAAATTTAAACTTATAATTTCTGTTAATCTATAGTGTTTTTATGTGCTTGAAAACAGGCAAAACAAAGAGATCATTGAGAGTAGCTAAGGGAGCACAGGAAAAGAAAAAGACTTCATGAGATATGAAAAAGAAAATTTATGAGGCTTAATCATGGATCGAAGACAACGTTTTGAAAAATATGACTGGTTAATCTCAAAAACTCAAAGCATACTTAAACACTACAGTTGTCCTGAATCATGTAATGCGAGTTGCTGCAAACATCACATTGTTGATTTTCACAGAAAAGAATATGAAAAAGTCTTAAAAAACGTAGATAGAAAAAGTGCAGACATTTTAAAGTCGAATACAGTAAAATCAGAATTGGAAGGATGTTATAAAGCAATAAATGCTGTCGATCAATGCCCATTATTGATAAACTCAAAATGCAGAATATATGATAATAGGCCGGAAGCGTGTAGAACTTTTCCTTTTGTAGTTTTTCAGGATTCGGATATAGGATTTGGTTTAACGTTGTTACTATGTCCGATGTCTGTTAACATAATTCACGACTATGCACAATGGTATAAACCAATAAACTCAACAATGTATAGTCAATTAAATTCTATGTATGAACATTATAAAAACATAGACAAAAATAATGATTTTTGTGTTCAGATGAAAGAACAGAATTTAGATTCATTCATAGAATTCTTGAAAAAAAGTAACCATTAGTTATTCCTTTTTATACAGTCCTTGTTGCATAATCCTTATTATGTAATTTTTTTGCAATTCATTATACGTAACCCTTCTTGCGTAATTCATTGTACGTAACCCTTCTTGCGAATTCATTGTACGTAACCCTTTTTGCGCAACCTGTTTTGTATAGTGTTCAGAAGAAAGGCAAGTATTGTTTTACAATAGTACACTCGTTTTAATTGTCATATACCAAAAGTTTGATGCAAGAGTGTAATTCGAACGCACGAACATCTAACCAATATATATTATTAACCGAAGGTATAATATACCGCTTAAGATGTGGCAGGAAATCGCAAAATACGGGCGCAAACTGGTTGAACACGGGCTTGTCGAATCCAACTTCGGAAATATCAGCCTCAGAGCTGGTGACAGGATGCTTATTACCCGGACAGGTGCCGCACTTGACGAAATTACAGAGAATAACGTTGTTGAAGTTGATGTTTGGGGCACTTCTTCCCTGGATATAATCGCATCTTCCGAAGCCATTGTACATAGAGAGATTTACAGGCAAACCTCAGCGCTTGCAGTTATTCACGCCCATGCTCCGTATGCAGTTGTTGAGTCCTTGCTTGCAGGCTCTGAAGGAAGAATTTCACCGGTAGATAGTGAAGGGCAGTACTTCTTAGGAGAAATTCCTGTCGTCGGAGGAGGAATAGGCAGCCGTGAACTTGCAGGAAATCTAGCAAATGCACTCTCAAAGTATAGAGGTGCTATAGTTTACAGTCACGGGACTTTTGCAATTGGGAAAACACTTGGAGATGCCTATATAGTAACCACGCAGCTTGAACATTCCTGCAAAGTTAAGTACCTGTACGAATGTGCAAAAGCAGAAAAAGGAAATAAGTAAACTTATCTGTTGAGTAAGTGGACAACCATACAGCTTAAGTATAAATATAAACAAGCAGGTAAACACAGAAAAGAATAAGTGAGCAAATCCAACCTGAATACCGAGTAAGATAAGGCGCCTGTTTCGGGGCGGCTTTCTGTTACGGGTATCACCTAAAGAAAAAACTCGAGTACCATGACATTTAACACCCTGAGACCTTTTGCCTCAAAAATCATCGACCCACTAGCAGAGTATTTTGTTAGATATGAGGTCTCACCCAACACGGTTTCCATAGCTTCCCTTATCTGTGCATTTTTTGCAGGATTATGTTTTTATTACTCACCTGCATCCAGGGAATTTATCCTGCTGGCAGGCATCCTGGTAATACTTAACTCAATCTTTGATGCCCTTGATGGGGTAATTGCACGGAAGTCAAATAGGGCAACCCCAAGAGGTGACTTTCTGGATCATGTTATTGATCGTTACTCGGATATTTTTATAATATGCGGCATATTTTTTGCAGGTTATGTTTCCTGGCAGTTAGGAGTTACGGCAATTGTAGGTGTGCTGCTTACAAGCTATCTCGGGACCCAGGCTCAAGCGCTCAGCCTCGGAAGATACTATGGAGGAATTATGGGTAGGGCTGACCGGCTTGTAGTCATAATTCTCGCAGCCTTCGGCAACTTTGCCTTTTCAGTGCCGATTGCAGGTTTTTCAATTCTCGGTTGGGCTGTCATTTTGATCGCTGTAACCAGTCACATAACAGCAGTCCAGAGAATCTATTATATATGGGAAAAACTGCAATAACAACATCCTTTTTTAATAATTTTGTAAATTTAATTTTGTTTCAATTACAATTCTGTTTCAATTATAATTCTATTTCAATTATAATTCTGTTTCAATTATAATTCTGTTTCAATTATAATTCTGTTTCAATTATAATTCTGTTTCAATTATGATTTTATTTCAATTCATTATTTCAATTGATTATTTCAGTTCACTATTTCAAGTAACAGAGATTTATCTCAAGCCTGAACATAGGTTCATATGGTAAATAAGTTAATGTAACAAAAATACAGTTATCTGGCTATGTCATCTCAAGGAAAACTGTATGAGTATCTGGACCATACTGCAGATATCAAGTTTCAGGCTTACGGAAAAACGAAGGAAGAAGTGTTTGAAAATGCGGCTCTGGCTATGTTCAATGTTATAATTGATACCGAAAAAATCTCAGGAGACACCGTAAGAGAAATTTTCCTTAAGTCACCGGACCTGGAATCCCTGCTTGTGGACTGGCTTTCTGAACTTCTATATCTCTTTGAAGTTGATGAAATCGTTTTTAAGGAGTTTCGTATTGAGAAGATCAGGGAAGAAAAGGATGAATACTCAATAACAGCTCAGGTACTGGGTGAGAAATATTATCTCGAAAACCTCCCCTTTGAGACTGAAATTAAGGCTGTCACCTATAACCAGTTAGAAATAACGAAAGATGCTGACGGCTGGAAGGCCCAGGTTGTTGTTGATATTTAAGGAAGCAGAAGTTTCTTTCTGTTCTCTGATACGGCTATTTTTTCTCTAACTTATTTGTACCATGCATATCTTCATGTATAGGAATTATTATCCTATTCTACACTAAATATCTCAAGTATTATAAATATCTAAAATATATCTCAGTTTATCTAGTCCTGAACTGATTCAATCATATTAGATCAACTTGGTTATAAGGAATTGATTTTAATCAGGCGTTTCCAAATTTAGTGGATTATTCATTATGGCTTTAATCTAGCCTAACACAATGCATTTGATCATATTTCCAAAGTAATTTGCATAACTCTAGGGAAACAGAAGGTAAATTAGTAGCTCCAGAATTACATCTAAAGTAAAAGGAGCAGGGAGCATAAATTATGGTAGAAAGTGAAGATATAACTATCGAAGAATTAAGCACGGAAAATACACGGGAGGATGTAAAGGGTATGGTCAGGAAGCTTTCCGAAAACGAGTGGGAGATTCCTGTCGAGCACATCCCGAACATGCGAGTTCCGGGCCGTCTGTTTGTATCCGAAAGTTTGCTTGAAGGCATTGAACCAGGGACTATTGACCAGATTGCAAATGTATCAACCCTCCCTGGCATTCAGAAGTACTCCATGGCAATGCCTGATGCTCATCTTGGCTATGGCTTTGCTATAGGAGGAGTTGCCGCTTTTGATGTAGAAGAAGGGATTATTAGCCCTGGTGGGGTTGGTTTTGATATCAACTGCGGAGTAAGGCTTATTCGCACTAACCTTCAGAAAGAAGAGGTAGTTCCGAATATAAAGAGATTAACTGACGAACTTTTTAGTAATGTACCTGCAGGTGTTGGTTCCAAAAGCCGACTCCGAGCATCGGACAAGGAACTGGACAGTGCTTTTCTTGAGGGAGCAAGATGGGCTGTAGAAGCCGGATATGGCGTAGAGGCTGACTTTGAGCACTGTGAGGCAAACGGATATATGGAAGGAGCTGACCCTTCCCAGGTAAGCACAAAAGCCAGAAATAGAGGAAAACCTCAGTTAGGAACTCTTGGAAGTGGCAACCATTTTCTTGAGGTTCAGTATGTTGATAAAATCTATGATCAGGAGATAGCATCAACCTTTGGGCTTCAAGAAGGTCAGGTTACGGTAATGGTTCACTGCGGGTCAAGGGGTGCAGGACACCAGATCTGTACTGACCATCTGAAGGAACTCTCTCAGGCCGTAAAGAACTATAAAATTGAGATTCCGGACAAACAACTTGCCTGTGCCCCTGCCCAGTCAAAGGAAGCCCAGAACTATTTTAAAGCTATGCTCTGTGCTGCAAATTATGCATGGGCAAACCGTCAGATAATAACTCACTGGACAAGAGAATCGTTTGAAAAAGTATTTGGGAGAGATGCTGACGACCTGGGCATGGATCTGCTTTATGACGTTGCTCACAACGTAGCAAAACTTGAGAAACATATCGTGGACGGCAGGAAAAAAGAGGTATACGTGCACAGGAAAGGAGCAACAAGAGCCTTTCCTTCAGGGCATCCCGAAGTCCCGGCCGTGTATAGGGATGTAGGTCAGCCGGTACTGATTCCTGGAAGCATGGGAACTCCTTCATTTATATTGTGTGGTTCAGAAGAATCAATGAATATTTCTTTTGGTAGTGCCTGTCATGGGGCTGGCAGGGTCATGAGCAGAGCACATGCAAAGAAAGAATTTCGCGGACAGAGCATAAAAGAAAACCTTGAAGCTCGGGGCATTACAGTAAGAGCTACCCATCCTTCAGTCATTGCAGAGGAAGCTCCGGATGTATACAAGTCCAGTAGCAAAGTGGTAAATGTCGTACACGAACTCGGCATTGCTCGTAAGGTCGCAAAAGTTCTTCCTCTAGGGGTTACAAAAGGCTAACTAAAGATAAAAACGCCGAATTTAGACAAACGTAGAAATTATAGACTCAGACACGGAATAAAGCTTCTACGGGAACTTAAGATCTATGAGAACTTAAGATCTATGAGAACTTAAGATCTATGAGAACTTAGTCTATAGGCTAAAGTTTTAACCCTCAATTTTTAATTTTTAATTTTTTAAAAAGTCTTTAAAATTTTAGCTGTCTCCTGATTCTGGTCAGTAAATCTATGAACTCAATAGATGTGTGAACTCAAATAAATCTGTGAATTTCTTCAGGTTATTAGGGTCAGATTATTTGGATTCTTCCGTTGACTCCATCAAATATAAATTTGAATTGTCAGATTCTTGTCCCTGGAAGAATCGGAACACAATCATGCTTGAATACGAAAGTGTCTCGAAAGGCGTGCCATTTTCGAGGAATATGTTTGAAAAATATTTAATAAGATTACGAATAACCCTTTCGTCTTTGAAGTCATGGAAAATAGTTACTGATTCATTTCCAGGTTCAAGGGAAATTTCTATATTTTTTACAAGCTGGGTTGAAAGATACATTTTTCGGAACTGGACCAGCAAATCAGGAAGAGTCATGTCACTTACCGACTGCTTGCAAAGGCGCTCAAGAATTTTTGTCGGGTTTGGGACTTCGCCAGTTGCAAAAATTTCAAACTGGCTCCGGTGAAGAGTCACGAGATTGAATCTCTCAGCATTATAGGTGTACATGAGCTGAGTCCAGAATTCAGTATTATCGTCCAATTCCTTACATAAAATATCAAGATATCCAAAATGCTTCCGGATTCCGGGCATTATCTCGTTCGATGAGATAGAAGTGTTTCTTTTGAAAGAAATCTGAGTCGAGTTTGATCTCCTGAAAACGTGCTCAACGTCAAGCTGTTTCCATCTGGAAAGGAAATGAGCCACCAACTGGGCAAAAAAGTCTCTACTATGGACGGTCGAATTGGAAATAAGTACCAGTGCAGACTCAGGGTTATTTATATCTTCGCACTTTATGGAAGTTCGAATTACCCATTGATAACTTCTAGAAACTCTGTTGAGATAATCTTCAAGTTGTTTCATATTCTGAATCTCAAACGGATTGATAAGCTCATTAACAAGCTCCTCATCCGTAAGCCTGCCCCTGGTACACCTGAACAGCCATTCAAGCATCGTTTTATTTATAACGATATTTTCTCCGTTCTGGATAGTCTCGTTTAATTCTTCTTTCGCAGGGGTTTCTTTTAAGAATCGGATTGCTTCATCAATACTTTTATGATATAAGAGAGCCGTATCCGAAACTTCAATGGTATCCCTGACTGCAGCACTCAAATTCCCGTTATTGGCATCCAGAAGGGGCTGTAACTTTTTAAGGTATTTATCATCCAGGGAAATGTTCTTTCTGATTAGCATATTTTCACCCGATAAATCCGGTTTCCTGGCTATTTATGCTATGATCCGTTTTGATGCCCGTAAAATCAGGACTTTTTGTGGTTTCTGGTTGACGTTTAGAAAAACATTTTTTCTAAAGAAGTAAACCGCGAATCCTAAAAGTTCTTATTTAGAGCTCTAGTTATGGTACTGGTAAGTGCTACCGAATATTAAATCTTTCTATTTATTACTACTCTTTGATGATTAGGATTAAAAGATGTTCCATCCAAAGTCCCAATTAATTAAAATATAATACAATATTGGCATACCTACGAATTCCATAGAATTGTCTGATGTATATTTTTGTATACTATCCTACTTTTGAAACTTAGTTAAATTTTTATAGCGTTGAGCTAAAGACTTGACAAACAACCAGAAACGAATGGCACGGGTTCACAACACTTTATATATATATGTACAGAGAGTGTACAATATGTAAATAAGAAACATTGGGATGTAAGTCGGACTGCTATAACCTGGAAGATCGCATTATTGATTTCACCCTATCCTTACAGTTTGTATAACCTTCCATTATTTACCCTAATTTAATTTCAAGGGCATAGGTTGACATGTTCAAAATCCGTGAGTTTCTTAGTAGATTGTATAGATCCTGCTCAAGTACAGGGTAAAAACTCACAGGTTATTACAATTGTCCTGAAAACTCACAATCTTCAGAGGCGATAACGGTCCCAAAAAGCGAGTTTGGGAGTGGATTAATAAGTACCTGGCAGGTTCCAACGGACTATCTAGCCAGCCAGGGACTTTTCTCCTGAAGAAAGACAAAACTTTTTAATATAATCATATTTTCCGTTCTAGCTCACATATAGACCCTATTTCCCAAAATTCATGAATATTTCGATAAACTTGATTTTTATAAATTGATTATATAATAAATAGAACAGATTCGACAGAGATTGATATTTATTGAAATTCTCCCATATATCTCCTATTTAATTGGTATCATGTTTTCTCTGGCTTGTCAAAACATCTTTTATTTTTTAGGTTTACAGGGACATTATGTTTTAAAGTAAACAAACGAAATGTTTTGAATTAAATAGTCAGCTTTTTCTAAAAGTATTTAGGTAGTATAAATAGATTCTGAAAGTCTGTACAGAAAATAAAGGTAAAAAAATCCAGAAGCGATATAGAGAATAAAGACAGAAGACAATATCCAGAAGTAAGTGCAGAAAACAAAGATAAGAGATTCCAGAAGTAGGTATAGAGAATAAAGACAGAAAAAACAATAGGAAAACAAAGATAGAAAGTCAAGAAAAATAAGAACATGAAAGTGAGAGAGCTAGAAAAACCTTTTAAAAGAAGAAAAAGCAAAGGAAAATTTCCTCTGCTTTTGAGTCCTGAGACTCTCTGTAATTTTCTCCTTTTTATTTATGTCAGCTTGGTTACCGGGTGGTTTGCCAGGTCTGCGATCTCTACACCAATTTCTTTTGCAGTTTCACCGAGCATAATGTCAACCATTGCAACAGCTGGGAAAATCTGGTTAACATTCTCGATCGGACCGTAGAGCAGGTAGTCGGAACCTGCAATCTGAGCTACCAGGTTAGTACCAATGTCTGCAGGCATGTAGATTGCCTTGGGGTCAGGCTGGGTTTTCTTGAACTTGCGGAGCCAGTCCCATGCAGAAGCCATGTTGTGGTATCCACCACCGATCGGCAATCCGAACTTTGCTTTCAGTGTGGGTATTGAACGGATTGTTGCACCTGAGCCTGCACCGAGGGGCATGGCTGCAACATCGATAATTGGATACTTTATTCCACATTCTTTTGCGACCTGGAGCATACCCTTGGTCTGTCCAGAACCGCCTACTTCAAGGATATCAACCTTTCCTTTTACGGTAGGGTCAGTTGCGTTGAAGGCAAGGACGATTGCAGCTGATACGTCGCTTTCTGTGAGGATATCGATTTCTTCCTGTTCAATACTTGCATTGATCGAGTTGTGGATTGCCCTGTCTGCAACACCTATTTCGGTACAGTGCTGAGCTGCGGCTGCACGCACATTTCCGGCTGAAGAGTCAATCAGGAAAGGTGTCCTGTCGTCAATCTCAATGAACCAATCAATATAGCGCTTGATCGCTTCAGGGGTTTCCCCTACAATCTGGTTTACATAAGGGAGCCCTGTGGCATCGCTCAGTGAAACCTGAGTATTCCAGAGGGTTTCTGCAGCTGCTCTGTCGAAGATACCCTTGTCTTCATCGGTCACAATCTTGTGCCTTGCATAGAACATAGTACTGACTAACACGGTTGGGTTTTCACCCGGCTGTCCGCCGAATTTAACTCCGCCGATTTCAAAAACTTCCTGTTTCTTGTCAAACTTGAACATTTTGATCCCTCACTTACATGAACATTGATGATACCACGGTATATATCAGGAAGAGTAGCAGGCCAATAACTCCGCCGTAAAGAATTCCAATATCCCTTCCTACTTTCTTTCCGATTTTTTGTGCAACTTCACTGTTGACAAACTCAATCTTTTCATCGATCTTATCGAGCCTTTTCATTACTTCGTTAAATTCACCTGGCTCTACAAATGCTGCTGGTGCTTTTCCATCCATATTCTTCACCTCACCAGACAAGTAACGGGAGTACAATGATCATCAGCAGCGAAAAGATGAAACCTGCTGCAAAGCCAATTACTCCGGTGGCCGCAACCCCGGAGTCCAGCTTCTGGTTTCTCGCAATCAACTGTGCTCTATATCGAATGCTCTCAACAGTAGCATCAATTGCACCCATCTGAGGGGCAAGCACCATTGGGACGCCTTTGTCGTATTCTTCTGCCATTTTCATTACCTCCCTAGCAGTAATAATCCAAGCAGGGATATGGTTATTGTCAACCCTATCATGGCACCTTCGATCTTTCCTGCGTGAACACCTGAGTGGAACTTGTTCAAGTTTCCTATATCCATCATGCGGGCTTCAATTGCTTTCAGTCTGCTCCGGATAACTGCAATTTCCCCGGAGACCGGTCTGACAGCGCCGCCCTCTTCTTCTTCTCCACCCTCTTCACTGATTTCCACAACCAGTGGTTCTGCCTCAAACGCACCCGGATCTTTTGAGGCCAGTTCTCTAACTTTGGAGGTAATAGCACCCATATCCTCGGTATCCAGAAGGTTGACAACCTGAACCTGTTGCTGGAAGCGAGCAATTGCATCTGCATTCAGGTTTTCCACATATGGAATTGCACCTGTTGCCCCTGCAATCCTGTTTTCTTTTACACCGTTTGCATGGAGGGCCATAATTGATTGTCCGGTAATGTGCCCTTTGACTTCAGAGCCAGTCACAAGCAGGTATCTGATGTTAGGATTTGAGATGACGTGAGCAACTACCTTTTCGATACCGAGATTTTCGGTCTTACATGATCCGGTAACGGCTGCACCTGCATCAAGGACTGGCTTTCCCGGAAGGTGGGACCCGCAGGTAATTACAAGTACACAGTTCTTGGCATCGCCTACTTCATATTCTCCTTTCAGGATAGGCCATCCTGGGGCTGGTTCTCTCTTATCTGCCATTTTACACCACCCCTTTCATCAAACTTGATATATATATGATAAGGGCAAGTAACCCGCTGAAGGCAAGACCTATAACGACTCCGTAAAAAGTGTTTCCGTAAAATCCTGCCATATAGGAGGTGTTCTCACGCCCTGGCCAGGAACTAAGGAGTGGTTTGCTGGGCGAAAGGGAATTCAGCAGATCATCTGCGACTGCATCCAGTTTGTCCATTCTCTCAAACACTGGTTCCATGGAGTACTGAATCGAGTCTTTCCGTTCCTGTGTCACGGTTCCCGTGTCCGGGTCCAGAACTAAATTTATCTCGGGAGCTATTCTAACCATGCTCATTGTAGTTCCTCCGAACTTGGCAACAGACCGGTTCCAACGACTGCGTATGCGTCTCTCTTAATAAGTGCGTAATGCTTGCTGAAAGCAAAGTACCAGATGACAATGCCTACAAACATGTTTAAGCCAGCAGCCATTAATCCTTCATGAAGTGAAGAGGCAAAGCCTGCAATTATTAATGCAATTGCTCCCTTCTCAACAGCAAGCATAAGGGTTCTGTCCTGTTTCTCATCAGGTCCCAGGCTAGCATTGAAGGGGTGAAGGATTCCCATACCACCTATTATAAAGATCAGTGCAATGTATCCGTTTGCAACGACGTATTGGACAACTGAAGTATAATCGAAGGATCCGGCAATAACAACGCTCAATCCGAGAATTACAAGGGTACCTGCTCCCGCAATCTCTACCATTGCCTGCTCCATAATAGGGATACCCATGCCGATTACTTTGTTCGCAAGGGCACCAATAACACCACCTATAATTGCTGCTACAACGAAAGCAACAATAGGCCCTGCAACGCCTCCAATTGAAAGCCCGAAGAGAGATGCTAAAATACCCATACCAAGAGCAAGCATACCTATTGATGGGACACCTGTACCAAGTCCATAGCTTGCAACACGGCGAACCGCATCAGCACCCCAGACCGTTGCGCAGATTGCCCCAATTCCTCCGAAGAAGGAATATGCTGGAGGCATGAAGTTACCAAGGTATATTCCGGCAAGGCCGCCAACTATACCTATAGCCATTATTGTTTGTGGAGGATAACCGCCTTTGGCTTCTCCTCCTGCTCCACCTGCAGACATTTTAAATACCTCCGAGCTGTGCGATTGCAACTACCGCCACAATGGCGCACAGTATTGTTGCTATGAGGGAAGAAACTACAGCTTTTGGCCATTTTTTGAATTTCGGATCGTGGAACCCTTCAATTGTACCTCCTATGTTATAGGAAGGAATTACAGCGTTCACAAAAAAAATGCCTATTGCAAATATTGCTGCAACTGCTACAAGTGGGTTTCCTGTAACTGCATTGGTAATTCCAGCGCGCTCCAGTCCTACACTCATACCCACTTCAATAAGTGAATAATAAACAAGGGAACCTCCGATTCCACCAAGGCCTCCTCCAATAACTCCGCTCACAAAGCTTACAGTTGGAAGACCGTGCCCTTCAGTACCCTGGGATACATACAGATCCTGCCTGTACTTTGTAATAGGGTCAACTTTTACTTTTGCTGAAGAAGGCACAACACCCACACCATAAACATAGACCAAGGTACCAACGATCATGGTCACAGCGATCATAATCATTGCACCCACCGCACCTGAGGCAAGAATTAGCGGAAGGTTGTCTGTTACGTTCATCATAAAACCTGCGCTAACAAGCCCTGTCAGACCTGCTCCTGCTGCCAGCTGTACTGTACCGGTACCGATACCTGTCGCCTGAGCCATAGCTGCAGGTGCACCACCCACAGGCACGAAGTGGACACTCCAGGAGATAAGAACGCCGCCAATTGTGATTAGGGCCATCCAGATGATATTTCCAAAGAGAGCGTCAATCATGCTGAAGCCTCCTCAGCCTTGTCTTCCTTGTAAGGTCCATATGCTTTGCGGGCTTCGACTTCCATCTTCCAGTTCCAGATAATTAAGATAAGGACAATAATAACACCTGCAACAACAGAAAGCCATCCCATGGTCAGGCCTTTTGCAGGATCAAAAATAGTTGTTACCCAGCTTCCCAGGAATACAGTCATACCAAAAGCAAGTCCTGTGACAGGACCTCCGAACTTGGCACAGAACCAGGAGTTGTCGAAACCATCCCTGAGACCGGATTCGGCATATCTTACAATATTTCCTGAGTTTGAAGCATTCAACCCTGAACCGAACTCAAACTGCTGGAACTCACGTTCTGCACCGTAGTGAACGTCGCCTGTTGACGATCCGATTGCACCTACTGTAATACCCCAGATAAAAGCCAGCATAGTTAGCGGGAAGGGGTGTCCAAGTACAACGGTCATCAAGTATGATACTACTAAAATACAGAAGGTTGTTATGAACGCATATCCCATAATTGCCGGAGTGTGAGCTCTTATCATATCAAGATAAATCGGCTGCTTGAACCGACTCTGACTGGCACATCTACCCATTGT
This sequence comes from Methanosarcina barkeri 3, assembly GCF_000970305.1. Classification (GTDB taxonomy): domain Archaea; phylum Halobacteriota; class Methanosarcinia; order Methanosarcinales; family Methanosarcinaceae; genus Methanosarcina; species Methanosarcina barkeri_A. The sequence continues at coordinate 2,882,444 of NZ_CP009517.1, forward strand.
AGAAGTTATCGCAAAAGTACCGTGTACGCATGCTGCAATGAGGGAACCGAATACCAGTGCAAAAAGTGGGGACATCGTAAATTCACTTATTAATACTGTTGCAACGGCTGCACCAATCGAACACATTAATGCATTTGATGGCGGTTCTCCAGATATAGCTTTGTTAAATATTCTGTGGGGAAACATCATTTGGGGAGCTAACTGCACCTGAGAGTTAGGGTTGCTCTGCGAGCCTATATCAGATTCCAGATCTTCCGAGGCACCTGCAATGGTCGCAGCCACTCCGATAAGTGCAAGCACTCCCATGCTTATGAGTGGTTCCATTCATTTTCCTCCTTTTATATTATTACATGTAATAAGGTGGATTCAAAAAACGCTGTATATTTTTTAAATCGTCTGCCATATCATTACAAAGAAATATGATTATGACGCGCGTTAATTTTTTGATTAGAGAGGATCATTCATAAACCTTTCGAAATATGTATGCTTTTAAAATATTATTATATGGGTATATAATATACAATCAATTTTATAAGATAGATGGCGCAGGTGAAAGTACACAAAAACGTATATTTATATAAATAAAAAAATTCTACTTTCTCCAATATAATATAAAGATTCCGATCTTAACCAGTGAATTTTTGCGTTTAGATTTGAAAAATATATGTGGTATTTTTATATTAATGAGTTATTCCGTTGTGGTTATTATAATATTGAGTTTTATAGAATATTTATTATATTAACTTTTTAGTTTATTTAAGGAAAGAAAAAGGTATGTTTTCTGTACCATAAAGTACAAATAATTTAATACTGCATGTGTCTATGAAGAAAGTATATTTATCACAGAAAACTATATAGTTTTTTAAAAGAATATTTATAAATAAAATTGCACTGTTTGCTGGATAACATTTAATTATATATAAATATGTTGGGTGACTTGATAAAATTAATAAAATGAAGGACTGCCTGGCTGCAGTCCAATAAAAATTAATGTATATTTTCAACTTTGTCAAAAAACAAACAATTAATTTTAAAAGTTAACTAACTATATTTATACTGTTGTGAATTTGATTACTGAAGGCTTCAACTGAAGGCTTCAGAAAAGGATTTTTATATTTAGTTTCCTTGATTAATGCGTGATTTTAGGAGCCTCATCATTTGCCGGTTATCCTGGGGACTTGAAAGAACATGTCGAGTTTATAGAATTGTATGTCCCCAAACTTGGAATCTACAGCGGTTCGACACTTGAAATTGAAAAGCTTGATAGAGTACTTGATGAAATCTCAATCTATAATTTTGCAGTTACAGTTCATGCCCCTTACTCTTCAGGAGACTCAAAATATCCTTCAGCTCTCCAGGTTGACACTACAAAAATGGGCAAGAGAGAATTTACACTTATGGAAGAGTCAATCGCGCTTGCAAATCAAGTAGAAGCCCCTGTTGTGGTATTACATCCGGGAAGAATTGGGCCTGACAGGGAAAAATCTTATTACTCTATGATCAAAAACCTCAAAAAACTTGCATCCGTGGCTGATGACTATGGAGTTACTCTGGGCCTTGAAAATAAAGAAAGTACAGATCCTTCGAACTTTTGCTGTGAAGCCGAAGAGCTTTCCCTGGCTATAGAAGCTGTGAACTCCGAACATTTGAAAGCTACCTTTGATATAGGACACGCAAACCTTACCTGTGGAGGAAATCCTGAAAAACTCAAGGAATTTGTCCTAACCTTGAAAAAACATATTATCCATCTTCACCTTCACGATAATAGCGGACAATGGACAGAAAAATACGATGGGGACGAGCACATGGCTCCGGGAGAAGGCTGTGTGGACTTTTCTGTCCTCAAATTGCTTTCGGGATATAGAGGAGTCTATAATTTTGAGGTGTTCTCTCTTGAAGATCTTCTTGTCGGAAAAAAGACCCTTGAGAATGCCTTCAAGCTTTAACATTTGCTAAGTATAAAAAGAGAAATAGATGGGTTCTGTTAGAACCCTAAATTTTACTTAAAAAAGTCAAGACGTATGTTCTTCTGGCCAAGGACTTTTTTTAACTCTTCGTAGGCTGTGAAGAGTTCTCTTTTTTGTCTTCCCATGGTTTCAAGAGTAGGCTCGGCTTTGAGCCAGATATCCCTGTCTCCGCTCCCTCTCGTTATCGTTACACAGGAAAGCATATCCCCATGGGTTAACCTGTATACTGAATCAATTCCTGTAGGAGTTATCCAGGCAGGATAGCTGATCTTAAGGCGTTCTGTTATTTCATGCCAGTTGAGGTTTCCAGAAGCTCGAAGATTAAGCTGGAGATGAGCACGTTCCCCTGTAACTTTTTCATCAACGTTTTCGAGAAAAGCGCTATAAGATTTATCTGTTTCACTGACCGCTTTTGATTCGTAACGGGCAAGCTTTTCGGCTTCTTCTTTGAAAAAGGGTGCAAGATTGATCTTGCTCGAGGGTTTTGTCATAAGGGATACTCCAAAGAAAACAATTGCACTTATGGTCATTCCGACAATTACTCCATGACCTGTGAGGATAGGGTGGATTGTCTCAAGATAGTTGGTACCCATAGGTGGTGTTTTTATAAGATCCGTGGCCACAAGAGCCACCTGAACCAGGAATCCCACGACCATCCCTGCAAAAGCTCCTTCTTTAGTAGCCCGCTTCCAGTATAGACCTCCCATTAAGGGGAAGAAGTATGATGAACTTGCAATGAAGGTTGCGATTTGAATGGCACCGATAATGTCCGGAATTACAAATGAGCCTGCTGTTGCCGCAAGTATGATAGCGATGACACTTATTCTATTTACCGCGAGCATCTCTTTCATTGTGGCATCAGGCTTTATGTATCTCTGGAAAATATCCCTGGAGACACAGGAAGCTCCTGAAGTTGAAAAAGTGTCCGTACACGACATTGAAGCTGCCGCAAGCCCGATTGCGCTTAAGGATATGATCACGGGAGAAGAACCAAAACGAGTATTGATAAAGTTCAAGAGTGCAGGTTCTGCCAGACCCATGCCTGCAGGAAAACCCATCTTTGCTATTTCAGGATATATGGAATTGAGAGCTATTGCAATTACAGCACAAGCTGCGAAGACTACAGAAATCATGAGAGCACCGACTACCATTCCGCGACTGGCAGATTTTGCATCTCTTGCAGCCCAAACCTTCTGCCAGGGGTCCTGCTCAGTAATCCATCCAGGAATTAAGGCAAAGCTGAGGATAAGTACTAGAGGAAGACCGACTGAAAAGGGATTCCACCAGCTACCAGACACATTACCAAAAAGCTGTGATGCGCTTATTGCAGTAGTATTAAGTCCTCCGTCAGCTACTGTTCCTACTGATACAAAAGCCATTCCCATTGCGAAGAGCGCAAGGAAGGAAAACTGGATGACATCTGTCCAGATCACTGCTGAAAGTCCTCCCAAGGTTACGTAGAGAGAGACTGAGACCGCAATGATAGCTGCAGCATAAAGCGGGTCAAGGCCATAAAATACTTGCAACACCAGAGAAAGCCCTTTAATATCCGATACTGAAAAAAGGGTCATTACCACAGTAATAATCACTGCAATTGGCAATCTTACTGAACTACCATAACGTTGTTCTAGAAGCTCAGGTTGCGTGATTGCAGGCAGGCTTTTAATTTTCCTTACAAGTACAGCAATAACAAGGAGAGCAAGGATATTAGGAGCCACAAATTCCCATATGGAACCCATTCCTCCGAGCATAAAATACCCGACAACTGCAAGAACTCCTCCGGCTGTTAACCACGAAGCTGCAGCCGAAAAACCGATCGCTGTGGGCCCTATCATGCGGCCAGCAAGCCAGAAATCGGTGATGGACTTTTGTCTACTATTAAAATACCAGCTAATAGCTACAAGTACGGCTATATAGACTGTAAGCATTATAAGAAAAACACTATAACCATTCATAAACAAACCTTCAGAGATACTAGTAATATGTATAAGCAACTCATTTTATCGAATTTTCAAGATAGCATTCAACTTCCAAATAGATTTTATATATAAACTTTCAAATAGATTTTTATATATGATCATTATATCGGTATATAAATAAATGAACATTTACTTTTATCATAACATTTATTTAACTTTTCACAGTCATATAAGCACCTTTTTTATATTTAGGCAAACTAACTTGAATTAGAACTGTTTTTATATTTCTTATTTTTATGATAAGTTTGTATTAAAATAAGCTCAGGCTATTTTTATAATTTATGTTATTATTTCAGAATAGAATAGCAAATAAAAAATTGATTGTACTATATTTACCTACGACCAGACTGAACCACAAATAATAGCTGACAGGATAATGATAATAATGAAAGGAAAAATTTATGTATGTAGGAATTCAGGAAGAAACTTTCTACAAGCCAGTTGGCAGTTAGACAGTCAGCTTATAGGATTCAAAAAATATATTGGACGGCAGGGTTATTTTTACTAACCGTGGAATTATAAGGACTGATGGGAAAATAATTGTTTATGCTTCAGGAGTACTAAAGTAGGGAGCCAGGTACACGCTTTTCTGAGACCTGAGAACATAGTTTTAAGTAAGACCTCCACACAATCCAGCATCAGAAACTCTTTACAGGGCAAGGTTACTGAAATCTGGATGCTGGAACTCTTTTCGGGTGAATGTTGACTTTGGCATTTTCCTTATGTCCTCATAACCCAATATAATCATGGAGAAAATACATACTCTTCCTTGAGTTCCGGTGTATGCCCAGTTCAGGACAAGTTCTGTCCATGTACTCCGTGTAAAGGTGAAATTTGTGAAAGCAAGAACAAAAGTCTGGTTTACGGAAGACGGAAAGACCGTCATGGGTGCTGGAAGAGCTAAGTTACTGAAGACAATAGAAGAAGAGCACTCACTTCGGAAAGCCTGTAAGAAGCTTGATATATCATATAAACAAGCCTGGATAGTACTTAAAAAAATGAATGAAGCTCTTGGAGAACCCGCAGTCGTTACAGTGCGAGGAGGAAAAAATCAGGGCACCTTCCTGACTGACCTTGGAAGAAAGTTATTGGCTGAGTATGAAACCAGTAAGCAGCTTATTAGTGAAACCATAGGGGATGAAACAGCCTGGGAAAACATAAGTTTCAAGTTATCAGCCAGAAACCAGCTACCTGGTAAAGTGCTTGGGGTGGAAAAAAACGGGCTTGTATCGAAAATTACGATCCAAATGGAACCTTCAGTTATAACTTCAGTAGTCACTGAAGAAGCGGTAGAAAAACTTGATATCAAACCCGGAGATAGGGTTTACGCGGTCATCAAATCTACCGAGGTAATGGTTGCAAAAATTGTCGGTGAAAAAGGACCTGCGAAAATTGATTCAAGGGAGATAGAGCGCTCAGACTGAAAATTATAACTCAATTTGACAGAAGCATACATTTTCCAATACATAGACTGAAATTATATTCTCTATCATTACTCTATCCGGGTTGCAGTTTATAATTTTATGATAAATATGTTTTGGATTTTTGGTATTCTTCGTCTTCTTAAATACTTATGCCAGTGCAATGAATACCTTTTGTATTCAGCTTATACCTTTTCTTCCAGAATCCTGATTTTTTCTAAAAGGCTTCCGGATAATAAAGAGTTTAAACTTTGTTCTTCATTCTTGACAACAAGAACCGGAACTCTTGACAACAAGAACCGGAACTCTTGAGTTTCTCACCACTTTCTCTGCAACGCTTCCCATTAGAAATCTTTCAAGTCCGGTTGCTCCAAGGGTGCCCATTACTATCAAGTCAATATTGTTATTTTCTGCGAAATAGATAATTTGACTGCTTGGATACCCTTCTAAAATGACCTCTCTTACCTCTACACCTGAGTCTATTCCAATCTTCTTAACTTTAGATACTGCTTTCTGCCCATCACCTTTCATAATATTGTAGATTGTTTCTTTGCCAGCAGTCCAATTTTCAGAAATTGTTGATGAAGTATTAACTACGTAAAGGGCGTGGACAATAGCCCCGCTAAGCTTTGCAATTTCAATACCATGAGAAATAGCTTTCTGGGAATTCTTAGATCCGTCCGTTGCAATAACTATATTTTGGAGAAATTCTTTCTTCATATTTTATTCCTCATTTGTTTCACATAAAATTCATATGGTAGAGTTAAACTAATTCAGTCATAAAATAGACTAATTCAGTGTTACATTCAAATTGAGCTTTACAGTTATACACCATAATTGAAGAAAATTTAGTGTGATATTCAAGTCGAACTTTACAGTTATACGCCATAGTTGAAGCAAAAGTTCAAAAGTTATAAAACTTCACGAAAAAGAGCATAGGCAAATTCCCAAAAATAGATAGATGTAGTCTTTAAAAAGGCTACATACATACTTTTCATTACATTTACTTCAATTCTGTTTCTTTCTCCTGAACATTACGAAACAGGTAGCTAGAGCTACGAATGTAATTCCTGTTCCAAGCTCGAATCCGGGAAGAGACTGTTTTGCCGCCATAACTTCGGTATTGATCTTGATCGTATCCGAGGTCTGGTCATGCCCGTCAGAGTCTTCATAGAAAATCTCACTGCTCAGGGAGTATGGCTTGGGAGTAGCAGTGTCATCCACATCCATATCAAAAGCAGCAACTTCACTATCTCCGGGCTTCAGAGTTCCAAGATAAGCCTGGTCATCAGTGGTACTGAAGGGATCAGCTGCACTAACTCTAACAGTCGCATCTTTTGCAGTTTCTTCTCCTGTGTTTTTATATGTGACATAGAGCATCCCGCCCTCATCAGGATAAAGGTCACCTGTTACATTTGTAACTTCAAAGTGAGGCTCCTTCTTGACTTCGATATTTACTGTCTGCGTCTGAGTCTTATTTTCATACCAGATACCTACTTCCTTATTTGTTACAAGACCTGTTGTACTGTCAAAATCATCTCCACCTACCTGGACATTACTCTGGTACTGATACGAAAGGTCAAGAGTCAGAGGATATATACCTGCAGGAGTATCTTTATTAATCTCAACTGTAAACTTTGTCGGACTTGCACTCTCTTTTCCCTGCTGGAGAGTACCAGCTTCCTGAGATCCAGACTTAACTTTAATATTAGGATTATCAGATTTAAGGGTAGCAAGAATGCCTACTGCTGTCGTAGCCTGAGCCTCATACTGCATCTCCGACTGCTGCAGCATCTGATCCGTATATTCTCCAATATCCGCATCCTTTTCAGATTTAAAGCCGGAAATTTCACCCTTATTCATCATATTTAGATTGAGAGTTACAGTATCTCCTCTGGAGTACTGGTTGTCTCCAATAAGTGTTGCGTTAAGGTCAGGTCCTCCATACACTGAGTAGTAGTTTTTACTAATATCAAAATTATCCGGGATAGCTGCCTGAGCTGGGAAAACTGCCCAGCAAAGGATCAGAAGAGTTGTGACAGTAATAAATAACCCATTTTTAGTATTCATTTTCATCACCTGATGCATTCTTATCATTGTGGTTTCGTTTCCGGTGCACACTTATTATCTGGTAAAGGGCAATAACTATAATCAGTAAAATTGCGATTCCTGTGACGCTAAACTTTTCTTCTGTAGCTTCAACAGGTAAGTTCACCTTCATACTTTCTGAAAATTTAGAATTCTTATCGTCATCAAGGTACTTTATTTCACTATTGACGCCATATTTTTTTACAGTAGCATCCTGGGAGGCCTTAATTTCAAAACTGGCAGTCTTTTCTTCTCCAGGTCCAATATCCCCTAATCTTACTGTAGATTTCTCAGTGCTCAGAGGACTCATAACAATTATTCGCGCAAAAGCATCTTTTGCTGTGGTTTCTCTTGTGTTTTTATAAGTAACATTAACAACCTTACTTTCACCCTGTATCAGACTGCCAGAGACATTGGTTACTTCGAATTTAGGTTCACTTTTTATGGAAATAGGTATTTTGAGAACTTCTGTTTTCGTTTTGTACTCTCTTGAATAGTCTACATTCGTAATCCCCAGATTTATTGCATCCGCAGTTACAGTTCGGACATTTGCCTGGTATTGATAGGTCACCGGCAGGAGAAGGTCATAATTTCCAGCAGGGATATTGCCATCAACTTTTATTGTGTAGCTAAGGGGCGCTGTATGGCCGGTTTCAAGTTCTTGAACGTTCTGGAAATTGCCTGTAGACTCTACTTCAATGTACTTCGTTTCGGATTGAAGAGTAGCTTCTATATCTTTTGCAGTAGTAGCTTCTTCTTCTTCTCCCATCTCTTTCAGTGCAATTGTTTCTTCAATTGAATCGTTTATTCTTTTCTGATTTGCATTTAGCCTCTTAAAACCGGATATAACTCCGACATTTGCGATTTTTATCTTTAAATCTGCAGTTTCTCCTCTTTCAAACTCGGGATCTCCTGTAATTGACGCCTGTATTGCTGGCGCCCCGTAACTCTTGTAGTAATCCACAGTATACCCGTGATCAAGAGCAATGAAGTTATTTTCATCATCTTCCCCGAGAGCTGGGAGTGCAGTCACTGATACTACTAATAGAATTAACGCAAACGTAGTGAATTTGTTAATCATGTTTTGCCTTAATTTTATTATGGGCACTTTTATCATATCTCGGCCCCCTGAATTTGTTTTTTTGTCTCTGTCTGTTTTTCTGCTGTCCTGACTCCTTTTCTTTTATCGCGCCAGGTATCAAGAGTAACGATAAGAGGGGGAAAGACTACAAAGGTTGCCAGGAGAGCCAGCAAGACGTCAATAACCGTAACCGTACCAAAATCTGAAATCATCGGGAAAGGAGAAGCCAGCAGGGCCATGAACCCGAATACCGTTGTAGCTCCTGAAGCAACAATTGCACTTCCTATTTTGGAACTGGTCATCTGGATAGCCTCTAAAGGACTTGCCCCTTTATCTTTTTCTTCAAAGTAACGTTCCATCATGAGGATAGCATATTCGGACCCGACTCCAAGTATCAGAGCTCCCAGGGTTGCTGTGAGAGGAGTATAGCTGATATTAAGAGAGCTCATGACTCCCCCTGACCAGCCAATGACTATTAACATTGGGATTATAGGAACCAGAGCTTTCACCCAGTCTCTGTATACAATAAGAAGACCTCCGAGCACAAGAATCAGGCCAAGGAAAGTCATTGCTATTCTTCCACTGGTAAGAGCAGTAATAACTTCTATAAAGACGACCGAATTTCCGGTAATCGTGACGGAGGTACCTGGCGGAGCCGGCATCCACTGCATATCCTGCTTGACAATATTCGAGAGCTCTTTAATACCTGTTACTTTTATGTCCGCAACCGCATTCCCTATATTGAAATTAAGAAGAAGCATGTTCTTCCCGTACATATAGCGGTCTTTCTGTGAGTCAGGAATTTCTGAGTAAATATTTTTTATCTCTTGACTAGTGTCAGGGATTACTCCTCCATTATATTCCTTTACGAGATCTACAATGCTCGAAGCGCTGTAAATGTGACCATTGGATGCTACTTCATGTTCGGAAAACTGGTCAATCCACTTAAGAACGTCTGGATTAGTTGTATCCTCAACCTTGATGATGAGGTTTAATTCATCGCTTCCGCCCATGATATCCCCCATGTGTCTGAGATCCACAAGTGAAGGCATGTCCTGAGGCACAAAGGTTTGAACATCAGTCTCAATAGGTACGGACTGGTCCAGATAAAGGCCGCCAAAGCAGAGCAAACACGCGATACCCAGTACGACAACATCATATTTGATAGTTAGATTTGTAATTCTCCGGAGAATTCTCCCTATCAGGCGATCACTTTCGTCTCCTCCCTCAGACTTTTTCTTCTTTTCCGAGTTTGCAGGTCTTATCTTACTTGCTACTTTCCTCAGGGGATTTTTATCCGAGTATTCATCAAATAAAGAAATCGTTATAACCCCTACGAAGATGGAGGCGAAGTAACACATTAAAATGCCTATCATGAGCAATTTTCCAAAATCCTGGATCATTGGCACAGTAGATGTAAAAAGGGAGAAAAATCCAAGGGCTGTCATTGCCAGAGCTATGAGGACTGCGGGCCCGGTATGCTTTACGGTTTCTATAACTGCTGTTGTTTTATTCCCTTTTTCCTGCAATTCTTCTTCAAGTCGGTTATGGAACTGAATGGCATAGTCAATCCCTACACCTATAAGGATCGGGAATGCAGACATCGAAACCATGGACATGGGAATCCCTAAATAACCCATAGCTCCGAAGGTGTAAACAATACCGAGAAGAACTACCGGTAAGGGAAGAAGGCACCAGCGGACGTGCCTGAAAACGAGAAGCAGTACAATAACCATGAAAACAGCTGAAAGCCCCAGAAGCATTCCCATACTGGAATTCATCTCCTTGTTCATGGAAATGCTGAACGCTGGATCGCCAGTAACAATAACATTATAAGAAGGTGGAAAATCCGCCAGCTTAACGGCTTCTTCAGTGGCAGTAAGGATATCTTCCTGAGCTTTGTCGCTAGCTGAACCTGCCATGACTACCGAAATCACCATATGGGTATTGTCAGAAATAATCTGACCAAAAATATCAGGGTTTCCGTCTATAATGGCTTTTACTTCTTCATCGGTATCCGGAAGTTCAGATTTCCCTGTCATCTGGTAATTGACCATTTTGATCAGTGAAGCAGGGCTTGTGGTTTCAATTACCCCATCTGTTGCCTGGACCTGATGTTCTAACCTGTCTACGGATTTCATCACGTCAGCATTTTTTACATCATTGCCCTCTACCATTACCACAATAGATTGTGTCTGGAAAATTTTTTGATAAAGGTGATCATAATCCTGGTAGAGAGGAGAGTCTTTTCCGACAAAAGTTTCTGTTCCTGATTTCATCTCAATAAGCTGTGCTCCCTGCGTTGCTATAATTATACACAGTAAAGCTATCAGGAGTACGGAAAAACGGTTATTCTGAATAAAAAATCCCAGTTTTTCAAAAATATTTTTAATAGTAGATTCCCCTCATAGTTTTTAATATGAAATGCAATTTAAGGAACTTGGTGCATGTCTTAAACTTGCCTTTTCTCTCTGGGTTGAAGGCTCATTATCTAATATTTGCACACATTTTTATATTTGCATATATTTTACACTTACATACATTTTACACTTACATACATTTATGTTTGCATACATTTTAATAATACTCGCCTTTTCTTTCTCTGAGCTCAAGGTTCATTGTCAAAGGTTTGCATAATTTACATGATACTTGCCTTTTTCTCTTAGCTGAAGACTTATTATCCAAGATTTGTATAAATATTAAGAGATACATTATTATACGGCAAATTTCCAGTAACTTAGATCTTTTGACGTATACAAACAGAAAAGATTTAAGTCTATTGTTACATTAGGGGTAACAGATGGTCTTACAAATTGATCCTCAGTTAATTCGCAACCTTGAAAAGCTAGGGCTAACCGAAAATGAGGCAAAAGCATATATCGGGCTTGTCAGTTTGAGAGAAGCTACAGCCCGTGAAATCCATGAACTTACAAATGTTCCGAGAGCCAAAATATATGAAATTCTTAAAGTGCTTGCGAAAAAGGGATATCTGGAAGTGAGACAGGGATCTCCAACTTATTTTCGAGCAGTTGATCCAAAAAAGGTAATCGGAGAAATAAAATATGAATTTATAAGCTGTGCAATTGAGACGCTTGGTCAGCTCAACGAATTAAGTTATGAACTTCCAAAAACTTCTCCTGTATGGTATATCCAGAGTGATTGGGGAATAAAGAACCGAATACGTGAAATTATGGCTGGAGTAAAAGAAGAACTAATTATTTTCTCGACCAGCCCTGAGTTTCTGCAGGAGTTTGAGCCGGATATAAAAAAACTGGAAAGAATCTGTAATCTAATTCTTATCGTTGATAAACTGGATAAGTTCAGGTCACTTCCTTTTGAGTTCAAAGAAACCGATAAAGAATTTGCAGATTTCATGGATAACATTATAATTGACGGCATCCAGTATAAAGAAGAATTTTTCATGATTGCCGATGGAAAAGAATCAATAGGTGTTCACAGTGCAGGGAACAGAAGAGAAGCAGTAATAATCAAACTGCCTATTGTCTCTTATATGCAGAAAATGATCTATGAAAGAGTGCTTGAACCAGGTTTTATCAAAAAGACGAAGCAACTAATGTCTTGAAAACTTGACAATTTAATTGTTGAGCATGACCTTGGCAGCTTCTCGTCATAATACAATGATTTTAAGCTTAATACAATGATTTTAAGCTTATCAGATTGTCAATGACTAAACTTTCATGATACTAGCCTGCAGGCAAGGGTTCTTCAGTTTTTCTCAAAGCCACTTAATGCTTCTATGAATGCTATATAAAGCAGAAGTTTACTAACTTTTTAGAGTTATTTGTCTCTTTGAAGATAGAATAAACTCTCTTTTGAGCACCATGATATAATTGAAAAACATTTTTTCTATAAATATAAATTTTATAAATATAATTGTGGAATAATCTGTCTATAAGTCTTCTTATTAAATTCAGTACGGAAATCCACAGGTGTTTGAAATGAACCGGGTAAAAATTGGAGACGTTATTATTGAGTGGCTAGGCCATTCCGGCTTTTTACTTGAGGGAGATGAAAAGAAAATTTATATCGACCCTTATGACCTTAGTGAAGAGCCGGACTTTGAAGATAAAGCCGATATCCTATTGATCACCCATGAGCACTCTGATCACTGCAGTCCCGAAGATATACGAAAGGTCCGGCGGTCGGACTCAACCACCCTGATCCCTGAAAATTTATCCCTTCAATTCAAAGGAGATGCAAGGCGGATTGCTGAGGGGGATGTGCTAGCCGACGGGCTTGAGATCAAGGGAACCAGAATTGAAGTAGTTCCGGCTTATAATCTCGATAAACCTTATCATCCTCGTGGACTGGGAGTGGGATATATAGTAGAACTTGGAGGAATCAGGATCTACCATTCAGGAGACTGCGATTTTATCCCTGAGATGAAAAATATAAATGCCGATGTCGCCCTTTTGCCTATTGGGGGCACGTACACAATGGATGAAGAGGAGGCAGCAGATGCGGCTGCAGCTATCTCCCCAAAATACGTAATTCCGATGCACTACGGGAAGCCAGATATGACAGACGGTGATCCCGAAAAGTTTAAAGCTCTTGTACACAGCAAGAACCCTGAGATCAATGTTATTATTCTTAACTCCCGATTTTGATTTTTAAAGAAACTTAAAAACCAGGGTCTGGAACGAAAACGCAGGATCAGTTTATCCATGTCCAGAATAGCAAGAAAACAGCAGAAAAACCTGATTCAGGTAATTGCAACCCAGCGCATGTGGCGGCTTTTTGAGCTTGCAAAAAGCGAGCATGCAGAACACCCTGACCGCAGCGAGCGTTATGTGCAGCTTATAAGGAACATTTCTATGAGAAACCGGATGAGTGTTCCAAGAGAAATAAAAAGCAGAATTTGCAAACACTGCTATACTTTTCTCGTGCCCGGAAAAAATGCTCGTTACAGGCTGAAGGAAGGATATATTGTTATTTCTTGTCAGCGCTGCGGAAAAGAAATGAGATATCCTTACAAAAAACACACATGATATTCTTCGAATAACATGCCCAGAGAATGAAAGTCTTATTTCCTTACCTTTTTTAGAATTTAACTCCATCATTACCTTGGACAGGAAGGTTGTTTTTACTTTGGTTCTCCGAAACCGTCAAAAAACTAACCCTTGAATTGCCATCGAAGGCCCAGATGTGACTTTGATCACGAATGCCAAATTGCCTTTGAGGCAATTCTACTGTCCTTGAAATGATGGAGTAATCTAAATTGGAAGGGGAAATAAACAAATCTTGTGGTTTAGATATTCACAAACATTTTTTTATTGCTACAATTCTGAGTAGATCCGGTGAAAAACAGCAACAACGTTTTGCCAGAGATGATGATGGGATTTTAAACCTTAAAAATTGGGTAACATCAGAAAAATGTGACGTTGTAGCCTGTGAATCAACAAGTGATTTTTGGGTTCCGATTTATGGGGCATTGACAGATCATTTGCCTGTTATAGTTGGAAATGCTCGGGATATGAAGGCATTTACACATAAAAAAACTGATAAAATAGACTCAGAAGTAATTGCACAACTTGCATTGAATAAAATGATTCAACCATCGAGAGTTTTTCCAAAAAGGCATAGAGAATTCAGGTCATATGTTAGGCTCAGGTTAACTCTGGTAAGAAAAAGAACAGATATTAAAAATGAATCTCATGCTATTCTTTCTTCCGAAATGTTACATCTGGGTGATGTGCTTACTGACATTTTTGGGAAAAATGGTAGAGCAATTCTAGCAGGAATATCTTCAGGTAAAAACGTTGACCAGATTATAGAATCTCTTTCTCCAAATGTTCGGAAAAAAGCTGTTCAGATAAGAGATATTCTTGACAGAGAAATATCCCAGAGTGCTGCAATCAGGCTTCAGATATGCCTTAACCTTATAAAACATTTAGATGATGAGATTGAGACTCTAGAAAGGGAAATTTTCAATTATGCTTATCAAAAGCATAAAAGGGAAATGGAGATTTTAATGTCAGTTCCAGGTATTGGAGAACTTGGTGCAGCGACTCTAATTGCTGAAATAGGAAATTTTAGTGATTTTCCAACGGGAGATAAGCTTGCTTCGTGGCTTGGAATAGTTCCTAATGTATATCAATCTGCAGATAAATACCATAACGGAAGAATCACTAAGAGAGGATCAAAAGTAGCAAGGTGGATTCTAACTCAGATTGCTCAAGCAGCAGCAAGAAAGAAGAATAGCAGGTTAAAAGAATTTTTTAACAGGAAAAAGAAGTCAATTGGATATGCAAAGGCAATTATTGCCCTGGCAAGGAAAATTGCAACAATAATATGGCATCTTATCACAAAGGATGAGATGTACCAAGATGAAACAGGGTATGAAAAAGGAGAAGTTCAAAAGAGGAAGATTGTGGAAACCGAGATATTCTCGGTTGATGAAAGGATAACAATAATTAGTGGTATTATCGCAATTATGGGAAAAAAGGAACAAGAGAGTACGTGAAAAACAAATAATCACGTACTTTCATGCCAAATTAAAATAAAAGTTATCTGGGCTTATAACAGCTGCCTGAAGTTCGGAAGAAAAATTTTCAACATGTATGGGGCTTTTTAGTTTTTAGGAGTTAGAAGTCCTCCATTTTCTTATTACTCTTTTATTAACTCCTGTTGGAAAGCAGTATTAACCTTTAGGTCTTGGCTGAACTCTCCGGACCTCGAATCTTCTTTATGGCTAAAGCTATCTGTTTTGCAACAACTGTTTTCGGACCATTATTATCCACGAGCACTCTCCCGCTTATTTCCCACCAGGATTTGGGATAGGCTTTTTCAGGCTCTACTTCGGGATTCAGGCCAAGTTGTCGGGCTGCTTCTTTAATCTCATTAAGCTGCGGTTCCCTTATCGCGTTTTTCCTGGAGATAATTCTGCCGCTGCTCCTTGATTTTGTCTGGTCGAGATATACTGGCCAGATTACAAGTTTTCCCCTATCTCTCATCATCATGGTTATCTTCGTCCTAAATTGCTTTCATGAAATTTAAAACTGCCCCGGAGACTTATACGGACCAGGACTTTTTTCCTGCTTATGAAAAATTTTATTATATTGAAACTATAACCTGTAATTATTTATCTTTCCCGGACAAGTTCTTCAGGTGTTAGTATGATTCCGTTGTTTTCAATTGATGAAAAGGTAAGAGCATATATAAGAAAGAGCGGGCAGGATTTCAGGGTCTGCACCTCTCCTGAGGGCCCTGTGCTTCTTCCAATAGGTACAGCCGAGCCCAAGCCATCAGACCTTAAAATCCTGATTGGAAGTAACATTCTTTATGTTTCCAAGCTTCAAGCAAAGTATATAAAGAAAGTTGAGTGGGCTATGGTGGAAAGGTTTCTGAACTCTTCCGGAGAACTTGATACCTGAACTTGTTACCTGCCAGGTTTACTCCTTTTATATGATAAAGTAATCTTTATGTCATACTTCTTAGAGATGTCTATCCGTGTTGTTTATTAAGAAGAGAGAGCATAAGATAATGTTAACCTGTTCCAGACCCTGTACAGGTTTTACCTCGAAAATGAGGGAAACTGCAGCAGGCTGAAAAGAGATCACTTGAAGTTTAGGGAGAATTTGTCTGTGAAAATGAGAACGAAAATCGTGTTTATGCTTCTTGCCCTGCTTGTGGTCTTAGTATCGGGCTGTATGGAGCAAAAAAAGGAAATTGTCATAGATAAGCCTGGCAATATTTCTAACTATGAATTTGAGATTTTTCAGAACGAATCAGGCAATCAAACGCTTGCAAATACCACTACCTACTACCTGATGAAAAACGATACAAAAGTACAGGTTGTCAATATGGTAGTAAATACCAGCAAGCTTGAGATCTATCCTCCCGACATTCTGGATGGCGGATCAGATGAGACTCCTATTCAAAATTTCGTACAGCTTGTGAGCCCGACAAACGAGACTGTACCTAACCCGCAAACGTTTCAAGAACTTTCTAACAGAAACGAAACTTCGGCTATTAACTATACCCTGACTCAGGAAGTTATCCAGGGTATGAAAGTTATAAACCTGGAGTTCAAGGAACCAGTTACAGGTTTTGTTGCGTATACTCTCAGGAATTCGGGAAATCAGAGATTTACATTTGTTAAACACGATTCCGAATTCATTCGCGTAGTACTTCCGGAAGGATATGTTACCGGCAACAGGGTATTCGGGATAGCAAGGCCTGAGCCTTCAAGTGTAACTTATGATGAAAAAGGAAGGCAAACCCTCCTGTGGATTTCCTCTAAGATGGGAGACCGGGAAAAAACCATTCAGGTGAAATACTATATCCAATCAGCCCCCCTGCTGTTCTCAGCCGCAATTATAGCCCTGCTCTGTGGAGTTGGCCTTGTACTTTTACATTATGTAAAAAGTAAAAAGGAACTTGAAGCTGTTAGAGGAATTCTCGATCTGGAAAAAGAATATGAGAGGAAACAGCGAAAAAGGAAATGATCTGGAGGATGTTTTCCCTCCAGATTTGGCTATAGGCAGCATATCTTTTTAAAGTTAAGAAATTATTTATGACAGTTTGTCATATTTTCTTATTGATGAAAGTCTGGGGAAAATTACGAACTGAATATTACTTTTCGTTTAAATCAACATCTGAAGCCGTAGCCCCTATTACAGGTTCTCTTCTTATGTTAAGTATCCTGGTTATACTTGCAAGTACGGTTGCCGTAACATTCTATAATACTGCTGGGGAAAGCACCCAATCCCTGATGGCAAAGATTTCACTTGAATCATGCGAAGGCGGACTTCCTAATGCAGCGACAGGCCAAAATGCATCTTTTGAGAATAATAAGATTGTACTTATACACAAAGGAGGCAGACCTCTTCCTCTTGATGCTATATCCATAAAGATTTTTGGATATGGAAAGTCTTACAGGCCTGCTATTGAACCGGGTACAAAGGGTTTTCTTACAGGAAATATTTCTCTTTTTTACCTGGATTTGAGCGTCTATGGAAAAAATTCTACATGTTATAATATTAATAACAAAGCTACTCTTGAAGACAGCTTATGGAGTGTCGGAGAAAAACTTGTTCTCTGTGGGCAGGATAGTGCAATAGGGACCACTAAATCCAGTGTAAAAGTTAGTGTGGATGGGGACAGTGACACTTCCGATAATTACGGATTCAAGGTAGGTTCTGAAATTATCCTTAAGGTTATTGACACAAAAAGCAGCAATGTTATTGCTGAACAAAAGGCTTTTGTAAAACATTATGAAGATTAAAACTGAAAGAGAGGAGTCTCCTCTTATAGGAGACTTCTTTTTAATTTGAAGCTGTTTCCCTTACTAAACGCACATGATATTCTTCGAATAACAGGCACAAAGAAAGGAAAGTACTTTTCATCCATCCTTTTTGACTATTGATCTCATCATTACCTTGAGTAGTAATGTTGTCCTAATTTTGGTTTTTCAAACCATCGCTAAATTTGCCTATTAGGATATGACAAAATCAAGTTACAGTCCGGCTCTTTCGACCATTAGACCTGCCACATGTTTTGCATCTTTCAGCGGGAAATCCTTTTCAGTAATCAGACCTTCTGCCTCTCTTGCAGTAACTTCAACATCACCTATCATGCATGTGGTGTCAAGCCCTTCGGGCAAGGCAGCAATCAACTCATCCATCGTGTTTATGGGAAATTTTGCATTTTTAAGAATTTCAAGGATTTGTTCGTAAACTTCTTCCTTTACGTCCATCTTTTCCCTCCGATACGGGTCTCTTTATTTCTCACTTTAAAGAGTCTATAAATATTGACTCCTGCCCATTAATCCTGTTTTCATTTTATTTCCATATTTCCTTCAGGTTTACTTTTCCCCATAGATTAAATGATAGTTGTAATTAAAGGCTATTCCTTCAGGTTTACTTTTCCCCATAGATTAAATGGTAGTTGTAATTAAAGGCTATCCGTTTCCGAAATGGCATATTCTCTTTCTGAAGGTTCATGATATCTTTCAGGTCAATATCTTTTATATTTTTGAATCCTGCAGCCCTGAAATATTCAAGCATTTTTTCAGGAGGGACTCCATGCCTGTTTGGAAGCTCACTGTCGAGTTCTCTGGAATAATGCCCTTTTCTAGGATTCCTTCTTTCAACAAGCAAAGTACAGAAATCACTTACAAGTCGCCTTGCATTTGTTTCGATTGAACCGTCGTTCCAGACTCCGTCAATAACAATAAGTTTTCCCCCATCCACGAGTACTTTTTTCCAGTTCTGGACCGCGATATCAGGATGCGGAAGAGTCCAGAGGAGGTGGCGATTGACAACAATATCAAACGACCCTGCTTTAAAAGGAGGAGCCTCAGCATCCCCTTTTTTGAAAACACTGTTGAACTTCCTTTTAGAGGCTTTTTCCCTGGCTTTAGAGAGCATTTTTTCCGAAAGGTCAAGGCCTGTAACGTGGTGTCCCATTTCAGCAAACAGTAGCCCGATTTCGCATGTTCCGCAGCCTACGTCAAGCACCTTCAGCCTGCCTGGAGGAAGCAGGTTTTTAAACACATTTTTCCAGGCTTCTCTTTCAGCTTCACTCTTGATCCCATGCCCTTCATGGCTGTCATATGTCTCGGATGAAACGTCCCATATTCGGGTAATAGTCTGTTTGATCTGGTTTTCCTGAGCTGTCATCTTTTAACATCTCTCTTTATATTTTCAATTGAAGTAATGGTCCCGTTATCGAGATAAGCAATCCTGTGGCAGACCTTCCTTAACACCTCAAGATCATGCGAGATCAGCAGGTAGGAAACACCTGTTTCCCTCTGAAGTTTCTGCATAAGGCGCAGGATCTGGGCCTGTACTGAAACATCAAGCATGGATGTGGGCTCGTCGGCAACTATAAAATCGGGAGATAAAGCCATGATCCTTGCGAGTACTATCCTCTGTATCTCCCCTCCGCTGAGCTGAATAGGATAACGAGCAAGGTGTTCAGGGCGCAAACCTGTAAGCTCTGCCAGTTCCTCTCCCCGCTTAAAGAGAGCATCTTGCTTTAACCCTGAATGGAGTTTCAGAGGCTCTATAAGGTTTTCAAAGGCTTTCATGCGGGGATCAAGGGAAGTCTCAGGATGCTGGAAAATAATCTGTATTTTAGGGCGTAGTTTCCTGAACTCCTTTTTTCCCATGTTCAGTATATTCGCTCCCTGAACACGGATTTCGCCTCCAGTGGGCCTTTCAAGCCCTACAATACATTTGCCAATCGTAGTTTTTCCGGATCCGCTTTTTCCGAAAAGTCCCAGGGTTTCTCCGCGATCTACTGAAAAACTGACACTCCTGAACACCTCCAAAGTCCCGAAACTCATTGCCAGTTCGTTTACTGCAAGGATTGGAAGTGACACCTGATCCAGCCTCCGTTATGGTTTTTCATTTCAGGGTGTTTTCTGAAACACTCAATACTCGAGTATCTGCACCTCTCATGGAAAAAACAGCCATCGGGAAGGCTTATCCTGCTAGGGCTCTGCCCGCTAAGGGGAACAAGTCCGTTTCTTGGCTGAGCCCGGACAAGCCCTTTTGTATAGGGATGAGAAGGTGCGTTCAAAACCTTTGAAGCCTTATCCAGTTCTACAATCTCTCCTGCATACATCACAGCTATCCGGTCGCATACCTCAAGAGCCAGATCGAGATCATGGGTGATCAGGAGCATTGTCTTCCCATAATCATTTTTAATTTTAGTAAAAAGTTCCACTGCTCCTTCCTTTGCCTCGGGATCCAGCCCTTTTGTAGGTTCATCCGCAATCACAAGTTCGGGTTCAAAAGAAAGAGACATACAAGCTATCAACCGCTGCCTCATGCCTCCAGATAACTGGTGGGGATAGAGATTGCAGAGTTTTTCAGGATCTCTTAAAAGGAGTTTTTTCATAAGCCTCAGAGATTTTTTCATTCCCTCTTTTTTGTCAATACCTCTTTCTTCGAAAACTTCCTCTATCTGAAGCCTGTTTTTCAGGACAGGGTTCAGGGCTCCAGCAGGGTTCTGGGGCATAAGAGAAATACGTTTTCCCCTAATTTTCCTGAGTTCTGAGGGTCTCAGAGAAAAAAGATCCTGTCCTTGGAAAAACACCGCTCCTGAAACATTTGCGTTTGCCGGAAGAAGCCTTAGCAAGGCAAGGCCAATAACGGATTTTCCTGAGCCGCTTTCCCCAATTATCCCGAGAGTTTCTCCTTCCCCTACCTTAAAGAAGACGTGAGAAACTGCTTTTACAGTGTTCTCTCCTGCAGAAAACTCTACCGAAAGATCTTTTATTTCAAGCAAACTCAATCGATTTCACCCCCGTCGTGGTTTGGGTCAAGGATATCCCTCATTCCATCCCCAAGGATGCTGAAGATGATCACAATGAAAGTTATTGCAAGCCCTGGAAAGATCGTCTGGTAAGGGGCTGTCCTCATGAATTCCTTTCCTGCAGAAAGCATTGCTCCCCATTCAGGCACATCGGCAGGAAGCCCTATTCCGAGAAAACTCAGTGTAGCAATAGAAAGAATTACATGCCCGAAGTCAATTGTGGCAAGCACGAAGAGAGTAGCTATGGCATTGGGCACAATATGCTTGCGGATTATGTAGAAATCTCCGGCCCCACCCGTTATGGCGGAAAGGACAAATTCCTGTTTTTTGATAGAAAGTACCTGACCTCGCATCATCCTGGCATACTTTGCCCAGTGAACTATGGAGAGAGCAAGCATCAGGTTGAAAACCCCAGTCCCAAGTGCCCCCATAATAGTGAGGGCAAAGATGACACTGGGAAAAGAAAGGAAGATATCTGTAACCCTGGAGATGCTTTCATCCACAAAGCCTCCGTAATAGCCTGCTGCACAACCTGTGGCAGTTCCAAGAAACAGGGAAATCAGCACTACTCCTGAAGCAATTGAAAGAGAAGTCCGGGCCCCTATAAGGATTCGACTCAGGAGATCTCTTCCAAGATAATCAGTACCCAGGATGTGCTCCTCTGAAGGGTTCAGGTTCTTGTTTTTCAGGTCAATTGCATTAGGGTCATAAGGAGAAAGTAGGGGGGCAAAAATGGAAAGTCCGGCAAAAAGCAAAAGAGCTGCCAGTGCAAAAAGCATATCTTTTCTTTGAAAAACTCTTTTTACAAATTGACTTCCGTAAGCTTCAGGAAGCGAAAAATTCTTTTTTCTTAACCTATTAGTAAATACATTGTCCATAAATATCAGCCGTACCTTATCCGTGGGTCCAGATGCGTATAGAGCATATCCACAAGGAAATGCACAAAGAGGAACATCATAACGATCGCAAGCACACAGCCCTGGACCACAGGCAAATCCCTGGCAGAAATCGAGTCTACAAGCAAGCTTCCTATCCCTGGCCAGGCAAAGATCTTTTCAATCACAACAGTCCCTCCAAGCAAGCCTCCCATCTGAAAACCAATAACTGTGATAACAGGTAGCATTGCATTTTTAAGCGCATGCCTGCTTACGATTTTCCATAAAGGAAGCCCTTTGGCTTTTGCAAACCTGATATATTCCTGTCCCAGGGTCTCAAGCATGCTTGTCCTTGTAACTCTCATAACCGCAGCAACGGAATGAAGAGAAAGTGCTGCAGCGGGCAAAAGCAGATTTTCCAGACTCCCGTAACCAGTCACAGGTACAAGTTTCAGCCTCAGGGAAAATATCAGAATAAGAAGCAGGGCTACCCAGAAACCAGGCATTGAAACTCCAAAGAGAGTCACAATCCTAAGAATGTGATCCGAAATTTTGTTTTCCCTGATAGCTGAGTAAATTCCCAGACTTACTCCTGCAAGTATTGCAATTAGCATACTCATCACAGCGAGCTGAATAGTTGCTGGAAGGCGTAAAGCCAGAAGGTAAAGAACTGGCTTTTTGAAAACATAGGAGGTTCCTATGTCCCCTCTTAATACTGCTTCTTTAATCCACCTGAAAAACTGCAGGTAAAGAGGGTCATCCAGGTCATATTTATCTGAAATCTGGTTAAGCTGTTCTTCTGTTACGCTTTCTTCCAGGCCCACGAATGTGTGCTTGAGGACTAACTTAGCCGTGCCTCCAGGAATTACATTCATAAGGAAAAAGGTCAAAGCACAAACTGCAAAAATCGTAAGTGCCATGAAACCTACCCTTTTTATGAAATATTTCATGGTTTTTCCTCAACCCGGACAGAAAGCAAGTCTCAAAGCAAGTCTCTCCATCCGTACTACTCTGAGTAAATATGAGTCCCAGGGTTAGAGTCCGAAAAATCCGGACCCTTCCCTGAAAAATCCTTTCAGCTTTTATTTTCCAAATACATGCCCGCATTTATGCGGTAGTCATGAGCTGTCGGATCGAAAACATACCCTTTTACATAATCTTTCTTTACTATTGCACAACCGTAATAAGCCACTATGATCATGGGCTGTTCATCATAAACGATAGCCTCTACCTCATTGAACTTTTTATAGCGTTCATTTGGATCCGTGATTTTTCTGGCTTCAGTTATCAGGGAGTCTACTTTAGGATTGGAATATCCTGGCGTATTGTCAGTTCCGTTTGTCGTGTACCAGTTCGTGAGAATATATTCCGGATCGGGAACCATTGCAATATTGTAAGCGGCGAGATAGAGATCCCAGTTGCCTTTTTCCCTTCTGTCATCTATTGACCCCATTTCCATAACTTCTGTCTCTATGCCTATGCCTGCCTCCCTTAACTGGGCAGCCATAGCTTCAGCCATTGGAGGTAGTCCGGGCCTTGCAGCATAAGTCATCAGGTTGAGCTTGAGAGGTTTTCCGTCCTTATCCCTTATCCCGTCCCCATCAGTGTCCACCCAGCCTGCAGCTGTCAGAAGCTCATTAGCTTTCTCAAGATTCTGGCTGTAGGGCTTCAGACTCTTATTTGCCCAGACCATTGTGGGCAGGAAAGGACCTGCAGCAGCTTCTCCTACATTATATAGCACATTTTCTGCGATATCAGACCTGTTAATGGCATAGGACATGGCCTGCCTTACTCTGACATCTTCAAGGGGTTCATGCTTCAGATTCAGGTCAAGTTTGTAGACTCTTGGCGTTTTGTATTTCTCTACATTAATGCCGTCTATGGTGTCAATCCTGTCAGTTTCACTATACGGTACATCGACAGTAAAGTCAACTTCTCCGTTTTCAATTGCCATTGCTCTTGTGTTCGGGTCAGGTATCCCCTTAAGGATCAGTTTATCAAGCCCTACTTTTCCTCCCCACCAGTTTTCGTTCTTTACAACTGTCAGAACTCTGGTCTGTTCATCAAAGGATTCGAATTTATACGGGCCCGTTCCAACAGGTTTAACAAGTTCTCCTTTTTCATTATAAGAAGAGGGACTTATTATAGCGGTATCAGGATAATGTAGAACTCCAGGAAGGATAGGATTGATTTCTTTGGTTTTGATTTTAAGAGTATAGTCGTCAACTACTTCTATAGAGTCTATTTTTAACATGGAAGCAACTTTCGAGTTTTCCGAGATGACTTTTTCCAGAGTGAACTTTACTTCTTTTGCAGTCATTTTGCTTCCGTCATGGAAAGTAACATTATTTCGTAGCTTAAATTCCCAGGTATTTTCATCAAGCTGTTCCCAGGAAGTTGCAAGCTCGGGCTTAAGTGAGAAATCTTCATTGGCACCAACGAGAGTTTCGGTTATTGCAGCTTTCTCGCAGATAAGGGTACCATCTCCATTAATAGGATCAATCGATTCGATGTCCCACATTTCACCAAGTACGAGTGTATTATTTTCAGAGCCTCCTTCCGGCTGGGAGGCGTTATCCGAACCGGAGGTTACTTCCATCCCGGAAACTGCATCTCCTGTTCCATTTTCGTCTTTACTGCTGCATCCTGAAGTCGTCAGGAAGGCACAGGTAAGCATGATAATTAACAATATAATCAAGGGGGAGTTTTTACATTTCATTTAGGAATCTCCATCTGCTTTTAATGGATTTTTATTTTCGGCCGCAAATGAGATAGTACTGGTAACTGCGTACAATCCGTTCACCCAACGGCATCTTCTCTTTCTGGGCATCTCTTACTTCTTTCAGGTCAAAAACCTGGAGATTTTCAAAGCCTGAATTCAAAAGGTACTCCTTTACTTTTTCAAGCGGAGCTCCTCCGGAATGCGGGAGCTGGGCTTTGAGTTCATCAGAATAGCCAGAGTGCCCTTTTCGGGGGTCTTTTCTTTCAAGGAGCAGTGTCAAAAGAGCACCTGCGTTTCTTCGAACTCTGGACTCCAGTGTCCCGCTGTCCCACACTCCGTCGATAATCACGACTTTCCCATTCTTCCGCAGAACTCGTTTCCAGTTCTCCACAGCTGCTTTTGGATTTGGGAGTGTCCAGAGAAGATGACGGCTGAACACAATGTCAAAAGAAGATGTATCAAAAGGAGGGTTTTCTGCATCCCCTTCCCTAAAGGCTATGTCAGCTCCGCAGGCTTCAGCTTTTGCTTTTGCAATTTTCAGCATTTGTCCGGAAATATCAATTCCTGCGACCTCATGCCCCATTTCAGCAAATAGTAAACTTAACTCTCCTGTCCCGCAGCCAACATCAAGAATTTTCAAGCTTTTTTCCGGGAAAACCTTCAAGAAAGCACGCTTCCAGGCATCTCTTTCTTTTTGACTCTGGATCCCATGCCCTGCATGAGTATCAAAAGTCTCGGATGCAAGATCCCACTTATGGGCTACCATCTCTTTTATCTGGATTTCTGAAGAAGACATTAACAGGTACTTAATTATCTTATGATTAATAATTTTCTATTTTGTAACACTATTTGTAATAAAACGACTTTTTAATAACATTAAATAGAGACAAATTTTATAAAAATAAGAAAAGGAAATTTACTCCCTGTTTATTTTTCACTTCACAGTAATCGTCTCAACTGAAGCTCAGGGAAATGACTACTGGAAGTTTTCAATGTAGACAAAAACTAAAAATTTGGGAATGCAAAAAAGATATGTTTGAGTAAACACGGAATTTTTCAAAAAACGATAGTAAGAAGTATTGCAAAATTTAACGACCATCTGCTTAAATACTGCTTAAAGACTGCTAAACTATAGAAAATTATATGTAATAATAGTAGGAAATAGGTAACCGTTTTCCTTTAGAAATTTTATTTCAAAATTCTAACAAGACCATAAACGTTCCGCGATCAATAATTATACCTATCCTGCGACCTTGTGTACATTTTCACAGGATAAAACCTCAATATGCATTATGTTTGTTTGAACATAATGGCTAAATAATCAAAAGTGTGATAGGCGTTTTTATGAATCGAAAAGTATATATTATATCGCTTCTCGCCCTCCTGCTCCCAGTTGCTATGCTATGTGGATGTGTAGAAAATACGGATCAACAGGCTGTACCGAACTCAAGAACCGAGCTTCAGAACTCAAGTACCGTGCAGATAACCGACATGCTGGGAAGGCAGTTAACCGTGCCTGAGGAAATATCCTCGACTATAGGCACTTCTTCGCCTCCTGCTATCCTTGTGTATATGCTTGCTCCGGACAAACTTGCAGCCTGGAACTCCAGGCAAAATTTCACCCATCCCTTCATGGATGAAAATTACTCAAATCTGCCTGTAATAGGAAACTGGTTAGGAACCAAGACCGGAAACTATGAAACTATAATTGATATGCATCCTGACATTGTTATTGAAAGTACCTCCACGGACGGAGGAACTAATGAAGTTATAGAACGCAGGCAGGAAAATCTCGGCAGCATTCCTGTGGTGGCTATTAATGATTCTATTCTTTTTGTGACACAGTCCGATCCTACTATCGAATATGTAGGCAAGCTGCTTAATTGTGAAGCTCAGGCAAAAAAACTGATTGAATTCCGCAGTTCAATTCTTAACGAGATAAACAATACTGTAAAAGACATTCCCGAGGACCAGAAAGTACGCGTTTATTATGCCGAAGGTCCAAAGGGACTAATGACCGATCCATCAGGTTCGCAACATTCTCAGGTAATTGATATTTGTGGAGGTATCAATGTTGCCGACTGTCCTCTCACGCCCGAAAGCGGCATGACTCAGGTCTCAATAGAACAGGTTATGAACTGGAATCCTCAGGTAATTATCACTTCCAATCCGCAGTTCTATTCGACAGTTTACTCTGATTCTCTCTGGAAAAATGTGGATGCTGTTCAGAAAAAACGAGTGTATCTCGCACCTCAGAATCCTTTTTGCTGGATTGACAGGCCTCAGGGCCCTCACCTTATCCTCGGAACTGCCTGGACTGCAAAAATGCTGTATCCTGATCGGTTTGCAGATATGAACCTCTCCGAATTGACTCATGAATTCTACTCGGAATTCTTCCACTATGACCTTAAGGATAAAGAACTTAACATGCTCCTTAATCCTGCAACCGAAACCTGAGCATAAACCTGAGCATGGGTGAGAATTTCTCTCCAGAAATTACATGACTTCAAATTTTTTATTGGGGCAAGCAACATGGGAAAATTTCGATTTTTGCCCTTGTTTTCCTCTTATTAATTATTTATCTCTGTTTAGATCCACTTTAAATAGGTAACTTTAAAATATAATGTGTAGAACACATTTTTCCAAACTTCAAAAAAGAGTTTCTCTATATGTCCTTTTTAACAGAAAATTCCTATTTTCATCGATAATTTTATAAAAGACCTGTTTATATATTTTAAGTGCACAGTCCTGTTCAGTATTTATAGAGAGATGTTGAGCTTTACGTATATGGAAGTGGTCAAATTCTGGCTGGTGTTTTTTTATGTCCGGCCAATATTAGGGTTCTAAACCTTATATTGAAATTTCACCTCAATATCACTTAAAAATAAGTAAGTTTCTGTAAAAGAGTTATCTTAAAAAAGTTACCTTAAAAGAGTTATCTTAAAAAAGTTACCTTAAAAAAGTTACCTTAAAAAAGTTATCTTAAAAGTTACCTATATAATACACTGTATCCTTCTGCGTTATGCTGGAATTTGAAGAATTTGGACTGTGCGCCTGCGAGACGCAATCACAAAGTAGGAATCGTTATTAAACACGAAATTTAGACAGTTAAAGGTTTGACGCTATCTACGTTTCAACCGTGTAAGTCCTGACATATAATTCCTTTAGATAACCTGACTGCCTTAAAATAATCCTGTTGGTACTTATGCTGGTATTAATATCATTAGCGTTATGTTTATTTAAACATAACGGTGAAACTCACGGTGGTGTACAAATTGAATAAAAATTCAGATGAAGAAAAACGCCAGATGGAGACGATTCTGAAGCAGGTAAAGGATCCCGAACTACTTTCACAGATTGAAAAGGTTGTCCCCTTTCACGGCTTCCTGACCTCTGGGGCATTAATCGGTATCCAGATGCTCAATATCGCAAAACGGGAACTCGATGTTCAGAACGGGGAACGCATATACGTGACCTGCGAAACGAAAAGCTGCATGCCTGACCCATTCCAGATCCTTGCCGGAGCTACCATCGGAAACAACGGATTAAAGATCATGAACTTTGGGAAAATGGCGGTCACGGTAAATAAGCAGGCACCTGAAGGAGCTAACAACGTAAAAGGGATCCGAATTATTCTCGACCCTGAGAAAACAAAGGATTACCCCAAACTTCACGCCTGGTTCCTGAATACTGAAAAGCTCCCTCATGTAGAAGTTTTACCAATTCTCCTGGCTGCAGGAGAAAAAGTATACTCCTGGAAGTTTGTGGACATCGAGGTTTCGGTACGCAAAAAAAAGAGGATACAGTGCTGCAAAAATTGCGGTGAAATGTTCATTCAACATGATAACGAGCTGCTGTGCGGCGGTTGCACAGAATAACGTTAAGAGGTAAGCAAATGCAAGAAGATATGCGATTGTCTGTCTTTGCCGAAAAAAAAGACAAGCAGCTGATATATTACCCCGAAAAATGCATTGGCTGCGGGACCTGCGTGCAGGCATGCCCGAAAGGTAACCTGACAGTTGGAGCTGTTGGAGCAATAACACGAGGGTTGCTGGATGCGGATTTCCTGGAAATAAAGGAACGTGAAGCCTGCCTTGTCTGTGGAATTTGCGCAAAAGTTTGTCCCACAGGTGCTCTTGAAATGAAGCAGGAAGGAAAAACTCTCACTGACATGTCCTACCTTTCAAGAGCCATGAAACCCACGTCAGTAAATGAAAGCTGTGTTCATTGCGGGCTTTGTGAGGATATCTGCCCGCAAGGCTGCATTGAGGTAACCCGTGAAATTTCAGCAGATGGAAAACTGAAGCTTGTCGGAAAGACCAACATTGATACCGAATGTTGTGTCCACTGCGGCTGGTGCGCAGAAGTTTGTCCGGTTAATGCTATTTCCGTCGAAAAACCTTTTGAAGGGCGCTGGACCAGAGATGAGAACATCTGTCAGACCTGCCACACCTGTGTGGAAGTTTGTCCTGCAAATGCTATTTTTAATAAAAAAGCTAAACCTGGAGAACGAGTCGAAAAAATAAGTCACCGTCCGGATGCCTGCATTTACTGTGGAGCCTGTGCGATTGCCTGCCCTGTTGACGCTATTGATGTCAGAAAAACAGCAATTCTCCCGGATATGGAAAAAAAGGGTGTGCTTGAGAAAAAGTTACTTGAAGCCCCTGTTCAGCCGGCTCAGCTACGTACTTACCTGGAAACCGATGAAGCTGCATGCCTGGGCTGCGGAAACTGTGTAATTGTCTGTCCTGTTAATGCCCTTTCTGACCGTGAACTTGCAGCCGGACACCTGAACAACATGGACGAAAAAGCTCTTCTAGGAGTTAAAAATGGGAGAATTTCAGTCATAGACCAGGACCGCTGTGGAGCAGATGGTACATGTGCCCTTATCTGCCCTGTTGATGCGATCAGGCTTGTAAAAAGAGAGGTGGAGTGAATGGCAGGAACAATTGCAATTAAGAACGGATACGTCTTTGATCCCCTCAATGAAATAAATGGGGAAATTATGGATATCTTCATCAAGGACGGAAAAGTTGTAAGAGAGCTTTCTGCAGCCGAAATGAAAGATATAAAGGTTATTGATGCCTCTGGTATGACAGTCATGCCCGGAGGAGTTGACTCTCATTCTCACGTTGCAGGTGCAAAGGTTAATGCCGGCAGGTCAATGCGTCCTGAAGACCATTATAAAGCAAATCTCCAGAAGACCTCACTTACCCATTCCGGTTCAGGTTATACTGTTCCCTCGGTCTACAAACAGGGATACGATTACGCAGCAATGGGGTACACAACTGTTTTTGAAGCTGCAGTTCCTCCTCTTGAAGCCCGTCACACCCATGAAGAGATGCGCGCTACTCCGCTCCTTGACATGGGCGGCTATATGGTTCTCGGAAATAACTTCTTTTTAATGCGTTATTTCCGAGACGGAGATATGGAAAAAGCTGCTGCCTATGTGGCATGGATGATGAAGACCCACAAAACCTATGGAATTAAATGTGTCAATCCCGCAGGAGTCGAAAACTGGGGCTGGGGTAAAAACATAAATTCTCTTGATGAGGCGAACATACACTTTGAAATTACTCCAAGAGAAGTTATAAAGGGACTTACTGAAATCAACGAACTTCTCGGCATGCCTATGCCTGTTCACCTGCATGCAAATAACCTGGGACACCCTGGTTGCTATGCAATTACTAAAGATTCTCTTAAAATTTCGGATGGGGTAAAGACCAGACAGGATATGGATGTGGAGTGGGCTGAAACCAAAACAGATCCTTCAAGAGACCGTTCCGTATACCTGACCCATTTGATGTTCAACAGTTTCGCAGGTACAACCTGGGGAGACTGTGAGTCTGGAGTAAAAGATATTGCAGACTATATTAACAACAAGGATCACGTGGTAATCGATAGTGGATGCACTCCCTTTGGAGAAGCAACAGTTATGACAGGAGACGGGCCTGCCATTCATGACCTTTACACGCTTACAGGTAACAAGTGGTCAAATACCGACGTTGAAATGGAGTGTGGCTCAGGAGTTCTTCCCTTTACCTATTTCAAGTCAAACCCTGTACACAGCTTGCAGTGGGCAATGGGACTTGAATGTCTTTTGCTTATTAACGACCCCTGGAAGACAATTATGACCACGGACAGCCCCAATGGTGGGCCGTTTACGAAGTATCCGGAGGTTATGACCTGGATCATGTCCGAGGCTTTCAGGAAACAGACCTTCAGCGAATGCCATAAGTGGGCAAATGACAGGAGTGAACTCGGAGGCATAAACCGGGAACTTTCTCTTTATGACCTTGCGATCCTGACCAGAGCTAACCCTGCTAAGACAATTGGAATGGCACACAGGAAAGGTTCACTTGGCGTGGGTGCTGATGGAGATGTCACAGTTTACAACATAAATCCGCAACAGCTTGACGCAAATAACTACGAAGCTCTTCTCAGAACTTTCAGGAAGGCAGAGTACACTGTAAAGGACGGTGAAGTTGTAGCTGTAAAAGGAGAAATTGTTTCCTTACCTGAAAAGAGAACTTATTATTCCGAAGTGCATGTCGAAGACGAACGGGAAAAAGAAATGCTGACCGATGTGAAGGAATGGTTCAGGTACTACACCCTGGGTTTTGCTAACTATCCAACTCCAGAGAAGTATCTGCAAAATCCGACTCCCATACAGGTTAATGTTGTGAGGTGAGGTAATGACAGAGGGAGTTCTTATAAACAAAAAAGAGACCGAGAGTAAGCTAGAAGCAGTTATAAAACCTGAATCATTTACCGGCAAAAGTACTGTAGAAATGGAAGAAGTAACGCTTGTTCCTAAAAAAGATATTGACATAAAACTGGAAGCAGATGTTATAACTCCTGATTCCTTTGCAGGCAAAAACTCCGAGGAAATCGGAAACCTGGCAGTCTGGCAGGGGCCAAAGACCTATCCTCTCTCCGAGTTTTTTGAAGTGACAGGCAATGCAGGCAGTTCTGCAGCTGAGACCTTCATCCGCATAAAAGGTGACGCAATGAGAGTCAAAAGGATTGGCGAAGGCATGAGCGCAGGAAAAATCGAAATTGAGGGTTCTGCTGGAATGCACGTAGGCACAGGGATGAAAGGAGGAGAGATTGTCGTTTACGGAGATGCTGATTCCTGGGCAGGTATGGAAATGACAGGCGGGCTCCTGCATATTAAAGGCAATGCCGGAGACCACGTGGGCTGTGCTTACAGAGGTAAATGGCACGGCATGAAAGGTGGACGGATCCTTATAGAAGGCTCGGCACGCCACCAGCTAGGAGGCGGCATGGACGGAGGGGAAATTCTTGTAGAAGGCAATGTTGAAAGCTTCTGCGGAATCCGTCAGAATGGAGGTCTCATCTTCGTAAAAGGAAACGCTCTTCGTGGAGTAGGCGCTGAAATGGCAGGAGGCACCATAGTTATTGGGGGTAAAATTGAGCGTTTCTCCCCTGGTTTTGAATTTGTGTCTATGGAAAATAGTGTCAAATCCGGTGAGACTGAGCTAATAGGCGAATTCAAGAAATTCATAGGAGACTATGCAATTAGCAAGCGGGCAAAAGGAGCGCTTTACGTAATTGCAGACATAAACCCTGAACTTTGAGGTGAGAAGCATGGAAGTAATACTCCTTACAGGAAGTACGATTAATGAAGGCAGGCTTGCCAAAGGTGGGGACAAATTTACTGACGACTACACTATGGAATGTGCATCGTGCTGGATTTCTCCAGTGGATTTTACATCACTCTGTTCCCCTGAGAAAGTAAAAGTAACGAGCGGGAATGGAAAACATTCTGTCGTAGTTTATACAAAATGTACGGACTCGGTCCAGCCAGGGCAGGTGTTCATGCCGAGGGCTATTTGGGCGAATGTAATCGTCGACCCTGATACTCTTTCTACAGGTTCTCCCCTCTATAAGGGCGCTCCAGTGACGATTGAACCCACTGATGAAGAGGTTCTTAGCGCCGAAGATGTAGTATTGAAAGTTTATATCGGAGGGCAGTAAGTATGATTTACAAAAACATAATCTGTCCGGTCTGCGGGGCGTCCTGTGATGACATCCAGGTTGAATTCGGAGACGGAAAGATTGAAGCTAAAAACGCATGTAAAATGGGAAATGCCAAATTTCAGGAAGTTGTAAGTTCCCACAGACTCAGGCAGCCACTTAAAAAGAATGAAGGAAAATTGACACCCACAGTCTGGGATGAAGCTCTTGAGAAAGCTGCCGATATTCTTGTTTCGGCAAAGCGGCCCCTGCTTTTCATGGGCAGTGAGACCTCCTGCGAAGCACATGAAATAGGGCTCAAGATAGGGGAATACCTTGGTGCAATTGTCGATTCCAATGCTACTATCTGTCATGGCCCAACTGCTATGGGAATCCAGGAATCCGGAAAAGTCGGTGCAACCGAAGGGCAGAAGAAAAACAGGGCCGACCTTTTAGTTTACTGGGGAACCAATCCACTTGAATCCATGCCAAGACAGATGTCAAGGTATGCAGTTTTCCCAAGAGGTTACTGGACAAAACGCGGACGTTTTGACAGGACAGTTATCACTGTAGATCCGAGAAAAACTCCAACTGCTGAAGCTTCCGACCTGCACGTACAGCTCAAACCTGGATCGGACTACGAACTGATTAGCGCACTTATGACTTTACTTCACGGAAAAACTCCCCATCCGTCGGTAGAAGAGATTACCGGAGTTCCCATTCCTGTTATGGAAGAGATGCTTGATATGATGAAGAACTGCACTTTCGGAGCTATCTCAGTGGGACTCGGGCTTTCATCATCAATCGGAAAACACAGGAACGCCGAAATCGCCATGAACTTCGTAAAGGAAATGAATAACTATTCCAAGTTCACCCTCGGAGCTCTCCGTGGCCACTGCAACGTAGCCGGCTTTAACCAGGTTGCTGCTTACATGTACGGCTATCCCTTCGGGCTTGACTTCACACGCGGACACCCGCGTTACAATCCAGGAGAATTCACAACCGTGGACGTGCTGCGAGAAAAAGATGTGGATGCAGCTTTTGTAATGTGTGCTGACCTTGTCTGTCACATCCCTGCAGATTGCGCCTCTTATCTTGCTGAAATCCCTATGGTCTGCCTGGATATTGCTCCCTGCCCGACAGTAGCTGCTTCGGATATCGTACTTCCCGGAGTCATTGATGCTATGGAATGTGACGGGACTTTCTACAGGCTCGATGATGTGGCAGTTCACTTTGAGCCTTTCACGACTTCGCCCTTCGAATTTACCAAGAGCAACGAAGACACCTTGAAGCAGTTGTTTGAGAAAATTAAAGCAAGAAAATAATATTTTCCATTTTTCTTTCTGCACATGAACTGAAAGAAAAACAATTTTTAAGGGAGGGGTTATTTCTCTCCCACTCCTTTTCTCGAAATTTACGCTGGCAAGCAACAGGTAGGAAAATAGAACATAGAAGTACTGCAAGTGATGGAGTATAAAAATGTACAGTCTTACTTCTGTGCTTCTAGAGCTCTTTGTCGCTTAACGAATCGAACTCCCATCTCAAAGGCCTTTTCACAGTCGTGAGGAAACACTTCTTTTCGCCTTTTTGCTTTTTCTTCGGGATCAAATCTATCTGAAACATACTTTGAATAGTCATCAAACTGATATGTATCGGCACTATATAGTGATTCTGAGTATCCAAAGATTCTTTTCGTAAAATTTTCGTTTAGTTCTATGGTTTTTCTGAGACCGAACATATCGAAGTATTCTTCCTTTACCCCCATTGTGTAGATAAAACCAACAGGAGTGTTTTTCGGATAGAGCGAGGGCAGATTATCGGAATACGTCAGGTATGGAAACACATAGCGTTCCATAAACGACCTCATCTCACCTGTTGAGTTTCCAAGATAGATGGGTGAACCCAGGATCACTGCATCTGCATCTTTTAACTTCTCAAGCACAGGTGTTAGCTCATCCTTCATTGCACATTTTCCATAACTTTTTCCACCCTTTAATTTGCAGGAAAAACAACTTGTACAGCCTTTAAAGTTGAGGTCATAGAGATGGATTAACTCAACTTCTGCACCTTCAGAATTTGCACCTTCAAGAGCTTTTTCCAGTAGAGTAGCTGTGTTCCATTTCTTTCGAGGGCTTCCGTTTATTGCTATTACTTTCATGATTTTTACCTCTTTTTTAATTCTTCTAAATTAGTTTTTTAATATCTCAAAAAGACTTCAATATGGCACTGTCAAGTATACGGAGGCTGACATTTCATAAGTTCAACAATAGTTAGAGAAATTTCGTAATCCAATATGCCCACAGTACAAATATTTATAGTTCGAGATAATCTTTTAGAACTTATCATACCTAGAGATTAATATCTTACCTTGTTAATATATTAATTAGAAGAACTTTTGTAACAATGTATCCAATAAGTATGTATTGAGGAATTTTACGTGAAATCTGAAAAAGAGTCGAAGTCAAACGTAAATGAGTATGTTGAAGTATTTGGAAGTAAGTGGAATCTCCTTATAATATCACATTTGCGAGAAATACTCTTCGATACACAGAACTACACAAAAGAATGTATGGAATCAACGCTAAAACGATAACAACGTATCTCAGAAAGAACGAGGAAAGGCACTTTTTCCTGTTCTTGAGACGATGTCAGAATAGAGCAAAAAATCTCCTGGTAAAAATGACTAATAATGAAGAGACTCATAAAACAGAAATTAACTTTTATTTAAACTAAATACTAAAACTTTTGGGATTACGACAGTTCTCGATGATAAAATTAAAATGAATATGCAAGAAATGAAAAAAGTATCGTTATCTTCATCAAAAGTTAACTGCTTTACTAGAAAATAAATATCTTTTTTGATCCTTCTAGCTCCGATTCAAAACATTCTTGAGTCCGAAATTATTGATATTAGGATAATTGTCAATGAGAATTGGATTGACTCTGTATCCTTTTTATCCTTTCCTCCTTACAGGACTTTGCGTATATTTTTCCTTCGATATCGAGAGACTGTCATAACTGCGACCGTAGTTGAAGTCTAAGTAATTCTTTAATATGTGCGTGTGCATTTATTAACTTGCTAGAACTGGCTGAATCGTCAGTTAACAAAGCATTAAACAAGGAGTATGTGAAAATGCCACAGGAAAATAAAAACGATAAGCTTTATTACGTTATCATTGCGCTATCAGTTGTTCTGGTGCTGATGTCAGCAACAACATATGCCATTTCACAGAGTGGGTCCGAAAAGAATACGGAAAATACTCTTTCTGTTAGTGGATATGCTGAACAGAAAATTATCCCTGACACGGCAACATTGAATATCGGTGCTGTAGTTCAATCTGAAACTGCAAAGGAAGCGGCAGATAAAAATGCAGTTCTTATGAGCGCTGTAATAGCAGAACTCAAAGCAATGGGATTGCAGGACAAGGAAATACGGACATCCTATGTTTCCGTGTCCCCGGTATACAATTATGACGTGAACAATACGCAAACAATCAAAGGTTACTCTGCGTCCAACAGTGTGCAGATCACAACCAAAAATCTTGACAACCTGAGTGAGATCATTGACAGGTCTACAGCTGCCGGAGCTAATGATATTGGAAGCATTTCATTCTCGGTATCCGATGAAAAGCAAAAACAGCTTCGTGAAGAACTAATGAATGAAGCAGTGGCAGATGCATCCTCTAAAGCCACTACGCTTGCTAAGAGCCTGGGGACTGAGATAACCAGTGTGCATACTTTGTCTGTAAGTGAAAACAATGATTCCGGAGTAAATTACGAATACGATATGGCAACAACAGCAAAGGGAGCAGTGTCCACCCCAATTCAGCCAGGCGAATCTACTGTCTCAATGTCGGTACAGGTTATGTACCACATTAAATAAGGAATTCGGACTAAATAATTTAAGCACTGAAGTATATAATGATCAGAAGTTGCAGATAAAGAATGTTATTTGCAACTTCTCAGACCAATGCGCATTCTATTTATTATCTATCGGTTGATGCCTATGGTCTTCTCTTTTTACTTTTTATATATGATTTTCTGAGATTGCAATTTAATTGCAACAGAATGCAGCTAAAATAGGTAGAAAAAGTGTCCTTTAAAGATTCTCTTTTTAAGCACAGGAACGTAGAAACATAAAAAGTTAAAAAGTATTTTATGCTCCTCCAATGTTTTTAGTAAGGAACTTTCACGGTTGAGCTCTGAAGCCAATAGCATAAGACATCAAACTGCCTATGTACTTCATTTTACCTGCAATGAAAGTTATATGAAACCTTCTGTAAATATGACCGTATTGTCCTGGAAGTGACTAAATTTTACAGCAGGAGTTACAAATTATGAAGTTACAAGTTATGAAAAGCGAAGATACAAAGAAGTTATAAATTATGGAAAGTGAAAATACAAAGAAGTTACAAATTGCAATATTTGCTTCTCACACAGGAACCAATATGCAAGCGATTATTGATGCTTGCAGAAGAGGGGATTTGAATGGGGACGTATGTGCTGTTATAAGTAATAACTCAAATTCGCAAGCTTTGGAGAAAGCAAGAACATCGGGAGTTCGTGCATATCATCTAAGTAATAAAACACATCCAGAAGAAGATGAACTAGATGAAGCAATATATAAAGTACTAACTGAAAGTGGCACAAATATAGTCGTCCTTGCAGGATACATGAAAAAGATAGGACCTAAGGTTTTGAAACATTACAAAGGACGTATACTCAACATTCATCCTTCACTCTTGCCCAAATACGGTGGCAAAGGAATGTACGGAAGTAACGTACACAGAGCGGTTATTGATGCAGGAGAGAAAATTACAGGGGTTACAATCCATTTGGTAGAAGAGGAATATGATACAGGAAAAATAATTAGGCAATGTGAAATTGAAGTTCTAGAAAGTGATACAATAGATACCCTGTCAAAAAGGGTACTTGAAAAAGAGAACTCCTTCTATGTAGAAACTTTGAAACTAATAAGCGAAAACGAAATTAAATTGCAGTGATCGAAATGGCAGTGAGTTTGTTGTTGTTTATGTTATATTACTTCTGTCAGGTGGTCTTGTTCTGCAATATAGCTGTCACTGAGCTGATACTATCTCGCATGGTATTATTACACATAAGGTTTTCATTGTCTGCCTTAAAGGTCACAACGCCGTTATTTAATCCTGAACTACCTAACATATTTTACTGCCCAATTTATCGGTGCTGCTGCCAAAAGAATGTATCTGCATGAATTTGACTATCAAAATTCCTGAACTTCTGAAGTTCGAGACATTATTGCATGATATTTGTATTCATAATACATTGATTTTACAAAAGTAGCCTCAAAATTGTATTTTTCGGCTATTTTTTTTATTGCATTGGGGTTATGGGAAAAACCGAGAATGTCTTTTGGGTGATTGTTCAAGCTTGCAGATAACATAACTTTAAATTCAAAGCCAACTTTGCGTAAAATATTCAAGAAACCTGCGTTTTGTGAGAACAGCCCTATTTTCCATAATGGGTATAATCGGGGGTCCAGTATGTCGAACAACACAATTTTACCCCCTTTATTAAGGTAATTTGATGCATTAAAGATAAAACTGTCAATTTCCTGGGATGTCAAATATTGGACCACTCCAGCTGCGGTTATTCGGTCAAAGGAGCAATCAAGTTTCTCCCAGACAGTTTTGTCATCAGCCTGAATTAACGATATATTCCCATATTTTCTGTCCCTAACTTTTTTGCTTGCTTCATCAAGCATGGATGCTGAAAAGTCAACCCCTACAAGGTGTTCATATTCCGGCGCATAGTAAACCAGAAGTTCACCTGCACCGCATCCAAAGTCAAGCAGGGTTTTACCACCATCCAGATGGAACAGTTTTTCCTTAGCTTCCATGGAAATAAATTCCTCAGCTGAAGATCTATGGCCACCGTCTCTCCGATCTGCGAAAAATTCGACCCAAAAATCCTTTAATTTGGATACGTTTTTTTCATTCTCCCCGAACATAACTGCTATCCCAAATTTTACTTTTTTATATATTTTCCCAAATAATATTCCTAAAATGAGTTATTATTTTAAGGTTTATAAAGCTTATTCTGTGATTTAAACACAGTCTCACCACTTTTCTAATAGGAAAAGGTATGTTAACTAGTTATATCTTATTTAAAAGATTAATAATTTTTAATTTTCGTGTTTAACAGCTTATGTTCCTTTTTTTGTATTTAAACTAAATTAGTAAAACATAGTACGTTTTCATTTTTTATCAGAAAAAAATTGCAATTCTTTTCGTTAGCATCATACTTTGCAGCTATCTATATTAAGTATGACCTAAACTCAAGTTTGAGTCTAAATTGGGATATAATTTTTTTTAAAATCCATTATTGTCTTAATTATAGAAAAAGTAAAATAAACTCTAATTTAATAGCGAGTTTAAAAGAATCCTCTTTAAACTTATATTCTAAAGTTTGATTATTTCTTTAAAGTCCCTACAACAGGATAACCTTTTAATATTTTAGCTCCATGTGGTGTTTTGTCCATTTTTCCAGTAAGATCTGTCCCAGCATTGCATCCTTTATGACTGCCATTTTTCCAAAGATCATCATCAGAGACATCATAGACCTGCCCTTCATAGGCAACGTACGCGACCCCGTTTTTACCATTGTACTCTGCAAGTTCTTCAAGTGTATATTCTTTTGTTTTCGATTTATCAGTCACATTCTGCGTTTCAGTTGTATTTTGTCTCTCAATTGCCTTTTCTCCAGTTGGAGTAGATACTTCAATTGGAGTTACAACCTCTTCTGGAGTTCCAGTTTCGTTTGGAGTTCCAGTTTCGTTTGGAACTACAGGTTCGTTTCCTGAACATCCTATTGCGAGGAATGTGCTGAATAACAGTACCAATATAATAAGTGCTTTCCTCACTATTTCACCCATACAGTATAGTTATGTATCCTGAAATGATTTCGCAGATTCAAAACCAGTTGAAAGTTCAGTTAATAATACAAAAGCAAGCGATGAAAGTTCAGTTAATGATACAAAAGCAAGCGATGAAAGTTCAGTTAATGATACAAAAGCAAGCGATACGGAAATGAAAAGTTAAGTAAATTCTAGTATATTTCTAGCACATTATAGTTAGATAAAGTGGGATAAACTCAAAATCGAAGTAGAACGAATATAATGTGCTAAGAATTTGTAAATATTATTTTCTGCATATTTTATTGAATAATTTATAAAATTTTAATATATTGAGTAATTCTAATCACAATGATGAACACTAATTTGGAATAATTTTAATATCAGACGTTATCTTTTTATCATACTACTAACTAACCATTTGCCCGGAGAAATCATTTTTAATATATTAAAAAAGAATTTTCTTTCGTGGTAGCATGCTGCTCTTTGGACACATTGGTGTTACACTGGGGATATTTTTTGTATTCTCATATGTTGCACCACAGTTAAAGACTATCATAGACAAAAGATACCTAGCTATTGGAGCTCTTTTGCCTGATTTGATAGACAAACCATTAGGAATGATTGTTTTTGCATCAACCATTTCAAACGGACGTATGATAAGTCATACATTATTATTTTCCTTTACTATCTTCCTGATAGGCTTATACTTCTACGATAAAAGAAACGATATAGCAATTGTTTCCCTTGCTTCAGGTTCTTTTTTCCATCTTATGGAAGATCAGATGTGGAATACGCCAAATACCTTATTCTGGCCTCTGTTTGGATGGAGTTTTCCAAAAGATAATATTGCTGATGGAGTTGCATTTTTATTAATGCTATTTAAAAAATCTTTTACACTTAACTTTTCGCAGGGTTTTGCTCTTGACCACACTTTCATTCCAGAACTACTAGGAATGATAGTAATAGTTATTTTCACTTTAAATTGGTTAAAAAACAAATTGAGCAAAGCAAGCTCTGAAGATGAGGAAATAAAAAAAGAAATTACTAAAAAACCGACTATAGAAACAAACGTGCTTTATATAGCAGGTTTCCTGGTGTTTGGACTACTTTCTGTAAGAGCGATTATAGCACTTTAAGATTTTAACCGAGACTTATGGGATAAATAAGATACAAAACTTTCAAATTCAAGAACTAAAACCTAAATTTACTTATTTACTTATTTATTTACTTATTTATTTACTTATTTATGTACTTATTTAGTTACTTATTTATTAAAGTTTAGTATGTTTCAAATTTTATGCAAATTTGCTTTACTGCTTAGGTATGACTTTTCAGCATAAACTGATTTATCAATAAAATAGTAAATCTTGATTTTTGTGATGAAGAGTAACTATACAAGGGATTATATTTGCTTAATTTTACATACTATCTTCTCTGAATTATACTGTATTTTTTTCAATCATTGACTTTACAATAACATAAGAAGTAATTTCTATTTTTTATAAAAAATTGCTCTTTTTGTCAGAGTTTTTTCACAAATACCGCGTTTGCTTTCTCAGTCATTCCATAATAAAGGAATACGCTTGTTCGTATAGAGGAATGGAATATAAGCGAATAAATATAAAATTCGAAAATTTGAAAAGTATTTTATGTTCTGCCACTATCTTACTTAAAGAAATCGTGCAGTTAAGTTATAAGACCAGTAGCGCAAAATCCTGTATAATTATTTATGTTTTATTTTGCACAAACTCGAAGCTGCTTGATTCTAAAATTAATTTAAATCAACGATAGAAGTTAGAATTATTAAGTAACTGATGAGGTCTGATTAAAATGATCAAAAGAAGGAATATTTGCAAATGGATAATGCTTATCGTTTGTATTTCTTTCTTATTACTTGGTTCTGCAAGTGCAAATAATAGCGAATTAAATAACTCCGAATATAATGAAATCTCTGACCCTTCTATAAAGGAATTTGCAAATGATCCCTCGTTTATAGCATACAGGGGAACTCTACCGGAAACAATTGATCAGAAGTGGGAAAATTCAATTGCAAATTGTTGGTTAAATCTTACCCGAATGGGTCCGTCTTATTCCGAATTTGACAGTTCTATAAAA
This sequence comes from Methanosarcina barkeri 3, assembly GCF_000970305.1. GTDB lineage: Archaea > Halobacteriota > Methanosarcinia > Methanosarcinales > Methanosarcinaceae > Methanosarcina > Methanosarcina barkeri_A. Next base: position 2,923,852 of record NZ_CP009517.1, read on the forward strand.
AGCGTTGCTGCCAGTGATGTAATAATAGTCGAATTGGGCTCTGCCTATAAAGGAAAAGTAGACGACTCCAAAATTAATGAAATATATCAGAAAATTGAGGATTACTGCAAACAGAAGGAAGGTATAAGTGAGGTTCCTGTAGTCTTTATGTGGGCCCATGATGAGGAGGATCTTCCATTACCGGATTATGGCCCTCAGATCTTTGAGGAAGTTAAAAATGAGTCCGGATTCATAGCCACTCGAGGAACAATGCCTGTGATTACAGATGCAAGTGAAAAAGTGGAATGGGGAGAAACAGCAGGAAATTGCATTCATAGTTTCACAGATGAACTTGATCATTATATGTTAGAAAACAGTGGACCAGTGGTTGGTTATGGCTATAACTATAGGGGATATATATTTGTGGAGTTTGATAAAAAATCTCCTGAAAATGTTAATGAGTCAATAATTGATGAAATTTATCTAATAATTGACGACCATAGTAAACAGGAAGGTGTAAGTGAAGTACCAGTAGTTTTTGAATGGGGAGAAGTGCCAAGACTTGATGATTTACCAGCAGATGAGATACCAGATGTAAACGAGAGTAATGGCGTCAACTTATCAGGTAATGAAGAGGAGACTACTGGTAATAAGACAGCAAATCAAATCCCTGGATTTACTTCAACGTTGTCTGTTTTAGGGATTTTATCATTACTAGTTTTCAAGCATCCATATAGATAAGGTCATTATTTCCCACTATACAGGTATTTCCCCAAAATAATAAGAAAAGTAACCGAAGAATAGCGTTAATAAGTATTGATATCTGGTCTTGTTTAAACGAAATGGTTAAGCCGGCGTTTTTATGATCACTGCAGAACAAAGCAACACTGATAACATATATATCCGAGAAGTTTCTTCTGAAAGTGATTTAGAAGAAAGCTTGAGGACTGTAAAGACTTCGTTCATAACTATAGCAAAAAATTTTAATCTTACCGAAAAGGATAATCCTTCAAGTCCCGCTTTTACTAATATTACTAAGCTTAAAGAAATGAAAGTAAACGGCGTAAAAATGTATGGTTTATATGTTGGAGCTAAACAGGAGGGTTTTGTGGCAATTGAGAAAGCAAAAGATGAGGTTTTTTATATGGAGAGACTAGCGGTTCATCCGGATTCGAGACACAAAGGCTACGGAAGAAATCTGATAGACTTTGTAGTTGAATATGCTAAACAAAATGGGGGGAAGAAAGTCTCAATTGGAATCATAAATGAGAATGAAAAACTAAAGAACTGGTATAAGAAATATGGGTTTAAGGAGACGGGCTTAAAAAAGTTTGAACATATGTCTTTTACTGTTTGTTTTATGGAAAAGGTTCTTCTATAAACACACGGAATCACTGGTTATTACTTCATCGGTGTTTCCCTTCCCACTTCACTCAAAAGGATTCTTTCTTATTCGCTTCTTCTGAACGCTACCTTTTCCCTGCAATGCTTGTGCAACTTCTTCGTGCCCTCTGCTTCGCTGCCCGAGTTCCGCTTCGGGAGCACGGTGTCTGTTTCGTTATTCTGTGCTTCGCTGCCCGAGTTCCGCTTCGGGAGCACGGCGTCTGTTTCGTTATTCTGTGCTCCGCTCAAACAGATTTATTTTTGGTTTATCTGTTTTCTAAATGCTATCTTCTCGCCGCAGTACTTGTGAAGTTTTTTCGTCCCTCCTGCTTCACTGACAATGGTAAGCATCGTCATAGGATCAAGAATTCGGGTTCCCATTACTGCAGTAATTCCCCTCTCGAAAAACGGAGCAGGATAAAGAGGAGCGCTTGGACCGAGCAGGACAACTTCCCTTGCTGCACCCCTTAGGGGAATCAGTTTATCAAAAGTCCTGTTGGCAAGAGTACTTGCACTGAGAATGATTACATCCGATTCAGGGAGAATTTCTCTGGCTTTTTCTGAGGACAAAGTCCGAATGTCAGGAGATTCGATTTCACGTTTTTCGAGGATTGTGAGCTTATTTGTTATTTTCAGGATTTTAGGGACAAGAGGACCAAAATATCCTACCATTGCAACCCTGTCTTCGGGCTTTATAAGATCGAGGATATCTATTTTTGATGGCGGGAAATTTTCAGGTTTGATGTCCCGCAGCATGTGAGAAAGAGCATTTGCAGTTGCAATTCCGACTGCGGCTTCAAGAGGATTTTCCGACAGGGCAAGTTCAAGCAATTTATCCGCAGTTTTACCTTTCAGAAAGCCTGAAAACCCAAGAGCAGGACAGCCTGAAAACTCGTAAAGTGGGGTGCAGGCAACACCCCCGTAGTTCTCTTGAAGCAGGACTCCGGTATAGGCAAGCCCGATCCTGACATCCTTTACTTCAATTTCCTTAAGATCAGGGCCCAGGTCGCTTTTAAGAGCATTCACCAGGGAGGGCAGAATTTCAGTTCCTTTTTTAGTTTTTTCCACTTTATTTATTTCCGCCTTATTTATTTCCGTCTTATTTATTTTCGCTGTATTTATTTTCACTTTATTTCTTTCCACTTTGTTTCCTTCCACTTTCAATCCATTTTTCCTATTCTTCTTTATTTGCCGAGAATTTTATTTTTTCGGAAGATTCCTTTTTGGTACGCTACTACTTTTTTTAGATTCTTTCGATTTTCGTTGTAAAGTCAAGGGGATTTGCGTAATAGGGAGCGCTTATAACGATAATGTCTACAAAAGGAGCGTATTCCGGAATCATGGATGCTTTAATTCCTCCCACTGCAAGTTCAAGCTTCGGATTGAGCTTTTTAAGTTCAGGCCCGATTTCCCGTAGCTCTTTCGGAGAAAGATGGTCAAGAAGCATAATATCCGACATTCCAACGTATTTAAACGCTTCATCTCTATTTCTGGGCTCGATTTCTATCTTTTTCATAGCCCTGAGTTTTCCAAGTTCTCCTGCAACTTCCAGATGGTTCTGGCTGATCTGGATGGAATCGCTTAGGGAGTTTCTATGGATGTCTCCTCCACCTGCACGGACGGCTTTAAGCTCAAATACCCGCGATCCGGGATGGGTCTTCCGACTTGTTGCAATGATAAAGTCAGGATTTACCTTTCGGCCTGCGTTTACCATAGAGGCTGTTTCTGTGGCAATTGCACACATAATGGTGAGGAAAGTTTGAGACACCCTCCAGAATCTGAACAGGAGTTTTATGTCTCCTTCGGCTTCTAAAATTGAATCCTCAGGCTCGAAAGCCTTTCCATCTCGAAGATAATTCCGAATTTTCAGGCCTTTTCTCTCATAATAATCTGCCAGGTCGCCGGCACAGGCACAGATTCCGCTTTCTCTTGAGATAATTCTCATTTTTCCCTTACCTTCAAGCTTGAGCAGCTCTGCGCTTTCATCCTGATAGGGACAATCTTCATAAAAATAAAGTTCAAAAAGGTCTATCATGTTTTGCCTCAAAATTTCCTTAACAAATTTATGCTTTTTTTCATTTTTCTTTACTGACGGTTTTTCGCATCAATCTAATATCAATTTCGTATCAATCTCGCATCAGTTTCGTATCAATCTCTTTGCTCCGATGCAGTTCGTTTTACTTCGGATTCTATTAAGTCTGACTCTGATTACTTTCCTCTTATAATCCTGACATTTACAGCTTTGAATAAGCGCAATCTTCTTTTCCGAACTCCTTAAGGATTGCTGGGAAAAACTCAGCTCCATATTCATGTATGAACTTCTTACGATATGTTTGAACATACATAACGCTTAATATAAGTTTTTATAAAAAAGTACAGGAGAATATAATTAAGAATTGTAGAAAAGTTTAGGTTGATTTCCAATTTAAAAATTTAAAAAGAAAGAAAGAAAGAAAGATTTAAATTCAATTTAAAGATCAAGCATTCTCTGCCTATACTTTTCCAATTCTTCAGTTCCTTTTTCTCTGGACATGCTGCTTGCTTCGTAAATTATGTAAGATGAAAGGACTTTCATTCCCATATATTCAAAAATGCAATGAGTTATTGACTCCAGATGCCTATTCAGATCTCCATGGGCTCCTTCCTCCGAATACATCGATTTCGGAGCTCCGGTAGTTGTAACAATCATTGCGGATTTTCCTTTAAAAAGCCCGGTATCGTAGGCACTATTCGTAACCGGGTTGAACCCAAATCCAGGTGCCAGGACGCGGTCGATCCAGCCTTTCATAATAGCTGGCATAAAAGTAAAATAAATAGGGAACTGGAAAATCAGAAGGTCTGCCCATTTCACTTTTTCCATTTCTTCCTTTATGTCAGGTGAAAAGGCCCCTGTCTTTACAGCTTTTATAGCTTCGAAAAAAGGGTTGAAGATTTCCAGGTTTTTCCTTTCAGGAAAATCCGAAGCTTTCAGAACAGGATGAAACTTCATTGCATAAAGATCTGAGAGCTTTACTTCATGCCCCTTCTCCTGCAGGGCAGCAAGGGCCGTATCCTTTAAAGCGCCATTAAAAGATTTCGGTTCCGGGTGTGCGTAAACATAAAGAACTTTCATTTCATTCTCCCCCAAGTTATATATTAAATTCATTTTCCGGAATAAAAAAGTAAGGTTACTTAACTTTTGATGCGACAGGAAATAAAGAACATGCTGAATCTATAGAATTAGTAAAATATGCATAAAATCAAGTTTTGAACGTAAATCTCATGCCTAACTCAATCCAGATTAAGACAACTAAGGACACACTGAAAATATTAAAAGATTCTATCCCATAATCAGCCCTCTTGAGCGAACGAAGTGAGCGAAAAGGGCACCGTCCTCCCGAGACGGGACTCGGGTGACGGGACTCGGGTGACGGGACTCGGGTGACGGAACTAGAAATTAGAGGGTTCCTTGGTTCCTTTATAGAGTTCCTTTAGTACTCTTTATTTCTTTACCTTCAATTTTTACAGCCCGTTTCATAGCATAGGCAAAAGCCTTGAAAAGAGCTTCGATCTTATGATGGTCATTATCACCATAGACACTCGCATGGATGGTAATTTTTGCATTTGAGGCCAGAGTTTCGAAGAAGTGCTTTACAAGCTGGGTGCTGAATTGTCCTACCTGAGGCGCTGCAAATTCGGCTTTCAGAACAAGATAGCTGCGTCCGCCTACATCCAGGGCAACCTCGGCAAGGGCTTCGTCCATGGGGATTCTGGCCTCTCCGAAACGGGCAGTCCCTGCCATATCCCCGAGTGTCTCTGCAAGCACTTTTCCGAGAACTATTCCTGTGTCTTCCACAAGGTGATGCTCATCCACGTACAGGTCACCATCCGCACGCACCTTGAGGTCAAATTCCGCATGCCTTGCAAAAGAAGTAAGCATATGGTCAAAAAACCCGATGCCTGTGTTGATATCGGCAATTCCAGTACCATCAAGGTTCAACTCAAGCTGGATATCAGTCTCTTTTGTTTTACGGGACATTCTGCCTGTTCTCATACAGCATCACATTCTCTTTAAATTTATAAATGCTTTCTGTCTGGCTGCGTGTAAATTCATTCTCTTGTAAATTCATTCTCTTGTAAATTCATTCTCTTGTAAATTCATTCTCTTGTAAATTCATTCTCTATGATTATCCGGCAAATTGAAGAAGCATAATTGAAAAAGTGTAATTATGAAGAAATCTCTGCCAGGAAACAAAAGTAAAATTTAATTTCACATTTCACTCATGTCGAATTGTTTCAATCGCTGCTTCAAGTGTGAACCTGCCTGTGTAGAGAGCACTACCTACTACAACTCCTGCAGCCCCGGTTTTCTTCAGAACCTGCAGGTCTTGAAGAGAACTTACTCCTCCAGATGCAATTACAGGAATGTTGACAGATTCCACAAGTTCTTTTGTAGGGATAGGATTTACTCCCTGCATAAGGCCCTCAGTATCTATATTTGTAAAAAGTAGGCTGCCTGCACCAAGTTCTTCAAACTTCCTGCCCATTTCTACAGGAGTTTGTGAGCATTCCTCAGTCCAGCCTTTGATGGAGATTTTTCCGTTTTTTGCATCCAGAGCAACGGTCACACGTTCACATCCAAAGGAGTTTGAAAGATGTTTTACAAGCTCCGGGTTCTGCAGTGCAGCAGTTCCGAGAATTACCCGCGAAATTCCAAGTTCAAGTAGAGAAGCTGCATCCTCAAAGCTCCGAATACCTCCTCCAACCTGAATCCGAATTCCTTTTTCTCGGCATGCATTTACTATTTTTTCAATGATAGGGGCGTTTTTACGCTCTCCTTCAATTGCTCCGTCCAGGTCTACCAGGTGCAGAGTCTTTGCCCCTTTTCTAACCCAGTCAAGGGCAGCTTCAACAGGATCGTCAAGAGACACAATCTCACTGCCAGGCACACCCTGCACAAGTTGAACACACTTTCCGCCCTTCATATCCACTGCAGGAATCACTTCAAAAACCAAAGTCACATCTCCGACATATCTTTGAGAAATCTCCTTTTATCTTTAAGAGATCTCACTCTACTAAATTTCCTTCTGTTAAATCGCCTTTTTGTTTGTCTTACCCGAAAAGCGCATTCTCCGGATTTTTCCCTTTCAGGGCATTATTCTTTCGATAGGCACGACAAGAACGTCACGAGCACCAACATTCTTCAGCTTGTTTACAATAGTAAAAATCAGGTCAGCATCCACAACAGCATGAACTGCAAGGATGGATTCTCCGGACAGTTTACTGGACTCAACCTTCATAACTGTCGGGCCTGACATTCCTGGAAGGACTTCTTTTACTGCCTGGAGGGAAGATTCGGGAACATTCATCATAAGATAACGCCGCTGCTTTGCATTAAGCACGCTTTCCAATGCAGTTTTGATGTCCAGAATTTTGTCCTTTGTCTTGAGGCTTTCTTTATTTGCAATCAAATAGACCGTTGAAGAAAAAACAGTGTCAATTGGCTTTAAATGGTTTATCATCAGAGTGGTTCCAGAGCTTGAGATGTCCACTATTGCATCAGCTATTCCCACATGTGGAGTCATTTCACAGGCTCCGCTGACCTTTATAACCTCAACATTGACTCCAAGCTTTTTGAAGTACTGGTGCGTGATTTCCGGAAACTCGGTTGCAATCTTTCGGCCTTCAAGATTTTCAGCTTTCTTAAAATCCGAGTCCTCAGGGACAGCCAGAACAAGGCTAGCCTTTCCGAACTTGAGGTCCAGGAGAGTTTCAACCTTTGCACCCCTTTCCGTAATCAGATCTATGCCTGTAATACCTACGTCCGCAGCCCCGTCCTGCACGTACTCAGGAATATCAGCAGCCCTGGCAAAGAGGATATGGATATCCGGATCGGTAGTTTTTGCGAAAAGTTTTCGACTTTCAGCCCCTCCACTTATAGGGAGTCCTGCATCTTTGAAAATAGAGATTGTGGGTTCGTAAAGGCGCCCTTTATTGGGTATTGCAATGCGAATCATCTGTTATGTCCTCTATAAATAATATGCCGGGAGGTATTTTCCCGGGTAAACTCATCAAAGTAAAAACGTTTATCCAGAATACTCTAGTATGATATAGACTTCACGGTAAGATCTCATAGAAGTTTTCTTCTAAGAGAGGCAAGTCTATAGATAAAAAGCCTACTCATTACGAATTAATTTGAGAACTAATCAGTAAACTTCCAGGATTGCAGGTAAAAAATCGTTTTTAGAAGGAATATTACTTTCAGTAATTAAGGTAGGGGAAAAATTATATATTCATAGTAATTTAATAGGGAATAGTTTTCAGAATATATGTAAGAATATTTTATTAATGTTAGAACAACAAAAGAATTAATCATAACAGAATGCTAAGATAGCAGACTGATGAGACAACTGACCGAAAAATAGTAAACCAATAACATTAACATTTAATAATAAAACTATTATCGATTTTGAAAAAAGAGGATCCAAATGGCCCGAAATATCAAAGTGGAGGAGCTCTTCCAGACCCCCATTGAGAAACAGAGGATAGAGCTTGTAGAACGCAAAGGGATAGGGCATCCTGATAGTATATCGGACGGACTGGCCGAAGCCGTAAGTCGCGCACTATGCAGGGAATACATAAGCAAATGTGGAGCCGTACTCCACCATAATACTGACGAAACCCAGATTGTAGCCGGGAGATCAAGTCCCAAGTTCGGGGGCGGAGAAATACTGCAGCCCATATATATTCTGCTTGTAGGCAGGGCAACAAAGGAGTTTGAAGGGGTAGAGCTTGCTACCGAGTCTGTGGCCCTACAAGCTGCCAGACGATATCTTAAGAATACCCTTGTAAATATGGATCTCGAAAGAGATGTCATCATGGACTGTAAACTCGGGACAGGGTCCTCAGACCTGAGGGATGTCTTCAAAAGAGACAGGGTTCCGGTTGCAAATGATACCTCGTTCGGGGTTGGTCATGCTCCGTTTTCCGAGCTTGAAAACCTCGTATATAACACAGAAAGGCAACTGCTCACAGACCTTAAGTCGCGCATGCCTGCAATCGGAGAAGATATGAAGGTTATGGGACTCAGGGATGGAGAAGATATAACCCTTACAATATGCAGTGGCATGATTGGGAGATATATTGACGACTTTGATAGCTATATAAATATGACTCAGGAAATGCAGAGGTACGTTGAAGATCTCGCTTTCAAGTATACTGAGCGCGATGTGAAGGTCTGCATTAACACCGGAGATAATTTGAAAACACAATGTGTTTTCCTAACAGTTACAGGCACTTCAGCTGAAATGGGGGATGACGGCTCGGTAGGGCGTGGAAACCGCTGCAATGGACTGATCACGCCAAACAGACCTATGAGCATGGAGGCAACCAGCGGAAAGAATCCCATTAACCACATAGGCAAGATCTACAACCTCCTCTCAACCCAGATGGCCCGTGATATTGTAAAGCAGGTTCCCGAAGTCCAGGATGTTTACATCAGGCTGCTTTCCCAGATAGGGAAACCAATTGATCAGCCACTCGTAGCAAGTGCGCAGGTTATCCCTAAAGAAGGCACTTCTTTTGCAAAGGTCAAAGCCGAAGCGGAGGTTGTTATGGATGACTGGCTTTCCAATGTGACAAAGATTACCGAAATGGTAATTAAGGGAGAATTGAACACTTTTTAAACAAAGCTAACATTGCTGAAAAGAACCCAAAAGTTCTTTTCATAACCCTTTTACTGTAACTGCTTTTGACTTTAGCTTATTCTTAATAAGAAACTGCTCATTTTTAGAACTGATTGTTTTCAGATTTAAATGCTCATTCTGACAGTTTTCCTGAGTGTGCTTTTCAGTTTAGAGCTAATTGTTTTTTTGGAGAAACAGGTTGTTTTTTAGAACTGGGAGAGTGATGCCGAACTATGGGAGCACTTTTTAGAGCTCTTGAGTATTCTTTAGAATTAGTAATGACGGAGGCTATAGAATGAACTTACGTATGTAAAATTTTCGTAAAAATGCCCCTATAGCCAATATCTAGCGTAAAACATATATATCATCACCATATATGAGATGGTGCACTCAAGCAGTGCAACAGTGGAACAATATACATTGTCCCGCCTTAACTCAGTGGTAGAGTGCGCGGCTGTAGTTCGGCTCGTGCGGGTAAAATTACTACCCGTACATTTCCGCGCAGGCACCGCGATGTCCCCGGTTCGAGTCTGGGAGGCGGGACCTGAAATAAAACCCAGAATCGAAAAGCTTCAACGGGAACATTTATATATTAAAAAAGCGTTTATGTTTTGCTCGCAACGCGGGCGAAAAACAATAGCAAAAGGCACCGAAGTGTCCGGATAGTGTAGAGGCCTATCATGGAGCCCTGTCGAGGCTCCGACTCGGGTTCGAATCCCGGTCCGGGCGTTATGGATCAATTTAAAGCTCGATTGACGCCAATCGAGCAAAATAAACCTTTTTTATAACTTATTTCTTTAAAATAATTCATTTTATACAAGTTTTTCTTAAAATTAGTTTGTAGGCAGTGCCTTCAACACAAATAAAAAAGTTTTTTATAAAGATTTCATATTCACAATATGAATCTTTTAACTCCTGAAAATATCATTATTCTTTTTATTTCCACTATAAGCTTGACAATAATCTTCTTGCTTATCACTAACGCTTATTTTTTCAGAGAACTTCATCATCTGAAAGTAATATTTTCCTACACACTGAACACGATTAAAAAACTAGATCCTGAATTCGGAACTGAATCACACATTGAGAAAATGTTAGCCAAATTCGATAACGAAAAATAAAACGAAATTCTTCTCAATTTATGTGTTAAATTAAGTGAACTCAGTTCCAAAATCTAATGGTAAATAATCAGAAATTGATGTAAATAGACCACTTGTTTTGTCCATGTATAACGGTGGAGTAGGAAGTGGGAATTCCAATCACTACGGAGACCACGCTGTTACATGTAGGGGTTATAAAAAAGTGGGTTCAAATGTTTATGTTTACATACATGATGGGTGGGATACAAAGATTCATTATATTACTTTTGGAAATTGGGATGATGTAGCAGCAACGAGGGTGAGGACTTAATCACCCGATATAACTTTTTTGGGATAGGTAACTATGGATCTCTCACGAGTTAATACAAAATTAATAATTATATTATTGTTAATTTTTATCGCTTCGATACTTTATACTTTCAATGCAAAGTATAGTGAAATACATCCCGAAGAATATCTTGACAATATTAGCAACAATTCAACAAATGCTGACTTGCATTCTGGAGAGCCAGTAAAAAAAAATCTTGATAATATTGACAATAATCCAATAGATGTTGAGATCTACCCAGGAGATTCAATACAGAATGCAATCAATTCTGTAAATTCCGGTGGTACCGTTATTGTTTACCCAGGATTATATAAGGAAAATTTGGTTGTAGACAAACCGCTGAAGGTTATAAGCTCAAATGAAGGAGAATCCACATATGCTGTTATTCAGGCGGCTGACCCTGAAAAAGATGTATTCCACATAACTGCGGATAATGTGACAATCAGCGGCTTCAATATAACTGGGTCACAGGGTAAATCTGGCATATATTGTAGTGGGTCTGATGGCAACATAACTGGAAATAAACTAAGTCATAACAATTATGGAGTTTGCCTTAATGATTCAAATAGGAACATCCTGGAAAAGAATGAAGTGAATAACAATTCACTTGGAATTTATCTAAAAAATTCTGATAACAACCAATTAAGAAATAATGACATTTTAGGTGTTGGAATATTTGCTGGATCAGAGAATAATGCAACAGGAATTTATCTTGAAGAGTCTGATGATAATAAATTAATGAGTAACACCGTATCGAAGTTATTGGACGGTGTGAGATTCATTAAATCTTCTTATAATGAGCTAAATAATAACTCAATTTTATATAACTATTTCAGCCTTAGTCTCGTTAACTCAAATAATAATAAAGTTTTGAATAATACTATTGTGAGACGTGGATATTCATATTCGGTTAATCTTGTCGATTCTCAAAATAACACATTAAAAGGTAATATTGGAGATTCGAATACTGAATTTAGAGTAATATATGACGTTTTAAACAGTACAAATATCGCTTTAAACAGTGCAAATAATACATTGGAAGGTGAGATACTTAATGCAGGTGAACCACGAACCATATAATTAAAGCCTAAATTTGACATAAACACTATAGCGATTATTATGCATGAAAATACCACGATACAGATAACAAAGAAAAATAGAGATGAGCTGCACAAAATCGGTTCTATGGGTGATGATACAATAAAGTTATTGAAGACCTGATAAACGAACATAAAGAGCGTGAATACAGATTAAAGATAGACCGAATTGCGGAAGAAGCAAAAAAACACTTTAAAGAACACCGTGAAGAATACGTGAGCGTGGATGACCTTTAAAGTCTTCATTAACGCAAAAGTTCTTGATGGCCTGCCACAAGGTAGAAAAAAACAAGTTGCTGAAGCTTTAAAAGATCTAAAAAACGGGTTTCAGGGCGGTAATAAGTGCAGAATAGAAGGTTATAAAGAAGATGTGTACCGCCTTCGAATCGGGAATTACAGGGCGTTCTATGCCGTTGATTTCGAAGAGAATGCAATTGTTGTTTTTGACATCCTGACACAAGAGCAAGCCCATAAGAAGTACGACCGCCTGTAATTCTCACTTTCTACTTTTCTGAAAAAAATGTGGATTTGCACTTACATGATGAAGCAATTTTAGGGATTCCGTTGCAAAAATTTGACTGTTATACAAAATAAGTGAAAAACTTCACAATTAGAAAAAGTTACTTATTCTGGTTCCGTTGCAACAATCCAATTTTTCAGGATACTTCAATATACGAACTCTTTGAGATAAAAAGTTTGTATTTTATCCCTGATAGAATATGCATAGATCTACAAAGCGAAATTATTTTGGGATAAAACACTTAAATTCCCCTTCTAAGAATTCCCCACTCAGTAAGTCTCTTTTCAATATCTCTCATTTCATAATCTGTAAAACTTAAACTCTGGTAGTGCCTCAATGACGTTACTGGGTCGTGTCCCTGTCTACTGTAAATTTCAATTTCCGGTATTCCGGCTTTAAGCATCCATGACTCTATTGTTTTCCTGGGAGTCTTCGGGCCGACTTTCGGGCTTATATCTGCTTTCTCAGACCACCTGCTAAGGTTATCCCACCAACTTGTACGATCCGGTGGTCTCCTGCCTTCCTGAAATGCCTTAATCAGATATGGAAAAGTAGTGGGAAGTTTGTCAATAGTGCGCTTTGGTGCTTTCTGTTTGACCTTCTTGTGGGCTTCCTTTGGGAGTATTATTTGATTCCTGCTCTCAATGTACCAGGATGGATTATAATATAATCTTTGTAATTCGACATAGCGAAGCCCCGTAATTGTGTTAAGCTCAAAGATAGGCTTAAACTTTGCAGGTATCGCCTTAACAAATCGATCATACTCTTCGACAGTTAACACTTTAGTGCCGTCTGCTGTTATTAATCCATATTCTATAAAAATCCCTTCAAAAAGTAGTATACCAACGTTCCATAAATAAGTTGGTGTTTTTTATACTTTATCTTCTAAATCAGTATTAAAAAGATACTTGATTTTTACTTGCGGCTGTCGTTTTTGCTTTGTCGTTATAATCAGAAATACCAACGTTCTATGAAAACGTTCATATTAAGTAAATGCACAAAATCTGTGTATAAGTAAACAGAGAATTTACAGAAAATCGGTACACTACCTTTTTGACTATAGTTTCCTCTTTTTCTCAGTTCACCTGAGTCAAGAACTCAGTAGTGAGTTTTACGATAAGTAAGATAATCAGCCAATGCTTTGTTAAAGTTAACATCTAGAAATTCAAGCGCGCTAGGTATGATAAAGCTGAACTCTGATTTATCATCTTTCTCAGAACTTATTTTCACATCATAATTATTATAAAAATTCACAATAAAGTATCCGCGCCGTGCATTTCGTGCATGTTGAATTATCTTTTCACGATTCTTCGCGTACATTTGTCGAGCCATTTTTTCAGGTAACATGGTATCACTGTTTGTTGGGCTTCCTATTAGTCCTTTTTCCGTTGTGGTGCAAAAAATCTGGCTTTGTTACAAAATCAGTGTAAACTTTCATAATTAGGAAAGTTAATCTATCTCATCAGCTGAAAAGATGGTATATAAAGGTAAGAATCATAGTATCAAACTGCGAAAATATCATTTTTGCACCACAACCGCATATTACTTTCTTTGTTTTTCTTTTTATTCTATTGTATCCTTAGAAAGGATTTTTCGCAACGGAACCTGCTTAGGTATGGATAAATTTATACATCTCCCAGGTGCTCTCGTTACACGTGTGACAACTTTAGCGGCTGGAAAACTCTGTTTGCATCTTTCACAATTGTACTTCCTGATCCTCCTGCTATGTTGAACTTCTGAACTGTCACAGCAAGGACAAGCTTTTATGAATCGTTTTTCAACCATTCTAACCCCTCATTCCCATTTTATAATGTTTGTAACAGGATTGTCGAATTCATCGAGTTCCCTTTGAATGTCTGTAGTGGTTATCTTCAGGTATGCCGTGGTAGTAGCCAAATTCTTGTGCTCAAGATACTTGGAGACTTTTGCAAGCTTAAATCCCTCTTTAGGAGATGTGTAGCTCTGAACCGTCTCATTGTATGCGTGCCAATTTTCTTGTCTATATCTGCTTGGCAAAGTCCGTTTAGCTTCTTGTAAACACAATACCTGTTCGCCTGCTTGTCTTTGTTTGAAAATATAACATAACTGGTTCTGGTGCAAAAATGATATTTCCGCAGTTTGATACACATTCCCGGCAATGAAAATGATTAACTTTCCTAATTATAAAGGTCTACACTAATTTTGTAACAAAGCCAGATTTTTTGCATCAATTAGAATAGTTACCGCCAAGCCATCTTGTCAAGTATCCTGATTAAGTTATTTGCCTCATCAAAGGATAAGTCAGTCCAGCTCTTTTTGCAATATTCTTTGCAATACTGGTCAATTTTTTTATGCCTCTCCATATAATTAAGAGACTTTATTACTAAATTTTTTTGCTTAAATGTTATCGAAGAATCTGTAAACTCCATAAATACTCCTTATGTCATTTTTCAGTAGCTTGATCACTCGAAAAATAGAAAACACTAAACCAATATATCTTTTAACAATCGTATATAGAACTTATATTATATGTATACATGTATTACTAAAATATTAATATGAGGGACTCAGTACCAAAATCCGGTGATGAACATAAAATCAAAATCACTGGATTTTATAATTGGTTATAATCCTTGAGATACAACTTAGAGGTTGAAGTCTTTAGATGTCGAATATTGATTTTGATGAAAACTGGATTCTTCTTGTGAATTCAGATTTTCAATCAAAAAAATGCAAAAATCACTAGATTTGGGAATATAGTCGAAAATCGGGGAAATGTTCAGAAATTGAGAGTTGAATTTACAACAAAAGAAAAAAGATTTCGATTTTTGTTCTAATGTCATTATATGGATGATTCTGATCAGTTGTTAAAAAGAAACATTATAGATGATCAGAGGATTTATATGATTGGAAAAGATACAAAGAAAAGAAAGAAATCAATTGGTGATAATCAATATACAGTTGATTCATCTATTCTCGGGCTAATAATATCAATGTAATTTATGGTATCACCTTTCCATCAATACTATTTTTATGAACTCTTTTAAAATTTCCTGTTTTTTTTCATCTCCTTGGAATCTTTTCGTAATATAAGATCCCATGTCATCGTCTGTCATTTTGATAAGAGAATTCATATCATCATTTGAAATTGATACAATTCGTCCTAACCTGCGTATTATAAATCCCTTTATATTACTGCTGTATTCAATAGCATTTGAGCCAGGCAGTATTAAAAACTTTTTATTTGATTTAGATGAAATTTCTTTTAATTTAGACATTCTTAAATCAATTTCGTTTGGTGTTTCTTCGTTCATGTCCATGTATACCTTAAACAAAATTGTTGCTCTATCCTTCCCAATAACACAATATATGACAAACAACTATAATAAACCAAGTACCGTATCCCTTGATAAATATAATAGAAAATAGAAGAAAGCAATTTGAAACCCCTGGATTCAAAAAGCCCTGATGGAGATTCTGGTAATTATTCTGTATGATACATAAATTTAAACAAAATCTATGTATTTTTGCCGTTTTCACCCTAATTTTGAGCTAAAATTGAGGCTAAAACTGGAAAAATGCATAGGTTTTACAATAAAACCTATGTAAAAAATATGGAGTAAATTTTTAGACGATTTGAAAACCGGGTTCAACGTAGCTTTGAAACTTTCGACCTTAAAACATGTTTTGAAGCTAAGCTATTTTTGATACAATTAATTTAAAGTAATTTATAATAATATTACAGATTGAACGGGAAAGGGCAATGTTGCTAATTTACTGTAAATTCTAAATCAAAACTTTGTTTACAGCAAGCAATTTGGTTCTATTGATGTGATTTTTTCTATCAAATAACTTCTTGAGATTTGTGATCATACTGAACTTATGTTACACTGTCTTTTTTGTTATCGTGTGATTCTGAGAACTCTATTTGGACAACGCCCGCCCTATGTTATTGCTTTAGCGATTATTGAGTTTATTCACGGATATTATAATTAGAAAAGAAGAAGGAAAAAATATGATAGCTGAAAAAATCAGTGAAACAACAAAAAGACATTTTCCAATGGAATTAGGGATCAATGAAAAGTGTGCCAATCTCGATGACGTTTTCATTCACTACGTCGAAATCGGAAAAGGTGACCCTATAATTTTTATTCATGGCACAGGTTTAGACTGTCGAATGTGGGAAGATCAGTTAATGTACTTTAGTAAAAAATATCATACTGTTGCATACGATATGCGAGGATTCGGGCTCTCAGGTCGGTTAAATGGAGGGAAATATTCTACTTCATCTGATTTAAATAAACTAATGGATTTGTTGCAAATTAATTCATCTAATGTAGTGGCTCATTCAAGAGGTGGACGTACTGCCATCACTTTCGCACTTGAGCACCCTGAGAAAGTAAAATCACTGGTACTTGGGGGAGCGGGTATAAATGGACTTCCTTTATCTAATGAGTTTAAAGAAATCAAATATGAGGTCGCCTTAATTGCCCAGAAGTTGGGAATTGATAATGCAAAAAGGGTTTGGATTAATTCTGCTCTGTTTGCTTCTGCATTAAAAAACGAGGTTGTAATGAAGAAACTAAGAGAAATGCTTAATGACTACGAACCTTGGCATTGGTTAAATCAAGACACGGAAGTTCGAATTAAGCCAGAAGCGATTGAGCGACTAGAAGATATTGCGGTTCCTACACTGGTTATCTTAGGAACTTTAGATATACCTTATATCCAAAATACTGCAAATACTCTTGCTGAAAGGATTCCAAATGCTCAGCTTGAGATAATAAAAGATGCTGGGCATATGAACAATATGGAACAACCACAGTTATTCAATTCATTGGTCTCAAAATTCCTAAATTCATTGCCAACTTATAGTAAATAATCTAGGACTTACGCAGTCTAAGACTTTACACATGTTTTTTAATAATATTTATAATCTCTCTATAAATTTAATTTGCATCTTGGTTTACTTAAATACTCCGTTATTCCCACTCTTTGAATTTTCATTTTACTTTCAAACCAGGACATAAACCAGGACATCTAATTTCTGAACTTTTGGGCAGCGTAATGACTTTTCTGTAAATTTGCTTTGTAGTTTATCCGAAGGTTTCATAATATAACCTATAGATATTCTAAAAATTTTAAATTTCTGTTCTATCCTGAAATGATTTCGCCTATTGGTTCTGTGTAGTTGACGGGGTTTATCCTCTAAATAAATATCGCTTGATGCTGGAAATATTCCCCAGGCCCCATAGACTACACAGTACCTATTGAATGAAATATTTTAATATTATACATAAATGATTCAACCGAGTAAGTCCTAAATTGTTAGGAGGGATAAAAGAGATGAATAAACAGTTAGAAGATAAAGTCCAACTTTTACTTGCAAATGAAGAGGATTTAGCATTATTTCAAAAGGAATTACAGGAAGCTTTCATGAATGCGCTAATAGAAAATTTAGGTGATGCAGAAGCTGGTCCTATTCCATCAGATGAAGATATTCAGCAGTCTTTTCATGCGCCTGAAGCAGTCACTTACCACATTTCACTGAACGGTGAAAATGTGGGAGGCGTAGTATTAAAAATTAACAACAAAACACATCGCAATCGGGTCGATTTGCTCTATATTTCGTCAAAAACGCACAATCGTGGAATTGGTTCGGCAGCGTGGCAGGCAATTGAGGCGCAGTATCCAGAAACAAAAGTATGGGAGCTCTTTACACCTTATTTTGAAAAACGTAACATTCATTTTTATGTGAATAAATGCGGATTTCACATTGTTGAGTTTTATAATAAGTTTAACCCTGATCCACATCAGCCTCGTGTAAACGAGCATCAAAACAATTCGAGACCATTAGAAGAATACGAATTTTTTAGATTTGAAAAAGTGATGAAAATGAAAACTCGACAGAAAATTGAAAACTAAAGAAATATGCAGATTCTTTTAATAATATGGGTGATAATTTTTGCAACACAACCTGTTAGTTCCTTTTAGAATATAATCTAGGAAATGTTGTACGAATAATTTGAAATAAATATATTCTACAGTTTTTATTTTCACTAATGCGTGAGCTTTACGTTAAAACCTATGCATTTTCCCAGTTTTAGCCTTAATTTTAGCTCAAAATCAGGGTGAAAACAGCAAGAATACGTAGAATTTGTTTAAATCTATGTATCATATAGAATAATACTAGAATCATACAGAATAATTACCAGAATCATACAGAATAATTACCAGAATCTGCACCAGGGCTTAAACGATATCGGTAACTAAATCATGAAATTATATCTTCGTCATATTCCTAAATGACATAATGATAAATTTATAGCAGGATCTTGAGATAGAACATAAAAGGAGTACTTTTTGTACTTCCTTTTGTTCGATTTATTTCAAGTTATGAGCTTGTCGTTTCTGAATCTATACTACACTTTCTTCAGATAATCTGCAGTATTCATCGTCTGTGAGATTTCCGACTTTCTTGCCTCATCCATTCTATACTTTCTTCATATAGTCTATGATATTCGTCGCCTGTAGGACTTCTGTCTTTCTTCAAGCAGAATTGGATAACACTTAACAAAACCTGAAGTATTATCCTCCATAAAAAAATAAAGAAAATTATGTTTCCAAGATAAAGTATCTCTTCCATCATTTTCTTAATGCTTCCTTTTTTCTCACATAGCCTGTATCTTACCCACAAAATGGATAAATAAAAAAGATATAGGTCTCCCGCGTATAACAGTAGAGTTTATTAGCTTCGCCTTGTATTCTTGTGAGTTTTCTTTTGCCTTAACAAATATGCTATAGACCTATCTGAGTTTATATAAGTTCTCATACTCTAAGAACACTAAGTAAAGTAAACGTAACAGATACAAAAATGGAATAATTAATTCATGACATAACTAGTTTCTGTAAGGAATCATAATTAGTTCCTGTGAAAGAAGCGGAATTAGTTCCTGTAAAAGAAGCGGAATTAGTTCCTGTAAAAGAAGTGTAATTAGTTCCTGAGAAAGAAAGTAGATTGGAAGAATGCAAAATGGAGACTGAAGCTGCCGTATCTGATGATTCCAGGAAAGAGTTAGATAGCATACAGCGAAAGTTAGAAGACACTATAGAAAAAATGGAGCTTGAAGCTCTTGCTTTTATTGAAGCTACCAAAAAATTCACCTCTGAATGGATTAAAAGAGAAATTGAAATATCAGTTAACTCTCCAGAAAACGCAGCTTTTCCTGAAAACTTAAGACTTCATAACAAAAACACAGGAGAATCAAACTTAAACCTGAAAGAGCTGTCCCTCAAAATTTCAGGTATTGTAGAGACTCATCTTAATCACGGCGATTATTGGATTCATAAAAATGCACTATTTCAGCCGGATAGTTCAAGGGACTACATTGAATATAAAAAAGAGAAAATTCTAAAGGAACTGACATTAAGCGTTCGAAGAATCCTTGGCTGTGCTACCGAAATTTTCTGGGAAGAAGGGGAGCCTGAGAATAAAGCCTGGGTAAAAGAGATGGGAAAAAGAAAATATGTATGCTTTCTCAGGTTTTCGGATGAAATGACAGCCTCTCTTAATCATTATTTTGAGCTGCTTGAAGAACTTATAATTTTGAACCATAAAATAAAAGAAGAAATTTTGCGGATGGAAAGACAGAAGGTCTGACAATAAGACCTTTATGCACAAAGCCAGAATTACCTTGCATGACAGAACCAGAGTTCAGCATAAAGAAAAACCTTGAAGAAGCAGGAACAGATGCCTATCTTATGATAGGTAACCTTCATAATTCCGATATTTATTATGTAACTCGCTTCCTGGCTTCCGACGATTTCGCATATCTGCAAACAGCAGCCGAAAAAGAGATACTTTTTATTTCGGATATGGAAAAAGGTAGAGCTGAAATCGAGTCAAGAGTTTCGACAATAAGAACATTGCAGGACCTGGGCTACAGGGAGAAGATGAAGGAAAAGAAAGATCCGTCTATCGCCTATGCAGCCTGCATATCCGAGCTGCTTACAGGAGAAGGAATTAAGAAAATCTCAGTGCCTTACGATTTCCCGGTATTCGAATCGAATTATCTCACTGAAGCAGGTTTTTCCGTAATCCCGATAAAAAGCCCTTTCAGAAAAATCAGGAGCTCGAAAAGACCGGAAGAGCTTGAAGCCATAAAATATGCCCAGATGGCCGGAGAAAAGGCTATGGAAGCTGCTATAGCCTTGATATCAGGAGCGAAAGAAAGGGATGGTTTTCTCTATCACTCAGGGGAGGTATTGACAGGAGCTAAAGTGCTTTCGGTTATAGATCATACTCTTCTTAATTATGGGTGTGAAGCCGAAGAGACAATCGTTTCATGCGGCAAGGATACGGCAAACCCCCATGGGACTACTGAGGGCCCACTGAGGGCAAATGTCCCAATTATCCTGGATATTTTCCCGCGAAGCAAAACGAAGCGTTATTTTGCGGACATGACGCGCACAGTCCTGCATGGAAAAGCTTCGGAAGAGCTCAAAAAAATGTACGAAACCGTACTTGGAGCCCAGAAAAAAGGCTTTGAAATGGTCAAGCCAGGAGTAAAGACATCCGATGTGCATAATGCTGTCTGCGACTTCTTCGAAGCGCATGGCTATGACACATACCGAAGTGGTGCAAAGGTAGGTTTTATTCACTCAACAGGACATGGAGTAGGGCTCGATGTACATGAACTTCCAGGAGTCGGAGAAAACGGGGTTCCACTTGAGGTAGGCAATGTAATCACTCTCGAACCTGGACTATACTACCCTGAGATCGGAGGAATACGAATTGAGGATATGGTCCTGGTCACGGAAAAAGGATGTCAGAACTTTACAAGGTTGGAAAAGAGATTTGTAGTATAACAGATTTACAATTGAAAGGATTTATTATACTTTTATATTTCAATAACAATATTTAACCTGCTCAAATAGGATATATTCCGTTAAAAGAAAAAGTCTTCTCTGAAATTGAAAAAATATTTGTTAAAATCAAGTATCCGTCTGAAATGAAAAGCACCTGTTCAAAAGAATCTGTTCAAAAGAACCTATTCAAAAGAACCTATTCAAAAGAACCTATTCAAAAGAACCTGTTCAAAAGAACCTGTTCAAGTCAATTAGAAACTCACATAAGGAACACACTCAGGATAACTGTCAAAGTTCCAGTACTTATATAAAAATACAATAACAACATTCACAAGAAATAACAGCATTCACAAGGGGTAACATGACCGATAATGTGCACAATAAGCAAGATATCCTTGAGAAGTACAGGGAAGCAGGCAGAATTCTGAAAATTGTCAGGGCTGAAGCCGTGGAAATGGTCAGAGTAGGAAACACTCTGCTGCAAGTTGCGGAATTTGTTGAAAATCGGACTATAGAGCTTGGAGGCAGACCTGCTTTCCCATGCAATATTTCAAGAAATCAAGAGGCTGCACATGCAACCCCTAAGCTGGGAGATACCGACGTTTTTGGAAAAGATATGGTTAAGCTGGATCTCGGGGTCCATGTGGATGGATACATTGCGGATTCGGCTGTGACTGTTGACTTATCAGGAAATCCCGACATCACGAAAGCTGCCGAAGAGGCTCTTGCCGCAGCCATTGACCTTGCAAAGCCGGGAATTTCTACAGGGGAACTAGGAGC
This sequence comes from Methanosarcina barkeri 3, assembly GCF_000970305.1. Lineage (GTDB taxonomy): Archaea > Halobacteriota > Methanosarcinia > Methanosarcinales > Methanosarcinaceae > Methanosarcina > Methanosarcina barkeri_A. The sequence goes on from NZ_CP009517.1 coordinate 2,945,550, forward strand.
TGCAATCGAGAGCAGTATTCGCAGCTACGGACTGAACCCGATAATGAACCTGACAGGTCACGGGCTTTCCCAGTACGAAGCTCACGATGATCCCTCTGTTCCTAACCGGCATATGGAAGGAGGATTAATTCTAAAAGAAGGAGATGTGCTCGCAATCGAGCCCTTTGCAACGGATGGAGTTGGTGCTGTCCATGATGGAAACTGGTCAGAGATATACAGCCTTATAAGGAAAAAGCCAGTCCGTTTGCCTGCAGTCCGAAATGTCCTGAAACAGGTTGAAGAATACAGGGAGCTGCCTTTTGCAAAACGCTGGCTTAAACCCGAAAAACTGGATTTTGCATTACTTCAGCTTGAAAAAGCAGGGATTCTTCACTCCTATCCTGTGCTTCTCGAAAGTGCAGGAGGACTTGTGGCCCAAGCAGAACACACCATAATAATAACCCAGGATGGCTGCGAGGTTACAACAAAGTAAAACCCGAAAGTAAAGAGAAAACGAAATTGACAATAAAGAGAAAACAAAATAGAGAAATAAACGAAGATAAATAGAAAATAAATCGAAAATAAATCGAAAAAATTAAAAGTAAATAGAAAATAAATTGAAAATGAACCGGGAATAAAGAAGAGGGAGAATTTAAAGGTTAGCAAAAAGCCAGAACATAGAAAAAAACATGAGTTGAGCGCCTTGAAAACATACAATCTTTTTTTAACCGGTTTTCTGTTAATAACTCTTTTTATGCCTGCATTTATGGCAGAGCCCTGTACTGCTGCCTTTGTCCCCAGCAATAACATCACAGTAGAAAGGAATGGAATGACCTGGGGGTATCAAGAACAAATTACAGGCAACGAATCTGTTGTTTTCAGGAGTTTCATAGACCTGGAAGCAGGAGACAGTGATAAATTTGTTAATGCATGGGAAATCCTGAAAGCGGAAAATATTCTCAGAAATAAAATGGAAGAATCCGTAAAAGCCAAACCTGATGTGAAACTTAATGGCACTTCGGAGTTTGTCAATGTAACAGATATTGACTACTTAGTCTCGGAAGATGCTCTGGGCAAGACTGAAAAAGAATCATTAATTACTAGTTCTGCAACTGTAAGCTACACTTTCGAAAAACAGATTGATCAGGATACGAATATCTGGTTTATGGGTACCCCGAACTCAAATGTCACAATCAATCTGCCTGCAGGCTTTGATGTCGAAAGGACAGAAGGACTGAGTAACGAAAGTAAGGAATCCGAGAACAACTATACGGTGCTTAAAGGCAGTTTCAGTCCGGAAAAAAACATAACCATCTGGATTTCTGAAAATGAAACCTATAAAGCCGAGATGCAGGAAAGAGAAAAAATAATTGCGCAAAATGCAGAAAACAAAACTGAAGAAAGCAAAACTAATGAAACAGTAAACAAAATTGCAGAAAATAAAACTATAGAAAATAAAACCAACGAAATCGTAAATAAAAACGAAATTGTTGAAAAGACCGGAAAAGCAGTAGAAGCCAGGAAAGTTTCTGAATATATCAAAAACTTCTATACATGGTTTTGTCAGATAGTCCAAAAAGTTAATCTGGTTTAAGGCTGTTCTGAAAATTATGCTTATTAAACAGATTCAGCTTGAAAATGGGTGTGCTCTTGGCCTCCGCTTTGAGATGCAAAAATACCCTCTTCTGGTTATAAGGGCAGAGAAAGGCTTCCTTATGTGCGGATACCTGAATGTAAGTGCTGCAGAGTCGCTTGGGGACACGGCAGCGAAGGTAAAAGGCGTACAGAGTTTTGAAGATATGCTCAAAGCCCAGGTCGTTGAAGTTACCCGGTTTGCCAGGGAAATTGGGGTTGAAACCGGAATGACTGGAAGGGAAGCTCTGGAAAGGATGTTTTGAAGGAAAAACGACTGCCTTTAATTACTGCCTTTAATTAATCATAGTAAGGCAAAGTCTCAATGTTTACTGATTTTGCATTTCAAACACGATCTTAAATAAATAGTTACACTTGGCTTTAAAATCTCAACTGCCTTCGTTACATTTAATGATGAACAGATATCTGAGAGCTTATATCGGGTCACGACGGCAGAATTAAACGATTTTTTGACCTTGAAACATCAAATCACATTCGCTTCAGAGCTATGGTTTTTTCACAGGTCCAAAAACAGGTTTTTTAAGTTGAAATCTTGTTTTCTGCTACTATTAAACGAAAAATATGCTTGAGCATTTATATACACTACCTGACAACAGACTAATTATTAAATATACTGAACCAGTTTGTAACTTTGATAAAATTGTTGATAACCTAGAGTTAAAAAATCAAAATCTTCGCAAAACCTGTGACCTTCTTCTCCCAAAACTCATTTCAGGAGAAATCGACGTTTCGGATCTGGATATTCGCATAGAGAATGAGTATCAGGAGCGTAATTTTAATTTAGGGGAGCCACAAGATGAGAAAGGATTCAGATTTAAGGTGGTTTGACTTAAAAAAGACTCTTCAGGAAGCAGATAAAAAAGAACTCATCGATACTATCCAGAATCTTTACAGGCTTTCTGAGGAGAACAGACGATATTTGCTTGCAGGAAACATAGAACCAAAAGCTGAATCTGGAGTACTGGAAGCTTACCGAGAAATAATAAAAAATGAGTTTTTTCCGGAAAAGGGGCATGGAACGCTCAGGTATTCTGTGGCTGAAAAGGCAATTGATAATTACTGGAAAGCATCAAAGGACCTTGAAGGGAAATTAGAGCTGATGCTTTTCTATGTTGAAAATGGGGTGGATTTTACCAACGAATATGGGGATATAAATGAGGAATTCTACGATAAAATTGTTGACATGCTCGAAAAATTCTGTATTTTCTTAAAAAAATCGGAAGGAAAAATCCTTTATCCCAGGTTCAAAAAAAGGCTCTTTGAGATAAGAAAAAAGTCAGAAGGAATAGGCTGGGGATTTGAGGACGACGTAGAGTTACTTATTGAATATGTTGAAGATTTCTTTGAATAATCCTACGTGGAACCTTCATAGCCACTTATAAATATCATCTAGACGCAAAATATCAATGTGGGAACATGACCGAAACAGAATTACTAAAGAAAATTTCAGATGACCTGGATTTCCTGAAAGCAAAAGTTCTCGAAATCGAAAAAAGCCTTGAGTTAATTGACAGTGAGCTGCACCCTGTAAGAGAAGAATACCTTGAGAGACTGGACGAGATCAAAAAAGAAGGGACTATTTCGGGAAGCGAATTTGAAAAGAAATTCGGGGTAAAGCTTTGAGATATTCCTATGAACTCAGCAGGCACCTTTCAAGAGATTTGGAAAAAATTCAGAAAAAAGACAAAGAGCGTTTTGAAATCCTGCTGAACAAAATGAGAGAAATCCTTGACGATCCTCATCGTTTCAAACCATTAAGGCATGATATGAAAGGTTTGAGACGAGTGCATATTGATAAGTCATTTGTTCTTGTTTTTGAGATTATTGAACCAGAAAATAAAGTTATATTCTGGGACTTTGCGCATCACGACGACGTTTACAGAACATCCTGAAATTGAGAAAATCGCCTGATGTTTATCAATGTATTTTTTGAAAAAAAGAAGCAATTAGGGTGAATTCTGGTAAAAACGTGACAGAAGAAGCAACTTTAAAATGGTCTGAATTGAAGAACTCATTGCAAGAAGCAGACCAGAAAGAACTTATCAACCTACTGCACGATTTGTACAAAGATTCCGCTGACAATCACAGGTTCATCACTGCCAGGTACGCGAAAAAAGAAGATGAGAGAGCAATAATGGAAAATTTAACTGAAGAAGAACTTTCTCTCTTTGACAAGCTAAAAAAACCTGATCTAACTGAAAAAGAGAAAAGCCAGGTAAAGAAAGTTACAAAAGAACTGCTATCCAAACTAAAAGCTGAGAAACTGGTTCTGGACTGGCGGAAAAAGCAACAGGCAATGGCCGCAGTTAAAAAAGAAATTGAAGATGAACTTGATAAAGGGCTGCCCGAATCATATAATCCCAAAGCGTATGAAGAGAAATGTGATATAGTCTTCCAGCACATTTATGATTCTTATGTTGGTGACAACCATAGCATTTATGAGGCAACAGCTTAAAAATGAGTTATGAAAGAGTTATGAAAGAGTTCATAATCAACAATTCTAAAACTTATTTCTCAGTTATTCTCTTTTCTAAAATCCGATAAAAAAAATAACAACTACTACCAACCCCATCAGTTACTTTTAATAACTACTTTCACGTTTCACGCACGGGTTTTTATATTAGATCCTTACTGTTATGGTACGAATCTTATTTCAAATTATAATTATCAACCAATTTCCGATCACCAATGTTATACGCTTTTGAACTTTCTGGAGAACATGAAGAACTGCCCGCTGCCGAAATATTTGCCTGCCTCAAAATCGAGGGACTTGATTTTCGGCCCCATACTATTGTTGACCAGTGCCTTGTGGTAGAGATAACCGGCAAAGAAGAGGACGTGGAAGAAACCCTTCAAGGCCCGATAACCGACAGGCTAGCAATGACCCACCATATCCTGAAGGTTGTTGGGATTTCCGAAAATAATCCAGATGCAATCCTGAAACTTGCAGAAGCCTTTGATCCATCAGGCTACATCAAGGAAGGACAAAGTTTTGTGGTCAGGGCAAAACGAATTAAACACAGTGTAGATTTTCCAGGGGAGTTTCTGGAACAGAAAGTCGGAGGATGCATTTACAGGAAAGGCTTTCGAGCAAACCTGAAAAACCCGGACGTCGAATTCAGGGTGATCCTGAGTGAAAAAGCAATTTTCGGAACTCTTCTGTCCTCTATTGACAGAAGTGCATATGAAGCCAGAAACCCCCAGAACAAACCGTTTTTTCATCCTGGTGTCCTTATGCCGAGAGTTGCACGTGCCCTTGCAAATCTGTCAGGAATAAAGCCAGGAGAACTTTTTATGGACCCTTTCTGCGGCACTGCAGGAATTCTTGTTGAAGCCGGGCTTATGGGAGCAAGGGTTATAGGAATCGATGCTCAGGAAAAACTTGTTAAGGGTGCCCTCATGAACCTTGAAGCCTTCAAACTGGATTATGTCCTGATGGAAGGAGACGCTTGCAGGGTTCCTTTAAAGGAAGAAACAATAAATGCAGTAGTTACTGACCCACCCTACGGAAGATCGGCAGCAATTCTCGGAGGGTCACTGGAAGAACTTTATTCCTGTGCTCTTAGTGAGATCGAGCGTGTCCTTAAGCCAGGAGGCATCGCAGTTGTAGTTTCGGATAAAGCTGCAGCGGAATATGGAGAAAAAGCAGGGCTTAAGGTTCTTAATATCTATTCCCAGAGAGTGCATAGAAGCCTTACCCGGACAATAACTGTTTTTCAAAAAGAACTGAAGAACGAAAACGGAAAGCAGGAATGAAGAATCAAACCTGCATTCAGCAGGTAACCTGTAACCTGTAACCTGTAACCTGTAACCTGTAACCTGTAACCTGTAACCTGTAACCTGTAACCTGTAACCTGTAACCTGTAACCTGTAACCTGTTTTTCGCAATAGTTTTATTGATCGCGCTTTTGCTGGAACACATTATCAATGACGCGAAATAATATTGCAAGCTGCATCTTCACTTATTAACAGGGGAAGTTGTACAAACTGGAAAGAATTGTAAAAATTGAATAAAGTCGCAAAAACCTGGAAAAATTACAAAACTGGTAATCTTTTCTACCTGCAAGTTGTATAAAGATTACGAGGAAGTAATTGATCTGCAAAGAGTGATCCTATGGCATTGCCCCCGTTAAAAGACCGAAGCCGTGGATATGAATTTGCGGCAAGCGAATACAATCTTATTTTTAAGGTGGAAAATACGGGTTATGTCCGGTACAAAGATAAACGGAAAGGAACCTTCTATCTTGATCCCTCACCTTATTATAATGACCCTAAAAGCCAGATTTACGCGGTAAAAAGCGGGGAATTTCCACCAAAGGACAAATTAATAGAAGTTACTGTGACGGAAACCGAAACATTTTATGAGCTTAAAGGGCAGGAAATTGGTCCGGTTTTAATTAAATACGTAATTGGCTGGAAATACATAAATCCGAATAAAATTCGGGGTAAGGACTTAGCAAGTACTGAAGAGTTTTTGGAGTTTTTATCAACTCCTGTGAAAAACCCCAACTTTTACAATATTGAGGATTTTCGGTACTGTTTGGGTATGTGTGCAATCTCAGCCCCTCAAATAACAGACCTTGAGAAAGGCGGAATAAACACCGTAGCCCTGGATACACACCGAGATAGGCAGAAATGGGCTGCGTTTAAGCGAATATTAAGAATTGTCCCTCTAGAATTTCGGCAGCCGTCTTCCAAGAATTTTTATAAGTTTCTTGAAAGCAGTGAGGAAACTTATCCTCTTAACAGCCGTGAAGTAAATTTATCTTATTTTGATGTAACCGATGTGCCTATTCACCTTCCGATTCCTTTGAACATGGCATTTAAAACACATGGAGAATATAAAAAGAATTTTGAAGAATACCTGCCTGTAGCAAGGGCATACATGATTAATTCTCTACTTTTCCAGCCATATGTTCCTGAAAAAGTCGAAAAAAGAATGGAAGATGCAATGTACTTTATTCTGGATGAAATATCTTCAAGTGAAGATATTCCATATTATCAGGACATCGGATCGGTTATTCCGAAATTAGCCACTTCTTTTGCCAGACTTAATTTTAAGTCCTGGGTAACACTTAATGATTTGAAAACAAGTACAGGACTCTGGTCAGATGTAATGGAAGGGTCAAGACATAACGTAAGTGAACTTAATAAAATATCAACAGACTATCTGTATAGATTGCCTTCTGAAGCAGAAGTCCTGCTTAAAGAAATAACAGAATTGGACGATGCAGGAATGCCTCTTTTATTAAATACTGTCAAGAGTAATACAAAACTGTTTGATTTTACTTTTGATAATGCTTTAAGGAAACTAAAGGTAAATGGATTTATATATTTCCCAAATGGCGAAAAAATAGGGCTTATTCACTACTAATTTTCTATTACTATTTTCCGTTATTATTTTCCGTTACTATTTTCTGTTACTATTTTCTTTTTACTCTATCGATATTTATCGGTTTGACAATTATTCAGCTTATGTAAAGTCAATTTACCGTCAACGATTTCAACTTAATTTAGATTCGAACACCAACAAGTGGAAAAAAAGGAATAAATAGTTAGTAATTGAAGAAATTAATTTAGGAAGTACGATCGAAAAAGTAAAATCAAAGTGAAATTCGAAACATTAAAAATCCATATAAAGGCATTTTTTACTCATGAGAGGTCAGTTCTTCCAGCACTTCTGCCATAACCCTATGCCTGAGGATACGTTTCTGGTTCTGCTCACTTGCTCTCCTGATAGAGTAACTATCTTCAATCCATTCTATTTTCTCGTCATAATTAACTTTCAGCAAGGTCAATCCATATGCAGGAGCTGGTTCGATTCCTTCTTCATAAATATCCGGGTTCAGCATCTGGAGCAGCCAATCATTATCACGTACTCCTTTTCCTATCATGGAAAGAGCAGTTACAATTTTCCGGACCATATTCCAGAGAAAACTATTTCCAACAACATCGATTTTTATAAGCTCTCCATCTACACGAGCATCGATCCTTTCTATGGTTCGGATCGTACTTTTTTCTCCATTGGTTCGTGAAAAATTTTCAAAATCATGCGTCCCAAGCAGCAACTTTGAAGCTTCCCGGATTTTGGAGATATTATGCTCTCTTCCACTCATTACATAACGGTAGTGTCTGGAAACCGCATCTCTCCTGGCATCAAAGCTTCGTGACACTTCTGCGTGAGCCCAGACCCATATTCCTGAAGGGAGTTCGGAGTTTATTACTCTTGGAATTGTCAGGTTCGGCTTATCCGTATCAAAAGCGATAACCTGCCCAAGGGCATGAACTCCGGCATCAGTTCTGCCGGCACAGGTATAATTTGCAGACTTAGGGCTTTCTATAATCCCGAGATTCCGGAGAGCCTTGAAGAGTTCTCCCTCCACGGTCTCGATATTAGGCTGGATCTGGGAGCCGTGAAACTCGGTGCCTATGTATGCAAGTTTTAAAGCGACTCTCATAAGAATCTCTACTTGGCTTTTTTCTTATAATAGACTTCTCTTACAATCAGCACGACTACTATAAAAACACACCCTAACAGGAACCAGAACCCAGGGTGAAGAGAAAGCGTATCATAAAGACCGTGAACCCCGCTTGCATGAGTTAACCCTTCAGGCGGGATAGAAGAGCAACCATGTACAGAGTTTAAACCATCAGGTGAGGACACTGGTACTTCAGCAACTACGTGAGTCGAACCAGCTTCCAATCCAGAAGACACATTTCCTGTTCCGGCTCCCAGGGCCTCAGTGCTTGCATTAGAACCTACTTCGGGCACTTGCTGGTCGAGAGCTATTTTCGGACTTGCATTATTGCTCTCGTTTATTCCCATGATCATTTGATCTGGAGAAGAATTATCAAATGACTCCATTGTCTTCATTCTTAAAGGAGCAGTTGCATCAATTACCCTTTTTGCCTTCATATAAGCTGAAAAATACTCTATGCCCGCGGCTGCAAAAAAGGCAGCTACTATTACTCCGAGGTACTTTTGCAGCAGGCTTACGAGAGAGAGTTTGTCTATAGAGCTTTTCGAAGGAACAAGGACAATAAGTTTTTCAACTGACTCATAGATCTTTACCTGCCTTCCTTTCTGGCTCCATTTTATTTGTTTGACCTTTATAAGATCGGATTCGATAAGGGAGTCAAGATTATACTTGACAGTAGTAAGGGGAAGCTCCAGCTCCTCTGCAATGCTGGTTGCAGACATGCTTTTTTTCCCAAGCAACTCAAGAATCTTCATTGATGTTTCATTAGAAAGAATCTGAGTGATCTTTCTTGATTCCCCATTTACAGGGAGAACAAGCACTCTACTTCCCTGCTCCATTTGTTCAGGAACCTGAAGTGGTTCGCCTGCTTCCGATAAGCCCTCTTGATCTTCAAATCCGTCCATGATTGCTTCCTTGATTAAAAACCTGTCTATTTTTAACTCAGAGTATACCTTAGTTTGCACGAATCAATATAAAGTTTTATTTTTATGGCAAAATATTCATTCACTACTAAGTCCGGATATAGAATTCAGACCTTAACCTTAAATAGAACATTGCATATACTAATCTAAATTTTCCGCTGGTACCAATCATGATCACAAAACAGCAGGTTCTTGAATTTCTGAAAAATTACGATTTAGAAAACATTACAATTGCAACAATTTGCTCCCACTCGAGCCTTCAGATTTTTGACGGAGCTCGGAAAGAAGGCTTCAGAACCCTGGGAATCTGCGTCGGCAAGCCTCCGAAATTTTATGAGGCTTTTCCCAAAGCAAAACCCGATGAGTATCTTATCGTCGATAGCTATGCCGATATAATGAATAAGGCTGAGGAGCTTAGAAAGAAAAACACCATCATTATTCCACATGGTTCAGTAGTTGCTTACCTTGGTACGGAAAATTTTGCAGAGATGGCCGTACCCACTTTCGGAAACCGAGCTGTGCTAGAATGGGAGTCGGATAGGGATAAGGAGCGTGAGTGGCTTCTTGGGGCAGGCATTCATATGCCTGGGAAAATCGATGATCCTCACGACATCAATGGGCCTGTAATGGTCAAGTATGACGGGGCAAAAGGAGGAAAAGGTTTCTTCGTTGCAAAAACCTACGAAGAGTTCAACGAACTTATAGATCGGACCCAGAAATACACGATTCAGGAATTTATTACCGGAACCCGTTACTACCTGCACTATTTCTACTCCCCGATCCGAAACGAAGGATATACTTTAAGCCAGGGCAGCCTTGAACTTCTGAGCATGGACCGCAGGGTAGAATCCAATGCGGACGAGATTTTCAGGCTCGGCTCACCCAGAGAACTCATAGAAGCAGGAATCCGTCCGACATATGTAGTCACAGGAAACGTTCCCCTTGTAGCAAGAGAATCCCTCTTACCTCTCATCTTCTCTCTTGGAGAAAGGGTAGTTGAAGAATCTCTTGGCCTCTTTGGCGGGATGATAGGAGCTTTCTGTCTTGAAACCGTCTTTACGGATACGCTTGAGATTAAAGTCTTTGAGATCTCGGCCAGAATTGTTGCAGGGACAAATCTTTATGTTTCAGGTTCTCCTTATGCCGACCTGATAGAAGAAGACCTCTCAACCGGAAGAAGGATAGCCAGGGAAATAAAAATAGCAGCTCAGACAGGCCAGCTGGATAAGATAATATCCTGATATCGTGAGCAAGTAATAGTACCTTCAAGAAAGTGAACTCTTAAAGATGTAATTTGATAATTTTAAGTGTTCAAGCTCTAAAAACTAAATGGTACTATTTAACTTTTTAATTTTTAACTTTTAACTTTTTTCTTGATTTTTAACTTTTAACTTTTTTCCTTAAATCTTTAATTTTTTCCTTAAATCCTTAATTTTTTTCTCTTAATTATTAATCTTTTTTTTAAGTGTTAATTTTGATGTTTCAAACAAGTTTTTTCAGAACTTATGAGGGAAATACATATCTACTGTTTCCTTCACTTCTTTTAACCAACCTAACCGTTCTTCAAGCTTACTGGTAACTATAACCCCAAACATTTTTCTATGAAAGTTTTTTACTCCACAGAAATCGAAAACGCAGTTTTTCCATAATATTTCAAGCGGATCCCCAAACATTTGCAGTTCCCGTTCTCTCAGTGTGTTTGATGTGTTGAATACTAAAGCCGTTTCTGCTTTTAACAGTCCTGTTGGTATTCCTTCGCCACTATCTCCTTCTTTAAACTCATATGCTACTCCAGCACGTATTACCCTATCTATCCATCCTTTTAAAATCGCAGGCGGCTGTCCCCACCAATTAGGATGAACTATAACAATCCCTTCAGCCTTGCTAATTTCGTTGCAGTGTTCTGTTATTATTCCTTCTAAAGAAGCGCCTTTAGGGATTTCCTGACCTGAGAGAATCGGATCAAATTTTTCCTCATAAAGATCGTGAAATAAAACTTCATGCCCGTTACTTGCAAGGGTTTCTATAACGGTATTTGCAATCGCATGATTAAAACTACCTTTACTTGGATGTCCAAGAATTACCAGTATATTCATCGAATTTTGCCTTCCTATCCTGTGAATATATGCTTTACTGATGATGTCACATATCTACGTGAGCTTTAGACTTTTCCAGATATCGTCCTCATATGGAAGAAAAAGATTGTGAAAAGATCAAAGTGGGGATTTTTATTTTAAGTTTGGGGAAATAAATTATTTTAAATAGTTTTCAGTCCGATACTATTTGATGCAAAAAATAGAGAATAAAGAACTCAGTCCTGCTTTTGGAGGAAAAATCACAGGGAAGCTGCGTGTACTTGGAAGTGAAGAGAATCCCGGGAAGGGACTTTTGTCGATTGGAAATTACATGGCACTCGATCACTCTCGGGGAGCAGCCGTTTACCTTGATGCCCTGAAGCCTCATGCTATTTTGATTTGCGGGAAAAGAGGATACGGAAAATCCTATACTATGGGCTGTTTGCTTGAAGAACTTGCTTTTCTTGAGCCTACAATTAAGAAAAAACTTGCATCCGTTGTTATTGACACTATGGGAATTTTCTGGACACTGAAATATCCAAACGCTTTTGAAGCGCAGAGGCTTAAAAACCTGGATCTCACTCCAGCAGGACTAGAGATAGAGATTTTCGTGCCTGAGGGCAAGGTCGAAGCTTACAGAAAACGGAATATCGATGTAAAGCCGTTTTCCATTCCGATAAGAGGACTTTCAGGAAGCCAGTGGTGCAGGATCTTTAACATCGAGGAAGTTTCTCCTCCTGGGGTTTTGCTGGTAAGGGCAATCGAATCCCTCAGGGAAAAAGGAGAAGCATATTCTTTTGAGGAAATTCTCAGCGAGATTGCACGGGATCCTCACTCTGACGAAGCTTCAAAAGGAGCTGCAGAGAACTATTTCAGGGCAGTAAATTCCTGGGGCCTATTCTCAAAAGAAGGGATAAAACTGTCAGATATCGTATCAGGGGGAAGAACAACTATCCTTGATGTGAGTACGCTTGAAGACGAAAACATCTGCGCTGCAGCAGTATCAATTATTGCAGGCAGGCTTTATGAAGCAAGACTTGAGGCAAGAAGAACCTATGAAAAAAAACTTATGGGGGAAAAAACCGATGAAGAAGAATTTCCCATGGTCTGGCTCTTTATAGATGAAGCTCACATTTTCATACCCGCAAAGACTGAAGGCCTTGCCTCAAAAGTGCTTATTAACCGCTGCCTCAGACAGGGCCGGCAGCCTGGTCTCTCCCTTGTCCTGGCAACCCAGAGACCTGCAAGTCTGCACCCTGATGTGGTTTCCCAGAGTGACCTTTTGATCTGTCATCGTCTTACGGCAAGTGATGATATTCTTGCTCTGGAAGCTTCACGGCCTCTTTATATGCAGGAAAATCTCCAGGCATATATTAAGAAAATGGGAAGTGAAAGAGGGGCTGCTCTGATAGTGGACGACCATTCAGAGTCAGTTCATCTTGTGCGTATCCGTCCGAGACTAAGCTGGCATGGAGGAGGAGAACCAAGTGCTCTTGAGTCACATAATGAAGAAAAAAACGACAGAAATACTTTTCAACTACAAAAGTAACTCATTCTGTAAATTTCCCTGGGAAACTCAGGAGTCAGAGGATTTGAATTGTTAACTAATTTTTGGCCCTGTTAGAAAATAATATAAATATTACCTGTGATACTTCAACCCTGTGAATGCAGCTAAACTCAGGCTGCAAAAATTCTAATGTAGTTGCACTTAATTGCAGCAAAAGACCGGTGATGTTATGAGAGGAAGAGCCTGGAAATTCGGAAATGACGTAGATACGGATGCAGTAATTCCCGGAAGGTACCTGATTTACAATACCCCTGAAGAGCTTGCAAAGTACACGTTTGAAGGCGTACGCCCCGAATTCGCAAAAAACGTTCATGAAAATGATATAGTGGTCGCGGGAAATAATTTTGGCTGCGGCTCCTCGCGCGAGCATGCGCCTCTTGCCCTGAAAGGAGCAAAGGTAGCCTGCGTAATTGCAAAATCCTTTGCAAGGATCTTTTTCAGGAACGCAATAAATATCGGAGTTCCTGTCCTGGAATGCCCTGACACTGACAGGATTGATGACGGAGATGAACTTGAAGTAGATCTTGCCACAGGAGTTATAGGAAATAAGACAAAAGGTGAGACCTACCAGGCAACCCCTCTCCCTGATTTCGTGCGTGAAATCGTGGATGAGGGAGGACTTATAGAATATGCCAGGAAACTGGTCTCTGGACGCTAAAAAACAGGAAATCTGTCCTGAGACAGCCCTGTCCGCGTTTGAGATCTCGCAATAAAAAAGGCAATTTTGCCTGTAAATTACAATGGAGTATAAATATGACGCAGTATAAGATTCCGGTCCTCCCGGGTGACGGGATAGGCCCAGAAATTATCGCCGAAGGCAGAAAGGTCATAGATGCCGCTGGCGAAAGATTCGGTTTTGATGTAGAGTGGATTGAATACCCGCATGGAGCAGACCATTATCTTGAGACGGGAGAACTGATTTCGGAAGAGACCTTAAAAGAATTATCCGGATACCCTGTTATTTACCTTGGTTCCATCGGAGACCCAAGGATTGCTCCAGGTGTCCTTGAAAAGGGAATCTTATTAACTGCACGCTTTTACTTTGACGAATATGTCAACCTTCGTCCGATAAAACTTCTTGACGGAGTATGGACTCCCCTCAAAGACAAAACTTCAAAAGATATCGATTTCGTGGTTGTCAGGGAAAACACCGAGGACTTCTACGTAGGAGTAGGCGGCAGGGCAAAAAAAGGAGCAAGTAAAGACCTTCTTGAAGTAAAAAGAACGCTCTACTCCGCAAAATTCGGTCTTGATATCGAGACCGACAGCGAAGAAATAGGATACCAGATAGGCCTTATCTCCAAAGAAGGCACAAAAAGGGTTATCGAGTACGCCTTTGACCTTGCCGAGAACCGGAAAAAACATGTTTCATCCGTTGATAAGGCAAATGTGCTTTCCGATATCTACGGCTTCTGGAGAGAGGAGTTCAATGCAGTTTCTGCAAAACATCCCGGTGTTACTACAGACTTTAACTTCGTTGATGCCATCACAATGTGGTTTGTGAAAAATCCGGAATGGTTCGATGTTGTCGTAACCCCTAACATGTTCGGAGACATTATTACTGATCTCGGAGCCATGATCCAGGGCGGCCTCGGCCTTGCTCCCGGTGGAAATATCAATCCGAAAGGCACAAGCATGTTCGAGCCGATTCACGGTTCAGCCCCGAAGTACAAAGGACAGAACAAAGTGAACCCTATTGCCACAATCTGGGCAGGTGCAATGCTCATAGAACAGCTAGGAGAAAAGGAAGCCGCAGACACGATAGTCAATGCAATCCAGAAAAACATCCTGGATGACAAAGTAAAAACCTACGACATGGGCGGCAAGAGTACAACCTCAGATGTCGGAGACGACATTGCAAGGATAATAAAGGGAGAATAACCCTTCCTTTCGCTTTTTTTCACTATTTCTGCTTCGTTATTCTTTTTTCGTACTTCTTTTTCATTATTGCCGTACACGAAGCTCATAATCTGGAACTATAGAATAAATTTAAATATGTTTGTTGCGTATAATATCATATGAAAATTTTTAATATGGTGATTGGGACATCAAATTTGTTTGATATGAAATGTGAGTACACATCGAAATGCACTGCATATAAAGATGATTCTTACACATGTACGGAAGCACTGGACAAAAGCTACTGCGGAATTTATAAACTTTTCTTGAAAGATGCCTGAAATATTATCCACAGAACCATATTTCGAGTACTGAGAGTTACCAGTTAAGCTGAAAAAACTTCTGTTTTCTTGTTTTATTAATATAATTTTTGTAGTAAAACCTGTGCATAGACTTTGCAGCAAACTAGAATCAGACTCAAGAGCTCTGTAATAAAACAGGTCTTTAATACTACATGGAAAAAAATTAGATTGGCGCTACAACCTCCAGCTAAAGCCGGGTTGTTTTTACGCTTTGTTATATTAAAACAAAAAGCCTCAAAGTTAAATATTGAATATTCTACCTAATAGTCAGTTAAATTTTTTATCAGATATCATTTGGTTTTTATCAGATATTGTTTAGTTTTTAATCAGATATGATTTGGTTTTTATCAGAAATTATTTGATTTTTGTCAGATATTGTTTGGTTTTTGTCAAACATTGTTTATGTCTTTTAGATAAATGGTATCGTGGCATAACTTATTAATTAAATTCCTGTCATGGCTTACGACCAGTACTCCGATGTTAAGTTCTTCGACAATGTTTAAAACAATGTTCCAGATTTGAGCTTGGGTAATGGCGTCTACCATTGTAGTAATTTCATCAGCTACTAAAAATCTGGTTTTAGGGCTTAGAGCTCTTGCAAGGGCAAACCTCTGGAGTTCTCCTCCGGAAAGCTCATTGGGCCATCGGTTAAGCCAGTTGTTTTTTATTCCAAAGGCCTCTAAAATATCCTGTGACACAAGATGTCCTTCGTTTAGAATATCTTTCATCCTCCATTTCGGATTTACAGCTTTTTCAGGATGTTGAAAGACAAGCTGGACGGGATTATAACCTTTTGATGGAATTTCGTTTCCATCCATACTTACTTTTCCCTGGTACTTAATCTCATAGCCTGCCAAAATTTTACATAGAGTTGATTTACCGCTTCCACTGTCCCCTATGAGGCCCAGTACCTCCCCGCTGTGCAAAGAAATATTAACATCTTTTAAAACCGGATTATTTATTTTATACTCGAAACTTATGTTCTCACCTTTAAGATGCATTATTACACCTCACCACCCCTCCGTTGACCTGTTTCAATTGAGGAATTCCCCTGGAACATATAGCTTTCTTTTTGGAACATCTGTCATAAAAGATACATCCGTCAATGACTTCATCCTGCATCGGTTGATGGCCTTTGATTGCCTGAAACTTATTCTGGGGAAGAGCATTCCAGAGTGCACGGGTATACGGGTGCCTCAGGTTTTCACCATTGTTTTTAAAGTCTTCAACATTCGCTACTTCCAGAACCGTACCTGCGTAAAATACTGCGATTTTATGGGAGATTTTTAGTGCAGCCTCGATATCGTGAGTTATGAGTATCACTGCACACCCCTTATCTGCCATGTCTTTGAAGTAACTCAGGGTCTCATTCAAAGTTTTATCATCTAAGCCAGGGGTTGGTTCATCTGCAATTATGAGTTTTGAAGAGCTTATTACGGCAGTGGAGACCAGAACTCTTCTGGTCATTCCTCCTGATAGCTCATGAGGAAGCATTCCTTCTACTTCGGGTTTTAAACCGTACCTCTGAAAAACTTCTCCCTGAAGTTTCTTCATTAAACCCTCTTTTTCCTTTTCAACACTTCCTATTACCTGATTCGAGATTTTCATTAAAGGGTCAAGATAGGTTATAGCTTGCGGGATCAGGGCTATTTCTTTGCCTCTCAGTTCTTCTTTTCTTTCCTGGGTAAGTTTTTTACCATCATATTCCATCTTACCATCCAGTTTTGCATTCAAAGGCAAAATTCCTAAAATCGCATGAGCCAGAAGACTTTTACCCGATCCGCTTGACCCTACGATAGCTAAAATTTCACCTTTATAAGCCTGGATACTCAAGTTAGAAATTACTTTCAGCTCAGTCTGCCTGAGTCCTGACATATATTGAGTGAACGAAAGTGAAAGATCTTCGACTGTCAACAGAGCTTCATTTTTTTTCCGTTCTCTAGCAACTGCTTCAAGTCCAGTGGATAACTCTTTTTTAGGGTTTATTTCAGCTTTACTTCCCACACTTCACACTCTCCAGATATAGATTTAACATATTTTTGTCCAGTACACTTTTTATCCAGTACGTTTCTAATCCAGTACGTTTCTAATCCAGTACGTTTCTAATCCAGTACATTTCTAATCAAGTACACCTCTAGGTCAGCACCATTTTTTATCCAGCATATTTCCAGTCTAATAACGGAAGAAAAATTATTCATGAGCAATTTTCGGATTTATCAACTTTCCTAAGTTTTCTCCAATCATATCAAATGCCAGGACTACAATTAACAGGGATAATCCAGGGAAAAACGCAAGCCACCAGTATCCTGCTGAAAGGTACCTCATAGATTCGGAAAGAATTATGCCGATTGCCGGTTCATGTGGTGAAAGCCCGAATCCCAGGAATGTGACTGAAGCTTCGTGTAAAATCGCATGTGGAAACATTAAAATTGTGCCCAAAAGTATCTGGGGGACCAGATGAGGTAGAATGTGTCTTGTAGCTATCCACCATTTTGACCTGCCAAGATTCCTGGAGATATGAATATATTCCTGGGTTTTCAACTGCTTGGTTTCTGCTCTTACGACCCTTGTTAAGCTCGGCCAATGCGTTAATGCAACTCCGGTGATAACTCCTGCTGCTCCCCCTCCGATTCCTATGGAAATAAGAACTATTAAAAGCAGATGAGGAATTGAAAGAAAGAGGTCTACTAACCACGACACAAAGGAGTCTGCAGTTTTTCCCGCACTTGAAAGTAATCCCAGAATTACGGTCAATAGAGTGCTAATTGTGGAAGCGAGCCCTCCAACCAATATACTTAGACCCAGTCCTTCCAGAGTCCTTATAAACATGTCTCTTCCCATCCAGTCCGTTCCGAACGGATGTTCCAGAGAAGGGGCAAGGTTTTTAGAGCCGAAATTTGTCTGTAGCGGTTCCTCACCTAAAAACACGCTGGAAACCACAATTGCAAGCAATAAAAGTGAAGTGGAACCTATTACCAGAAGCGTTTTCTGCCTGAGGTTTAATCCTCCGAATAGTCCCCTGTTAACTGTCACAACAGCAGTACTCATACCAATGCCTCCTGTTGTTTTATCCTGGGGTCAATAAATTCATAGATAATATCAGCAATCAGGTTTCCAAAGAAAACAAATAAAGTACTGAAGATGACTATTCCCAAAAGCAGCGGTACATCGGATTTCAATCCTGCTGATACTGCAGTCTGTCCGATTCCGGGATACGAGAATACCTGTTCAACAAGGACTGTGCCTCCGAACAATTCACTGAACCCTAAAAACTGCAGAGTAATGGCCGGAAGTGCAACGTTTCGAACTCCATGCCTCAAAATCAGATCCAGCCCTTTTTCACCTCTTGCTTTTGCAAATAAGACATAATCACTGGATAGAACTTCGATTAATTTTTCTCGAGTGAACATTGTAATTTTGGCAATGTCTAATAAACTCAAAGTTATCGCAGGGAGAATTAAACGCTTAAGCCAATCAAAAAACGTCACATTGTCGGCTGTAACCCCTATAGGTACACTTAATCCTATTGGGAACCAGCCCAGATATACCGAAAACACTATCAAAAGCAGCAGTGCTAGCCAGAACGTAGGTGCAGCAGCCAGAGCATAACAATAAGTTTTTATTGCCTTATCAACCCACGTACCTTGATTCGCGCCCGCTATAATTCCTAAAGCAAACCCCAGAATTCCTGAAAGCAGCCAGGAAATCCCCATCAGGATTAGAGAAGCTGTAAATCGTTCTTCAATGACGTCAATAACTGGAGTTCTATAAATTAGAGAAGTCCCAAAGTCTCCTTTAAGAATATCTCCGGCCCAGTTGAGGAATTTTTCCTGTGGAGGAGTGTTAACCCCCCAGTACGCTTCAAGTTTAGCTTTGTGCTCTGCGGTTACTGGCATCTCCCCAATATAGGCTCTAACGGGATCTATAGGCGAATACTGGATAAGCATGAAACTTGCAAAACAAACTATAATCAAAAGGCTTGTCAACCTGAGTGCCTTTTTTCCGATGAAACTCGCTATTTTTTCATTGTTTGACACGCTACTCCCTCATACATAATTATTCTATAGTGGTGTCCGTTTTAACGTGAATACTGACCTGTGAACTATTTCTGGGGATTATTCAAGGTTTTTTTATTTTTTAAGCCAGAATAGAGTTAAGTCCTGGAAAACAAACATTTTAGTACCTTTTATAGTCAGTTATTAAACTCGACTGTTGATAGCAATAAAGGAAAAAGTGAGTAACTGAGCCTGCAAGATCAGAATTAAAGGCTCGGTTATCCGTTAATTATCGGATAAAGTCTCACTTGGAAGTCGAGTTTGCTGTGTCTACTCTTTTCCACTCATAGATATTTCCTAAAACATCTGCTCCTGCGTTTCTTTGCGGAGTACCAATATCCAGGGTTTCATCTGCCATGTAGAGGTAATCAATTGTTACCAGCCATAACCAGGTAGCATCTCCTGCTGGCCCAAAACCGGTACTTCCGTCATATGCAGCTAACTTCCAGTATTTTGTAGCCTGGTCCTGATCTGTGGACCTCAGAGCTGTTTCCAGATATCCGTCTACAATAGAATTATTATAAAGGCCAGGGTTCCTGTAGGTATCATCAGCCTCTTTGCTGTGGTACTGCTGGTAGAGATTAAAGGTATCTATACTGCTGTAAGCGTATAATACAGCTGAACTATACTGGTTAGCGTAGATTTCGTCCCAACTTGCTCCTACAAGGTCTATTTTTATTCCTAATTGTTTAGCCTGTTCGCTTACAGCTACTGATAGAGCTTGCCTTGTCTGGTCAGTAGCAGAGTAGTATAACTTAAATTCGGCTTCAGTTCCGTTCTTTTCCCGAATTCCATCACCGTCGGTGTCTTTCCAGCCTGCGTTTTCCAGTATTTTTTGGGCTTCCTCGGGATTTGAATCGTTAATTTTCGCTTCAGGGTTCCCGAAATCCCGCTGGTCTACTCCGGTATATTCTACGGCTCCTTTTCCGTATATGACTCCGTCAAGCAGGGCTTTTCTGTCGATACCAATGTTTAAGGCTTTTCGAATTGTTATGTCTGCTGTGACATTATTGCCGATTGGGTCTCCCTGAAGGCTTTTTTTGCCTGTGTTATACTGCATAGGGAAGGATAGTCCCTGAGCCCTTGCTGCCGGAAGATCTACTAACTTATACCCATCTACAGTCTGATTTGCATGGCTAATCTCAATTTCAGCTATGTCCACATCCCCGGATTTTACTGCTGCAAACGCAGTATCTTTATCCAAAAACAGCATGGTTATTTTTTTGAAATATGGCTTTTTTCCATAGTAATTTTCATTTAATTCCAAGATTGCCTGCTGCCCCTTGTCCCACTCTACAAGTTTATAAGGCCCGGATCCTATCGGATTGGTTCCGTAGGTTTCTTTTTTATATGCATGTTCCGGCACAATCCCAACGTATCTGAGTCTCCATATGAAACTGGACTGAGGCTCTTTCAGTTTGAATTCAACTGCAGTGTTGTTTACTGCAGTGGCTTTTTCGAGATTACTCATATCCAGTTCGGAGTTGCTTCCAATTGCGGTATTAAACGTAAATGCCACATCTTCTGCGGTTAAGTTTTTACCGTCCGTGAACCTGACATCATCTCTAATATGCACAGTCCAGGTATCACCATCCGAACTGACAGAGTAATTCGTAGCAAGATCGTTTATTATGCTTCCATTGTCAGCTGACTTAAAAAGAGTGCTCTGTATAAGTGGCTCAAAATTCACATGCCCGCACCCCCATCCTAGAAGAGGGTCAAATCCTGTTTCGGGCTCACCGGTATGCGAATTTACATTCACCACAAGTTCATCAGAGCCTTTAGAAGCTGGTTCATCCGAGTCCTCGGAAACGAGTTTATCCGAGCTCCCTGAAATCGATCCATCAGAAACATGGGATGACAAGCTAATCGGATCGCCCATTGATGTAAAAATGAGGATAACCGATATGATTA
Organism: Methanosarcina barkeri 3; assembly: GCF_000970305.1. Lineage (GTDB taxonomy): Archaea > Halobacteriota > Methanosarcinia > Methanosarcinales > Methanosarcinaceae > Methanosarcina > Methanosarcina barkeri_A. Next base: position 2,966,396 of record NZ_CP009517.1, read on the forward strand.
TGACTCCTGCCCCTATCAGTAGATATTGCTGATTTTTCTGAATATAGACACCTCCTCTATTTTACCAGAGTCCAGAACATTTAAGCAAAAATTGGATTGCCAAGTAAAGGTTTTTTAAATCTGTCCAGATGACCGGAATCTTATATTAAATAACATTTTCCTAATAAAAATATGATATAAAATATTACTTTTGTCAGTAAAGTTAAGATAACACAATTAAAACAATTTACTATAAATACATTCCGAAATTTATGTGTTACTAATTATTAGTATTAAGGAGTTTAGTAATACTAAATAAAAAAACTTTATGCGTTTTTTAAATCTGAAAATTATCGATGCATTGTGTAATGAAAAAGTATAATTTTAGCGACACTAAAAGATAGTTAAAAGTAGATAAATATGTTAAGATGAGACGATATTTAAGAATAATATATAAGAATATTATGTTTAAAAACATGAAAACATGGTAAAATATTAGAACATGTGCAAAATATGAAAAATGTGTAAAAAATAAAAATATGAGAATATGTGTAAAAAATAAAAATATGAGAATATGTGCAAAAAATAAAAACACAAATTTCAATTAAACTTTGCCAAAAAAGTAACACTGAGGAATTTTGTACCCTCAGCTTAATTAAGAACTTTAAGGAACAGTTCTCAGCCTTGCTAAAAGACTTTCGTGACTGTTCTTCGTTGAAATCCAGATTTCAGCTTAGTTTCCTGTGCGTTTCCACTCCAGGATATTACCGAAGATATTGGCACCGTGAGGCTGGATTTTGGGAGTTCCGATATCTATGTCCTCGTCCATAATGTACAGGTAATCAATAGTTGCAATCCAGAGCCATGTAGCATCTCCTTTTTCAGAAAATCCTGTTGTTCCATCCCAGGCAGCCAGCTGCCAGTTTTTATTGGCAGTGTCCTGATCAGTGCTGGTTATGGCTGTCCTTAGATAGTCATCCACGACCGAATTGTTGTACATTATTATATTGTTGTAGTTTGAAGGGTCGTAGCTTTTGCTGTAGTATTTCAGGTATAAGTCAGTTGGATCCAGTGTGCCAAAACCGAAAACTACAGGAGTTGAATGCGCCAGAGTGTCAATCTCATCCCAGCTCTTACCTTCAACTTTGATGTTTATTCCCAGTTTTTTAGCTTCCTCGCCCAATGCGACGGCTAATGCTTGCCTTTCCTGGGCACTTGAAGGATACAGTAAGGTGAATTCCGCTTTCAACCCATTCTTTTCAAGAATACCGTCACCATCGGCATCTTTCCAGCCGCCGTCCGCTAAAATCTTCTTTGCTTCGTCTACTTTTCCGTCTTCGAATATAGCTTCTTTATTGCCCCAGGGCAGTTTGTCAACTCCAGTAAATTCCTCTTCACCCTGCCCGTTTAACGCTCCATCGATTAAAGCCTGCCTGTCTATTCCGATATTCAGGGCTTTTCTTATCGCAGGATCGGAGGTTACATTATTCCCGATTGAGTAGCCATTTTCCGTTTTCTTTCCCGTATCAGGCTGCATTGGGAAAGTTATTCCCCGAGCATCAATGGAACTGAGAGATACCATTTTCATTCCATCTACTTTCTGATTAGCATAGGAAGAAGGAATTTCAGCCAGGTCAACTTGCCCTGATTTGGCAGCAGCAAAAGCCGTGTCGGACTGCATAAAGAGTAAAGTTATTTTTTTGAAGTACGGCTTCTGACCATAATAGTCCGGATTTGCTTCAAAGATCGCCTGCTGGCCTTTATCCCATTCTACAAATCGATATGGGCCCGACCCGATCGGATGTTCTCCGTAAGTCTCATTATAAGCATGTTCAGGTACAATTCCGAGAGCTACAAGCTTGTGAATAAAAGTCGCCTGCGGATCATCTAATTTGAATTCAACCGTGTAGTTATCAAGTGCTACCGCATTTTTCAAAACTGAGAGGTCGACTCCACTCGAATTTGCCGCAGTATTAAATGTAAATGCCACATCTTTAGCCGTTAAAGGCACTCCGTCATGGAATTTAACATCGTCCCTTATTTTAACAGTCCAGGTCAACCCATCGTCACTAACAGAATAGTTTGTTGCCAAATCCGTAATAAGAGACCCATTACTGTCCTTTTTTAAAAGAGTACTTTGAACCAGCGGTTCACGACTATAACCCCATCCGGTAATTGGGTTAAAACCTGTTTCCGGCTCTCCGCCATGAGTTCCTACGGCTGCCACCAGTTCATCCGAGCCCTGGGAAGTCGATTCATCCGAGTTTTCGGAAGTTAAATTATCCGAACCTCCGGAAACCGATCCATCCGACATCATGGAAGCCGAATTTGCTGGCTCATTACTCGGCATAAAAGCAACAGCAGCCGCAATAATTATGGCTATTGCCCCTATTAAGATATATTGCTGATTTTTCTTAATTTAAACTCCTCCTTCCTCGTAGTTATATTAAATTATTGAAACAGTATTACCTAACAGTAGTGTTTTCAGTAATTTCAACCCAGTTAAATAACACTTTACTAAGAAAACATAACAATATTGCAATACATTCTTTGTAAAAAATAAGACAAACAAGACTAATCTCGTTTTGTTATAAATACATTTCTAAATATATGTAACATCAATATAGTAAATTTATAAAATTAGATAATACAAAATAATATTTTTATTCATTTGTCAATTCTGGATTGAATTTAATTTCTTAGTGAAGAAAAACGATTGAAACTCTCGTCAACCTTATCATGCTCGAGGGACATTTATTCGTGAGCAAGATCCAATAAAACAAGGATTTGAAACTGATATATGTGACAGTGATGACGAAAAAAAGAACAAAGCAAGCTTCCATTTATGATAATGTTTCAATTGATGCCAAAGACGAAATAGACATTGAATGGAAAGGGCCTTATTCATGGCCAAAATTCGAGACTGAATCAAATCTTCCTCCGATTCCTAAGCACCCTGGGGTCTACTTGCAGACTTCTGTATATGAAAATGGATACATAGTCTATGCAGCTGGATATACACGCCGACCTATACCGCAACGTTTCCGTGAACATACAAAAAAATACCTTAGTGGAGATTATACAATTTTAGACATGGATGCCATGAAGCACGGAGTACGAAAAGAGATATGGCATGGGTGGGGAGTTGCACGCCAGAGACGCGATGAGTACGAGCACAGGAAAAGCGAGCTGGTAGAAGCTGCAGGAAAACAGCTAGCAGAATTTAGCATTTTCGTAGCAGACATAGGTACTGAGCCTAGGATTCTTGAGCGAATAGAAGGCGCAATCATGTATACCCTATACGAAAATACCAATCCCTTCCGTGATATTCCAGACAGAGGAATGCAGCTTTCTCCAAGATGGAAAATGGAAAGCCCAATTACGGCATTTATACATTCCTCTGTTGAACTATACGGGATTCCAAAACAACTTGAAATATAAAAAGTAATTTTTCGCGCTTACTATACGGATAAAATCTCTTCCTACTGTCTTCAATTTAAGAAATTAATCAAGTTTGTAAGGTTTGCGCCACGTTCCATACTGGCCTCCATCAGGCAGGAAGATCGTTAAGAGTGAACGGGGAAGCAAGGCTAAACTCCTAACATGAAATACACTAATTCTTAACAGTAAATACTTTAAAGATGTTTACCAAAACTCTACCAAAGAACCAGAGTAAAATAATTAAATTGCTCTAGAGTTTTATTTGTGAGCAAGATCCACTAAAATTATAAGCCCGTTATTGCAACCTTTTTCTGGATATATTGTTTCCGGTTTTTTTGCTAGCCAGAAAGCCAAGTACCGGAAGAGCCATAGAAATTAGAAATAATGTTCCAAGGGCCCAGTTAAGCCATGATAATTCTGGATGTTTTACCCAATAATAAGAAAGGGCTGAAAGAAGAAATGATTGGGTGAGGACTTCTATCATGCCACCAATTCCACTTTTGCTTGGAGTCAGTTTTGTATATATGAATCCCTCGATTGAACCGGGAGCTGGTGCAAAAGTCGAAACTATGCCAATTACGACAAGAGTCGCCCACATAACAAGCCAGCCGTTATTTTCCAGAAAGAAAACATCCCTAAGCAGATAGAATATAAAACCGAAGAGAATACCTCTTATAGGCTGAAATAGAGGACCTGCTCTAACAAGCGGGTCATCGGATTGTCTCATAAAAGATCTGAGAACAGGGCTGGCATGCCGCTCAGAGTATTTAAAAAAGTAGAATGCACCAGCTCCTACTATGAAATAAGTGAGTGTATGAACAATGGCTGCTTTTATGACGATATCCCACATGCTTGGTTGAACCAAAATAGTGATAATTGCTTTATTCTCTTTATATAATTTTCCATAATTGTTATAAAGAGAATTCCCAATAGGGTGAAAAAACCTATAAACTCCGTTTATATTCAGTTCTTTTTAGCTAGCCGTTCGATAAACAGAGTAAGAAAAATATATATCAGATTCGTGAACAAGATCCAATAAAACAAGGATTGAAACTTCTTCTGCAGGCCTTTGTTAATCCATATCTCATCATTCGTGAGCAAGATACACTAAAACAAGGATTGAAACAATACTGTGTGCCAGCAAGTGCAGCAATGATTACTGCTTACTATAAAGGAAGTAGTCCTTCCCAAAGTTCTATATATAAAACAATGCAAGGAGTAGCTCCTCACGGAATTGATAACTCTCGTGCATTACTCTATTATAAATCAAGTAACGGATTAAATAAGCCTAATTCATTTTCCTCGTTTGATGTTAGGTATTTTGCTGATATTCGTAACGAAATTGACAATAATAGACCCTTGCAGAGTAATACTGCAACACATGATCGAGTTTGCGTTGGATACCAATATAATGGTCTTCTAACTTCTTATTTGCGTTTCAATAATCTGTGGACGATTGGTCATTCTGATTGGGAAGCATTTGGTTCTGAAAGTGATCGCATATATGTGAAGTGAAGAGTTTTAACTCTTCATTTTTTAGGTGTGAAGGATATGAATAAAATCAAAAAGGGAATAGCTGTTGTTATTGTTCTTCTGATTCTTGTAGTAATTTATGTGTTTATTCATCTTCCCATGTATCAAGAACCAGAAGTAAGCGGTTTAATTATCAATTTTAAAAATGGAACTACTGAGCCGGAAGTTAAAGCCATTCTTGAAAATTGCAACATGCCTGTGAACTATACTATAGACTATAATACAACAAGTTTTCAAGATGATCACTATTTGGTGGGAAAGCCCATTTTTTGTCATATTCAGTTTGTCGATATATCCGGCAATAGTGCTATAATCACGGAGAAGGATGCAATTATAATAAAAAATAAGCTTGAAACGAATAAGAAAGTTTGGTCCGTATACTTTGATTATGTTAAATATTAAAGGGCTCCGTTGCAAAAAAGGTTCTGTTGCAAAAAATAAACTGCTTGATGTTGGTTTTTCAGTTTCGAACTACGCAGTTGGACTGAAAAATTAACAGAACTGGACCGTTAACTGTTTGAAATGTGACCTTTAATCCACAGTGTTTGTCTATTTGATCTTGTTCCTCAAGTGAATAAGTCCTGCAAGTTTGAGATTATCTGAGCATTTACTGAGAATAAGGAAAAACGACCCTGAAGAACAGCATACGTCACTAAAAAGAATTGAAACTTTATTATTTTTGCACTTGAACTCTGCACAAATGCCGAAAATCCGTACTAACCATTAAAAAGGATTGAAATTAAAAAAGACTAAAAACAGTATAGAAACTTTTTTCATATCATAGAGTAATCTCTGAAATGTGAAACCCTCTATCATTGAAGTACATGACAAGTCTGCCAATGTCTACGATAATATGAGTGTACTGATAGAATATCATGGGCATGAAGTGCTTTTTGGGCTAACTTATGAATATTTATCTCCTGGGAATAGTGTCCTTGATGTCGGTATTGGTACAGGGCTCAGTTCATATTTGTTTTATAAGGCCGGTCTCAAGGTATACGGGATTGATGGCTCGAAAAAGATGCTCGATATATGCAAGAAAAAAGGATTCGCTACGGAACTTAAGTTGTGCGATTTGGTAGTAGATAGATGGCCCTATGAGGACGCAAAGTTCGAAAATACAATAGTATGTGGAGTATTCCATTTCTTTGAGAAACTGGACAGATTTTTTGAAGAAGCAAATCGCGTGACGAAAATTGGAGGTATCTTCAGCTTTACTGTTATGGTATCGGAAGAAGGCCTTTTGAGCTATACGGATATCGGTTCAGGTCTCTCCATATACTATCATAATGATTTTCAGATAATCGAACTGTTAAACAAATGTGGTTTTGAGATATTAAAGTATGTTACATTTTTTGTTTATAAAACACCTGATAAAAAAGAAAAGTCAATGTTTAGAGGGTATCTCGCAAAAAAGATTTGAAAACTCTTCGTAATACAAACTCTTTCATTAAAATTAAATTAAAGTTAAATTAAAATTAAAGTTAGCATTTACAGGAAAAATTCGTTAGGTTTGATTAGAAGTACTCATAACCAGGTCCGCAGATTATAGATCCATTTTTGAAATGCGTAAAATTCGCACACATGAAATATGTGGGAGATAGGTTTTTTCAATCTTTCATACATGAGACGTCTGCAAGATCGATTCGAAATTTTTAGAAATTTATCGATAGATGAATGTTTAGAGACAATCAAGAGTTTTCCCTACTTCTGTAACGAAAGAAATTAATTTACACTTCATTGACTTTGTCCATTTCGCGAAAATTGTTGAATAGTACTGAATAGTATCTAAGATTAGCAAAAATTAATGAATATTGAGAAATTAATGGATATTAGCAGAAGTTAGCGGACGTTAACAGAAATTTAAAGGTGTTAGCGGACGTTTATTCTGGGGAATAACTCTATGAAAGACACGTTTAAAAAGATATACCAATTAAAGCTTTCAATAAAAGGTATCAGCCCTAAAATCTGGCGACGGATCCAGGTGCCGGAAAATTATACTTTTCTGGACCTTCATAAAGCTATACAGGCCGTAATGGATTGGGAAGATTACCATTTGCATGAATTCGAAATACAAAACCCAAAAACCGGGGAGCTTGACAAAATAGGGGAAGCAGATGACGATTGTGAAACATTCTGTGACCCACTTGTGCCGGAAAATAAAGCCAAGCTCTCTAAATACTTCACTCCGGAAAATAAGTTTGCTCTTTACAGGTATGATTTCGGGGACAACTGGGAGATAAAAGTCCGGTTTGAGGAAGTCCTTCCGAAAAAACAAGGAAGGAAATATCCGGTCTGCACTGCAGGAAAAAGAGCAACAGCCCCTGAGGACATTGGAGGAATACTGGGCTATGAAGAGATGCTCGAGATCCTGAAAGACCCCGAACACGAGGAATACGAACAAACAGTAGCGTGGCTGGGGAAAAATTTCGACCCGGAGTATTTTAACCCAAAAGACATTTCTTTTTGATCTGAGAAAGTTGGAAGCCGGTAAGTATATTCCTATCTAGCCGCAAAAATTTAGATTCAAACTTTTTGTAACTAAAGGAGTTTGAAAAAGCTTTCCAAGCTTTTTCTTGCTGAGACAGGCGACGTCGATTTCTTCATATCAGGAGTTTCGGCGATAATCCTCAGCAACTTCAAATAATGACGAAGTTCATGTTATAACCTTATCTTAAGGCCTTTTATATTCATAATTTTGTCTATTTCAGACTTGTCTTCACTAAAAATAAAACTCTGTTCTTCATGAGCTGTATTTACTAACCAAGGTTTTCCATTCTTATAAAAACTCAAATCTTCGGGTAAATCTGGATACATCCAACTGTAAAGTGAATTTGAAACCTTTTTGACTATTTCTCTGGCTTCCGGGCTGGTATGGTAATGGTAAATATATGCAGTGTGTCCAAGCAGTTTTGTGCCTGCCCATTCCGATTGCTCCTTCATTTCTATTAAATAATCATTTAACTTTTCTAATAAGAACTTAGCATTATCGTTTAAATCTGAGTAGTATTTTTTATGTACAACAAGGATAAATTCATCACATAAATCAAAAGCCAAGTCTACCAAACGCCTATAAACATCATTTTTAGGTTCGGAAATAATACTAATCATAAGTTTCTCCTTCATAAAAGATTCATACACAGATCATATCATGCAAATACAATTAAATTACTAATTATCCAAAGCAATTTTTTTGAATTATACAGAATATCATCTTTGCCAGAATGTCGTGTGTAAAATTATTTAACTGTGGGGCACTTAATTAATTTTCCTTTGTATTTACTTTTGCTGGTTCTTATGTTTTGTCAAGAAAAACTTCTCCAGTAAAACTAAAACCAAAACCTAAAATAACCCAAAAAGTCATTACTTAACAGGGTGAAAAATTATGACCACTGAACTCGAAACTCAGGAATGTTGTCCTCGATTTGACCCCGCCCCCTGGGACGGAAAATTGTTTGAATGGAAAAATAAAAGATTCATCAAGGACTCGGTTACCACACAGTTTTACATGCCTCTGAATTTTGGAGAGGTAATAATGAGGATGAACGAGAAAGTTGCCAGGGCAGGTGCAGAAATGCCGGACTGGCTCTGTTTGTCGGACCACACCTCGGAAAGCAATATGGACCTTTATCTGGCTGTTGATAAAGAAGTGGAAGGCGCCGAAAACGTAACACTGAATGGGAAATTTTTGAGCAAAGTCTATGAGGGAGACTTCGAAAAAACAGCAGAATGGTGCCAGGACTTTGAAGCCTATGCAAAAAGCCAGAGCCTGGAAGTCAAGAAATGGTACATGTGGTATACTACTTGTCCGGCCTGTGCCGAAAAATACGGGAAAAATTATGTAGTGATTATTTCCGAAATAGAATAAAAGTAAAGTAATAATACCGGCGCTTGTTAGCTAGCCCTATCTTGACACACAAACTTTTTCACAAGCTTTTTAAAAAGGTCTGACAGAAAAAGACGTAAAAGCGTGATCACAACCTTGTTGCGAAAAGGATTGACCCAAAACCCTTAGCAATATTTAGGTTTGAGAACCTTATCCCCAAACCCTATAGGCGTGATAAACCGGCGCAACGGTTTCTACAATCTTCTTTTTTTCAGTTGCCTTTAAATCCAATAACCTATCTACTACTCCTGATCGACGTGGCACGGAGAAAACAATTTGAGAAGCCCCTGCATGGGGATAAGGAAAGCCTGCGCTTTGCAACCCCTGAGCCAATTGCCCGTTACAGGGCGCAGCGTTTGAGATGTAAGGTCCTGGCTGACATTAGCTGCGGTATAGGAGGACAAACTGTCTTTTTTGCCCAGCAGTGCGAGCTCGTATATGCAGTAGAAATAGACCCCAAAAAAATCGAGTATGCAAAACAGAACTGTGCAATGTACGGACTTGATAACGTAAAATTCATTTGCGGGGACGCCCTTGACCCGAAAGTCACAGAGCAGATCCCGGCTGTTGATGTGATATTTTCCGATCCTTTCCGGCCGGCCGAAGAAAACGAAAGGCACGTTTCAAGCCTTGAGCCGGGAATTCCGAATGTACTGGCTGCTTACGGTGAAAAAACCCGAAATTTTGCCTTTGAAGCTCCGCCCCAGATGCCGCCGGAACGGATTCTTTTTGACTGCGAAAAAGAGTACATCTCGCTGGACGGGCAGCTCAACCGCCTTACCCTTTACTTCGGAGGGCTAAAGCAGTATGACCGTATAGCTGTGGCTCTGCCTGCAGGCGAAGGGCTGATTCCGAAATACGGACTTCCGCAGGTAAAGGGAACTGATAAAATGAAACTCTGCGCTTATGAGCCAGAACCGTCCGTAGTTGCAGCCGAACTGTTGCCTGAACTTGCAGAATCCATGATGCAGATGGCAGGGCCTCTTATGGGAGGTTTTGAACTTTTCAGAGTTGACAAAAAAAGACTTTTATTGACATCGGATGCCCTGATAAAGCAGTCCATGATCAAAAATCATTATCTGGTGCTAAAAGTCTGCCCATTTGAACCAAAAGAGATCAATAAATTCTTGAAAGGCCAGAATATAGGGAGCGTTGTCCTCAGAGCAGGCGTGAAGCCCGAAGAATACTGGGAAGTGCGAAATACGGTTGAAAAAGGCCTCGAAGGGAATAAAACCGTGCACCTGTTTGTAAAAGATGGAACTGCAATCCTTTGCGAAGTTATCTTTAACGATTGATTGAAAAACAATTGAAAATAATTAAAAAAATGAAAGGAAAGAAAAAGATAGGGAAGAAAAAGATAGGGAAGAAAAAGATAGGGAAGGAATTGCCGGGAATTAAAAACCCGGTATCTTCAGGCTACCTGTAGACTTCCTTTTTTCAGGCTTACCTGTACTTACTTTTTAGGCTTATTTGCAAGCTTCTTTTACGAGTTCAAGCCCACGGGTAAGGGCATCCTGAATTCTTGAAGGATCAGTTCCACCACCCATAGCAAGAGCAGGTTTTCCGCCTCCGCCTCCGCTCACAAGCTTCGACATCTCGCGAACAAGGCTGCCTGCATTGACTCCACAGCTTAAGGCTTTTTGTCCGGCAGAAGCTACGAGTTTAACCCCTTCGGCATCACTTGCCAGAAGAGTTACCACATCTTCATATTTCAGGAGCTCAGTAGCGGTCTTCTGGAGTTCAAGAGAATCGGCTTCGGGAATGAATTCGGCAATAACCTTGAGGCCTGCAACCTCTGAAGCTCCTCCAAGCAGCCTGTAAACCCTGGCACGAGCAATCTCTTCCTTAAGTTTCTCGTTTTCTTTCTTGAGGTCTTTCCATTCCCCAAAGAAACGCTCAACACTTGCAGGAAGCTGCTCTGGGGGCACACTCAGAGTCTTTGCGGAATCGGTCAGGAGAGAGTCTATCTTTTGCATGGCACGTACGGCTGCAACTCCTGCTGCAAACTCAACCCTTTCAACTCCATCCTGGATCCTCTCAGTCCTCAGGATTTTGATCGGGCCGACAACTCCTGTACTGACGCAGTGCGTACCTGCACAGGCCTCAACATCGTCTCCGACCTTTACAACCCTGATTTTTTCTCCCGGAGGCACTCCACCCTGGTAGAGCCCAAAGCCGTATTCCTGCTCGGCTTCAGTCCTTGGCATCCACTCCGTAATAACACGCTTATTTTCCATAACCATGCGGTTTGCCAGGAGCTCTATCTGTTTCAGTTCTTCAGGGGAGATATGTTTGTAATGCGAAAGGTCAAGCCTCGAATGGTCCTCAAACTTCTGGGCACCGGCCTGCCAGATGTGTTTTCCAAGGACTTTTCTGGCTGCATCGTTTACAATATGGGTTGCTGTGTGATGCCTTGCAAGAGTCATCCTGCGCCTTTCGTCTACTTTGCCATTGACAATATCACCTTTGCGGACATCAAGATTCCCATCAGAGTTCTCTACGGTGTGTACTATTACACCGTCATAGACCTGGACGTCCACCACCCTGTATACCGCATACCCGGTAGTGATTGTTCCCATATCTGCAGGCTGCCCTCCGCCTTCAGCATAGAAAAAGGTGTTATCCAGTACTATGTTGTTGTCAAAGACATCCAGAACAACAGCCTCGAATTCCAGGCGTGTGGGTTCATCATAGAAGCTACGCTTTGTCTTCGGAAGGTGTTTAAGCCTATCTGCAAACGGAACGACTTCTTCTTCCTTTTCTTCAGCCTTGTTATGCAGCTCACCAATAATGGAATAGAAGTTGTCAGGGAATTCTACATCCACTCCGATTTCGGATGCTACTTCTTTTGCCATCTCGGGTGGGATTCCGTGGGAATCATAAAGTTCAGTTAACTGGGATAAAGGAATTTTTTCTCCGGTTTTCTTGAAATGAGACGCCGATTTCTGAATGATCCTGCGACCTCTCTCCATTGTATTACGGAACTTCTCTTCTTCGGATTCCAGGATATCCTGTATGACCGGGAAATTTTCCCTGAACTCGGGATACTCCGGCATATTCTGTATGTGCATATCCATAATCTCGGAAAGCGGAGTATGGATATCAAGGTCACCCATCATGCGTAAAGTCCGCCTGAGGACAAGCCTTGCAAGGTACCCTGCCTTGACGTTTGAGGGAATAATCCCGTCTCCAAGCATGAAAGTCAGACAGCGTGTATGGTCAGTAATTGAATAGACTTTCTCTACGGGCTCCATTATAGACGAGAGTTTTTCCACGGTCATTCCGATACTTGAAGCAACCTTTTTCCTGAGTTCCAGAAGGTTTGCCTGTTCACTGACATCCATAAACCCTGCAAGCCGTGCGTTCTGGGCCAGAATATTTGCATATTCGGAATTGTCCAGTTCATGCTCAAGTCCTGCAAGACCCATGAGTTCGTTCACTATGCCAGGGAAAAGTGCGTCATAGATTGTAGGTGAGCCCTTAGAAGCCCAGACAAAACGTTCGAGTCCGTATCCTGTATCCACGATATAGTTATCCATCTTCGAATAGGTCTCACCTTTAATGAGAATGTCACCTTTTTTGTCAGCTTTCAGGTCCATGAAAACAAGGGTAGCAAGCTCAAGCCCGTTCACAAGAACCTCGACACAGGGCCCTGCATTTCCTCCGCCTGCCCAGGGTTCTTCCTTGTAACTTACAGCAAAGGGATCTAACTTAAGTGAACTAAGGAGTTCATCACAGAGTTCCAGGGTGTGTTCCTTCCAGTAAATTTCATGATCTCTTTTATTGAAGGCGTGATGTGCCATCATTTCAAAGGTTGTAAGATGGCGTCCGCTCCTGCCCACCGAATCCAGGTCGTTCAGTCGAATGCAGGGCTGGGAAATCGTGAGGGGGTTTGCAGGTGGGGGAACCTGTCCTGAGGTTACGAAAGGCTGAAAGTCTGCAATGGATGCAATTGTAAGATAAAGGTCATCCCTCCAGCGGGCAACTACAGGATAACGGTTGATCCTTGTGTGCCCTCTTTCCTCAAAGAAGGAGAGGTAATACTCACGCATCTGGGAGATATCAAATTCCCTGGAAAAAACTGGGTTTCCTATAAAGGTATAAGGATCACAGGGCGCATCTCCGCATGTCTTTCTGTCAGGGTCACGTGTCCAGAAGAATTTGCCACATGACTGGCACTGCTTCCGGACGAACCCGTTATTTTTGAAAAATTCAAGTTGATATTCATCTTCAAGCATAACAATCTCTCCGGAGGGTTGGGTTTTGCTCTGCCCTGGTCTATCTGGAAACAAAAGGGGAAATACCCCAACTCAACCGTTTTAAGAAACTTCCGGGCACTTAAAGTGCACATATTATGAAGTTTTTATGGAATTTTGAATTCTTATACGTAATTCGGTTTATTCGTTCGTCAACATTTATATAAATTATAGGGAGACTGGTCTGAAATAATGAAACATCTATAATATGTAAATTATGTGTGAATAATTTGCAACTGGATGTTGCTTTTGCAGCATAAATAACTTACTAACATGGCGAAATATATAATAAGTCTATATTAAAGCAACTTCATACTTATAGACTTTAACCTATTACATAGATTCTACTGAAAAACTTTGTTCCTCATTTTAAAAGGCAGGAGATTATTCTTAATTAAGTAAAAGACAGGCTTTGTATTCGAAAGCTCGTCAAAAATCGGATTAGAAAAAAGATAATTCCTGCATCTTAACTCTTACCTGCATAGAGTTCTTACCTGTATAGAACCACTGTCCTTCCACGTACCTCTATCACAGTGGATCTCGTAGCTGTAGCAATTTCCTCTGCGATAGCCTTTAAATCTTTTCCTTCTTCAGCACTTTTCAATACCCTTACCTTCACAAGCCTGTTAGCTTTTATATGCTTATTCAGTTCTTCAACCAAAGAGTCCGTTATCCCATTCTTTCCGACATTAAGAATAGGAGAAAGCTGATTTGCTTCAGCTTTCAACCTGTACAACTTTTCTTTCTCCATTGCCCTTCCTCATACTAATTTGTAAAATTAATTCCGCCAATGATGAAATATTTATATTATTATATTTTAGATCTTATTATATTTTAGATCTTATTATATTTTATACCTTATTATAGTTTACACTTTACTGTATTTTACAACTTATTATTTTATAAATTATTATATATTACAATTTATTATATTTCATATTGTAGTATATTTTACATTTAATTATATTTTGCATCTTATTATATTCCATGTCTTATTATACTCATATTTTATTATATTTATTACGAAAAAATTATACGATCAATAAATGGAACATTATGAGTCTCTGGAAACTAATTACCACTTACTTGGGAGCTACACGCAACTTACCTGGAGTTATTTACCATTCCTCCAGGTTTCTCCCTTTTCTCATTATCTTCTATATCAACGTTTCCTAGAAAACCGAAAAGCAAGCAGATGAACTTCTGGATTTATAATAAGAACGAATTAAGCTTCGAATTTTAATACAGGCAGTAATTTGGGTTTCACATTGACACATATAACAGGTTAAATTCTATGAAAACTGATCGTAATATAACCTTTCAAACGGGTATAAGCAATAAATTATGTGTAATTAGGTATAAGTTAGGTATAAGCCAGGTATAAAGTTAGGTATAAGTTAGGTATAAGCCAGTTATAAGTTAGGTATAAGCCAGTTATAAGTTAGGTATAAGCCAGTTATAAGTTAGGTATAAGCCAGTTATAAGTTAGGTATAAGCCATGTATAAAGTTAGGTATAAGCCAGGTATAAACTAGTAAAGTTTGCTCAGGATTCTGCGTTTGTTCTTTTTAACTTAATTGAGTTTATCAACTCATTCTGGACTCACAAGAAGAAGATAAAAAGAAAATAAGGATTGTAGGAGAATTTTCGTCTGTAAATTCGTTAAATAATGACTATTTTCCCAATTAGGGAAGAAATAGGACGAAGTTTTCAAATAATTTCGATACCTTTATTAGCAGTTTGGCTCCATAAAGAGCTTAAAAAGCGGACAACGGAAAGCGAACAATAAAAAACAGAACCGATGAACAAAACCTTTTTTCATAAGTTCAGGATGGAGACTATAAAATGAGTTCCAATTTGCTTGATCTTATCCTGTTTTCAGAGAAGAGAAAAGATTTTCTTCTGCTCCTGAAAGAAGGCCCCAAAAGTATTGAAGAGGCACTTGAAAAGCTTCAGGTGCCGAGGACGGCTCTTCTTCCGCAAATAAAGAAGTTAAAAGAGGAGGAGTTGGTAATACATGAAGAAGGAACATATCGGCTCAGTGAGATAGGGGAAATTGTTGTCGAAAAAATGCAGCCACTGGTTGAGACTCTATCAGTATTTGAGAAAAATGAAGAATATTGGGCCGATAGAAAGCTTGCTCCTATACCACCCTATCTTGTAAATAGAATAAATGAGCTTGGAGATTATCGCCTCATAGAACCTGACCTCAGTCATACTTTTGATCTGAACCCGGAACTTTTGAAAAACCTTTCAAAGTCAACCTATACCCACATGCTTTACTCTTATTTCCATCCTCAACTTCCTGCTTTTGTACTCAACCTTGCAAAAAAAGGTATTGAAATTTCCCTTGTTTTGAGTGAAGCAGTATACTTACGGCTTGTAGAAGATTTCAAAGAAGAAGGGAAAGAATTTCTCAAAATGGAAAATTCAAGTCTTTATATTCTGGAAAAAAAAAGAGTGGAAATTCCAGCGCTCATTGCTACCGCTAACAATATAATGACTATGGGATTGTTTAACGAAAGCGGGAGGTTTGACCGTCAATATGTGATAAGTTTCGAACCACAGGCAATAAAATGGGGACAAGAACTGTTCGAATACTACAGAGATATGAGCAGGGAAATAAAATGAAATAAAATAGCAATATATAGACCCGCAGATTACTGAGTGATAAATTATTAATTCCTGAACCATTGAGGTAAAGACTATTGAGATAAAGACCTGAGCCTAAATCAAAAATCAAAAATTGACTTTTGAATCTCTCGTACGAGTTCCTTAGAATAAAGTCAAAACATTGGGATACAAAACCAACTGCAGTCATCGTTATTGCTAACAACGGTTTCGAAGAAACTCAAACCTTCATTTGAGAATATAGAAAAGAAAAACGCTTTATTTTCATAAAGCGTTTATTCCTACTTCTCATGATCTTATCCTTGGTTACATTCCGTAGTTACACCGTCAAATGTATCTGGATTTGCCTCTGCTTCTTCCTTCGTGGCGTGCGTGGTTTGATCCTTGTGAACAGGTGGCGAATAGATCACATAGAATTTTAGAGAACCTGTTTCCAGAGTGTTAATGACATTGTGCTGAGCACCGGCAGGCACAACCACCGCAGACCCGTTACCTACTTCATATTCGTTACCGTTAATTATGCATTTCCCCTGTCCTTCCTCAAAGCGGAAAAACTGGTCATTTCCCTCATGCACTTCCATCCCGATTTCTTCTCCGGGCTTGAGGCTCATAAGTACCAGCTGGCTATACTTTGCAGTATAGAGCACCTTGCGGAAATTGTTATTTTCCAAAGTAGCATTTTCGATATTAATAGAAAATCCTTTCATTTTGTTTTTTGTCTTCTCTGCAGTCTTATATGTTTCCTTACCAGCCGTACAGGGCGCTTCTTTGGAATTTACTGCCACTGCGGCAATTGACAGTAAAAAACAAACTGCCAGCAAAATACCCAGTGTATTTTTAAGACTCATTACCGACTCCCCCAATCCATTTCAACGAACCAATTTTGCAGATGTTAGTTTTTCAGTTCACCCATGTTGGCAAATATATTCGTTTTATCAACAAATCGTCCAATGTACTTTGGTGAAGGTTCTAATAACGTACATTCTATCTTCGTTTTATATCATAGAACATACCAACAAAGGCAATTTCAAGTACATGCAATAAAAGAATTAAATTTATAAAATATAATATTAACAGAAATATAAATAGAGAAAAAAATTAAAATAAAAATTACAAAATTGATTTTTTCTACTCAAGTTTTCCAAAATAGATATAAGAATTATATATTTCACAATATTTCCTCTTCAAAAATATCGCATTTTGACTGGGTTACTAAGTTTGGAGCCTAAGCTCATAAAATGTTTGATTAACCGAGAAAAATCAAGATTACTGTCCTCTAAAAAAGCCTTGAAAATTTTACATAGTAAGGCTGAAAATTCATTCTGGAGTGAGATTACAAACTGAAACTTGAACTAAAGGTTCAGGTTAAAAGATTTTTTGATTGGAGACTATATAAAATTTATATATGCAATGAATTTGGAGAAAATTTTGTCACTTGCAGTAACCTTAAATATTAGGCATGCCTAAATAGCGCAAATCGATAATTAGGTTTGCCTAAAAATAAGAGTAAAAGTATGAAACTGCCAGTTACCTGTCCTGAAAAAGAATGCTGCTGCGGAAAAACAAGATGCACTCCAGGAAAAGGGCTTCCGAAAATTATACTGATAGGAAACCCTAACGTGGGAAAAAGCAGCCTTTTTAATGCCCTCTCCGGAAGTTATACCCTGGTTTCCAATTATCCGGGAACCTCAGTTGAAATCACTCATGGAAAAGCAAGGATTGGAGAAAGGGAATATGAAATCATTGACACACCAGGGATGTATTCCCTGCTCCCTGTAAGTGAAGAAGAAAGGGTCTCTCAGCTTCTGCTCTTTGAGGAAAAGGCTTCGGTTTACCTCCATGTTGTAGATGCCCGAAACCTCAGACGCATGCTTTCTTTCACCCTTCAGCTACTTGAAGCCGAGCTTCCTCTCATCCTTGTCCTGAATATGATGGATGAGGCTGAAGAAAGGGGAATTGAAATCAATATACCTGAGCTCAGCCGTTCCCTGGGAATTCCGGTTATAGGAACCATTTCAAGCGAAGAAAAAGGGATAGAAGAGCTTAAAGCTGCAATTTCAGAGTTTACCCTGGAAAACAATGCGCAAAAGTTCAGGCAAAAACTTGACTACGGCTCGGAAATTGAACCATGTATCGAAGCAGTTGAAGGTCTTCTTGAACCTTCAGAAGACGCCGAAATCTCAACCGGAATCTCAAGAAGAGCAATCTCACTCCTGATGCTCCAGGAAGACAGGACAGCTTTTGAATACCTGCGCAGAGCTGAAAAAACACCAGGATATTGGGATGAAAGCCATGAAAAAAACTCTGAAGAAATCAGGAAACTTGCGAAAGCTGCCTCAAAGATAACTGAAGTCCCTCTTTCCTATCTATTCACTCTGAAGCGCCAGGAACATGTAAACGGAATAGTAGAACAGGTAATGGAGATCCCTGAGAAAAGCAAGAACAAAAGTAGTGGGAAAAACGGAAAAATAAGAGCACAAGACGATACTGGAAAGAAAGGAAGTAAAACGCAGAACAGCAATCTCGATTTTTCCGAGAAAATCGACAGTATTCTCATTCACCCTGTACTTGGGATACCTGCGTTGTTTTTAATCCTGTACTTCGGACTCTATCTGTTCGTAGGCGTATTTGCAGCGGGAACCGTTGTTGACTATCTGGAAAATACGGTTTTCGGAGGATACATAAACCCCTTTGTAACTGCAAAGTTTATATCGCTTGTACCCTATCCGGCTCTTCAGGACCTTTTTGTAGGAGAATACGGGATTTTTACCCAGGCTGTAACATATGCAATTGCCCTTATACTTCCGATAGTGGGAGCATTTTTCCTTGTGTTTTCAATTATTGAAGATACCGGATATCTTCCAAGGCTGGGACTGCTCCTGGATAGCATGTTTAAGAAAATAGGGCTCAGCGGGAGGGCAGTAATCCCAATGGTACTCGGATTTGGCTGTTCCACGATGGCTACGATGGTTACCCGTACCCTTGAAACAAAGAGGGAAAGGCTTATTGCAAATGTCCTGCTGGCTCTTGCAATTCCCTGTTCGGCACAGCTAGGTATTATTCTTTCAATCCTTTCGGGAAATCCCGAGAGCCTTCTTATCTGGTTTATAGTAATATTACTGGAGTTCGTCCTGATAGGTTTTCTGGCTTCCAGAGTCCTGCCAGGAGAAGCTCCTACCTTCATACTTGAAATGCCCCCTCTCAGGAAACCAAAGCTTTCGAATATACTGGTTAAAACTTACTCCAGAATGCACTGGTATTTCCTTGAAGTTCTGCCCCTATTTGTACTGGCAAGTGTCCTGATCTGGATAGGCAGGCTAACCGGCCTTTTTGCTCTTGCCCTGAAAATCATAGAATACCCGACAGTCTGGATAGGCCTGCCTCCTGATGCAGCTGATATCTTCCTTTTCGGCTTTTTCAGGAGAGATTTCGGGGCAGCCGGACTTTATGGAATGCATGATTCCGGATTACTGACAGGTGTGCAGCTCGTAGTTGCAGCCATTACTCTTACCCTTTTCATGCCCTGTATAGCTCAGTTCATGATGACAATAAAAGAAAGGGGTTTTAAGACAGCCCTTGCAATTTCAGGCTTTATATTCCCATTTGCATTTCTTACAGGTTTCATTGTAAACACCATACTGAAGGCTCTGGGGGTGAGCCTGTGAAATGTCCACTCTGCGGAAACGAGTTTGAGAAAGCTGATGAAAAAAAGTGTACCGGCTGCGGGAAACTCCACAGCTGCAACAAGCAATGCTGTCCTAACTGCGGATATGAACTTGTAAAAGAAGCAAAGATAATTCAATCCATAAGGAAGTTATTCAAATGGTAACCGGAAACTCACATTTACCCATGAAAACTACAACTCTCTGCGCAATGGAACCCAGAAACACCGGAAAAATTGACCACCTTGAAACGAAGAATCCGGGAATTTTACAAAAATTAATGGCTATGGGTATCCTTCCAGGCATGCCTATTACCCTACTCAGAAAGTCTCCCTCATATCTTTTCGAGGTAGACCAGACCAGATATGCTGTTGATAGGGAAATTGCGAACCATATTTATGTCAGTTGTTGACTAACTTGCTAATGAAGGAACGTGGGGGGCTATAAAAAGGAATAAATTAAGAAACCAATTAGGCAGAGCTCACTTACTCGCATGAAAAAATAGTCTAAGAAACAGGCAGGCAAAGAGAGAAACTTATTCCCTCACATGCCTTACAATATGCCCGGCCTCAGGAATTATAATTTCAGAAAGCGCCAGTTTCACAGCGTTTGGCGACCCAGGCAGGCAAAACACCGCTTTTCCTTTAATCACGCCTGCTACAGCCCTGGTAAGGATTACAGACGTTCCTATATCTTCAATGCTTTTGTACCTGAAAAGTTCGCCGAAACCTGAGATTTCTTTTTCAAAAAGAGGGGTTACAGACTCGATTGTAATATCCTTTGGTGCAAGTCCTGTGCCTCCGCTAGTAATAATAATATCTGCTGAGCTGTCAAGAGCAGCAAGAACAGCATCGGTAATCGAGGTTTTTTCGTCGGAAACCAGCCTGTAGAAAGAAACTTTATGGCCTGCCGCTTCGAGAAGATCTTTCATGGCTTTTCCTGAAAGGTCTTCAGCTTCCTCAGGTGAAGCAGGATTTCCGTATTTTTCGTATCTTGAAGTCGAAATTGTGATTAAGGCAAAAGAAAAGGATTTTTTTGCTTCTTTTTTGTGAATTTCCGGTGTGGACTCTTTCATGAAAACCACCTTATTGTCATGAGGCTAAACAATGAAACTTCAAGGGGATATAAAGTATTTTGGTTGCAGCAATTAAAAGAATGACTATAACTATAAAATAACAAAAACTATAGAATTACTATCCAAAATAGCAAAAAGTATAGAATTACTACCCAAAATAGCAAAAAATATGGAATTCACAAGTATATAAAGATTAATTGATTGTTTACAGCAACGCATTGCTTTTTTTCAAACACACAGCTATTTAATAACTCGACTCAAATTAAGTATACATGAGTGGGTTCAGGTTTGGGACAGATTTTCTTTCGACATACGATGAAGGAATAAAAAAGGAATGGATTATAGGAAACGGGCTTGGAGGTTTTGCTTCCTCTACGTTAATTAACGCAAGAACAAGGACTTATCACGGACTGCTTGTGGCAGCTCCGGAGAACTATCCAGGGAGACATTTGATACTTTCTTCCCTTGATGAGGAAATTTCTACCGACGAAGACACTTATAAACTTGCAACTCATAGATATCCGGGGACTATTTCTCCTACAGGTTTTACTTATCTTTCAGAGTTTTCTCAAAATCCATTTCCTACCTGGGTTTATCATGTCGGCGATTTAACCTTAAAGAAAACAGTCTTTATGATTCGCAACAGTAATACAACCTGTGTCCTCTACGATATAGAATCCAGAAAAGAGGAAGCTTTACTAAGAATCTTTCCTCTGGTAAGTTCAAGAGACTTTAATCTCACTGCTCGCGCAGCATACCTTTCATTTACCCAGGAAGCTACTCCTGGTGGAGCAGAGCTGGCAAGTTCTAACGGTTTTACTTTCTCGCTTTCATCCGATCTCCGGTATCATCCTGATCCCACATGGTACTATAACTTAGAGTATGACACTGAGAAAGAACGGGGGCTTAACTCTGAGGAAGATAACTTCAGTCCGGGTTATTTTGAAGGCAAGCTAGGATTAGGAAATTTCCGTTTTTTTGTTGCTGCTTCAACAGAAAATATTTCTTCTCTGACTCTCAAGCAAATTGATAAACTCCGTACCAGGGAAGCAAATCGGCAGAACCTTCTTGTTCTTGATTCGAAACTTATTGATCCTTTTGCTCTTAAACTTATCAGGGCAACTGATACTTTCGTAGTGAGAAGCCATATTTCAGGTGAAGATACTATAATTGCCGGGTATCACTGGTATTCTGACTGGGGAAGGGACACCATGATTACTTTGCCTGGACTGCTTTTAGTTCCTTACCGTTTTGAGGAAGCAAGAACAGTTCTCGATTACTTTGCCAGGTACTGTAGGAGAGGCTTAATCCCTAACACTTTCCCGGCTTTCGGAGGAGAGCCAATTTACAATACAGTGGACGCTTCTCTCTGGTTTATTCATGCCCTTAGCCGCTATTTCGCTTATACAAACGATTTTCTCTTCCTCTCGGATATCTGGGACACAGTAGTTAACATTATAGATCATTATTTTACAGGCACGGATTTTGGAATCGGCATGGATTCAGACTATCTCATCCGTCAGGGATCCCAGCTAACCTGGATGGACGCTAAAGTCGGAGAATGGGCAGTGACCCCAAGAGCAGGTAAAGCCTGTGAGATAAATGCTCTCTGGTACAATGCCCTGAAAACTGCTTCTTACCTTGGCACTCTTCTCGGCGAAGAAATTTCTCCATACGAAACTCTTGCAAGTGGTGTTGTCTCGAGTTTTGAGAAAACTTTCTGGAATCCGGAAACTAACTGTCTCTTTGACCTGGTATATAAGGATGAAACAGGAAACGAGATTAAAGACCCTGCAATCCGACCTAATCAGATCTTTGCCGTATCCCTACCTTATACTATGCTTTCTCCTGAGAAGGAAAAAGCGATTGTGGACAGAGTTGAAAAAGACCTTTTGACACCTTTTGGACTTAGAAGTCTTTCGACAGATAACTCCTTATATAAAGGACAGTATCACGGAGATGCCTTAACCAGAGACGCAGCCTACCATAACGGAACCGTTTGGCCCTGGCTTCTTGGAGCTTATGTGAAAGCTTACAGGAAAGTCAATAATTATTCGGAAGATAGTCTTGAGAATATGCGGGCTCTACTCAAAGGTTTTGATATGCAGCTTGGAATAGCAGGTATTGGCTCCATTTCTGAAGTGTTTGACGGTGACTACCCTCACTCTCCAGGCGGATGTATCGCCCAGGCCTGGAGCGTTGCAGAAATTTTAAGGGCATATGTAGAGGATGTACTTGGGATCAAACCTTGAAAACGGAGTGCTTGTGTATATAGTCTTTACTTTTGATAATCAAAAAACCGTGAAAACACTCTTTTAGTATTCCTAACTAATTCAGTATTCTGGCAAATTTCATATAGGGTTCCGCTCTCCAATGCCCTGCTTACTTCCACTTGCTTGCCTATGTTTTAATATCTTACTAACCAATGCACGTTTATGCTTATACTTGCAGTGGATGTAGGAACGGGTACTCAGGATATTCTGTACTTCAATTCAGAAAAAGAAGTGGAAAATAGCCTGCTTATGGTCATGCCTGCTCCTACCCAGATAATTGCGAAAAAGGTACGGAAAGCTACCAAAAAGGGAAAAACAATAGTTTTTACCGGAAACATAATGGGAGGAGGCCCCTCAACATTTGCTATCAGGACTCATCTAAAGGCAGGTTTTCGGGTATATGCTACTGAAAAAGCTGCTTTGACTATCAATGATAATATTGAAAAAGTAAAGTCATTCGGAATTCAAATTGTCTCCGAAGAGGAAGCAAAAAAACTTGCATCTGAAGAGAATGTACAGGAAATTGTTATGCAGGACTTCGATCCTGAATCAACTTCGGCTGCACTTTCAGCCTTTGAGGTTCAGATGCCTACAAACTATGCCGTGGCAGTACAGGACCACGGAAATGCTCCTGAGAAGAGCAACAGGATATACCGTTTTGAACTCCTTCGAGAACTCATTGAAAAAGGAGGAGAACTTGAGAACTTCGTTTACAGGCCCGAGGAAATTCCTGAGGCTTTTACCCGAATGAAAGCCCAGGCAGATTCTCTTCTCAAAGCTACAGGGGACCGGAAAAACAGGGCAGTTTTCATGGATACCGGGCCGGCAGCAATTTTTGGAGCGCTTACTGATCCTGCGGCTGTACAGCCTTCTGTTGTGGTTAATATAGGAAATGGGCATACTCTGGGAGCGCTTGTGAACGAAAACAGGATCATGGCCGTTTTTGAGCACCATACTTCCCTCATGAGTCCTGAAAAACTCCAGGACTACATTATAAGGCTTGCCGATGGAAAACTTGGTTTTGACGAAGTTTTCGAAGACGGAGGGCATGGTGCATATAGAAGGGAAGCTCCGGGTTTTGAACAAATTAGCTTTGAGCAGGTTAGATCTATACTTGTTACGGGCCCAAAAAGAGAAAAGCTTGAGAAGGCTTCGGAATCCGAAATTCGAGAAGAGATATCAAATAAACTGCATTTTGCTGCGCCTTTCGGGAGCATGATGCTTTCAGGATGTTTTGGGCTTCTTGCAGGATTTCTGGAGAAGTACCCTGAACCATCAATAAACCTTATAAACCACTAAGTACTTAGGGAGTAAGTCGCTTAAGCCCAGAATATACAAATTTTCAGGGGTTATAGAAATCTAATTCCGAATCCCTATCAGGGAGACGGGAAAATACAGTAGCTGCCTGCAAGAAGTCCACAGGACAGGTTTACAGATAAATGTAAATACAGGCAGGTATCTCTATATGCACATATCTCATACTGAATCGTTTGTTAGACGGTTTTTACGAACTTAACGCAAACATTTATATGCGGAAACAAATCCGTTACAGCAAATTTCTATTAAACTCATAAACTCATTATCTTTCAGGAGAATCAAGCTTATGGTACGAAAGCCAGGAAGTATGTATAGAAATGTGAGGCAGCGCTCATTTACCAGAAGAAAATACATGGGCGGTGTTCCAGGCAGCCAGATTATTCACTATGACATGGGAGACAAAGCAAATACCTCTTTCCCGATTAAAGTCTCACTGCTTGTAGAAGAAAAATGCCAGATAAGGCACACTGCTCTTGAAGCAGCCCGTATTACAGCAAACAGGCACCTGACTGAAGATGCCGGAAAGATGGGCTTTTACATGAAGCTCCGTGTCTATCCCCACGAAGTCCTCAGGGAAAACAAGCAGGCAACCGGCGCGGGTGCTGACCGTGTATCCAGTGGAATGCGCAGGGCTTTTGGGAAGAACGTAGGTACTGCAGCAAGGGTAAACCCATTCCAGAAAATTTTCACAGTTGCTGTTGAAAAGCAAAACTTTGCAGCTGCAAAGAAAGCCCTCTGGCATGCAGGACAGAAGCTGCCAACCCCCTGTAGAGTCATTATCGATGAAGGGGCAGAACTGGTACAGTAATCAGTTAAACTGTTAATATCAAAAGGAGCAATAACATGTACGATTACGAAGAGCTTTTGAACCGTGCAATGGCGAAAATGCCTGACACCGAGACTACGGATGCTCGATTCGTAATCCCTGAGCCCAGAATTTTTTCCGAAGGAAAAACTACAATTCTTGAGAATTTCGGAAATATTGCAGATATCCTTAACCGGGACCCTGACCACTTGATGAAATATCTCACAAGGGAACTTGGGACTGCAGGGAAAATAGAAGGCACACGTGCAGTCTTCCAGGGAAGGTTTACGAGAGCCCAGATCTCTGATAACATTCAGGCTTATGTGGACGAATACGTTATGTGTTCGGAATGCGGACGCCCTGACACCCAACTTGTCAGGGTGGACAGGGTACTTGTCCTGAGATGCTCTGCTTGCGGAGCTCACAGGCCTGTCAAAAAGAGAAAGGTAAGCAATGTAGTTGTCAGAGATGCCATCGAAGAAGGCGGCACCTATGAGCTCCGGATCGATGCAGTCGGGTCTAAAGGCGACGGAATTGCAAAGATAGATAAATATACGGTTTTCGTGCCCGGAGCCGCAAAAGGCGACGTGGTCAAAGTAAAAATAAAGAAAATAAGCGGAAATCTCGCCTTTTCAGAAAGGGCCTGAGGTTTAAGTTTATTTAAATATTCTAGAAAGCAGCTCAGGTCGATTACTTTCATGTTCGTGCCTGGGTAGCTTAATTTTTCTATCAGGTTTGAGTTCGCACTCCATAGTTAAATCTCTGGGAAATTCGAGATGACTTGCTACAACTTGCTTTTAGGCCAAGCCTTTTTTCAAAATATAAAAGACTTATTTTTCAGTCAAGCCTTATTCAAAAGGGTGTTTCGAAATATAAAAGACCTTTTTTCGGTCAAGCCTTTTTTCGGTCAAGCCTTTTTTCAAAAGGGTTGTTTCAAAAAGGTTGTTTCAAAAGGGTTGTTTTAAAAAGGGTTGATTATAAATATTCAGCAGGCAAATCAGGAACCTGTGAAGAAAGAATGACTTTTGAAAAAAAAGATGTACCGGAAGTTTCATTGAGAGAAACTAAAAAAAAGGAAAAAAATATAGAAATTCTCTCAATTCCCGGACTGTCAGTAAACCTCAGGCATGTAGGGGATGTTCCGGAGCTTACGGCAAACGGGACTCTGAAAGCAGCTTTTAACCCTATCTTGAAAAAGATGAACTCCCGTCTCAAGGAGGAAAAACTCGCCCTAATAGAAGACGACAGGGTCATTGCTTCGGCCTGGCTCCCTCCAATCCCGAGTCCTGCATTTAAACGCCTTATTTTTTCGGAGATACAGATAGCTCTTGGAAAATATATTCCTGAAACCGTATCCATTGAACTTACCCGCCAGAACAGTTCGAGATATCCACCAGGAACGGTTGCAGACGAGTTGGACACGGATATTATAAAAAAAATAATCGATGAAGCCCTTGAATCCGGCACCTTCATTATCACATTTACCGAAAACGATCCTCTCCTGAGGGAAGAAGTTTTTGAGCTGATAAGGTATGTGGACAAGAAGCGGGCTATAGTAAACTGTTCCACCTGGGGTACGGACTTTTCAGCAGAAACAGCCTCCTGTCTGAAAGATGCGGGGCTCCATTCCCTTATGGTAGGGATTTACTCAACTGATCCTGAAAAACATGATGCTGCCCGAAACTCAAGGGGAGCATACGAAAGAGCGGTTTCTGCCATAAAACTGGCACTTGAAGCCGGACTCATGGTTGTAATGACAACACATGCATCTCCCTCAAATATACAGGAACTGCCTGCGCTCTATAACCTTGCATCGGAACTAGGAGTCCATGAATTTTCAGTCTGGGAAGCAATGCCAAAAACCAGGGATGAGCCTGTGCTCAATGACGAAGACAGGAAAAGCATCCTTGAGATGTACCACAGGATAAATTCCAGCCAGAATGGCCCAAGGATGTTTGCGAATACTTATTTTGAAGGTCAGATGCTGGGTGCAATGGAAGGCAGACGCTGGATGCACATAACGGCAGACGGAGATGTAAAAGCCGGTCCTTATCCGCCTTTCAGTTTTGGGAGTATAAAAGAGGAATCTTTAAAAAGCGCCTGGCAGAAAATCAGGAGTTACCCTTACTTCCAGAAGCAGAAACATCTGGCTCCGATGCACGATCCGGAATTTATGGAGTTTGTTGACAGGATTCCGGCAGGAGCAAAACTGCCATATCCTTTTGGAAAGGTTTGTGAAAAGTAAAAAAGAATAAGTTGCAGGATATCCCTTTACAGTTTTTTTCCAGGCATTCTCTCCGGTACATTGATATTCCTTTTAACCTGAATTTAGTTGGGATGGCAACCAGGGAGAGTTAAAAACCTCATACTTCTGGAAAGCCATTTGAATCTAACTGCCTGTCCGAAGATAAACATTTACATATTAGCACGTATTCTTAAAGAGCAATTTAGCTGGAACTGAATTCATATCTTTAACTATTTTCAGCAAGAGAAAGCTGCCTGCCTGAAGTTTTTCCCAGAAAATCGGCAGCCAACGAGGGACTTTATGACTAATAAACTTGATCCATGGAGTTCAAGCGAGATTAATGACTATTCCAAGTTATTCGAAGAATTCGGGATTTCTCCATTTGAGAATGTACTTCCTGAAATCCCCTCTCCACATATGTATATGCGGAGAAGAGTTATCTTCGGGCACCGTGATTACGAACAGATTGCAGAGGCCATGAGGACAGGTGCCCCTTTTTCGGTTATGGACGGTTTTATGCCTTCAGGGAAAGTTCACCTCGGGCACAAGATGGTTATGGACCAGATAATCTGGCACCAGCAAAAGGGAGCGTCGGCTTTTGTCGGGATTGCGGACAGAGAGGCTTTCTCAGTACGCGGTTTTTCCTGGCAGAAATGCAGGGAAATTGGGGTAGAAGAATATATACTAAGTCTTATTGCTCTCGGTTTTAAGCCCGATGGCCTTATTTACTTCCAGTCAGGATGTGGCAGCGTTAAAGACCTCGCATTTGAACTCGGTGTCAAGGTCAATTTCTCTGAATTGAGCGCTATTTATGGGTTTTCGGGAGAGACAAACCTTTCCCATATGATAAGTGTAGCAACCCAGGCCGCTGATATTCTTCAACCACAGCTTGAAGAATTTGGAGGACCAAAGCCGGTTGTTGTCCCTGTAGGACCTGACCAGGACCCTCACCTTAGGCTGACGCGAGGGCTTGCAGGCAAGATGAGCATGTTCAGGGTAGAGGAGAGAGAAAACGCAAATGGTGGGAAATACCTGAGCGTGCGCAGCAAAGGAGCCCCGAAGGAAGCATTACAGGAACTCAAAAAACAAATTCCGGGTAAGGTGAAACTCTATGAAGAGCACCTTGACATAATTCAAACTCCTGACTATCCGTTCCTGGAAAGACTTGTTTCGCAGATAAACCAGCCTGAGAAAAAAAGATACTTCACGGCCGAGCTTGAAGAGGTCTCGAAATTTGCTAATGAAATTAAACCATATGAATTCTCAGGTTACGAAGAATACTTTGTTTTCAGAAAAGTGTGGAAACTCACCCGAAAAATATTGGATGAGATTGTAGCTAAAGTAGCTGCTGAGTTCGAAGGCTATGCTTTCATTCCTCCTGCATCTACCTATCACCGCTTCATGAGTGGGTTGCAGGGAGGAAAGATGTCGAGCAGCATCCCTGACAGCTATATTGCTCTAACTGACGACCCGAAAGAAGGCGCAAAAAAAGTAAAAAGGGCAAAGACCGGCGGTTGTGTAACCCTTGAAGAACAGAAAAAACTGGGCGGAAAACCTGATGAATGTTCTGTCTTCGAACTGCTGCTTTTCCACCTGGCAGAAAATGATGATGAATTGCTGGAAATAAGAGAAGAATGTGTCTGTGGAACCAGGATGTGTGGCTCATGCAAGCAGCTTGCGGCTGAAAAGATGTACGAGTTTCTCAAAGACCATCAGGAAAAGCGGGAACAGGCAAGAGAACACCTTGATGAATATAATATAATTTATAAGAAATAACTTAGGGAATTAATTTATAAATAATCGTTTACAAGGCGATTTTGCAAAGTAAATTTGCCAAATAAATCACATAAGATAACTTTACAAACTAAACTTTACGAAAATTGACCTGTTATAATAATGAACTCACAATGTTTCAGGAATTTCAGGATGTGATCATATATGAGTATTCAGGACAATCTCACAATCAACGAGAAAAAAGTCTTGCTTGCCCTTGAGGAAATAGGATCTGCTGCTCCCGAAAGGCTGGAGGAGAAATCAGGATTGCAAGTAGATGCGGCAATGCAGGCAGCTTTCATGCTTGAGGAGAAAGGGCTGGTTTCGGTTTCTGAAAAGGTGCTTGAACGTTATTCCCTTACAAAGGAAGGAGAAGAGTACACAAAAAACGGGCTTCCGGAGCGCCAGATTATTGACTTTCTGAAAAACCCTACCTCGCTTGAAGAACTGAGAAGCCATTTCTCTCCGCAAATGGTAGGGATTGCAACCGGCTGGCTCGTAAAAAAAGGATGGGCGAAAGTTGAAAACGGGGTAATGGTACCGTCGGGAAAAGTGAATGCAGGAAAAGATGAGGAAACCCTTGCGGCTTTCACAGACAAAGCAAAAACTCTTGAAGAGATCGGGGCCGACCAGGGAACAATAAAGGATCTTCTCAAACGTAAACTTATCATAAAACACGAAGAAAAGTCCAGGACTGTTTCCATAACTGATGCAGGAAATACACTTGCCACTCAGGGACTTGTCCTTGAAGAAGAAATTGCTCAGCTCACGCCCGACTTATTGAAGAGCGGAGCCTGGAAGGAGAAGAAGTTCAGGCCTTACCGCCTTGATATTACCCCCAAACCCCTTTATGGAGCCAAGATTCATCCTTACAGACGTCTTATAGAGCAGATGCGCCAGATCTTCCTGGAAATGGGATTTTCCGAGATTAAAGGCGGGATCATCCAGAGTTCTTTCTGGAATTTCGATGCTCTTTTCCAGCCTCAGGACCACCCCGCAAGGGATATGCAGGACACTTTCCACCTGGGCAGTACCTGTCAGCTTCCGGCTGAATACTTTGAGGAGGTTGCTGCAATGCATGAACACGGAGGAGAAATCGATTCCTGCGGCTGGGGAGGAACCTGGGATAAGGAACTTGCAAGGCGCAACGTGCTGAGAACCCATACAACATCCGTCACTGTCAAATATCTGGCTGACCACCCCAAATCACCTGTAAAAGCTTTCTGCATTGATAGGGCTTACCGCAGGGAAACCATTGACCCTACCCATACTCCGGAGTTCGAGCAGCTTGAAGGGGTTGTAATGGACAAAGATATGTCTTTTGCAGACCTGCTCGGCTTACTGGCAGAATTCTACCACAGGATGGGATTCGAAGAAGTCCGTTTCCGTCCCGGATATTTCCCATACACCGAACCAAGTGTGGAACCTGAAGTCTATGTGGACGGCCTGGGTTGGGTTGAACTTGGAGGTGCAGGCGTTTTCAGAAAAGAAGTTACTGAGCCTTTAGGGATTAAAGACCCTGTTCTCGCCTGGGGGCTCGGAGTCAGCCGGCTTGCTATGCTGAAGCTAGGGCTTAAAGACCTCAGGCTTCTATATCAGTCTGACATTGACTGGCTTAGAAAGAGTGAAGTTTGCCGGACCTGAGACCTGAACTGAGGGTTCATAACCTGAAATCTGAATTGAAGGTTTATACCTGAAATCTGAATTGAAGGTTTATACCTGAAATCTGAATTGAAGGTTTATACCTGAAATCTGAATTGAAGGTTTATACCTGAAATCTGAATTGAAGGTTTATACCTGAAATCTGAATTGAAGGTTTATACCTGAAATCTGAATTGAAGGTTTATACCTGAAATCTGAACTGAAGGTTTATACCTGAAATCTGAATTGAGGGTTTATAACCTGAAATTTCTCAGGTTAAAACTTTTTATTTTAACTTAGACAAAAAGCTACAGCCGACAAGGCAATTAAAGGCAAACTATAAAAGTCAAGGATATAAAAAGCTAAGCTATAAAAATACGTAGAGAGATATTTACCTTACAGAATCCTAGTTCCTAAACATAATTTCATTAGAGATATATAATTACGAAGTATACTAACTGGTGAAACCAGGGATGAAAAAATTGCGTTAGCAATTAAACAAAAGGGGGGTAAGTAATGGCAGATATCCAATCAGAGATAGATAAACCATCAGAATCTTCAGCAGAATCTTCATTAGAGTCTTCAGCAGAATCTTCATTAGAGTCTTCAGCAGAATCTTCATTAGAGTCTTCAGCAGAATCTTCATTAGAGTCTTCAGCAGAGTCTTCAGCAGAATCTTCATTAGAGTCTTCAGCAGAATCTTCATTAGAGTCTTCAGCAGAATCTTCAGCAGAGTCTTCAGCAGAGTCTTCAGCAGAATCTTCAGCAGAGTCTTCAGCAGAATCTTCAGCAGAACATGTGACTGGCCCTAAAAAATTGGTAGGTTTTCCGGAAGATCAGAAGACAGTAGAATCACATGCAGTAACTACGAAAACTGGCATAGCAACTAGGTACTGGCTTGAACTGATGTCCTATCCTGCAGACAGCACAAGAAGTTTATGGCTCTTTGTTAACGACGACTGGAGGCACCTGGACAACCCCGATCTTGGCACTCAGGTTTCTGTGCAGGATGCTTTTTGCAGTTGTTCGGAACGCCTGGAAGTTCTGGTCTGGTACTCCGAAGATACGATAAAAGGACTAATAGTAAAGACGAAGTAACTGAAATAAATAAATAAATGACTCAAGCAAGGTGACTGGAGCTCGGAATCTTTTTACTCCTCTGCTGCACAGGCAGTTCAATAAACGAGATGAAAGGACTAGTCTAACTTGAACCCAATTCTATAGATCCCAGGAAACTTTTCTCTTTTTCTAACTTTTAGCGGTTCATATTAAATATTTTAAGATTTTTGCGGCTTTAAAAGATTTATTTGGTCTTTTAATCCAAAAAAAAGACAAAAATACCATTAAATAACTGCAAATCGTATTTTCCAGTATAAGTTATTCGAGAACGGAGTATAAAAGAAGCAGAATAGGGGGGTTGGTGGACTATGAACAGAAACAAGTACTGGAAAATTACGCGAAGCGGTTTGTACGGGACCGCTAAGGTACTTTTAGAGTTCATAGTAGTAATTATGATATCATCAGTTTTCCTGCTTGCAAGCTACTGGTATCTCTGGCTAATGATAATAGCCGGGTTTCTTATCTTGCTTTTAGTATGGCACACAAAAAACTTTGCCTATCTCTGTCCCGGATGCGGCGAAGTATTCGAAGTTTCAACGCTTAAAGGTTTCATCAGCCCAAACGGTGTGAATAAAAAGTACCTGAGATGTCCGAGGTGTGGGAAAAAGGCATGGGCTGATATGCTGAGAATTAAAGAGAAAACTGCCCTTAAGAAGTAGCTGTTATCTGAAAAACGAACATGCCAGTTATATGAAAAGGAAAAAGGAACCTAAAACCCTGGGAAAAGGTTTTCGAAAACGAACCCTGAGGAAAGATGAAAAAGGAAAACAAAGGCCAGAAAGGCAATCCAGGTCCTCGTACAGGAGAAAACGTTTCCCTCCTTCCAATTCTTGCTGTAAATTTCATAGGCACGCTCGGGTTTAGCATTGTACTCCCTTTTCTGGTATTTCTGGTCAACCGATTGGGAGGAAACGCTTTCATTTATGGGCTGGCAAGTTCGATGTATCCGGCTTTTCAGTTAATAGGAGCCCCTATTCTAGGCAGGTGGTCTGATATTTACGGCCGCAAAAAAATACTTTTTATAAGCCAGCTAGGAACTTTACTTTCATGGATTATCTTCCTTGGGGTTCTTTTTCTTCCGGTAATAAGCCTCTTTAAAGTAGATTCCGGAGTTCTGGGAGCTTTTACAGTTACCCTGCCTCTTACAGTGCTCTTTTTCGCCAGAGCACTTGACGGACTGACCGGAGGAAATGTGTCGGTAGCCAATGCGTATCTGGCTGATATTACTTTAGAAAGAGATCGGAGCCGAGATTTCGGTAAGATGGCGATTTCCGAGAATCTTGGATTTGTAGTTGGTCCTGCTCTTGCCGGAATACTAAGTTTAACAGCGTATGGGGATGTAGCTCCTGTACTTGGAGCAATAGTAATCTCACTTATCGGAACATTGCTGATTATACTTTATCTTCCTGAAAGTAAAGAGTGCGTTCCCGGTAAGCCTGAAGATTCTGAGAATATACGGAAAATTTTCGGTTATGAGATCAGGAAATGCAAAACAAAGCCTGGGAAAGAAAAACCTGAATTTAAGGAGGTTTTGAGACTTCAAAGCATTCCCTATATGCTGGGACTGTACTTTCTAATCGATCTTGGTTACAATGTATTCTATACAGCTTTTCCTCTGCACGCAATTTCAACTCTCAACTGGAGCATTGCGAAAATGGGTGTCTATTTTACGGTGTTGAGCGGGCTCCTGATACTTGTACAGAGTACTGTACTTCCCAGGGTTTCAAGAAAATATTCGGACGCAACTCTGATAATTTTCGGAAGCCTTATGCTTGGTACGAATTTTCTGCTTCTCATCCCCGGAAATGTCTTCCTTACTTACCTTGCAGCAGGTTTTTTTGCACTTGGAGACGGGATTATGTGGCCTTCCTTTCTTTCCCTCTTATCAAAAGTCGCAGGGAAAAAATACCAGGGTACGGTACAGGGTATTGCCAGCAGTTCCGGAGGCCTTGCCAGCATCACAGGACTTATCCTTGGTGGCCTTTTATATGAAACACTTGCAGGAACTTCGTTCCTGATTGCAGGTCTGGTAATCTATACAGTTTTTGTGCTCAATTTCCGGCTCAGGCGTTTTGAAGAACAGATAAGTTTGAGAAACGAATAAACTGAATCTCAGGACCGGTAAAATTACATAGCCGAAACATAATATTCAGACAGCTTCTAAGTCTTTCTCATTCAGTCAAAGGCTATAGATTTGTCGCTGATACTTAAGTGTTTTTTTCAATTACTTTAAACCTTACAGTAAACTCAGTACCTTTGTTCCTTTTCAATTTAAGTTCTCCATCTAACTGATTTACTAGAGTGTTTACTAACTGCATGCCAAGTGACTCGACACTTTCTAATTTCAGACCTTCGGGAATTCCTTTTCCATTATCTGAGACTGTCAGACAGAAATCTGACCTGTGAATTCCGTTGACAGTCTCTTCATACCTACGAAGTTGAATTCCAATATCTCCTTCTTTCTTTTCAGTGAATGCATGTTTGAGAGAATTGGAAATTAGTTCATTAACAATTATGCCTAAAGGAACAGCGGTATCCATATCAAGAAATGCGTTCTCTTCCAGATCCATATTCAAACGGATATTTATGCTGCTAAGTTTATAAGTCATCAACAGGTTATCAGCTAATTTCTTAAGATACGCTGAGAAGTTAAGTTTTTCTCCCTGTCCTCCTTTGTAGAGTTCTTCGTGGATTAGAGACATTGAGAGTACACGGTTCTGACTTTCACTGAAAGCTTGTTTGACTGTCTTGTCCTCAAACTTTTCAGCCTGGAGGTCCAAAAGAGAAGAGATTACCTGCAGGTTATTTTTGATTCTGTGGTGAATCTCTTTTATACGGACTTTTTCGAGTTTTATCAGGGCTTCTTCTGTTTTTTTACGTTCAGTTATATCTTGAATTATTCCTCTAACTCTAATAGGAGCGTTTTTTTCATCAAAAATCACTTGTCCCTGTGCATAAAGTATATGTTCTTCTCTATCAGCTGAGATAACTCTAAAGTCGATTTCAAAAGATTTCCCGTAAAAAGCTTCTTTAAAAGCATTATTCACATATTCTCTATCTTCTGGAAGAACAAGATTCAAAAATGCGTCATAAGTCTCATCGAACTCCTGAGAGCGAAGTCCGAAAATATTGCGTATTTCATCTGACCAGTATAATTCATCAGTTACCAGGTTCCAGTCCCAATTTCCGAGATGAGCTATTTTTTGAGCTTCACTTAGTCTCATTTTATTTTCAAGTAATGAGTTATAAGCCTCTTCAAGTTCAATTGTACGCTCTTTAATTTTTTCTTCTAATGTATCATTTGCTTTTTTTAATGCCTCTTCAGCTCTTTTGCGCTCGGTAATGTCAACTGCAATACAGATAATTCCGACAATGGCTCCTGTGGCATCAAGCAATGGCTCAGTGGTCATCTCATTGAAAAAATCTCCACCACTAGAAGAAGGCCTATGGATAACCACTTCATCACATCTGCTGACACCACTAGTCAAAACCTGCTTTTTGATAGAGGCAAGAGTCTCAGCGTCATCCAACTGATATATATCATAGTCACTCTTACCTAGAAGGTCTTCAAGTTTGAAACCAGGCGAAGGGTTATAAGCCCACGTATATCTCAGATCACGGTCTTGACTGGAAATAACAATAGAAGATCCCTGCAAAGCGACACGGAAGCGCTCTTCGGACTTATGTAACATTTCTTCGATTTGCGCTCGCTCTATAATATCTGCCGCCTGCTGAGCTAGCAGGTCAATTAACTGAAGTTCATGACCTTGTAGTTTATGTGGTTTTTTGTAATGTGTTGAGAACATGCCGAGTAACCTTCCTGACCGGCTTACAATTGGTGTAGATTGTACCGCTCTTATTCCGGCTTTAAGCTGGATTTCCAGAGCAGGGGTACCTACGAAAATTGGACTTTGTTCAACATCCTCGACAATTGCCCTCTCTTTACGTCCAAGTGCAGTACCACAAGTTCCTTTTCCCATCGATACACTGTTCCAGAAGTCCAGCCACCATTTGGGAAATCCACGATAAGCTACAATCTTAAGTTCAGACGATTCTGGGTTCAGTAATTGGATATTGCCAAAGTCAGCACTAGAAATTGCAATTGCTGCATCGACGATCTCGCCAAGAACTGGTTCAAGAGAGCCTTCATGAACGAACAGCGTGCCGATCTTATGAAGTCTAGTCATAGCATTAAGGTCGGCCTGTAGACGTTTTTTGCTATCGTTCAATGCTTTCTCTGACCTGGCCTGCTCTATCATGTCAGCTGCCTGCCGTGCTAGCAGGTCAAGCCTCCAGAGATCATGCTTATTTGGAGAATAAGGAAAGTTCCATTGGGTCGTAAGGATACCAAGAAGCTCACCCGTTCGGCTTAATATTGGTGTGGACTGAATCGCTCGTACTCCGGCTTCGCGCATCACAGTCAGGGAAGGTGTCCCGACAAACACAGAACTTGTTTCAACATCCTCAATAACAATACGTTCTCCTTGTTGCATCACCTTTCCACAAACCGAAGCCACGTTCTCAGCAGATGCAAAATAATCCAGAAAAGGCTGTTTGTGACCATAATGAGCAACAATATGTAGCGAATCATCCTCAAGAAGTTGCAAAGTACCCATTTTTGCGTCTACGATAGAGATTGCTGCGTCCATTATTTCTTTTAATAGTGGTTGAATCCCTTCCGATCCCAGAAGTTTTGTACTCAGTTCATGTATTTGAGTCAGTGCTTCCAGATCGGCTTTTACAAGAAGATGTGCCTGTTTTTTCTCCGGATCTAGTTCATCAATATCGTACTTAGGTCCTTTATCCTGCTTCAAACATGCTCTTAGGCTCTGTATCTTGTCTTTTAAGGCACGATTTTCGTCCACCAGTAGCTTATTCTCATCTAATAATGCTTGATATTTTATAGGCTCACAGCCATCAGTATATTTGGTAGCCATATTTTTATACTGACCTTTTAAGATTAATTTTATCTTGCTGATATAGTTCTCTTAAATCATTTTTTACTTTAATATTCGATTAACATCTCCAGTATTTTTACGTTAATAGCGCTAGTTTCTGCTTCTTTTGACACTGCTTTCTTGAGATTGCACTTAACAAATGTTATGCCAGTTATTTGGATAGCCTGATTTCACGCTTGAGACTTTTAATGGTGTGAAATTATAAGGGAAATTTATAATAATTGAACAAGAATTATATTTCTTCAGGTTTTATTTTCACTGTCACAACTATTCACTTTTTTAAAGATGTGCCCTTTCGATAATATCTGCTGCACTGCGAGCTAGAAGATCCAACATTTGAAGCGTGTTTTCGTCCGGCTTATGTGGCTTTTTATATTGTGTTGAGAACATGCCGAGCGGTTTTCCTGACCTGCTCACAATTGGTGTAGATTGTACCGCTCTTATTCCGGCTTTAAGCTGGATTTCCAGAGCAGGTGTACCTGCAAAAATCGGGCTTTGTTCAACATCCTCGACAATTACTCTCTCCTTACGTCCAAGTGCAGTACCACAAGTTCCTTTTCCTACAGATACACTGTTCCAGAAGTCCAGCCACCATTTGGGAAATCCACGATAAGCTACAATTTTAAGTTCAGATGTTTCAGGGTCCAGTAATTGGATATTGCCAAAGTCAGCACCAGAAATTGCAATTGCTGCATCGACTATCTCGCTAAGAACTGGCTCAAGATTGCCCTCACGAACGAACAACATGCTGAGTTTATACATTCTGGTCATTGCATCGAGATCGAACATTAACTGTTTCTCGCGCTCACTAGAAGTTGTCTCTGCCTGTTCCGGATCAATTTTGTCTGTAATCCGTTCAACTCCTTCAGTCTGCCCCAGACATGCTCTTAAACTCTGTATCTCCTCCTTTAATGTATTATTTTCACCTACCAGTAACTTATTCTCATCCAATAGTGTCTGATACGTTGTGGATTCTTGACTTGTAGTATATCTAGAACTCATGCTTTCCACCATCCATAAACAATCTGTTAATCTTCGAAATTTTGAGTTTTCGATAAGTTTGAGTTTTCGATAGTTTGTAGTAAACATGCCTAAAAATTGACTAATTATACAATGGGACAATTGATTCTATTTAGTTTAAAGCCTGGATAGAAAACTTATCTGAAATTCAGGTGTATATTTACCCTTGAGTCGAATTTTGAACCCCAATTATGCAATCAAATGTAGTTATGAGGCTATATGGCTACTATGATTTTTACTTTGATTTTTGATTAGAATTATAAAAATACTAAATATGAACCTAATTATATTTAGTATAAAATGGATTAAATAAAAATCTTAACTTAAGTTATATATAGATATATTATAATATTCATATTTATGTTATAATCCTTAATAATAATCATTAAATTATTAGATATATAGATAGGACATATTATTTAATACCTGCTTTAGTAACAAGCACAGTACAACAAATTAAGAGATTAAAATCAAAGTTGCACTGGCGCACCCTGCTGCAAGCAACGGGGTATATTCGCGCCACCGCTTGAAATTTCGTTAAAAGAAATAGTAACCCCTAAACGGTTAGTTTGAGCAGAAGTTAACAACCGAAAAATGGAACTGATAAATTTATAATCATCAACGGTTACTGGAGAAGTTTCCATCCCCGCAGCAAGCTAGCGGGTATTCGACTGGAATAAAAAATCAATATGGTATTATTTACAAAACAAGTGAATAAAATCAAATGTTTTAACAATAAAAGACGTGCTTAAGTACTAGAATTTTATTATAAATAATTATGAAAAATTACCAATTTGTAAGCATATATTCGAAAATAAAAATTCGAGACTGATAAAGTGATCGGCTTTTCTTATGTTTTTATTCTTTTCGCATTGATTGGTTTACTTTCCTTTATTTTCTGGACATAGATTCTTATTGACTGTGCAAAGAATGAGACAGATATAGGAAACACACGCCTGATCTGGATCGCAATTATTGTCTTAACCTTTATCGTGGGAGCTTTTCTATACTATCTCATCCGACGCCCTAAGAGACTTTTAGAGCTGGGGGAATAAAATCGGATAGGAAAAAACCGGAAAATAAAAATGGAGATATAACATCTAAATAAATATGAACATATTCAAATTATTAATGGCTATTCTTATGGTTGTAAGTGCCGCGATAATTGCACAGCTGGTTAACGATCCTGCTGAAAAAGACAGTGCAGGAGATCGAGACAGCATCCTGGAGAAGAATTCTCTGGAGGTGTTTGTGAGCGAATCCAGAAATTATGAAGACCGATTAGTATTTACTTACAGTCCAAAAAATCCGGACTCAAAGTTTGACTGTTACATAACATATCAGCTCAGAGAAAATGGAAATACCCTCGAGAACATTAATAAAGAATTTTACGGTAACATTTCTACTGAAAATCCGATTGTACTCGAATTTCCAAGAAAGAAAGATTTCACCTACGAACTGGAAACTGCGATAAAAGACAAAAGCGGAATCAACATGTACAAAAACAATACCGAAATCGGTCCTTCAACTATAGTAACTGAAACAAGCAGTTAAATAAAAGATAAAAATTTGAACCCGAAGTTCACTAGAACATAAAGAAACTAGAAAGTAAAAATGTTTTTTAATACCCGAGTTCTGGAACGAGGTCCTTCCATTAACTTTTAATGATTTTCCCACTTACAACTCTAAATTTATCTTTTCTTTTTCTTCCCCATAAGCCTGGAAATAAATCCGATTATAGTGGAAGCAAGTGCGACGAAAGCAAGTATTTTTTTTATACTACGTAAGATTCCCAGCACAAAATCACCCCATCTTTAAAGTTTTAGCGTTTATTGCTACAATCACGGTGCTCAAGCTCATGAAAACTGCGCCAATAGCAGGACTCAATAAGATTCCGTATCCATAGAGTACCCCGGCTGCAAGAGGAATGGCAAAAACGTTGTATCCTGTTGCCCAGAGGAGGTTCTGATACATCTTGGAGTAAGTTTTTCTGGAAAGCTTAATTATATAAACTACATCCCTAGGATCATTTTTTACCAGGACAATATCAGCGGTCTCAATTGCAACGTCAGTACCTGCACCGATGGCTATCCCGACGTCAGCCTGAGCCAGGGCAGGTGCATCATTAACCCCATCTCCAACCATACCTGTGATATATTCCGCCTGGACTTCCTTGACTTTCTCTGCTTTTTCGTGAGGAAGGACTTCAGCGAAATAATCATCGAGTTCTAATTCCTGGGATACCCAGGCTGCTACGTAACGATTATCTCCTGTAAGCATAAGGCATTTAATTCCCATGCTTTTAAGTTTTGAGATAGCTTCCCTGGACTCTTTCCTGATAATGTCGGCAAGTGCAACAGCTCCAAGTACACGGTCCTCCTGAAGCAGGAAAACTACAGTTTTTCCCTGTGTTTCGATTTCTTCAATCTTTTCGTTTTTGAGAGAAATTCCGTTTTCTTCAAGGTAGCCAGGGCTTACAACAAGAAATTTTTTTCCTCCAACCAGGCCATGTACTCCTTTTCCCGGAATTGAACTGAATTCTTCCACGGACTGAGTCTGTAACCCTTTTTCCCGGGCACTTTCCAGAATACCTGCAGCAATAGGGTGCTCAGAACTGGCTTCCAGAGAGGCTGCAAGGCTTAAGATTCTATCACTACTCATTCCGTTATCTCCGTCCCCAGACCCAATTTTTTCTCCTGAAAGAGAAACTACATCCGTAACTCCAAACCGACCTTCGGTCAATGTACCGGTTTTGTCAAAAATAATAGCTTGAAGATTGCGTGCTCTTTCAAATGCCTGTCTGTCCCGGATAAGAAGCCCGGTTTTTGCGGCAATAGACGTTGAAACTGCGACCACAAGAGGTATTGCAAGCCCAAGGGCATGCGGACAGGTAATAACCATTACAGTCACTGCCCTTTCAAGTGCAAAGACAAGCTGCTGGCCGATAAGAATCCAGACAATAAGAGTGAGAGTTCCCACGGAAAGGGCTATGATTGTGAGATACATGGCAGCCCGATTTGCCAGGTCCTGGGTTTTTGATTTGCTTTCCTGAGCAGCTCTGACAAGTTCGACAACCTGGTTGAGATAGGTATCCTTTCCGGTTTTTTCTACACTAACAACGAAAGCCGCTTCTCCGTTAATCGAGCCACCAATAACGTCATTTCCAGGCTTTTTCGTAACAGGCTTCGACTCTCCGGTAAGCATGGATTCGTTGACGCTGCTTGTCCCCTCTACAACAGTTCCGTCTACAGGCACTTTTTCTCCGGGCTTAATCAAAACCTTATCCCCGACCTTTAGCTGGTCAACTGCGATATCGACAACTTCACCATTTTTCTTCATATGGGCAACCGAAGGCATAATTTTTACCAGCTCTTCGAGGGCTCTTGAAGCTCCCATAACCGAACGCATCTCAAGCCAGTGCCCAAGCAGCATTATATCGATAAGGGTCACGAGCTCCCAGAAAAAAACCTCACCATGAAGCCCGAAAACCACAGCCGAACTGTAAAAATATGCCACGCTTATTGCAATGGCTATAAGAGTCATCATTCCAGGGGATTTTTCGGAAAGTTCCTCTTTAATCCCCCTTAGAAAAGGGTACCCACCATAGAAATATACAACAGAAGAAAGCAAAAAAATTATATAGTCTGCACCTGGAACACGAAACTCAAAATTGAAAAAATCCTGGATCATTGGCGAAAGCAGCAAAACGGGAAAAGTTAACACAAAAGAAACAATAAATCTTTTTCTAAAATCTTCAAGCATGTGAGTATGATGGTTGCCGTGCTCTTTCCCACCTGTTGCTTCGTGACCTTCGTGACCTTCGTGTTTCATCCCTTCGTGTTTCATCCCTTCGTGTTTCAT
Source organism: Methanosarcina barkeri 3 (assembly GCF_000970305.1). Classification (GTDB taxonomy): domain Archaea; phylum Halobacteriota; class Methanosarcinia; order Methanosarcinales; family Methanosarcinaceae; genus Methanosarcina; species Methanosarcina barkeri_A. Next base: position 3,007,870 of record NZ_CP009517.1, read on the forward strand.
CCCTTCGTGTTTTATCCCTTCGTGTTTCATCCCTTCATGTCTTATCCCTTCATCCTTCATCCCTTCGTGTTTTATCCCTTCATGTTCCATCTCTTCAGGTTTTATCCCTTCATGTTCCATCTCTTCAGGTTTTATCCCTTCATCCTTCATGCCATGCCGCTCATGCTGTGTCTCACCCAATTTGTGTTCCATTTCGCTACGTTCGTGTTTCATTTTATCAGGCTGTTCAGAGCTACTATGACCCACTTCTTCACGTTGCCCTTGGTCCAGTGATTTTTCTTCAGTACGCATGGTTTGCTCTTCGGGATTACCGTGATGCACCATACCTGCAGGCTTATTCCTACGTTCCTCGTGAGACCCACGTGAATTTCCTTGCATGCCTCTTCCGAACTCGCGCTCTTTATCATTGGATGAGGATTCATTTACCTGACTATTAGAAATCCCGGTGTCCACTCTCTTCTCTTCAGCCTGCATGTTTTCCCAATCCCCTGGTTTTAATTTTTATTTTTAAATATATTAGAGTTTCTGATATATTTGAAGGCAACGATGCTAAAAGAACCAAATACCCTGCAAAAAAAAGAAAAAATCTTTTATAACCAGCTAATTCAAAGGATTAATTTTTAAAAGAGAAAAAGAGAAAAAACTAAAGAAATATCTAAAAAAGTTCGTAAACAGACGAAGGAACAGAAACCAAAACTAAGCTACTTTAAGCCTTCTAGAGGGAAAATAAAGAAAAAAATATGCATGTAGAAAATATTTAATGGTTCGCTATCCGAACACTATGACGCACAGTGAGGATCAGAATAAAAAGCAAAACGATGCTAAAGATCCAGATAAAAATAGCATCCCTAAAAGCTATGTCCAGAGGAATATGACTAATAGACCCATAATCTGGAGGTAAGAAAGTCATAATTTAATCTACGTACTCAAATATAATAAACTTATCGAATTGTCTTATACAAGACATAAAATAAATAAATATGTCAGACGATTTAAAAACAGAATCTAGAACTGCAAAATTAAAATTCATGCACACATGTTTCTTCATATGTTTCTTCAAGATGTCCACTAATACTGGTTTTATATTATAATCAGCTACATATAATTGAAGAGCTTGTAGAAAAGCTAAACAAGAATAACTCAAAACTCATATTCACGGGTTAACGTAAAAAGAACGAAAAAGAAATATTTTCAGAGTATGCGGCTACTCTTCTTTGCGTGGTTGGGGATTTATATGTTATTAAATCTATTAAATCCATAATCTGAATTACAAATATCAGATTAATCCCTGACCGGAAAATAAGATCTATCTCATATTTTTCTCTGTTATTAAGTCTTGTTATGATCTCATTTTGACAATTAATGATCCGAGCATGAATTAAAATAGGAAGATTATGTCGCCAACCGTACAAGATTTGTTTTTGTATTTCTTTGCGATATATTTCTCTTTAATAATAGCTCGCTCCCACGAAATATACAAGCCTTGGGACACATATAGTGCCTGGAAGGGAAAGTCTCACAATATCAAACGCTTATTAACAGGATGGATTATTTTATTCATTGTACCACTGTTGCATTTCGCAGTTTTATTTATCCTTTTGGGGTCAGTTGACATTCCGCTCGACATGACAATTAGCAGCATTTTAGACGTTACCTTAATCAGCATTGGTTCATTTTTTGAATTTGGGTACTTCAGAATTTATGAAGCTTTTCTGCACAAATATCCAGATTCTTTTTTCACTGATGAAGATAGTATAAGAAGAGAAATCTCAGTTCGTTCGGACTTTTGGGCTCATTTTATACCTGGTATTTTATACGTGGCCGTATCAACTTTGATGGTAATAATAGCGATTTACCTTTGAGTTTATCTCAAAATTCATTTCAGATTAATTATTACAGACTTTTCAGTATAGAAGTTCTAAGATTTTTCTCACTTTTTAATTCTCAAAACCTATGAAATTAAATTAAAAATAGTAGCTTAAAGTTTCAAAAAACCTCAATAGCAGATAAGTTAACATATCTGAAATTTATTCCAGATTGGCACAAGTTTAACATATACTCTTTAAGAATTAGTATAAATTTTTACTTAAGGAAATTTTGGCAAAATTTGGAAGATAATTTTGATGTTACATCAGAAATCATACAGATATCTAGTTTCTTTGACGACTTTACCAGTACTGTCTTTTTCTACGAATCTCATGATTTCTTTGTCATAAGTAATCACTGCATTGCAGTAAGGACATGACTCTCTGTTTTTATACATTATAGAGTGCAGAAACGACTCTTCATCTTCAAACTGAAGAAGTTGTGAGCTGAACCAATTTCTACACTTTGTGCATCTAACTTCACAGCTTTTTGTATTGTTCATTTCTTTCATCTTCATACTTAGTTTTAGTATTAATAAAATATTATCGAACTTATATATAACCAACGTGACTGAAATTAGTTATGTTATATTACTTAAAAAATAAACATACTCTAATATTCTTTACTTATTCTTAGAACAAAGGATATTACAGAATATACGCCAATTATGAAGAGAAAGATAAAACTTGAGTAAGAGAAAAAACGGATAAATTATAAGAGAATTAACTGACTTAAAACTCTAATTTTTTAGATAATTCTATATAAAAGAAATAGAATAGAGTATAAAGAAATTTACTTTAAATATATAGCATTACAGCATCAGTAAAATTGAAAGGTAGTAAGCTAATGATCGAACAAAGTTTTTATGATAACATCAATATTCTTGAATGCGTTGAGAGAGAAGGGATAAAAATTGAGATCCTTCAGTACAAAAATCTGCGAGGGCTTAGAGACTCTCGTCTTGCAGAAAATCTGTATAATATTGAAAAAGTAGGAATGAGCCTGAAGCAGGTAAAAATTACTCTTCAAAACAGCTCGATAACTACCGAACCGGGAGCTCTTTACTTTCACAAAGGGAATATTTGTGCAGAATGCCAGATAGGAGGGGTTGGAGGCCTTGCAAAAAAACTGATAAAGAATTCACTGACCGAGGAAGCTGCCTTCAATCCTACTTATTCAGGTACTGGAGAGATTTTTCTTGAACCAAGTTTCGGTCATTTCATATTGATGGAACTGAACAATGATCCTATTATTGTAGATAAGGGAATTTTCTATTGCTGTGAAAGCGGAGTCAGTGTAGAAGTTTCATCCCAGAAAAATCTATCTTCAGGGCTATTTGGAGGAGAAGGTTGGTTTCAGACCAAACTCAGTGGAAAGGGCCTATGTGCTCTTGCAATCCCGGTACCTCTAAGTGAGGTTCTGAAATATGAACTTAATAATGAAAGACTGCAAGTCGATGGAAACTTTGTATTCTTAAGATCATCCTCTATCAAGTTTACAGTAGAAAGATCTGCAAAGAAATTGGTTGGAAATCTAGCCAGTGGAGAGGGAACTCTTCATACCTATGAAGGCACTGGAAAAATCTGGATGGCTCCTACACAGTCGGTATATAAAACACTTGGACAGAACTATCCACCTAGTGGAGAAAACATTGGCGAGTAACAAAGACTGATTTTAATGTTTAGTTTTACAGGATTATGAAGAGATAAAGAATAGCTCAAAAACGAGAGAGAAGTTGAAGAAACTTAAAGACGAATTCATCAAAAAACACGAGCAACCTAATAATTTAACAAAATAGATTAACGGGCTAGAAAAAGAATCATTTGCATTCGGTAAAGAAATATGTTAATATCAAAATGACTGTTCCAATCGTCAATTTATCTCAATTATATTTATAAGTTTACGGAAACAGTAATAAAAAAGCATTTCAGGTAGACCGTATTTTAACCAAACGTAGATAAATTCAATTAAAGAGTTATTATCTGTCTTTACTTTTGATTTTTCAGGTACTAAGAACGATTTTTGTCTGAAAAAAGCAGTTAGCAACTGGAATCTATAGAGAGTAGAAGTTAAAATTACTTACCTTTCAGTTATATCTTACGGTTAAATATTATGCAATTTGGGTTATAGATTGGATACCTACCTGCGGTTCTACTTAAAGAATAACTTTATAAGACTTACAATAACACTTAAAATTATGCCTCCAACTACTGTAATTAAAATCCCGTTACGAATTTCTTTATCCTGTTTTGTTTCTTCTTCTTCCTCAACCTTCTTGGCCACAGTTTCAACTGTCTTAGCCGCATTCTCAACTATATGGGCTGCATCATCAACTGTCTTAGCCATATCCTCAGCCGACTGAGACTCATTACTAGCCGTCGAAAACTCATACTTATCAGACTGCCCCTCATACCTAACCTTCTTGGTCTCCTCCTCAAGATTAGCCAGTTTATCCTCATACTCAGCCAGTTTACCCTCATACTCAGCCAGTTTCTCTTCAGACTCAGACGTCTGGTCCGTCTCATCAGACGTCTGGCCAGTTTCATCAACCATATGGCCCGTCGTCTCAGTCGTCTGTAAAGTCTCATCGGCCGTCTGTAAAGTATTATCGGTGTTTTCTTCAGAAACAGCCTTTCCTACGTAATGATTTACCAGCTTGAGGTCAATTCCTTGCTTGGAGATCTCTTTCCCGAACTCATTGAAGTATATGCTACCGTATCCTTCTGCTGAGTATGGATTTACATAATACAAGCTGAGTATCTGATTATCAGTTTTTTTATCTACCCATGTATCACAGTTCCATGTCGGCTGTTTATTTTTCACGGCATCAAATACTGTGTTAATATAGTCATCAGATACTGGTATCTCAGTAATAAAATCAGTTATTTCTTTTTTTGTTGGCAGATCTTTGTTTTCAGTTGCTACTACACACGATGTCAGCAGAGTGACGATTAAGAAGATACCAGTTATTTTTAGTGCCAGTTTCATTTTAACTCCTGCTTTCAATATGTTGTAAATAATTTGTATAATCTGAAATGTTCATCCTAGAATGGCTATATTTTAAAAAATATATGATGTATATTTAAATTTTGAGTATAAATAATAAGCTCTTTCGTTGAATAGTGTCATGCATAAGAATACTTAAATAATTGAGTTTGAATTTTAATAGATAAGGCATCCCTGATTTACCATATCCTATATTGTTGTCAAAATATTGGCTCAAGGGCGTATCAGTGAAAAGAGAAGAAAACCGGTTACTAAAATTCTTTATGTTACTAAATTCCTAGTTCCCAAACAAGGTCTCCAATTTTAGCCTCTCTACTTAAAACAAAGGATGGAATTTAACATTTAATTGATAACGCAGAGAAATCTTATTCTCACATTTTTCAAGAAATTTAAAATCAGGACATAAAAAGGGCTTGAAAAAGATACTTTTTTAATAGACCTTATGCATTCTGTGTCAAAAATTAAATACAATAACATCGTGGTTTAAATTAGGTTTAAATTAATATTTTAAACATTTATTAGTTGATAGTATTGTTTTTCAGTTCAAATGTGTAAGTCCTATCCCAATTGTAGACTTAAATCTAATTTGAGATAATTTTTTACACTCACTAACGCAGCTATGTTAAAAAAAGATGGAGAATTAATATCTCCTGAAGTACTGTTTATTGAAATAAACTTCCTGCACAGAATCTTTCTTTTTCTTTGCGGTACTGATTCCAAGAATGGAGTAGGGAGTGCAGTGTCTCAGGATTGAGCTAACAAGACCAGTAAAAGCGATCAGCGCAATAATCCATTTCCATCGAGATCTTTTTACAAGGCCTGTTGCTAGCACGAGAGTTGCAAGTACTCCATATATGGTTCGGCACAGGAGATCAAAGCCTCCTACATTTTCTTCCAAAAGCAATTTTTTAAGATTCGTCGGACAAAACCCCCTTATAAGCCCTCTTACATACTTATAGATCCTTGAATATATAGCATTATTCCGTTTGTACCCCCTTTGTATTATATCCACATATGTTTTGCAATACGTTTGTACTATATTTACAGTATACACTTATCATATTTGTAGTGCCTGTGCAGTATCCTTGCACCATGTTTATATTATATTCATATTTCCAAAAAGTCTGAAGAGAAATTATGTAGATCTCCCTAAAAGGTTGACACCCGAAAAATCACAAAGTATAATAACAAGAGATGGAAGGTTTCTAATTATGCCTGAAATAAAACTTGACAGATCGATCTCATATCTCGAAGGGACACAGCGAGTATATGATGAAGCCACAACCCTGGAAAACACTAAAGATGAGATAAAAAAGATAGGGGTTACCCGAATTGCAGATATTACAAACCTTGACAGGCTAGGAATCCCTATTTTTTCGGCAATCCGCCCCAGTGCCGCAAGGGGAGCGATCAGTATATACTCAGGCAAGGGCTCAACTGAGCAAAGGGCCCGGATTTCGGCGATAATGGAAAGTTTTGAGCGCTGCCTTGCAGAAAGACCTGGCCTGAACGCAAATATTAAAAGTGAGATTTCTGCCCCGACCCTTGTAGAATCCTATGTCAGAGCTATAGAAAGCTGCACAGTGCTCGACCCTGCAACGCTACTTCTACCCCAGCCTTATCTTCCCCAGTCTTTGCTTGAATGGGTTGGAACATACGATTTAATGAACAATGAAGAAGTGTTCGTAAGCTCTAACTCGGTTTATCACCCGTACGACTCACCCGGACAATGTCAGAAACTCTTCCTGAGCAATACCAATGGGCTGGCGTCCGGAAACGTGATTGAAGAAGCTATTCTTCACGGGATGCTTGAGGTTATAGAAAGGGACGCAATAAGCATAGCACAGTATTCCCGCAATCTCGGAAAAGAAATCGTGCTAACTGAGAAAGATGGATACCTGTACGAACTTGCCAGCAAATTTAAAGATGCAGGAATAGAACTCAAAATCTGGCTGGTCCCGAGCGATACCGGCATTCCGACAGTAATTGCGGTAACTGATGACGTAAAACTTAAAGACCCTGCGCTTCTCGTCATGGGTGCAGGCTCCCACCTGAAACCCGAAATTGCAGTTGCGAGAGCTATAACCGAAGCTGCCCAATCACGAGTAGTTCAAATTCAGGGAGCAAGGGAAGACACGGATAGAGAAGGTTTTATCCGAAGTGTGGGATATGACCGCATGAAGCGGTTAAACAGGTTCTGGTTTGAAGATGGAGAAAAAATATCTCTTTCCGAAGTACAGGACCTATCCAGAAAAAGCCCTGCAGAAAATATCGATGTAATCCTCGAAAAACTTAAAGGTCTAGCCGAAAGAGTGCTGGTGGTAGACCTCTCAAGAGAAGAGATTAAAGTGCCGGTTGTGCGAGTAATAATTCCCGGATTAGAACTTTTCACTATTGACAGGGATCGGAAAGGAAAAAGGATCGGCTCTCAAAGGAAGAAAGAATTCTCCAGAAACAAAAATGAAAAGCCGTGGAAGAGACGATGAAAGCAAAAGTGGTGATCTTTACAGGCAACAGCATTAGCCATGAGGACGCAAGAAAAGTTCTCAGGGCAAATTACCAGCCTCCTGTACGCAGGTTCCAGCTTGAAAAATTCGTTCAGAAAGGGTATAAGGTAATAGGAATAATAGACGGAATGTTTTTTGACAGGGCAGCTGTTGGACACAGGGAGATTCTGTCTGCGCTTGATGCAGGTGTAAAGGTAGTTGGAGGTGCCAGCATGGGAGCTCTACGGGCTTCTGAACTGGATGTCCACGGCATGATAGGAGTAGGAAAGGTTTACGAATGGTACAGGGACGGTGTAATCGAATCAGATGATGAAGTTGCAGTAAGCACAAACCCTGACACTTTCGAGCCCATTTCCGTACCCCTTGTCAATATAAGAGAAACGCTAAAAGCCGCATTTGCCTCAGGACTTTTGAGTAAAGAAGAACATGACGGTCTTCTGGAGCTTGCAATTAACACTTATTATCCTGACCGGAGCTATCTCGGACTTGTAAAAGAAGGGGCAAAAAAAGGGCTAATCCCGGAAGAAAAGAAAAAATCCTTTCTGAATTTTTTCACAGGCAATGAAGTTGACGTAAAAATGGAAGATGCGGTCCTGGTACTTGAAACCGTAAAAAAACTGATTGAAGAAGCTTGAAACTTCAAACGTCTACTTTCAAGTTTCTCCTTTCAGATTTTCCCTTTCATACCTCTCCGAGTAGCAGTTTCTAATTTTTAGACTTTTTTCAGCTTTTTCTATTTCCAGCTTTTCCCTTTTCCAGCTTTTCTATTTCCAGCTTTTCTATTTCCAGCTTTTCTATTTCCAGCTTTTCTATTTCCAGCTTTTCTATTTCCAGCTTTTCCCTTTTCCAGCTTTTCCCTTTTCCAGCTTTTCCCTTTTCCAGCTTTTCCCTTTTCCAGCTTTTCCCTTTTCCAGCTTTTTTCAGCGTTTTACAATGTATAGCCTGATGATGTACAGACTTGCAATCAAGACAAGGAAGTTGTAAACAGCCCTGAAAATTGGAATATATTGATGCTCAAACCAAATTTCAATTATCCGCTCTATGGAGAAATAGAGCTGGAAAGTGGCTACAAGTAGAAGCAGCATTGAAATAAGAAAGATTCCTTTTTTGAAGTTCTCCCCCATGTCTGACACTTTTTCCCCTTTTGGCTCTGGTCTCATGTCTAAGGTTTCACTCATGCAAACCGCCTCCTCAGAATTACTACCAGACAGATCAAAATTGCAGATAAAGATAGGCTGAATCCTGGTGAATCTTCTTTTGCACTTTTATATTCCTCTTCAGGAATCTCTTCGGGTTCCACCACATTTTCAAATTCGCTTGTCTGAATTTCTCGAGCTTTAGTGGTATTTTTATCTTTAACCTCAACTACGGGGTTGAGCTGAATATAATCTTCTCCACGCTCGACAATGGTATCATTGTTCCAGATCAGGACTTCTACAACGTAATTGTACTGGTCAGGCATTGTCAGGTTGACAGTCTGGATAATTGTGGCTTCAGGTTTGATTTCTCCTGTGTGCGTCCAGACTTTATCCGCAAGGAGTCCGGCATCCATTTCACGGACCTTAACAAGCATGCGAAAATCTTTGCTGGTTTCCCTGCCTTCATTTGTCAGATAGATATCGCTTTCAACAAGGACTTTACCGCCTTCCACTTTTTTCACCCTGAAGTCCATCTCGGGGATTCCAAGCCCTGTTTCCTGTACATCCGCAGGCAAGGAATCCAGGTTGTAAACTTTGATTTCTCCATTGCTTTTCTGCACATTTTCCTCAAAAAGGACACTCTGGAGATCGTATCCTCCAACTTTCGGAAGGGTCAGGACCTGACTTACTGATTTCGTATCTCCTTTCTTTAGCGCTCCCAGTTCTATCTTCTTCTGTGTTTTAAGCAGCCCACTTTCACGGCTATAGGCTTTAAGGAGAAGTGAGGTATTTTTCGCACTGTCCCCCTGAACTTTTTCGACATACGTTGTGACGTTCAGATCTATGAAAGCTGCTCCTGTACGGTCTGCTGAGATATCCATATCCCTAACATTATAGTAGCTCTCTTCTTCAAAACTCTTGACACAGCCGCTTCCAACGGCGAAAATAGTAATAAAGAATATTAAGAGTAAACTTTTCAAAAATAAGATTTGAGATGACTTAATTCCCAATTTTTTCAAGATCTGCCCTCCTCTTTGATAATTATATTCCAAAGTATATACTTTTTGCCTTCATGGACGCTTTTTCTTCTTCAGAGAACAATTGAATGAAAATTATTAATATGAACACATCAATATTCAGATAGAGGACAAAATAAGGTGGTCAGAACATAGAACGCAAGTTTAAAGGACTCTAATTGCGATCTGTGCCTCTGAAGTACTGAAAAAAACCGTAAACTGTAAAAAAGATGAAAGTTCCGGATACTGGAATGAAATCCAGGAATACAGATTGATAAAATGAGGGGTAATAATGGGAACTATTGAAATTGAATCTAGACCGCAAAGACAGATACTGATCGCTACCGATGGCTCAGAGACAGCAAACGAAGCCGCAGACTTTGGGATCGAAATGGTTGGGTGTAGTGGGGCAAAAATATTTGCTGTTTATGTCATCGATACAACACCTTACCGTTCAGTTCCGCTGGATCAAATCTGGTCAGACAAAGTGCTTGAAGAATTCGAGAAAGAAGGACGTGAAGCAACCTCTTATATAGAAAAAATTGGAGAAGCTGCAGGAGTGGAAGTGGAATCGAGGGTGCTTAGAGGCCATCCGGCTGAGAAGATTGTGACTTTTGCAGAAGATAATAATATCGATATGATCATAATGGGTTCGCTTGGAAAAAGCGGATATGAGCGCATACTGCTTGGGAGCGTATCCGAAAAAGTTATAAGGCATGCAAAAATTCCGGTCCTGGTTGTTCGAGAACGGCATAAAAGTGAGAAAAAATTGATACAGGAATAACCAGTTCTGAGTAGCTAAATTGGATAATTTGATCCTTTTTAGAAACAATTTTAGGACTTACGCAGTCGAACCGAGAAATCAATATCATTAGACCATTAACTGTCTAGAATATGGCTTTGATCCCCATTCTTTGCCGTAATTGATCTTGTTTCTCAAATGCGTAAGTCCTGAATTAGGCTAGTCGCTAAGTTAAAGAATGAGCTTAAAGCAGGGGTAGGTGGGGAGGAAAAGGGTATAGAGAAACCTTTACAGAAAATCCTGACTGCTACTGACGGTTCGGAGAACGATGCGTGGACAATAAGTGTCACTGATGTGATTTTGGTGAGATTTCTCGGGAAAAACAATGTCAAACGCTTTCTTCTTGGAAACGTGTCTGAAAAAAATCGTTGAAGAAATTGTCAGAAACGCACAAGTTCAGGTACTTATCTTAGACGAAAAGAGCTTGCGAGAGGGATGAACTCCGGAATACTTTAATGAAACAAATCCATAATTCAAATTTTTTGTTTTGAAGTTTATTATTGAAACTTATCTTTTGAATAGTCGAGTTTCCTATCTTGAAAGCAATTATAGAAACATAAATTAGTAAAAATAAGACAGATTTCAGTATTAACTCATTAATAATATAATAATATAAGAATATAATAATATAATAATATAATAGCATAATTATAGTAAATCTAATAACAAACCTAATAAATCTAATATATTGTAATCTAATGGGAGTAAGTATAGGGAGTAAGTATAGGGAGTAAGTATAGGGGGTAAAATAACTACGGAGGGGGTACGTATAGAGGAGAGCAGTGAGCTTAAACCCAAACTACAAAGGCAAATTCTGATTGCTACTGACGGCTCAAAAGCCGCTGAAAATGTAGTGGATTTCGGGATGGAAATTGCTGGGTACATTGGGGCAAAAGTCTATGCCTTATATGTCATAGATATAAGCTTTCTTGACTCCGTTCTGATGGATGAATCGTGGGTAAAAAATGTCTATGAACAATTTGAAAGAGTTGGCCGTGACGCAATTTGCTGCATAGAAGAAAAAGCAAAAGCTTCCGGGATAGAAGCTGCAACCATACTGCTTAAAGGAAATACGGCTGAAAAAATCCTTGATTTCGCAGAGAATCAAAAAGTTGATATGATTGTCATAGGCTCTACTGGAAAAAGCGGGGTTAAACGTTTCATGCTTGGAAGCGTATCCGAAAAAGTTGTGAGAAACTCGAAAATCCCGGTACTTATCGTACATCAGAGAGTTAAACCTAAAAGTTTTGTCCGTTGTGGTCAAGAAGATAAAGAAATTTCATCCAGTATCGCATCTAATGAGACAAAGTGAAAAGTCGGAAATCTAAACCAAGAAACTGTACCAGGTAACTATTTCAAACAAACTTTATAAAAAATTGGTCAAAAAGAATATATGTTGACCAAAAAGGAATATGTGCATGCATACTAGTTTTAAAAAGAAGAATTACAGAACGAATTTTCAGGTTATATTCAGGAACGGGAGGGAAAACCAATGCTGAATGAAAAGATGGAAGAAGCACTGAATGAACAAATCAATAAAGAAATGTACTCGTCTTATCTGTACCTTGCAATGTCAGCATATAGTTCATCAGTTGGGCTTCCGGGCTTTGCCCACTGGTTTAGAGTCCAGGTTGACGAAGAAAATATCCATGCAATGAAGCTCTTTGATTACGTAAACAGTCAGGGTGGAAAGGTTAAACTTAAGGAGATCAAAGAGCCACCCATGGAATTTGGGACAGCTATGGAAATGTTCCAGCAGACTCTGAAGCACGAACAGTTCATCACCCGCTCAATTAATGAGCTGGTAGAGCTTGCCCGTGCTGAAAAAGATGAAGCTACGGCTTCTTTCCTTCAATGGTATGTTGAAGAGCAGGTCGAAGAGGAAGAGAACGACAACGAAGTTATCGCCAAACTGAAAGGCATTGATAAAAATGAATATGTAGTTTATTCAGTTGATGAAGAGCTGGCAAAAAGAATTTCTCTCAGATAATTAGTTTAAACTCAGATAATTAGTTTAAACTCAGATAATTAGTTTAAACTCAGATAATTAGTTTAAACTCAGATAATTAGTTTAAACTCAGATAATTAGTTTAAACTTAAATAATTAGTTTTAAATCTTGATTCGATTCAAAAATTATTGTTATCCGGGAAGCTGTCTCTTTTAACTCTCTTCTTTTTGCCCACTTCAAAAATTACTTTCTGACCATTGGAGTCCCACACTTTTCACACTTGACCTCAATGCAGGGCACGCCAGGCTTATGGGGCGCTTCATATCCACATTCAGAGCATATGCACATTCCGTCAGGACCTCCAGAACTTCTTCCCCTGCACCTTCCTTTGCCTTTTCCACCTCTGCCTATTCCAGGCCCTTTACCTTCGGGACCATTACCGTCTCCTCCTGGCATCCTATAATTTCCTCCTTCGATTCTTACTGATTTTCCATAAACAAGTGCTTCGGTTATCTTTACAAGTGCTCTTTTAAGTGTCCTCTGGAAAGTAGACTGGTGAACATCCATGCAGGTTGCAGCCTCAGTTTGAGATAAACTTTCCAGGAAACTTAATCTCATGGTTTCAAGTTCATCAACTGTCAGGACTACTTCTTCCAGATTATCTTTCTCTAAACGATTTTTTTCAAAATGATTTTTTTCAAAATGATCTCTTTCTAAATGGTCCTCTTCTAAGCCTTCAGGTTTGAAGTGTCTCATTCGATGCTCGAAATTCACTAATTTTCGTTTCCTTGGGCGCACCATTATGCATAATAATGCGTAATTTTAGATATAGTTTATCCCTTGTACAATATCTAAAAATAAAAATTTAGAAATTAAGTAAAAGACTATGCAGTCAGGTATTAATATATGAAGCCTGAAAAGCACAATAAAATGTCAAACAACCTGGAATTCGATATTGTGAAAAACAGTTTTGAATGGCTCTCTGCCCAGCGAATTCAGTCCGTAAAGGAACTTTCAAGTACCTTATCCGCACATGCCCTCTGGGAACTTCCAAACCCTTACATAACCCGCCTTATTCTTGAACAGGATAACGATGGTTCCTGGAACTCTTCAATCAGAGACACCGCAAGGGCCAGCTCAGCCCTTTCAACAGAAGGAATAGTATTCACGGCTTCAGCAAGATGGCTGCTCGCCAGAAAAAAAGAAAACTTCTGGAACAGAGATGTTTACGACACAGCCTATGCCCTTGCAGCGCTTGCAGACATGGGAACTCAGAACAAAGACGGATGCAACTGGCTATCCGAAAATTATTGCCCTGCCTGGGAACAGATTGGCACTACATCCCTTATAATCACAGCTCTCAAAAAACAGGATAATCTGACAAAGACCAGAACCTTTGAAACTTTTATCCAGGAAAAAGCCAGATGGATTCTTTCAAAAAAAAGGCTAGACGGCGGCTGGATACACATTTCCACAAGCAATCTTGCAATTCAGGCCCTGCTTCTTGCAGGTTTTAAAGATGAGGTTGAAGATTCAGTCAATTGGCTCCTTGAAAACGTCCATGAAAATGGAGCATGGGGAAATAAAGGCGACGATATAAACGCTACTGCTCTGACTCTAAGTACATTGGGGCTTTATAAAAAGAGTTGAAAAAACTTAAAAAGACTCGAATAGAATTGAAGAGACTTGAAAAAAACTCAAAGAGACTTGAGAAGATTTGAAGAGACTTAGAAAAAATCATAAAGACTTGGAATGGCTTGAAATGGCTTGAAATGGCTTGAAATGACTTGAAATGGCTTGAAATAACTTAAAATTACTTCAAGTGGCTTGAAATAATAAAAAATTTGTCTTCGTTATTTTGTTTTTCCTTCTTTTATTTTCAGCGTATTCTTTTAATTATTTTTAATCTGATAATACTCTTTTACAAACATTGTTTTTGGCATTTAGATAGGATCTACTTGCTATTTCCATACTTCCTTCCATTTCAGCAATACTCATATCAAAAGTTTGGGCATAATCCAAGACATTTTCATCGAATTCACTTCCTGTAGAAATATTATTATTGATTTTGACAACCTTTTTATAATGCCTTTTCAAAAAACTGTCATTAAAGTCAGAAGTGTTATTAGATTCCTTTCTCATTTGTTTCCAACTGGAAGCCCACATAGGAGTCAGATATATCATACCCGTACCATTCCCACCCTGCATAACTTCAGCATAATTATCGTTGCCCCCAAGAGCTACGCTAATACAATCGTCCACGATCTCTCCTTTTTCATCTTTGAGGAAGTAAAGAGAGCAAGGGAGATCTTTAAACTCCTCTTCCGTGTTCCTAAGAGAGTGCCCACAATTTCCATAGAAAATAAGAATGCCATCTGAAAAAGCTGCCATTTTTTTAATATGCTGGTAGATTTCAGATCTTAAGAGTTCACAATCTGCATGTAGCCCAAGTTTCAGAGTGTTTACAACAATAATAGGCTTTTCTTTGTTCTTTTCATTGTTTTTTTCATCGTTTTTTTCATCGTTCTTTTCATTGTTCTTTTCATTGTTCTTTTCTTTACTTTTTTTTCTGATATGATGAGGTATTTTCTCGAAAAATTGAAATTTCAATAAAAGTTTCAAGATATTCACAGATGCAGAATTATATACGGAGTTATTTACCCCTTTTAAAAAAATAGGTACCTTTTCCAAAGGAAAAAGTCTGAGCTGGCAATTTCTGGATTTAAGCTTTCGAACAAACCTGAAACTTTGCCTGTTTTCAAGTACAATCAATTGACCCAAATCGTGGTCTTCTGAGAGGACATATGCCAGTTCGTCTTCAAGCATTTCACAGGCAATTATGCTAAGTACAGGCATCCGCTCACCGTTCATATACAAACGCAAATTTTTTCAATACATTTCAACATTTTGTTTTTTTCTAAATTTCCATTTTGAGTTCGTTATAGCAATCTTTAAAGATTTCCTGATTACCATCATCGAATTCCAAAATTTCGAAATCAAACAAATTTGCAAACTCCCGAATAGAAGCGTCGAAATTTTCGGTATATTTGAGGCCAGTATTAATCTTAGCAACTCTTTTGTAACCAATCATTTCATGGGTTTTTTTCATTAATTTCAATGCTTTGACAGGGTCTTTATTTAGCTTATTCAGGTCAAGTATTTCCTTCCAGCCCTTGCTGTACATGGGAGTAAAGAGGTATGTTCCAGCATCACTAACACTTTTGAGTATCTTTAAATAGTTATTAACTCCTCCTACAGTAGCTCCTATGCAGTCGTCTACAATCCTGTGGTCTTTGTCTTTAAGGATGCGGACAGGACATGAGATTGAACTAAGTCCAAAATCCTTTTCAAAATCTTTTTCAACGTCTCCCAGTACATTTCCACATAAACCGTAAAAGAGTAAAATACCCGACGAAAATGGAGCAAGAGTCTTTATAGTCTCATATACCTTAATTTTCAACTCTTTAGGACTTCTATGAAGGCCCAGTTCCATCAGATGAATCAAAACCGTATATTTACACTCACTTTTAATTTCGGGAAGTGAGGAAATATCTTCCAGAGAGAGCACTTTATACTGAAGGTTTACTTTATCCAGTTTTTCTACGAATTCTCGTATATTTTCATTATCAACTATAACGATCTCATCAATGGAAGAGTCATTTTCAAGAATCCAGATAATTTCATCCTGCATTATCTTACATGAAATAATACTCATGGTAGGCATTGAGATATCCTCCTCAGAAGTCTTGCCAGAAGATCTAATTTTTGAGAAACAGATTTATTTATATTAGGATAATATACTTACTTACATATAAGTAAGTTATGGTTAGGAAAAAAATCAATCCTTCCACCCAAGGTCGAATTTAATTAGAGAAATGGATCTAACTAGTGTTTTTCTCCCTTTAATGCTGGATAATTGTCTGGCACCCATTAAGGCTTCGACTACCAACTCTGCACGTGCCTCCACAGGATCGGAAAAACTAAATTCTCCCTGTTCCAAACCAATTTTAAGAACTCTGGAAATCCAGGCCAAGATATCATCCAGTAACAGCAAATTTTGCTTTTTAACTTTCTCAGGAAGTTCTTCAAAATCGAGAATTACCGAGCCTGGAGGACAGATACTTTTGCCTTCATCAAACTCTTTCAGTGCATAATCAAAGTAGTATTGAAGCTGATCACGGGCTGAGCTCCCAGATTCCTCTATTTGAGTAATATTTGCAGCTAAACTCTTTCTGCTGTCTTCGAGCAAGGCTGCAACCAGATCTTCTTTTTTGGGATAGTAGTTATGAATTGCTGCATTCTTTATTCCCAGTTTTTGAGAAATATCTTTGTAACTAAATCCATTATAGCCTCTACATTGCAAAAAATTCCTTGCGTAATAGAGTATTTGTTGATTAGTCTGATTTATGTCCTTCATAACAACACTTGTATTCTTTAATGAGTTAATTGAATAGTGCTCATTCATATAAACTTAGTTTTTCGCTTTATTATATGAGAAACATCTTACATTTTATATTATCTTACATTTCACGTTATCTTACATTTCATATTCTCTTACATTTCATAAAGTACTCCCCTCAGTATGCACCGAAGATGCTCATTAGCCCTCATCTGGATTTTTAGAATCGCAATCTGAGTTTATCTTCACTATAGAATATACTTACTTACATATAAGTAAGTATCGGTTTAAATAACCATTTAATAAAAGATCGGAATTCTTGAGCGGAGCGAAGAGGACAGCCTGCTGTTGTGATTACATAGCAATTCCCAGAAAACCGAAGATTTTTCTGCAATCTTGAAGCGCAATTGGGGCTGTCCTATCGAGACAGAATTTGAGCGAGATGGGAATCGAGTGTTAGAGCACAGAATACAGCATTGATACCGTTCCGATTCCAAGAGGTTCAGCTACAAGTTGTACATCATATTTTGTTCGAAGTTCTTCAGAGATTGCACAGGGAATTCCTGGAGTTGAAAGCACGCAGTTCTCCGAAAGTACAGGTTCAGGAATCGTGTTTGCGCACGGAGTCGCTTCGAAAATAATGGAAAACTTTTTTGGTTTTTCAGGGTTGAACGGGATAACCCCGAGGCTTGAAACGGCTCTCTGAAGGAAGTTTTCATCAGGATCATAACCGTAAACCCTGAAGCCTTTCTGCACAAGGTGGGCTGCTCCGGGAAAACCTACCTTTCCGAGTCCCACAACAAGTACGTTCTTTGAATCGGCTTTCAGGTATCTGGAAGCAATCTCAGCATAAATTATACCTGTGCAGGGTTGGTTATTGGCCATTTTTCCGTTTTTGAGGTTATGCGCAAGAAAAGTGTAGTCGTCGGCCATGAGAATAATCTCAGCTCCGTTCCGTACAGCTTCATAATAGCCGCTAACATCCAGCATATCCGTAACAAAACTTTCAAATCCGAAATACTGAGTAATCGCGTTCAGGGAAGCGGAAAAGTTTCCTATTATCCCATTTCCCGAAGTTACGGGAACAATACCTACTTTTTCGGAACCAGGGAAAGTACCGTAGAGAGCTTTACAGATGCCTTTTATGTCAAGCCCTGTTACTCTTTGAACAGTAGAATCGGCTTCCTGAAGCTGTTTATTAATATTTATCAAATCGTTTGGAGTTAAAAGTGCCATTTTTATCGCCATTTTATGTTTTGGGGGATTTAAGTCTAATTTCATTAAATTCGGATTTAATAAAATTTGATTTCCTTAAACCTGGGTATTTAATGCCATTTTATCAAAATTTGAGTGTTCTAAGTCTTAGATTCACTAAATATTATTTTTCATTTCCTTTTTAATTTACTTTAATACTCTTTCAGACAGCTGCTCCGAAACGATCTTTCAGAACTGAAAGTCCTTTGCATTTTTTTGCTCCGGCTTCTTCCCTGTCTTTGCCCCAGAAAATCAGGGTAAATACCGGATTCTCTCCTTTGCATAGAAAAATCTCAATGCCAGGTTCTTCATAGAATTTTCCGTAATCACTCCCCATGGAAAATACCTGTTCTCCCACAGGAACAAGAATCCCGTTTTCTCCAAGCATAAGATGCTCATAAATGCAATATTTATCCTCGGGAAAAGACCCGGTTTCCTCAATACCGTCAGTAAAGGCACGGAACAGGAGTTCTATCAGGTTGATCCCTGAAGAATAATAAACGACTGTCGGGGTCTGGCTTGGGAAACGAGCATCAATTTCGATTACTTTAAGCCCTTTTGGACCGAAGATTGCTTCCACATCCATAATCCCTTTCAAGGAAAGGTTTGCTGCAAGAGCATGGGAGATCTGCCTGAATAAAGGATTAGCAGGAAGCGGAGTTACCATGTGGCAGTCATAAGTTTCGTCTATATGGACCTGGGTCTCTTTTACCACGGCAAAATTACTTCCATCACCTATAACTTCGAGAGAAACGACCTCACCTTCCACATATTCTTCAACCAGCATGTCAGGCTCAAGGGTTCCAAGCTCTTCATTATCGTAAATGATCCTGGTCCCCACACTGCTGCTTTCACAGGGTGGCTTTACAAAATAAGGTGGCTCTGAAGGCTTGTCCTGCGGAGTCGGGACTCCTATGGACTTAAAGTAATCTTTTGAACTTTTCTTATCCCTGCTTACTCGATAAGCATCAAAATCGAAAAGAACCGGACAAGAGAACTTTTCTTTGATTGAATTCAGAAATTCGATGCAGGCCAGGTTTTCGTTGACAGGAAGTATAGCATCAACCTTTATTGAGAGATCAAGAAGTTTCTCAGGCTCCTTTATTACGTCAAAACAGTAAAACTCATCCGCATAGTTACGGATGAGAGCCTGCGGATTTTTATCTACCAGAACTACTTTTATTCCGGCTTTTTTAGATAGATACGCAGCTTCGAAGCCCTGGAGTTTCCCACCTACAAGACAGATCGTTTTCAAGCTAGCACCCCAGGATTGTCTCAAAGTCAGCCTGCAGGGCAGGTTTCATACCCATAATCTCAAGCCTTCTGACAACACTTTTTATATCCCGGTCTCTTTCTTCAAGGTCACGGTCATAGTTTGCAACGCCTTCTAGTTGGGAATCAGGAGGAAGAATAGAAGTAACAATGTTTGCTCCTGCGTTTAAGCGGTGGACCATGCCGTCAATGCCTTCCAGGTCAAGGGAAGCAGGAATGAGGCGTTTGGGAAACATTAACCTGAGAACCGAGATGATTTTCAGTTCCGAGAGGTTTGATTTATCTCTGAAACCTTCAAGCGGGGTTCCATCCTGGGGCAGGAAGGTCATAACTCTGACCATATCAGGATTGTTTGTACTCATTCCCCTTAAGGACAAAATAGTGGATTCAATATCATTTCCAACCCCTGTGAGGATTCCGTCTTCTATACAATATCCCTGCTTTTTAGCAAAACGGCGTGCGTTGACACGCCCATCGAATGACTGTTCAACTCTAAGTTTCCTATAGAGTTCGGTGTCATATGTTTCCTGGTAAAGGGCAAGGAAGTTTGCTCCTTTTTCCCTGGCTTTGAGAAGAGTAGCATTATCCATCAATCCCGGAGAAATCATTATGGGTAACCCAAGTTCCTCTTTTACTATCTGGACAAGCTCAACGAACCGGTCCGGATCTTCATAGTAATAGGGGTCTTCTCCCATGGTCAGGTCAACCATATGAAAGCCTGCTCCTTTCAGGGCTTTGCAGGTTTCTTTTATCTCTTCCATGGTCAGTCGATAGCGATGGATCTCGTTTCGACAATTATAGTAGCAAAAAGAACATTGATTTTTACAGTAAGTAGAGAAATAGATGAAACAATTAAGAAATACCCTGTTGCCAAAATAATGATCTCTTACTTTTCGCGCTGCAGAGTAGAGTCTTTCCAGGTCTTTTTCGGATTCAAGGGAAAGAAGAGCTCTCAAGTCATCATCAGTTAATTGGTACCCTTCAATGACCTTTTTCCCTAAACTGTCAAATTTATCAAGTGCCATTTTTTGGATCAAAATTTCACCCTCTCATAAATTATTTAGATGTTTATCGACCTTAAAAAGGCCGATTAAGAATTCAATCTCGCCATTTAGCCTATTTTACCATATTGAGTATTTACCATCCCATTTTTTATTCAATATTGCCATTCAATATTGTTATTTTACATTTTGCCATTCTTTATCGCCATTTTATGTTTTGCCATTCTTTATTGCCATTTTATGTTTTGCCATTCTTTATTGCCATTTTACATTTGTCATTCTTTATTGCCACTTTACATTTTGCCACTTTTTATTGCCATATTACATTTTGCCACTTTTTATTGCCATATTACATTTTGCCACTTTTTATTGCCATTCAATGTGAAGCTCTGATATCTTCAATCTGTATTTAGCGGCCTCAAACTGCTTTAAATAGGTTTTCAAACTTACAAACTGGTTGAAATACCATTATAGTAAGATTCTGACCTTGATGCCCTTTTGATATTTTTAAAATTGTGCATGACCTTGAGCAAGCGCTCAAGCCCGAAACCTGCGCCTATCCAGGGTTTGTCAATGCCCCATTCTCTATCAAGAGGAACCGGTCCGACAACTGCTGAAGAAAGCTCCAGGTCTCCGTGCATTATATCGAGAGTATCCCCATAGACCATACAGGAATCTCCTATGATTTCGAAGTCGATTTCCAGATAGTCCAGAAACTCTTTGATGAGGGCTTCAAGATTTTCCCTGGTACAGCCCGAACCCATCTGACAGAAATTCACCATTGTAAACTCTTCAAGGTGTTCTTTGCCGTCAGACTCTTTCCGGTAACAAGGCCCGATTTCAAAGATCTTTATCGGATCTGGTAAAATCCTATCGAGTTTTCGCAGGTAGTTGTAAAGATTAGGGGCAAGCATCGGCCTCAAGCAGAGATTTTTATCTATCCTGAAGACCTGTTTTGAAAGTTCAATATCACTATTAATGCCCATTCTCTCCACATATTCTGCCGGAATAAGGATAGGTGACTTGATTTCCAGAAAACCCCGATCCACGAAAAATTTCGTAATATCACGTTCGAGTTTTCCGAGATAGTTTTCCCTGTCATCGGCATAGATCCGCTGAAAATCGTCTTTTCTTCTTGTCACCAGTTCGGATTCAAGTTCCCTGAACGGCTTTGTCACATTGAGAGAGATTTTGTCCTCCGGACTTAAGAGAGCTTCAACCCTATCAAGCTGGCTTCGTGTAAGTGCAGGAGCAGGTGCTGATGCTGGAACAGACGAACTTAGAGCTGATTTTGCAGGCGAAGGTACAGATCCAGATTTGTTCGTTGACGCCTGTGCAGAAGGATTCTCCAGAGGCTTCGGAGCCCTTGAGACTGATTTCGGCATGGCTTTCTTGACCTTCGGAGCAGAAACTACCTTAACTTTTACACTGGTTTTGCTCTCGCTCGAGTTTGTGAGGAAATTAGTTATATCCTCATTTGAAACTTTACAATGTTTGCAGGTTTTCCTGTATTTATGATGTCTGAATGCTCTGGCTGTTCTACAACTCCTGGAATTATTAACAATAAGATGGTCTCCACACGCCATTTCAATATATATTTTCCTTCTTGAGACCTCATAGTGTTTGATTTTGTGGAGCATGCCAGTCCTGGACATCCAGAGCCCGGTAGCAGATATTAGAGCATCTAATGGTTTTTTATCCATAGTGTCACCCCTGGTGAATTAAAAGCCCGGATGATTTCCAAGAAATAGTATTTCAAAATCCCGGCTTACTGAATATAAGCACGGAGTCAGCAATTTGCTGACAGCTACCCGGAAAATAAAATCGATCCACATAACAGAAACAATTTATATAGTCTGGAAAAATATATCCAGCTTTTATAAAAGATTCCAGCGGAATATTCTGAATGTATCTTGAATGTTATTATATTACCATTCCGGGATTCAGAAATATGGCGGAAACCCCGGGAATCTAACCCGGCTGAACGGATTTAGAGTCCATTCGATCTACATGATCAGGTTTCCTCCTAGGCAAAATAGATTGAACAAGCGTTTTGCTTCCTATATGGTGGTCTTAATTAGTAGTATAAAATAATATTGTTTAATATATATGTTTATTGGTGAAAAATTAAGGAAAACAAGTTATTATTTATAAGTTTATTGCCCGGGTTCCGTCACCCGAGTCCCGTCTCGGGAGGACGGGGCCCTTTTCGCTTCGCTCAAGAGGGCTGAATTACCCGAGTTCCGTCTCGGGAGGACGGGGCCCTTTTCGCTTCGCTCAAGAGGGCTGAATTACCCGAGTTCCGTCTCGGGAGGACGGGGCCCTTTTCGCTTCGCTCAAGAGGGCTGAATTATGGACAAGATAAGTTGCTTTTCAATTTGCTGAAAGGGACCGGTTTCCCCGCAAACCTTTTGAAAAAGAATGCCCGAAAGTTCCTACTTGCTCGAAAACGATGTGACGGCGTGATCAATCGGTGCAATGGTTGATCGAAAATTCTGGCAACGTTCGAATTTGAGAAACTTATTCCCAAACCCTATAGGCGTGATCAACCGGCGCAACGGTTGCGGGTCAACGGTTGCGGGTCAACGGTTGTGGAACAACCCTTTTCAAAAAAGGCTTGACCGAAAATATCTTAGCAACGACAAGGTCAACATCGTAACGTTTGTGGGTTAACGGTTGAACCATGTGAAGAAAAGGTGAAAAGTAAGAAAAGTTAGTGGGAATCTGATTCCCACCATAGGTTATTTAGCTGTGATTTTCAGTTTTGTTATATCGATAGCATCTTCAGGGCAGACACTGACACAGCGTCGGCAGCTTGTACCAAGGCACTTCTGGCTGTCGTACTTTGCGATTCTCTGACTGTTTCTTTCTACGATTTCAAGAGCATTTTCCGGACATTCTTTTACGCATTTTTTGCAGTAGATGCACTTTTCCACCGGGACTTCGAGGATTATACCAATTTCTTTGAGGATGGAAAGCCCGCCTGATCCGACCTCTTCTATGTCTTTGCTGACTCTCTTTTCGATGCTTACGTGTTCGAGAGTTTTCGGGAGAGGAGGCAGGTTGTAGAGGTCAAGCATCTGGTTGTACATCTCAAGTGGCATGCCCTGTGTCCAGTAGGAAAGCTCGCAGAGGTAGAAATTGTTGAAAGTCTCGCTGGTCGCCATCATGAGGTGGTCGGCAGTAATTTTCTTTGCAATCGCAATTACATCATCCAGCCTGGATTTTTCCAGTACAAGTTCCCTGGCAAGCGCAAGCGAAGTATTTCCGAACTGAACAATTTTTTTTGCATAACCCGGTGCAGCTCCGAGCCTGCGGGCATCTTCAGCGTCCACATAGGCCCCTGAGGCTCCTGACATATATGCGTACTCCAGGTCTTCGTACTTGATTCCGGATTCAACAATAAGGGTCATGTGAGCAGCCCGAATTGCCCCAATAGCTTTTCCTGCTTCTTCGACATCCTTTTCAGTGATCTCAATCCCGGGACCCAGGATCAGCTTTCCGTTTGGAAGTTTAGGAGATTTTTCAATCAACCCGCTTCTCAGTGCAAGAGAAAAAGCCGAGATAACTCCTGTACCTGTGATCCCGATTGTTTCATATCCGTAGGACTCCTTTATCTCCCCCGTAATCGGATCAATGAGATAAGCATTCTGTTTTTCCATCTCCCTGTCAAGAACCATAATTCTCCAGTACTGCCCCTCTGGCTTTACATCACAGATCGCACCCGGGCTTGCAAGCATGCCTGAACTTATTCCCTGTCCTTCAATCGCAGGTCCTGCTGCTGCGCTTGCAGTGATAATTCGATCCCCTATTTTCAGAGCCATTTCGGCATTTGTCCCGTAATCGGTGACAAGCGAAGGTTCAGATTGGATAAGGAAATCGGTTTCAAGCATCATAGCCAGAGCGTCAGCCCCAATTTCGTGCTTGATTGCAGGGGGTACGATAACTTCACAGTTTGGCAGGTCTTTTTCCCCGAAAATTTCGGATGCAGAAAACATACGGGCATCTCTTTTTACATTCCTGACTCCAAGCGTCTTCTGCTTGTTTTCTCCTGCATAGGCAAGGTCCCTTATCTCAGTATTCTGGAAAAGGGAAAGCTGGATAGGGTTTCCACAGACTGCAAGCCGTTCCACTCTTGAGAGGTCAACGTCAAACCGCAGGAACATCCTCCTGATTGTCTCGATGATTACCTCGTGAGCCACATCTTCACCTGTTGTAATTGCAAAGTCCAGGTGGTCCATAACATTCCCTCCGGGAAGGGGATGACCCATGGTTATGACTGTCTTTAAGGTTTCCTTCGTTTCAAGATCAATAAGCTGGGCTCTAAAACCACTGGTACCCAGATCAAGTGCTATTCCATACATTTTTCAGGTCCTCCGGAAGCATATAATTTTTTGAGGCGTCCGGCAGTAAGAACAACCTCATAAAAGTGTGGGATATGAGGACTATAATTTTAGTTAAATTTCTAATTCGGCGTCAATAGGGAAAAGATATAATAATTTTAGAATTTAGGAACTATATAAACTATTACCAGTACCTGGCTAGAAGGTATTAATAAGTGGCTATTAAACTACTGTTACTCTTCAAATCTGTTCTTCTCTATTCTTCTTCAAAAAATCATTTTATACAAATGTAACCTGCCATAAACCCATCACATTCAACAGACTCAATACAAAACCCAGCACTTTTTAGAAGACCCTCCATAATCCAATCAAGCGTTGAAAATTCTTCTCTTATGTGGATTTCCGTCTCTTCAGCAATTTCGTCCCCTGCAGAGATCTTAAGATCAGTTATGATTTTATCAAAATAACTATCATAATTCCGGACAAAGGAGGGGAACACGACATCACGCAAATAAAATTTTCCGCCT
This sequence comes from Methanosarcina barkeri 3, assembly GCF_000970305.1. GTDB lineage: Archaea > Halobacteriota > Methanosarcinia > Methanosarcinales > Methanosarcinaceae > Methanosarcina > Methanosarcina barkeri_A. The sequence continues at coordinate 3,032,951 of NZ_CP009517.1, forward strand.
TCCTTTAACATTCCGTAGATTCTTTTCAGAGCTATCATTTTCCAGTAGTCTGGAAGGTGATGTAAAGCTAGCTGAGTGACAATAACATCAAACGGCTCATCATAGTTTTCATATGTTAAAAATCCGGCATTACAAAAATGTATATTTGTTTTTCTCTGGCTTTCAGCCTTCATTTTTGCAAAGGAGATCATAGTTTTCGAAATATCGATAGCTACAACTTTTCTACAATACGCCGAAAACCTGAGTGCCAGTTCCCCTGTTCCCGTACCGATCTCAAGAATTAAATCCGTATTCTTTATTTTAAGAAGTTCGCGAATACGGTTAGCCTCATATTCAGTATCTCTTAATTTCTGCATACGTAAATCATAAGCCTGTACTTCTTCGAGATCTGTATAATTTACTCCAATTTGTTTGAACTCATCATAATACCAGCCTGGATACTGGCTCATATTAGTCCTCCTGTCAATAAATAGCGAATTATCTGTTTATTTGCCAAGTTTCAAACAGAAACATACTTGAAACAAAAAAAATACAAAATCAATCGGGATTAGGAATTTAGAGAATTTTTGTAGATACTTTGACAAATAATTGTTTAAATAATTATAGAATAGGAGTTTGTCCAAAGATAATATTAACGCTTCCCCTATTTAGTAGTCTGCTGCCTGCCTTTGTTAAAGTTCAAAGAATAACAGAAGTTCTCTCTTGTATTTTCTTAATATGCAAGCAGCAATCTATTTCAACCCTCATAATCAATTAAATAGTGATTAAAGTCGCAAACCCCCAACTATTTTAAGCTTTTTGTCCTGCAGGTGTGAATAAAACAAATTAACTTGTTTTGAAGAAATTTTCAGGTTATTCAGGCCGTTCAATTGATAACTTTTTATAACATAATTTTTAATTAAACAATTAAATACATATTTGTAGTATGTATTTTTAATAATTAAACCCGTCTATTATAACTTAGAGAGGGATTATAAATGGCAAAATATACCCCAAAAGAAAGATTGTACCGTGCATTAAGAAAACAGCAGGTGGACAGGATGCCAGCTGTCTGTTTTACTCAGACTGCAACTGTTGAACAGATGGAAGCTTGTGGAGCCTACTGGCCAGAGGCCCATGCCGACGCAGAGAAAATGGCGACTCTTGCGGAAGCAGCACACACTGTAGTAGGTTTTGAAGCTGTGAGAGTTCCCTTTGACATTACGGCTGAAGCTGAATTTTTTGGCTGCGGAATAAAGGCCGGCGACCTGAAGCAGCAGCCGTCAGTGATCAAACCCAGCGTTAAGAACCTGGAAGATCTGGATAAGTTAAAGAATTACAACCTGAAAGAAGGCAGAATTGCAGTGGTCCTCGAGGCCGTCAAGATTCTCTCCGAAAAATACGGAAAAGAGCTCCCGATTATAGGGTCTATGATAGGTCCTTTCTCTCTTGCCCAGCATATTAACGGAGATGCCTGGTTCGGAAACCTTTTCACAGGAGAAGAGATTGTTCCCGCACTTCTGGACTTCTGCTCGGATTTCAATGTAGCATATGCAAAAGCGATGGTCGAAAACGGTGCAGACACCATAGCTATCATTGATCCTACAGCAAGCTATGAGCTTATTGGTGGAGAGTTCTACGAGAAGTATGCTCTTCCCTATCAGAAAAAGATAGCTGACGCAATGAAGGAACTGGATGTGGCTACAGTGCTCCACATTTGCGGGAACACGACCAACGGCCTTGGAATTATGGACAAGACTGGTGTAAACGGGATTAGCGTAGACCAGAAAGTAGACGTCAAGACCGCAACAGGTAATGTAAAAGACGCAATCATTGTCGGAAACCTTGACCCTGTAGCTGTGCTCTGGAATGGAACTCCTGAAGAGATTGAAGAAGCTTCCAAGAAGGTCCTTGAAGCAGGCGTTGGGTTACTCACTGTTGGCTGCGGGACTGTCAGTATGACTCCTACAGTCAATCTCCAAAAGATGATTGAGTGCGCAAAAAACCACACATACTAAAAACATTACTTAACAGGACCAGATACTGAATATATCGGACACTGATAGTGTGCCATATTAACAGAATTTAAAAATGGATCAGCCGGCCTTAAGCCGGCCTTATTTTTAAGAATTTTCCAAAAAAATTACTTTATCAGATTTGGTCTCTTTCGTCCAATCTCGAATTTTTCAGGATAAATTATGTATTCTTCCCGCCATGTCAAGTTATTATTTTAAGATCTCCTTTTAAGAATTCGAAATATAGAGCCTTAAAGCAGAGAATAAATGTCTTGAAGCAGAAGACAAATTTCTGGAAGTAGGAGATTGAATATATCGAAAAGATTACGGCGACTCCAAACTTTAGTATTTATACTTTTCGCTTTCATGCCCAATATTATCTAAGATCTTTCATAAAAAAGATATATAGCACAGGACTTTGAAGCTGGTGAGTGCATATATAAAGGAGATTACAACAGCTTGAAATCCCAGTATTTATATTTTTTGCTTCCATACTTAGATCTCGAATTTTAAGAGAAAAAACAATGGGAAAAATCCTGAATTATAGTAGTAAAGATTACAAATCATTATTATATAAAAATTTTTATAAATAATGGTTGTAAAAAATATAGTATTCGTTTATATAGTATAATTTTAATCTTTGTTTAGGGATTGAGTCTGAATGTTCAGGACAGTTCCAGGCAGTTCCAACAGGCATACTGTTGGGAAATTCGGGATATAATGCTAATTCGACTGGGAAACAAATTTGCAGTTTCCGGCAAGTAAATTCCCCGGTAACAATGTCATAAGAGAAGAAATTATTCACAAAGGGTCCCGAACATGTTCGGGCAAAATGGCAATGACAGTGAGTAATTTTGAATATAAACAGTCAGAAAATTCATAAAGGAATCTCCTTGCGCCTAATGGCTGAAAAATATAAGGCAGCAAGGATCTGAACCTAAAACGAGAACCCCATGCAAACGCTCTTTTTTAACTAGCGGAGCTTGGGTCTGTGTTCAAGCATAAAGCCTTTGCGAAAAAATGACTCTGGAGACATTTTACTGCCCAACGATACTGCACAGAACTGCAAATCTCAGTGGAGGTTTACAAAAATGGCAAATCAAGAAATTTTTGATAAATTACGCGACGCAATTGTAAGTCAAAACATTGCGGGTACTGCACAGCTATGCAAGGAGGCTCTAGCTGCAGGAATTCCGGCACTTGATATTATTACGAAGGGCCTTTCCGTCGGAATGAAAATCGTCGGTGACAAATTCGAAGCCGCCGAGATTTTCCTGCCTCAGATCATGATGTCTGGAAAAGCAATGAGCAATGCAATGGAAGTCCTTACCCCCGAACTTGAAAAGAGCAAGAAAGAAGGAGAAGAAGCTGGACTTGCAATTACTTTTGTTGCAGAAGGAGATATTCACGACATTGGTCACAGGCTTGTTACCACCATGCTTGGAGCAAACGGGTTCCAGATCGTTGACATGGGAGTTGACGTCCTGAATGAAGACGTCGTAGAAGAAGCTGCAAAGCACAAAGGAGAAAAAGTCCTCTTAGTAGGTTCAGCCCTTATGACTACATCCATGCTTGGCCAGAAAGACCTGATGGACAGGCTTAGAGAAGAAGACCTCAGGGACAGTGTAAAGTGCATGTTCGGAGGAGCTCCTGTATCTGATAAATGGATTTCCGAAATTGGAGCGGATGCAACTGCAGAAAACGCTGCCGAAGCTGCAAAAGTTGCACTTGAGGTTATGAAATAATCCTGGGAGGCAAAAGAAAATGACATTTAGAAAATCATTCGACTGCTACGATTTCTACGACAGGGCAAAAGTAGGGGAAAAGTGCACCCAGGACGACTGGGACCTCATGAGGATCCCGATGAAGGCAATGGAACTCAAGCAGAAATACGGGCTTGACTTCAAGGGAGAGTTTGTTCCGACAGACAAGGAAATGATGGAAAAACTCTTCAACGCAGGCTTTGAGATGCTCCTTGACTGCGGAATTTACTGTACAGACACACACAGGATCGTAAAGTACACTGAAGATGAAATCTGGGATGCAATTAACAACGTGCAGAAAGAATTCGTGCTCGGAACTGGCAGAGATGCAGTAAACGTAAGAAAGAGAAGTGTTGGTGACAAGAAAAAGCCAATAGTGCAGGGTGGACCTACTGGGTCTCCGATTTCCGAAAATGTGTTTATGCCTGTTCACATGAGCTATGCCCTCGAAAAGGAAGTAGACACCATTGTTAATGGTGTGATGACCTCTATACGCGGGAAAGCGCCTATTCCAAAGAGCCCTTACGAAGTTCTTGCAGCAAAGACAGAAACAAGACTAATTAAGAATGCTTGCGCCATGGCTGGTAGGCCTGGCATGGCTGTCTAGGGACCAGAGACCTCCCTGTCCGCTCAGGGAAACATTTCCGCCGACTGCGCTGGCGGAATGACCTGTACGGACAGCCACGAGGTCTCGCAACTCAACGAACTTAAAATCGACCTGGATGCAATTTCAGTTATTGCTCACTACAAGGGGAACAGCGACATCATAATGGATGAACAGATGCCGATTTTCGGTGGATATGCAGGCGGAATTGAAGAAACCACAATTGTTGATGTTGCAACCCACATAAATGCCGTGATAATGAGCACCGCAAGCTGGCACCTTGATGGGCCTGTCCACATCCGCTGGGGATCAACCAACACCAGGGAAACACTGATGATTGCAGGATGGGCATGTGCAACAATTTCAGAATTTACAGACATACTGTCAGGTAACCAGTACTACCCATGTGCAGGTCCATGCACTGAGATGTGTCTCCTTGAGGCTTCAGCCCAGTCCATTACTGATACAGCTTCTGGAAGAGAAATCCTTTCAGGTGTCGCAGCCGCAAAGGGTGTGGTTACAGACAAGACCACAGGTATGGAAGCCAGGATGATGGGAGAAGTGGCAAGGGCAACTGCAGGAGTAGAAATTTCAGAAGTAAATGTGATCCTTGACAAGCTTGTAGCACTTTACGAGAAGAATTATGCAAATGCTCCGGCAGGAAAGACATTCCAGGAATGCTACGACGTAAAGACAGTAACACCAACTGATGAGTACATGCAGGTATACGACGGAGCAAGAAAGAAGCTCGAAGAATTAGGGCTTGTATTCTAATCCGAAAGTCCAGAGCCTGAAGTTTACACTTAAGGAAACGGAAAGCCAGCGATACTTCGCTGGCGAATTTTTTTAATAAAACTCAGGCAAGACAATTATAAAAATGCTTCACGATTTATGTAGAAACTTTTTGCATAAACCGATATATTCTGGCTTTTGGACTGATGGCCGCTGGGTGCCAGTAAGGCTTCAAAAAGGATGGTTGAAAGAAAAAGATAGTAAAGCTGTTATTAATCACAGTTTTCAAAATTCTCTGCCTTTTACATCTTCAGACAATTGAATATCTTTTCTCAGTCTTTAATCCGACCTTTTTAGTTAATCGAAATTTCAGGTCGTACATTAGTAGATAATTGATATTTTGTATTTGAGTACTTTTGCTCAGTAACATCTTTTTCTAAACTTACCTACTTATGGAAATTGCGTGTACACAAAGCAGAAAATGAGAGCGAATGTGTGAGTACTCCGGGAAATATCAACTGATTATTGAGGGACCGCTAAATTTCAATATGATTAAAAATTCTCATGGCTTGAGCCATATCCATTAAGCCTGGCAAAACTCATTTGCGTTTCAAATGTATAGATGACAAGTCAGTACCTATCTTTTTTGAAAAAACCTCACGGATTAGGCTAAATAGTTCGGAGTATATGAAAATATGGCACAATGTCAGGAAAAAAGAAATTGTTCACAAAAACCCGTACCTGTTCGATAAAATGGCAAATGACAGTGAATAATTTCTGTTGTGGATAATTCAAAGATTCGTAAAAGGATCTCCTTGCGCCTCATGGCTGAAAAATAGAAGGCAGCAAGGATCTGAACCTAAAATGAGAACCCCATGCAAACGCTCTTTTTTAACTAGCGGAGCTTGGGTCTGTGTTCAAGCATAAAGCCTTTGCGAAAAAATGACTCTGGAGACATTGTACTCTGCTTAACTATACTGTATAGAACTGTAAAAATGGAGGTTTACAAAAATGGCAAATCAAGAGATTTTTGATAAGTTACGCGACGCGATCGTAAATCAGAACGTCGCAGGCATTGCGCAATTAACTCAGGAAGCCCTTGACGCAGGGATTCCGGCACTTGATATTATTACAAAGGGCCTTTCCGTCGGAATGAAAATTGTCGGTGACAAGTTCGAAGCCGCCGAGATTTTCCTGCCTCAGATCATGATGTCTGGAAAAGCAATGAGCAATGCAATGGAAGTCCTTACCCCCGAACTTGAAAAGAACAAGAAAGAAGGAGAAGAAGCAGGACTTGCAATTACTTTTGTTGCAGAAGGAGATATTCATGACATTGGTCACAGGCTTGTTACCACCATGCTAGGAGCAAACGGGTTCCAGATCGTTGACATGGGAGTTGACGTCCTGAATGAAAACGTTGTAGAAGAGGCTGCAAAGCACAAAGGAGAAAAAGTCCTCTTAGTAGGCTCAGCCCTTATGACCACCTCTATGCTCGGTCAGAAAGACCTGATGGACAGGCTTAGAGAAGAAAACCTCAGGGACAGTGTAAAGTGCATGTTCGGAGGGGCTCCTGTATCTGATAAATGGATTTCCGAAATTGGAGCAGATGCAACTGCGGAAAATGCTGCCGAAGCTGCAAAAGTTGCACTTGAGGTTATGAAATAATCCTGGGAGGCAAAAGAAAATGACATTTAGAAAATCATTTGACTGCTATGACTTTTATGACAGGGCAAAAGTAGGGGAAAAGTGCACCCAGGACGACTGGGACCTCATGAGGATCCCGATGAAGGCAATGGAGCTCAAGCAGAAGTACGGGCTTGACTTCAACAGAGAGTTTGTCCCGACAGATAAGGAAATGATGGAAAAGCTCTTCAATGCAGGATTTGAGATGCTCCTTGAGTGCGGAATTTACTGTACCGACACACACAGGATCGTAAAGTACACTGAAGATGAAATCTGGGATGCAATTAACAACGTGCAGAAAGAATTCGTGCTCGGAACTGGCAGAGATGCAGTAAACGTAAGAAAGAGAAGTGTTGGTGATAAGGCAAAGCCAATAGTGCAGGGTGGGCCTACTGGGTCTCCGATTTCAGAAGAGGTGTTTATGCCTGTTCACATGAGCTATGCCCTCGAAAAGGAAGTCGACACCATTGTTAATGGTGTGATGACCTCTGTACGTGGGAAAGCTCCTATTCCAAAGAGTCCTTACGAAGTTCTTGCTGCAAAGACGGAAACAAGACTTATTAAGAATGCTTGCGCCATGGCTGGTAGGCCTGGCATGGCTGTCTAGGGACCAGAGACCTCCCTGTCCGCTCAGGGAAACATTTCCGCCGACTGCGCTGGCGGAATGACCTGTACGGACAGCCACGAGGTCTCGCAACTCAACGAACTTAAAATCGACCTGGATGCAATTTCAGTTATTGCTCACTACAAGGGGAACAGCGACATCATAATGGATGAACAGATGCCGATTTTCGGTGGATATGCAGGCGGAATTGAAGAAACCACAATTGTTGATGTTGCAACCCACATAAATGCCGTGATAATGAGCACCGCAAGCTGGCATCTTGATGGGCCTGTCCACATCCGTTGGGGGTCAACCAACACCAGGGAAACACTGATGATTGCAGGATGGGCATGTGCAACAATTTCAGAATTTACAGACATACTGTCAGGTAACCAGTACTACCCATGTGCAGGGCCATGCACTGAGATGTGTCTCCTTGAGGCTTCAGCCCAATCAATTACTGATACAGCTTCTGGAAGAGAAATCCTTTCAGGTGTCGCAGCCGCAAAGGGTGTGGTTACAGACAAGACCACAGGTATGGAAGCCAGGATGATGGGAGAAGTGGCAAGGGCAACTGCAGGAGTAGAAATTTCAGAAGTAAATGTGATCCTTGACAAGCTTGTAGCACTCTACGAGAAGAATTATGCAAATGCTCCGGCAGGAAAGACATTCCAGGAATGCTACGACGTAAAGACAGTAACACCAACTGATGAGTACATGCAGGTATACGACGGAGCAAGAAAGAAGCTCGAAGAATTAGGGCTTGTATTCTAATCCGAAAGTCCAGAGCCTGAAATTTATACTGAAGGAAACGGAAAGCCAGCGACAAATTCGCTGGTTAATTTTTTTTAGCAAAATTCAGGCGAAATGATTATATAGATATGTTACAAATGATATGGATTTTTTAGATGAGACTGAATAAATATAATAATAAAGTATCAAAACGGAGGGGATATTCGAATGGATATCTGGACTTTAATAAACGGACTTGTATATCTCCTGGCTTTCGGATTGATGGGCTGGGTCTTGCTGGATGCCAGTAAGGTTTCAAAAAGAAGGAGCTGATAGGCATGCCTGAACATGAGTCTGCCGGCTTGGTAAAAACTCTGCGCCCTTTCCATGTATGGGCTCTAGGAGTTGGTATTGTGCTGGTCGGAGAATATATGGGCTGGAACTTTACCATTGCAAAAGGCGGAGTTCTCGGGTCTTTGCTTGCCATGCTGGTTGCAGGAACAATGTATGTTATAATCTCCCTCTGTGCCAGTGAACTCGGATCAGCAACCAAACTTGCAGGAGGACCCTATGACTGGGCAAGATTATTCATCGGGCCCGGGGCGGCTGCCAGTGTAGGACTTGCAGTTTATATGGAATATATAGCCCTTGAAGCGGCAGATGCTATTGTTGTCGCTTGCATCGCACAGAGCATCTTTCCAGGACTGCAGGTTTTTCCTGTGACTTTGCTTGTTATTGCTCTTCTGACCTTTATAAACTACCGTGGTGTTGTTGCGGCTTTAACTCTTAACTTTGTCCTTACCATGATAGCTTTTATTGCGATATTGGCCTTCTTCTTCTCAACTGCTTTTGGATTAGTAGATATTCACCCTGAGTACCTTTTTCAGGGCGCCCTACCAAACGGCATGATAGGCCTCTTTGCAGCCTTACAGTTCGGACCATGGTTCTATTTAGGGATAGAAGGAGCCGCAATGTGCGCAGAAGAGTGCAAACATCCGTCAAGAGCCGTGCCTCTTGGACAACAAGCCGGGATGATTACTCTACTTATAGGAGCGGCAATGACCCTCTATCTATGTACAGTTCTGATTCCTACAGACCTTCTCGGAGTTTCTGTGTATCCACTTTTTGAGGCTGCAAAAAACAGTGGGATTTTTATCTTTGTTGCCCTGCTTGGACTCGGGACATTTCTGACCTGTGTTGCCAGTGCAAACGGCTGCGTCTGTGACTCCTCACGTTCCTGGTTTGCACTCTCAAGAGACAATTACGTTTCTTCCTGGTTCTCTGCAGTACACCCGAAGTATAATACTCCGTACAGAGCAGTAATCTTCACAATGCCTGTTGCAATTGGTTTTGCGTTCAGTGGCTTCCTTGACCAGGTAATTACCTTCTCAATTATTTCGGGACTGCTCTGCTACGTGCTGATTCCTTTCTCCCTGATTCGCTTCAGGAAACTCTTCCCGCAGACTACAAGAGAAGTCAGGCCTTTTGTGGGTCCTCTTCAGCCATATATTTCTTACTTTGCAATTGCAATCGCAATTACTATTCTTTCAACGCTGTTCTGGGGCTACAAGTATAACCTGATTTTCGCTTTTGTGTTCTATGGAATTTCATACTTCTATTTCAGCCACAGGCACAAGAACTCAAACATCGAAAATAACTGGGCTGAAATGGGCTGGCCTTTACCCAAAGGCCTGGAAAACGGAAGAATCAAAAAGGAGGCGAAGAACATTGGAGACGAATAACCAGGCACTGGAAAGCAAATATCACAGCAAACTTACTGGAGATACGGCTCTCGTTGTAGGCATGCTTACTTTGCTTATATGTGCAGAAGGATTTATAATATACAGAATTCTCTCCGAGACATGGGAGATTGCTTCCGGTTTCTTCTACCTCTACGTAATCTTTATAGGACTGATAATTTTAATAGAGACTATAGGATGCCTGAAGGTAAGAGAATCAATCAAAACCCACATGTTCGAGTTCAAATATTATGATTGAGGAGACAGGAATCATGGCAGAAAAGAACATTATTTCAGAAGTCTTTGACATCTTGTTTATTTTCGTGCTTGCCTTTGCCTGTGTGGTAATTCCTACAGTGCTCCAGGGAGCAGTACTAGTTTCCTGGGAAGAAGGAGGAGCAGGAATAGGCTTTGTTTGGGACCCTGTTGGTTTCTTCAGCTTCTTGCTGGTAATAGTTGCTTTCTTTGTTGTGATTCTATATCACTCGGTAAAGAACTATAAATATTGAAAAGAAAGAAGACTGAAAAAGAAAGAACACTTAATAAAATGCCTGCCTGAAGGAAAAGTTCAGGCAGACAATTTTTTAAAATTCAGGCAAAATAGTATTTTTTACAAGCGCATATCAGGATTCTATTCTGCCGTATGAGCATGGTCTCCCTGAAAAGAGGGAGTTCTTCAGGGAGTAATGGAGGGATTTATTTGTGGATTTGTCGAACAGGCCTGATCTGACCTTACTCAAAGAAGTCAAGGCTCTGAACCAGCCGGAAGTACAGTACACCGCTAAGGATGTCCTGAACCCCAGATTCGTACCTTTTGTTTAAAAGTGTAATGGAGCCCCTTAACTCCTTAAAAGCCTGAGATTCTGGCCTATCTACAATAAAAAATAAAAGCTAATTGTATATATAATTTACTATGTTAATTTCAATTAAATGGTTAAAATATAAGTAGTTTTTTATTTATCAAGAACTCCAAAGGGAAGCATATATATAGTAATACAAAAAGGGGCGAGAAGTAAAGAGGGGAAATTATATTCAACGTCCAGAAATTAATAGAGAATCGAGCTCCCACGGATATATAAGAAATAAAAAGGCAGTAAAAGAAGATAGAAGGAAAATGACTCTAAAAATTAGGAAAGAGAAGAGATCAATTTCTCAAGTTGAATTCTCTCATTGGCAGCATCCTTAAGACGAGCATCGGCTTCGGAAATTTTTACAACAATCCGAGCAATGTCTGTGTCTGTTTCTCCTGACTCTGCAAGAGCTTCGGAAAGCCCTTCAAGAATCTCGACACCTAAAAGCCCTTTCTCAACTATCATCTCATCTAGAAGCTGCCTTCCTCTGGAAAAATCTCCAGCAAGAGACACAGAAAGCAAATTGTCAATACTTTGATCCCTGCCCAGAGTAGCCTCATACACCATTTCTTCAGTAATAGCTGAACCGTGTGCAATCAAGGAAACAAGCTGTAGAGTTTGCACCGCTTTTGCAACATTTCCCTTCGCAGAATAAAGGATTGCATCAAATGCGCCTTCCGAAAGCTGTAAATCCTCAGCACGGCCAATTTTCTCAAGATAAGTTCTCAGAACCGAGTTCGGAACATATGTGAAAAAAATTTGAAGGCCTCTTGAGCGAAGCGGAGCAATAAGTTTGGAAGGTTTAGTAGTGGAAAGAATAAACCTGCATGTTGCACTGTACTTTTCCATTATTCGCCTTAGAGCATGCTGTGCGTCAGAATTCAGGGACTCGGCATTGTCGATGTAGATTAACTTGTAATCAGAATCAAGTGAAGCCATTCCAGCATACTCATTGATAATTTCCTTGAAAATGTCGATTACACTTTTATAAATTTTCTTTGGGTCATCGGTGCCCAGGAAACGCACAAAACGTTTGTCTCGGACGAGATAGCGTTTTCCCTGGTCAAAAAAATCCGAAGCATTGAAGTATGTAAAATTGTTTTTCCAGGTATGCCCATAGAGCTGCCTGGCAAGAGCAAGAGCTGCTGTCGTTTTTCCAGAATTTTCAGGCCCGTAAAAAATAAGGTGAGGAAGAGTCCCGGACTGGATAAATTCAGAAAGCGTGGCTACAGCATGCTCATTTCCAAGCATTTCCTTCAGGGTACCTGCCCTGTATTTCAAAGTCCAGAGATCCTGCATACATTCCACCTTAATTTTTGATTCCCGGGTACCAACCAACCTCAAAGAACTTTTTACTTTTCGCTTAATGTTTACTCAGTTACACTTGCGGTTCCATTTTCATCTACGTGCAGAAGTTCTTTGATTACTACACCATAAACTGGTCTTGCAAAAATCACACCTATAAAGACACCAATGATAGTAGTAATTGCAAAACCTTTCAAAGTACCAAAGCCCATTACAACCAGAGGAGACAGGGCAATTATATTTGTGGAGGCTGCCCCTAAAATAATTGTAAAAGCCTTTGATATTCTGGACTTGAAGACCCTTGTTGGCGGGAGTTTACCTTCGGCAAGCACCTCATCTGTGATGATTACAAGGTGGTCAATTCCAGTACCTATGGAGGCAATAACACCTGCAATTGACGCCAGATCAAGCTGCCATCCAATCAGTGCTGCAACTCCGAGGATCATGATAACTTCACTGGTAGAAGTTCCGACCATGGGTATCAGGATTTCAGGCCTTCTGTACTTGAAGTAAACCACGGCTGCCACCCCAAGTAGGGAAATCAAACCTATAACCAGAGCTGAGGTTTTGAACTGCGATCCAAGACCTGCGTCCACATGCCCTGAACCTACAAGTTTCACATTGACAGGAAGAGCTCCTGCTCGAAGGTGAACCTGAAGTGCTGTAGCTTCGCTTTTGGCAGCCTCATCCGTACCCGTAGAAGCTTCCCAGGAATATATAGGACCTTCTCGCAGTTTTTCAGCTGCAGACGAGCTCAAAGGAGCTCCATAGATTTCAACTCCGTCAAGATACATCTTCAAGTAATGGGCATCCGGGTTGTCAATTGCTCCGGTGTCGAGAGCAACTTTCTGGAGTGTCCGAGCTCCGTCATCATCCAGGGTAAAAGGAGTATGCCACTGTTCATCATGGAAACTTGGGACTCCTACACTTACAATTGAATCGCCGTAAAGGACATGTTCGGTTTCGTTTCCAGTTGTCTGAATCCGGATCTCAAACTTTCCGGGTTTTTCAGCTATTTCCTTGGCAGTTGTCAGATCAATACCTGCAAAATCAATAAGGATATATTCGTCCCCTACGGTTCTTACAGGAATATCTTTGATACCCAGAGAGTTCAACTTATCACTGAGAATTTCCTTTGTCAGGTCTCTGGTATCGGTGCTTACTCCTTCTTTGTAAGTTGAAGTCCCATCTTCGTTCTTGTGGATAGAACCTCCGACCTTTTCCAGTAGAGACTCGAGCTGTTGTTCAGTGACCGCAGTCCTGATTTCGTAAACAATTCCATTCTCAGTACTCATGGGAACTACTTCTGCATCAAGGGCTTTTGAAAGGTAAGCCTGGATGAGGCTCTCCTTACTGGTATCAGAAATAGTTACTTGAGTTGTACTCCCACTCAGTTTGTCTACACTTACTGTGCCCAGATACTCAAGCTGGGATGCGCTAACAGTCGCTGATGTTGTAAAGGTGACAGATTTCTCGGCAGAGCCTCCAACTTCAAGGTTGTTTTTCGTGATCTCGATAGGAGCTCCAATTATAGGTTCTACAATTCCGCTAACTAATTTTCCGGAATCCACATCTACCTGGGCAAGTGCTCCTTCCAATTTTATCTGGAGCCAGGATCCACCTTCCAGATCAAGTCCAAAATTCAGATGAGAAGTTGTCCCGTTTCCAGGAGTATACCCTGGGTGAATAGCCACTATAGAACCAAGAAGTAGTATAATGAAAATAATGACTCTTGGATTTTTAAGAAGGCTTTTTTTGTCACTCATCTGTTATACCTCCCTCTGAATTCGGGTTTCATCGCATACCATCGTAAAATTCCCGTATTCAGGAGCCAGGTGTTCATCATGTCTGCAAAAAGTCCCGCAATCAACACGATTGATATCTGAGAAAGCAGAGTAATCTGTGTGAATGAGGGAATGACCAGATAAGAGAAAGTTGAGATTACGTACATAGATGCAAGCGCTGCAAGGGTTGTAGTGGTCATGGTTATACCTGTATGCATAGCCTTGGAGACTTTCTCTTCTATCGTGCCCCGGCGTTTAATTACTCTGTTTGTGAGCAGGATATCACTGTCTACAGAATAACCGATAAGCATAAGCAAAGCCGCAAGTGTTCCAAGGGAAAGTTCAATCCCTGCAACCCTCATGAAAGCAGCTGCAATCATGATGTCTGAAAATGCAGAAAGTATCACTGCAAAAGAAGGAATAAAGGTCCTGAAGAGCAGAAATACCACAATTGCCATTCCTATAAAGGAAATACAAAGGGCCTGCAGAGCCTGTACCTGCAGAGTCTTGCCGTAAATAGGCCCAACCTGCTGAATCTGCAAATTGGAATAGTTATGGCTCGCAACATCCTTTTCAAGCTGATGCTGTTGCTCATCATCCATGATCCCAAACTGCATGATAACCCTGCTTCCGGTCTGCCGGACATCGGTGAGGGGGTAAGAAGAATACATTTTTTCAAGTACAGCAGGAGAATCAGTCGTTTCTAACGAAATCTGAGTACCGCCCTGGAAATCCATTCCCAGTTTTACCGGCGATCCACTACTCACAAAGGAAACTAGCAGTATTGCTAAAGAAACTGCAAGTATCGCGAGGGGAAGGGCCAGCAACTGGCGGTCACTGTGACTTTTCACGAAATTATCTAAAATTTCGGCCAAACCTGTTGCCATAATTTAATACTCCGGATGAGTGTATCTATATTATTTTACTGAACCTATCCGAACAGCTCATTACATCCAGATATATAATCCTGATGTATAATTCAGAACACGAGGTTTATAATCAGATTTATTTAAAATCTTGAACTTACTCTAAATACTCGGGTTCAAGTAACGGGGAATAACGTTCTGGAGGTTCTAATATTATAAATAAGTATATATTATAAACAAGTACATTGGAAATAAATTAGTGTTATAAATAAGTTAATTTGTTTTAACTCTGTATTCTCACAGATTATATTAATTCTTCCTCTAGAAACTCTTCTCTATACACCGTTAATTCATTCCACTTAAAATTAACTCTTAAAAACGGTAGAATCTTAATGTCACAACTCTAATATACCACTTACTGTTCATTAGAAATAATGACCCAAAGACCTTCACTTGATGAATACTTTCTTGAAATCGCCTTTGTAGTAGGCAAGCGCGCTACCTGCCTCCGAAAGAACGTGGGGGCTGTCATCGTCCGTGATAAACGCATCCTTGCAACCGGATATAACGGGGCACCCAGCGGCATGAACCACTGTCTTGAAATCGGGTGTATAAGGGATCTGGAAAAGATTCCTTCAGGTACAAGACAGGAAAAGTGCAGAGCAGTGCATGCTGAACAGAATGCGATTATCCAGGCTGCAATCCATGGAGTAAGCATAGCAGGAGCAACCATCTACTGTACACACCAGCCCTGTATTCTTTGCGCGAAAATGATTATCAACTCGAACATCAAAAGAGTAGTATACGCAAATCTCTATCCAGACACCGATTCACTTGAGTTTTTCAGGGATGCTGATGTGAAAGTTGAGTATATACCTTTTAAGCTAAAAAGCGAGACTTTACCTCTTGAGCTAAAAAGCGAGACTTCAAGTGGGAACTAAACATACGTAATTTAAAATTTCCTGCACTCACTCTTGTTAGAGAGTACTTATAAATGTGATTATATACAGATAATTGCATACAGATAATTGAAAAAAGAATTTAATTGTTCATGGTTTACTTATTCAAGGTTCCGATACAAAAGAATGTAAAAGTATGTCCTGAGGAAAAACATGTTCTGAGGGAATCCTGAGGGAAAACATGTTCTAAGGGCATTTTATATAGAAATCGGAAAAGGTCGAAAATCTGGCGTGACTAGATTTATCCGCTCAAAAACTTGTCACATAGCTGATAGATTGTATGGACTTATGGAAAAGAGTAAGAGGTGGAACAATGTCTGAAGAATTGAAAGCCAGAGTATTAAGGATAGAAACTTTGATTGAGTACCAGGAAGAAGCTGTTGTAAGCAGAGAAATTATCCGCAAGGATACCGGAACCGTAACTATATTTGCCTTCGATAAAGGTGAAGGGCTGAGCGAGCATACTGCTCCTTTTGATGCCATGGTCCAGGTAATGGATGGAAAGGCAGAAATCACAATTTCCGGAAATAAAAATATTCTGGAAAAAGGGGATATGATAATAATGCCTGCCAATGAACCCCATTCACTCCATGCTCTGGAAAAGTTCAAAATGATTCTAACTATGATACGTTCTTAATACTATTGACTCTGTTTCACATTGTAGCGAGTTGTTTTTCAGCCAGGTAAGTCGAGAAATGGAGTCAAAACCCAAGACTCTCACATTCTATAAAATCAAAGTTCTGACAATTTCTCAAATCAAAACCTAAGCTCTAAAGTTACTTTTTTCAACTCGACTCTTTATTATTCAACTTTGTTTTATTCAACTCTGTTTTGAAGGCAGCGAAGTCCTTTTTTAATAATGTCCAGTTCTTCAGGACGGTACATTTCCTTTATATAGGTCTCCTCTTCACAATAATAATCAAAACCACGAATTACAATTACGGGAGTTCCTCCTGCTCCTTCACCCATCAGAAGATTTGCGGCACCTGCAAGTTCATCGGCAACTGCTTCCTCCGTAACCTCAAGGACTTTTCCGAAGAGATCTTTTTCCCCAATCCAGCGCTTTACAGGCTTTATCTTATAAATTCCTATGGCAGCACCGGTTTGTCCTATTTTAAAAGCTCTCCCATTTGTATCCGTGACGATGACACTTAACTTTTTCTTACAAAGTTTTTCGAGATTCTGCCCGAGTCTTGAAGCACTAGCATCCGGATTTTCCGGAGGATAGAGTAAAAATCCGTCTTCAATATTTGATTCATCAACCCCTGCGTTTACGCAGGTATGCCCTGCTAGAGTTGTCACAAGCATAAACGGTTTTTCTACAAGTACCTCCCTGCTCCGGGAAAGTACAGCCTGGATAAACCTCGCATCTTTTCCATTTCGAGCTGCCATCTCAAGTGCTGTTTTCCCTGGTGTAATATCCTCTAGCCTGAAGATCTCCCCTTCAGCTTTAGCAACGATGGTCGAGGCAATGATAACAATGTCCCTGTCCTGAAGTTCCAGATTCTTACAGATGATCGAGGGCAGGTCGTCCCCTGTATGTATAAGGGGAATTTTCTCAACGGCTATGGCTTCGAATTTCAAATGTTTTCCTCAAAAGGCTTTAAATCAATAAGAGCAACTGAATTTGTTCAGCTAGATACAGGAAATAAAGGGTAATCCATTGAACGAATAATTTGCAGCAGTAAAGGCAGTAACCATAAATAAGACCACCGACATACTTCATCTTGCGGCGATGATGAGAGTTACCCCAACTGAGCAAAAGATGATGAGAACAATTTCCTGATGCCGCGCTTTCACTTACTTTTTCGATAGGAATTATTTCTCTAGTTAATTATTTTTACTCATACCACTTTTCGAAATGCGTTTTTAAGTTTACGTTGTATTTGATTTACGCTATTTCTTAACTCATTATTCACATTACATTATTCTCTTTGTTTAGCATGAAAGTGCTGCCATCTGCAAGCACTTTCATTGGTTGTGCATGTTATTCAAAGAATATCATGTTCGTTTTCACATTACATTATCTCTACTCATTATTTTTTAGGTTTACCTGCTTTCTCAATACATCTAAATTAGCTATCTTTCAAAATATTTTGTATTCAAGTTTACTTTATTTTCAATTCTATTTTATTTGCTGTGGCGCTTTTCTCTCGAGCAGAATTAAAAACTATTAAGATCTTTTATATGCTTGCAAACAAATTCCATAGGGGTGTTAAACACGAGCCAGTATGAACTGAATGAAATTATAGAGAAAATAAAGAATAAAATCCCTTTTGAGTTAAAAGACAAAAAACGAAGCAGAATCTGGAGTTTAAGAGTCATAGTAAGTAAACTGTACTATTCCCTGGACTATGAAAACGAACCTCAAGCCACCCGTCAAAAAATAACTCAGCTTCTTCTTTATCATGGACAGTTTAGCAAAGAAGAAATCGATAAGACCTTTAAAGCATCAGAAAGTGAAACTACAGATTATTCAATAGAATTTCTGAAAGAGCATCCTGAAATTGCACAGGCTGAAGCCCTGAAAAGTAAGGAATTTCCTGAAGAAGGAGAAGAAAGAGTAAAAGAAACAAAATATAACCTTCCTCGCTATGGTTGAATATTTACTGTAAAGATTTTCAGTTTATCAGTAGTAAAAGAATATTTTTAGAGTTAATGGCGAATATCAAAGCGGAGTTAGTCCTCAAAAAGCATTAAGAGCTATTAAGCTTTTTAATTAAAGATAACCTTATATCTATTGGTCGCTAACTTTTATGCTCACGTTTAAGGACATAATAAACATCAAAATATAATATATCAAATCGACTCAAATATTCAAGACGATATGAGAAATTATGGAAGGTACTGGAGATACAAATAAAGAGACTCTCTTCAGTTATGAGGAAAACGAAGATACACGGTACTCCCGAGCAGCTCATGTAACAAAAGTCTCGATGATCTTAAACTTTGTATTGGCAATTTTTAAGTTTACAGCCGGGATTCTGGGAACCAGTACGGCAATGATTGCTGATGCTGCTCATTCACTATCCGATTTAATAACCGATATCGCAGTGATTGTGGGCTTAAGAATTGCAAAAAAACCGGGAGACAGTACACATAATTACGGACACGGAAAAATTGAAACCTTAGCTGCAGCGTTTACAGGACTTGTACTTGTTGCGGCTGCTATTGGAATTTTCTGGGGCGGCCTTGAGAAAATTATTACTTATTATAATGGAGAAAGGCTTCCGGTACCAAGTAAACTTACTCTTGTTGTAGCAATCATTTCAATCTTGTCAAAAGAATGGCTGTACCGTTACACTATGGCGTGCGGCCGAGAAATTAAGAGTGATGCCGTGATTGCTAATGCCTGGGATCACCGTTCGGATGCGCTCTCATCTTTAGGAACGATGATAGGAGTCGGAGGCGCGATATTTCTTGGAGGTCGTTGGGTAGTACTTGACCCGCTAACTGCAATTGTAATAAGTTTCCTTATCTTTAAAGTGGCGTTCGACATTTCTTATAAAAATCTCAATGAACTGCTGGAGGCTTCGCTTGATTCGGAGATTTACGGAAGCATTGAGGACATTCTAAATACTACTGAAGGTGTCCTAGGCTTTCATGAGCTAAAAACCAGAAAAATAGGAAATGCCATGGCTGCAGATGTCCATATTGAGGTTGACAGGGATTTAAATATCGTGGATGCACATGAAATCTCAACGCAGATAGAAAACAGGCTAAAAGAAGTATGCGGCAGTAATGGTCACTTTTCGATTCATGTGGAGCCGTGTTCCGATTTCGAGCATTATAAGAAACAAACAGGAAAAATAACATAAAGAGACTACTTCCGAATATAAGGCTTAAATTCGAATATAAGGCTTAAATTCGAATATAAGGCTTAAATTCGAATAAAGGTTTAAAATAAAAATTTGATTTGGAATAAATTCGGGAATGTGTGGGAAAAGTCAAAAAAGAAAGATTGTAAAGTGAAGTATTCAAAAAAGACAGGCTGCAGTTTTATTTCGCAGTCTGAAAATTAAATTTGATGTTGTCTTTTAATTTAGTAAAGCTTACTCGATAGCTATTTTCTTTGTCGACTCTTCCATTTGCATTTTCGGAAGCGTTATTGTCAGAACACCGTTTTCTATTTTTGCAGTGCTTCCTTCTTCCTTAACGCTAGCAGGCAAACGGACCGCCCTGTAAAATTGAGTATATGCTCTCTCCCGGCGCAGGTATCCCTCTTCTTCCTCAGTCTCTTTTTCCTTCCTGGTCTTTGCACTGATCTCAAGCATGTCTTCTTTAAGGTTAATCTGAACATCCTCTTTATTAATACCCGGCAGGTCGGTAGTGACTACAAGCTTGTCGTCTTCGTCCTTAATGTCGATAGCAGGAGTGTATACCTTTCCACCACCCCATTCTTCCATCGGCATAAAGTCTTCAAACAACTGATTGAGGCGCTCTTGTGTCCTTCTTATTTCTTCAAAAGGATCCCAACGTGCAGGTCCTGAAAATGATCTTCTCATAGGCCATCTCATACGAAAATACCCCCTTAAGTTAAAAGATAACACAGATTTATGTGCTATTCTGAATATATTGAGAAAGGATATATATGTTTTCCTGAGCAATTTCACAAAAACTTAGTACAAAAAAGAGTTAGAATGTAAAAGAAAAAATTTCCAAAAATCGAGAGCAGAGGATCTTCCGGAAATTAGGATGTTGAATAAATAGAAGAATTAAAAGGAAAAGAGAAAAAGAAGTTATTTAGCCTTTACAAGTATTCCTACAAGTTCCGAAGCTTTTACAAGTCCAAAAGAACCTTTTTTAACCGATTCTTCATCAAAAGTCTCTGCACCATCAGAATCCTTTTTGTCAGTCCTGTAGACTGCAAAAGGAATGGGATCAGGAACGTGAGTTTTTAAGGAAATCGGAGTTGGATGATCAGGAAGTACAAGAATTGTGAAAGGTTCCTCTGAAGCCTTGGCATGCTTAAGAATAGGTGCTACAATTCGACTATCGAAATCTTCGACAGCTCTTAACTTTTTATCAATACTTCCTTCATGTCCGGCTTCATCCGGAGCTTCCACATGGACAAAAACAAGATCCCTGGTTTTCAGGACTTCAATCGCAGCATTGGCTTTGCCTTCATAATTGGTATCGAGATAGCCGGTTGCTCCAGGAACTTCAATTACATCCAGTCCTGCATAAATTCCAATGCCTTTCAGAAGGTCGACTGCCGAAATAACTGCTCCGGCTTTCCCGTAGAGTTCTTGAAATGGTGTAAATTTCGGAGCATATCCCTGACCCCAGACCCAGATTGAATTTGCGGGATTCTTACCCTCTTCAATTCTTTTCAGATTAACTGGATGCAGTTCAAGAATAATCATAGATTTTTTGATCATGTCGGAAAAGAAATCTCCGTCCTTTCCTTCGGGCAGATATTCCTCAATTTTCTTTCCGGTAATATCGTGTGGGGGAGTGCACTCTGTTTCAGCTCCCAGGTTATTTCTGGCGACGAGAAGGTGCCTATAGCTGATTCCCGGATAAAACCTCAGCTCTTCATTACTGAGTTCCGTGTCAAGAGTTTCGATGAGAATCTCAGCTTCTTCACTACTGATATGCCCTGCGCTGTAATCTTTTATTCTCCCTTGTTCAATAGTCACAAGATTACATCTGAAAGCTACATCATCGGGTGCAAGAGCGACCCCCATACTGGCAGCCTCCAGAGGAGCCCTACCAGAGTAATATACTGCAGGATCGTACCCGAGAATAGACATATTTGCGACATCACTTCCAGCGGGAAGTCCATCAGGTATGGTTTTTGCAAGTCCTGTATTTCCATGGGCTGCGATATAATCCATAGCAGGGGTTCGAGCTGCCTGGAGAATGGTTTTTCCACCCAGTTTTTCTATTGGGTAATCAGCCATTCCGTCTCCTATAAGTACAGCGTATTTCATTGCTTCATCTCTTTCCAACTATCTTAGTCTTTCATCTCGGGAATTAAATATAATATTTTCTACCAGATACCAATTACTTAGATTTATCGGGCATTTGCCAGCAAGTTTTCCTGTTGATGCGAAGATTAATTTCTGATCCATTTTACACAAACGTTATAATATAGTACCAATATCCTATACAGAACAGGCTCTCAGCATAAAACATATAAAGTGGCAAAAGAGCCGATATATAGCTTTCTCTACAAAAAAAACATATTATTCAATCTACAAATTTGCAGAAATTCTGGAGAATTATTCACTCTAATTTGAGAAATCCTGGAGAATTATTCACTCTAACTCGAATAATTAGTGAGGATAACTAAAATCATAATAAACAGTTTAAGTAAACGGTGTGAAAATAACCAGTTAATGACAAAACGTGATCCGATCATGAAAATCGTAATGAAATTTGGAGGAACTTCCGTAGGTGACGGAAAAAAAATCCGTCATGTTGCCGAGCTTCTGAAGGGATACCGTGAAGAAGGCAATCAGATCGTGGTAGTAACCTCAGCGCTCGGTGGAGTAACCGATGAGCTTCTGGAAAATGCACTCCTTGCCTCGACAAAAGGCAAAGTTGCCCTTGTGAAAGAGTTTAAAACAGAAATTACAAACAAACATCATGAGGCCGTAAAGGAAGCCATTGATGATCCAACAGTCGCAACAGAAGTTATCCAGACTCTTGACCTCCGCATTGACGAGCTCGAAAAAGCCCTGATCGGAATTTGTTATCTTGGTGAGCTTACTCCAAGGTCAATTGACTACATTTGCTCTTATGGAGAGCGCCTGGCTGCTCCTGTTGTGTCAGGAGCTATCCGTTCACTTGGAATCGACTCAACTGAGTTCACAGGTGGAGAAGCAGGGATTATAACATCATCGGATTATGGAAACGCCAGGCCTCTGGAGAAAACTTACGACCTTGTTAAAAAGAGACTTGAATGCAGGCTTGAGTCACAGGTTCTTGTAGTTACGGGATTTATCGGAGAAAATGAGGAGGGAATTATTACCACTCTTGGAAGGAGTGGGTCTGACTTCTCAGCTTCTATCCTGGGTGCAGCTTTGAAAGCCGATGAGATATGGCTCTGGAAAGAAGTAAACGGTATCATGACTACCGACCCGAGAATAGTGCCTGAGGCAAAAACTATCCCGCAAATCTCTTATGCCGAAGCCATGGAGCTCTCGTACTTCGGGGCAAACGTGTTGCACCCACGCACGATTGAGCCTGCTATGCGTGAACACATTCCTGTGCGTGTCAAGAATACTTTTGAGCCAGAGTTACCTGGTACACTTGTAGTTGCGGAAAAGTTCCAGTGCAAGAATGTTGTAAAAGCCGTAAGCCTGATTAAAAATGTGGCTCTCATCAACATCTCAGGGGCTGAAATGGTAGGAGCCATTGGGACTGTAGCAAGGCTCTTCACAACGCTTGCAAAAGCAAGAGTTAATGTTATTATGATCAGCCAGGGCTCTTCCGAATCCAACATTTCATTTGTGATCAGTGAGTCACATGTGGAAACTGCATTAAAAGCCCTGCATGAAGAGTTCGACCACGAAATCGTAAAAGAAATAACTTCAGACAAAAATGTCTGCGTAGTTGCAGTAGTAGGTGCAGGTATGGCAGGAACTCCAGGCGTGGCAAAACGGGTCTTTGGAGCGCTTGGAAACTCGATGATTAATATTATCATGATCAGCCAGGGCTCATCCCAGTACAATATCTCTTTCGTAGTGCGGGAAGATGACGCATTTGCTACAGTCAAAACCCTGCATGATGAATTCGAACTATACAATGGAAACGGAATTAAAAAACAGCTATAAAACAAGCAGGGAGGGGCAAAAGATGAGCGAAAAGCACTTAACATACGCAGATTCAGGCGTAGATATCAAAAAAGAAGAAAAAACCGTCAAAACCCTTATTGAGAAACTCAGCTACGTTCGAAAAGGTATAGGAGCTCCCCTTACAGGAATAGGCCATTATGCAGGGCTTCTGGACTTCGGAGAATATGCCCTTGCCCTGACAACGGACGGGGTAGGCTCAAAAGTTCTTATTGCAAACGAAATGCAGCGGTGGAACACCGTAGGCATAGACTGTATCGCAATGAATGTAAATGACCTTCTGGCCATAGGAGCCGAGCCTGTAGCCTTTGTAGATTATCTTGCCCTTGAAAAGCACGAAGAAGGCTTTGCTGCCCAGATCGGAGAAGGGCTGGTAAAGGGCGCGGAAATATCCAGAATGTCAATTGTCGGTGGAGAAACCGCAACCCTCCCTGAGATAATTAAGGGTTTTGACCTTGCAGGTACCTGCCTTGGAATTGTCAGAAAAGACCAGATTGTCGAGGGAGAAAAAGTAAGGGTAGGCGACGTGATTGTAGGTGTCCCAAGTACAGGCGTGCACAGTAACGGCTATACTCTTGTAAGGAAAATCATTGAGAAATCAAAATATTCTTATCACGATCCCTGTCCCTATGACAGTTCAAAAACGATCGGAGACGATCTCCTAACTCCAACAAGAATTTATATTGAAATTCTTGATGTGCTAAAGGCATGTGAAGTGCATGGACTTGCCCATATAACAGGTAGCGGACTTTTGAAACTTAGAAGAGTGACAAAACTCGGTTTTGACTTTTACGATCCCCTTGAACCTCAGGAAATCTTCAAGTTTTTGCAGAAAGAAGGGGGAGTCGAAGATCTTGAGATGTACAGAACCTTCAATATGGGTATGGGCTTTCTTGTTATCTTGCCGGAAAAAGACGCTGCAAAAGCTGCAGAAATTACCGGTGGAAAAATTGTAGGAAAGATAGTAGAAAGTGGCATCAGGGTAAAAGACCTGGTAATAGAGTAAACACACAAGATTTTATAAAAGAACTCACAAAAGATTCTCTAAAAGGATCTGTAAAGAATTCTATAAAAGAATCTATAACGGGTTCTATGAAGGACTCTATGAAAGGTAAGGATTTGACCTTAAAAATCAATTTAGAGGGAGATTAAATTTTCTTCCCCTATGTTGAAAATCTTTTCTTTCGTTGTATTAAGATTTTCAGTGTTGAGATTCTCTCTTCCTTAACGTAGAGGTTTTTCCTTAACCTTTTCATACTAAGTTATCAGATTTTATTTCTTCCACATATCCCCATAGCTGGCCAAAGGTGCTCCGGAACGTTCAGGCGATTTACTTTTTTTACTTTCCTTCACTGAAGTTGTTATCTTTCCTTTACCCGTCTCTCTAAGCCTATCAATCTCTTTTATGCTATCCTCATTATCTATGCTCAGGACAAAGCTTCCATGGCACGGTTTTGTATAAGGAAAAATCAGAGCACTACCTTTTGCCCCCATCGCAATGGGTGGTATTCCTATTATATAATAATCTTTGAAGATTTTATATCCGGGAGATACGTAGTAAACTTCGTCCGAATTTTTCTCAATATACTCTCTGGCCTCCTTGAAGCTTGTCTTTTGCAGGTGGATTGTGTACTTCATTTGCTCAATACAGCTCATTTGACGATCTCCTCCATCACTTTATCCAGCTTGTTCTTAAGCCGAGTGGGATTATGAACATCTTTTGCGACTATTTTTACGCAGTCGAACTCGATAGCTTCTTCTAGAGCCTCAGCGTTCCTACCAAAAATTACAGAGTACATTTTAGCCTGAGAAATGGCGCTCATCGTTGCTGCAAAAGTCATTCCGGAGTCGTTATGCATAAAAGCAAAGCATATATCGAAATCTAATCTTTTTTCAATAACATCTTCCAGAGTTTTATCGAGATTAACCATTCTTTTTACATAATAACCGTCGAAATCAGAAACCTTTAAAAGTTTGATTACGGCATCATTCCCAGCAACAGTTACATCAAATCCTGATTTATTCAGCTTATGGGAAAGATACAAGGCAATGCTGGTTTGGATTGGGACCTCGGGACATCCTAGCATGAGGAGCACTTTTACACCGGTCATAATATTTCATCTCTTAGATGTTTTATCTATAAGAATTGGGCATAAGTACAAAATTCTGAACTTCAATTTTTACAATAAAATTTTATGGAAATTCTTGAAACCAGAAAATGTTTGAATCCAGAAGAATCCAAAATATTAGATTCAGAGTATCGACTTCAGAATATTGGACTCAAGGTGCCTTCTATGTGGCCAGGTTTCAATTTTTTAAGTATAACTTAATTATTCTTATTTTGTCAATAATTATATATTAGTTATAGGTACCAGACTTAAAACTATTTAATTTTGAGGCCAAATTATTGTACCGAAGTTAAATATTTATCCAGTGCCTGTATACCAGACAAAGAGAACATGAGAATATAATAAATATCAGGATTAAATCAAATGATTATATAGAGCCTTCTGCTATTTTTTCAGAATGAAATATATAATATATTATTTCCTCATATTTTAATTTATAAATTTAATTGGCAGTTGATTAAGAGGTTAACGGTTTTTAGACGGGATTGACAGTTATTCGAATACTCTGGAGCTGATAAAAGAAAAATATGAAAGGTATGAAAATGGCGTGCTTAAGAGAATACAGGTATGAGATTCTCCTGAAAAACGCAACTCTTAAGGAATGCGAGGGTTATATAAAGGAATGTTCTGAAGAAGTATATCTAGTACCTGGTGGGTATAAAGTAAAAAGTATCCTCTTGCTTGGTACAACTGCTCCTGTAGGCTTTTCAGGGAGCGATATTGTATTTCAGCTCACAAAACCCTGTTTCGGTTTCTTTGTAATCAAACTGAAAAATGAGACAGAAGAAATAAAGAAACTAAAGGACCTGTACAAAAAAGACAAAAATGTAAAAAAGATTAAATGAAGAATAAAAGTAATTATGCCTGTAGCTGTTTACTTTTCCCTAAAAATTTTCTTTCTGCTTATCTCCGATTTTTTGCTTTAATTCTTCTTTTTTCAGGCTTTTACCTTTTTTGTACATGCAACCCTGCACTCAAAGAATCCGGCTGAAGGGAGCTCATGTATTGTGGTTGCAACGACCATACCTTCTCCAATTTCTTTTACGACCATTATAGGTCTGCCCCTGTCATCAGTTAATACCACATCAGCGTCGGTTTCCGCGAAGTAACCGTCACATCCGACAGGAGGACAAATATTTTCTACAAGTTTCTGAGCTTCGTGCTTACCTACAGGCTGAGGCGTGCATGAGTTTTCTTCCATTACATATTTCAGAGAAAAAGGAAGCCACTCATATTCGTATTGCGGAACAAGAGGACTGAAAACAAGAAGAGTCCCACCTTTTGTCACAAATTTTTCAAGGGAGCGTTGACCGTGTTTAAGTCCTACACCTGTTTTTGTATACTGTTTATTTGCAAAACCTGTCGGCAAAATCAGAACCTTGCAGGCAGGAAGATAAGGAGTACCAAGGGACGTTGAGAGAGCACGAGTACATTCAAGCTCATATTCCACAAACAGTTTTTCAAAGAGAAGAGGGCAGTCCCAGAGCAAAATTACGTCACTCATAAAAAAGGATAGGAGAATCCCACATATGAATTTATCTATCTTACTGAATGTTAGAGAATAAAGAAAGTAGGGGTCAATGTCAGTGTTCGAGATTCATTATTCTGAACAAGTATTGGATGAAACAAGGTTTTTTCCAAACTCAAACAGAATCATATGAGGGCTAGTGGTGACTTTAAAAGAGTGGTTAATTGACTTGAAAACATTAGAATAATATTTTGTAATAGACTCGCATACTTTTCTGTCAGAGTAATCGTGAATCAGTTTCACATATTCCCTGTTTTTTTCCGTGCAGATTTCTATATCACTTCCTATTCTGTCCGTGAGATAAATTTCTTTAAAAATAATTATATGCTCAGCAAGAGTAAAAGCCACAGGGGGCTTGCCTGTAATCAACTCAAAATTTCTTCTCAATTCAGCTATGGACGGAAGATCTCCTGAAACAAAAGCTTCGAAAGTCTTTCTTTGCATGCTAAGCCGCTGGTAATTCTGCTGCCTGTGGGTCTTGATAAGATTCTTCCAGAATTCCGGCTTTTTTTGAATTTCCTGGAAAGTACTTTCCATACAACCAAAATGTTCCTCAAACCCTTTAGGAACTTTTTGAAACTCAAGAAATTCGAACCTTTTGAAGTAGATTTTTGTTACGTTTGATTTGCAGAATAAACCCTGAACATCCAGCTTCATTTGTTTTGCCAGATAAAGAGCCAGGCTGTGAGCCATAACTTCCCTGAAGCAGGAATTTCCATTTAAGAGGGTAAGACTTGCAGTTTCCGGCTCTGGACCCTGACTGCACTCCGCATCAACCTTAATTTTCCAGCCCATTTTTTCATTGAGCGAATTTATATAATTGACAAGCTCAGGGATTTCCTTAATTTTATAAGGGTTAATTATCTCATATATAGTTGATTCGTCAATCAGTAACCCGGAAGTGTTATTAATAAGCCATTCAAGTAGAGTATGATGAACAAGAAGGAATTCCTCGTTTTCAATCAACCCGTTACGAAACTCTGCATTTTGTGAGACATTACTTGAAGCTTTTTCTCCATTTTCATCAGTTCTTCCAGCTAGAGCGAGAGAGGCAGTTTCGATAGCATTCCTTATTGCCGCACTTAAGTTTCCATTATTTTTTTCCAGAAAGGGTTTTAATTTATCCACGTAACATTGATCAATAGAGATATTTTTTCGGACTATCAAGCGGATTCCCTCTCTTGCCTTTTTGAGACTGTAAGCAGCTCAAAGTTCTTGATATATGCATATTTCCATTTTCGTAAACCCAATAATAGATTGTCGCTTCTACTTCTTAATATTTTTGCTAGAATGAAGAATGAAAAAATCAATGAGAAAACAAATAAAATGTAACAGTTAGTTGAAAAAAACAATTTCATTCGAAGGAAAAGTCAAAATAAAGAGAAAAAGAATTAAAACCGAGATATCGGGATAATTAACTAAAAATATATAATATGTAATAAATTAAAAGATATAGAAGTACATTCCCGAAAAATCCAGATAACCGGAACGGCTTTAAGGTCTGCATATATTACGTACTTCTATGAATTATGACACCGAAAGACTTGCCAGAGTCCGCATGATAGCAGACTACCAGTTTGGGAAAGGCATTGGAAAAGAGCTTTTTCCTGAAGGCTCAACATTCCAGTTATCCAGAACAAAAAGAGTACGCCAAGTCTTAAACTCTGGAAAGCGTATAGCTACAGCAAGAGCAAAGGATGGTTTTTTTACCCTCAGTATTGAAGGAGCTTCCATCGTTCACAAGCTTTTACCAGAAAAGAAGCTCAGAGTCATTGTCTCAGAAGAAGCTGCTCCTTTTGTAGAGAAAGGTAAAACTGCTTTTATAAAACATGTAGTTGAAATTGATCCAGAACTGAGGGCCGGAGAAGAAGTACTGGTGACAGATGAAACTGACAGACTGCTCGCAACAGGACAACTGCTTCTATCTCCTGCAGAGATCCTGGCTTTTAACAGTGGAGCAGCCGTGGATATAAGAGTAGGAGTAGCTTCAAAAAAAGAAAAGTGAACCTAGAAAAAGAAAAATAAATCTAGAAAAAGAAAAGTGAACCTAGAAATTCTTAAAACTTATGGAGATAAAAAGAGACATCGAAAAAGAGAAAGCATGTTAAATTTCAATAATAGATACCCCAATTTTTAAAATTTTACACAAATTAACATATAGTTAAATATGATATAAAACGCTACTTATATTGCTCAAATATTCTTATAGTGAAAGATAAAATGAATAAGAATATATTATAGATAGTAATTTTTGAATGAAAGATCAAAAATAAAAGATCAAAAAATAAAGTTTTAAGAAATAGAGCCAAAAATAGCAGTTTCCCGGAGAGTGAGCAATATTTCAGAGTCAGAAGAGATTCTAAAATACTTCCTGGTTCCAGATAACACCAGAATTGAAGCAAACATAATTACAGTTGAGGGAGACGTTATTGTCGGCAATCACTCTAGTATTGAATACAGTCTGATAGGCGATACTGTTATAATGGGAGAAGGGGTGGCCGTCTCAGGGGATATTGAAGCAAGTAATGATATCAGGATTGACATGTGGTCAAAACTGGGGAACAGAGTAGAGGTTGGAGGAAACGCCTACCTGGGAGAATTTGTAACCATTGACGGGAAACTGCTTGTACAGGGAGACCTGGACGTAGGAAAAGAAGTTAAAATCAGGGGAGGATTCGAAGCCAAGGGATGGATAGTAGTAAGGAATCCGATCCCTGTAATAATTTTTTTATTTCTTTACATAAAGGAAATGATGCGCCTCGGGAAAGGCGAGGAAATTGAAAAAGCCGTAGAAGAACTTTTTGATGATTCTGAGGACATACAGAGCTTTGAAGGAAAAGAACCCGCTGAAAAAGTGCTGATCATACCAGCCGGCTCAAAGCTTTCCCATGACACTATTGAGGTTGATGGTGAAACCGTTATAGGAAACAACTGCCTGTTAACAGGAAATATTAGGGCGCAGGCTGTCACTACAGGTGAAAAACTGACTCTAAAGGGAAGCATTTACTCAGAAGACAAAATCTTCATTGGGGAAAATAACACTGTCTATGGCAATCTCTATTCAAAAGGAGATGTACAGATTGGCAGGAACAGTCGAGTTTTCGGAGGAATAAAATCCAACTCGGTCTTACTGCTTGAAAACGCGAGAGTAGATGGTACAATAAAAGCCCCTTCAGGAGTATCGTTCTTAAGAGACGCTGCAGAAATGCCTGTTCTCGCAGAGGTCAATGCTTTAGGGAAATTAATTATGAGCGAAACTCATGAGTTGCCCGAAAATGAACCAAAGGATGAAACCAGGAATGGGCCTCAGGGTGAAACCGTAAAACCTCTGAATTTGATAGAAATTGGTTTACCTCTCGATCTGAATGCCAAAGTCAGGAATATTTTTGTGCCTGGTAGAAAAAGAAGAACTGCCAGAACACGGGCCTTAGAAAGAACCACACGCTTCACAGGAGCCAGGACTTACAGAAAAGAACAGAAGTCCGGAGAGTAATTTGAGAGTAATTACTCCGGCTTGAGTCCTTTTGCATGCCTTTGATACCCAAAAAAAACCAAAATTTGCCGACTCCTGTTCTGAATTTTAGTCCAGGATATAGCAAACCTTATCCATAAGTTAACTAATGCTTCATGGAGAAAGAATTGAAGAAAAAAATTTCTTTTTTTGAGAAGGATCAGTAACATTCATAGGGATCAAGGAGCTATCTAAGTTTTGGAGATAGCAGAACAGAACTCGACTCTGATAATTAACTGTAAACTTTTTGAAATCTCAAAGAAAAATGCACTCAAAAATCTTAATATCTTAATAATACATTCATTTTGAGTTATTCAGTCTCCAAATTTAGATATGACTCAAAAATATTATAAATTAAATTCAAAATACCTGGAATTAAACTCAAATTACCGGGAATTAAATTCAAAATACCTGGAATTAAATTCAAAATACCTGGAATTAAATTCAAAATACTTGGAATTAAATTTGAAATACTCCAGACTTTACTCGTTGAACTTTCCGACCAGTTAAAAGGAACAAGTTTCATGAAGGGATCCAATTGACAGAGAATTTTATAGGGCCTGAAAATCTACAGGTTACAGAGCCTGAGAATTTACAGGCAAAATACGATTCAGTTATAGAAAAAGATTCAAAATATGTAATGCAGACTTATGGGCGTCAGCCCCTTGTACTTTCAGAAGGAAAGGGGGCGGTTGTCCGGGATATTTACGGAAAGGAGTATATTGACTGTGTAGCAGGGATTGCAGTAAACAATGTTGGGCACTGCCACCCAGCTGTAATCAGGGCAATCCAGGCTCAGGCTGAGAAGCTGCTGCACGTCTCTAACCTTTATTACACAGAGATTCAGGCTGAACTTGCAGAAGCCCTTGTCTCGGTTACAGGAATGGAACGTGTTTTTTTCTGTAACTCAGGGGCTGAGGCTATGGAGGCTGCAATGAAACTGGCCCGCATGGCTTCCGGGAAAAGTGCCTTTGTAGCTGCTGAACACTCCTTCCACGGCAGGACTATAGGAGCACTCAGTGTAACCCACAAGAGCATATACAGGGACCCTTTCATGCCTCCTGTGAGTTCCGAGACTACTTTTGTCCCTTACTCCAATGCTGATGCTGTCAGGCAGGCTATTTCGGGAAACACGGCAGCTGTGATTCTTGAGCCCATTCAGGGAGAAGGTGGAGTTAATATCCCTAATCCCGAGTACCTCAAAGAAGTCAGGGAAATCTGTGACGAAACTGGAACTTTCCTTATCTTTGATGAGGTGCAGACAGGCTTTGGAAGGACAGGCACATGGTTCTGTAAAGACCAGTTTGGCGTGGAACCCGATATCATGAGCATGGCAAAAGCAATCGGTGGAGGTTTTCCGATGGGCGCTATCGCAGCGAGGGACGGACTAAGCTTTGAGCGTGGACAGCATGCTTCTACTTTCGGAGGCGGGCCACTTGCCTGTGCAGCTGCACTTGCTTCGATTGAGGTAATTAGGGAAGAAGGACTCCTTAAACGCTCAAAAGATAACGGGGCTTATTTTATGGGAAAGCTCAAAAATATGGAAAGGGAAGATGTCGTAGAAGTCCGTGGAAAAGGGCTAATGATAGGGATTGAGATAAACCATCCATGCAGCGAGTTCGTTGATTTTGCAAGGGAATATGGAGTACTCGTAAATTGCACATCTGACTCGGTGCTCCGTCTGGTTCCTCCACTTGTAATTACAAAAGATCAGATTGATACGGTAGTTGATGTTCTTGAGCAGGCCTGAATTGATAAAAAAAGAGATCTTTGATATCGCAGAGTACGTTCCAGGGAAATCTATTGAAGAAATCGTTTCTGCCTACGGTCTTGAACCGACTTCAATTATCAAACTCGGCTCAAACGAAAACCCACTAGGACCTTCTCCAAAGGCTATTCAGGCCCTGGTAAACGTAGCTTCCTATGCAAATATTTATCCCTCAGCAGACGCGATCGAACTCAGAGAAGCTCTCTCGAAATACACAGGTTTTCCGGTTTCAAACCTCATAGCCTCAGGGCCAGGAATGGACGGACTACTTGACGGGGTTTGCAGGCTGGTTATTGAAAGAGGAGACGAAGTGATTATTCCAACTCCTACTTTTGCCTATTACGAGCTTCCGGCAAGGGCATGTGGAGGAAAACCGGTCTTTGTAAGGAGAAACCAGGATTTCTCAATAGATCCTGAAAAGATCCTGGAAGCCGCATCCGGAAGGACAAAGATAATCTTTCTCTGCTCACCAAATAACCCCTCAGGCAACCTCCTTCCAGAAAATGATCTGAGGAAAATCCTTGAAAACACCACGGCTCTTGTGTTCGTTGATGAAGCATATGTAGAATTTGCGGACAGGAACCTTGCAGGGCTTGTAAGAGAATACGATAATCTTGTTGTGGGTAGAACTTTTTCAAAAGTTTTTGGACTTGCAGGTCTTCGTCTGGGCTATGGAATCATGCCTGAATGGCTGGCAAAAGAGTACATAAGAGCAGCAACTCCGTTTTCAGTAAGTCTTCCGGCTTTAAAAGCAGGAGTTGCTGCCCTTTCAGACACCGAACACCGTAAAAAGAGCATAGATCTTGCAAGAAAAGGCAGAGAATACCTTAAAGAAAAAATTCCTTTTAAGGTGTATCCTTCACAGTCAAATTTCGTACTTGTAGATGTTGCCCCTTTAAAAGCAAAAGTTGTTACACAGAACCTCATGAAAAAAGGAATTATTGTACGTTCCTGTGATTCCTTTCGGGACGCTGGAGATAATTTTATCAGGGTAACTGTCGGGACTCCGGAACAAAATGAAATAATTGTCAGGACTTTTGAAGCTGTAAAGAACGAGGTTTAAAAGCTTCAGTTCTCTACTTTTCAAATTATTATTTTTCAATTTTACTTTAATTCTTTATTTGTTTTAAATTCTACTTTCTAAGTCCACATCTTAGAGGCTATTTATTTCAAATATTTGTTTACGTTTATTTACGTTTATTTCAAATATTTATTTCAAACGTTTATTTCTTCGAGTTCTAGAATTTTCATCAGTGGATAATTCAGTTCAGGATTGTATTCCATTCCGACTTTTACCCTTGAAGAGCTGTATCTTACAGTAATCTTTACTTTAAGCATAGGCCCCTGAAGTTCAGAATAACCGAACTCATTACTTAACTTACCCTTCAACATATTCCTGTCAATTTTTACCGAGATATCTTCTACATAGGGCTGGACTGAAATGCTTTCCTGAATAGCCTGTTCAAGGCTTGAAACCGTGTTCAAATTTACAGGGGAACCCGTAAATTGATGATATAGAGCTCCGAGTTTTATTCCTGCCTCAAAGAGTGCGTTATCTCTGTCAGTTGCTTTTTCTTGAACCAAAAAATCACTTCCTTCTGGAAATCCATTAATAAGTGTCTCGGACAAGTTAGTTTTACTGTTTTTCTTTTCTGGCACTAAATTCTTTATTTCGATATTCCTTACTACCCAGATTACTTAATAGAGGGACCTTGAAAAAAGGAGAAAAGATGTACATCAACATCAGGATAAAAGGCAGGATTGAGAAGATTCGCATATATTCGATATTGTACAGATAGAGAAGCATAGTTATACCAAAAATGGAAGCTACAAAAGCTAGAATCCTGACGTTCCTGATCTTCGGATAATTCACCGAACTCACCATAAGAATAGACAGACAAAGGGTAAGTGCTAGAAGGAAGTCTATCTTGACAAGATCTTCACTTAATAACATATATGTAACAAGCATAACGCAGCCTGCAGTTATGGGAAGTCCCTCGAATCCGGTTTTACTGGAAGCCATGGAATTGAAACGTGCTAGCCTGAGTACACCGCAGATAGCGTAGAAAACCGGAAATACAGCAACAAGAGGATCTGGATCTCCGACAAGAGGGTTTATTTGCCCGAATTGCAAGTATATTAAAAGAGCAGGAGCCACCCCAAAAGAAACTGCATCTGCCAGAGAATCAAGTTGTTCCCCGAGTTCTCCTCCTTTAAATCGTCTGGCAATGTACCCATCCGCCCCGTCTGCAATTGCTGCAATAAGAAGTAAGATCAAAGCCAGAACAAATCCGTTATGGGCTGCTGTAGTTTGAGATATAGCAGCCTGGATTGTAGCCTGAGCAGCTACTGCAATTGAACTGATTCCGCAGATAAGGTTCAAAAGAGAGACCAGGTCCGGGAGTCTTAACATTTGAAATACGTTCATGTTCAAAAGTCCCTGTCATTTTTTATTATTGCTATAATGGTTTTGCCTGCAAGTACCCGCTCTCCTTTCCGTACTATGATCTCAAAGTCATGAGGGATCGTTACATCAACCCTTGATCCGAAGCGAATCATTCCAATTCGCTGTCCCTGCTCGATTATATCATTTACTTGAGAATAAGAGACGATTCTTCTGGCAATTGTGCCTGCAATCTGCGTGACACTAACGTCACCATACTTGCTGTGAATAATAAATTCATTTCTCTCGTTTCTTTCAGAGTCTTTCCAGTAAGCAGGAAGATATCCACCTTTTTTGTAAGTTATTTGCTTAATCTTTCCCGAAATCGGAGCTCTATTTACATGTACGTTCTGGAGAAACATAAAAATACAGATTTTCCGGCCTCGAATATCTATGACAGTGCCATCGGCCGGGGAAATCATATAAGTGTCCGAAACTTCAACCTTTCTTTCTGGATCTCTAAAAAAAAGAACCATAAAAAAAGTCAATGCCATTGCTACATAAGCAATACAGTTTAAACGGGAGCTGTTCATTGCCCTGGAGAGGACTGCAAATAGTGCAGTAATAGACACAGCTGTAAAAAGCCAGGGTTCTGAACCTTTTGCAAGCATTTACCTTAATCCCCCTCAGACCTGCGCAGAAGAGATTTCAGTTCTATAGAAAGAATGACCCAGAGGCCATCAATCATTCCGAACAGCTCGGGGAGAATCCGGAGTACTGCATATGAAATTACAAAGAGGGCAATACCTGAACCCGCCTTTGCGATATAGTTATGTGCAATTATAAAACTGTCAGCCCCAAACCATTGCTCTCCATAAGCGACTACCACGAAAATGTCCCTTATAAGATTAAGTATATAAATCACGGGCACTGACACGGCAAAAGCCATAGCCAGACGGTTAAGAGGAGCTCTCACCGCACCTATAAGCCCCATAAAGAGAGCAATGCTTTCAATTGCCGTACAGGCGAGAATGATTTCCACTGTGTACCCATTAAGTGATATCATATTCCAGGCTTTCATATAAGCCGGAATCTCGAAATAATGAAGAATCCAGAGAACCTGAGAAGTAACACCTCCTATAATCCAGGTGTTCAGAAAGGCGAAATTCGCAAATGGGAAATAAACTAGAGCTCCAAGTGCACTGGCACTTGTAAGCATCGAGGTTATGTCAAGGTAATCAGCCTCATCCTGAGCTGAAAACTTCGAGTGCAGTACTTCTCTATTATTTCTTATCTTTAGAGGACCTTTTCTGTACTCTAGAAACATGATATACGCTACAAGTAGACAAAACAGAGCTACTACTATTGTTAATAGCACATTGGCATAGTCCATAATTTTGAGATAATGGAGAGGCTGATAACTCCAGTGGATGGAAAATACACCCCATCCAATCCCTCCAACAAGTTTACGAACCCTTAAGGTTCTGGGAATGACGGATGACGCAACCATTAACCCGACTGCGAGCCAGAGTATACTTTCTATCATTTTTCACGCACCTTTTTTGCCAGAGGTAAAGTTTAGTTCTAAATATTATTCTTGTTTATGAAAGCTAAGAAAGCCTCAGGCAAGTTATGAAGTTTCCGAGAGTGACAAGTTAACTTATATAAAATAATTAATAAATTTTTGCATAAATTTTGAATGAGTCAAATTCGTCTATAATCGTTAGTATTTAGGAATTCAAAGCTTATGGATTTTACTTTTCATATTGGTTAGGAAACATAGAACTCTTATCTCTCATCATTACTTTCAATGTTGATGAAGAGATGTAGAACTATTTACTTCCATCATTATTTTCTATGTTGATGAAGAGATTTAGAACTATTACCTCCATTGCTACTTTTTATACTGCTGAAGAGGTAGAATTGTTACCTACATCAATATAATGATATCGAGTAATTGAGCCTGCAAATAAGATAATAGATTCCTATTATAGAAGAATAACGTTATAAACAGAACTTTACAAAAATGTCCTTATTTGTATAAAAAATATAGGGATTGAATAATTTAAGAAATATGAAAAATTTTTATTTCGATAAAAGGAAAACATTTAATAGAAGCAACCGTATAAGGAACTTTTCTGCTCGACAGAAACATGACTTACAATGTCAAAATTGAAATAAGATGAAGAATTTCTACATTATGTACAATAATAATATTATTTTGTTCTGGCTTTCCTGCCGGAAAAGCAAAATCAGAAAGGGATTGGTGGCGGAAAAAGAGATCTCCCAAAAAGAAAAATGCGAAGGCGTTTTATGAAACCCCAAACTCCTAGTTTAACCGTTGATACCGTGATCCTCTTTAAAAATAAGCTTGTGCTTGTGAAGAGAAAAAATCCTCCATATCAGGGAAAATTTGCCCTTCCTGGCGGCTTCGTAGAAATAGGGGAAACTACAGAAAAAGCAGCAGTGAGGGAAGCTTTTGAAGAAACAGGCCTTTCCGTAGAGCTTATCAAACTTGTAGGAGTCTATTCCGATCCGGACCGCGACCCCAGAGGGCATACTGTTTCAGTATGCTACCTTGCAAAGGGATTAGGAGAACTCGAATCCGGATCTGATGCGGATTCCGTCGATCTTTTTGAGCTTGATTCCATTCCTGAACTGGCTTTTGACCATAATAAAATTATAAACGACGCAAAAAGTGATATTAATGCAGTTCTGTCCCAAATGTAAAAGTATGATGTTTCCTAAAAACGGAAATTTTGAGTGTAGAAAATGCGGAAACATAATACCTATAAAAAGTGATGAAAAAAGCTTTGTTTCCAGAGCCAAGATCGATGATCATGAAATAGTGGTTCTGGAAGGCGAGCAGACTTCAGGCCTGCCGACAACAAGTGCAAAATGCCCAGAATGTGGAAATAATACTGCAGCCTGGTGGCTCAGACAACTTAGGTCGGCTGACGAATCCG
Source organism: Methanosarcina barkeri 3 (assembly GCF_000970305.1). Lineage (GTDB taxonomy): Archaea > Halobacteriota > Methanosarcinia > Methanosarcinales > Methanosarcinaceae > Methanosarcina > Methanosarcina barkeri_A. The sequence goes on from NZ_CP009517.1 coordinate 3,070,654, forward strand.
AAACCCGCTTTTTCAAGTGTACGAAATGTGGATTTACCTGGAGAGAATACGACTGAGATTTAATTACCTTTCTATTACCCCTTGAAAAAAGTACATTTCCCGAAAAAATAGATTCATCAGGCTACAGCTTCCTTTCTGCTTTAAACAGAGCCTGAAGCCGCCCTGTTTTCTGACCAAGATTTATATAGTTGCCGGGAGTTTGAATCTAGTGGTTTTTCCAGTTCCATAAACCCGTTTGACCATACTTGGAGAGTTAATTCATTAAGTGAGCTGGAATTTCGGAATCTGTAAAGAAATTTATATATCTCAAGGGTAATAAAGAGTTAGATTTAAATTTATTATTGGAGAAGAAACATGTTTAAGGCAGCAATTAATGCAGAGCTTCTGAAAGACGCGGTTGCCGCACTAGCTGTAATTGTAGATGAGGTCAGATTCAGGATAAAACCAGAAGGTATTTCGGTAAAAGCCGTTGATCCTGCTAACGTTGCAATGGGAATTTTCGAGCTTGGGTCATCTGCTTTCGATGAGTATAACGCTGATGAGTGTGAAATCGGAGTCGACCTGAATAAGATTACGGACCTGCTGGGAATTGCGGACAAGAACGACACAGTCCAGATGGAACTTGAAGAAGGAAATCACAAACTCCTGATTGATGTCGGAGGGCTGTCTTATACACTTTCTCTTCTCGATCCTTCTACAATTCGAGCAGAACCAAGAGTCCCACAGCTCGAATTACCTGCTAAAGTTGTTCTTAACGGTGCAGACCTCAGACGTGCTGTTAAAGCTGCCGAAAAAATAAGCGACCATATGCTCATGGGAGTTTCTGACGACACATTTTATATGGAAGCAAAAGGCGATACTGATCAGGTTCGTCTCGAGATGGGCAGAGATCAGCTAATCGACCTGAAAGCAGGTGAAGCATGTTCTCTTTTCTCTCTGGATTATCTGACCGATATAGTCAAACCCACAAACAAAGTCAATGAAGTTACTCTCTCCCTTGGAAAAGACTTCCCAATGCTTATAGATTTTGAAATTGCAAACGGTGCAGGAAGGATTTCTTACCTCCTGGCTCCAAGAATTGAGTCGGACTGAAATGGACGAAGAACATATCGCTCTTTACCCATTTGCTTCAGAAGTATCTGCTTATGTAGAAAGCCTTAGAATCTCGTTAGAGAGTTTACTTAATTCTCCAGCTTTCCGGAGATCTCGAGCTCGCGGGATGGAAAGAGTAATGCAGTCCATCGAAGGAGAGATTGAAAAACCACTCATGAAAGACGAAAGCTGGCTTCTTTCCGAGACTCTCTCTTATCCTTTTGCTCAAATTTTAGTTGCTTGCGTGGATGACCAGTTATTCACTAAGCGATATGCACTTAAAGAAGCAGAAGCAGCCTCAAAATGGCTCGAAAAAGAAAGTACTGATTTTTTACTTGAACTTGGAGAAGATTTTGGGATTCAAGCAGATGTTGAAAACTTACAGTTCAGTATGCATTTTGCAGATTACATACGCTTCTCCTCTTCAATAAGGGAACCCATATGGAAATTAACAAACCGGGAACTTAGATCCGGAATGGTCGCAGTTACGAAAAAAGACTTTGTAAGACTTCTTCAAGAAGCAATCAAAGAAAGAATAGAAAAATCGTTCCCGATTCCTAAAATTCCTTCTGAAGTGTCAAGTTTCTGCATCCCTTATGTTGCCGAAATAAAAGACAAGTTTGAGGTCCACAAGAAAAAATTCGGAACAACGGACTTTGGCATAGTGGAGCCCGAACTCTTTCCTCCCTGTATATCCCATGCCCTTGCAAATATACAGGGTGGAGTAAACCTTGCCCATTCTATGCGTTTTGCCACGACTTCCTTCCTGCTTAGCGTAGGAATGTCAGTTGATGACATTCTTAACCTTTTCAATGTTTCTCCTGATTTTGACGCAGAAGTAACCCTTTACCAGATAGAGCATATTGCAGGTGCAACAGGAAACATATACAAGCCTCCTGCATGTGATACCATGAGAACCTATGGAAACTGCATAGGTAAAGACCGACTATGTGAAAAAATCAATCATCCTCTAGCTTACTACGAGAAGAAAATATATCTGAAAAATAAAGAGAAAGAAAGGGAAGAAAAGGAAAAAGAAGAGGGAAAGGTAAAACAAGAAGAAAAAGAAGAAGGAAAAGAAAAGAAAGAATAGCGACTTGAAAATCAGTTACTCTACCCCATAATTCAGCCCTCTTGAGCGAACGAAGTGAGCGAAAAGGGCACCGTCCTCCCGAGACGGAACTCGGGTGACGGAACTCGGGTAATTCAGCCCTCTTGAGTGAACGAAGTGAGCGAAAAGGGCACCGTCCTCCCGAGACGGAACTCGGGTGACGGAACTCGGGATGAACATATATTTATCCCATTAACCTATTTGTATTATGCAGCAACCAACGGTATTTATTCAGGATCATTCTGTTTTTGAGGAACTTTCATGATCACAAAAGAAGATGTAGAACACATCGGCTGGCTTGCTCGCATTGATATTAGCGAACAGGAAACCGTCGAATACATGGAAAAACTTAATTCAGTATTGGGGTACTTCGGACAACTTGACGAGTTGCCGACAGAAGACGTAGCTCCTACTTACCACGTGGCTGAGATTTATAACGTGTTCAGGGAAGATGTGGTAGAAGAATGTCTCCCTCAGGAGGTTGTTCTTGCAAACACCGAACACAAGCAGGATGGAGCCTTCAGGGTTCCGAAGATAGGCTGAGGAGGGTTTTTTATGGCAAAATGGATGAGCGTTGCACAGGTAAAGGAAAAAATTGAGGAAAACTCAGCCGAAGAAGTAACAGCTCAGTATCTCGAAGTTATAGGAAAGAGCAAAATTAACGGTTATATAACTGTCTCTGAAAAAGCTCTTGAGCAGGCGAAGAAAATTGATGCTGAGGGGCATAACGGTCCTCTTGCAGGGGTACCAATTGCAATAAAAGATAATATTTCCGTAGTCGGACTGCCAAACAGTTGCGGTTCGAAAATTCTTGAGGGTTATATCCCACCATTCAATGCTCATGTTATTGAAAAGCTTCTCGCTGCAGGTGCAGTAATCCTGGGAAAAACTAATATGGACGAGTTTGCAATGGGTTCTTCTACGGAAACCAGCTATTTTGGGCCGACTGCAAATCCCTGGGACCTTGAAAGAGTACCTGGTGGATCTTCCGGTGGTAGTGCAGCAGTTGTTGCAGCAGGAGAAGCTCCTTTTGCCCTTGGTTCAGACACAGGAGGGTCCGTACGCTGTCCTGCGGCATTCTGTGGTGTAGTTGGACTTAAACCAACATACGGATCGGTTTCAAGGTACGGAGTTGTAGCTTATGCAAACTCTCTTGAGCAGGTCGGACCTCTTGCAAACAATGTGACAGACATTGCAGTGCTGATGGATGTTATAGCCGGCTACGATCGTAAAGATTCGACTTCAATTGACAGTAAAATCGAGTACCAGAAAGCTCTTGTGGAAGATGTAAAAGGGCTTAAAATCGGGGTTCCAAAGGAGTTTTTCGGAGAAGGCATCCATCCAGATGTTGAAAAGGCTGTCTGGAACGCCATACACAAATGCGAAGATCTCGGAGCGTCCTGGGAAGAGGTTTCCATGCCTCATATAAAGTATGCTCTTGCGTCTTATTATATCATTGCAATGAGTGAAGCATCCTCAAACCTTGCAAGATTTGACGGAACACGTTACGGATATAGAGCGAGTGGTGAAAATTGGCATTCCATGGTTTCAAAAACAAGAGCCGAAGGCTTTGGAACCGAAGTGAAAAGAAGAATTCTCCTTGGAACTTATGCCCTTTCAGCAGGATATCACGACAAGTATTATTTAAAAGCCCTCAAGGTCAGAACTCTTGTGAAGCAGGACTTTGACAAAGCCCTCTCAAAAGTTGATGTGCTCATGGCTCCAACTATGCCAAATCCTGCTTTTAAAATAGGAGAAAAAATAGAAGATCCGCTTACTCTCTACCTCTCGGACGTGAATACCTGCCCGATCAATCTTGCAGGAGTTCCTTCACTTTCCGTGCCATGCGGTTTCACTGATGGTCTTCCAATAGGACTTCAGATAATGGGAAAACCATTTGACGAGCCTGCTGTGCTGCGTGCAGCATATACTTTCGAGCAAAATACTGATTATCACATAAAGAGACCTTCGGAGGTGGCATAAATGGTCTATGAAAATCCGGACGGAATAAGAATCGGGCTTGAGATTCATATCCAGTTGAATAAACTTAAAACCAAGATGTTTTGCGGATGCTCTACAGACTATCACAATGCAGCCCCAAACACTCACACCTGCCCTGTCTGTCTGGGCCTTCCGGGGGCGCTTCCTGTTCTCAACAAAAAAGTGGTGGAAGCTGCAATTAAAGTTGGGCTTGCCCTTGAAGGGGAGATTGCAGAAGAGACGCAGTTCCACAGGAAGAACTATTTCTACCCCGATCTTCCCAAAGGTTACCAGATCACACAGTATGATTTTCCAATTGTGAGCAATGGAAAAATCGTAATTGAAGGCGAAGACGGAGAACATACGGTAGGGATTACAAGAGCCCACATGGAAGAAGATCCAGGCAAACTTGTGCATATCGGAAGTATAGAGAAGTCAAAAGGTGTCCTTATCGATTATAACAGATCAGGCGTGCCTTTGATCGAGACTGTTACGGAACCTGATATGCGCAGTCCCAAGGAGGCAAGAAGGTTCCTTGACAAATTCAGGAATATCCTTGAGTATCTGGATGTTTTTGACGGTAACCTTGAAGGAGCAATGCGTGTGGATGCAAACGTTTCAGTCCACTGGGGTACCCGTGTTGAGGTTAAGAATATTTCCTCCCATAAAGGAGTTGAAAGAGCTCTTCTCTATGAGATTATGCGTCAGAAAAATGTGATCAGGCGTGGAGGAAAAATCTCACAGGAAACTCGCCACTTCGATGAAGGCAGGGGCGTAACGCTCTCGATGAGGACAAAGGAAGAAGCTGAGGACTATCGTTACTTCCGCGAACCCGACCTTATGCCTATGCGCATTACCGATTGGATTCCTGCAGTTAAGGAGACTCTTCCTGAACTTCCGGACGCAAAACGCTCTCGTTTCATAGAGCAGTACGGAATTACGGATATGCATGCAAAGTCTCTTACATCAAAGATTATGCTTGCTGACTTTTATGAAGGCGTCTGTGCAAAAGGAGTTGACCCGAAGATTGCAGCTACCTGGACAGCTGATGTCTTCCTTGGAGAATTAAACTACCGTGACCTTGCAATCTCTTCTTATGACGGGGAGAAAATAGGTTTTATCCATGGGAAAGACCCAAGGATAAAGAATTCTATAAAGGTTTCAGATATGGTAGAACTGGTTAACCTCTTTGCCGAAGGTAAAATCAGTGACCGGGCTGCCGTTGAAGTAATTCGAACTATGCTGGACACTGCGGAGGAAAAGACTCCGTTCCAGATTATCGAAGAAAAAGGCCTTTTCAAAGCCGAAGACGACCTGGTGACTAAAGCGGTTGCCGAAACAATTGCCGAGAATGAAGCTGCAGTACAGGACTATCTTGGAGGCACGGAGAAATCCCTGAACTTCCTTGTAGGGCAGGTCATGAAAAAGACAAAGGGTACGGCGGATGCAAAAACTGCACGCGACCTGATAATTAAAGAACTGAAAGGGTAACCCTACAAGGGTTCACCTTTTTATTATGTTTTAACTTATCTAAATTAATAAATCTCAGGCCTCCGATCCTCAATGATAGAGCCAGTTTGTCTGATCTCTTTTGCCTTTTCGAGATCGATTTCCCCAATTAGAACACATTCTTCCTTTCCGGCTTCTGCAAGAATACGTCCCCATCCGTCGGCAATAAAAGACTTTCCTGCATAAGTTGAGAACCTATCATTTCCTGCTCTATTACAGGCGATATGCAACAGTTGGTTTTCAATTGCTCGAGAAAGAGACATAATACGCCAGGGATAGATATAAAAATCAGGCATATCAGAAGCCGAAACCAGAAAATCAGCTCCCTCAAGAGCAAGTTTTCGAGAAACTTCCGGATAACGGATTTCGTTACATACCATAAGCCCCATGGAAAGTCCATACTTTTTCAGCCGAATAGGATGTATATCTTCTCCAAGTGCAAAATGTTCTTTTTCAAGACCGTAAAGCTGAGTTTTCCGATGGATTCCAACTAGCTTTCCGGACTCAATGCAGAACCCCAGGTTGAACTGAGGAGGAATGTTCATTTCACTACTGAATTCTGAGCCTTCTCTCTGCTCTATCATAGAACCCGCAAGGATACATTGATGTTCCTTTGAAAAATCACATAAAGCTCCGATGGTAGAACCGGAAACAGTTTCAGCTACCTCGACTATCCGGTCATAACAAAAACCGGTGGAGAAGACTTCCGGAAATGCAAGCAGCTCAGCTTCTTTCGAAACCGCTTCTTCTGCCAGGGAGAGGGCACGCTCAAGGTTTTCCTTTTTTGAGCACAGAGAGATATTCATCTGGATGCAGGCAACTTTCATGGTTGTCACTCTTTCCTTCCACGAAGTATAAGTTATTTTACTTCATAAAGTTACTCCATTTAATGGTTAGACCGGAGGATAGAAAGGATTGATAAAAACTGGTAAAAGAAGACCGATAAAAAAGACTGATAAAGAAGATTAAAATTGATAAAAGGAAATTGACAAAAAAAACTGATAAAAGGAAATTGATAAAAGGAAATTGACAAAAAGAAACTGATAAAAGGAAATTGATAAAAGGAAACTGATAAAAGGAAACTGATAAAAGGAAACTGATAGAAACTGATAAAAATTGATGAAAAGAGACAATGAAAAACTTCAACCGGAAAGGACAGAAGAGAACAGGCTAATCGAATATATCAGTAAGTTACTCAATCTGTTTTTCTTGTCTTGTTGATCAAGTTTTTTATTAAGCTTCCACGTTTTTAGGAAGTTGGATTATGGAGGAAATCAATATTAGTTACAACTTCTCCGGCTTTTTACAGTTTTGTACAGGGATTGGAGGTTTTGCTAATTTATGGAAGTCATTTTTGTTCCATTTTTAAAGATCGTTCTGCTGGAAGTTTTTGAGTTTTTATATTATCAACAAGTCGAAGTTTTTACAGGGCTGATTAAGGAGTCGAAGATTTTTAGGGTATTATTGCAAATTATTTATGAGAACTTCTTTAGTCTGTCCAATGAGATGTCTTTTCCGATTTGTTTGTGGAATTCAGGTTTTTGTTGACCGGACGACCCCGAGGCTTTCCATAATATTCATTTCTGCCGGAGTGATAAACTTTCCGTTACTTAACAAAAACCCATGCAAAACGGGTTTGAGAGAAGTCTCCTGGGTTGCGTCTTTCATATCTGAAACTCCTTTTGTTTGGTTGTAGTCCATCATTTGACACATGTACTACGGAAATAAATTACCGTGTTATAGTACAAATAGATTTCTATCAAGCTGAGCAAGTTAGTTTAGAAAAGTTGTCACACTGTATGCAGGTTACGTTTACCCAAATATTTAAGAGAGACATTCAGACCGACAGGAAAAACACTTTGATTCTTAGTCAAACTGCATTCAACCAAAAATTTTTATAGCCACGGTCAGAACAAAATATATGGCCATCCCTACAGCCAGATATTCTGAAACCTCAACTGTCAGAATCGATAATGAGAAGTGTAAGGTCTGTGGTCTCTGTGTTAAAGTCTGCAAAGGAGCACCTCTTTACCTTGAAAACAATAAAGTAAGAATTGACCAAACTCGCTATTTCGGCTGCATCGGCTGCGGACATTGTGCTGCAGTTTGCCCCACAGGAGCTATCACGATTGAAGGAAGAGACATATCCCAGACTTCCTTTATGGATATCCCGATGGAAGAGACAAGAGCCGGGTATGAAGAACTTATGGCTCTCATGCTAGCCAGGCGAAGCATTCGGGAATTCGATGACAGAGACGTCGAACAGGAAAAAATAGACAGGATTCTGGTAGCAGTAAGCACGGCACCCATGGGAATTCCTCCTTCGGATGTTGAGGTCCTGGTTATAAACGGAAAAGATAAGGTAAGGGAATTTTCCGATGACATGTTAGAGCTTATGAAAAGTCAGAAATGGATATTTTCAAAGCCTACACTTCTCCTTCTGCGGCCTTTCATCAAGATGGAAGAGTATGAAGTCCTTGACAAATTCATAAATCCGGTGATTGGAATCTTTGAAGAAATGAGAAAAGAAGATACAGATTACCTGCTCTACGGAGCTCCCCTTGCTATGTACTTCCACGTATCTCCTTATGCTGACCTGGCAGATCCCTTTATCACAGCTACCTATGCCATGCTTGCAGCCGAAACCCTGGACCTTGGAAGCTGCATGATAGGAACCATTGGTCCAATGCTGAAAAATGGAGGCAAAGACGTGAAAGAAAAGTACGGAATCAGCGCCCGAAACCAACCTGGAATAGTGGTCATTTTTGGTTACCCCGCAGTAAAATACAAACGTGCTATCCGGAGAAACTTGGCAAAAATCCATTATTATTAAAAAAGAATTTTTTAAATTGCTCTTTAGATTATAATGCTCTTTAGATTATTAGATTATAAATTGCTCTTTAGATTATTAGATTATAAATTGCTCTTTAGATTATTAAATTACTAACACAAACTTCGGCTTGAGCTGGGCTCAGTTTAATTTTTATCTAACTTCCATTATGATCATCTTCAAACTTACAATTTAATATTCTTCAAACTCGCACTCAACCTTTTTTCCCTCTCAAACTCATTCCTCACTTCAACCGAAACCCTGTTAAAAGGACATCCAAAATAGATACAGCGGCAGCACTCATATCTCCAGATCGTTAGCAAGAAAATCGAAATGGAAACTAAATAAGCACCCAATAAAAATTGCTCTCTCAAAAGCCAGGGAACGGGAAAGAGAATCACGACTAGGAACCCAAGAGTAGTAACGGCGAGATCGAATTTTCCTGGAGGATACGGCCTGGATCTGAAATGCTTCGGCCAGCCCCAGTTCATCATGCACCCTAATTTTTTTCCTTCCTTCGGATAGTAAGGGCAGTGAGTACAGAAAAAGCTCTGTTCAAGAATATTGAAATGGAAGAAAAGTGTGAGAATGTAGGCAAGAAGCCATCCTGTTGAACTGATGCCGATCGCAAGCCCCGCAGAAAACAGAATAGTTAGCGTTACGAAGTTCCAGTAAAGGAAGTCTTTAAATTCGTGCTCTACTCTAAGGGAAACAGATCTGCCTGAACCTGCTGCCTGAAGTTCCTCTCTTGAAAACCCAATATTTTCAGAAATTCCATCCCTTTTCTCAAATTCTTCTTTCACACCCGCAGGCACCCAATTCATAGGACACTCAAAGTTAATGCATCTTACACATTCATACCGATAGGCTGTCAGAAAGAACAGTACCCAGGCAACAATATAAGTTCCCAGAAGTAGAGGGTCACTGATAATCCAGTAAACCGGAAAAAGAAACACGGATAGAGCCCCAAGAACAGTAATAATCTTTTCAAAAAGGCTGTGAGGTCCTGGACGGTCTTTAAAAATTTTTGGTACTCCCGAAAGCATCATGCACTTTACGCAGCCTTTACTCTGGATATAGTAAAAACAATGAGTACAGACGAACCTGAATTCGAGGACCAGGAAGAAAAAAAGGGCTATCCCTATGTAAACCGCTACCCATTTGAGTGAATCCCTGGCGATTGCGATTGAACCGATAAGGAAAGGTATTATGTTTAAGAAGTTCCAGTAGAGGCGGTCTTTAATAGAATGTTCAGTTTTGAGAGGAAAAAGGACGCCTGAAGAGGACATGAAGAGCTTTTGGGAAAGGAAAAGGTATAAAGGTTTGGATTTTACAGTTTATTGGAAAGCGATCTGTTATGGAGAAGTAGTTTTTGAAATAGAATCAGAGTCACATAAAATGAGATATAATCACCAAAGGGGGAAAAGATATTGAAAGAAAACCCACCGAGAATAAAACTCTACATCGCCTGCAGCCTTGACGGTTTTATAGCAAGAGAAGACGGCAACATAGACTGGTTAACCAAATATGATAACAATCCCGAAACCAATTATGGTTATTCTGAATTTTATGAGTCAATCGGCACAGTTCTCATGGGCAGGAAGACCTATGAACAGGCGCTTGGATTCGGAGAATGGCCTTACGGGGAGAAAAAAACATACGTATTTACCCGGCAAAAAGAGTCTTTGCACCACGAAAAGAACGTAGAATTTGTTACCGGTGATATTACAGAATTCGTTCGTCTGCTGAAAGAAAATAAGGATCAAGATATCTGGCTCATGGGCGGTTCACAGCTCATTAAAGCATTTCTTAAAGAAAACCTTGTGCAGGATCTGATTGTTTTTGTGGTTCCAATTATCCTTGGAGGTGGAATTCCTTTGTTTGACCACATCGGGAAAGAGGTCAGGCTCAGGAGTGGAAGGATTGAAAGATATGAAAATGGACTTGTGAGGTTGGAGTATAAAGTTCAGGAACAAATAAAAAAATGATAGTAACTATTCAGGGTATAGTTATCGGCGCTCCTTTGAGCGCCGCGAGAATACCCTCTAAAACCGGTAAACCATCTTTTTCATTGTCGAAATATATGCTCTAATTCTGCAGAAAGCTTCCGCTCCTTGCATGATCCTGAAAGTTCCTGATATTTTCTGCTGTAGTTTCATCATCCTGACATCTCTTTCTGCTTGATTATTCTCAAAGGGAACTTTCAAGTCTGTCAAGAATCGCAGAATCTTTTCTTCATGTTATATAAACCTATCAAGCAGATTTCTTGCTTTAGTTTTAGGATTCTTACCACGTTTTCCTTGTCTTTCAGGATTTAAAGAGGGTGGATTTTCTTCAATTCCTTTCTCGACTAAAGCATTGAACCTTTTTTCTAATGCCTTAACTTGTTCAAAATCCAGATCTTTGACCTGCTCTTCTTTGCACTCATCAGCATACTTTCTCATTTCAGATAACAGCTCATTCATATCTTTAGCCCATTGCTGTTTATAATTTTCTTCAATTCCAGTAAGTTCTCTCTGGAGATGAGCATTGCAAAGAGCATGATCACAATTATAACCGTTGTAAGGTTTCCATCCATCGTGAACTGTTACCCCTTTAAACTCTGGAAGAATTCCCATAGCATCAATAGCTTCGGATCCTCTTTTTGGATGAGCAAAATAACAGGTGTATTTGTCAGTAGAAGCTACATGAAGACAGTGTCTTTTTCCTTGAATTTTCATTCCAGTTTCATCACAATGGATGACAGGAGAAGCTACTAACTTCTCATTAACCCTATTTTCAAAATCCTCCAAACTCCGGAAACATTCTCTTTCTGCTTTAATAATAGTAGCAAAACAGATTTTTATCCCCATTACATCGTTAAACAATTCAAAAATCCTTTCGTAAGGAATGAAATGATAATTTTTAAAGTAAATTGCCGAGGGCAAAATATTAGGGCCATATTGAATTGGATACTTTATAGATTCTGGAAAATCAGCTTTATTTAATCTTCCACAGTAAGGATAGGTCCTTATCTGACTTCGATGTTCAGTGACAGTAAGATTTACAGGTGAAATATCAAAAATATGTCTTTTTTCATGAGCCTCATCTTCAATGTCCTCAAGATTATGTCCACACTCTTTGCAGCAACTCAAAGAATGTTCAATAGTCTACTCAGGATTATCAATCATTTCAAGAGTTCCTGAATGGTCTTCTTGACCTCCAGGTTTCTTGCCACTCTTTTTACGCAGACTCTTGGGATTAGGTTTTCCTTTGAAAAAATAGTCAGTAGAAGGAGGTTTACTGCTGTTTCTACTGTTTTGATTTAAGCGAGATTCTAAGGCTGTCAATCTTTGAGTGAGATCTTTAATTTGGGATTCAAGACTTTCAATGTAAGCTGCAATAGCTTCAGAGTTTGAAGCACACAAAGCAAGAATCTCTTCACGTTTCATCAAGGAAGAAAATGATTCATTTTAATCCAATTTTTCCTCGGAAAGAGGAAGAATTGGGTAGCCTTAACAAGGCTACCTGAATAGTTACCAATTTTTTTATTAATTAATAAGTAGCGTTGAAACAGATATTAGCAGATAATATATTATATTGATTATAAAAACAGCGTTAGCTTTAATTCGACAGGTATAAATCAAAATATTTATATTTTGTCTTTTTACATATTTTTTGGTGATTTTATAACAACCTTGTATAGAGAAAACATAGATCAGGAAGTTAATTCGATTTCCACCGAACAAGAATATATTGTTGAACTCTTGAAAGATGACTTTGTTTGCACTCAAAGTGCTTCATCTTCGATAACAATCAAGAAAGATGTAGAACTACTGGAATTCGCCAAAGTATCTGAAAGCAGCTTTGATATATGCTCAACAGGAACCTCCATAGTACAAGGACAGACGAAATATAACAAAGCACAAGTAAACCAAAAAGCAACTTATCTTGACATATCTTTAAGCTGGGGAAATAAGAAAAATATCCTAAGCCTTACTATATTTTCCCCTACAGGAGCCTCTTATGGTCCCTATAAAGCTAAGTCTAACAACAAAATCATCTTACGTATAAAACCGAAAACGGGGAAATATCTGCAAGGAGGAAACTGGAAACTCAATGTGTTCGGAAAATCAATCATTGGAACGGAGTACTACACGCTTAAAGCCGTCTATTATATTTAAGCTTCAAAATAAACTACTTCTCTTTTTATTGTTTATTTTTTTGATAGAAACAGCTGAGGCTACTGAATATATTATAGAACCTATTCCAGATGATCAATTCGGAGTCCCAATTAATGGAGAAAAAATGGTAGAGCTTCAAGTCATCGAAATACCCTACTGGCAGTTTCTTTTATGGCTGGCTATAGTGTATATCTCAACGGCTTTTGACTTCCTTTACACCAGGCTAATTTTCTCAATAGCAGGATATAAAATTGTAAATCCTGGAAATGTACTTGACAACCCCAGCCGTCTTAGTATTTACACCTATATCAAAAACAAACCCGGAGCATATATTAGTGAGATTGTAGGAAATGTAGGCTTGGATAGAGAACATACAAAATATCACATAAAAGCCCTTGAATCCCAGAACAAAATCGAAGCCTATAGAGAGGGCGGGAAGACAAGATTCTTCGAAAATAATTTTGCTTATAATGAGGAAGAAATGAAAGTTATTTCTGCTCTTCAAAATGTAACGAATCAAAGAATAATTTTAGAAATACTAACTTGTAAGTGTAATACAAACATTGCTCTTGCACGTGAACTTAGAGTTTCTAAGGCTACAGTCAGTTGGTATATAAAAAATCTCAGAGAAATTGGCCTTATAATAGAAACAAAAAAAGGAAGAAATACAATTTACAGAATAAATCATGTATATGAGCCAGTTGTTGAAAAACATATTAGGCATTTACAGGATTCTAACAATTAATGTCATGGCAATTAAACTATTGAGTATAATCTTTGCCTAGTACTATGATTCCGAAGTATATTCACGAAACTTGATGCTTGAATCAATTCAAAGATAACGAATTTACTATTAAATAAGAAATTTTTGGATTCTAAGCGTTGGTGTAAAAAAATTTAGTTGTTGACCATATAATAAGCTCAGAAATGAGCTCAGAATCACTGTACTCTGATAAGAAGCTACTTTTGAAAATGGTCCCAACCCTTTGAACGTGATCTATTGATTAATAGACCCTCTGAAAGATGATTGATTTTTTAATGGATATTAAGTCTTATTTGTTCAATTAAATCTGTTTCAACCCTTTCTCGGCTATACTGCATTCACTAAATATTTTATTTGTTATTTAAGTGTGTTATATACTTTAATTAATAAATTAAATATTGATTTTTCCTTACATTTAGCATTGAATTTCTAATGAGTGAAAATGACATCAGATGCCTTAATAATGCACAAACAAAGGTTGTGGGCAAATAAAGTTTTTATCGCATATATTTGTCAATTTTAAATATTATTATAGCTGTTTTATTAAAAAAATCGGTTTTTAGAGTGTAACTTAATTGAGGAAACTCTAAATAAACTCTAAATGAACTCTAAATGAACTCTAAATGAACTCTAAATGAACTCTAAATGAACTCTAAATGAACTCTAAATGAACTCTAAATGAACTCTAAATGAACTCTAAATGAACTCTAAATGAATATACATTGTCCAAAATAAGCATTCTATAACCTTAATTTTATCACTGATTTAAAAGGATTCTATTAGTGTTGGGAGATCTCGAATATTTAGTTTAAGTGAAACCTGAATTCTTCTTACTGATTCAGATTTTTAATCAAAAAACACAAAAATCACTAGATTTTAGAACAGGGCATAAAATGTTAATTGTTAGATACTTTGGTAATACAAATTATATAGATGTTTATAAGTTGTAATGTTTGGGATTCAATCGAGTGTGGAAATTAACGATTGGAACCCAAAATCCAGAGACTCTATCAGTTGCTTACAAAACGAGATCAAAAGAAGTAATTTTGAGTTTTGGGATCAACTCACTGCTAACAATTAAAGTTTAATTTTTGTATAAAACAGATTATGAAAAGTGAAACAGTTGTATAGAAAAATAGAATTTTAAGTTTGTGAGACCACAGACAGAGAAGAAAAATAAGTTGTCTGTTATTTTCCACAAAAAAATGAACCTATTTTATATACTCAAATAAAAATGGAAAAGTTTAAAACTTTATAACAAATCAAAATTATTTGTATTATCTATGGAAAAATGAAATGAGTAGGTATAGGACATGAAAACAAACAAAGTAATTTTAATTTCAGTAATGCTAATATTATTACTATTGGCATCTACTGCATCAGCAGCTACCCTAAACGTAGGGTCAAAAGAAAAATACAAGACAATTCAAAGTGCTGTAAACGCAGCAATCCCCGGAGACATTATACAAGTTGCGTCAGGCACATATAAAGAAAATGTTAAAATTACCAAGGAATTATATATTGTAGGAACGAAATATCCGAGTGTTTACGGTTTCTATTATGATAAAGGGAAATCCGGTACTATAAACGGATTCACAATTACAAAGAAGGGAGTAACAGCCAATAACGCTGGTGCTAACGCAATTATCCGAAACAATTATTTCAATAATTGTGGTATCACCTTACAAGGGAAATCATCATACGGCGTTACTATAATGAACAATCAGATTAAAGGCGGAACTGTTGCACTGTATAACACCTATGACCAAACTCTTAAGGGTAACACGATTTCCAATTCAAAATATGGACTCTATGTAGGGGATAAGAACAGTATTCCCACAGTTACGAAAAACACATTTAAAAATTGTAATTATGGAGTTTACCTATATGGTTGGAAACAAAACCCCGGAAAATTAGTCACATTCACAGATAACAGCTATATAAATAATAAAGTTAATATCGGCTGGGGTATGAATAAGTTATAAATTTAGAGGAAGTTAAATTCCCTCTATCTTTTTCTTTATTTTTTCAAGCCAGTTTTTATGCAATTGTTTATCTTTTTTATAGTTCCCATTTCCTCACACCGTCCGACAAGCTATATACTTTACAAACTTATACAACCCATCCCTTTTGAGAAATTCTCCAAAATCGACAGCAGGAAAATTGTTGTTTTTTTGAGAACATCTGCGGAAAGTAGATTCCAGTGTACCCCGGAAATTAACAGGACTTCATTTGTATTCGGCTAAGGAATATGTTAACATTAAAGTAGCTACTGTAATGCTATTGTAATTATAGCCTCATCTCGGTTTGCATTTATAGATTTACAGACAATGACAACGAGAATAACACATTTCTATTTCTTATACTCATATCTTAGCTGAATATAAAATTCAGAATACAGATTTAGTTTTTGGAGTCAGTTTTTCAATAAATACATATACCTGAAGTTGCAATAATAGTTTGAAATCAAACTAAATGTACCTAAAACATGCAAATGTAAATATATCAAAAAAGAGATACTAGTTATTAATGTAAGCTTTAATGGGGGGAGATTCCAGAGAAAAATATAATTTCTTGAATGATATTTCCCAATTTGAGGATAAAATTGCCTTTTAAGATAATTTTAAATTGATTTAAGATAAATAAGGAAAATAGAATAACACGATTGTACTAATCTGCGTTTGCAGGAGAATAAGTATATATCTGTGTTCAAAAAATATATAACCGGTTCTAATCTGCTTAATTTATAAAAATAAATTCAGAAATAAGAATCAAAGACCGAAAACCCAGACATTAGCCTGGGAGGACGTCGCGTGATGAGTCATGAAGAACATGCTTAAAACTACAATTTTGCTTGCCTTCCTTACAGGCCTCCTTGTTTTGATAGGAGACTATTTTGGAGGTACGAGCGGAATGATTATTGCGTTCCTGTTTGCAGTAATTATGAATTTTGGAAGTTACTGGTACAGCGACAAAATAGTACTCAAAGTGTACAGGGCAAAAGAAGTTTCACCTGCGGAGGCTCCAAACCTTCATAGGATCGTCGATGGACTGGCTATGAAAGCAGGAATCCCAAAGCCCAAAGTGTATATCGTAGAGTCCGGAATGCCAAATGCCTTTGCAACCGGGAGAAACCCGGAGCATGCGGCTGTGGCTGCTACAACCGGAATTCTTGAGCTGCTATCTTATGAAGAAATGGAAGGTGTGCTGGCACACGAGCTTGCACATGTGAAGAATAGAGATACCTTAATAAGTGCCATAGCGGCAACCCTTGCAGGTGTTGTCACAATGCTTGCCAACTGGGCACAGATAGCTGCAATTTTCGGCGGTTTCGGTGGCAGCAGGGATGATGACAACGGAGGAATCATAGGTCTTATTGTAATGGCTGTCGTGGCTCCTATTGCTGCAACTTTGATTCAGCTTGCAATTTCAAGGTCAAGAGAATATGCAGCCGATGCAGAAGGAGCCAGTATATCCAGGAAACCCTGGGCTCTTGCCAGTGCCCTTGAAAAACTCGAATACGGAAATTCTCACTACAGTCCGAAAGTTTCAGACGTGCAGGCAAAAGAAAGCAGTGCCCATATGTTTATTGTCAATCCGTTAAAAGGAGGAGCTATCCAATCTCTCTTCAGCACTCACCCTGCAACCGATGAGAGAGTAAAACGCCTTAGAGCAATGAGGTTCTGAGAATATTTCTCGAACCTTTAATCTTTTAATTCTTTTACCAGGCTTTTTTCTTTGGCTTTTTTAAGTTTTTAATTTTATCCTTTTATCCAGATTTCGTATTCCAGGTTTTAACTCAGTTTATAGTCAACTGCTTACCTTATTAAATATTAGTTGCTTACTTTCTTAAATATTATTTTATTTCTTTTCCATATTTTTTGTCCTGAATTCCACATTCTTTTTTGTCCGGAATTCTTTTAAGTCAGGCGTGCTATATGCTATCAATATACACAGTAAAGTTTTAAGTTATATCTGAGAGAAAGCACTTATAAAAGAAAATAGTGAATAAAGAAAATAGAATAAATAATCATCTATGTAGAATATTGTGCTGTGTTCTAGCTATAGCAAACGTATCCGAAAATCCCATAATTATGGGCATAATCAAATTTTGGATTTGAGAAATTTCGGATCAGGATATTAATCGTGCATACTCTATCCTGATTTTATCGGGGAATTTTCAATGGAAGACAGATTTGAAATTGGCAGAATTGTCAGGGCAAAAACTATCTCTGATGCATGGTATCGCGGGCTTAACATCATCCGAAATCACGGGCAGGTTATTACGGATGAAAGAGGAAGCCAGATCAGGGAATTTATGGATTTGATGATCATAATTGAAGACCCCTATACTGACAGGATCCCATGTGGAACTGCCTGGAATGAGGAAAGACTTGAAGAGTATGCAAAACAGCTGATCTCAGGAGAAAACACACAGGACTTTGAATACACATACGGGCAGCGCCTTCGAAACTGGCATGGAAAAGTTGATCAAATAGATTATGTAATCGAAAAACTGCAGGAAAACCCTACTTCCAGACGAGCAATTGCAGTTACCTGGATTCCTCCTATGGACACGAAAGTTAATGAAGTTCCCTGCATGATGCTTGATGACTTTAAAATAAGAGACGGAAGGATGCATCTCACAACTCTTTTTAGAAGCCACGATTTTGGGGGAGCTTATCCGGCAAACCTTTACGGACTCTCGAAACTCCTCGAGTACGTAGCTGATAGAGTGGGAATAGAACCCGGAACAATCACAACTATCAGTATCTCAGCACATATATATGATCATGACTGGGATATGGTAGAAAATATTATAAAAGGAGTGAACTGAGTTTTAAACTAAGTTCTAAACATGTTCAAAATATTAAATTTTATTAATTTATTAGCAGGGCTATAAAAGATATTAACTTTGTTTAATTTATTAGCAGTGTTGTAAAAATATTCAGAAGTTAGAAATGCATTTGAATCCCATAAAAAAATCCAAAAATAAGAAATAGAAGAGATCTGGTACACATGCGTGTTTCTATTGACAAATCCTCAATCAAAGGGGAAGTCCTTGCCCCACCCTCAAAGAGTTACACCCACAGGGCTGTAGCCCTGGCAGCTCTTTCGAAAGAATCAACCGTCAGGCATCCCCTAATTTCGGCCGATACTCTTGCAACAGTCCGAGCTTCCGAGATGTTTGGTGCCTCGGTTGAGAGGGAAGAAGACAAGCTTATTATTCATGGAATTAATGGGAAACCAAATGTCCCTGATGATGTAATTGATGCTGCAAATTCTGGGACAACTCTTCGGTTTATGACCGCAATAGCAGCACTTACTGATGGGGTTACAGTGCTTACCGGAGATGCTTCCCTTCGTACCCGGCCAAACGGGCCTCTTCTTGAAGTTCTCAAGAGATTAGGAGTAAAAGCCTGCTCCACTCGAGGAAACGAGAGAGCTCCACTTGTTGTTAAAGGCGGACTTAAGGGAAAGGATGTGAGTATTGACGGCTCTATCAGTTCCCAGTTTATCTCGGCTCTTCTAATAACCTGTCCACTTGCCGAAAACAGTACTACCCTTTCTATCACAGGAAAACTTAAATCAAGACCTTATGTGGACGTAACCCTTGAAATGCTTGAACTGGCAGGCATTAAAGTTCATATCGATGAAAGTAAAGGTATTAGGTTCATAATTCCAGGAAAACAGAAGTACGATTTCAAAGATTATACCGTTCCTGGCGACTTTTCCTCTACGTCCTACCTCCTTGCAGCCGCAGCTATGACGAACGGATCTGAGGTTACAGTCAAAAATCTTTTTCCATCAAAACAGGGAGATAAGGTAATCGTTGAAATCTTGAAACAAATGGGAGCAGATATTACCTGGGATAAAGAAGCAGGCAATGTGACTGTTAGGGGAGGAAGACAATTAAAAGCTACAACTTTTGACGCCGGAGCAACCCCTGACCTTGTCCCTACTGTCGCTGTCCTGGCTGCAGTTGCCGAAGGGACTAGCAGAATTGAAAATGCCGAACATGTTAGATATAAGGAAACGGACCGTCTGCGAGCCCTCGCAACCGAACTTCCGAAGCTTGGAGTAGACCTTAAAGAGGAAAGAGACAGCCTGACCATTACCGGTGGAAAACTGCATGGGGCAGCAGTGCATGGATGGGATGATCATAGAATAGTTATGGCTCTTTCAATAGCAGGAATGGTCGCAGGAAATACAACAATTGACACAACAGAGGCTGTATCGATTTCTTACCCTGGCTTTTTTAAAGATATGTGCAGCCTTGGAGCGAAAATTAAGGATATTTCGGAAGAATAAGTTGAAACACAGTACAGATTCCTAAGTCCGGGGCTAGATAAGATTAAATCAGACTTTACTTAACTTTGAGGGTTAATTCCGAAATAAAATGATAAAGTATAGCAAGTTAGTAAGTAGCGTCAATAAATATGAATAGATGATAAAATGGAGGTAATTCACAATGAAGAATAATAATAAATGATGAAAAATAATAAGAGATGATAAGAAAGAATAAGGATAATAAAAAATGACATAGTACTTATATAAAATATTCCAATTTAAGTATATGGAAATGAGGTGTAGGTGTGGAGATAAGTGCATAAGGCCTATTTCGGAAACATTAAAAGACATTGAATTATTCTACAAACCGTGCAGCAATTGCAAAATAGGAAAAATAAAGAAATTCTCCCCTCTGGCAGAACAGATTAATTTAGATGAAATAGATAACTATTTTGGAAGTTGTAAATGCGGTAAAAGGCATCTTGATATTGTAATGTCTCATGTACTAAAAATAATGATTGATGAAGGAGTAAAAGATAAAAAAGCTAATTTAAGGAATTCGTGTGTTCCTCTTGTGACTCCTGGCTATCCAACTGATTCTGTTCCCTATTTACCTAAGGATTCTTTAGTAATATTATCTGATGAAATGGATAAAAGATGTGCTGAAAGAATTATAAAGGAAGTGGGAGAAGTTAGTGGGGTTTTAAAAGGAGATATAAGAAAAACTGTGGGTATAAAAGATTCTGATTCTAACCCTCATGTATATGAACTTCTTGCTGGATGCGATTTAAGATGTGATATTGTACAGACTCCTTACGGTGCTTTGGGAATATATAAGTATCAGCATGAAATTCACATAGAGTTTCCAAAGGCAAAATCGCCCAAAATAGAGATACTTGAAAAAGTTTTGGAACATTATAATAAGCCTACTGTTCTTGATTGTACATGTGGCCCTGGGACTTTAGGAATAGCATGCCTTAAAGCCAACGCGCAAAAAGTTGTTTTTAATGATATATGGAGTCCTGCAATAGAAATTACCTTGATTAATTTAGAGACTAATGGATTTCCAGTCAAACCTTCGGGTAATGAAGAAGGATTAATAGCATCTGGAGATAAATTTGAAGTTTATAGTATGGATATCAGGAAATTAGCAAATTATTTAGATAAAAAATTTGATATTTGTATTATAGATACATTTCCTGGTGTGGATACAAAAGAATTTGTAGAAGCGGCAGACAAATTAGGCAAAAAAGTTGTCCTGGTTTGAAGTAAAATTCACTGGTCATCGTTAAGTACTAAATTCCCTGTCTTGTAGATGTTTTTATATGACAAACCTTATTTATAATACATGTACTTCTATGTCTTCTCATTCTTTTTTACTCTTGAAGACTCTCTTCGGAGAATGTTTCCCGAAGAGTGGTTAAGGCAAACTGCCAAAGAAACTGTCAAAGAAACTGGTCTTAAACATGTAAATATAAAATTTATTTTTGTCACCGTTTTTTGGGTTTTAACTCTGAGTTTTGGTGTACGCTTATAAGCTTACAAGTGCCAGTTTAAAACGCGAATATGAAACTGAGCCCTGTCAATTGTTCTATACATCATAGGAATCTAGGATTCTATGCTGACTAGTAGGCGCATCAAATGAAAAAAATACTAAGAAAACATAGTCATTTTCCCAGATGTTTCTTGATAACAGAAAAAGACTGTGTTTTTGATTTTTATAAAAATGACTGTAAATTCGAAATCACATTTCTGAATATGTATTATATTTGAATTAGTGAACTTGGAAGTTTACGATTTTACAGAAAAACTTTTAAACTATTTTTTGTGCACTGCCTGAATACACTAATCAAAAATCTAAAAATTACTGATTCTTTCAGTCTCATGAGGTAATTCTCAATATTTCTGTAAAATTTAACCAACTAAAACTTACGAAATATACAGACTTAGGAATAAAACCTATTCAAAAGCTGCTGAGAAAATTTGCCGGAAAAAGTACATCGGTACATGTAAAAAAATTGTTTTTATTATATAAATAAAATATGTTCTCATATTTAAGAGGGGCTCCTTTATTCTTCTAGTTACCTTTTACTTCTGTATTTTTTACATATGTTAAATCTAAGGAGAAAGAATTAAATAATATGGTCAAGTACTGTACTGTCAAGTACTTTACTACTTGCCACTTGACAATGTTGCCGGCACTTGACAATATTGCCAAAGAAATATAATATTCTTTATGAGGTGAGAATTTAAATGAACACACAATGTACGGAAAAAACCGTAAACAGACCAGATGTGAAAGGAGGAAAGATGAAAATCATTGGATTTATCGCAAGCCCGCGAAAAGAAGGCAATACCGCCTGGATCATCAACCAAATACTCGAAGAGGCGCAAAAACAGGGTGCTGAAACGCAGTCCTGGTCTTTCGGCGATCTTGATATCAAACCTTGCCGGGGTTGTTTGGGATGTCATAAAGACGATGGCAATCGAGGTTGTCTTATCAACGACGACATGCAGCAGCTGTATAACGCGCTTGCGCACGCCGATGCCCTGGTGCTTGGCTCACCGGTGTACATGGGACAGATGAGTGCCCAGGCGAAGATATTCACCGACAGGTTGTTTGCGTACATCTCTCCGCGTTTTTCTCCGCATTTCAAAGAAAAAGCCATGAAAAAAAAGCTGCTGCTTGTGTTTACGCAGGGGAATCCTGATGCCAGCTTTTTCCAGGAGTATTTTGATTATACGAAAAAGATGTTTCAGCTGCTGGAATTTGATGTGAAAGAGGTACTTGTCGTCGCCGGTATGCGAGATAGACCGGCACATGAAAGAAAAGATCTGCACACTGTCTTGAAGGATGTTGGTTCATCGCTGGTTTCGGAATGATTCCCGGAATAATAAGATATTGCAATTGCAGATAAGCAGGAATATCCTGTGGTTTCCTGTGATGGTTCTGTCAAGTTGATGGGTGTTAAGAAATTTTTCCAGCGTCAATTGAACCAATAAACATCCAGCTTTTATCAACTGACAGAAACTCCATGAGAAAGAATTAAATAGTATAGTCAAGTACCATACTATCAAGTACTTTACTATCTGGTACTTTACTATCAAGTACTATACTATCAGGTACTTTACTATCAAGCGGTTTACTATCGAGTACTTGATAATATTGCCTTGAAAAGTTCTACTAAATAAAAAGGAAAGATTTCATATGAGTGAAATAAAAAATGAGATATTAGAACAGTTTATACGCTTGCAAGGATTGCTGCATCGCTACCATACGCAACATTTCATGGAATTTGGACCGTTGGGCAACCCGCACAGAGGACAGGGGCGTGTGCTCTCTATTCTAAAGTTGAAGCCGGAAATAAGCCAGAAAGAATTAACTTACCTGCTGGATATGAGCAAGCAAGGTTTGGCGGAACTCCTTAATAAACTGGAAAAGAAAGGCTATATCAAGCGTGAACCGGTAGAGGAAGATCGTCGCAGCTTCAATATAAAACTCACCGAAGAGGGTGCTACCGTTGCCGGCGAGATTGATGACATGCCGCTTGATCTGGATAAAGTGTTTGACTGTCTAAGTGATGAAGAACTTGCTAAACTCTATGAATATTTGAAACGCATCATTGGATGCCTTGAAGATCAATTACCAGGTGATGATAATGACTTGCGCAAGCAGATGATGGAGAGGTTTATGGAACATTATCTCCACGGAAAACATGGAGACGATTTCTCAGGTTTATTTGGAGGCAGATTCCCTCATGGGCGGGGTAGCAGGAAAGGTCATGACGAAAGGAAGCAGATGATGGAGATGTTTATGGAACATTATCATCATGGAAAACATGGAGACGATTTCTCAGGTTCCTTCAGAGGCAGATTCCCTAATGAGTGGGGTAGCAGGATAGATGATGACGAAAGGAATGAGTGACGTTGATCTGGCTTCAGTAGTTAGGTTAAAAATCTTGCGAACAGAGTTTAAACTTTTACAAATAATTTGTTTTTAAGAGTTTTACAGAAAAAGTATCTCATATAGTTAATAGATAGAGATCTACATTTTAAAAAGGATACGTTTATCATCGGTTAGTATACACTTTGTAAAAATATATCAATTTTAGAGTATTTTTAGGAATTTATCTGAATAAATAGAAAATTATAGGATATAATTTTTTTATTTGGATAAAAAGTATTTATTTTTAAAATATGCATAGAAATTAGTTTCATTATTTAGA
This sequence comes from Methanosarcina barkeri 3, assembly GCF_000970305.1. GTDB lineage: Archaea > Halobacteriota > Methanosarcinia > Methanosarcinales > Methanosarcinaceae > Methanosarcina > Methanosarcina barkeri_A. The sequence continues at coordinate 3,094,619 of NZ_CP009517.1, forward strand.
AAGAAGGACAGCAGGTGATCGAATGGAACCGATAATTGAAGTCAAAAACCTGGTCAAAACTTTTGATTCCAGAGGGAAAAAAATCACCGCAGTGAATGATGTTAGCTTCAATGTTTTTAAAGGAGAAATTTTTGGCATGATAGGACCAAATGGAGCTGGCAAATCCACTACTTTTTCCATGCTGACCACACTAACAAAGCCTACAAGCGGCAGTATAAAAATCGCAGGCTTCGATGTTGAAAAACAGGATGATAAGATAAGACCTATTATCGGCATAGTTCCTCAGAAACTTAGCCTTTATCCACTTCTTACAACCAGGGAGAACCTTGAGTTTATGGGAAAACTTTACAATCTCCCAAAAAAGGTAATGGAAGAGCGAATTGATTATTATCTAGAACTTGTAGGCCTTGAAGATAGTGCTGATAGTTTTACAGAAGGCTTTTCAGGTGGCATGAAACAACGCCTTTCAGTGATCTGTGCAATGATGCATGACCCTCAAATCTTGTTTTGGGATGAACCTTCAACAGGTCTTGACCCTCAGACAAGGCAAGCTATCTGGAAACTCGCTAAGAAATTCAATGAAGATGGAAAAACACTGATATTTACAACTCATTACATGGAAGAGGCGGAAAATATCTGTGATAGGGTTGCTGTAATGAATTCAGGCAAAATGGTAGCTCTGGATAAACCGGAAGTTCTAAAGAAAACCTCTGGGAGTTCAAATCTTGAACAGGTGTTTATGCACTTTGCGGGAGAGGAGGTGTATAATTAAATGACAATAAAAACGGAACTAATAAATTCATTAGCGGTAGCGGAAAAAGAATTCAAAATTCTTTCCAGAAGAAAAGGGGTTGTAATTCCTTTGTTATTATTCCCCTTAGTAATGATGATTTTTTTTGGCTACGGAATGGGAGGGACGTTAAGAGACGCTCCTTTTCTCATTGTCAATAGCGACACTGGCCAGGCATCAAGTTCTCTTATTCAAGAAGTTGGAAGTTATACTTCAAAATATGATGGATATCCAATGTTTTCTGTGACTTACACAAAGGACATGTCGCAGTCTGAAGCAGAGAGTAAGATAAACTCAGGAGTTTATAAAGGCGCTCTAATTATTCCACCGGATTTTAGTGATAACATAGCAAAAAATCAGAGTACCACTTTAACACTTTTGACTGACTCCTCAGACACTACCGCAAGTGAAAGTATTATAAATACCATTAAACAGTTGTTGACAACAACCGGGTTATTAACAATAACCGGACTAGTATCTTTAAACATTCCTAACATTTACGGCAGTCTGGAATACCTGGATTTCCTCACACCTGGCATTATAGCCCTTACGATATTTTTTGGTTCAGTAATGACCACAGGTTCTGCAATTGCAGAAGAAAAAGAATCCGGCACACTTATTCGCATGTTAATGACACCTATTAGTAAAAGATCTGTTATTCTCGGGAAAACTATCTATCAGCTAATACTGGAATTAGCCAAAGCTGTAATCCTGATACTTGTAGCTTATTTTCTTGTAGGATTCCGCATAAATGGTAGCTGGCTTCTTGTTGCTCTGGTACTGATTGTTTTTACTCTTGGTGGTGTCGGAGTGGGGATAATTTTGTCGGCTAAGGCAGAAAGTATGGAATCTTTTGATCAATTAGCCATGCTGGTCACTATGCCATCCATGTTCCTTACAGGTGTGTTTTTTCCTTTGAGTTCGGCTCCAGTCTGGATGCAGTATTTAGCGCGTTGCGTACCTCTGACTTATGCAATTGATGCTATGCGTACCATCATGGTAAAGGGTCAGAATTTGAACGCCATATCTACTGATTTGATAATACTCACTCTCTTTGCAATTGTTACCTTTACTTTAGGTGTCCATCTATTCAGGAGGGAAGCATAAAATGAAAAAAATGATAATATTCTCTTTAATCTCTCTTCTATTGCTTGCTATGATATCATGCGCAGAAGGCGCTTCCAGTTCCCCGGACAATTACAATGTTCCTCAAAGCTTTGATCTTGGAAAAAATTACTATACCGTAGAAGGCAGTCCTGATCTTAACGCCAATATTATTGGAAGTAACGAATTTGATAGAGATCAAACGGCTACTTTGAATATTAATGTGATGAACAAAGGCAAATTGTTAGGATTTAAGAATGACAAAACTCCTTATGATGCGGACGAAATCTATGCTGCTCGAACAGAAATGAAGCTGGAAAGCGGTATAGTGGATGCTACAAACGTAGTAGCTTCTCTTTCAACAGATCCGAACAGTCCGATTGAAGTCAAATCGGTAAGTCAGGAAATCGGTTCCGTAAAAAGTGGAGAAAACTCAATAGCACCAGCAAAATTCGATATAAAAATAGATAAGAAAGCAAAGGCTGGGGAATACAACCTTTACCTGAACCTTTCCTATGATTACCAGAAAAATGTGCAAATAATGGATCCGGATGCAGTTGCTCAGACATATGATGCAAACCGCTGGTATGGAATGATGAACCAGAATCTGACCTTAAAGGTTAAGGTGAATGATCAGGCTGATTTTGAGATCGTAAACACTACAGGCAGTCTTTCCCCGGGTGGGGAGAATATGATTGATATAACGATTAAAAACACAGGCGAGGAAGAAGCAAGAAACGTTAAAGCGATAATTAATCCGGCTGATCCTTTAAGCACAACCGATAGTGCAGCATTCCTATCTACTATAGCGCCTGGCAGTACGGCCGTTGCAAAAATTAAAATTAAGGCAGATAGCGAAGCTGTACCCAAAATATATGGAATTGACACAGTTTTAAAATATGAAACTCCGGAAGGTGACATTAAGTATACAGACATCCTTCAGGCTCCAGTAGAAATAAGGGAAGCAGGATTCTTCGAGAAAATCTTTGGATGGATATAATATTGAAACGGCTCTGTTAAGTCTTCGCCAGCTAACATAATTGAAAATCATTTTATTAGCATTAGTCATATTCTAAAAGATGGCCATTGTATCGTAGTAAGCAAAGACTTAACAGAACCCTGAAAACCTGGAAATAACTTCTATATCCTCTGCATGTATTTTTCATATTCAAGTCCAAATGTTGCTTTCAATGCTTTTTTCTCAACATGTATGTTGGGTATTCAAGTGCTGTTGTATCCTGAAATGATTTCGCAGACTCAAAACCATTTGGAAGTCCAATATATAATACAATAACAGACGACGCAAAATGTCAAATATTGAGTAAATTCCAATTTCATTTTGTATTATGGAGTGATCGTGTAAAGTGAAACAAATTAGAAGTTGGCAAAACAATGGGCCATCTGTATATGATATATAACTGCAATAAAAGAAATTAAAAAGCGAAATAATTTGGGAATAGAACATGAATACCAATTTACATCCTTAAAATATGAGAAGAAATTTAGCAACAGATCCTACTCTACTACAGTTGTACAAACAAAGTGTCCATGCTTAGATGCATGGTATCCATCTGTGCGCCCTTCAAAATAACTTTTTTCAATGGTAGCTGAGTTTAAATCCTCGTGAAGATATAAATTTAAATTTTTGAGATTATTTGCCAATATAGATGGATTAAAACCTGTTATCATTGGTTCCCCAATCTTCCTTAAAAACTCTTGTTTCCTTTGCATTTCTGTAGACGAGTTATCCTGGTTAAGTGCCATTATCTATGTAATCGAAAACAATAGTACTGCCTATTGGACCAACACTTGTAATTGAACGAAGAGTGGAAAACACCTCATCAGGGGTCAAGTACATGGTGACACCCAGCCAACTAAAAAAACTTTTAGCTCTTGTGTCATAAGAGGATGAACGAGTTAGTACTGATTCCAGATCTTCCTTCGTGAAATCGAGAGGAATGAAGTTCAATTTTGCTGGATGTTTCCATCCCAACTCGGCTATACGTTGAAGTTTAAATGCTTGAGATTATCAAGCTGTTTGGCTTTAATCAAAATTTTTTCGATGATTGTTCTTCTTTCTTCAGGTATCAAGCTATAGCTAGGTAATCATCAAATATTTTTGGAGTATCATGCATAGAATGATAAGCACGTATGTAGGCTGTCATCATTGCAGTAAAACTAGGGTTTGTTTCTTTCACTTGCTATCTCCCTTTTCTTGAACTTCCATCTTTTGAGACTTCTTTTCATATTTGTACATCTCATCAGTCGGATAGTTTAATGAAGTTTTGTAAAAATTTTAAACTTCAATGCTTGGATCACAAAACCAACAATTCATTTAAAATAAGTAATTATCAAACCTTGAGTAAATTCATATCATATAGGCAGAATTATTTTTGGAATACTCTTTAGATAAATAACAATTTCCGGGAAAACAGCAGAGGAAAAACAGTATAAAAAAGAGACAAAAAGTAGGCCCGAAGACCTACTCTGTTTTAGTATTTTTCAATTATTGAATTTATTTTGCTGGAATGACGAGGGATCTCTCACCAGCAGGCACGAACTCTCTCATGGCACCGCGGCCGAATTCTCTCCTGGGTTCAGCAAAGTTGAAGGGCATGAGATCGTCAGCGAAGCAGACCTTGATGAGTGGGTTGACGGTGAATGCGTCTCCACGACCTGAGTGAGCTGCCTGAGCGATACCTGCGTATCCACCCTGGTGACCGACGTTCATTGCGTAGTTGGGGTAGTTTGGACCACGGAGTTCGTCTGGGAGACCTTCGTCGCCCTGGTAGGACAGAACATTTGTGGCACCGCACTGATCCTGCAGGTCGAAACCGAAGAATCCGAGTCTGCCCCATGCTTCCTTGTGCAGGTACATGGAGAGGTACCAGCCTGAAAGACCGGCATTGGCATTTGCAGTTGCGAGAGAAGTTGCAACACCGGCTGCGGCTGCGAGCACGGTTGCTCTCTGGGAACCACCGAAGTGGTCTTCAAGGGCAGTTGGGAATTTCTCGTAGGTCTCAATACCGTAGAGTGTGGACTCGGTTGCGATGTCCTTTACGACTTCGAGAGTTGCCTTTACCTTGTTGTCCTTGCCTACGTTTGCAGCACCGTTGTACTTGTCATTGATGTAGTCAACGTCATAGTAAACGTTGTTGTCGAGGATGTCATCAGTGTATGCAGCTGTTGCATACTGTGTGAATCCGACACCACCGGACATGTAGGATCCGAGCCAGATCTGGTCGTAGAGCATACAGCCTGCACCGACGACTTCAAGAGCAATCTTTGCTGGGTCTTCGGAGGTGCGGCTTGTCTGGATGATGTCTGAGAGGTGACCGAAGGAAAGTCCACCGGGCTCGTTTGGTCCACGTGCACGCCTTGCTGGGAGCATTTCACCCATTGAGACAAGGGCTGCGTGCTTTGCAGCGAAGGACAGGTCAGCGACGGCTGCTTCACCGGCGCACATTGCGTATGCGGAAATGAAGGACATACCGATCTGCATGGCTGCCCACCTGGGGGTCTGAGCACCGTCTGTTGTTCTGGAGACAATTGTTGGGATGTGGATTGCCTGCCAGGATGTCTTGCCGATGGAGGCCTTAATCTGGGCTGCCTGTTCTTCAGAGAATTCCTTGTTGATATCAATAAGGAACTGCTTGTCGATTTCGTCTGCGAGGGCGTCGTCACCTGTGAAGACTTTCACGTAACAGTCGTCAACAAGGGCAGGGTGAGTTTCGACCATCATTTCCTGAACCACTGCTGCACCGGGCATGGCGTGGTTAAGGACTTCAAGGTAGTGGTTGATGGTTTCAGGAGTAACTTCCTTACCCAGTCTCTTCTCAAGTGTCTCGTGAGCCATGTCAAGACCGACAACGCAGGTTCTCCTGATGTCGTCCCACATCTGCTGCATTGCAGCGTTGTTTACGTAGTGGAGGTCATCAGGTTCTGCGACAATGTCAGTACCGGAGATGGTGTAAGGAGTAATTGCACGCTGACCGAGAGGAGCACCGGAGTGCATCATTGGGTTATAGAATGCAATACCTCTTTTCTCAGCAATTTCTTTACCGGCTTTAATCATTTCGACCTTTCTGGGGTCCTGCTCAGGGCCTAACCTCAGGAACTTTTCAGTCTTGCCGGTGATGTCCCCACCAGTCTGCTTGTTTGAACCAAATTCCTGTGCGAATTTGACTTCCATGTCTTTTTTGAATTTTGAGAAAATGTCTGCTGCCATTGTGGTCACCTCATTTCGGCTGGAAGCCGAACTTTGTCCTCTGATCGAATATCCTGTGTACCCATTCAACAACTTCTGCATCGTCCCTGAAGGCTACATTGTCCACACGGTAAATGGTGGTTCTCTTTGCGGCTTCCTCACTGGACATTGGCTTACCGAGATCTACTTTCCTGTCGAGTGGAATTGCAACCTGGTCTTTGTCCATTATGATGGTACCGTTCTCAAGTCTTCTCCTGTCGAGCATATCGAACATTACACCGTCTTCCTGGAGACGGACAGAGTGACCGTGCACAGTTGCACCACGCACACCTGCGAGTGCATGGTCAGTGATTTCGGTTTCCATCTGAACCTTTGCGCACTGTTCCATATCTCTTTCACGGGCTTCAACGATTTGACGACCGGAAAGGGTACCTGGGTCTACACCTCTGAAGTTGATTGCTGCAAAGTAGGATCTGAAGTATGGGGTTGCAGGTGCATTGTACATTGAGTCAGCAAACTGAATGTATCTTACTCTGTCTCCTGCTGCTGCGCCGGGTGTAGGTGCAACGTTTTCACGAGTCGAGCATGCAGGTTCTCCCATTTCTGCAAGTGGTGGGTGGGTGCTTGGATAGTCGCTCCCTGGAGCGCGGTGTCCGAGAACTGCGGTTAAGTCTTCGTCTGAAATTTCCCTGAGTTTCTCAAGTTTTCCAGACATGTGTTTTCTTCTGTTAGCGGCAACTGATGTTGCGCCTGGATAAAATTGTCTTTCGTAAGCCATCTCATGCAACTCCTTTATGATCTTCTAACTGGTCTAATGTAGTCTTGACGTATTTAATGATAAGATTTAGTTTATCCCTGGGACAGGAATCACCACGTGTAACTCCACTTACCATATCCATCACAATTCCCTTTGTAAGAATATTTTCATCCCTTGGCATCACTAATCTCGTCTTTATCCCTGCCTCTGCAAAATCCTCAAAATCTACCGGGATCTGGCTGACTACAATCGCCGGAATATTAGCCTGGCTTAGGATTTCCCTGGTCTTTCTAACCACATGATCCTTGATATTTCCGAGGTGAATCACGGCCAACTTATGCATTTCAATCTGTGCGACTTCTACCGGACTCAATACAAAAGATCCGGTTCTCATACCTGATTCAGGGATTCCGGAACCTGAGTAGAGTACCAGCACACTGACCTGAATGTTCTCTTTTCTCATGCCGTATGTGATCTCACATACCGGCTTTGTGATATGTCTCTGACCGGGACTCATGGCAATAGCTACTACCTCAGCACGGCCGGCTTCCGAGAGAGTACCTCGTTGGGCAAGCCCTCCTCCTTTACCAAGTCCTGCACCGCATCGGCAATCAACTACCTGTGTCTCTCGATCAATCATCATACTTTTTCACTCATCTTTATCCTTTTTCTCTTCTTGCTCCTTCTGTATCTCGATAAAGATGAGCTGGTCTGTCTTGGTTCTAGGATCTACCATACCAAGCAACCGAGGGTCTGCTTCAGGACCAAGTTTAGCATAGTCAGTTACAGTAGGCTTTTTCCTGAGAAAATGTCCTTCCCTGAATTCAAAGGGGAACGGGAGCAATTTTTCGCAAACTTCCCTGATCTGTTCTTTAGCTTCGGCATTTGAAAGTTCAACCCGGATCCTGCCTACACAAATCTTCAATTCTATAACTTGATCTCCAATTTGAATAGGCTTTCTCAGTGGATGTTCTACTTTTTCCCCTGTACCTGGGCCAGCAGACACCCTATCAGGTAGCCTGTTGCCCTGCACCATGACGCGGATTACCCCGTCCACCTTATAAATTTCAGTCATGAGCTTCTGAGCCGTTTCAGGGGACAGGATTCTACTGGGAAAAATTTCGATTTGAATAGAGTCTTCCGTATTTGAAGCAGAGTCTGACATCGTTAGACCTTTTGAGTTATTATTTAGAGCGCTCCTGCAACTGCCTTTATCGGTTCGCGGAATTCCTTAATTGCACCAAAGACGTCACCTATCAGGCCGGATGTTGATTCGATTGTGAACATCTGGGTACCTGCGTCAAGAGCTACTGCTGCGCATACACAGGGGATTGCGAATCCTCTGGAGTGTCTGGTAACAACGTGGTTACCGTTGAAGACACCAGGCCCACCGCCACCATAAATGGAGTGGCTGAAGAATGAGAATCCTACTGCTGTACCTTCTACTTTACCGTAGTCACAGCCTGGAAGACCGGTTTCCTTCTCAAGGATATCATTGAAGTAGAGAAGAGTTGAGGAAACGTTCTGAGCTGCACGGCCTGCACCACAGTTCACGAGGGTGGCTGCAAGGGTACCGACTGCTGCACAGGCATTCCACATGGGGACGTCGTTTGCTTTATAGAAATTGTATCCAGAAGGAGCGGTCTTGTCAACGGAGATAATACCTGCTTCAACTGCCCTGCGGACAACGGATTCGATAACAGTTCCAATTGTGCCGTCCTTACCGTTTTCTTTCACAATGTCATATAAGAGGTTGTTAGCGTTGAGACCCTGGTATGCAAGACCGAGGAGCTGATGCCTCTCGAACATACCGACTGCTCCGCCCATTTCGAAGATACCAGCCTGCTCGTAAATAGAAGAGAGAGCTGATGCGTTCATTGCATTCCTGTTAGAAATTGCTGCAACGTGGTTGGCCATAATGTTCCTGAGGGAGAAGCCAAGACCTTCATTGTTTTGGGGGATACTGAGAATGCCCTGAACCTGACCGCCCATGAGATCCATTGTCTGTGGGTAGCTTCCCCAAACAGCGGCTTTTACGATGGGAGCGTCATATGGGTCAGTTCCGAACATGTCCATAATAGTCTGGGTGACTGCTGCTGCACCAACTGTTGTTGCGGACATGAAATCGGCACCTGCAATCATCCTGGAATGTGGGGACTGGACCAGCAGGCTCTTTCCGCCTTTGACTTTGATGACATTAGTATCGTCATCTTCATCGACCTGGACAAGTTTCTTAACGTTTTCTGCAATTGCATCAGCATTGCCTACGATGTCATAGTTAAGTCCGCGGCCTAAGATCTGACGGCCCTTTCCGCCCATCTTGCCGCTGGCAAGTGCACCCTGAATACCTGCGAGGCTGACTGCAACTGACCTCTTGGTGTCCATGATAATCTTTTTAATTGCTGCGTTTCTTGTTGGAGCAAGGGTCATAATGTCGACATTGCTCTCGAGCAGTTTTCCTCTGTCGTCGTAGATGTCTACTGTGTCAGACACTTTAATTTCCTCCTTAATTTATTGAAATCACTTTGGGACTGGTCACCTACTGGAGTGCTTTTGCACTCAATAAATCAAGTACCGCTTTTTTTAAGTGTCCACTTTCCCAATGAAATCTCATTCGTTTAGAAGGTACTTAAATCTTTTGTGTTTTCCGATAAATGAATTCATGTATTTTTTTAAAATATATTTTATTAATTTGTAATCTATTTTTGTAAAAATATATAAGAAAACGATAGCAATGGGAAAATGAAATTTCAGGATACTTAAAGCCTGTCAAAAATATACCACTTAGCTTATAAAAAATATTTAGCATGAAAATGAAGAATATATATGAAATTTATTATTATGTTTTTTTGCCCCTGAAAATCATACCAAAAAGGTTTATTAATATCTTGGTAATACGAAAGTTTAATATGGAAGTAGTTGTCGATGTAGGCGGAAATCCAGGAATAGACTGTAGAGGCTTTTGCAAGTACTGTTACTTTAAAAAAGTCAAAGATGTTCAGCCTCTGGGCTGCAAACATTGTCTTCCGTTCAAAAAAGGTTGTGACTACTGCACACGCAGTGTAAAGGAATCATACTCGGGTTTCAAGCCTCTTCAGATAGTACTGGAGGAAACTTCAAGAAAACTCTATTTCGCTAGTGGAAAGATTAAAAAGTTCACTATTAGCGGAGGAGGCGATTTAAGCTGTTATCCTGACCTGAAGAGCCTCGTAGCTTTCTTATCTCAGTTTGAGACCCCAATCCATCTAGGCTATACAAGCGGAAAAGGTTTCAGCAAGCCTGATGATGCTCTTTTTTATATAGACCATGGAGTCACAGAGGTGAGTTTTACAGTCTTTGCAACTGATCCGGCTCTAAGAGCAGAATATATGAAAGACCCGGAACCCGAAGCTTCTATACAGGTTCTTCGGGACTTCTGTGCTCATTGTGACGTATATGGAGCAATTGTGCTCATCCCTGGAGTAAATGACGGGAAGATCCTTGATAAGACTCTCAGTGATCTTGAAACTATGGGTGCAAAAGGAGCCATTCTGATGAGATTTGCAAACTTTTCGGAAAACGGACTTATCCTGAATAATGCTCCTATTATTCCTGGCATAATTCCACATAACATTGAGGAGTTCACTGAGCTGGTACGCAACTCTGCAGCAAAGCACCCCTCAATAAGGATAACAGGAACCCCGCTTGAAGATCCCTTAATTGGCTCTCCTTTTGCTATCCGAAATGTTCCCGAAGCTCTTGAAAAACTTCCGAAGACAACAAAAAGAGCCACTATAATTACAGGCCAGATAGCAGTTCCAAGGTTGAGGGAAATCTTTGAAGCTCTTGGAGGGTCCGTAAATGTCGTTTCTCCAAAAAAAGACATTGGATGTCTCATTACTATTGAGGATCTCAAAAACATGGATCTGTCTGAAGTAAGCGAGACTGTTTTTATCCCGGGAAGGGCTTTTGTTCATGACATGGAAGTTAAAGAGGCCTTTAAAAGAGACGGGATTGACAGGCTTGTTCGCAGGGGTCCAGAGCTTCTTTCTGTAGATGGTGAAATGTCAATAGGCATGAACAAAGAAGAGGTTTTGGAACTGGAAATTAAAAACTTTACCGAACTCATAGAGCAGATTAACTCCCTTGGGCTGCCTGTGAAATAAACTAAGTCATATCAAACAAGTTAAGTCATATCAAACCCAGGCCTTAATCTGAGAAAAAAAGCACCAACAACATAAAAGAACTGTTTCTGTACAAGATACAGATAATCAAACAGATAGTATATAAATAGTCATGTAATTATATAATTACATGAAAAAATATATAGAAAAATTGTCAACACTAAGACAGAAAAATTTTCCCTGTAGGGAACTGTCAAAACCTGAAAAGAGCCTATCTCCAGAAGAAGAATAAGACTATTTAGAGTAATTAGAGAACCAATTAATAAATACTTCTATATTTTAGGGTTCTCAAACTGCCCTGCCTCCTTTCAGACAAGTAAATTAATTTATTCAAAATGTTAATGTCTAGTGTTATTTATTCTCAGCGCGCAGATCCAGACATGAAATCTGAAAGTCCCAGCTGTTTAACCCTGTGGTTCTCGAATAGAGAACATATATCGTTGTCCAAAAGTTCAATTCTCTGTCTGGTATAGCTAGAAACTCCATACCGTTCTCCAATTTCTTTTGAAATCTCAAGATACTTACGGACAGCTCCTTCGTGTACGGTCAGTACTACATTACCTCCGCACTTAGGGCAGGCTCCAATTAGTGGAGGGCGCCTGAACTTCTCCCCGCATTTTATACAGCGCATCCGCTGTCTGGAAAAAGAACGGAGATTCCCGAGAAGATCAGGAAGGAAATGAGATTTGAGCACCCGTTCAGCCACATCAGGAGCGTCTACTGCCCTTATTTTATTAGCAAGGGAAAGTTGAGCCTCCATTTTTTCGATCATGCTCCCAAGAGTCTTATATGAAGAATTAAGAGGGCCTGCAGCAATATCCGAAGTATCATGTGTGAACATAAAATGCTCGTACTGCTCCGGGGTTCCAAGTCGACTGCTAACGAGATCCATAATACCTTCGAGTTCTGTGGGATTTTTTATTTCTTGAGTAGCCTTATAGAATTCCAGAGGGTATCTGGCAGGCACATCTATATTATGTGCCTCCTTATCAACCTCTTTCGGATCAATTCTCGTAGTAAGTACTAAAGGAGCGTCCATTTTCCCACCCCTTTTATCCGGGAGATAAGCCCTTGAGAAATTGAGAATTCCATCCATGAGAAGCATTATGCAATCTTCATCTCCATCACAGTTCCTTCGTTTTGAAGCATGAAAGAAAGGATGAGCATAACCTACCGAAGCTCTCGTAAACCCTATTAATCTCCCCAGTACGCCTGCTGAGGTGTGCGGAGCAAGCCCTATGAGCAATACGCCTACAAGATCCTGAATTGTTTCGGCATTGTAATAAGGTTCAACTCCGTAATATTTTACAAGCAAGTCATCCACGTATTTTGCAGTACGAAGCATATAGTTACCTCCGTCATAAGAAATCACAAGATCCTGGACCTTCAGACAGGCGATCTGATCATCTCTTTCAATGGGGTTTCCGTAAACATCTTCCACATAACCGAGTTCCCGGAGTTTAGCTGCTGTTATTCCGATTTCATCCGCCCTGATATGTGTAAGGGGAATATCTGACATATCATAACGGACCGTTCCATCTTTAAAAATATAGACATCATGTTTTGCCCTCAAGATTCCCTTTTCCAGGGGTTCGGGGGTCATCTGCCCGTTCATGAGCCGTTTTACACCTTTAATGAGGTCCATTTTCTCTCTTTCCCCTACGTTCTCAAAAGCCTGCTTATAAATAGTGTGAAAATCCAATTTGACATTTGCAACGGAAGTTGGCTTTCTACCGCATTTAGGACAAGTTTCGGAGTTTCGAACCTCAATTTTACAGCGGTGACAGAAGAGTTTTGGACGGGTATACTCTCCACAGTCACAGCGCCAGAAATAAGTCTCTTTCCCACAGGCAGGACACTCCCTGATTCCCATCTCCACTTCAATTTCGCCTATTTTCCCATTCATGGAAGCCGAATAGCTTGAAGCGGACACAAGATTTCGCGTAATTCCCCCAGCGTTACCGATAGGAAAAAGAACCTGAGCTGCAGGAGACATTTTTCTCAAGTTGGATTTCTCTGGTCTTCCCATTCTTGCCCCAATTCTCGAAGGAGCCCTTGGAAGAACTTTAAACCCACTTAAAAGAGCCACAGACTCCACCATATTATCAGTATCAGGCATTTTGGCCTTCTCTTTAAGTTGGTGATCAAGCCCAAGGCAGAGAATAAAAGGAAGAGCTTCTTCAATCAGTATTGTGTCAGCTTTTACCCTGTGAAGTAAAAGGAGTTTTTCAAGTATGAATTTGACACCACTTTCCATACAGGCTTTCAGAGGTAATCGGAGAATCCCGTCTTCAACCGAGAAATTTCCTTTCTCAGCCACGAATTTTCTTAAAGCTTCAAATTCATTTCGGTCTATATCATGCCAGAGGTATGTAAATTTCGGATGTAGAGGGACCTCGTATTCTTCCGCAAGCCTGAGAGCCAGAAAGGACGACGGATTTTTTAAGTCCTCTTCAGGTATTTTCTCAGAGCAAGCTGCTTCATAATCGTAAATCCACCATTCAAAAACATAAGGTGAAGGCATAAGAGGGTGATTGTTTTCCAGAAAGTCCCCGTAATTAATCAGGATCTCTCCGATATCTACGATTATCTCTACCTGAGAGCGAAGCTCATAAGCTTCCTTTATATTGTCTACACGGACAAGGTCTCCGGAACAAAGGCGCACAGTTGGCCCTTCTATCGAATCTACAGCAGACATAGCTGCAGCTTTTCCAGGCCTTTCAACCTTGAGTTGGGTTCCGTTAGTAATAAAGTCGTCAAGTAGAACCATAGTAGATGGGTTAATCCCGGCAGCCGCAAAAGAGGTATTTCTGGAACGGCCATAGCGAAGCCTGAAACCTCCTGGCCTTGAAGGATGGGAAAAAACCGGCCTGCCTGCAATCAGGTCTCTTATATACTTATCCTTTGGTTTGATCTTATTTTTTTGCTCATTTTCCTCATCTCCTCCAGCTTTTGCGCCTCCTATAAGGGTTGCCAGCCAATCCCATCCATCCATGTTCAGCTTGTTAACATGCTTCTTGACCTTTGGTGCCTTAAGGGCAAGCCCTTCGGCAAGTACAAGGCACATTCCCCCTCTGACACGGTTAGTCCCAATTCTTTCCAGATCCCTATGCCCTTCAACCTCAGCTTCCTCGGTTGGGTCTCCGTCAATACAAACAGGACAATTCTTGACAATCAGGCGAATTTCATCTTCAGAAGGCATGTATTGAAGGCTTGCAACTTTTTTGTAAAGCAGGATCTCCTCCACATAACGCTCTACTTCCTCAGGCCTTGGTTTATAGCGGTCAATACCTATTCCGCGCCTTACATAATCACCTACGAGTACGGAAAGAGCCTGGGCTGTTCCTCCTGCACTCCTGATAGGCCCGGAATAAAAAATCCGAATATACTGCGAACCGTCGTCATTCTTCCCCAGTTCGACTTTATCAATCCCTTCAATAGGGGCTGCAACCACTCCTTCCGTAAGCGTAGCCATGGAAACCCGGATAGCAGCTTCAACTGCATCCTTTTTTGTTGCGAAACTTCCTACTTCTCCTTCTGCAACCTGACGCCCAATTTCAAGAGCAGCCTCTTCCCTTGACATTTTGTTCTCAAGTTCCCGGATTTTTGCAGCAACTCCCTCTACTCCTATAAGGTTCTCAACCCTATCAGCAAGATCTTTGGCAAGAGGAATTTCTACAACGGGCTTTGGGTCACCTCCACGAGCTCGAGCTGTATTTGCAATCGTTATGGCTTCTTTGAGCCTTGCTTCAAGTTCGTCGAAGTATTCATGCATTTCTTTACTTGCAATTGTCTCACCCATTTAAAAGCCCCTTTAAAAAGATTGATATTATCTCTGCCTGCGACGAGATCCGGATGCAAGAATGCTTGAAATTGAGGTTATAAAAAGGACAAAGATGCCTACCCAGATCAGATAACTCCCTGCCTTCTCCATGCCCAAAACTGTTAAAAGCAAGCCTGCAGCCAGCACTACAAGGTTAATCTTGTTTATTCTTTTGTTCTGATCTACGACTTTTTTATGAGCCTGCATTTTTACCAGATTTTCCTTTTTCTCAGCGTTCAAAATTCTTCCCTCTCAGCCACTATTTAAATCTTCAACTTTCTGTCACAACTGAGCTTAAAACTGTTTACAATCGAACTTACAACACTATATTACAGTTGAGCTTAAGCAACAATCTTTATGGAAGACGCTTCCCTCAGTCGGTTAATAAGAGCTTCCCCAAGCCCAAAACGGCTAAAGGACCCATCAGCTACGATTACATCCAGTCCTTTCCTGTCAAGCTTTCTAAGCCCTTCAAAAAGTTTTCTGGCAGCCACTTCTGGTTCTTCCCTGGGCCCTAGCAAAAGGCACTCATACAGGTCCAGGTTTTGTAAAGCAAGGAAAGTTGCAGTCTCCTTACTGGTTTCGTCACTGAGAAGAAGCCCAACTTTCTGCCCTTCGCTTCTATAGCTTTCAAGCAGTTTGACAAGCTTTTCGGAAACTAATTTACCTTCTCCTTCAACAAGCACGACCTTTGTGTCAGGGATATAATGACCGTATTTCTGACCTGCCTTTTTTTCCGACAGATCAGGTTCATTCCCAGCTTCACTATTTTTGTATCCGGACCTGACCTTTCCTATAACGCTTTCAAGATCTTCGAGACTTACTGCTCCAGGCCTGAGAACAATAGGTGGCTTAGCAGTCATATCAATTACAGTTGACTCAAGCCCTATGGAAGCCTCTCCTCCGTCAAGAATTGCATCAATCCTGCCTGTAAGATCTGAGATGACATGGGATGCAAGGCTTGGACTTGGCTTTCCTGACAGATTAGCGCTGGGAGCAGCAAGAGGAGTACCTGCTTTTTTAATTAATTCCAGGGGTACTCTGTGGTCAGGCATGCGGACTCCTATCGATTTTAATCCTCCTGAAGTAATATCTGGGACAATATCATTTTTCTCCAGAACAATCGTAAGGGGGCCAGGCCAGAAAGTATCCATTAGCCTGAAAGCATTTTGAGGAATGTTTCTTGACACCCTCTCAACATCTTCCCGTGAGTGAACAAGCAGGCTAAGGGGATTTCCAGGAGGGCGTTTTTTTGCCTCGAAAATCTTCAGGACTGCTTCAGGGTTCAGACCGTCAGCTCCAAGGCCGTAAACCGTTTCCGTGGGAAAAGCTACAGTTCCGCCATGCTTGATAATCGCTGACACTCTTTCAAGGACGGAATCAAAATTTTCTTCGGAGACCCTAAAAACCAGAGTCTTTACTTTATTTCCGTTTTCTGCCTGCACAGGGGTAAACTCCTTTTCGATTATAACTTCCTGTAGCTATTTCTTCTGTTTATTTTTTCAGCCATTTATCGATGGCAACCTCAAGTTCTCTGTGGCTTTTCGCATATTCTTGCAGGCTAACTCCTTCAAGAGTTGCTTCAAGTGCCTGCCTGCAAGCAGTGGCCCCGGCTGCCGTGCCCATTGGATGGGCGTGAATTCCGCCACCAAACTGCATAATAACATCCTTCCCGAAGATGGTGTACAGGTCAGGAATCATAGTAGGAGCAAGCCCTCCAGATGCAACAGGGAACATGGGTTTCAATCTTCCCCAGTTCTGGGCAAGAATATGCTGGTTTTCATCCGCAGGCACATTGTCTAGCACACATTCGTCACGAAGAGATAGAACCTCGTGTTTTTCTCCGTGCATTTTTCCTACAACCGTACCTATGTGAAGCTGGTCAAGCCCGATCAACCTGCAGAGCTTGGCAACCACAAGCATGCTTATACCGTGGCGTGGATTCCGAGTATAGGCTGAATGCATGCATCGGTGAGCATGGAGAGCAAGTCCCGCATCGTCTGCTTCTTCCCTCAGGGTCTGAAGCGCAGTCCAGCCTGCAGGTACGATGTCAATCATCGCATAGCTGGCACCCAGGTCTTTAAGGATATTCATGCGGCGGATCATTTCCTTACAGGTAGGGGCAGTAATGTTGCAGAGATACATTTTACGCTCTCCTGTCTCAGATTCTGCCTTTTCTGCAAGCTTCAGTGTAAGTTCAGCTCTTTTTTCAAAGCCATTAAACTTCTGATCCGTAAGGTTCTCATCGTCTTTCACAAGGTCGCAACCTCCTGCAAAGGATTTGTAAGCAACCTCAGCGTGTTTTTCGGAGGTTAATCCAACTTTCGGCTTGACAATAGTTCCTATGAGAGGCCTGTCCTGAACTCCTGTAAGTTCCCTTATTCCTGGCAATCCGAACTTAGGTCCTTTAAATTCATGAAGCATCGAACCAGGGAAAGCAATATCCTGCAGCCTAAGATTGTCAACTACTTTCATACTCAGGATATTTCCCGCGACCGCACTGAGTACCTGCGGGACCGACCCGAGTTCAAAGAGCTCTTCCGAATAAGCTACCCTTACAGTCTGCGCATCTTCATTCACGTAAAAGACATGGGGCTTTAACCTGGCTGCAAGTTCGGGACTTAGCGTTGAAATTTCAGTCCAGGAGTCTATAGAGCTTTCACCTGCCATATGAGTTGCAGCTTCCTCAAAATTCACTCCTGCTGACGGTTCGATGTGGAACTCACATATAAGATCGGTATCCTTTGGGCTGTAGCCCGTGTCTATATAATCCCTTCGCATTGTTTTCCTCCTTGCTGAATAAGTTAATCTCCAGAATAAAATACGTTATGAATATACTAAATAGAATTATAGTTCTGGTTGAAGGAAGTAACGGAACATAAATAAAAACTTGTTTGTTTGATAAATTGAAAAAAAGTATAAGTAATAGCGTAAAAAGAAACAGAAAAACAATAGAACTTAATTGTTCTAAATATTAGTGCTAATATTTGGTGATTTTATTTTCCGTTTTTGGGGATTTAAGCCATATTTCAGGTTTTTTCAGGTTTGGAGTAAGTAAACCTCTTAGTACGTTCTTAAAATTTAGTTTTCATCCTTTTGAGACTATAACTAAGAGCCTACCCGAAAAGTAGTTACCTGCTATAATTTTTACAATATGCAATATTGCAAAACCGGAACGGATGCCCGGATATTAGAGCTATTGCAACTTTTCGATATGCATTACTGACTTTTCGGATAGGCTCTAAGTTGAACTGCTGTACCAGATTAAAGTGTCGGGTTAAATACGTACATTTTGATATTAAACATCAAGTACATATTCATATTTTGATACTAAATATCAAGTACATATTCATATTTTGATACTAAATATCAAGTACATATTCATATTTTGACATTAAATATCGAGTACAAACAGTACAATGAAATATGCGGTCATTGAGGTAAGTCCGAGAGGTAGTCCAAGCTTTGCCCATTCCTTACTGGTTATACCCAATTTGCTTGCAGAGATGATATTCGGGATATTTCCTGGGATCAGCATTCCACCTGATATTAAAAGTCCCATTAGTACACTTTTTATCTGGAATTCGCTGAGGACAGGTCCTATCTCAGCAGCTGCAAGAGTGGCATTATCAAGGACGGCAGAAACCATATTAATCCAGTAAAGAACCATAGATGGGACCTGAATAAAGTACTCGAAGATGATAGGCTTGAATCCTTCCCCGAGCAATACGAGTGCTGCAATAAACACATAAACCTTTACAGCCCTCGTTATGACATCTTTTACAGTCTCATTATAATCTGCCGCTTCCATTTCGTGTTCTTCTGTGCCGGTTTTCCCGAGGAAAAACATTCCAACAATACCATAAGCAAGGATACCTGGAATTATATATTTCCCTAGCATGTTAAATAAGAACATGAAATCGGCATGGTAAGGCTCACCGGAGAGTTTCGAAATGGCAATTGTTGAGAGCGGTTCACCAAGGGGAGTAAGCGCAGCACCAAGGCCAATTGAAAAACATGCAATAATTGTCAGATCTATCTTGGATTTTCGTGAGAGAGGCATCGCATTGACCACCTCAACGAGAATAATTGCTGCAAGAATAGCTGACATCACGCTTGAAGTAAACCCAAGGACAACAATGAGAATGAAGGCCAGAACCCTGACTGAAAGCATGTCAGTCAACTTTCTGATTGCTTTGTGAATCGGAGCATGCCATTTATAGATGATCAAGCCAACGACAAGCACTATCTGGAATATGCCTATTGGAATTCCGAATATATCTCCAACATGCAGCGGTGCAGTTACTGCTTCTTCGATTATCTCCAAATTCCAGCCCGTTTCTACGCCCGGAATTTTAGCAAAACCTGAAAGAGACATTGCAAGCACTCCGCATATAAAAAGGAATACTTCCAAGTTCTCTTCAACAACATGTATTTTAAAAGGTCCTAGCAACACAGCCAGGAATATCACAAGAAATCCAATTAGAACTCCTAGATCAAGAGCCATTATTTTTCCTCCTCTGGTAATTTTTAGATTATTGATTGCCTGGGGAGACTTATATACAGGAAAAAATTACAAAGCCTCGACTATCTGGTCATTAAGATGACCTGCTTTATTATAGATTAACCTGTAGTTATACTGTTCAATAATATAATTGTTCCGTATATGCTCGATTTAAAGTCTTTGAAGCTGAAAAAAAATCAAAGTTACTTTACAAGTGAGTTTGAATGAAAATTGATATTCAAGCTTGCAGGAAGTGTTTCTTTACCTCGTTCCCAAAATTGCAGACCGTAAATGTGGATTATAAGCAAGCTGTCAAATAAGCAAACTGTTAAGGCTAATTTCCTTTAACTGAGTAAGTATAGAAGATAAAAAGGAGATAATAGTCAGACTTTAGAGAGTTTATTCCAGTTGTCGTTTCAATAAGAGAATTTCGAAATATATGTGGTAAATATAGAAGAATACCTAACATCGATACATATAGAAAAATAATAATTTGAAGATTAAATTTGACCTTGTACGTATCATTATAACTTTAAAAAGACTTACTGGAAAATAAATGCTCTAATTAAAAAATAAACATGTTTCATTCAAAACAGAGAAGAAAATTTCGAGGAAAAAATGTAATATTTATCAGTACTATCCACACTTATGTAACTAGGTAGACAATTTTAAATATTGTAATTATATAGATGGTCTTAATATATTTATGAGTTGTTAACAGTCTAGAACTACAATAAAACCTTTGGAATTTGCTTTTTTCATCAAACTCGGATAAAATACAAAAATAGGAGTGTTTGTTAAAGTTCTTGTCGTTTTGAAGGTTTTATCGAGATTCGATTTCAAGATCCAGTGATAAATTCAAAACATGAAAATTACTGGATCTTGAAACTTAATTCTGTTTATAATGGTGGGCAAATTTTAAGTTTAGAACCCAAACACAAATATAACGGCGAAGTAGATAGCCATAGAAACAAGCCCAAGAGGTAATCCAAGCCTCGCCCATTCTTTACTGTTAATACCAAGTTTTCCTGCGGAGATGATGTTCGGGATATTTCCAGGGATTAACATTCCACCTGAAATCAAAAGCCCCATAAGAATACTTTTTATCTGGACTTCGCTAAGAGCAGGTCCTATCTCAGCAGCTGCAAGAGTAGCGTTATCGAGAATGGCTGAGACCATATTCACCCAGTAAAGAATACCTGACGGGATTTGTATGAAGTATTCAAGTATAAGAGGTTTGAAACCGTCCCCGAGAAATGTAAGAGCCATGATAAACACATAAACTTTTACAGCTCTCATAACAACATCTTTTACAGTCTCATTATATTCGGCTGCGGTCATTCCCTGGTCTTTCGTATCAACTTTTCCAAGGAAAAACATTCCAATAATACCATAGACAAGGATACCTGGAATAATGTATTTGCCCAGCATGTTAAATAAAAACATAAATTCAGCATGGTAAGGTGCACCAGATAATTTTGAGATGGCAATTGTTGAAAGCGGTTCTCCAAGAGGGGTAAGTGCAGCGCCAAGGCCAATTGAGAAACAAGCAATAATTGTAAGGTCTATCTTAGACTTTCGTGAGAGAGGCATCGCATTAACTACCTCAACAAGAATAATTGATGCAAGAATAGCTGACATCACGCTTGAAGTAAACCCAAGAATAACAATGAGAAGAAAACCCAAGACTTTTACAGAAAGCATATCAGTTAATTTTCTAATTGCTTTGTGAATCGGAGCATGCCATTTATAGATGATCAAGCCGACGACAAGCACTATCTGGAATATACCTATTGGAATACCGAATATATCCCCAACATGCAGCGGTGCAGTAAATGCTTCTTCTATTATCTCCATTCGCCAGCCGGTCTCGTTACCCGGTATTTCGACTAAACCTGAAAGAGTCATTGCTGCTATTCCGCACACAAGCAGAAATGGTTCCAGATTTTCCTCTATAACGTGTATTTTAAAAGGGCCGAGTAACACGGCTAAGAATATTACAAGAAATCCAGCTAAAATTCCTGGTTCAAGAGCCATTACTTTTTTCCTCCTTTAATATTTTTAGACCGCAAAGTCTGAATTACCTACTGTGAAACAGTGTTAGAGCCTAGAATGTTTTAGTCTTATAAAGACTTGCTCTATTTATTCTTTGGTAATATATTAGTCTTTAATATTCAAATTAATTTTTATATTTTTTACAAATAAGGTTTATTTACTTTTAAGAATGGACTTTGCCCATAATGCATTTTTATTATATACAGAAATTACTTTCGGTCCAAATATCGGAGAAATCATATAGCTTCGAACCTTTCATCTATTAAGTAGACCTGTTAAATTGTTTTATATATAAAAGTAGACATTAAGTACAAAAATTTTAGTTAAAATTGATTCAGAACCGATAATTTGCAAAATTAGCACAAATGTAGAATTTATTTGCCTATTTGTCCTATATTATATCTAAAAAATAAGATAAATATTAAAATTACTGCCAATTTGAGAAAATACATAACACTTTTGTACATATATATGAGACAATGGGAGAAAATAAGAGACAATGTATATTTTTTAACAAATTCTCAAAATTAAAGAATTAGATCATTTTTCATGCTTTGCAACAGATCTCAATTTCACACCCTTAGAAGATTTATTCCAGATTTCTGGCAAGAAGCAAGCTTGTTTTCTGTTTTTATTGCGTTTAGGAAGCATTTAGTTAGATTATAATTACAGGCTTCTTATAGAAAAAGGAAAAAACTCTGCTGATTTAAAGGAAAGAGAATTTCGACAAACCCCAGTTCATGGCTGGTTGCTTATAACTGGTATATAAGTAACTTCTTGATGTTAGAGGTATATCGAAATTCTTGAATAAGTGGTTAAAGCCTGAATGATATTCCGAGAAAAGATATAAAGAACTCATGTTAAACACTGAAACTATATCTGAAACTATATCTGAAACTATATCTGAAACTATATCTGAAACTATATCTGAAACTATATCTGAAACTATATCTGAAATTAATATCTAAAACGAAAAAATTATAAATCAGATATTGATACTTGCAACGATCATGGAAAAATTACATTTGAAAAACGATAATGGAACATCTAACTAACAAATGGATTTTCTTCAAATCAAATAAAAATTTCCAGGTTAAAAAATTGGAATTCCGGCAAATTTAAGAAATTGAATAGGTCCTGAATTAAACAAGATCTTTTAGTATATTTCTCTAGTTTAATTCTAGCCAAATATAAGGGGGACACTAAATTCTCAAATTTCCAGAAAATCCTTGAAATTTGTCCCATTGAATTTGAAGAGAAAATTGTAAGGTATAAAGAGAACATTGTAAGGTTAATCAGTTATTATGATGTTTTGAAGGGCTTGATTCAGTTTCAAGATCCAGTGATCTAATATGTACTTTATTAATTATGTACTTTATTAATTGAATAATCTGTACTTTACTCACTGAATCTTGAAACTGAATCTACTAACTATGGCCAAGTTTTTATTTTAGACTTAAAGCACAAAGATGATGACGAAATAGATAGCCATAGAAACGAGCCCGACAGGCACTCCGAGCCTTGCCCATTCTTTGCTTGTTATACCCAGTTTGCCTGCAGAGATGATGTTCGGAATATTTCCAGGGATCAACATTCCACCTGCAATCAAAAGACCCATAAGGATACCTTTTATCTGGGCTTCACTAAGTGTGGGTCCTATTTGAGCTGCTGCTAAAGTAGCATTATCAAGGATAGCAGAAACCATGTTAACCCAGTACAGTATTGATGGGGGTATTTGTGCAAAATATTCGAAAATAATAGGCTTGAAACCATCTCCCAGTAATGTAAGAGCCATAATAAACAAGTAGACTTTAACAGCCCTCATTACAACGTCTTTTACAGTTTCATTATATTCTTCGGCTTTCATTCCGGGATCGTTCACACCAGCTTTTCCAAGGACGAACATCCCAAAAAGCCCATAAACAAAGATACCTGGAACGATATATATGCCAAGCATGTGCATTAAGAAGTTGAATCCTGCATGGTAAGGTGCACCGGATAATTTAGAGATCGCAATTGTGGAGAGAGGTTCTCCCAGAGGAGTAAGCGCTGCACCAAGGCCGATTGAAAAACATGCGATAATTGTAAGATCTATTTTGGATTTTCGTGAGAGAGGCATTGCATTAACCACCTCAACGAGAATGATTGACGCAAGGATAGCCGACATCACACTGGAAAACAGACCAAGAATAACAATGAGAATGAAAGCCAGAATCTTAACAGAGAGCGCTGAGGCAATTTTCCCTATTGCCTTTTGAATAGGTTCATGCCATTTATAGATAATTAAACCAACAATAAGAACTACCTGGAATATACCGATCGGAATTCCGGCAATATGTAAAGAGTTCAGCGGGGAAGTCAACGCTTCTTTGATTATCTCTGGCCTCCAGCCTGTTTCTGTATTCGGGAGGTCGACAAAACCTGAAATTGTCATTGTTGCAACTCCGCATAAGAACAAAAATACTTCCAGATTCTCCTCAATAATCTTGACTTTAAAAGGGCCGAGCAATACGGCAAGGAATATTACAAGAAATCCAGCTAAAATTCCTGGTTCTAGACCCATTAATTTACCTCCTTTACTATTTAGTCTATAGTGGTCTATAGTGTTCACAGAAAAGTAAGCCTGTAGACTACGCTGTATACATTTGACCCTAAAACAGCCTAAAGCTCTGTTTTTAGGGGATAAAATAGTTGATCGATACGTGGATGTAACAAGTATACTGTTTATTGATAAGTAAAATCATTAATTGTGAGCACTGTAGATTACAAAATGTTTGGAAATTAACTGATTAATTAACTAATGTTAAACATTGAAAAGCCCCGATTTCTTTCATATTATAAAGGTCTTATTATATTTTTCATAGATTAATTCAATATCCATACTTATGAGAAAGATTATCAATTTGCTTCTCAATGGAAGCCTTATCTAAGATTTTTTGGCTCTTGAATAGGATTTTTAATCTTAGCTTATTAGATAACGTTATTATCTCATAAAGGACTGCAAATTTATCTCTGTCACTTTTATCTTTCTTACTCGTATAATATTGATTTTTTCTATCGAGAAGCCCTCTAAGTTTTCGAACTATGCATGTTATCAAGTACCTTATGCACAAGACTGATTCCGGTCTTGAAAGTAGAGGAGTCAAATTCCTCTAGCCAGATAATGCCTTGAGCTTTTGTCCTCGACCACACATGTTTTTTTAATTGATTTGGGACTACAGATTCTCTGTTAAACAATAATGCGTATATATTTTTTGCTTTTGTTCACATTAAAAGTACAGCTAGCTATACGAAAGTCCAAAAGTATAAAATTTATAACATTAAGACATAAATTATTTAGTTTTATATTTTACAGTCAATCGAATCGTTTTTATACTATTTAGAGAATGTTTTATTTTTGAAGAATATATAATTATTAATTCATAATATGCCAAAATAGTATAAATCGGATATTGTTGAGAGTCTCAATACCTGGATCAAGAAATAGTATGTTGATATGGAGTATGAAAAGATGTTACAAAAATACATTATATTAATATGACAAAAATCGAGATAAGGGCAACTCATAAAATAAGACATAAACAAACTATAAAATAAGACATAAATAAACTCATAAAATAAGACATAAACAAACTATAAAATAAGACATAAATAAACTCATAAATAAGACACAAAAATAAAGTGAAGTAAAAGAAAGGTAAAAAAGTTAAAAGTAATTAAAGAACACGTAGAAAGCGCACTAATAAAATATACAAATGACATGCATTGAAAAGTTTAATTTCTCACTTTAGACAACAGAAACACTTTTTGTCTATAGAGAGTTCTGCACGCTTTCTATTTTTAACGCTATATGTTTTTCACGATCTGTTTTTAACTACTATCGACGTGCGATTATCAGATTTTAAGACTAATCACTTCTAGCTAGAATTTTCAAATCACTTCTCAGTATGTTTTTGTACTTACTCTTCACTTAGATCTTTGACTTGCCCAGCTCTTCAAGGCCTTTTGCATCAGCTAATTTCAATTTCAACGGGCCTTTCTTCATCACAACGCTTGAAAGTAACCTCAAGGACTCCGTTTTTATAACTGGCTTTTGCACTCTTAGGGTCCACACGAACCGGAAGCTCTATGTCCTGTGAGTACTCGGAAGTTCCAAGGATCCTGATTTCAAGATTTTGAGCAGTAGCGTGCAGAAGGAGATCTTCTTTTTCTATTTCCGGTATTTCTGCAAGTACATGTACTAGTTCTTCACTTTCAAAAATATCAATTAAAGGATCTCTCATTTCGGAGGGGAAGAGATTCTCTTCATCTTCAGAATGTTCCGAAACGTTTCCAAACTCCCGGAGTTCAGGATCTTCCCCCGGGCGATGAATGATAGAAAATCCATAAACGAAGGGGACAGACTCTCCCATATCTTCCAGGAGGGCTTCGATCATTTCTTCCAGGTTGTCAAAAAGTTCAGACCCAAAATCTTCAAAGAAATCCTTTCTTTTTCTTGTGCCCACCATTATTACCTCTATTTTTCCTCGTGCTGTTACACTTGAAGTGCAATTCCCAGAAAGTCACTCAATGTTTATTGAGGTTCGGGAACTGGATTCCAGCCTCTTAAAGGTAACTTCCAGCACACCGTTTTTGTATGTAGCTTTAGCGCTCTGGGGGTCAACCTTTACGGGCAGTTCTACACGTTCGGAATATTTTGGATTCCCATCTATTGTTTCGATGTCAAGTATTAAATCAGTTGCGTTTAGTCTGATGTTTTCTTTCTCGATACCCGGAATCTCGGCAATCACATGAACCTTCTCTTCGGTTTCCAGTATATCAATAAGGGGTTTTCTTTTATCAAGACAACACTTTTCTTCGGTCTCAGTATGCTCAAACATAGGAATATTCCCGAATTCACGGATTTCAGGTTCTTCTCCTGGTCTCTGGGTCAAGGAAAAACCATAAATGAAAGGTTCCTGCCCGAAATTTTCCATACTCATATCCATTGCCCTGCTGAAGCGTTCGAACATTTCGTCCACGTCCTTAACAGGGTCAATTCCGAAGATTTCATCGAAAAAATGTTTCCTTTTTTTACTGTCTCTGTCCATATAATTACCCCGATATTAATTTATCCATTAATAACTCGTTATTGGTGAATATATCAAATCAGCTAGTATAAATCAGTCATTGTTTCTGTTCAGTAGTTCCTGAATTTTTGATAATAAAAAGCCGGGAGTCACCGGCTTATAAGGAAGTGGGCTTACTGAGCCTGGAAGAAACCCGGAACATTTTCGTGTTCGATTTCTTTTTCCGGTTCTTCAGCCTCGGGAGCTTCTTCTTCAAATTCAGTTGCGTATTTAGCAAAGAGTTCAGCACTCCGTTCATAAGTCGTAAGGTTTTCCCTGGATGTTGTAGGCTTTACGCGGCGGATTGCATGTTCAAAGTGCTTCTTTGAAATCCTGATTTCTCCTGCCCGTTTCTCGATGTCTTTTCTGCCAATTCCTGGAGTAACGATTTCCCTCAATGCCAGCATTGCAGCTTCCCTGCAAATGCCCTCGATATCCGCACCCACATACCCTTCAGTCAAATCAGCGAGTTCGGAGAGATTTACATCTTCTGCAATGGGTTTTCCCTGTGTATGGATCTCAAAGATCCTTTCCCTGCTTGTTCTATCAGGCAGCTTGACATAGATAAGCCTATCAAAACGGCCAGGCCTAAGAAGCGCAGGATCTACCATATCAGGCCGATTCGTGGCCGCAACAATAATTACGTCCTTGAGCTCCTCTACTCCATCAAGTTCGGTAAGGATCTGACTGACAACTCTTTCGGACACATGCGTATCTGAAACAGAACTTCTTTGGGGAGCAATTGAATCGATCTCGTCAAAGAAGACCACCGTCGGTGCAGCTTGTTTGGCTTTCCTGAAAGTTTCCCTAACCGCACGCTCGGACTCTCCCACATACTTGCTAAGCAGCTCCGGACCTTTAATGCTGATGAAATTGGCTTCGCTTTCACTTGCAACAGCTTTTGCAAGCAGGGTTTTACCCGTACCTGGAGGCCCGAACAGTAGTATTCCTCTAGGAGGTTTTACACTGATAGTGTTAAAGATTTCAGGGTACTTCAGTGGCCACTCTACAGCCTCAATAAGTTCCTGTTTTGCATTTTCAAGTCCTCCAATATCCTCCCATCCTACATGAGGTACCTCAACATAAACTTCCCTCATCGCCGAAGGCTCGATATTCTTCAGAGCTTCCTTGAAATCATCTTTGGTGACTACGAGCTTATCAAGAATCTCCTGTGGAATTTCTTCTTCTTCGATATCGATTTCAGGAGTTATCCTTCTAAGAGCATGCATTGCAGCTTCTTTACAGAGAGAAGACAGATCAGCGCCTACAAACCCGTGAGTTACATCTGCAATTTCACCAAGACTTACATCCTCCTGAATAGGCATACCTCTAGTATGAATGAGAAGAATCTGTTTCCTACCATTACGATCAGGAATTCCGATTTCTATTTCCCTGTCAAATCTTCCACCACGGCGGAGAGCTTCATCTATTGAGTTAGGGCGGTTTGTGGCAGCGATTACAACTACCTCACCTCTGGATTTTAGCCCGTCCATGAGGGAGAGCAACTGAGCAACTACCCTGCGTTCCATTTCTCCTGTAACTTCACCGCGTTTGGGAGCTATGGAGTCAATCTCATCTATGAAGATGATAGAAGGTGCGTCTTTTTCGGCTTCTTCGAAAATTTCGCGAAGCTTCTGCTCGCTCTCTCCATAATACTTGGAAACGATTTCAGGGCCACTAATAGTTATGAAATTTGCATCGGTTTCACTCGCAACTGCCTTTGCGATCAGTGTTTTACCCGTGCCTGGAGGCCCATGAAGCAGAACTCCTTTGGGAGGTTCAATTCCAAGCTTCTGAAAGAGTTCGGGATGTCTCAGCGGCAACTCAATCATTTCTCTGACAAGTTGAATTTCCCGTTTAAGCCCACCGATATCCTCATATGAAATGCCTTCTGGAACCCGGATCTCCTCCACAGATTTTTCCTTAATGACTATATCAGTATCTTTAGTAACAACAACAGGTCCGGCAGGTCTTGTAGATGCAACTACGAAAGTCAAAGGGTTATTTACAGTTTCCACTCTAATCTGCTGACCTTTGTTCAAAGGTCTTCCCTCAATAATTCTGAGGATGTAGTGAGCCCCTCCAACGAGTCTTACAGGTTGAGAAGGAGCAAGGGTAACTCTTTGGGCATGTTTTGCCTGGACTTTCTGGATTGTGACCCTATCATCAATCCCAACTTTGGCATTACTGCGAAGGTTCCCGTCGATCCGAATCCGATTTTCCTGTTCACGCTCCACATTTGGCCAGACAATTGCGTAAGTCTTGGCTCTCCCTGATATCTCAATTATATCCCCGCTTACAAGCCCCATCTGCTGCATCAAGCGGGTGTCAATTCTTGCAATTCCCCTGCCCACATCCTTATGATAAGCTTCAGCGACTCTCAAGTTAGTTTCTTCAATCATTCGTTCTCAACTCCGGTCTCACGTATTTTCCAGTAATACTGGTTATTTTTGATACCATACTCAATAAATCCCCTCTTTGTAAGGTCTATCAGGTTAGCGTTAACAATACTCGGGTGCAAGCGCAGGTTGTAACATAAGGTAGCCAAAGTGGTTTCATCTTTCAGAAGCTCAAACAGGAGCTCACACTCTACCGGATTCCTGGCTATTTCTTCAATTGAGTCAAGACAACGGTCCATAGCTTCTGTGTATTCAGCCTGGAGCTGCTGCTGCATCTGTGCGAGTTCTTCTTGCCTTTTTTTGAGTTCCTTAAGTCTGCTGCTCAGTTTAAGAAAGAAAGCCGACTGTTCTTCCCCTTGAGGAGTCTCCCCTCCCACAGGACCCTCTTCTTTATTATCCCTATCAAAAGGAACATCATGAAGTGTTACTGTATAGGCATATGGGGATACTGATACTTCAAGTCGCATGTTGTTTGCGATATTGAAGTACTTGCGCCTCTGTTCGTCCACACTGCATTCTATAAGTCCTGCCTGCTCAAGCAGGCCTAGATGACTTATTATGGCTTTTGGCCCTACTCCCAACCTGCTAGAGATCTCACTGACATAGCAGGGACGATTTGCAAGAAGTTGAATAATCTTCCTTCGGTTTTCATTCCCCAGAATGTCAAGTAATTTTGTCGGGTCCATTATTTTCCTCTGATAATAATATAAATTTGTGAAATATTAAGGCAATAGTGCCAGACTTTTGAGATTGTATAATTTTCGGTTATAAGTGTCTAGCCTTGAGTAAATTCGAACAGGAACCCTGCCTGAAACTTTACCCGGTAGACTAGCTGGAAAGGAGAATGCATATGATAGTAACCAATAGTTATCATTAAACATATATAAAGGTTTCTACGACTATTTATGTAATTATTTGTGCAGTTGCTTGCGTTTTATAGTAAACAAAAATAAGAAAGTCTAGATATGAGGCACGAACTAAAAGCAAAATCGGATTGAAGTATAAGAAGAAATAGTTATAAGAAATGGCTGGACAAGTGCAAGCTAACAAAATAATTGTTGTCATTCATGAGTATGGAGGATGAAATACTTATTGTTTTCATCAGTTCCTGACAAACTCTTTGTTGAACCTGAACTATCAGTTCGGAAACAGACTAATCGGAATATAAAATTTTCCGCTTTGTTCTATATGATTCTATCTGAAAAATTACTCCTCAAAAACATCCAGGCAAGAAATTTTTGAAATTTTGGAAAATCTAAATTACGTTTACTTTTTAACTTTTCTTTTTGTTTTCTTTTTGCTGGCTGAAAACCGAGGGTAGATGCAGGGCATAAGACCCTTCTTCCCGGATTGCCATAACGAGTTCTTTTCTTTCAAGAAGAGAATCCAGGTTAAGTTCATAGGAGCCAGGCCCAAGAATTCTTACGGACTCTACTCTTTCGTCATATGTTTCCTTCTCTGGTTCTGGTTCCTGCTTTACACTTTCCTGCTCAGAAGCAAGAGCCTCATCAATATTTCTTACAACTTCATCCAGAGAGGATTCCAGATCTAACTTTTGTTCTTCCAGAGCGAGCCTTTCCTGATTTTCGAAACCTTCAGATTCGTTTTTTACATAAAGGAACTTGTTCCAACCGCAGTTCGGGCAGCCGCTCAGAATGACAGAATCTCCGTCTTCAAATATGGTTCCGCATCTGGTACATCTGTGGGGCATGAATTCACCGGTAGTAGATAATGGGTTAATTTGCTGTTAAGGTAATTATGTACTCGATTTTTTAGACCAATTTAGGATTCTAAATCTGAGGCCAGTTTGATATACTGGATTTCAGACCAGTTTGGTAATACTGGATTTCAGACCAATCTGAATCCTTGACCAAGATTTTAAATGTATACAGAGTGACTATAGTGATAGCCTTGTGGGTACTTAAAATATAGATACACTGAATAGATATGTATATTTGTATTTTACAGCTTAATGCCTTCATTTAAACGAAAGTTAGTTCCACCCAGTAAAAATAAAAATATCCTTTCCGGTTTTAGGCTTACTTCGTTTTCCAGTGAGAAGCGTAAGCTATTATCTACTTAGGAAAAAATTAATAAGTTTTTATAACAATATCCAGTGCTTCTTTCCATTGATCATTTCAGAACTGACCTTGCGCACTCTCTCCATCTCCTCCAGAACTTCTGGAAGCCTTCCAGGCTGGGTTATTTCAAAGACAATAGAATCCAGACCATGGTTTATATAAAGGCTATGTTTAAGATCCTCAAGACTCCAGTATTTTTTAGGGTCTTTTCTCATGCATTTAGTCAGGATACTTGTCATATCTTCCATAAAGTTCCAGGGGTAGACAATCCAGGCCCAATCCTCGAGCCGTTCTCCCACATAATCAGGGTCAATTTTAGAACTCCCAAGGTACTGCAGTGAAGCAGTCCTGACTTCCGTAGGATTATGATTTTCTACATAGGCCCTGGCACTAAGCATACTTTCCCCGGTATCGACAATATCATCTACAATAAGTACCTTTTTTTCTTCCATTACAGCACTCGAAAGAGGATATCGAATGTATGGCTCACCGGTATCGATAGCTGTGTCTCCTATGTAGTGCTCGATTTTCAAACTGGACAGGTCATCAAGTCCCAGAAAATCGCATAGTACTCGCCCGGCAAACCAGCCTCCTCTTGCAAGAGCAATAATTACGTCCGGTTCATATCCAGAACATTTGACTTCCGTAGATATGTTTCGGCACAAACTATAAATGTAATCCCAGTTCGTAAGCACACATTTGAATGATTTTATGCAAAGTCCTCCATGATCTGGAAATCGCAATACACAGTCAGAATACTATCAGATAAGAAGTATCACTTTCCAAGCTCTATTCCGATCTATATAATCAAGATTATAGACTTTAAGTTTTCTTATCTTGTCAAAGGATAGTTCTAAAAATAATTAAAAAACAGGACAAGATTAAAAGGAATAAGACAAAATTAAAAAGAATGGGACAAGACTAAAAGAACAGGGCAAGATTAAAAAGAATGGAATAAAATTAAAAAGAAGACAATAGAATTAAAAAATGAATACTTAAAAGGTAAGATATGAACTCTTGCTATACTGAAAGAATATGACTGAAAGGACGTGACTAAAAGTATGGATTGAAGTTAATTTTAAATAACTTTAGACATCACTCGTAGAACTTCAAGTTCCTTCAAAAGATCTTTCTAAAAAATGAAGCAAAGACAAATCTTCGCAAACGTGCAAGATCCGGAAAGTGAAATCAATGGATAAAGCCTTGATAGACCTGATTTTTATGTCCCAGAAGAGAAAAGACCTTTTGCTCCTTCTCAAAAACGGAGGAAAACCAATAGAGGACATAGTAAAAAGTCTGAACGTTAACCCAACGGGCATGCTCCCGCAAATCAAAAAATTAAAGGATGAAAATCTGGTTTTTCAGGAAGATAAAGAGTACAAGCTAATGCCTCTTGCAAAAATTTTGGTCGAGAAAATGGAACCTTTACTTGATACTCTGCAGGCCATTGAGGAGAATGCTGAATACTGGCAGGACCGCGATATCTCTGAACTACCCAGGGCATTTCTGGAAAGATTCAATGAACTAAAGTCCTGCTTCCTTGTAAAACCTAATCCTGATAGTATTTTTGAGCCTTCTTCCGTGTTCCTGGATAACATAAGGAAATCAAAAAAGATAATCTGTTTTTCATCAATATTTCATCCGGTATTTTCCGAAATATTTCTAGCAAACAAAGAAAATGATATCAGAATAACCCTTGTAGTAACAGAGAAAATTTATGAAAGACTGAAAACCGATTTTGAAGAAGAACTGAAACTTTATCTGGCCAGAGAAAAAAAGAAGCTTTTTATCTGTAATAACGAGGTAAAGATTGCCATGCTGGTTAAGACTGAATATTTCATGGCTGCTGATTTTCTTACTTCGAAGGGAATTTTTGACCAGGAAACCCTTATAGGCTTCGAGCCTACAGCCCTGAGATGGACTGAAGACCTTATTCTACATTACAAAGAGCACGCTCACCAGATATAAAGATAAACTAAATATAAACTCAGTTAAGAAAATTTGAAGTTTAAACTGTAACATCAATATGTATTTCTATTTTTATGTCGAGCTGTAGATTATTCATCCATTTTTCAAAGTTTTCACTGTCTCTTTTACTTAAGAAATAATAAGTAGTTTTCAGTTTTTTAGAGAAGATTTTTAAATTTAAAGGCTTCGAGATGAATGAACATAAGCGTCTGTAAGATCCCTTCTACCATAAAGAATGAGTCGGTTCTTTGTTCGCGTGCACTCCGTAATTCCACTACCTTATGTCCTGATTCAAAAATGAATTCAAAAATGAATTCAAAAACGAATTCAAAAACGAATTCAAAAATGGATTCAAAAATGGATTCAAAAATGTTAGATATGCCCTCTGTAATAGTTACAACTCTCAATTAGGTCCTACAGGCTCTTTACTTGAGAAAGGACAAGGAAAACTCTCAAAAAAGAATTCCAAGACAACTCAATTAACAAAGAAGAAAACTAACCTATAAAGCTACGAATAGAACTGAAGTTTAAGCAAAGGATAAATCCAAACAGACTCATCTTTTCATAAACGTATCAGCGAGAACAAGAGTAGAGAAAAAGAGGGGAAAAATGAAAATAGGAGCAACCGATAAGTTTTGGAAGTACACGAAAATTACAACAGTTCTGCTTACGACATTTGTGATTATTCTTTCCGGTTGTATTGGTGAAGAACAGAACAAAACCGAGTCAGGAAATACAACAAATGATAGTCAGGGAGTTACCGAAACAAACAGTAGTCATGGGACCACTGGAGGAGATTACGTATACGGTACTGCAAAAGTGGAGAGTGTTCAAATTGTAACCCTTGAGTCTTTTCCAGTACAGATACAGGTGATAGCAAAAGGCTACCTGCCTGACGGATGTACTGAAATAGATGAAATAAAGAATGAAAGCAAAGGAAATGTTTTCAATATTAATATCAGTACAAAACGCCCTAGAGATGCATTCTGTACGCAGGCTACAAAGAATTTTACAGAAACTATTCCCCTTGAAGTCAGGGGCCTCAAAGCCGGTAACTACACTGTAAATGTGAATGGAGTGACCGAGTCTTTTGAACTATCCGTAGATAACGGACCTCAAGAGGCTTCTAACACCAGTTCATTTAAACAGCAGATAATAACCGAAGCTGACAACGGAACAATTATAAGTGTTGAAAATGGAAGCACGTTTTACCTCAAGCTTAAGGAAAACCCGACCACAGGTTATTCATGGGAACTCAATCTAAGCCAGGGGCTCAATAATATCTCAGGAGAATATTATCCTCCAGAGCAGCCTGAAGGAATCAAAGAACCTCTTGTGGGCGCTGGAGGGATCCATTTATGGGAAGTTAAAGCCGTATCTAAAGGCAGCCAGCAAGTAACTGGAATATATAAAAGACCCTGGGAGAAATTAACCGGAGAAGAAGAGAAATTCACACTCAACGTTAAGGTTGTCTGAGTTACTGGTGATACCTGCCCTTTTCCAGGTTTATTCATCCCATTCAGTAGAGGAAAAGGGCATCTTAACTTTTGACCTGGCACTGCATTCTTAGCACTATATTCTTGGTATCGAGTTCTTAGCACTGTATTTGGTATCGAGTTCTTAGCACCGTATTTTTGGTATCGCATCCTTAGCACTGTATTCTTGGTATCGCGCTCTTCTCCCATTGGTCCTTTTAAAGAGATCCAAGAGCCTGTTTCAGATCTTTAAGGCAATTTTCGCAGATGTAGGATGTACCGATTTGTGTGCATCCAAGAATTTCCTTACCACCTTCCTTTTCTCTTTCTCCCTGGCTTCCAGGATAGCCTTCGCAGTAGACTCCGCACTTAACCTCGCAATAAGCTCCACAGAATATGCACCTTGTCATGATATGATTTAAGGTTCGAAGTATCAAATATATTTCCGGAAAAGCCTGAGAAAAATAATGAGCAGAATATAAAATATGATAAATTGCAGTTAACTGAAGAATTTTTTGATAGAAATACATAAGTTACACGATAGACCTATGAAGAATTCCACGATAGACCTATTAAGATCAGAAGACCAGGCGAAAGCTATATAAACGATCATTAGTATGTTCTGATAGTTGTCCCAGGCAAGGTGGCCTGATAAATAAAACCCCGTAGCGGGGTGGGGTAGCCAGGAGATCCCGACGGGCTCATAACCCGTAGACCGATGGTTCGAATCCATCCCCCGCTATAGTAAAGCTCTTTTCTGAGTTTGTTTGTGGTTTGACACATTTTCAGATTTTAATTACCCGGTAGCGGGGTGGGGTAGCCAGGAGATCCCGACGGGCTCATAACCCGTAGACCGATGGTTCGAATCCATCCCCCGCTATAGTAAAGCTCTTTTCTGAGTTTGTTTGTGGTTTTTGTGTTTTAACTGTGTTTTAGCACTTTTCAGAGTCTATCAGACAACACTCGTTCAAATATTCATACCCGGCAACGTTTTTATAGCCGGTCACTGATTTATATATAGAATCCATTTATTGATCCCTATTTTAAGCTACTGAAACTTAAGGCTTATTAAGGAAGGTTACTCTCTTACACAAGGTCAAAAAAGTGTGAGTATCTTTTTATTTATCCTCAAAAAATCAGCAGGATGATTTTCATATGGTAATGGAAAAACTTGGAGACTCCTTACAGGGGGCGCTTAAGAAGCTGATCGGCGCGGGGCGAATTGATGAGCGCACGGTCAATGAAGTAGTAAAAGATATCCAGCGGGCTCTGCTCCAGGCCGACGTGAATGTAAAACTTGTTATGGGAATGTCCCAGAGAATCAAAGAGCGTGCAATGAAAGAAGACCCTCCTGCAGGTATGAACCCGAGGGAGCACGTAATCCGCATCGTATACCAGGAACTAATGGAAATTATCGGCAAGGGAGCTGAGATTCAGCTCAAGCCGCAGACTATAATGATGGTTGGGCTTCAGGGAAGCGGAAAAACTACCAGTACAGCAAAGCTTGCTCGCTACTTCCAGAGAAAAGGACTTAAAGCAGGGGTTATCGCCGCAGATACCTTCCGACCCGGTGCATATCATCAGCTTAAAACTCTCTGTGAGAAGCTTAATGTCGCTTTCTATGGAGAGGAAAACAATCCCGATGCTGTCGAAATTACCAGAAATGGACTCAAAGCCCTGGAAAAATACGATATAAAAATTGTGGACACCGCAGGCCGGCATGCCCTTGAGGCCGATCTGATAGAAGAAATGGAACGGATCAACGCCGTTGCCAAGCCAAACCACAAATTCATGGTGCTTGATGCAGGTATTGGACAGCAGGCAAGCCAGCAGGCCCACGCCTTTAACGATTCTGTAGGAATTACAGGCGTTATCATAACGAAACTTGACGGCACTGCAAAAGGAGGCGGAGCCCTGTCTGCCGTTTCCGAAACAAAAGCCCCTATTGCTTTTATTGGCGTCGGAGAAACACCGGAAGATTTTGAAAAATTCGAAGCTGACAGGTTCATTTCAAGGCTTCTTGGCATGGGAGACCTTAAAAGCCTGATGGAAAAGGCTGAAGAGACCCTGAGTGAAGAAGACGTAAATGTCGAGGCCCTGATGCAGGGGAGATTCACTCTCAAAGACATGTACAAGCAGCTTGAAGCCATGAACAAGATGGGCCCTCTCAAACAGATTATGTCCATGCTGCCACTGGGAATGGGCGGAATGGGAGGCGTTAAGCTCTCAGATGAGACGTTCCAGGCTACCAGTGACAAGATGAAAAATTACAAGATAATCATGGACTCCATGACAGAAGAGGAAATGACTGACCCCAAGCTCATAGGCGGTTCCCGGATCAAAAGGATTTCAAGAGGCTCGGGTTGTAGCCCTGAAGAAGTAAGGGAGCTTCTGAAATATCACAAAACCATGCAGACAGCTCTAAAAGGATTTAGGGGCGGAAAATTCAACATTCAGAAAATGATGAAGAAAAGACTGGGGATGTAATTTATCCCGAATTTTTCTTATTTTTATATAGCGTTGTTTGCATTTACTTTTTTATAGTTACTAAGTTTAAGGGATACTTGTTCTTTAGATTATAATCGATTGTTTATTGATTGCTAACATCGATTATATATTGATTGCTAACGTCGATTGTTTATTAATTGCTAATGTCAATTGTTAATGTCAATTGTTAATGTCAATTGTTAATGTCGATTGCTAATGGACTTTTAATGTCAATTATTAATATTCACTGCTAATGGATTGCTAATGGACTTTTAATGTCAATTATTAATATTCACTGCTAATGGATTGCTAATGTCGATTGTTAAAAATCGACATTAATATTTTTCACAAATTTCAAGGAAATTGGTAAGCAATTCTTCTCCTTTCTCGGTGTGGGAAACCTCAGGATGCCACTGTACACCATAAATCGGCTTTGTCGGGTGGCGCATAGCTTCAATTTCACAAATATCAGAACGCGCAAGATGGATAAAGCCCTCAGGCAGAATGGCAACCTCATCTGCATGGGAAGCCCACACTGTAGTCCTGGGCCCTAGTCCACGCAGAATATCATCTTCTTCGAGCACTTCTATCTCAACCTCGGCATATCCGCCTTTTTTCCCTGCATGAACATGTCCTCCATATGCCAGGGCAATTGCCTGATGCCCGAGGCAGATTCCAAGAATAGGGAGATCGATTTCCCGGACGTAGTCGAAACATAAACCCGCCCTATCCATTTCCGGTCCGCCACTAAGGATTAATCCGTCCGGCTCCTCTGCCAGAATATCCTCAATTGGCATTGTATTGGGAATTATTTTCGTATCCATGTCAAGGTCTCGAACAGCCCGATGAATGAGATGGCAAAATTGTCCGTAATTATTAACAACAAGAATTTTCAGCTCTTTCATAGTTTCTTCAGTTCCTGTTTTAGTATGATTGTATTTTTGATGCTATGAGTTTATTCTATTAGCCAATCTTATCCTATTTTAATTCTTGTATGCTTCCAAAATTTAGAATTAAGAGTTGTTTTCGCAATCAAGAGGCTTCAAAACTAATCAATTTCTTGAATTTATTTTCCTTAACCTATATTTACGGGTTTACTTTCCTTAACCTATATTTACAGGCTTATTTTCCTTAACCTATATTTACAGGCTTATTTTCCTTAACCTATATTTACAGGCTTATTTTCCTTAACCTGTATTTACGGGTTTATTTTCCTCAGACTATGCTATTTAATTTATTTTTCCTCCTACATGAAGTGCATTTTCAATGATACCATTTACTCAGAATAAAGAGAAACTTCAGATTTGATCATTATAGTACATTATTATACAGAAAAGTTCAAGAATATCCGTTGATATTAAAGTGAATAACTTGTCTCGTAGCTAGTTGGAATAGCTTTAAATAGATTTAATGTGCTAACGTGTCACATACTAGCACGGAGTTTCCGAGTAGATATAGCAACAATTTGAGAGCATTTTGCGCTAGAAGGAGATTAATGATGTCAGAAATCGGTAAAAAGATACGGATAGAAAGGCTGATGAACCGGGAAAGCAGAAACATTGTCATCATTCCCATGGACCATGGGATTTCAGACGGGCCTATTGACGGGCTTATCAATATCACTGATACAGTAAACAGAGTTGCCGAAGGAGGAGCAAACGCCGTTCTTATGCAAAAAGGAATGGTAAAATACGGACATAGGGGATATGGCCATGATATAGGCCTTATCGTGCATATCAGTGGTTCTTCTTCCCTGAGCCCGGACCCTAATGCCAAGGTACAGGTCTGTACAGTTGAGGAAGTAATTAAGATGGGAGCCGATGCCGTTTCCATGCATATAAATGTAGGCTCTGAAACCGAAACTGACCAGCTTGAGCAGCTTGGAAAAATTTCCAGAGACTGTACGGAATGGGGTATGCCTCTTCTTACTATGATGTACCCCAGAGGTAAAAAGATCACAAATCCGCACGACCCTGTAAATGTAGCGCATGCTGCAAGGATAGGGGCCGAACTCGGAGCTGATGTTGTAAAAACAGTATACACCGGAGACCCTGATAGCTTCAGAGATGTTGTCAGAGGCTGCCCTGTACCTGTAGTTATTGCAGGAGGACCGAAAACCTCAACGGACCTGGAACTCCTCGAGATGATTGACGGAGCAATGGAAGCCGGAGCCAGAGGTGCTGCAATCGGAAGAAATGTTTTCCAGCATAAGGACCCTGTCAGACTCACCCGGGCCATTTGCGAGATTGTACATCATAGAAGACCTGTAGAAGAAGCTCTCGAACAGTTGAATTGAGAGCTAGATATTGAAAAGCAAGACCAGAACCTGAAACGGAAGTTAAAAAAGGGGAAAAGGCCTGAGTAAAAATAGAAAGTATACCGAGGTTGAAACCTTTGAAGAAAAAAAGTGTATGGATAAAAGCCGATGACGGCGGCTGGGAACAACAGAAAGAAAGAGTTACGACAGGCCTTGAATCAGGAGCCGACTGCATACTTGTAAACCCAGGAGATGTTGGAAAAGTTAGGGAACTGGGAAATATTCCAGTAGCAACCTTTGGCCGTGACAACAAGTCCGGAGCTGAAATTATTGTCGTTGGAAAGAGAGGAGAAGGCGATGGAACGAAACCTTTGCCCCTTGAGACTCAGGGTTCTCTTGACATAAACGCAGCAACTGTTCTAAGGGATAAAGAGGTGGCTGTTGGCGGATATGTTATAATCAGGGATAAACGCTACGAGAATTTCGCAGCCGAGCTGGGAAAGGTCTGCGATTTCCTCATTGTGACAGGCACGGACTGGAAGGTTATCCCTCTGGAAAATCTGATAGCTGAGCTTCAGCGTTATGATGTAAAAATAATTTTCGGGGTAAAGACTGCTGAAGAAGCAAGGCTGGCCTTCCAGACTCTTGAAACCGGAGCAGATGGCGTTCTTCTTGACAGTGGAAACATTCAGGAAATTAAAGATACCATCCTGGCTGCAAGAGAACTGGAAAACGAAAGTACTGAGCTTGAGTCTGCAGTTATAACTCGGGTCGAATCTCTTGGAATGGGAGACCGAGTCTGTGTAGACACATGCAACCTTATGCAAAAAGGAGAAGGCATGCTAATAGGTTCTCAGGCAAGCGGGATGTTCCTCGTAAATTCCGAATCTGATGACAGCCCGTATGTGGCAGCTCGACCATTCAGGGTAAATGCAGGTGCGGTTCACTCTTATATAAAAATAGGAGATAAAACCCGTTATCTTTCGGAACTTCGGACTGGAGATCCGGTAACCATAATCGATTCGAAAGGGAGACAGAGAGAAGGCTTTGTGGGCAGGGTCAAGATAGAAAGCCGTCCTCTTATGCTTATTGAAGCAAAAGTAGGAGATCGTACTCTGAGCGCAATCCTGCAAAATGCCGAAACTATCAAGCTGGTTGGAAAAGATGGAAATCCGATTTCAGTCGCCAAACTCAAGAAAGGCGATGA
Organism: Methanosarcina barkeri 3; assembly: GCF_000970305.1. Classification (GTDB taxonomy): domain Archaea; phylum Halobacteriota; class Methanosarcinia; order Methanosarcinales; family Methanosarcinaceae; genus Methanosarcina; species Methanosarcina barkeri_A. The sequence continues at coordinate 3,135,004 of NZ_CP009517.1, forward strand.
AGTTCTGGTTCGCCTGGAGGAAGGAGCCAGACATTTCGGTAAAAAAATCGAAGAGACTATTATAGAGAAATAACCCCCTAATAGAGAAACAATCCCTTAATAGAGAAATAATCCCCTAATAGAGAAATAATCTCCTAAAAAAGGAAAGATTGTCAGTAGAAAAGGAAAAACAGAAAAAGAAACGGTAATCAACGGAAAAACGAAAACCGGAGCAACAATGATTCATATTGGCCAGCTTGATCTTGAGAAAAGAGCTGCCGTTGTCGCAGTAATCCTTGAAAAGCCTCTTGAAGCTTCAAGAAAGGCCGTCGAAATGGGAGCCGACCTTCTAGAAATCCGGCTGGATTTACTTGGAATCAGAAACCTGGAAACAGCTGCAGAAACAATCCAAAAAGTAAAATCCGAAACCGGACTTCCAGTAATTCTCACAAATCGCTCAGTTAAGGAAGGAGGAAAATGGGAAGGAAAAGAAGACGACAGAATTGAACTTTTAACAAATCTCCTTTCTACAAATCTCCTTTCCCTGAAAGACGGACCAGATGCAGTGGACATCGAACTTTCTGCCGGGAGAGAAACAAGAGACCAGGTAATAAAAATGGCAAGAGCACACGGAAAAACCATAATCGTTTCTTCCCATAACTTTTCGAAAACTCCGGCTTTCCAAGAAATGAAAACTATTCTGGAAGAAGCATTTCTGGCAGGAGCAGATATTGCGAAACTTGCTGTTATGCCGCAATCGAGAAGAGACGTACTGGACCTGTTAAGAGTTGCACTGGATGCCAGGGAGGCAGGAAACGCTGTGTGTACGATCGCTATGGGAAAGCTCGGAAAACATACAAGGGTAATTGCTCCTTTTTATGGTTCGGTCCTGACATATTCGGCTGTTGATAGTGAAGTTTCTGCAGCTCCCGGACAATTTAAGGTAGATGAAGTAAAGAAAATAATGGAGCTGCTAGAATGAAGCGAGTTTTTGGCGTATTCGGAGACCCTATAGCCCATTCCCTTTCTCCTGCAATGCATAATGCTGTTTTTTCAGCCCTTGGGATGGACTGTATCTACCACGCTTTCAGGGTGAAGCCTGAAAAGCTGGAAAAAGCAATTCTTGGGGCTGAAGCTATGGGATTTGGAGGGTTGAACCTGACAGTGCCCTTAAAAGAGGCAGCCTTGAAACTTGACTGCATAAAACCTGATCCACTGGCCGAAAGTATAGGGGCTGTAAACACTATTGTCTTTGGGAAAAATGAAGAAATAAAAGGGTACAACACTGACGGATTAGGAGCAAAGCAGGCACTTCAGAATTCTGCAGTGGAAATAAGGGGGTCTAAAATCGTAGTTGCAGGAGCAGGAGGAGCAGCAAGAGCTATTGCGTTTCAGCTTGCAGCCGATGGCGCTGAAATCACAATAGTAAATCGTACAGAAAGAAGGGCAATTGAGCTTGCTAAAGATATCTCAACTGCAGCCCTTTGTGGAAATGTAACCGGGAGAGGGCTCTCCGGACTAAAAAGCCTGTTGCAGGATTCCAATATCCTGATCAACACCACAACTCTTGGAATGCACCCGAACACGGACACTGCGATTGCCACAGCAGAAGATCTACATCCTGACCTTACTGTTTTTGACATTGTCTATAATCCCCTGGAAACCAGGCTCTTAAGAGAAGCAAAAGCCTCAGGCGCAAAGACCGTGAGTGGAGTTTCAATGCTTGTCTATCAGGGAGCTGAAGCTTTCAAGCTCTGGACAGGAATCGAACCTCCAGTCGAACTTATGAAAAAAACGGTTCTGGAGGTTTTGCAGGCTTGAGTGCTAATCTGAAACCAGGGAGTCAGGTCAATACGGCCCAAAACCCTGAAAAAACGAAGGTTCTGATCCTTGGCGGAACCGGTGAGATGGGACAATGGTTTACCCGTTTTTTCAAAGAGAGAGGTTATGAAGTTACGGTCTGGGGAAAAAGTGGTAAAACAGAGGTTGCAAGGAAATTAGAAGTTCCTTTTGCCTCGGACCTAGAAGAAGCTGTTCCTGAAAGTGACATAGTAATAGTCTCTGTGCCCATCAGTGTAACTGAAGAGACTATTGCGGAAATTGCCCCAAAAATGAAAGCCGGAAGCCTCCTTATGGACTTTACTTCCATTAAAGTAAAACCTGTAGAGGCTATGAGGAAATTTGCTCCTTCAGGAGTGGAAATTCTCGGCACACATCCAATGTTCGGCCCAACGATTCCTACAATAAGAGGACAAACTGTTATTCTTGTTCCTGTAAAAGGACGTTCGGAGAAGTGGTTTCCGGTAATAAAAGAGCTTTTTGAAGAAGGAGGAGCGCATGTTGAGATTACTACTGCAGCCGAACACGACAGGCTTGTTTCGGTTGTGCAGGGACTTACCCATTTTGCCTATATTACTATAGGAACGACCATTGACAGATTAGATTTCGATATAAAAAAGTCCAAAAAATTCGTAAGCCCGGTCTATGATATAATGCTGGACTTTGTAGGCAGGATTCTTGGCCAGAACCCCTATCTATATGCCCTCATCCAGATGGAAAACACCGGAGTTCTTGAGGTTCATGAAGCATTTATCAAGGAGTGCGAAGAGCTCTCAAGGCTTGTGCGAGCCCATGACGAAGAAAGTTTTGTGAAAAAGATGAAAGCTGCTGCTCGTAAGTACGGGGATACTGCTCATGCCCTGCGTAAATCGGACAAACTGATTAATTCCAGAATAACTGAGTACGAGACCATCCTGAATTCTGTTGGAAAGGTTTGTGGCTTTTTCCATATCTATTCGGGAAAAATCCATGTAGGTACCCTGGAAAAAGCAGGACTGGACGAGATCGTTCTGACAAAACTGGTATCAAAAGGCACTTCCCTTCATATAAAAAATAAATTTGTAAAACTCAAGCTTGAAAATCTTCGCATGCTTTCGGAATCCGAATTGTGGAAATGGAGAAAAGAAAACCTCGAACATTCTACAAGGGATATTTCAGTCCTTATCCCTAAAGGGGCTGACCCTGTAGTTATCCTTAACGCTATAAACACTAACAAACAGCTTGCAGCCTGCGAAATTAGTGATATGTATAAAGGTATTAATCTGGGAGACCACAAAAGGACTAATCGGGAATATTGTAAAGAAAATTGGGAAGATTATAAGGGGAACTGGGGAGATTATAAGGGGAACTGGGATAATTATAAAAAATTTAACCTAATAGGAACTAAAAAAGAAAGAGAAGAAACAAAAAGACTTGGAGTTACTTACAGAATAACGGTTTTTGGGGATTGTAACGCTAGTTCTGTCGAAGCTGATGTCACATCGCTCCTTTGCGGTCTTGGGTGCAGAATAAGAGAGAAAAATCTGAAACAAAAAGGAAAACCTGAGACAGAAAGGAAAATCTGAGACAAAAAGGAAAAGACTTTTTCCTTAAAAACCCACGTCATCCGTATTAATAAAGATAGAAAGTAATATAAACAATAAAAAAAAAGATAATGTAATGTCTGGAGTTAGATGGAGAGTCTCTCTTTTATTTGCACTTATCACTCTTTCTATATTTTTTTCACTTCTTGCAAATAGTGATAGGTTTATTGAAGTCAGGGGAAATGAAACATACATACAGACCGAAGCTGGAGTTTCAAGCGGCGGTTCTATCGTAAATCTTATTAATAGGCTGGAAGCTGGCAACCATGAAGCAAGATTGAATGCTGCATCTGAACTTGGGAAGCTTGGTGGTCCTGCGGCAAATAGTCTTGTTGACAAAATCGAGTTAGAGAATTCGAGCTCTGAAGAAGTAAACAGTTACATGCTTCTCGCGCTTCTTGAAACCGGGGATGACAGAGCAGAAAATATCCTTTCTGAAAACTTTAGGAAAATTGAGGCCTCGAATAAAGCTGCAAACGAGAGTAAAGATGAAGAATGGAAACAAGGACTCTCAGAGGGCATTCTGCAGGCCATAGAAGAAAAAGATAAAGCCACAAGAAAGTACATTGCAGATTCCATTTCTATGGACTCCGCCAGGGCGGAACAGAGGGGAGAAACGGACGCTTTTGAGAAAGCTCTTGAATCAGAAACACAGAATTCAAGTATATATATACCTTTTGCGCTTTCGGACTTTGGACCTGAAGAACCGGGAAGCGAAACCGAAAAACTTATTAAAGCTCTTAAAAGCAATAAAGGAAGCACAAGAGTTGCAGCTATGATGGCTCTTGGAGAAATGAAAGAAGAAGCTGCAGTAGATCCCATAATTGGAATTCTGACGAGAGATTATCCGCCTGCGCAAGCCAGTGCAGCAATTGCACTTGGAAAAATTGGGGACGAAAGGGCAGTAGAAATTCTAAGAAAACAAATGAAAGATGGCGATAACGAATATGTTAAAGGTAGCTCTGCAATTGCGCTTGGGAGAATGGGAGACGAAAATTCAGTACCTTATCTTATAGATAGACTAAGAGACCAGAGAATCAAAGTAAGAAGTAGTGCAGCTCTTGTGCTCGGAGAAATAGGCAACGAGACTGCAGTAAAACCCTTAATGGATATCCTGGAAACCGGAAAGAGTACAGAAGGAAAAAAAAGTAATTCCTTGAACGCAAATACTGATGTCCGAAAAAGCGCTATCCTTGCCATTGGAGAAATCGGGAGCACTAACGCCACTGAGACTTTAATCGATATAATAACCGATAAAGAAGAGGAGCTTGAAGTCAGGGTAGCAGCAGTTTCAGCCCTGGGGAATATAGAGGATTCCAAAGCTGTAGAAACGCTCAAAAAAATATTTGATGACAAAACTATGGATGCAGATATTAGAAATGCAGCTTTTCTTGCACTCAGCAAAACAAAAGACCAGGAAACTGCAAAAATGGTTGTAGGAAAACTGGAAGATCAAGAGTTTGGGGCTATATCCAGAGAAGCTCTCATAGACATGGGCGAATTGGCTGTCGATCCCCTTATAGAAAATTTGAAAACGGAAGACAAGAAACTCAAAGCTGAAACAGCCCTAATCCTTATTGAAATTGGAGATCAGAGGTCAGTTAAACCTCTTGTTGAGGCTTATAAGTAATTTTAAAGAAGTTGCAAAAAATCGGCTCAAAAGCCTCATTCTTTTTTATTCAAAGCTATTCAAAAATTTGGGTTAGGTATACATCTATTTAGACTCAGTATAGTTCTCTGCTATAAGGTGCAATTACTTTTCAGATATTTTTTCAGGTATCTATATAAAATTGCTTTCACCAACTAATTTAGTAAAATTTTCATATGGTTTTTGATGAGAATCTTCACAAAACTGAAAAACCTGAAACTTAAAAAATCTGATTCTGGAAATGCGGCTGTATTCGGAAGCTTTCTCACTTTTCTGACATTTTGACAACAGTTCTCCACATAAAGACAACAATTGCCAGGAAAAAATAAAGAGTTAGGTAAGTACGCGACATATAAATTTATCTATTCTAGTTTACCTCAATAAATTTAAATAAGCAATAGTATTACATTAAGATATAGAAGTAACATTAAATTACTTTTTTTTCTTATTTTTAGGAACTAATGGAATAATAGTGATATAAAGTATTAAGACTAGAAAACGAAAAGTTTGAGAGAAATAGCAGTTAACGGTTGCAGAAAATGAAGCTGCTCAGGAAAATGAAAGAGGTTCAGAGAGGTTCCAAAAATGAATACAAAAACTAAAGTTTTCTTTGTTGCCATTATATTACTTGTCTCAGTTTTTTTAAGCGGCTGTACGGGTAGTTCGGAAGATAAAGAAAAAACAGGTACAGATCAGGTTACCGAAAATATTTCTCAGGCCAAGGAAAAGGAGAATAATTTAGAAAAGGATGCTGTCCAAAGAATAACTCCTGAAGAAGCAGAAGCAAATGACACTGCACCGGTAAATGAAATAACTCCGATAAATGACACTGCTGCCACGGAAAAGATGGACAGTGCAACCAGTAGCTCAGGAAACAAAGGAAGTAGTTCCAATTCAGGAGGCAGTTCCAGTTCGGGTAAAATTGATAAAATAACGGTCACTGACGATATAGGCAGAGAAATAACAGTCCCATATCCATGTGAAAGGTCCGTGTTCCTGGTTGAAAACGCCATGAACTCCATGTATGCCGTAGGAGGAGCCGATAAGGTTAGCGGAATAGGTGCTGTGTGGTATGAAGATACAAAGGCGCCTTTCTTCAGGGCCATAGATCCTAATTATGATAAAAAGAGGCTTTCTAACGGAAGTGAACAGCCAAGCAATGAAAAAATAGCAAGCGTGGACCCTCAGATTGTTTTCCTCTGGGCATCAGACTGGAATAGTGCGGATATAAAAGCAATTGAGGAAAACCTCAAGGTCCCTGTGTACGGGGTTTTCATTGACAGCCTTGATGACCTGCAAAGACAGATGAAAACTTTCAGTAAACTCATTGGAAATGAAGAGCGCGGACAAGAAGTGATTGACATTATGGATAAATATATGGAGAAGGTTACGGACGTAACCGGAAGTTTGTCTGCCGAAGAAAAACCGACAGTTTACTGGATGTGGGGTGACATATACGGCACAGCAGGTATTAATAGTACGGCAAATGACCTGATAGAAAAAGCAGGCGGATTAAATATCCTCAATAACTGGACAAACGAAACAAAGAGTATTGAACATCCAACCCTGAACCTTGAAACTCTGCTTGAGTTGAACCCTGAAGTCATATATATGTGGAATAACGAGAACCTTGACCCGGTAAACATAACCTCAGGAGACACTGTGGATGGAATTGACTTCAGTACATGGAAAGATATCTCAGCAGTGAAAAACAAAAGAGTATACGAAATCTCAGATCCGTTCATCTATGACTTCCACTCCCCTAGACTCCCTCTTGCAATGATGCATGTTGCAAAAGACCTGCATCCGGACAAGTTTGCAAATATCAACCTTACACAGGAAGTAGACAGTTATTACGTAGAAATCTACGGAGTACACTATCCGGGATTTGAAAAAGCATAAGGGACACGGTTCAAATGAAGTTCCCCAAAAAAGAAGAAAATTATGGATACCCGGCCCACAGGCCGGAAATCTCTTTTTTCCTGGAATGGAAAAATCTGGCGTTTGCAATCATTTTATTTTTGCCGATACCTGTTTTCTTCTTCTCTATTTTCCTTGGAACCTACACTTTATCTCCTATAGAATTGATCAGGGTTCTTTTATCACATATTACATCATATGAATACAGCTACCCTTCTGTTTATGACACAGTTATCTTCAATATCAGGTTCCCAAGAGTCCTGCTTGCCATGATAGTAGGGGCAGCACTTTCAACATCAGGAGCTACATTTCAGGGGATATTCAGGAATCCACTCGTAAGTCCTTATATCCTTGGCCTTTCTTCAGGAGCAGCTTTTGGAGCTGCACTGTCTATTGCAGTTATTCCCAAGCTTCCTGCCCAGGTAGGGGCTTTTATCTTCAGCCTGGTAGCACTCGGTTTTTCCTATACAATGGCCAGGATAGGAAAGCAGACTTCAACTGTTGCTCTCATACTTTCAGGAGTTATTACATCGTCTGTCTTTGGAGCTTTACTTTCGATAATTCAGTATATGACTGACGAAAAAGCCGTCCAGAGTATTGTTTACTGGACCCTTGGCTGCCTCCATACTGCCTGCTGGTCAAAGTTTTCGGACTCATTTCCAATGGTAGCCACCGGTTGCCTTATCATATATCTCCTGCGCTGGAAACTTAATGTTCTTGCTCTGGGAGAAGAAGAAGCAAAATCAGTAGGCATGAACGTCGAACTGTATAAAGCAATATTTATAATAGCTGCATCCCTTGCCGCATCAGCTGCTGTGGCCGTGGCAGGAATTATCGGGCTTTTGGGCCTGATAGTACCTCACATACTTAGAATGATCTTTGGTCCAGACCACAGGAAGATCATACCTCTTTCTATCACCTTTGGAGCTGCTTTCCTGGCCCTTGTGGATGATATTTCAAGATCCGCCTTCGGGTTTGAAATTCCGGTTGGTATTATTACCACGCTTCTTGGAGCTCCCTTTTTTCTTTATCTTCTAAGAACTACAAAAGCAGGGGGATGGGAATGAACGAAAAAAAGAATCAAAAAAACAGAGGTATTTCCGTAGAAAATCTGACATTAAGCTATGATAAAAACCTGGTTTTGAATAATATCAATTTTTCGATCCGAAAAGGGTCTGTAGTAACCCTTGTAGGCCCTAATGGCTGCGGAAAAACCACTCTTCTTAAAATTATAAACGGTTTTCTTAGACAGAATGAAGGAACTGTGTACATCGACAGCAGGAATATAGAAGAAATAGCAAACCGAGAACTTGCAAGGATTCTGGGGCATGTATCCCAGATGCACAAGTCCTCATTTCCTTTTTCCGTACTGGATGTTGTGCTTACAGGCCGAATGCCTTATATTTCCGTGTTTTCAACCCCCAGGAAAGAAGATGTGGAAAAAGCTTGCAAGGTACTGGAATTTATGGGAATAGAGCACTTTGCACAGAAGCCCTATACCCAGATCAGTGGAGGAGAAAAACAACTGGTAATGATTGCAAAAGCTCTTGCCCAGGAGCCTGATTTTCTGTTACTTGATGAGCCAACTTCCTTCCTTGACCTGAAAAACCAGATACATGTCCTGAAAACTATAATTAACCTTGCCAGAACCCGGAATATAACCGTACTGATGACTCTGCACGAGCCAAACCATGCTCTTCTATTTTCTGATGAAATTATTCTCCTGAGAAAACTGCATGAATTCGAAAACGGAAATTTTGCCAACCCATATGATAGCCCGGATGCTTCTCCTGAAAATGAGAGTACGCTGGCATTCCCTGAGGGAAATATAATTTGTTCCGGAGTCCCGGAAAAGGTGATGACTCCTGAAAAGATAAAACAAGCATATGGAATAAACGTCGATATACTGGAACATAAAGGAAAAAGAATGATTATTCCTGAAATATGAACTTCGGAGAAGCCTTCATAGTATAAGTTTTAGAATCAGTATATAAACATTAGATTGAAAAGTATTTTTGATTTTTTATTTACTGGAGGGAATTTTTAGCCGAAAGGGTAATAATTCTTACCCAAATACCAGAATATTTTAATTATTTTATCATTAGCTAAGTCGGAAAAAACATTTCTGATAATTCCAAAACTATTTAAAAATTGAGTTATTAGTTAGAACAGCAGAACTGTTAGTTAAAAACAGAGAATAATGATTTCCTGATGCAGTCTCATGTTAACCGTTAATTGCCTGACATTTTTCGATCTTTGAAAAAAGGTAAAACCCTGGAAAATACTTAAAAAATATCTATAGCAGTCGTAGAATTGAAAGGCTCTTAAAGATGCTTTCTGGAAGCTAGAACTAACTGCCAACAATATATTGCTATTAATATTTGAGGATATATTTTCCAGTACGGATTCTTAAAAAAGGTTTTTTCATAACATGTTGTATTAATTAACGAACTTTTAGTCATAAATAGTAAAGTAAAAATCAGATTAATTAATACTAGATATGGAAGTTATTAAAATTGTTATATAATATCTTCAACACATCACTTTTCGTAATTTAAGTGTATTTCTTATCAGGTACCTTCTCATGGTAAGAATAATAATTCTCGGAAATTTGTTTTGCGAAAATTTGCGTAAGTGAATCACAAGAAGCTAAACATATACTAAAAATAGACTATGATATTTATTTAACGTTAATTAGGATATTTTATTTTGTAAGATATCTACGAAACTTAAGATCCGAATTTCAAAATCAAACTAATATCGAATTTATGGAAACGGTATAAGATATGAATCCTTCAGTGCCTAAAATCGTACTGTTACTATTCACACTGACACTGGTTGGAGTTGCTTCCGGAGTTAGCGAAGGCAACATAAAAAATCCCTATGAAAACCCCAACGGAACAACTATTTTGGATATGAATGAGTCAAAAACTCAACAGGCTATAATAGAGCCTCTAATAAAGAAATTGGGAAATGAGGATATAGACTCCAGAAAAGAGGCCAGGTTTGCTCTGGAAGAAATAGGAGAAGAAGCTGTAGATCCTCTTATAGAAGTTATTGACTCCGAAAACCCGGAAGTAAGGTGTGAAACCGCTCTGGCTCTTGGAAACATTGGCGGGCAAAAAGCAGAAAAAGCGATAGTAAACCTTTTACAGGACGAAGACCCGAAAGTTAGAGGTAGTGCAGCTCTAGCTCTTGGTAATGCAAGAAGCCAGAGAGCAGAAAAACAACTAATTCAGGCGCTTTCAGACAAAAACGAAAGAGTACGCTCCAATTCAGCCTGGGCTCTTGGAGAAATTGAAAAGGCAGGTTCTTCTTCAGAGGAAGCCAACTGGAAAGAGACCATATTCTCAGGAGATGTAGAAAAAGAGAAAATTATTGAAGCCCTCTGCCTGAGTATGGAAGATAACAATAGTGAAGTGAGATCCAGTGCAGCAAAAGCTCTAGGAAAACTTGGAGGAGAAAAAGCCGAAGAATCTCTGATTCAAGCCCTTTCAGACGAGGACGGAAAAGTTCGAAGAAATGCTGTAGAAGCCCTCGGAAGGACAGGGGATAAAAAAGCCATTGAACCCCTGATAAAGGCATTGAATGACGAAGACAGAGAAACAAGAAAGAGAGCCATTATGGCTCTCGGAGAACTCCGAGAAGATAAAGCAACAAACGCCCTGATTCAGACCCTTTCGGACAAAGATAAGGAAGTCCGCTGTACTGCAGTTGTGGAATTAGGAGAAATCGGGGACCAGAGAGCAGAAAAAGCTCTGATAAACGCTCTTTCGGACGAAGATCCTGAGGTAAGGAATCTTGTCGTGGAATCTCTTGGGAAAGTAGGAGAAGAAGAAGCAACAGGAGTTCTTGTCCAGCAATTAAAAGATCCTGACCAAAAAGTCAGGAATATGACTGTAAAAACCCTTGTAGAAACTGGAGACAGAAATACTAAACCGATTATTCAGGCATTAAAGGATAAAAATAGTGATGTTAAACAGTGTGCTGGTGATATTCTCGTTGGAATAGGGAAACCAGCAGTTGAGCCCCTTATAGAAGCCCTTTCAGATAAAGATGCATACACAAGCAGTACAGCAGCCTGGGCTCTTGGAAATATAGGAGATGAAAGGGCAATAGAACCTCTCATTCAAAATCTCTCGGCTGAAAACGAAGAAACAAGACTGAGTTGTGCCAGAGCTCTCGTAGAAATAGGAAAACCTGCAGTCCCTGAGTTGATAAAATCTCTTGAGAACCAGAACAAGACTGTTAGAAAATATATTGTTTTTTCGCTTATTGAAATGGGAGACGAGAGAGCTGTTCCAGGAATTGAGGAAATGTTTAAGGAAAAACCAGGAAATTCTACTGAGTTCACTGGAAAAAAAAGTGACGGAAAAATAGATCAAACTCTTCCGAAAGCTGTCGAAGAAAAAGACCTTAACTTCCGGAAGGAGGCAGCAGGAGCATTTGAAGCGACTGGGGACTCCGAAACAGAACCCCTCATCAATGCACTGGAAGCAGACTCGCAAAACATAAAAAAATATGTAGAGGCTTCCGGAGTCGCTCCTGAAGATAAGAAAGTGCCGGAGAAACTCTTAGAAGCATTAAAACATGAAGAGAGTTATGTGAGAGTCAGTTCCATACTTGCACTGGGAGGAATGAGAGAAGAAAGTTCTGTTGAACCTCTTATTGAGATACTGGTCAAAGACTGCAATGAAACAAAAGCCTGTGCAGCCTTTTCTCTTGGAGAAATAGGGAATGAAAAGGCAGTGGAACCCTTATCACTTGCCTTGAAAGTGGATAAATACGACAATGTGAAAGAGTGTAGTGCTATTTCCCTCGGAAAAATAGGGGATCAAAGGGCAGTAGAACCCCTTATCATGGCTTTGAGTGAAAACAATTCAGTAAAAAGTTGCGCAGCCCTTGCTCTGGGAGAAATTAGAAACCCGAGGGCTGTTAAACCTCTGATCCAACTGTTATCTAATGAAGATCCAGAAGTTAGGCGAAGTGCAGCTCTGGCTCTGGGAGCAATAGGGGACCAAAAAGCAGTGAAATCTTTAACCTCAGGACTACAAGATGAAGACGAAAACGTGAGAATCGCTTCAGCATGGGCCCTTGGGAACACAGGTGATGCCACAGCTGTGGACGTGCTCAATAGTGCTGCAACGGACGGAAACGAAACACTCAGATGCACTGCTTTAGAAGCTTTAGGAAAAATAAATGATCCAAAAGCAATTGGAACTTTTGAGAAAGCTCTTGAGGATAATAACTCCGGAATTAGGCTTTCTGCTGTTACTGCTTTGGGAGAGATAAAAGATGAAAAAGCAACTGAAGCTCTTGTCAGAACTTTGGGAGATAATAATAAAGAAGTAAGAGACTGTGCTTCAAATATCCTTATTGATAGAAAAGAAGAAGCAGTAGAACATCTAACAAGAGGCCTGAGTAGTGAAAACAAAAACATCAGGGAGAACTCTGTGTTCCTGCTAATTGACATTGGAGATGAAAGAGCAGTAGGACCTCTCACCAAGTACTTGAAGGCAAATACCAGAGTTCAACCTGAAATTCAAGAAAATAAAACTTAAACCAGACGTATAAGATCTTCGAGTGCAGCTTTTGGGTCTGCAGCTTTCACAATTCCGGATGCCAAAAGCACGCCTTGAGAACCAAGGTCAAGAGCTGCCCTTAGATCTTCACCTTTGGAAATTCCAGCTCCGCAGAGTACCTTTACCTGGGAATTAATTTTTGCAACTGCTTCAACTGAACCGCTAACAACTTCAGGATCGGCTTTTGAGACAGGGATTCCGCTCCCTATAAGCTCTGGGGGCTCGATTGCAACATAATCCGGACCCAGGGCTGCAGCTGCTGCAGTTGTCGGGACATTATTAGTGCAGATAACTGACCTGAGCCCGAATTTTTTTGCAGCTTTTAGCGATGCCTCGATTTCTGCAAGGGTTAGACGCTTCTCAGAGTGGTTGATCAGAGTCCCTACAGCACCTGCATCTTTTATGGATTTTCCGAAAACATGGCCTGTAAAACTTCCTGCTCCTATCCCATCCAGATGCTGGGAAAAAACCGGCAGTTCAACTTCCGAGGCTACCCTATAAATGTCCGGAAGCTGCGGGGCTACTGCTATCTCGATACCTGAATCTTCGGATACGGCTTTACAGGCCTTTGCAATTTCCACTGCTCCCTGACCTGTACCCTGTAAATAAGTTTTATAGTTCAATACAATGAATGGTAAACCCAAAAAATCCCCTCTTGAAGTTTAAAAAGAAATGGAAAGCGTGGATATTAACGCTTTCTCTAAAAGTTTCTGCCGAAACTACTGCATGATTTTCCCTTTAACGGTAGGTTTTAGCAGCAGATTTTCAGCAACCTTTTCGGGAAATTTTTAAACCTGCTTTAAACCTACTCAGAAGTCAGTCATAACCCTGAACTGGTCAATTTCCGGTTTGTTAAGGCTGTTGATAAACTGCTCGGCAACTTCCCTTATGTCTTTTGCGTTAGTAATCGCACGTCCGACAACAAGGATGTCAGCACCCTGGCTAAGAGCTACAGGCACTTTATCAAGACGGACCCCGCCTGCAACAGCAACCAGAGTCTTTGGAGCAACCTTCTTGATTTCGGCGATATCGCCCCATGCATGTTCAGTGGCCTCAATGTCGATTCCACGATGGAGTTCAATGACATCAGGCATGACCTTAAGCTGCTTTAAGACAGAAATTGGATCGCGCTGATTAAGTGTATCCATGACAGCATAAATACCTGTCTTATGAGCTTCCTCGATAAGCTTGTCAATTGTGTTGATCGGAGCAAGAGCTGAGACTACAATAGCGTCTCCTGCAGCATCGGCAACCATTCTTGCTTCAAGGTTTCCGGTATCCAGAGTCTTCAGGTCAGCAACTATGAAGGCATCAGGTCTAACCTGTCTGATTTTTGAAATGACATCCATACCGTAACGTTTGATAAGAGGTGTGCCTGCTTCGATAATAACGTGATCGCTTTTAGGAATCTGGGAAATAGCAGATTGCACAAATTCGATGTCAGGATTGTCAAAAGCAACCTGCAGGTAAGGTGGATCCCAGAGCCTTGTAACCTTGAATCCCATAATAGCATGGGTAGACTTGTTGCTTTCCTCAAGAACTGTGTTAATGTCCGGGAAGCCTTCAAGAGCACGTTTGATTGCAAGTTTTGTAGCTCCGTAATTATACCTGTAGATCTTGTTGTAATCCTGGGCATCAGGATGAATAAAGACACTGACTACAATAACAAGTTCTTCAACCTGGTCCTTTGAGATTACGCCTTCTTCTACTGAGTCTGCTACTGCTTTTGCAACAGCTGACTGAGCAGGTCCGAAAATTTTTCCTGCCTGATCCATATTTTTTACCGTAACCTTCGGAATAATGAGGGTCGAAGGTTTTGGAGGCAGATTGGGCCTGATAACGGAAAGGAGTGGAGTATGTCCGACTGAAAGCTGAGTCAGACCGTTTGCAAAAGCTTGCCCTACGGGGCCTCCCTTGTCTCCTATCATCAAATCAACATGGGCAAGTTCTGCACCCTGCCCCATTAAAGCTTCTCCTATTTGAAACATATTTGACCTCGTAAAGTGTGATAAATGATATAATTCTGAGTATTGATAACAGTGTGGATACTGTATATATATGGAATTAATTTATTATCAACTAAGGATACGAATAACCCTTTTGCCTGCTAAATGCCAGCCTTATATAAATAATCTCGTATCATCTCATAGGTTTTTTCCGCAGCCCTGATAGAGTCACAGAGAGAGCCAAAGCATTTGATTTCGGAGTTTGACTTTGAAATTTCCGGAACCACAGAAAGCTCCCTGTTAAAGGAGAATTTTAGGACAGATATCATTAAGAGTACATGTTTTGCACCTGGGAGAAATAGGGCGGCAGGTATTTTGCCCTAATTTTACGAGCAGGAGATTTATATATCTCCAATCTTTCTGTGGAAAGATCTTTTTTAATTCAGCTTCAGTTTCCTCAGGAGTTTTTGTCTCTACAAGACCGAGCCTGTTAGAAATCCTGTGAACATGAGTATCTACGGCAAGAGCGTCCTTAAGGAAAGCATGGGCAAGCACACAGTTAGCAGTTTTTCTGCCGACACCAGGCAGTTCAAGAAGAGCTTCCATATTGTCAGGAACCCTGCCATCATATTTCTCCAGAAGAAGTCTGGAAATTTCCTGTATTCTTCCTGCTTTAACCCTGTAAAAGCCCACATCTTTTATAAGAGTTTCAATCTCGCTAACATCAGCTCTGACCATTTCTTCAGGCGTCGAAAAGCTCTCAAAAAGTCTGCTAGCTGCAGGATAGGTGACATCATCCCTGGTTCTATGGGACATCACAGTGGAAATTAACGAAAAAAAAGGATCTATAAAGCTATCGGTAGCTGCTTCAGGATAAAGTTCAAAGAGCCTCTGCATGAGTTTGTCAATGTCCATGCTCAAAAATCGATCTTCCCTAATATAAAATTAAGGTTTGAATTTGAACCTGATTAAAGTAATCTCCAAATACACGTCAAGAAGTCAGGAAGTTAAAAGTTCTGGGAAAAAGATCAGTTTTAAAAGAAAGCCAAGATCCGGATTCGAACCGGAATGGAATCGCTCTGCAGGCGATTGCGTAGCCGCTCCGCCATCTTGGCATTTTGCAGATTTGTTTAAGTACTCAATTAAGTAATTTTAAAACAATAAGTCGTGTAGAGAAGAAGCCAAGATCCGGATTCGAACCGGAATGGAATCGCTCTGCAGGCGATTGCGTAGCCGCTCCGCCATCTTGGCATTCTTGATCACGTGTTGCTCGTGTAGCTTCAATTAAAGTAATTTCTAATATATAAATATTTAGTTCGAGGCAATCGGTTTTTAAATTTTTAAAGAGAACATGTTCCAAAAATAAAAGGAGTTCTTCTTATAAAAGGATAACCCCATTAGAAAAAATCCTGGAGAAGAATAATCCCGAGAAAGCAAATAGCCATGCCATAACTATGGCTATAAGCAGGATTACAAGTAACATTGGTAGCAGTACAGCTATTGCAGACCTTAGCATGCTTACCTCATGGACATACATTCCACCCACAATATAGAGATATATCTCGTAAATTCCGGCAATCCAGCCTATAATGGGGATCCAGGAAAGTACCATTACAGCAGTTGCATAAGAAATAAATCTTACAGTACCTTCGTAACTTCCCACTCCTCCAAGTACTTTATAAATGATATATAGTATTGCAGCTTCAATAAAAAGAGAAATGATACCTGCAATAGGTGTTAAGATCACAGTCATAAGTATTGCGAAAAAGCCAAGTCCTCTCACACTACCGTACATACCCTCATACATTCCATCATACATGCCACCCATATGTGTTCCGGAGCCAAAGAGAACGGTTAAAAGTGCAGCTAAAAGCGCATATATGATGAAACTGATTGCTGCGAAAGTAAGTGGATCAGTATACCCTCCGGTCTTAGGCATTCCTCTGTAAAAGTCAGATGGTCTTTGCATTACCTCTTTCCATGTTTCAATATAACCCATAAGTTACCCCCAATAAATATAGGCTTAATTTTTATTTAAACAAATTTATTAAAAATAATCTGATAAGACCTAATTGGTCCTAATAACCCAAATTTGACAGAATTTATAAATTGACAAAGTATCTTTCTACAAAAAACGTATAGTATTGACGCAGAATTTTTCGGAAAAATGAAAATTGCAAAAAATCGAGAACGATACACAGAAACATCAAATGTAGGGGGAAAACAGGAGCATGAAGCTCCTTTTTTCATTTTAATTTTTATTTTTCTGTCAAATTAGAGTAATAAGGTAAGGAGACTAAGAAGAAATTCATTATAAGCCCGCAAACAGTAAAGGCACATAATATAGAAAACCTCAGCGAACACGAACTATGATGACTAAATAAAATATCAAATAACATAGTCTAAAATATCAAATAACATAGTCTAAAATATCAAATAACATAGTCTAAAATATCAAATAACATAGTCTAAAATATCAAATAACATAGTCTAAAATATCAAATAACATAGTCTAAAATATCAAATAACATAGTCTAAAATATCAAATAACATAGTCTAAAATATCAAATAACATAGTCTAAAATATCAAAAAACATAGTCTAAAATATCAAAAAACTACAAGCAAGCCAGAGCTCTCACATACCAGATTCGTCGTCAGTTATTTCACATTGAGGATTAGTTATTGCTTCTTCACACTTACACATGCTCAGTGCTTCAAATAGACCTTCACCCACGCTTATCCCTTTTAGAGCGCATTTTTCCATTAAACGGAAGTAAAGGGCTTCATTTTCACTCTTAATAAACTCGCACATCTCAGAAACCGTTTCTTGTGTTACTAGTTCTTCCTTTCTGCTTACCCAATTAGTAACTGATCCGATTAAGTGTTGACGTATGGCTTCATCATTCCGGTTCTGCTCTATTACATTCATGAAGACGCATTCATCTCTACTAAGAAGCCACTTACCAAGTCTATACCTGAACTTACTCTCACTATCTTGACTAATTTTATTTTCATCAGCCATATTACATCCCCATAATAATAATAATAATAAAAGGCTTCATTATATTTAACAGTTTTAGACGATTTTTATAATATTCAAAATATCCAAATTTTAGCATAGAATCTGGCAGTTAAAGAGGATGTTAAACATTAAGCTATACCTGAGACTATGAATTGTTAATAAGAAAGTGTAGAGTTGATAACGAGAAGTAGTAAGTTAATAACAAGAAGTGGTAGAGTTAATAACGAGAAGTGGCAGAGTTAATAACGAGAAGTGGCAGAGTTAATAACGAGAAGTGGCAGAGTTAATAACGAGAAGTGGCAGAGAAAACTAAAAAAGAAACAACGAACTCCAGAAACAGCATCAATTTAAATCTGATAATTTAAATCTGATAAATAGTTTTAAGTATCTTTTAATTTTATGAACAATTTAACTCTTCTAGAAATTAGAATTTCCTTTTGCTCAAGAGATTGACGCTTAAATTTCTATAGGATGTTTTATGGATCAAGAATTCTTATTTTATTAACAGGTCGCCTATTTATATTCGGTTTGTTTATATAACATGTGCTCATAATATTCAGGGGAGACAGGGTCCAGGCCTATACTCAATAACGTTGCTTGTCTAAGCAAAAAGTTGTAAATTTTAAATTTTGTCAACAAAATATTGTTAACAGCAGAGTTCCCTTAAACTATAAGAAAAAGAAGTGAAGGATCTTATGGTAGTACTTTCGAGAGCCAAGCAGTACATAAAAATTCAAACCAAGTATGTTAAAATGTATTGTAAAGCTTAAGTATAAATAAAAAAATATAATTTTTTTTGCAAGGGGGTATATGTTTGAAAGGAGATCAGAAACTAATCGATTGTCTAAATGCACGTTTGGCAGATGAATTAGCTGCTATCAACCAGTACTTTGTCCATGCCGAAATGTGCGAAAACTGGAACTATGACAGGCTGGGCGAAGTAATCGAGAAGCGGGCAATTACCGAGATGAAACACGCAGAAAAATTGATCGAACGTATCCTCTTCCTTGAAGGGAAGCCAATAGTCAGCAATTTGAGCGAAATTCGTATCGGCGGTCAAGTACCGGAAATGCATGATCATGACCACTGGGCCGAAGAAGGAGCTATTCAGGAGTACAATAAGGGCATAAAGTTGGCAACGGAGTTAGGAGACAACGACACTAAAATGCTTCTCGAGTCACTCCTGAAGGAAGAAACAGAACATATTGACTGGATCGAAGCCCAACTTGACCAGATCAACCAGATAGGTGTCCAGAATTATCTGGCTCAGCAAATCTACGAATAAGGGTGATGCTACTGCATCCTACCCTTTTAAAGTATTGATGAGAATATCATGAAAAAGCCCTGATCAAGAGCAAGAAATTCTCAGTACCTCAAGTATGTTGATCTAAGTGAACTTATACAAGAAAGCTAAAGATATTTATGTGTAGTCCAATTTTCGCATTGGGATCGCAAAAAATTAAAGATTTTCTCATAGTTGCATTGTAATCGCAATAGCAAGGAATCTGTTTCACTCGCTTCACTCATTCAAACAGAAGGAAAATAAAGGAGTAAGCAAATTTCACAGATTGAGTATACAAAAGCGTAAAAATAACTTAAGAAATATGCTAGAATCAAAATTTAAGATATAAAAGAATTAAAATTTGATATATGCAAGAATCAAAATATACAATAATCTAAAAGAACTAATTTTTAAAAAAGCCATGGAAAAGTAAAGTATTATAAGGTGAGCATGGCAGCGATCCAGAGTTCCCGAAGGCTCGCACACTTCAGTACAGTAAGGAACGCGGGCAGGCTTATCTACTGTGTTCGGGATGGGTACAGGAGTTGCACTGCCGCTATGGCCGCCATACTCAACATATAAGAAGGATTGGAAAAGGAAAAGTCATGTATAAAGTGCTGCATTACTGGATTTCGCCTGGACCTGACTTGGAAAGGAACGGATAATTAGTGAACGCGGACTGAACACCTCGTTGCCTTGGTGCTTACATCCCGTTTCTATCAAACCGGTCTTTTACCGGAATCCTTAATGAGGTCTCTTTTTAGGAAAGATTTCGAGCTTAGATGCATTCAGCTCTTATTCCGAAGCGCGTAGCTGCCCGGCGATGCCTTGTCAGACAACCGGTACACCAGGGGCGCCGCTGCTTGGTTCCTCTCGTACTAAAAGCAGCTTACCCGCAGACCTCAAACACCTCTAGTAGATAGTAACCGACCTGTCTCACGACGGTCTAAACCCAGCTCACGATCTCCTTTAATAGGCGAACAACCTCACCCTTGGCCGCTGCTGCACGGCCAGGATGGAAAGAACCGACATCGAGGTAGCAAGCTGCCGGGTCGATATGTACTCTTGCCGGCAACGACTCAATTATCCCCGGGGTAACTTTTCTGTCATTTTTGGCCCCCACCAAGGAGGCTCAAAAGTTCGCTAGAGCCGACTTTCGTCTCGTCATCCACTGCTATGCTGAATAACGTCAGGCTGACTTATGCTCTTGCACTCTTCAGTGAGTTTCCGACCCACTTGAGTCAACCATTGCGCGCCCTTGATATCTTTTCAAGGGCGTCCCGCCCCAGGCAAACTGCCCACCTATCGGGGTCCTCTTCTCAGAGTTAGGGTCGTAGTCCCAGAAGGGTAGTGTCCCAATTGTGGCTCCACGGATGCTGGCGCACCCGCTTCGACGCCTCCTACCTACTCTGTACATCCAGAACCACAACCCAGCGACAGGCTGCAGTAAAGCTCCACGGGGTCTTCACTTCCCCCTAGAGGTCTCTAGACTGTGCACTAGAATGTAAGCTTCACCGGATTCCAGTTAGGGACAGTGGGGCTCTCATTGATCCATTCATGCAAGTCGCCAATTAAGCGACAAGGTACTACGCTACCTTAAGAGGGTCATAGTTACCCCCGCTGTTTACAGGCCCTTCTTCCCGTTGAGCCGGGGTTTCAGGTACCTGCACTGAGCAGGATTCAGAGATTGTACTAGCCCTTACGGGTTTGCAATCTCCTATGTTGGTATTAGACAGTTAGAGCCCCCTGGTCACTGCGACCTGCTGTCTTCACAGCAGGCACTCCTTATCCCGAAGTTACGGAGCTAATTTGCCGAATTCCCTTAACTGAATTACTCCGACACGCCTTAGCCTTTTCAGCTAGGGGCACCAGTGTCAGATCTCGGTACGGACATTTAGCGGCCTTTTCACGGGTCCCTGGGTGCAGCCGACTTTAGCCATAACAGATTCGCCCGCTTCTCGCCATTACGGCTCTCCACGGGGTTCGCTGCTTAGACGGCGCGACGACGCCGCTCGGCCTGCCCTGAGACGTCAGACGGATTGCTAAATGGTACAGGAATATTAACCTGTTTCCCTTTCGGCGTACTCGAGTTACGGTACGTCTTAGGACCGACTAACCCTCGGCTGACGATCATTGCCGAGGAAACCTGGCCCCTTCGGCGGCAGGGATTCTCACCCTGCTTTGCTGCTACTATTACCAGGATTTTCGTTTGCGAACGGTCCACAGGACTTCACAGCCCTGCTTCAGTCCGAACGCAACGCCTTCCTACGAGATTACCTTACGGTACTCCGTGGTATCGGTGGTCGACTTGAGCCCCGTCAATTTTCGGGGCCCCAAACCTCGACTGGTGAGCTGTTACGCACTCTTTGAAGGGTAGCTGCTTCTAAGCTAACCTTCCAGCTGTCTTGGGCTTGGGACGCCCTTTAGCGTTTACACTTAGTCGACACTTGGGGACCTTAACCACGGGCTGGGTTGTCTCCCTTACGGACTACAAGCTTACCCCAGCAGTCCGGACTCCGACTTTCTACGATGACGGTGGGTTTGGAGTTTGACAGGCGGGCGAGGGGTTTCCCCCCCGGAACCGCTAATCAGTGCTCTACTCCACCGACGATCTCCAGTCAGGTCATGCTGCGACATGTTTCGGAAGGAACCAGCGGATGCCGGGTTAGATTAGCATTTCACTACGAGACGCAGGTCACACGAATGATTTGCAGATCAACACCGCTTGCGGTCCTCCACGTAGCTTTCGCCACGCTTCAACCTGCCCACGCCTAGATCACCCGGCTTCGGGTCTTACCCCGGTGACTCCACGCACTTGTATACGTCGTGCCTCGCCCGAGGGCTGCGCACATGTTGCTTTCGCTTCGGCTGCCCAAATATAAGGTTAGCCATTGCCACCAAGATAAACTCCCTGGCCCGTTCTTCAAAACGTAAGATACGACACTGGCAGTGATATTCGTACAGCATTCTCGCGAATGTTTCCTTCATATCAAAGTTCCTTTCATGCCGTATCGTTCCATCACTATCAGGTTTCAGGCACTTTGCACCTCCCTTCTCGGGGTACTTTTCAGCGTTCGGTCACCCTACTATTTCGCTATCGGTCTCAAGTAGTATTTAGTTTTGGAGGTTGGTGCCCCCCGGATTCCCGCACGATATCCGACGCACGGTACTCAGGGACATGTTCCGGTCTATTGGTTTACACATACGTGACTGTCACACTCTATGGTCTGCCGTTTCAGGCAAGTTCTGTTTAGCCGCCAGACGTTTGAACAGCCCTACAACACCACATTTCCCTGTGAAGGGATTCGGTTTGAACTGTGCCGTTTTCACTCGCCGTTACTCACGGTATCTCGTTTGATTTCTTTTCCTGCTCCTACTGAGATGTTTCAATTCGGAGCGTTCCCGATCATTACTGATCACTATGGAGAGGTCCCATTCGGAGATCCCGGGTTCATAGGCTCCTTGCACCTACCCCGGGCTTATCGCAGCTTGGCACGTCCTTCATCAGCTCTTGAGCCGAGCCATCCACCTGATAGCATAATTCCTGTGTATCCTAACCAGGTCCAGTAAGCGTCCAGTATACAGCACCTATACATGACTTCATGTACCTGCATGTCAACACAGGCAATCCGTCCTTCCCCGGAAATTTACTTCCCGGGTGCATTTAATGAGTTTGATAAGTAGACGATCATTGTATTATGATCGATGATTTTAATGGTGAGGTTTTGTCGGTTTATCGGCATCTGGGTGGTGGGTTTTTTATGCTTAGGAGGTGATCCAGCCGCAGATTCCCCTACGGCTACCTTGTTACGACTTAACCCCCCTTGCAAAGCACAGGTTCGAACACGACACAAAGTTCGTGCCCTCACCCATACCTCACTCGGGTGGTTTGACGGGCGGTGTGTGCAAGGAGCAGGGACGTATTCACCGCGCTATATTGAAACGCGATTACTACGGATTCCAGCTTCACGAGGGCGAGTTACAGCCCTCGATCCGAACTAAGGATGGGTTTGTGAGATTACCAGCCCTTTTCAGGGGAGGGACCCATTGTCCCATTCATTGTAGCCCGCGTGTAGCCCGGGAAATTCGGGGCATACTGACCTACCGTGGCCCGCACCTTCCTCCGATTTAACACCGGCGGTCCCCACAGAGTACCCATCATCCCGGAGGATATGCTGGTAACAGTGGGCACGGGTCTCGCTCGTTGCCTGACTTAACAGGATGCTTCACAGTACGAACTGGCGACGGCCATGCACCTCCTCTCAGCGATTCAGGCAAGGTCTTCAGCCTGGCCTACATTTTGCTGTCGTCCCCGGTGAGTTGTCCGGCGTTGAGTCCAATTAAACCGCAGGCTCCACCCGTTGTTGTGCTCCCCCGCCAATTCCTTTAAGTTTCAGCCTTGCGGCCGTACTTCCCAGGTGGCTCGCTTCACGGCTTCCCTGCGGCACCAGACACGGTCGCGCCATGCCTGACACCTAGCGAGCATCGTTTACGGCTGGGACTACCCGGGTATCTAATCCGGTTCGTGCCCCCAGCTTTCGTCCCTCACCGTCGAACCCGTTCTGGTAAGACGCCTTCGCCACAGGTGGTCCCACAGGGATTACAAGATTTCACTCCTACCCCTGTAGTACCTCTTACCTCTCCCGGTTCCAAGTCTGGCAGTATCCCCCGAAAGCCTAATAGTTGAGCTATCAGATTTCCCGGAGGACTGACCAAACCGGCTACGGACCCTTTAGACCCAATAATCACGATCACCACTCGGGCCGCCGGTGTTACCGCGGCGGCTGGCACCGGTCTTGCCCGGCCCTTGCTAACAGGTGTATTTTACACACCTGGACAGCCAGCGTATGACGCTGGCACTCGGTGTCCCCTTATCACGGTTTCCCGCATTGTAAAGTTTTCGCGCCTGCTGCGCCCCGTAGGGCCTGGATTCATGTCTCAGAATCCATCTCCGGGCTCTTGCTCTCACAACCCGTACCCGTTGTTGGCTAGTAGGTACATTACACCCACTACTACCTGATAGGCCGCAGACCCATCCTTGGGCAGACGAATCCATTTTACGCATAAAGCATTCCAGCATATGTGCGTTATCCGGAATTATCTCCAGTTTCCCGGGGTTATGCCGGACCCAAGGGCAGGTTATCCACGTGTTACTGAGCAGTACGCCATGTTCACGAAGAACATATGACTCGCATGGCTTAGGCGAACACCGATAGCAGTAACCTCTGGCAGGATCAACCAGAATTGTTAATGTATCGCACACTTCAAAATTAAAGGTCTTGGTCGCAGAAACTTGCACTAACAACTATCAATTCAGTTATTTCAGTTTCGCGATGATGTGTTATGAAAAACTCTCACCGCCCAGAATTAACCGAACCGACAAAATCCTCGTCAGACAGGAAAAAACTCCTGACTCCATTAAAAGATGAAAGAGATTTGTGATTTTTTACCTACGCAATCAGTTTGCGCAGGGAGATATACAAGGTATTTCTTGTATATAAAGCTTTGTGTTATTCACCTCGACACAATCGCTTTGTGTGAGGGATACATACAAGACATTTCTAGTATATAAAGCTTTCCCGTTCGACAATTTTTAGCCCAAAGATCCATAGCAAAATAAAAAATTTGCTTGAATCTATAGAGATATTGTTATTCTAATGATACGGGATTATAAGAGAGTCGAATGCTCACAGTTTTGCTTTCTGTAAGGGATACATACAAGGGATTTCTTGTATATAAAGCTTTTGTTTTGATGATTTTTATCCATAGATTTTATTGCAAAAATGATTTTTTGCAAAATCTATAGATCTAATGAATACTGATCTTCCCGGATCAGGGATCATCTAATGGGATTACTGATATATATACCTTTCGGGAAAGTTATTCCGAACAAGTAATACTAAAAGGCTGACAGATATATCTTTCCTAAAAGAAATTAAGTTAAAAAATAACGGATAAGATAGAACATATTTATTGTTGAGTGCAGGCATTTATTTTTAAATTTATTAAGTGACATTTATTGTAATATGTTTTCTGGTAATTAGCTTAACTTGCTGGAAAATTAGAAAATTTATGCTGCTGTTAAAAAATCTTTGAATATTAATAATTGTACGTGTTTTTAAATTATATGAGTTAAAGAAAACTCATAAAAACTGGACATAAAGAATAACAAGGCTTCTCGATAGCGAAATCATAGTTTAAAGTTCAGTGTTAGAACCTTAAACTTGCTCAGTGAGTTTTATATATATAGGATTCCAATTAAATTAAGAGGAGTTAGGAGTCCCTTTAAGAAATTGGGAAGAACTTGGGAAATTTAAACCTGTTTGGATCTCATTTAGTTGTTACTGTGAAAAAACAGGGGGATTAAGTACTAAACAAGACTAAGATATAAAGTAAGATCTATCTCAGGAGAATTTAGATTTTTAACCCGATTTTTATCCCTGTAAATGATCAGGGATTATTTGCTCCTCAAATGCCAAAATGGAGGTTAGACATTTGATAGATATAGATCCCAGTGGTATTCTGGTTCGTTATAACGTAAAAATGGAAAAGGAAATGACACCGGAAGATGCTGCAGAAGAACTTTACCCAAAGGATTCGATGATTTATCCGATTGCAAAGGCTATCTTTGAAGGCGAAGAGGACGACGTTGTTGAAGGGTTGGAGAAAGCTATTGACTCAGGGAAAGACCCTATCTCTCTTATCGATGACGCACTGATGGTTGGAATGGGAGTAGTCACGAGACTTTATGATGAGGGAGTTATTTTCCTGCCAAACGTGATGATGTCTGCTGATGCCATGCTGGAAGGCATTGACTATGTTAAGCAGAAAGCAGGAAAAGCACCTGTTGTTAAAGGGAAAGTTGTTTGTCACGTTGCAGAAGGGGACGTCCACGATATAGGAAAGAATATCGTAGCCGCATTGCTTAGAGCTAACGGATATGAAGTAGTGGATCTTGGAAGAGATGTCCCTGTAGATGAGGTAATATCGGCTGTCGAGAAAGAAAATCCCCTCATGCTTACAGGTACTGCCCTGATGACCACAACCATGTACGCATTTAAAGAAGTTAATGACAAGCTTCTGGAGAAAGGCTACAGGATTCCGTTTGCATGTGGTGGCGGTGCTGTGAACCAGGACTTCGTATCCCAGTATGAGTTAGGCGTATATGGCGAAGAAGCAGCCGATGCTCCTAAGATAGCGGATTTCATCAAGGCACATGGGGATAACGTTGTGAAACTGAGGGAGAAATTCCATAAACACTGAGGAGATGGAGTAATGACAGTAACAAGATATACTAAAATGGCTTATGCAAACGCAGATGATATGGTTTTTGGAAGAGCTATCACCCCAGTTAAAACCGGACTGGAACTGGAAATCGGTGCCGGCTACACAGCTCCCGAAGTTAACTATGCTCCAAGACCTGAAGCTGGCGCATCCAAAGAAAAACTCATAAAAGAATACGAAAGGATCACCACTGACATTATGGCAAGAATGGTTCAGATCGGAGCCCCTGCTGTCGTGCTTGAAACCGAACATGTTCAGCAGATGTCCAACAATCCTTCCTGGGGAGCAGAAGTCGCACATGCCCAGAAGACTATCATGGAAGACTACCATGACGAATACGGCATAAAGTGTGCACTCCGCCACACCATTGGTGACATCCGTGAGAGCAGGGAATACCTCGAGCTTAGAGGAGGAGACAAATATAACACCTTTTTGGAGGCCTTCGAACAATGTGCCCAGAATGGTGCTGATATGCTTGCAGTTGAGTCAATGGGCGGGAAAGAAATCTTTGACTATGCAATTCTCAGGAACGATATGGCCGGAGTACTTTACGGCATCGGTGTTCTCGGTAGCATAGACATGGAAATGATCTGGCAAGATATTGCATCAATTGCGAAGAAGACAGGAACTGTAGCTTCAGGTGATACAGACTGTGCCCAGGCAAACACTGCAATGTTCATTGCAGGAGGGCTACTAGACAAAAATCTCGCCCACACACTAGCAATTATCGCAAGGGCGATTTCTGCAGCCAGGTCACTCGTTGCTTACGAAGCCGGTGCAGTAGGCCCTGGAAAGGACTGTGGTTATGAGAACACCATTGTAAAATCAATTGCAGGTGTGCCAATTACTCAGGAAGGTAAAACTTCAACGTGTGCCCACTCCGACCTTATGGGCAATCTGGTCATGCAGTGCTGTGACCTCTGGTCCAACGAGTCAGTTGAGTATCATGGTGAATTTGGCGGTACAACTGTCCAGTGCTGGTCCGAAACTCTTGCATATGACTGTGCTCTAATGAACGTTGCCCTCGAATCGGGTAATGAAAAGATCTTGAGAGACATGTTCATGGCTTCCGATCTGTATAGAGACGCACAGGGCTATGTACTCGCATACCCTAACGCCTATAGAGTCGGGCAGGCAATTGTAAAGAACGGAGACGATATATACCTTCGCGCTAAGAACGCTGCAATTGAATGCATTAACATCGTAGAAGAAGGAGCAAAGAAGAAACTTGAACTTTCCAGGTTTGAAGCTAAAGCCCTTTCAGATGCAAAAGCAGCTTTTGAGGGTCTTACTGACGACAAGGACCAGTTCATGAGCGATTGTCTCACAAAGTATAAACAGGAAGTTAAAGTCTTCAAGCCGGAGAACTACGGCCTCTAATCAGGGCAATTCTCCTTTTCCTTTTTTAAAATCCCGATTGTAGTTTATATTTTCCTTAATAAATATATAGAATTTTTAGTACTGAAGACTCATTTAGCACTTGCAACGATTTTTATTAAGCAGAATTAATTGAATGAATACCAAAGTTGTGGTTTTAAACACTAACACTTAGTTTACTCTAGCTAAAACTTAGTTTATTACTCTAGATTTATAATTATGCAGGGCATGAGAAACCGGTCGAAACAATTCCATCAGGAAAGAATGATCAGAAGTAGTCTGCTAGAGAAAGGCGAGTCGGATCCCATACTTCCAGAATGAGACACAAACTTCCAGATAAAACACAAACTTCCAGATAAAACACAAACTTCCAGATAAAACACAAACTTCCAGATAAAACACAAACTTCCAGATAAAACACAAACTTCCAGATAAAACACAAACTTCTAGAACACGATATAAGCGGCAAAATTGAGATATAAAAATTGGAAATAGTGACAAAAATAGTATAAAATAGTAATAAAAGTAATGAAGATAGTAAAGTTTGTAAAAATTAGCTGGTAAATTAATTAAACTCGTTTTACTTCTACGAATCTTCAAGCGTAGTACTCGTCTCTTGCCTCGACCATAGCTTTAATGTGGGAAAGAGGAGTCATAGGTGCAATTCCGCAGCCAGGTGCCAGTACATCTACACCTTCTGAAATAGCTTTTTTCGATTCTTCTTTTATCTTATCGATCGGACCCGGAAGCAAAACAAACGGGCTGGATATATTCCCTACGAGCCTTGCTCTGTCCCCAAGTACTTCCTTAGCCTTTTTAATACTACCAACCTTTTCTTCAACGCTCAAACCTTCGAAACCACAATCTGCCATATAGTCAAGGATCGGACCCACATTTCCACAGATATGCAGAACCGTGACCGAATCTACGTTTGAGGAAAACTTCTGCAGCCTTGACTGAAGCTCATTTTTAAAAGAATCCGGACTCATCAGGTCAGGAGATGCTACAGGATCGGCAATGGAGATAACATCCGCCCCCGCAATGACCATTGAATTTGCGTACGCTATTGTAGCATCGGTTGCAAAATCCAGCACCCGATGTAATAGATCGGGCTTTTTAATAGACCATTTCATAAAGGACTTTACACTCGCCAGATCGGAGGCAAGAGTAACTGGTCCTTCCATTCCTCCTATAATAGGTACATCCGATCCTACTCTTTCCCTTATAATTTTTATCGAATCAAGTACAGCCCGGATCCTGCCCATATCAAGCAGGTTCTCAGGCATTTCCATGCCCTCGAGGTCCTTGGGATAAGGATGTGCAGTAACTGACGGCTGCCTGTTTTTAGTTCCCATATTAACCTCACAACCCATAGCCTCGGCGAGTACAGTCAGGCAATATGGAACTCTTACAGCTTCAAGCCCGCTGAGCTCATAGTTTGCAATCGCGAGCTTTGCCATTTGTTCAGGGTCAGAATGAGCCTCCGGCCAGGGAGCCCCTACTTCGTCCATTAATTCAACAATTCCTGTCTGAGTTACAGAACAGACTGGTACTTTATCAACTTCTTTACCTTCAAGCGCGTTTAAAAGTCTCTCTTTGAGTGTCATTTCATTCATGATTATCTCCCCATGTAAAGTTTCAATTTGTAGAGAATTACGATAAACTTCTAAATCAAGAAATTACTCATATACTGTTTATAAGCAACCGGCCATAAACTGGGGTTTATTGAAATTCTCTGTAAGTTTTTAACCTTTTGAGTTTTCTACTACATTCTCGTATGCTATTGATCTTTAAGATCGATAACTTATAGTTTTCTAACCCTTTGAGGCATATCCAAATATTAAAAATTCCCATAAAAGGCAAGTAATCACCTTCGGGAAAACCAAATCCCTGTGCCCAGATTGACTAATATAATCTAGGTTTTATGCTATATCATTGTTTGGGAATCCATAAACTGAAGAAGAACCTCAAAGAAAAAATTGTACTATAAAGCAGCAAATGGAAAGAACAAGTAGGTAAAGTAAAAGAGTAAAACAAAAAAGAAGAAGGCAAAATAAAAGAATAAAATAAAAATAAGAAGGTAAAGCAAAAAATAAAACAAAAATAAGAAGGCAAAATAAAAGAATAAAACAAAATAATAAAGAGAAAAAGCAAAGCCAGAAATTGCCCAAAATAGTAGAAATAGAAATTGCCCAAAATAGTAGAAATAGAAATTGCAGATAAACACAGACAGTACACCGGAAAATAAATCGGACAATATATAAAGAAGCGAAGCAAAAGGGCAGATTATGGTACGCATTTCTGAAAGTTTAACAGTAATTCAGGAGGATATTGTAAAGCTAAAAGTAGATGCAATCGTAAATGCTGCAAACTCGACTCTTCTTGGGGGTGGAGGAGTCGATGGCTCTATTCATAGAGCCGCAGGGCCAGGACTGCTTGAAGAATGTAAGGGTTTGAAAGGTTGTGCTACAGGAGAAGCAAAAATTACAAAGGGATATTGCCTGCCTGCAAAATGGGTAATACATACTGTCGGGCCGGTATGGCAGGGAGGTCAAAAAGGAGAGGACGGTTTACTGGCTTCCTGCTACAGAGAAAGCCTTGAACTTGCAGGAGAATATGCCATAAAAACCATTGCTTTTCCAGCTATAAGTACAGGAGCATATAACTTTCCTTCAGAACGAGCTGCAGGAATTGCAGTTTCCGAAATAGCTAAGTTCCTTCAGGAAAATGAATTGCCTGAAAAAGTTTTTCTTGTTTGTTTCAACAAAGAAACCTGCAAGTATCTTCAGGAAGCAGTTTTAGGAGTCACTAAGGTTTAACTTCAATTTAGAAAAATTGATTTTAGGTTTGATTAATCTTAGTTTTAATTAGTTTTAGGTCTTAATTAGTTTTAGGTTTTGATTAGTTTAGGTTTTAATTAAATTTAGATTCTATTAGATTTTATTTAGAGTTTGCATATCTATTTTTCATTAACAGTTTATTTATATTACAAATTGTCCGCAGAATCCATGAGATATTTTTTAAAAAATATTTAAAAAATAGACTAAAAATTATTCCCCCATGCTTAATTATTGAGGATCGTTTATATACAATGTTAGGAAATTAGATTCTAAACAAAAATTAATAATGATAATAGATTTCGAGTTGGATGTATACTAAACTTGGCGATTAACACTAAAAAATAGTTACCAATTTGAAAAAGAATTTTAAATTGTGAGTTAGAGGAAAGACTCATAAAAAATGAGAAGTTAGAGAAAGCAGAGCAAAATATTATAAAGGTTTGATAAAAAGACTAATATTCAAGTTTTAGATCTTTGGGCTTTCAGGAACAGAATCAAAAAGTGCTAAAACAAAGTCAGGAAAGTGCAGAAACAAAGTCAGGAAGCATAGGAACAGGATTAGAGAAAAGAACCGGAGGAGTTGGTTATCAATCACGATGAAGCTTTTCAAAGAGGACTTGGCCTGATTAAACAAAAAAGGTACGAAAAATCAATTAATGTTTTCAATAAGATTGTAGACAAAGATCCAGGTCACATAGGAGCTCTTTTTAATAGAGGACTCGCCCTGCTAAAAATAAAAAAACCAGCAGATGCCCTCGACTCCTTTGACCAGATCCTGCACTTTGAGCCCGAAAATTTCGATGCTCTCTACAAAAAAGGAATCGCTCTGGCCACTCTTGAAAAGTTTGAAGCAGCCCTAGAAGCTTATGACAACGCACTTGAAATAAATCCAGACAGTACAAAAATATGGTACCATAAAGGAATAGCGCTTGCCGAACTGGAAAAAACCGGGGCTTCAATTCTTTGTTTTGAGAAAGCACTTGAACTTGAGCCTGAATGTGGGATAGCCTGGTATGCCCAAGGCACTGTAGCTGGAAAAGCCAGAAGTTACGAAGAAGCCCTGGAATGTTTTGAACACGCACTTAAGATCAATCCGAAAAATACAGACGCTTGCTATGCAAAAGGCCTGGTTCTTGCAAAGCTTGAGAAGTATGGAGAAGCGCTGGAATGCTTTAATTTTCTGATTCGGGAAAACTCCAGATATAAAGAGGCCTGGAAACAAAAATACTCTTTGCTGATAAAGCTTGGAAAAACGGAAGAAGCTCTGGAATGCGTTGATGCATTTTTAAGGAAATTTCCTGTCAACGAGACTGCTCTCTATCAGAAAGGTATTCTTTTAAATGAACTTTCCCATTACGAAGATGCCGAGAAAACTTTTTCGAAAATCTTGAAAATAAATCCGGGAAATAAAGAAATCTGGCTCAAAAAAGGTCTTGCTCTTATCCAGCTACTCAGGCTCAATGATGCCATAAAAGCTTTCGAAGAGGCAATCAGACTGGACCCCACATATTATGAGGCATGGAATTACAAATGCCTTGCTCTGATGAAGCTTGAGGTTTATGAAGAAGCCCTTGAAGCCTTTGACTCTGTGCTTGAAATCTATCCTGATATGAAGGAAATTTGGTATAACAGAGCTCTTGCTCTTGCGAAACTGCAGCGTTTTGGGGAAGCTGCACAGTCTTTCTCAAGAACTGCCGAACTGGACCCTTCATATGGAGACGCCCTGTACCAGCAGGGGCGTTTTCTTGCTATGGAAGGAAAATATGACGAAGCGCTCGATGCCTTCAATTCCGTGCTTGAACAGAACCCAGAACTTGTTAAGGCCCAAAAGTTCAGGCGCACTATGCTGATCAAGTTAGGCCGTACCGAAGAGGCTCTTGAATCTCTTACACGAAGCCTCGAAAAAGAACCCGAAAACCACGAGCTCTGGCTCCAGAAAGGATTAATTCTCCTTGACAGTGGAAAATTCGAGTCTTCCCTGAAAGCTCTTGAGAAAGTTGCTGAACTCAAGCCCGATAACGAAGCCTGCTGGATGAATAAGGGCTTTGCACTCTATTCTTTAGAACACTATCAAGAATCTCTTGAAGCCTTTGAAGAAGGTCTGCGTTTGAACCCGTATCTTGAGAAAGGCTGGAATAATAAAGGAATAGTACTCGGAAAGCTTGGAAAAACGGAAGAAGCTCTTGAGGCTTTTGGAAAAGCTGTGAGCCTCAATCCTGACTTTGAAGACGCCTGGAGAAATAGAGGGCTAACATTACTGGCTGCCGACAAATATGAAAAAGCCAGTGAAGCCTTTGATGAAGCTCTTAAAATCAACCCTGTAGACCTTGATTCCATTTACAATAGAGGAACGGCTCTGCTAAAGCTAGGAAGAACGAAAACTGCCCTGGAATGCTTTGACAAAGTACTGTCTCTTAATCCGGATTATCCCGATTTATTATATAGCCTTGCAGCTACCCAGGCTGAACTCGGAAAGCAGGAAGAAGCCCTGGAAACCTTTGAAAGACTAGCTGCTAAAAGTCCCGAAGATCCGGAAATCCAGTTCAGGAAAGGGAAATTTGCAATGAAGATTGGAAAGTATGAGACTGCGCTTCAGGCTTTTGATCAGGTACTCAGTGAGAGTCCAGAGTCCAGGGAAGCCTGGTATAGAAAAGGGCTTGCCCTGATAAAACTGGAACGTTTTGAAGAGGCTATAAGAGCTTTTGATGAAGTAATTGCAAAAAATCTAGGTTATAGAGAAGTAAATAATTCTGACTATAATGAGATAAAAAATCTCAATCTTGATGAAAAAAATCTCAATCTTGATGAAGAAAATCTCAATCCTGAAGATATAAATAACCCCAAACGCGATGAGATAGAGAATCCTGATTACAAGGAAGAGAATTCTAACTATGAGGACGCCCGTACTTACAAAGGATTTGCGCAAATGCAGCTTGAAAGGTACCTTCCTGCCCTGGAAACTTTTGAGAGTGCTCTTGAAGAAAAGCCGGATTCCGATATTCTCTGGTATTACAAAGGCCTTAGCCTTTACAGGATAAATATGTTAGAGGAAGCAGTATATGCCTTTGAGTCTGCAGTTCGCCTTAATCCAGAAATGCAAGAAGCCCTCGAGTATAGAGCCATCTGTCTATTTGAAACCGAACAATACAAAGCTGCCCTTGAAGCTTTTGATTCTGTACTTGAAAGAAATCGGGAGAGCTTTTCCGCACTTCATAAAAAAGCTATTTGCTTCCTGCAGTTAAAGAATTATAAATCCGGAGCTGAAACCCTCTCCAGAGTACTGGAACTTGACCCTGACGATAAAGAAGTAAAGTTTGAGTTGGGAATTGCCAGTTTTGAATCCGGAGAGTACGATAAAGCCCTTTCTCTTTTTGAAGAAGTAAGTAAAGGCTCAGATAAAGGCTCTTTTGTATACTGCCCTGAACGAAACTTATCTGAGAGAAATATCTCTGAAAAAAATACCTCTGAAATAAATACCTTTGAAAGAAATACCTTTGAAAGAAATATCTCTGAAAAAAACTCATTTGAACAAAAGAACTCTGAAGAAAAGTTCTCTGCATTCTACTGGAAAGGACTTGCACTTATCAGGTTGGAAGATTACGAAAAAGCATTGGAGGTATTCTCAAGACTTACCGAAGAGAATCTCCTGTTTGTAGAGGCCTGGTATTTGAAAGGAATATCCCGTTCAAAGCTGAAGCAGTATGAGGAAGCGATAAAAGACTTTAAGAAAGTCCTTGAGCTTGATCCTGCTTATCGGGATACCTGTTATCAGTTGGGGGTTTCCTGTCTCGAACTTGGGAGCTTTGAGGAAGCTATAAGAGTTTTTGAAGCTGTACTTAAAACAAATTCTGAAAACTTTGATGCCCTTTACATGAGGAGCCTGGCTTTATTGAGATTGGGGAAATATGAAGAATCAGCTTCAGGTTTCAGGGAAGTTCTCAAAAGAAATCCATCCGATACTGAAGCTCTTGCACACCTGAGCACAGCTTGCTTCAAGCAGGGATTTTATGAAGAAGCCCTTGGACTCTTTGATCAGGTTTTACGGGAAAATCCGGAGCGAAAGACTATCCTTTTCAGGAAAGGAGTTGCTTTAAAAGCGCTTGGAGAAGTAGATAGAGCTTTGACTATGTATGATTCTGTCCTTAAATTGAAACCTGACTGTACTTATGCCCTTGAGCAAAAAGCTTATACTCATTTCGAGCTTGAGGAATATCCGGAGGCCATTGAAGCATTTAAAACAGCGCTGGAATATTGCCCGAAAAAAGAAAATCTGTATTACTACATGGGTATTGCTTTCTTCAGGCTCGGGAACCTTGAAGAAGCCTCAAAATCCTTTGAAAACGCTCTTGAACTTGGCTGCCAGCAGCCCGAA
Organism: Methanosarcina barkeri 3; assembly: GCF_000970305.1. Taxonomy (GTDB): domain Archaea; phylum Halobacteriota; class Methanosarcinia; order Methanosarcinales; family Methanosarcinaceae; genus Methanosarcina; species Methanosarcina barkeri_A. The sequence goes on from NZ_CP009517.1 coordinate 3,169,679, forward strand.
ATTCTTTATTATGCAGGAATCTCCCACTTTGAAAACAGAGAATACGAAAAAGCAGTGGAAATCTTTGATGTTATCCTTAGTTCCGGAGCAGTGGATCTCGAAATTCTGTACAAAAAAGCCATGGCCCTCTTCGAACTTGGAAAGCCGGAAGAAATGGTTTCTACAGTTGACACTCTTCTCGAACTTGAAGCTGAGAACTTTAACATTAAGGATACTGGAGAGTTTGAAGAAGAAAACTATGAAAAAAGGGCAGGAGAAGAAAATGCAGGAGAAATTCCAGCTTTCGGGAACACAAAGGCTTTTGAAGAACTCTTCGAGAAGTTTGCATTCTCATTGATAGAGCTTGGAAGGTATGAAGAAGCCCTTCTGCCCCTTGGAAAACTTACAGCAAGTGATTCGGCTTCAAAAGAGGCCCTCTACGGTAAAGGTGTGGTGCTTCAGGAACTCGGCAGACCTGAGGAAGCTCTTGAGATATTTTCAGAACTTCTTTCCTTTTATCCTGCCTTTGAAAAGGCCTGGTACAGGAGAGGGCTTATTTTATTCTCTCTTGGATACTATGTTGAAGCCCTGGAGTCCTTCGAACAGGCTGTCCTGAGAGATCAGACGGAATCTCCTGAAGAAATTAACGAATTAAGCCTGGATGAAATTGAGAGAGAAAAAACAAAAGAAGACCTTGAGTTAGAGGATAAGTTAAGGTTAGAAGATAAGTCAGGACTAAAAGACAAATTTGTATTAAAGGAGAAATTAAATGACGCTGAAATCGAAGATGTCTGGATGAAAATAGGGCTTTCCCAGCTCAACCTGGAATGTTATGAAGCTGCCGTTGAGACATTGGAGAAAGTTCTTGAAGTAAAACCCGAAGCTGCCGAGATCTGGTATGTAGCAGGGCTTGCTCTAAGAGGGCTTGATCAGGATGAACAAGCCGTTGAAGCTTTTGAAAAGGCCGTAGAACTCGATCCGTCTCTGGAAGCTGCCTGGGAACAGATAGGGCTATCCCTCCTTAGATTAAATATGTATGAGGAAGCAAGCCAGGCTTTCAGTTCTGCTCTAATCCTGAACCCTGACAACGCAAACATTCTCTACAGCCTATCAGTGGCGAGTTTCAAGCTCCAGAACTTTGAGGACGCGGCTCAGAGTCTCGAAAGAGTACTCCTGTACGCCCCTGATTTCCAGGATTATACTGAAGCCTGTTATATGCTCGGGATTGCCAGAATGGAGCTTCAGGAATATGAAAAAGCTCTTGAAGCTTTTGATATAATACTGCAACAGGATCCTGCTCATAGAGAAGCCCTATACTACAGTGGGCTTGTGCTTTTCAATCTTGAGGAATACGAAGCTGCTGCCGAGGCCTTTGGAGTACTGCTGGAAGCTTCACCCGAAGATCCTGAAAGTTTGAACTACCTTGGGCTCTGCCTGTTGGAACTCGAAAGCCCGGAGGCAGCCCTGAAAGCCTTTGAAAAAGCTGCCCTTTTCAATCCGAAGAATGAAGAAGTCCTGTACAATGCAGCCATGACTCTTATCAAGCTTGATAGGCCTCAGGAATCTATCGACTATTTTGACCGCATCCTTGACATTTCTCCGGAGAATATCAATATCCTGAACTGCAAAGGAACCGCATTCTGCAAGCTTGAAATGTACAGGGAAGCCCTGAAAGCCTTTGACCTCGCACTGGAAAAAGACCCTGAAAACATCAAGGCAATTTATGGTGTGGGAGTTGTCTGCTTCAAACAGAAACTCTATGAAACTGCCTGCCGGGCATTTGGCGAAGCTCTTGCTCTTAACCCCTGGCACGAGCAGTCCTTAAAATATCTAGGCATTTCTCTTGCAAGAATAGAAGAGTACGAAGATGCACTGAGAGCCTTTGACAGACTGCTCAGGATAAAACCTCACGATGTTCAGTCCATGAATTACAGAGGAGTTATCCTGGGAAAACTGGGAAGATATACTGAGGCCATAAACACCTTCAATGAAATCTTGCGCCTCTGTCCCGACATGGCAGATGCACAAAGGAAACTTGAAGCCTTGAAATGTATTGAAAACAAAGAGGACTCCAGTGATGATCTTTACTAAGGCCTCTAAGGTTTCTGTATGAGGAAAAGTTCCTGAAAAAAGGAAAAATTTCTCATATGTTTTGTAAGATTTTTCAATATAGCAGATCCTTCAATATAGCAGATCCTTCAATATAGCAGATTCTTCAATATAGCAGATTCTTCAATATAGCAGATCCCAAAAATCAAGATTCGTTTTCAGGATCGCGAATTTGGAATAGTTAATCAAATTTCTGATTCCGAAAGATGTTCCTGAAAATCTTACTGAATGAGAATAACATTGATTTTGGGATGAGCTTACTTAATAGTAAAAATAATTTCTGTCTAAAGAAATCGATAATCAAACACGAGACAACGACACTGAGTCCTGAAAACAACATATGACGAACAAAGAGAGAACTATAGTAATAATCAGTACAATGCAGGATCCTGGAGTACAACACACCTAACACAAACGGATGATTTGATATAAGATATATACCGAAAACAGATGTTGCTATAAAATTTATTGTTTGGGATTGAATTTTAATATTTTTGAATACCATAAAAAGGCAAAAGGCTCCTAATTCTACAAAAATAAAATTATAGTTCCAGGGATCAGTAAAGAAGTACTCGGGAGTTCCATATGTTCTAATAAACGTGACTCCGGAGAATATTAAAAAACTACAAACAAGATACCCAAATAAGAAATAAGTCAGGTTCTTTACCGGGAAATCATACTTTTTTATGTATGCACCTACACAATAAAGGAAAAAGAAATTATATAGACTGTACCCTATATCATCAGTAAAATAGGTAAAATTGATTGAGGGTAAGATTACAAAAAAAATTGCAGAAACCAGAATTAATTTCTTATGATCTTTTTTATTTATATTTTGAATAACTACGTTTATGAACGGAGAAAAAAGGTACAGAACGATATAAACCGTCACAAACCAGTATGTACCTGTAATTATCGGGAAAAAAGCTTGCAATATTGTAGATGTGTTCACAGATTCAAGTCCGGTAAACCAGAATATTGATGAAATAGTTACCGAATAAAAAATAACCTGCGCCCATAAATCAATAATTTTTTTGAATTTAAATTTTCCATTAATTTGATAGTATCCGGTTATAAGTATAAAACAATCTACTGCAATGATAAAAAGGCTTTCCAGCCCATATGCGAAGCAATAATTTGAGTCCGAAGGTATCAGTGTATGAAGCGCCCCTCCATACTTAAAATAGTGGAGACATATAATCATTGAGATTAAAATGATCCTTAGCAGTTCGAAATTTGAGTCGCGAGTGGCAGTTTCATTGGATGACATAAATATCGCTTAACTATTGTCTTATTCTTTGTACCGGAGTTACCAGTGCCATAGGTGAAATAAAGATTAAACAAAAAAGAAAAACTACTGATAATAAAGCTATTAAATAAGATCTTTTAGTAACTATCATATAAATTACCGATTATATTTTGTTTATTATTCATATAAAAATATTAATGCTAGATACATAATGATGATTATTAAACATTTCCTTATCAATATTGCATGCAAGTTAGTACAGCTGGTAGAAAATGCCAGTGATGAAGGGAGGTTTTTGGAAATCAGTTAATTTTAAAGACTTCTCTGATTCTTTAAATCGAAGATTGCTTTTCGATTTGGAAGGACTACTTAAAAGGAATGAATACCGAATATAAACTTGATTTTCCACAACGAATATTTCAAATATTATATCTTAAAGTCCATGTTTAGAAGAAAGTTATCGTAAAAGTACCTGGCTAGAACATAAATTATTTAAATTCGGAAAGGGTTACCATAAAATTCGTAAAAGGGGAATATAAATTACCCGCTCTAAAAAATGAAGGGCTAGTTTTTGAAATAGTTTATTAAAATACGTAGAGGGTAAAATGAAAACGGTCAAATATTTAATGTGCCTGTTTGTTCTGTTGATTGTATCGATTTCGGCTCTTCCATCAGGAGTAAACACATACCCTTCACATCAACTACTTAACTGGAAAGGACAAAGTTGGGATTTGACATCAGGTTACGCAAATCCTGGTAATAACTACTGGAATAATACAGGTGCATGGATAGATGGTCAAGATAGGTTGCACTTAACAACTGTAAATAATAACGGCAGATGGGAAAGTACAATGTTAAGTAGTCAGGATCGATATCGTTATGGTACTTTCACATGGACTGTAGCTTCACCTGTTTTCACTTTTGACGAAAATAGTGTTATAGGTCTCTGTACTTATTTAGATGATTCTCACGAGTTAAATATTATAAACTCAAGATGGAGTGAAACTAATGGAGATCAACTTTGGTATAATATAGAACCTTCTAAAATTGAAGGAAATAGCAAAGGGTACACGGTTCCATCGAGCATTATCTGCACAAATATAACTTATAGAATTGAATGGAAACCAACTTATGTGAGATTCACGTCCATGCAGGCAGACGGAACAGTTATAGCAGACTATAATAATACAAATGTTTCTGCAATCCCGCAAGAGCCTGAAAATGTCATAATGAATTTGTGGTTACTGGCTCCTCCATCCGATGGAGAAAATATTGAACTTATAATCAGTAACTTCACATTAACTAACGATTGAATTATAAAGTAGCTTTTAAGCCACTAAAATCTTTCTTTATAACTATGTAGGATAAATTACTACCTTCTCGTATATACTTTGGAGAATTTCGATAAACCTAAGTTTATGGCTGGTTGCTTATTATTCTTATGCAAATTCCAAAAAACGTGCCACAAGTATTGCAGTTAACACAACATAGTTATAAAACAGATGAGACTAAAAAGTAAACAGCGGTAAAGCTATGATGTTATTAACGCTGTATTAATCGTCTTCGTTAAACTCATTTATAAGAATCTGATTTTTGAAAGAATATCTGGGAGTCTGGAATGCCATGGAGTTGCTGTTAATTTTTCTATTGTATTTATAATTGAGTACTTGATCAAACGTCAACAAGAAGTCAATAGCTTTATCCAGAGCTTCCCTGCTCAACCGCGGAACCTTTTCAAGCGCTGCTATGTATTCTTCCTCATTGAAGCCTTGTTTCCTTGCCTGAGAACGAAAAAGATTATAATCCACAGGTTCATCTTCAAAAAAGAACTGTCCTGCGTAAATGTCGCCAATGTGCCGGTCATCTATCACAATTGGAGCAGCCATGTCCCACATATTGTTTTTGCACCTGTAAATTTTAAACTCTCCAGGGAGAGAGGCTTTGGATAGTTTTATGTTGCACTCTACACAGTACTTGCAGGTTTCGGGACAAACCCTATGAAATTTAGTACAGATATCCTGCCATCCGACACCTACTAAAACATTGCCTTTGAGGTCATTCAGACCCAGGGAGATAGGGACATGCTTATAGAAATCACTCATGAGGTACTCGACCTTCCGAATATCAATGATATCAACAAGCTCCAGGTTAGCCATTTCCCAATCAGGAGAACAGATATTTTTTAATCTCAGCTTAATGCACTGTTTACTCCTACGTAGCATTGTCTCTACGTATCTTCTCACGGTAATGTATTTACTTATGCCAAATTCGCCAGGAAACATACTGTATTTATCAAATTCAGGATGTGTCTTTTCACGAGTCCATACAGGAATTGTCCAGTTTAGTTTTAACAATCCTTTTCGATTCTTCTGTAAAACGTTTGTTTTGTATATGTCTTTTGACAATTTTAGAGTAACATCAGCCGAAACCACAACTGAGACAAACGTTTGCAGGTATCGCGGCAGCAACATACTCCAGTTACCTAACTGATTAAACACGTAATAAGTGAAAATCAAATGCAGGTCACGAGGCAATATTATATGCCAGCTATTGAAGAGATTAACTGTGTAAGAAGTGAAAAGTGTATGCAGGTATTGCATCAATGACATATTACCACTCTTGAATTACCACTCTTGGTTCGGCTTGAAGAGAAACAAGTAGTATGCATAGATTAGCTGAGCAATTGTGAACCATGCATAGAATAATTGAGGAATAAATGTCATCCTTACGAGATAGTCCCAAATACTGGGATTCTGCACATATCGCAGCGTATAAACACAGTCAACGTACATTATACCCATTACCATCAAAAACATCCTATTTGGAAGATAAACACCCCTGATTATGTCACAAAAAGCGTAATACAGCAGAATAACCTGAAAAGACAACATAATCCAGAAGAGTCCGGCGTTCAGGATGTCTTTTCTGGTGCTTTTATTCCATCCGTGCTCCCACAATGTATCAAGCCCGCCGCGAAGCCAGCGGACCCTTTGTTTCCATAACTCTCTTAGCTTTAACGGGACATCTGTCCAGGCATGCATTCCAAAACCTGCAGCTGTGTGGTAACCAAGTTCTTTTAGAGTTACTGTCAACTCGTAGTCTTCAGTAATGTTATGAATATCATATAAAGTGCAGTCAAGTTTTCCGGTAGCTATACGTCTTTCCATAACTGCTTTTATTGCTTCTACCTTATATACAGTACACATCCCGTGAGCGACTTTAATTCCCCTATCCTGACTAACTCGACTTCTGTCGAACTCTGCATATTCGACATATTGCCAGTGATATACCAGCTTTTCAAAAAACCCGTTAGTTATCTGTTTAACTACGCCTGCACGAGAGCACACTGCACCAAGCAAAGGATCCAGTTGAAATTCGATTAATGCTTGCTCAACAAGATCAGGAGCTACGATTGTATCGCCGTCGACTGATAACACATAGTCATATGAACTCAGATCGACACTTTTATAAGCGGTATTCAGTGCCCCAGATTTTTTGAATTTATTTCCAACAGTTTCTATTAAACTTACGCGGTTATCAATGGCAGCTATACTTCTCACTATACTAACCGTATCATCCGTACTGTTATCACTTATTACAACAATATCGACTTTGACTGTTTGAGTAAGAATGGATTCAATGGTCGAGCGGATTATATCAGCCTCATTATGAGCTGGCACAAACGCAATGACATTGTTCCGTGTAGGCAGAACGATTGTCATTTCGCAATTCCCCCTAATTACTTACTGCTAATAAACTTCAAGTAAAATTATAATCCACCATAATAATAAAAAATAAGATTAAAATTATATCATTTAGGTTATTATGACCTCATTTTTCAATTAATTGGCAGGATATAGCGGAACAAATTTACTTCAAGTATATATAATTAGCAGAATACTGCTGTATAGTGGAGAAAAATTGCAGTTCTGTATAATTAAAAATACAAAAATCTTGAATTTTATTGAAGAGAGCTTTTAATTGTTACATGGCAATATCGAAAAATGTCTCCTAAAAACGAAGTTATGGCATTTATAGTAACTATTAACCAGAAAAGTCTGTTTTTGTGTATAACAATTTTAATGAATTATTTCCTGAGAGCTTATCTTAAAATTAAACTTGATTCTACATCTGGAATAAAATTTACTTATTTGAACTGAAAAACAGTAGAGCATCAAGCCTTTAAACGTCAAGTATAAACTCAAACCATGACGCTTATTTTATTAATATATATTGAATAAGTACCTTACGTGGAAAAACTTAAGGTCAATATGTATTTTATTCGAAAAATTTACGTTCTGAGTTTAAAGCTATAATCATGCCTGCTATAATCATGCCTATAATTGCTGCAAGAAAAATCACCTTTTATAGTCCATCTAATAGTTGCATCATTTAGCCTCTTGACTATAAATTACCCATTGTCCAATTGTGGAAACGATTTGGATTTTAAGGTAACTTCTGAGAGCATATCAAAAATCAGACTTGGCCTTACAATACTACATAGATTCCCGAATATTCCTCAAACAAAAGAGCAGACGGACACTTGCTAAGTAAAAAAGATTCTTGTTATTCCATTTAAATTAAAAAAGAAAAGAGGCTTTCGCCTCAGTTAAGATGGTACGTAACTAAAGTCAGATAAAACCATCTCTGCATTCTGTCCATTTTTCGGTGCCAGGTGATTCATAAGCCACATCTGCATCGCAACTCCGCCTTCTACATGTGGAATGCTTGTCCGGTCCGTACAGTTCCAATCGGATATGACAGTTCCGTTAGATAGTTTTGCGGTGAAGTGGACATACGTTGGCTCCCAATCGAACATGTATGTCACGTTTGTAGCGTACTGGTAAGGAGAGTCATAAGTTATTGCACTCTGGTATGCGTTTGGCTGGACACTATAACTAAGTCTATCACTGTATATCCAGCCCCACTTAGTAACTTCAATATCTATCTCATTAGTATCATTATGGCGGAAGAACATAGCAGCTACAATGTTCGGATCGAGATTCATTATTGGTGATGAGACCTTCCACGTGTAAACACCGTAAGTATAGTCAGCGGATGTTGTATCAACCTCTGTTGAATACCACTTATCTCCGACTTTCTGAATTGTCAGGTGTAGTTTCTGGTTTTCATCAACCCAAACATTGTTACTTGAACTGTTCCAATAGTTACCACCGGGATTACCAGTTCCACTTCTTACCCACCACTCTTTACCACACCAATTTAGATAGGTGCCTGCGGCGGCGATGTTTGCGATCATAAGCAAGCCTAATGAACTTAACATTACAAGCTGTAAATATTTTTTGTTCATATAACTCATGAAATTAATAGCGGAAATCTTTGAAAAATTTTCTTATTTGTTACTAAATAGAAAAGTTGAAGTATTTTTAAAATAATATATAAGTTCATAAGGTTCGAGCCTTAATATAATGAGTAATTTGAAAACCAAGATTATTTAACTTTAAGATAGTAGCTAAGAGAAAAAATGTATCCAATTACCAGGAACCCCACAATTTACGGCATGATCAATAATTTATTTGTAAACTAACTGTTTACTGGGTTTCGCCTCCTAAAGCTATGTTTTCCTACCTTAAAGATAAGCTTAGTAAGTTGGAAAATGTATAGGAATGCCAGAAAATTTAGATAAAATTCTTTACGTTCCCCAGTCTCAAAATATAGCCTTTCCTCAAAATGTATCTACTTCCAGGTTGTAGAGCTCTCACTTAATACTTGTGTCTCACTTTGTTCGTTTTTATCTGATTATTCACTAATAAGAGTATAATTTTTACAGGTTACTGAATACATATTTTAAATAATAGAGATAATTATTTATAAACAATCAGTTCTGTATTTATGTTGTTATGTTGAAGCTAAAAGAAATAAAGAATAATGCAAAAAAGTACATCGAACTATGTAAGCTTATATATAAAGATCCTCGAACTCCCAAAACTGCAAAGATATTATTATGGATCGCCATAGGTTATGCATTATCACCAATTGATTTAATACCGGATTTCATTCCTGTAATTGGTAATCTTGATGACATGATAATTGTCCCTGTACTTTTATACATTGCAATAAGGTCAGTACCCAAAGATGTGTATATAGAAAATTATGTTCAGATTTTAAGAAAGTAAGTTTTTAGCCAGAAAAATGGTGTTTTTAGGTTTTAGTTTTTAAAATTCTATTCAGGCTCGTTCAGGCACGGACTGTAAAATTTGTTGATATTTTAACCAGAGACAGCTTGAGTTTTAACTCAAACAAATAAAAAAGCTTTTTTCAGACTTGTTTTGCTGAACATTTGTTCCTAAAAGTATATGCCCGTTTGAAGAGAAACAATACTTAACTTTGACAAATGTATTTTTGAAGCCGATACGAGTCTGGTAGAACAACAGGATTTCGATTAAACGGGATCAGATTATATTTTGATATTGGGGGTACGAGGGAATGTTACTGATGGATATAATAACCTGGGAGCCGAAAGACTCCTTGAAAGTTGCGGAACTATATGCGAATTACGAATACTCAAAGGATATTAAAATAATAGATGAGTGGACTGACCTCACCGGTTACCGCACGTTTATAATTTACGAAACTGAAGACGAAAAAACGTATGCAGCTTCCGTCTTTCCTTTCATGGGGTTGTGCAGGTTCGAGACCTTTCCGGTTATGAAACTGGACAAGTTTATGCAGCTTGCCCAAAAACTTGCCGAGAAAGCCGGAGAAGAAAAGCCAGGTGCTGAGCAGGGAGAAGGCGGAAAAACCTCAGAAGAGATTTTTCAGCAGATAGAGAACCTTGAAAAGAGAATTGAACGCCTTGAACACCATTCTTTTGTTCAACAGGAAGATGTAACGTGAAACTTAAACCCCACAAGAAGATCTATATTCAAATCAAAAACTTAGTTTCAACATAAATACTCAGTCCCAACGTAAAGACATGGTTCAGACATCGAAACCACGTCTGAAACCAAATTTTAGTCCTGTTGAGAGTTTTATCTCAGATTCATTTTTCAAGCGCATTTTCAAATTTTTCCTCATTCATGCGGTAGATGTTCCACCCATTTACAGAACTTCCTCCAAGGTGTTCGTAGAATTTCCTGGCAGGGTTCCAGTCAAGGACTGCCCATTCCATTCTCCCGCAGTTTCTTTCTTTTGCAAGCTTTACACAATGTAGAAACATTGCTTTCCCAATCCCTTTTCCCCGAAACTCGGGTTTTAAGAAAATGTCTTCGATATAGAGTCCCGGCTTTCCTACAAAAGTAGAGAAATTGTGGAAAAAAACAGTAAACCCGGCAGGAACCCCGCCCAGCTCGGCAAAGAAAACCTCGGCATAGGGCCTTTTTCCGAATATGCCCTCAGCCAGGTTTTCTTCCGTCGCCATGACAAGGTGGGAAAGATTCTCAAACCTGGCAATGCCTTTGACAAACTCAAGAATCAAGGGAACATCTTCAATTTCTGCAGCGCGGATTTTCAAGTCTGGTTTTATTCCGTCCTCTAAAGACTTTATTTTATCTTCTGTAAGTTTCATTTCAGGCTCTGACATTTTCCGATTCCTTTATTAAATTGATAGATATAGATAATTTCATAGATTTAATGAAACTGAATATATTAAACTAAGTGTATGAAATTGAATGTATGAGACTGAGTTTATTTTGAGTCCCACTCTTAATGTATGTAATTTTTACTAGTCTGAGAGTTTCAACAAAAATAATTATAAAGCAATAAGTATGAAGTAAAAAAGTCTTGTTTAAAATGCTTGGTAAAAAAGATTTCAAACCGGTCATGCTTGCAGATCGAGCTTTTTTCGAGCGCCATTACGCACTCTATCCGCAAACCCACAGTGACAACACTTTCACAAGCATGGTCTGCTGGAACCATTTTATGCATTACCAGTATGCATACGTGAAAGGGAATGTAATTCTATCGTGCACTGCTGCAGGAGTGACCCGGCTACACCCGCCTATCGGCCCTCACGATCCTACGCTCATGCGGGAGGTAGTACGGCTGGCGATGGAAATAGGCGATGATAATAAGCCCCTCACCCTTATCGACCCTGAGACTGCACAGTGGATGAAGAAAACCAATCCTGACCTTATGCTAGTTCCGGATCTGAACCATTTTGAGTACGTGTACCGGGCTCTCGACCTTGCTGAGCTTCCAGGAAAGAAGTACCTCAAAATTCGTAGCCAGGTTAACAAATTCAGGAAGAATTACCGGCACACGGTTGAGCCAATAACCCCTGAAAACCGGGAAGAAATAACGGAGTTTCTCATAAAGTGGTGTGAGAGCAAAAAATGCGAGGAGAATTTCACTCTTGCCCACGAAATAGAAGCTGTATCCTACGCGATCGAACACTTAACTGAACTGCACCTGAGAGGCCTTTTGATAAGGGTCGGTTCACAAGTATGTGCCATTTCTCTTTTTGAGTGTCTAAACACTGATATGGCAGTGATTCATTTTGAGAAAGGGCTGCCGGAATATCAGGGAATATACAAGGCAATTAATTCCGAAACTGCAGCGCTTCTTGTCAATGAAGTGGAATACATCAACAGGGAAAGCGATCTTGGCATCAGTGGACTTCGAAAGGCAAAGCTTAGATATCACCCGCACCATATGGTAGAGGTTTATTCGCTTAACCGACGAACCTGTTTTCCAGTAATCAAATAATAGTATATGTACTGCTTTCAAGTACTGCCTCCAACATTGATAAAAGACGGAAAAAGTTAGAACATTTGAATACTAAATTTAAAAATTGCTCACAGAATTTTATTACGGAATATTTTAATAAACCTAATTTTTCGATAAATTCTTTACTATACTAAATATAAAGGACTCGCCAAAAATTGATGTTTATCGAAATTCTCCTTAACAAATGACCATTAAATTTCACTCTACGCCTATTTCCAGGCATGTCTCAAAGGTATAGATTTTTCTCAATTTTTTCGGTGCTACATTTTGGTTTTCAGTAAATAGTTTTTAAAATGGTATGGTGAATAAGTTTAAAAATTAATAGTAAATGTCTTTTAGCGCCTCCTCATTTTTAGCCTCTGCAAGCGTTCTCAAGGCATCAAGCTGTTCCTGTTCAGAACTGATATAGTAAACGTCATATCCGAGCCTGTCAAGCTGCCGTAGATACTCTGTTGGAAACGCAGGCTCTATCGTTACAGCATGGGTAAACGCATATCGGTCACCGACAACGGTTCTTAGAAGGCTTCGTCCGTATCTATCGTCCAATGCTGCAATCTTAGGTTTTAGAGCAGTAACATCCTCTATCATCCTTCCTATGGCCTCAAAGTCAAATGCAGGGCCCCAACATGCGAGTGTAAAACATTGTGCTATGCGATCGACTCCGACTTTTTTTGCCAGACAAACTGACGTATAATTGCGAATTCCATCACCTTCCGGCACGCTAGGCACAAAGAACATCTCATTCTGATTCAGCCAGAAGAAATCAGAGATATTCCTCGAAAACAGTTCATTAATCACTTCGTCAAACAGCCAACGCGGTGTGAGAGACCATGCAACCCGCCACATATTATCAGTAACTGTCACAGGTTCGTTTTTGGTTAGCTCTAGCTCGGGATATTCTCCCAATATTTGTTTTTTAATGTCATTGACCATATTATCGATAACTATCATGAATTTGTCTTTGATTAGCGCTAGCTTGGGATATTGTCCCAATATTCATTGCTAAAGACCATTGACTATATTTATATGATTAAGCCAATTTTTCGATGATGATTATTATCAAGTGTTTGCATAAAAGTGACTTATACTACTGAATCCATAGCCTGCAATATCGATATTATGTATCAGGAACATGGCAGCCATGAGAACATATATCAAGCTTCTGGAAACCGGTTGACCAGACAAACTTACCAGCTCAAAAATGATAAATAGGAAGAAATTTGGCTCTTCGCTATTTTGAGTGGGTAACTTATATTTAGCTTCCAAACGTTGATTTTGAGTGGGTAACTTATATTTAGCTTCCAGACGTTGAAGTAGCATATCTAAAACTTAGAAGCATTTATGCTTTTGAAAATCGCATTCAAGCTTGATGTTTTCATACCTGATCGGATTAATTATAACAAAATAATTATCTTTAACCATACAAAACAGCAAAGAGCCTTATTTGAAAAATTTTTGTTTTTACTCTTTAAAAGATAAAAAGAAAGTTAAAGGATAGCTGAAAACATTAGTATGAGTTGAAAAAAGACTTAAACGAGAAAAAATTGGAAAAAAATCATTTTTCGATTTTCTTTTTCTCAAAAGCTTCCTTTACAATTTTTAAGGCACAGAGATCTCCACACATAGAACAGGTATCGCTTTCAGTTCTTCGAGCATCCCGGATTTTACGGGCTCTATTGCCATCAATTGCCAGTTCAAACTGTTTTTCCCAGTTAAGGTCCCTGCGAGCATAGGCCATGGAAAGATCCTTTTCCCAGGCGCGTTCTCTCGGGCCTTCCTTTATAAGGTCAATAGTGTGGGCTGCAACCTTTGTTACGAGCAGGCCTTCTTTTATATCCTCAAGGGTTGGAAGGGCAAGATGCTCGGAAGGTGTAACCATGCAGAGGAAGTCCGTACCATGCATTCCTGCAACTGCTCCTCCGATAGCGCCTGTGATGTGATCGAAGCCTGGTGCGATATCGGTTACAAGTGGGCCCAGGAGATAAAGAGGAGCCTCATTGCAGAGTTCTTTCATACCTCTTACGCTCAGTTCGATTTCATTTAAAGGCACATGGCCAGGACCTTCCACAAAGGTCTGGACATTGGCAGCCCTTGACCGCTTTACGAGTTCACCCAGTGTAATAAATTCCATAAATTTCGGGCGATCAGAGGCATCGGCAATGCAGCCCGGACGCATGCCGTCCCCAAGGCTCAGGGTCATATCATATTCTTTTGCAATTTCAAGGAGATAGTCAAATTCGGCATAGAAGGGGTTGTCTTCTCCATTATGCAACATCCAGGCAAGGGTAAAAGAGCCCCCACGGCTCACGACATTCATTATCCTGTCGCTCTGGCGCAGTCGCTCAAGGGAATTTAAATTAACTCCTGCATGCACGGTCACAAAGTCCACACCCTGTTTTGCGTGCTTCCGGACAGCGTTGAACAAATCATCCGAAGTCATTTCCACGACAATTTTCCTGGAAGCTGCAGCCTGGTAGATTGGAACAGTCCCGACTGGAATGTTAACGGATTTCAGGATACGGGTGCGAATTTCGTCCAGATTTCCGCCTGTGGAAAGGTCCATTACGGCATGAGCACCGAAAGCTTCTGCAGCCTTTGCTTTTTCGATTTCGGCATCAATATCTATACAGTCCCTTGATGTTCCGACATTGGCATTGATCTTTGTGCTCATATATTTGCCAATGCCTATAGGAAGGGTTTCTCGCCTGTTATTTACGGGGATAGCGATTAACCCCTTTGCCACGCAGGAGCGGACAGTCTCAGGGTCTATTCCTTCAGCTTTTGCCACGGTTTCTATAGAGGGAGTGATGATTCCCTTCTTTGCATCTTCCATCAGTGTCATTGTTACTCCAGACTGCAGGTTTATGAGACAATTATAATTATATTATTAACAAATATCAATGAAAACATGCCAAATAACAGCAATATCATGGACTGCAAATAGCCAGGATATCATAAGCATATTATAAGGTTGACTAGAATAATAAGGATAAAGATAAATCCAGTACTTCCATCTTGCGGACTAGAACAGATGGTGAACTCATATATATCTTTTCACGTCTGGTAAGTCATGAAACATGTATAAGCAGACAAATATATAAATAATGTGTGCATAGTATTTAGAGCATATGTAGAAAGAAAAACATGGAAACTGTTTTTAAAGTAAAGGCTTTTACAGCTTACCGGTATAATTGAACCTGACCAGTGAAATTAACTGAAATTAACCAGTGAAATTAACTGAAATTAACCAGTAAGATTAACTGAAATTAACCAGTAAGATTAAGCCGATTCATATAAAAGAAACGAGAAAAAGAAGGGAAATCTTTCAGATACATTTCCTAATTCATTTCGTTATGCATTCCTTACACATTTCCTATACATTTCTTATTAATACTATTTTAGATTCCATTACAACCTCAAGAACAGAATCAGGGTATTTTATATGACAATTGTCGCATTTGCAGAAAAGAATAAGGCAGCAGCCCAGATTGCAAGCATCCTGGGCGAGGGGGAAGTTGAGAAGATAACAGTTGAAGGGCTGCCAGCATACGAATTTAAGTGGAAAGGTGAAGAGTGGCTGGTAATGGGACTTTCCGGGCATATTATGAATTATGACTTTCCGGAGCAGTATAATAAATGGAATGAAGTCAATCCGGGTGTGCTTCTTGGAGTAGACCCGCAAAAACTTGTAACACGAGCTGATTACGCTGCCGCAGTAAAAAAGCTGGCAAAAAGGGCAAACAAGATTGTCCTTGCCTGCGACTATGATAGGGAAGGAGAAAACATAGGATTTGAAGCAAAAACACTCTCAGAGGAAGTAACAAATGTCCCGATTGAAAGGGCACGTTTTTCGTCTCTCTCCCCAAAGGAGGTAAAAAAAGCTTTTGAAAGCCTGATAGATCCGGACTATAACATGGCAATGGCTGCAGAAGCCAGACAGATTCTGGATCTCAAAATGGGGGCGGCTTTTACTCGCTTTGTCACACTTTCGGTCAGAGAGAGAGCAAGAACAAAGGACATACTTTCTATTGGTCCCTGCCAGACTCCTACCTGTGGGTTTGTATACGAAAGGGAAAAGGCAATCAGGTCTTTTCAGGCAAAAGATTTCTGGAAAATAACTGCAATTTTCTCGGCAGAAAGTGGAAAAGAAGGAGACGATTTCGAAGGTACTCACAGGGCAGGAAATATTCACGATAAAGAAAAAGCCGCTGAGATATTCAAACGGCTAAAAGGAGCAAAAGAAGGGTTAGTTGCAAAAAAAGCAGTAAAAGAAACAAAAACCAGCCCTCCTAATCCATTAAATACTACCGAATTCCTTAAAAGGGCTTCCAAGTTTCTCGGGATAAGCCCTGAGCTTGCCCTTGAGGTCGCAGAACAACTTTACCTTGCAGGGTTTACCAGCTATCCCAGGACTGAGACAAACAAATACGCAGACGACTTTGATTTCAAGTCTCTTGTCTTTGATTTTGCACGTCAGAAGGAATACAAACCTTTTGCAGAATCTATCCTCATAGCCCCAATTATCCCGAAAAACGGGGAAAAAGATGCGCATGACCACCCTCCTATCCACCCGATCAGAGCGGCTTCAAGAGGAGAGATTAGCTCTGCTGTAAATATCCCTCAGGCTCCTGAAGTCTACGACCTTATAGCAAGGCACTTCCTGGCAAATCTCATGCCTGCAGCAGTTTTTGAGAAAACTCATCTCCACCTGCTCGTACAGGAAGAGCCTTTTGACTCTTCAGGCACCGTACTCAAGGACTCGGGCTGGCTCGAAGCTTATCCCTTCGAAAATAAAAAGGATAAACTGCTCCCGTTTGTAGAAGAAGGCCAGAAAGTGGGCATAAAAAAACTTAGCAATACAAAGTCCAAAACCAGCCCTCCAAAAAAATTAACCGAAGCCGAACTTCTGACCCTTATGGACAAAAACAGAATCGGAACAAAGGCAACGGCTCCTACACATATTGAAACAAATAAGAAGCGAGGGTATCTTGAGACAAAGGGAAAAACAATTTCTATCCTCGATACAGGTTTTACCCTTATGGAAGGGCTTTCTCTGACCGTTCCGATTCTAGTAAGGCCGGAAATAAGGGCAAAGATCGAAGCCCTTATTCAGGAAGTAGAGGACGGAAAAAAAGAATTTGAAGCTGCCCTTGACGAAGGTACAGCCCTGATCAAGGAGATGTATGCCCAGCTTGAAGCAAATAAAAAGGATTTAACTTCAAGCATAGCAGGCACAATCAAGGATGAAGCCGCCCTCGAAGACAAGAAAAACTATATCGGAACCTGTAAAGCCTGCGGGCACGTGCTCAGGATTGTGCAAACGGACTCAGGCCGCTTTGTGGGCTGCACAGGCTATCCTGACTGCAGAAACTCATATCCTCTGCCAAAATCCGGGGCTTTGACCGTACTCAGAAGCAAAGAATGTAAAAAGGAAGGGGTAGCTGTCCTGAAAGTAGGAAATAAGTATAACTGGGCTGTTGGCATAGGTCCCTGCTTTACCTGTGACCTTGAAAAAGAATGCTATCCTCCGGAAACGGTCGGTCCCTGTCCTGAATGTGACGGAAGCATGTTCCTGATAACTTTTAAAGACACCCGATTTCTGGGCTGCACGAAACGCTGCGGGTACACTCATTCAGTCCCAAAAACCGGAAAACTGACCCTACTTGACAAGACCTGTGAAACCTGCGGCTGGAAGCTGTTCAGGCTAAAAGAAGAAGGTGACAGCCCTGAGGAAGAGTTCTGCGTAAACCGGCGCTGCGCAGAAGGCAGAAAATACTGGAAAAAGCCAGGCAAAGGAGCCGAAACCAGGATCAAGGAAAAAGCTTCTTTAAGCCGCTCTGCAGCAAGTTCAGCAGAAAATCCGACAGTAAGTTCAGCGACAAATTCAGCAACAAGCCCAGCAACAAGATTAACAGTAACTCCGACAGCAGAAAAGAATTCGAAAGTATTGACTGCAGGCCTGAAAAAGAATAAGGAAAAAACCTGAAACTCGACAATTAGAGAAATCCAATTTTCTTTTCGTTCAATTGCTGCCCCAATCTCCTTCCAGGGGTACAGGATCCTTTTCACTCGTTTTACTCGAAGAGCTGATTTAATGAGGATACTAAATGAAAAAGGGCCAAATTATAAAGTTTCAGAGTTTCACCCTTTTTTCTGTGATTCGAGAGTTTTGAGTGAGTCCTTTGCACTTATATTGGTTACACAACCTAAAATTAAAAAGAGTTTTAGGAAACAGTTACAACAGTAAAGAAGAACAATTACAGCAGCAAAGAACAATTACAACAGTAAAGAACAATTACAACAGTAAGAATAAGAAATTTGTAACTAAAAAGAACTAAGAAAAGAGATAAGGAAATCCTTTCGGATTTCCCCTGCCTCTTGATACTAAACCAAACTGAATTACGCTGCTGCAGGTTCTGGTGCAGCGGATGCAGTTTTTGCTGGTCTGGCTTCGACCTGGGTTTTCCGGATTTCAACCCTGCGAAGTGGGTAAATAAACTTTGCCTGCCTGTAAATAGCTGCTGAGAGCCTGCCAAGGATTGCTTCCTGCATAAATGTCTCGAAATCGGCATCTGATGCACGCTTTGTGACAATGTCGACCATCATTTCCCTTATAGCTTTGATCTGGCTTGAGCGTGCTCTTTTAATTGTGAAGCAGGTAGGCTTTACACGGATGACATAGCCGTCTTTGGTTTTAACGTCGATATTCGCATCAATCCTTGAGGTCTGCCTCTTCACGATTGAACGGATATAGTCGGTTGTAAGTTCGTGGCCCATGAGGTCAGTAGTTGCGACGTCTCCGACGACGTTGTTAATCCTGAGAATGACCTTAGTATTGTTTTTGGTCATATCGTTGGTAAGTTCCCCAACAGTGGTTTCAATATTGCGCCCTACAAGAAGAGAAGGGTCTCCTGCCATCGTGTTACCGACAATAGCTCTGTTTAAGTAAGCAGGAGCTTCAATATTATACCATTCCTTGGACTTCCATCCGTCAAGCTTTCTCTGTACTTTCTTTCTTGCCAAGTGATTCCTCCGAAGTAATGTTCCTTTTCGTGGTTTGTATTGTTTCTAGTATTTTATTGAATTTTGTATGCTGCTGATTTATCCTGCGGCCCTCAAGCCTTTCAGTTTCTTATTCCGGATGCTCTAGTTGAGCTTTTTCCTTAATCAATGAGCGTGAATGACCTTCAGCGCTTTTACACAGACTTTGCGCTGCCAGGCGCAGTTTGTGGTGCTTTTAGCACTAGCGTTTCCCTTTCAAGATGAAATTTCCAAGCTTTCAGAGGCTTCCGAACCTGGACCCGTCCCCTATATTCCGGCAGCTACAGGCTCCTGATAATCAAAAATACGATCCGGAAAATCGCCAGAAGTTCTCAGAAATTAGCGGCATCTAACTAGTTAATGGCTCACTATACATATCATATCAGTATATAAACAAATCGGTCAGAAACGCTTTCTGCCTATCTGCTAAAAAGAAAAATAAAAAAAGTTTGAAGAAAAAGTATGAAGGAAGTGTATAAAAAAGATTTAAGAAAAATGTAAGGAAAAAGGTTTAAGGGAAAAAGTTTAATGAAAAAATTTTGAAGAAAGATTCAGAATAATTTAAAGAAATTTAAAGAAGTTTTGAGAAGTTAGAAAAGTTTTGAGAAACTTAGAAAGTTTTGAGAAGTTCAGAAAATTTTGAGAAATTCATGGAAATGACCTGAGAAAAAATATGAAGAATTTTAAAGGAAGCGGATGCCTTTCGGCATTTCGCCTACTCTTTTTCTGAATTCCTCTGGCCAGTTTGCAGGGTCAAGCCCTTTTTGCGCAAGGAAGACCGCAGCCCATCTCTCAAGCCCGACTCCTGAACAGCCTGACCAGAGTTCTTCTCCGGACTGGAGTTTTACATTGAAGCCTTTGGGATACTTGTCCCCGTTAATGCTCACATTCTGGAATTCGAGCCATTCTCCATCCGGCCCGCGATAAGGCAGGCAGGCTTCGTAATCGGTTGTCCCGACAGTGTTTTCTTCGGCAAGCCCGAGCAGTCCTTCCTGTGCCATAAACCAGGGGGTAACTCTTGCTTTTCTCCACTCGATGTCCAATATATCATTGAAGATATGCATATAGCGGTCATGCAGTTCTTCTGCGCACTTTAATACCTCTTCCTTTGTGCCTATCCAGACAATTTCGATCCTGTGAAACTCGTCTACCCTTTCGATTCCGTGAATTCCACCGCTCTCATATCTGTGAGAGGTACCTGACCTGTCAAAGACCTTTACGGGAATTTCCTCGTTCGGAAGAGTTTCCCCTGTTACATACATCCAGAAAGGCGGGCACTGGGCATAGCACATGCCTCCGATTGGCTCTGCGATTTTTTCTTTAATCAGTTTTGTGGGTACTTCGTGAGTAACCTTGTAGTAATCAGCAACCTCTTCCCAGTAATCTGGGTCCCTTGTCTGCGGAGGACATACATAATATATCTCAGGGTAGACGCCCTTTGCATGCCCGGACTTCATCCAGACTTCCCAGGTGACCAGTTTTGGAAAAATCATTTCCCTGTATCCGAGAGGTCCAAGAAGTTCTTCAAGGACAATTTTCTCGAAAGTCCGGAAGATCCTTGTGGACTGAGGCCCGTGGATCCACTGACCGCGGCTTGCCCCACGCTTGAGCCAGCCTTCTTTCATCATGGCCTGGGTAGGGTCTTCCTTGAAGGGATGCTCCATTGGCTCTCTCTGCCAGAGCAGGTTCCAGTGCTCAGCCTTTGCCCCATATTGGGCAGCCTCGATTTTCTCTTCGAGGAGCGTGAGAATCCTGTCCGGCACCCGATTCTTCATCTCAGCTTCTCCGACCTCAAGCTCGAGCTCAATCCCGCCTTCAATGTTTTCCATACTTTTTATATAAGGCACCTTGAGCATCCTGAGCTCATGGTCAGCCGGCACCTTAATGATGAAAGACTCAACCTCGATTCCACGAATCCCAATCTTGAATTTCTTACCTAGTGCCTCAGAAAGCTGTTTCCTCAGCCGGAAAATTGCATCGTGCACTCTAACATACCTGCCGGACTGGAGCGAAAGCTCGATCCTGTCCTCCCCGAGCTTCCATTCCGTAACCTTTGCTCCCTGCCCTTCAGGCGCCCCTCGGGTAAGAAGGGTACCGTTTGCCTCTTCAAAAAGCGCAGCTATAACATCCTTTGCAGGAGTGGGGTCTGCACTTGTTTTAAAGTAAGCTTTAAGATTGAACTGTAATTTCAAAGTTTGAGCCTCTTTTACTTGGTATGGAATAAGGTATTGTGAATAGAGGTAATGACGTAAACAGAGTCTAAAATTCTTTTTCTGATATAAATGCTTATTCTATAGCGAATATTTATAACTCGGATGAGAAGACCAAGTCTTAACACATTATAATATACTTTGATAGTAGACACCTTAAGTTCAGACGCAGAATAGGGAATATCGAATAGGGCAATATGTCTATTATCCGATTATGTCTATTATCCGATTATGTCTATTATCCGATTATGTCTATTATCCGATTATGTCTATTATCCGATTATGTCTATTATCCGATTATGTCTATTATCCGATTATGTCTATTATCCGATTATGTCTATTGTCCGATTTCTGGAGCTGAAACTTTAACCTTGTGACGGGAAGGAACTAACCAAAAACTTGACCCCGGCTACGTTTACGGTCATGTAGTGACCGACCTTTCCGAAAAAAATGGAAGCGGAAAAAGGAGTACAAATTTGTAATACAGCAGATTATATTATGCAAAGGACACAGTACTTTATACGCGGGAAGATCGCTCAAAACGTAGATTAACTTAAAAATGGGTGGAAACAAGTATTGCAGGATATAAAGGAACATATATGGATGTTAACCAGATCCGGCTCCTTATTTTAGAAAGAAAGGACAAAATAAAAGAAGAGTTCAAAGCTGAAGTCCTGGGCGTTTTCGGCTCGTACGCACGTGACAAAGAAAAAAAGAAAGTGATATTGACGTCCTTGTGAGGTTTGGAGAAGGAACTACCCTCTTACACCTTGTGGGACTTGGATATTATCTTGAGGATTTATTTGGAGTTCCAGTTGATGTTGTTTCAGAGAGAGCTCTCCACCCGATGATGAAAGATGACGTGTTAAAAGAGCTGGTACCGGTATAAGGCAGACCGTTCGTGCAGGTACCCAGCAATGAAAGAATAAGGAAGAAAATAAAAATGCCTTCCCAACAACTTAAAAATGCTGACCATTTCATAAGAATACTCAGGCAACACCTGCCTGAGATCAGAGAAAAATACAGCGTGAGCTATCTCGGAATTTTCGGGTCATACGTTCGTGGGGAACAAACAAGTGAAAGCGACCTTGATGTTCTGGTGGAATTTGATGAAACACCTGGCCTTCTGAAATATATTGAGCTTGAGTATTACCTTAGTGATCTGTTAGGAGTAAAAGTAGACCTGGTAACCAGAACCGGTCTCAAGCCAAATGTTGGAAAACATATTCTCAATGAAGTGGTTTCTTTATGACTTACAGAAGAGATGAGAGAGATTTAAAGCCCCATTTTTCGGGCATTTTTAATGAAGATATCCGAATACCCGGTATCAAAAAGAACTCGTATGCCTGAATCCTCCAGCAGAAAAGACAAACCAGGCTCGGCAAAGAAATACCTGTCAATAAGGGTGTTGTTATCAACAAGGACGGTGAGATTCATAAAGTGTTTATTTTAGTTGCGGGGTATAATAGTATTATTATCAAATACTTGAAAAAAATATTTAGAGTTGAGTTTAGTACTGCGCGTGGTGTTGTAGGAAAATAAAAGTTGGGACTAAGTCTGGAACGAATACTCCGCTCAACCGAGGCCTTGGCTCACCTGTGATTTTGTAGACACATTGGACAAAACCCAAGCTCTGGAAGTCAAAGCTAAGTAATAATGAGCTAAGGAGTCAGCTATACTGAAACTTCAATAAACGAAGCAGAATTCATTTTACAGCCGGAATAGGCTAAATGTATCAGTTACTAAAGCAAGGTCCAAATGCTTGTTTTTCCTGCAGAGACCCTTGCTTGATTCTCTCTAGAGATCCTGAAAAATAAGAAAGTTGCTGGGGCTCAGACAATGTTTAACCTAGTGGAGTTTTGTCGGTGGAGGAAAGAGAGATTTTGAAATGAAGTTAAGTTATGGTGGGAGACTTCAGGGTGATGGGATCAGGGAAAAATAATAAAATCGAATAAAAAAGTGTTGTTTAAAAGATTCAAAATGAGATTTTACAGTATTAAGTCTTTTTCATTCGCTGAATTCACTTAAGAGGAAATAACATATCTGATCCGGTTATATCGAAAAATCATAGAATTATTTTTTGAGATAGCTACTAATGAAAACAGATGAATAACTTTAATTATGAGAAATATAATTCAGATTTTGATCGCATGCTTAACTCAGATGTTGAAGTGACAAAAGCAAGATTAGAAGAAGTACCCCAAATAAAATCCATTGCAGATAAGAATAAAAACTTAATTGGATTTATTCTAAGAGGTTCGCTAGTCGAATCGATTGAAAAAGAAAATTTGGTCGTGTTAAAGTACAAAAAAATTATAATTGGATTTATAAACTATCATCATAGAAAAGATTCTCAGACTACTTTATATGAAATATGTGTTGATGAAAATAATCGGAACAAAGGTTATGGTAAAATATTGATTAATTACCTACTTCAAGAGGCAAAATCTCAAAAGAAAAAAACATTATTATTGAATTGCCCAATTGATGGCATTGCACATTCATTTTACTTGAGATGCGGTTTCAAAATAAAGAGTACACGCACCCATACGAAAAATGGGAAAAAACTGGTAACTTGGGTGTATAAACTCGATGATAACAATACGTAAAAAAGTTTCCAAAAAGCAGTAGATCACTAATTTCTGGTTAGGTGATAATGTGGAGTTCTTTGTATCTATGTCTGCTCATCCTGGTTTGATTAAGAAGATGAGAGATTCACTTAAAGATTTTGAAAAAATAAAATGGCCACTCAAAAACGTATTATATACACCAGTTTTTTCAACCAAAAAAACCAGTGAGGCAATAAAAGATTTGAAAGACAATGATGGTAGTAAAATAATGTTTGATTCAGGTGGCTTTTTTGTCCAACAAGGAAAAATAACCACTCAAGAACTTTTCAGTAAATTAACAGATTTTTATTCGCAAAATGAATGGGGAGATTACTATGTTTTGCCTGATAGCCCCCCAGTAAATGGAGACTCAGACCTTATCGTAGAATATAAGGTGAGAGATACAATTACTAACGCAAAAATATTTCATGATCAACTAAAAGAAAATATTCAGAAAAAATGTATTCCTGTAGTTCAAGGGCATAATAAAGAACAGATATTTCGATGTGTAAGAGAATACTCAGATTTGAATGTTTCTAGAATTGGTTTTGGTAGTTTTGGAACATGTGGGAGTAATAACGGTATAAATTTCTTGACAAGTAAATCAATGGAAAATGTAGAATATATGATGAATCTGCTAAAAGATTATTCTCTAGAAGTTCATGCTTTTGGGGTAGGAGGAACATCAAGCTTATCAAAGTTGTGTGAGGCAGGTTTTACATCATTTGATAGTGCTGGCTGGAAAAGAGCAGCTGCATATGGAGATGTGTTATTTCCCTTTCATAGTACACACAATATAACTCATAGATCATCTGAAAAGAGCTGTAGTATATTAAGCAGAAATAACTTTGAGAAAGTAAAAACCGAATCAAATCATGCTTGTTATTTTTGTGAAGATTTTAATAAACTTCAGAGCCAGGTGTATTATCGATACTTACATAACATGATTGCAATATTTGATACTGTTGAGTTCTTAAAAAAATATCCTATATCATCACATAATGATATCCCATGATTTCCTAAGCGAGTATTTATCCATTATCCGCCTCCGATCAATTTTTTGGTACTTATTAGCTATCTTTTCACTATATTTGGCTAACTATAATATTTAGGGATAAATTGGATGATAGAGTAGATGAACTCTTAATCTTTAAGATATTTTAAGATATCTGCAATTAAGAATATAATTCAAATAAATATTAATTAGTATATAAAGCATATTTCTATGCTTTTTATATAAAGTATTTCCCTAAATGTTCCTTAATATAAATTTTTTTCCTTTGATAGTGTTTTTTACTTCATTTTATTCTCTTTATGGACTAACTATATTATATTAATTCTTAATATATAAAAAGGTATTTATGCACTCCGTTATTAAGAAATTATTATAGATAAACTTAAGTTTATATTCATATTTTTAGGCTCACCTAAGGGAAAATCGACAATTTACAGCTTTAACTTCAAAGCTTCAGGCTTGCTAAAATTAACGCAATATAAACATAAAAAAAGCATAAACACTTATGATTTTGATCCTAAGTTTGTAGTTCTACTATTAAGTGACGATTCCAACATAAAGAGATGCTTCCATGAGTGATTTTCATCTTGATATAAGTGTAGTACCAAAGAATATATTTGAGTTTATTGAAATTGCTGCTGACTTATCAAGTTTAGACGATTCAAAATTATCGAAAGAATCGGAGGAAAAATTAGAGAATTATAAAAAAAGACAATCTCACCTTACAGCAATGGTCAAAAAAGTGGGAATAACTTCTAAAGAATTAAAATTAACTGAATTAGGAGAAAAGTTATATAAAATAATGTATGACGATGAAACTCTTTTTTATAATATTTTGCATTATTTACTTTACACTCAGTATTATTTTGAGAAAAGAAATCACGCTTCTTGGGTATACAATAAATTTGTAGATATTCTCTACGAGAACAGAGAAATTGACGAAATGCGTATAAGTGATTTCAATGAAAACTTCGCTCTAAAAATAGTAAACCTAGCCAGAGAAGAACTAAATCAAGAGGGAATATCTTTTAGAGGTCGAAGTATATCACCTCTAATTTCATGGGTTGGCTCACTTAATCCAAGCTGTATAAATCATGAAAATAAAAAAATATCGTTTAAACTAAGAAACTTTTGTCAGCCACAGTTGTTTTTGTTAGCTATTGATTATGCTTTCAAAAAGAGAAAAGCAGAATATGGATCTCTTATACTTATAACAGATAATACGATAGCTGACATCTGTAAGATATGCTTAATAGATCCTGAATCTTTTGATTCTTGTTTTGATTTGTGTAAAAAAAGTTTTGATTTCGTTGATTTCTCAATTGGATGGGAAAAACATATTCGATTAAATAGAGAACCTAAGATAGATGATTTTATATGAATTTTATTTCAATCCATAATAAAATTAAAGGTAGCGTTTCTGAAGATTGGCTTACGGATTCTCAAAAAAATATTTTGACAAATATATTGGACAACAAGATACATGATCTTATTAACGTTTATGGGCCTGATGGTGTTGGAAAAACTTTTTTGGGTTGGGCACTACAAAAGCGCAATTATGCTACATACTTTTCTGATATTGAAAATGTAATAGAAGGATGTCATATTGCTGTAATCGACAATGGGAACTCCTCTTTTGAAGAATACAAAACCATTTTAAAAATTATGGAACTAAAAAGAATAAAGCGTGTAATATATTTAAGTAGGAATAAACTTGACGCAAAAGTTTATTCACTAAATCTTGCTCTCACAGCCACTGATATAGAAAAAGTGGTAAAAAACATTAATAGTGTTGGTTTAAACATTTACGATTTGGATTGTGATAACCTATGGGTCTTAATATTTAAAAAGTGTAGGTGTTATATTTGAATACTGATACTAAATATTTTGAAACAATTATAGATAAAAGAGAGTGCATTGCCACATTTTCTGCTGATGATTTAATAAAAGTTCCTAGCCAAGTGGACTCTTCATACAATAGGCATATATTCACCCACATTTCCATAGGCGAAACTGATGAATATGAAAAAAAATTAGTCCAAAAATTAAATGAAGGAGTATCATTAGTTGGTTATATTTCTGCCCCTTATGGCTATGGGAAAACAACGACTGCAATTCACGCATGGATTACATGTCAAGATAAGCAAATAATGACAGTTCCACCTTTCACTTGCAATTCATTAAAAGGTATAATGGACGCTACATATGGTTGGATAAAGTACAAATTTGGGATGGAATCTCCAGATTACGTAGTAGACATAGAGGGAATATACCGAAAATATGCAGATCTTTCCATAGATAGTTTAGCTAAAAAAGACTGCGAAGATGTTGGTATTCCTTTCGAACAAGCAAGAAAATCTATTGAAAATAAGATATCAAGTGGAATTCTTAATCTTAGAATTACCCCTGAAATATTAACACATTTCTTAGACTCTTGCATGGACACAGTATTAAAAGCAGGTTTTAAAGGCCTTATTATTTTTGCAGATGAATTTCAGACTTATTTTGATCAGAAAAATTTTGCAACAAATGAGATTACAAATGAATGGAGAGAATTAATTTGGAATATAATTAATAAAAACAAAAAGTATGGAATAATATTCATTATCCCAGAAGAGAAGGAAAGTACAATTAATGAGCGAGCCGGAGATATAATTCAGCGATTAAGAGAGCAAAGATTAGTAATAAATCTTAAGAATGTTTATGACAGAAAATTCCCTGCATATTTAATGGAAGAATATGCTAAAAAATTTAAATTCGACCCTTCAAAACTAGTAGATAAGTACACATTATCTTCTGTTGGCCAAATTGTCACTGACAAAGATCTTGGGAATGGTCCAAGAACAGTAGTTAATATTTTCAAATTAATATTTCAGCACTATAACAATACAAGTCAACAATATACGGTAATAAACTTAATCAACAGTTATTTAGATGGAAACATTGTACATGATGGACCAGATCAAAAGATAGTTTCCTCAGTAAAAAAAGCTTTATCTTCTGATAGGGTTAAATCCGAAAACGATAGGAGTGTAATAAAATTATTGGCTGCTTTCCCCAGAGGTTGTCCACTAGAAGTATTAGATATTTATGGTCTTCATAACAATTTCGTTAACTTAGAAAAATCACTACTAGGCGATGTTATTAAGAACCTTGCTGAAGGACCAACACTAAAGGATTTATCCAACCAATCAGATGGAGAAGTATCAAAAGTAGATGAATTAATTAAAAAGTTTAGAGATCAGTATGATAGAAATGATATTTGTGCAGAAGCTGCAGAGAAGGCATTTATAAAGTATATATTTGCTGAAATATTTGGAGAAAGAAAAGGCGGACTGATTGGTTTTGCAGGCCTTAATAATATATATCCTACACGTTACGGGTACAAAGAATGTATAATTACTGGAAGTTTTGATGAAAAATATCCATATAGGACTTTACACCTTACAATATCTATAAAAGAAAATAAGAATAACGAAAATAAAAATATAAAAGAAAATAAAAAACATCCAATTGTCAACCCGAATGAAGACATAGATCTTGGATTCTATTTGAATTACTTAGACTATGGTCAGCATGAGATTATAAAATATGATACAAATAGAATTTTAATTGTTTTAGACTTGAATAAGAAAATTGCGAGAAATGGGCAATTTCCTAACGACTTAAGGAAATTACAAGATTTTATAAGCCCAGAAGAAATCACTCCCTTACTTTCTTTGAGCCTTACAAGCTATATAGATAAATTCTTAGAAGATGCCGATATTAAACAGAACGAGAAAGGTCAACTTGAGTATTTGAAGCAAAATTTAATAAAACATTCAATAATATCTTTATTTGATGAAAAATTAAAAGACACAAGTGGATACAACATAAAAAGAACTGGGAAGAAATTAATTGAAGATCTGTTTTCGAATGTTTGTGAATCATTATATCCATCTTATAAAACTTTTATTCATTCTAATCAGTGGCGAGAATCAATTACACGCTACATGAGTGCATTAAGTTGTATAAAAGTATCCCAGAGAAGGGGTCATGAGGAACTACAAGGCGAAAAAGCAGATATTGCAGCACTTTTTGGATATACTAAATTACATGCAGGATTTGAATTATTGTTAGGGGTTTGGAAGGAAAATCTTCTTTATTCGGATTGGGAGAAAGGAAAAACTGCAGTTATAAAATTTTTGATACATCCGCTTGAAAAAGAAATTCTGGGTTTTATTGAAAATAACGAGAGTATATCTTTGGATGATGTATTTAAAATCGGAAAAAATCTCGGATATACAGAAGAAGAATCCGATGTTGCATTAGATCTTTTAGCTAATCGGCAACTTATATGCGAAAACAATTCTATATTCTCAAAATATACAGCCGATTTGTCAGCTGACGAGCTTCTATTTGAAATAGAAGAATTAGAAACATTATATCATGATTTAAAGGATATTGATTTGACCTTAGACGATAAGGAGATAATCACTAAATTAGAGAAGTATGAAGAAAAAGCGAAGAATTCAGAAGACTACGAAATTCTTTATGAAATTAAATGGGAGCTTAAATCAATAAGAGATACATTAAAAAATAAACAAAAAATTTTGGAGAACAGTTTAAATAATAATTTAACCGGACTGACCAAAAAAATTGATGAAATTGTTCGTCAAAGCATGCCTAAAGAACTGAACGAAAATCCACAAGGTGTAGTGGGTTTTGTCCAACCTATAGTGGAAAGTAAAATCCGTATTTCTGCCCAATACAAGTCATTGAAAGAAAAATTCACTAAACTAAATGATGACATTAAAAAGATACAAAAGTTACCAAGAAATTCAATTGATGATCTTAAAGAATTGGATACAAAAAATAGAGGTTATAAAAGTCAACTTGAGGAGCTACAAAAAGATAAAAATCAGTTGACTAAATATATGAAAGGATATGTTAAATGGTTGAATATACTTGAAAAAAGTAACCAAGTTTACACGAATGTCTCTGAATATAACGAAAAAATTGAACCTATAGATGAATTTAGCCGTGTTCAGGAATATATTAAGGACGTTTCTTATAAATTTGCAGAACATAAAAATGAATTTTTATTAGATTTTGAAAATTATGAAACTAAAATAGAAGAAATTGAAGAAAGTTATATGGCAAAAGAAAAACAACAAAACAGTTTATTTGATACAAAAAAAGAGAAGTATGAAGCTTTATTGAGAAATATTGGATTTAGTGGAAGATTAAGTTCGCGACTTCAAAAAAGTGATATTGAAGGATCTCACAGGGATTTGTACAAGGAAATTGAGCATCAATTTAATGAGAGTTTAAGCAAAAAGATTACAGAAATCGAGGAAAGTAGAACGAACATTCTTCACGCAAAACGGATAAGGGGTCTCAACGTTGACAATTTGTTAATAGAAGTAGAGGGCATCAAAAACAGTATTGAACCACTTAAAGAAATAAGTATAGAAAGCATAAAAAATGAAGATAAATTCGAAGATAGCATAAATAATATTAAAGAGTTGTTTGTAAAATATGAGGAATTTAAAGGAAATAAAATAAAATTAATTAATCAAGCAAAAGATGCAGAAAATGAATTAAGTAAAAAAGTACTAGAATTTGTGAAAAAAAGAAGGGACCTAAGTTTAGAAGATCTGTTAACAGATTTTGATTGCAGTATAGAAGATATGGAAGATTCTCTTTTAGAGTTATTTAAATGTAATCAAATAAAGATCTCAGTATCAACGAGGTTTCGAGATTGAAGTTAAGTGAACTGGATAACCTATTATCCAAAACTCCAGTTTATTTGTCCCTCGATAGCTTAGTCTCATTATGTTATTTAGATAACATTACAATATTCCATAATAGGAGAGATTTCTGGAGAAAGATAGATCAATTAGAGCCCCTGAAGTTATGTAGGTATGTAATACTCGACGATCCAGATTATCGGTTACCGTATGTAAGGCTTAAACACAATCCTTTCACAAATAATCTGAATTCAATATTATCAAAAAAATACGAAGAAATTCAGAGGCTAATGTTGACTCAAAAAGATCTTTCTCAAGAAATATTATTTAGATCAAATGCTGAAATTGTCGTATTAATTTTGATTGATGGTTTATCTTACATTGATTGTCTAAAGTATAGTCCAGAACCTTGTATCGTAAATGGAACCACGACAACAGAGTCAGGATTTACAAATATAGTATATGGAAGTGAGAATCGCCCTCTATCATTTAAGTTATATGATAAGGGGTACATGAGAAGATTCGGTTTTACTTATTGGGAAAGAGAAAACAATGAACTTACTAATAAGCTTTTCAAAGGCTTTAATGAGGTTATTAAAGTCAGTTCCTTTGAAGACGTCATAAAGCATGTTCGCTCTATGGAACTAAAACCACACACGTTTCTACAAATTATAAGGAATGGGTTAGACAGGTATGCGCACAATATGCATGATAAACCACTAAAAGAGCAGGAAATCGAACAAATTTTTAAAGATGTTTTTGAGCTCAAAGAAACATTTGAATCTAAAGGAATAACAGCTAATATATTTGTTACATCAGATCATGGATTACTGTGGAAATACGAACATGAGTTTAAAGTAATCGAACCTTATAATGAAAGCCCAAGATACTTGAAAGGGTTGCATAAAATCGAAGGTCATTCAGTAATCTCAAAACTGAATGAACATTACAATACTCTTTTAGCTTATCCTTACATACTTCGAAGCTTCAGAAATAATGAATGGGGCATACATGGGGGAATTTCATTTGAAGAATCAATAACACCATTTATAGAATATAAGGTGGATAAATGAACAATCTATTTATTGGTAAAGACAAAAAAACAGATGAAGATGCTTTCATTGATGCAAGTAAGTCAAGAGCAATTTTAATATGCGGAAAAAGAGGCAGCGGAAAAAGCTATACTTTAGGAAATTTAGCTGAAGAGCTACAGTCTAACTGTAAGGATGCCTTGTGTTTAATTATAGACCCAATGGGTATATACTGGACAATGTGCAACCCAAACTATGATCAGGAGAATGTTCTATGGGAGTGGGGCTTATCTCCAAGAGGACTTAATGTAAAAATATTGGTTCCTGGAGACCCAAAAAACAGATATGGTGATGAAGTAGTAAATGTAATGGAAGAGCATGGAGTTCAGTTTCAGTCGATCAGTTTGAATCCCTCTGACATATCTCCTGACGGATGGTGCGACTTATTTAATCTAAGCATTAATGATGCAATGGGAATAGTCCTTTATAGAGCTGTTCAGGGATTAAAAAAGCAGTACAAAAATGATTTTTATATTAAGGATATTATAAATTCTATAGAGTATGATCCAAAAGCTAATGATAAAAGCCGCGAAGCACTGCTAAATAGGCTTGAAATGGCTAATTCATGGGGCTTATTTGGAGATACATACACAAATACATGGGATTCTTTTGATACAAATTCTGTAAATATTGTTGATTTAAGCGTATTAGATCCTGGACGTTACGGAACCCGAAATTTAGTTGTCTCTATATTTTGTAGGGACCTCTTCACAAAGAGAACGGAAGCAAGAAGAAGAGAAGAGTTAGGATTGAGTACAAGTACTCCAAAAGTATGGCTAATGATTGATGAGGCTCATCAGTTTGCACCTTCTGGGAAGTCTACATTATCAAAAGAACTACTAGTAAGGTGGGTAAAAGAAGGAAGACAACCTGGATTATCCTTAGTAGTAGCTACCCAACAACCATCCGCAATTGACCATGAGGTTCTATCTCAATGCGACATAGTTATTTCACACAAGATAACTACGAAAGAAGATGTCGATGCATTAAATAAATTGAGTCAAGACTACATGGGAGGCGAATTAAAAACATACATTCGCAATATTAAAGGTAACGGGGAGGCTGTAATGGTTGATGATGAAAATGAAAAAGTAAGTATGATACAAATTAGGCCCCGGAAATGTAAGCATGGAGGCGGGGAACATAAAGAAAAAAACAAATATTAAGGAAAAAATAGGAATTACTGCTCTTGTTCCTCCGGAAATAATATACAGTTGCAACAAAGTTCCGGTTGATGTTAACAATTTTGTAACATATTCTACACTCCAGCCTAGAAACAAACTTTGTGCGTGGTGTGCAATATGGAGAGAAGCGATAATTAAAAAAGAGATTGATATTGATCGTCTTGTGGTAGTAGCG
Organism: Methanosarcina barkeri 3; assembly: GCF_000970305.1. Taxonomy (GTDB): domain Archaea; phylum Halobacteriota; class Methanosarcinia; order Methanosarcinales; family Methanosarcinaceae; genus Methanosarcina; species Methanosarcina barkeri_A. The sequence continues at coordinate 3,202,761 of NZ_CP009517.1, forward strand.
GGTGGAGACTGTAACAATGCACTAATAGACGGGGAAAGAGTTTCTTTCAGCGGTATCCCGACAGGATATTTTTTTTATCCATTTGATGGAGATTCTAATTATATGAAAACACAATTAGAATCATTATGCCTCTTCTTAGGAGGACTTTACGACAACTCGATCTTTCGACGAATCCTGCAATTAAAGAAAAAAGCCTTAGAAATTGATTTGATGCGTCTAAACGATGAAATATCTTCATCTACATGTTTTGAGAAACTTATCTCGTGTAGTGATTTTCAAAGTGATTTAAATAATTTTGAAAAAAAACTTGATGAAACGCTTCAGAAAAATGAAAAAGTAGAATATACAAACCGAATAGCAATGCTAGGCCTTCCTCCCATATATAATGATTTTCATGAAACTGCAGCTTCTTTTGGGTTACATATTGTATATGATGAATTACCATATGAGTTTGTTAGAATTACAGGAACTTCAATAGAGGAGTTAGCTAAAAACTATTCCACTTACACATTTGCTAGAAATCTAAAATACAGGATAAATTTTCTAAAAAGAGAATTGTCAAAAAGAGATGTGGATGGTATTGTTCACTATACGCAGTTTTCTTGTCACCATAATCTTGAGGATGATATTATCCGTAACGTAGTTGACAAACCAGTGTTAACAATACAAGGAGACATGCCTTCTAGAACTCCTGAGCAGGTAAAATTGCGTCTTGAAGCATTTTCTGAAATGTTGAAAGGTGAAGTACATTGATAGGATTCGATGTAGGTAGTCGAACTGCTAAACTTGTTAGATTTGATGACGATAATATATCTGATTATAAAATAATTAATAGTATGAATTGGGAAAAACTATTTGATACTCTTAACTTAAAAGATGTTAGTAGTGTTTGTACCACAGGTTATTTTAGAAAAAGTATACCTAACAGTTGGAACATAACAGAAATAACTGCTTCGATATTTGGGGCTAAATACTATTACCCTAAGGCAGATGTTATAGTAGATATTGGAGGTCAGGATACTAAAGTAATTGATATACGAAATAATTCATTTAAGCTTAATGATAAATGTAGTGCAGGTACAGGCGCTTTTCTAGAATTTGTTGCAAAATATTTTGACCTAGAAGTGGAAGAACTTGAAAAATTACATAAAGAATCTGAAAAGCCAATTACATTAAATCAAACCTGTGGAATTTTTGCATTATCTGAAATGATTTCACAAGTTGTAAACCACGAAAAAATAGAAAATGTAATTTCAGGAATGCATTATTCCTTCGCACATCGGATATCTCACATGGTTCCTGAATGTAGATCTGTTGTGTTAGTCGGTGGTGTAGTTAAGAATAAAGGTATAGTTGATGCTTTGTCAAATATACTCAATTGTGAAATATTGATTCCACCAGATCCTCAAATTATCAATGCTTTAGGAGCCGCAAGGTACGCTCAACAGTTAAGAAGTAAAAGTTAACGCCTTTTTATTATATATTATACATTTTAAATTTATCAGAATGAAAATTCATCACCCATCGTCACAACCCTTTCACTCTTCCCTCTCCTCAAAAAAACCCTGTAAACAAAATCCTCCCCATAAATTCTCCTCATTCCTCCCTCTTCCTCACCTGCACCCTCACAACTTTCTCATCCTGATCCAGGAAAACTCAAACCACCCCTTCACATCAACCAGTTCCTCAACAGATATTCTCAGTAAACTCCAGATCCCCTCCTTAAGCTTTTAACAAGTATCTTAGGAATTCCCGGTCGCTATCAAAAATTTTTCATTCAGGGTCCGGTTTGAGAATTTCACGATCTAGAGATTCTATCGCGAATCGGTTTGGGAAGGATCAAAAACTGAAAACGGCAGGTGGGGAGAGAGGAGCCGTACGTGCGAAAAATATATTTTTACAGAAATATTCAGACCGTTTTGACTTTTATTCGATTGTGAGTCAGCATGAACGTTAATAATTAATTTACCTATAATTCACAGACCTCAAACTCAGTCAAGAAACTTCTGAAAGTAGATTTTAGTCACAAATAATTTACCTGAGTAAGTTAGATTAGACGTAAAGAAACTAAAAATGTAAACTTTTAAAATCTCGCGCCATTGGTGCGAGAAATTTGCTACAAAACAAATGGAAATTATGCTTAAAAACAGATACTACTGAATTCGCCTGTAAAAGAGAAAGAGAGGATTTTTATGTAATTTTTTCAGAGCCAATTGGAGTTGCTGAGTACAAAATCGTTTCTACCCTGCCAGAAAAACTCAAAGGAAAATTGCCCTCTCCTGAAGAAATTTCGAAATTCCTGGAGGAAATAAAGTAAAGAAGTAAGTTTTTCCATTTCAATCAAAACATAACCCTCCTCTAAAACCAAAATAAGAAAATACCACCAAATCTTCCCCTCTCCTCCTCTTCCTCTCCTGCATCCTTAGAATATTCTTAAAACCCCGATCCTGGCAAGTTCAAACGACCTCCTTCACATCACCCAGTTCCTCAACAGATATTCCCAGTAAATTCCAAAACCCCCTCCTTAAGCTTTTAACAAGTATCTCAGGAATTCCCGATCGCCATCAAAAATTTTGCATTCAGGGGTCCGGTTTGAGAATTTCACGATCTAGAGATTCTGTCGCGAATCGGTTTGGTGAAGGATCAAAAACTAAAAAACGGTAGGTGGGGAAAAGGGGAGCAGTACGCACCGGAAATATATTTTTACAGAAATAGATCTGAAGATCTCTATGAAATCAGCTTTTCCATATAATCCTCTTCCTGAAAACAGACCTGCAAAGAGTAAACGAGAAAGTTAACACAGCTATAAATAAAATCATTGGAATATGATTTATATCTGAAAGACGAGGTCAATCAATGAGAGAATTTACTGTAGTTATTGAACAGGACGAAGATGGAGTCTATGTAGCTTCTGTGCCTGAACTTCCAGGATGTCATACACAGGCAGAGAGTCTTGACGAATTAAACAGAAGAATAAAAGAAGCAATTGAGCTGTACCTTGAGGTTGAAGCCGAAGAGGGAGAAAAGGAACATCTTGATTTTGTCGGGATACAGAAGGTCAAAGTTGAGGTTTGAATAGATAAAATAGTGCCTCTTCTCAGCAAAAAGGTAGAAGAGACAAAATTAGAAAATAGGATCTCTAAAGAGTTCTGGATATACGAAAGAATTACAGAAGCCTGATAAATTCTTCATCAGTCATTCCTGCTTGCCGGATAATTGATTTTAAGGTTCCTGCCGGAATTTCCGGATGGTCGGGGACGATAACAATGCGTGTTTCACTAGGAGTTATTTTTTTCATTTTTATGTGGCTTCCCTTCTGCGATACTACCTGAAACCCCTGGCTGCTGAGTGCTCTGATAACTTCACGAGCTGACTGGGTGGGAAGTTTTGGCATGGGAAGAGACCTCTACCGTTGTGGTAAAAACCTGGCCGGCTGCGGGAATCTGAGCGTCTTCGTCTTCGAGATAGAGTTCAATTGCTTCTTTTAAGTTCTCAATGGCTTCTTCAATTGTTTCTCCCTGGCTTGCAATATCAAGTTCGGGACACCATGAAACATACCACTTTCCTTCTTTATGAACTACGGCTGAAAACCTGTACGTTTCTACCATAATTAACAGATTTCCGCATTGCTATAAATGTTTATCTTGCTGATGCCGGCTCAAAAATTCTGATGCAGATCAGTCTTTTGCTATGAGATGTTTTAGAGGAAACTTACAGGAAACTTGAACTTGCCGGGGGCTGAGAAAGAGGAGGGGCCTGACTTATAAAATATATTTCTTAAAAAATTCACTTCTGAAGAACTTGCCAGTGGCAGCCTTGCATGAAAAAACAAGAGCAAAAGAAAATAAGAGCAAAAGAATTATCAAATGTATTGAAGGTATCTTAATTTTCGGCTTTTGCCTGGAAAGGCAGCCAATGACACCTTTATATCTTTTCTTTTTCCTTATTCAGCGCATCTATTTTTGCCTGTATCTCATCCTTCTGCTGCTTGTACCTTATTTTGATTTCTTTAACCTCTTTGTAGACAAGCATGCTTTCGTCACTTATTCCTTTCATTGACTCTATATGTATTACGAGTTCATCTATCCCTTCGTCCAGTAGCGGTTCTACTTCCCGCCATTCTGCATACTTAGCCTCTAATTCTTCCTTACTTTTGTCGTCAAGATCAAAGATCTCATCCCAGAGGTCCATAATCTGGCTTTCTATCTCTTCTTTTGTAGACATTATCTTCTCTCCGGTTCGGTAAATCTCTGTATGGGAGCATTCTACTGATTCCCTTTAGAATCCCTTTAAGTAACTTTTTTCTGGCAGCCGTCAAGCCAGCTTTTTAACCAGTGAAATAGAATCAATAGTATTTTTATTTGCATAAATGATAAATTTGTCGTGGGGAAAAATCTCAGGTATTTCCGGTTCTATTAAGAATTATCGATTCTGTGGCCCTGTTTGAGGATTTTTATGATTTTGGAAAAAACGTAGGTCGGGGAGGAAAAAGGAGCAGTACGCGCGAAAGTATATTTTTACAGAAATATTTAGTCGGCTTTTTAAAGATGTGTATTCTGCCTTGTTTCGTTTGAAGTAATGAAAATTCCGTACCAGTAAATAAAATCTTGCATAAAATTAAGCTGTTCAAAAGAGTCACTTTCAAAAAAGTCACTTAAAACTAAAGATGATCAAGCAACTCCTCAAGTGAAACATCAGCCTGCTTCAAAATTGTATTTAAAGTAGATTTTTTGACAGGATCGTGAAGAGGAACCGTGAGCAAGTTTGACCCTTTTTGTAAAATCACATGGCTACCTTTTTGCCTGACAACAACAAAACCCAGTTTTCCAAGAGCTCTTATGGGCTTTTTTCCGGAAACAGAAGGCAATTTAGCCAACAGAGACCTCCACTGTGGCAATTTCACCTAACACCTGAGCTTGCTCTCTAGTCACTTCCAGAACAAGCTGAATAGCTTCCCTAATGTTTTCAAGTGCTTCTTCTTTAGTATTTCCTTCACTAATAGCCGCAGGAATTTCGAGACACTGAGCGGTATAGCCTCCATCATCAGATTCTTCAAGTTTAATTGTGAACTGCATAGGTACTAATTGGTGATTTTGTTATAATATACTTCTTGATTCCAAAATTCGCATCGCTTACTCCAATCCTTAATCTCTGGAGAATCGAAATTGAAAATAATTATTGTATGGAGTGAGGATGAGTCTGGTGAGAGAATTCACTGTCGTTATTGAACAGAACGAAGACGGAATTTACGTAGCCTCTGTACCTGAACTTCCTGGATGCCATACACAGGCAGAGACACTTGATGAAGTAAACATAAGAATAAAAGAAGCAATCGAACTCTACTTTGAAGTTAAGCCTAAATAAGAGACAAAAAGCGGTAGCGGTTATTCTCTCCCTTCTCTCCCCACATCCACCAGCCTCTCGTTTGCGGTAAGGATCTCAACTCCGAGTTCACTGAAATCTTTGTCATGGGTTACGAAAACCAAATTTTTTGCACGGCATACCTGGGCAAAGAGAAGGTCATTGAAATCATATTTTCCTTGCTCGAACATGTCCATGACTTCAGGAAGGTCTATAGCTTCCATTTCGGGGTCGCAGGCAAGGGTGCTTTTTAGAATCTTTCTCACATTGTAGGCTATATCCTGGGCAATTACCCGAAATGCCAGAGAGTTTCGAAATTCCTTGAACCTCGTAAATTCGGTCTGCTGCTTGAACTCAATTCTGGAGAAGGCGTTTATGAATTCTGAAATTATCATGCAGTTTATGTATATTGTGCCGTCGGAATTCCTTATTTCTTTCAAAGCCTTTGAATAAGCGTCCGACCGCTGGTCAGACCAGCCAATTGGACCGTAGATGTACAGCCAGATGTTAGTGTCAAAGAAGTAGCTTTTACCTTCGGGAAAATCATATTCCTCTATGGAATGCACCTTTACAGGAACAGGCTTTGAGGGTCTGAGTCCTCCGGCAAGAAGCCTTGGACGGCGCCTGACAGGAAAAACGGTTGCCTGGTGAACGCTCTTACGCATCCTCTTCTCCTCCAAGCACATCCTTGAGTGCCTTTCTGCAGAGATACGCATGTTCGAAATAGGTTTTTGCCCGCTCGATAACCCTCTTAAGGATAATCTCATCTTCTTCAGAGATATCCGTGAATAAGAGGCTGCTCTCAATCTGTTCTGCAGGAAAACAACCGTAAAGCTGCCCTATTGCCGAGTTCAGAAAGGCAGGCGTCAGCTCATTCACATCTGCAAAAGATACTTCGATCTTCTTATCTTCACAGAGCGCTGCCGTAATAATATCGTAAACTTTTTGCCCGTCACAGGCGGCAACACAGCAGTTTTCCCCGACAGTTTCAAAAACATTAATCTTTACTCTTTCTTCCGTAAGTATCCCCATATGCTTATACTCATAATGGTTTAAAAAGATCAGGGTTCTGACCTATGTCTCACTCTTGAGACATAGATTGCGCACTCAGAAGTACTAATTAGTACTAATTTATAGTCCATTGTTAGCTTACCTTTTTAAAGAAGAGCCAGCCTTTTTCACCTTTTCCGTACTTTGTCCGAACCAGAACGTAAATTCCTTTCAACTCTTCACCTTCAAGTGCCACGACAATTTCCTTTTCCTCACGTTTCAAAAGATCAAAAGTTCCTCTATCCCAGATCTCAACTTTGCCGGCCCCATACTCTCCAGCAGGGATTTCCCCCTCAAAATTGGCATATGTCAGTGGATGGTCCTCAGTCTCGATAGCAAGCCTTCTGGTACCTGCCTCCTTCGGAGGTTCCTTTGGCACAGCCCAGCTTTTTAAAACTCCGTCCATTTCCAGGCGAAAATCATAATGAAGCTTACGAGCATCATGGCGTTGAACCACAAATATTGGTTTGTCAGGGCTTTTTTTAAAGCCGATAGACGACGGTTCAGGTGTTTTTTGAAAGTGTCTTTTTTTCATATATTCTTCAAGCATGGAGGATCAATAGAAAATATGATTTTGATGAGATAAAGGTTAATTGTCAGTTAACTTAGTTATGGCAGGCTAACCCAGAAGGAACGGTAGAAGTAAGAAAAAAATGATAAAAAACAATTGCGTAAAAAACAAAGAGAATAAAGTTTATTTTCTACTTCTAGCCAGAGCATAGTCCGAATAGATTTTCAGAAACTCTTTGTCAGTTTGCAGGAGCACGGTTTCAAACATCGCTACATGGATTTTTTCTTTTCTGGCAATATCAAGCAGGATTTTACGAATTTCTTCACTTTTTGTCAGATTTGCCATTTGCTCATAAACGTTGATAGCATCCAGCTCTGCAATCATGGCAGCTCTAAGGATCTCTTTATCAAGGTCTTCAGGTCTGGTTTTTTCAAGCTCTACAAGTGCCTCCGAAAACAGGTCTCCACCCCCTTAAAATGTGCTTATAAGGTATTGAAGGACAAGAGTAATGTTTCTTTCTATTGGGAATAATAGCTTCAAGATATAGTTTGTAAAAATAAGATTAATGAAATAAAAATTAAGTAGATGAAACTAAAGATTTAAAGATATATAACAATAAAATTATTTATATTCATAAATGCATCCTGGTAAGAAGAAAATTTAAGACCATTTTAGTAATAGATACCTGATTTTGGCTTTATGTGGGAAAAAATAGTCAATAAGATATAATAAAAAATTATATTCGGTTGGAAAAAGACTTATAGACAAATCTCATAAATAGTCCTATAATTCAGTTATAAAATAATGATAAAGATATACATCCCGGCAAGCTCCGAAAAAGCTTATACAGGCTCGCCAGGAGAGAATCTCACAGAGGCCAGAGATCTTGAAAAGAGTAAAACTTTCCTTACTTAAAAAAATAAAACCTTTTCTGGTTGTGTTTATGATTTTGATTTTGTGCCTGTCAAGCAGCCCAAGTTTTGCCGACGAAAATGCCGAAGACCCTGAAATATCACAAAACTGCACGCATTCTGACGAGTCCGTGGTTGAACCCGTGATTAAAACGGCCCCAATGAACCCTGACTTTCTGGAAGACCAGCAGCCTGACTCAGTTGAAGCTTTTTCTTTTGTGGGTAGTTACGGACAGATTTCAGGAACCGGATATAAACCGTCACCTGTTGACCTGTCAGGGCTTGCAAGCTCTGAAGAAAGACCTTTGTTGGGTGCTTCAGGTTCAGATCTTCCGGCTGTTTATGATCTGCGCAAGGAAGGAAAAGTAACAGCCGTAAGGAATCAGGGAAAGGACGGGAGCTGCTGGGCCTTTTCAAGTATCGCTTCCCTCGAGTCTTATATCCTGGAAAAAGAAGGAAAAAGCTATGACTTTTCTGAGAACAACATGAAAAACATTGTCTCAAATAGCTATTCACAGGGGTTTGATCTTACACCTGATAATGGTGGCAATGCATTCATATCAACAGCATATCTTTCTCGCTGGAGCGGGCCTGTAAATGATTCTGAGGACCCTTATAACGATTCATCTACTTATTCACCCACAGGGCTTTCTGTACAGAAACATGTACAAGAGACACTATTTCTGCCTAAAAAGTCCGAATTCCTGGATAACGAGGTTATCAAGAATGCAATTATGGATTACGGGGCTGTGTACACAACAATGTACTGGAATCCTGGGTATTATCAGCAAAGAAACTATGCCTATCGATACCCAGGGAGCCTGTCGGTCAATCATGCTGTAACCATTGTAGGATGGAATGATTCTTTTGATAGGAATTCATTTACGCAGGTTCCTCCAGGAGACGGGGCTTTTATAGCGAAAAATAGCTGGGGCGATACCTGGGGAGAGGACGGGTACTTTTATATTTCCTACTACGACACAAAACTCGGATACAGTGAAAATGCCATATTCACAGCTGAAAGTCAAAATAACTATGACCATGTCTATCAGTATGACCCACTGGGATGGATAGTATCAAAAGAATATGAAGGAAGCCTGGTTGCCTGGGGAGGTAATGTTTTCTCCTCGGAAAGGAATGAAAACCTCAGAGCCATAGGGTTCTATACTACGGATCTTAATACAGCTTACGAGATATACATATATAAAAATCCTGTTTCCGGGCCTGTGAATTCTGGACAGGGATACCTTGTACAGGAAAGTGGCAGATACTCTTTCCCAGGATACCATACACATGTACTGAATTCGGCAGTGCCAATAAATGCCGGAGAGAAATTTTCAATAGTTATTAGATTCACCAATCCTTCGGATTCAGGTCCTCTTGCAGTCGAAGAGCCGATAGCCCGTTACAGCAGTAAAGCCCAGGCCAATCCCGGAGAAAGTTATGTGAGCCCTAATGGCGTCAAGTGGGAGGATATATCAAGAAATTCGGAAGCAAATCTCTGCATTAAAGCTTTCACAACCAGTTACATACTTCCTGAGGCGGGTTTTACTTCAAATGTTACAACAGGAATGTATCCTCTTACAGTCCAGTTCACAGATCTTTCCAGCAATGCTTTATCCTGGAGGTGGGATCTGAACGGGGATGGAACAATCGACTCAATAGCTCAGAATCCAGTCTATACCTACAGGTCTTACGGGACTTATACTGTTTCTCTGAATATCGGAAATAGTAAAGGGTCTAACACCGAGACTAAAACTGATTATATAAAAGTGGTCCCTCTTTCAATTAACTCAGCCAGCCCAGTAGAGAATGTAGCAACCTACAAAGGAGAAAAGCAGGAGTTCAGTGTCAGTACAAATTATGCCTGCAATATAAGCTGGTATCTTAATGGAGAAAGTAGGGGTTCCGAATCCAGCGTTAAAGATAGTTCACACACGGAAGTCATCCGTTCTCCAGGCTTTTATAATATCACAGCAATTGCCCGAACCCGAGACGAAAACGTTGCACATAGCTGGAACTGGACAGTCCGCACATGGAATCCCTGGGATAGCTCGGCTTCCCAGGAAGGGGAAAACATAAGCACTGAAGAGCTTCAGGAAGCTATTCATATCTACCGCAATGGTCTACAGATACCTGAAACCGGAGCAGAACTCACGGGTGAGAGGCTTAAAGAACTGATACAGCTCTGGCGAGAAGGTTCAAGAGATTGATGGCTTCTATAAAAATGTAATTTAAAGACAAAAAAGTAAAGCAAAAAGGTAAAACGGAAAAAAAGAGAGAAGGAAAAAACAAAGGAAAAACAAAGGAAAAACAAAGGAAAAACAAAGGAAAAACAAAGGAAAAACAAAGGAAAAACAAAGGAAAAACAAAGGAAAAACAAAGGAAAAACAAAGGAAAAACAAAGGAAAAACAAAGGAAAAAAGGATAGAGAACAAAAAAGAGTAAAGGAAAGAAAATAAAGAAAAACAAAGGAAAGAGATAAAGAAAAATAAGGAAAAATTAGCTTTATCGTACTTTATCTTCTTTTTCCATAGCCTCTTCGATTCCTTCTCCAATTTTAACATTCATGAGAAAGTCATCAACTGTTGCCAGGAGAGAGCCAATTTTTTCAGAATGAAACCGAACAGCAACTTTATCATCATGAATTTCACTTTCCATGCTTCTAAGGTTATCCGGAGAAAGAGCTTGTAAAATTTTTGCAGCGGATTTTCTTGATTTGGGATCTGGAAATTCAATCGTACCTGTAATTTTCATAAACACTCCCATCGCTTTTCCAACTTATTATCTTTATCTTTTTTAGTTTTTCGTTTTAGTCTTCTTGAGCTGGTCACCTATGATTCGGTCTGCAATGCTCAGGAACTCCTCGGCACTCCCAAGAGGAATTGTAGCCCCGGAAGCTACATTATGTCCGCCTCCTCTTCCACCAACTGAACTTGCAGCTTCCCTCAGGGCAAAAGCAAGATCAAGGCCCTTTGAGACAAGCTCACGGGTGCCTCTTGCCGAGACCTTCAAGATTCCTTCGGATTCATTTATGCAAACGAAGGGAAGCTCGGGATGAAGGTAACGGACTACCGTGCTTGCAAGGTTTCCGGTAGAAAGGGCATCAGCAGTAATAACATACCATAGATTTTCTCCTTTGCGAATTTTTTCTACATTTTCCCTGACATTCAGTGTAAGTTTCTTTTCATATTCGCTTTTAAAAGAAAGGGCTTCACTGACAATCTCCTGGTCTTTCAGACAAAGAGAAATAGCCAGCCCGTAGATTTTCTGCTTTCCACATGTATTAAGAATAGAAATAAAATCGTAAACGTTTCTTACAAGCTCCCGATTCAGCAGCAAAACTTCTCCTATAACGGCTTCGATAGCCTCCGGGCTTGCTTGCCTGACAAGTTTCAGAGCGACAGCATTGGCCAGTCTTGAAACTTCCTCCTCAGACAGATTTTCAATCTTTCCTGAAAGCCTGAGCTGGTTCAAAAATTCCGTAACTTTTTCAGGGTAACCGGTTATATCCAGAAAGGGTTCAGTACTGTATGCAAGTACGTCTATGAGGTCTCCATCTCCTACTTTGAGTCCCTTCCTAATAGATACAACCCCTGTTTTTAAGGCTTCTTCCAGAATGAAAGCATTGGCCGTGTGAAAGAGTTGCTTATCTCCGATTGCACCTGCAAGAGCCAGTCCTGCAAGGTCAACGTTATCAGCTGCCAGTTCTCTCGCTACCAGGTAGCAGGTGCCAGAAGCCGAGAGATCAGTTGCCCCGTCGATTCCAACCAGATGGGCATTTACAACAGCTTTTGCCGGAGATTGCCCCACAGGCTGGTGGTGATCGAGCACTATAACATCAGCTGCCACCTTACCAATAAGTTCAGGCTGCCCGCTGCCCATATCGCAAAAGATAACAAGTTCATCCCTGGAGATGCTCCTATTAATGTCTTCAATCACAGCTTCATCCAGCCTTCCAGCTATCGAAAGCTGGAAACAAATATCTGCTCGCAACAGGGCCTGTGCCATTATCCCGGCTGAAGTCAGCCCATCAGCATCATTATGTGAGACTACGCGCACAAATCTGTATTTCCGGATTTTTTCGGCTGCGTTTTTTGCAAGATTTATCAGTTTCTCAAGCTCGCTCAAAATCCATCACTCAAAAAATTCAGTAATAAAATCAAAAGTATCGGTTTGAAAATCAAATAATACATATTGTCAGAGAATAAAGGATGTCAGTCTATACTGCTTGATAATATAAAACTTTGTATATTCGGTAACTAAAGGGTTTTTACATCACAGATAGAAGGTTTTGAATCTATTTAACTTTTTAAAAATGGAAAACAGAAAACACATTTCCTTTTAAGTAAATTATTAATATTGTTTCTTCTTAAATCTCAAAAACAGGTTATTCAACTCGTATTTTCTACCAGCGCAGGTTCTGGAACGTCTGCTTCTATTTTGTATGATAGATCATGTAGATAATTCTTCAAGGTTGTTCAATCACAAAGACGAAATCTTAAATTTATATACGAACTTCATACCACAAGAGAACAATGCCAATCCAATTCCAACATAAAAGAACCCTATGTCAAAAGCTGGCAGAAGACTAAATTTACGGATAGTAACTCCACCTAATATCATTACCACCATAACCAGGTATGATTTTCTATCAAAAAATTCCGTAACAAACATTTTCTTTCTATTATCTTTACTTATTCGAGTCGTGTGCTTTTCAACTAATTTAGAGAAAATGAAAAAATAAAATACCGAGAATACCGAAGCAGCTAAAAAAACACTAAAAATATATCTCCCCTGACTTATAAAATATGGTAATCCAGTCTCTATTACCATTGTTCCAGCAAACATCCAAACTATGCCTGCAATCAAAATTAAATATTTATTAGGAATCAATGATTTCTGTTTTAGGTTGTTGCTCATATTGACTACTTAACCTGTATTCATGACATAAAAACTTATAGTATTATGGTCTGTAGAAACTTACGTTTTAACTGAAACTGCGTATAAACACATATGCACGTGGACAATCAATCTTCATTTGTCTGTGCCTATTTTGTAGTTTTTGTAACCAAATAATGGCATTTCAACAGCAAACTCCAGCTACTGAAACGACAGATACTGCATCGATTATTTCTGTGATTTCCGTGATTTCTGTGATTTCCGTGATTTCTGTGATTTCCGTGATTTCTGTGATTTCCGTGATTTCCGTGATTTCCGTGATTTTCGCGATTTCTGTGATTTCCGAATTTCCGCAATTTTCGTGGCTGTAAATCCGGATACAGTCACTCTACGAACGGCTGCATTTTCCGTGTTACAGAACTTTACATGACTTAAAAATAATAATTTACGTCATAAACTGTAGTCGTTTTCTTATTATGTGTTTATTTGAAAATCTATGTACTGGAACTTGCAGCTTTTCTCAGAACTTCTGTCGCAAAAGGTGCTTTTTCGTCGGTGCAACTCATTAGTTCTGCAGCGTAATCACAATATTTCCTGTAGAAACTAAGCTCATCTCTCATCCCAGGCAAATCTAGATTTCCTATATTCTGGACTTCTTTTAATGCTTCTGCAAGGTATTGAACAGCTTTTTGAAGCTGTTTTTTGCCCTTGGAGTTTTCAATTACGGCTTTAGCTTCTTCCAGGTACTTGTTCACTTCTTCTTTAGCGTCCTGTCTTTTGAAAATTATTGAATAGAATGAACGATAAAAAGGAAGGCAAAACTGAGCAGGATTATCACAAGACGCTTCCTTTGCTGCGGTTTCGAAATATTTTATTGCATTTTCTAATTCTTTTTTGTAATTTTCCTCGGTCTCAGCCTTGGAAGCCATGAATATTGAAACTCTTCCAAGAGAATGATTTGAGTAGGATCTTACAGAATTGTTTTGATCGTTGGTCAGTTTAAGTAAGTCATTGCGTACCTTTTGCTTATCTGAAAAATAGGAAAACGCAGAACCAAGAGCATATGCAGCACTGGACCTAACTTCATGGTCTTTATTATTAGTCAGTCTAAGTACATTATTCAAAGCCTGTCGTTTATCTGTCACCTGAGAAAATGCAGATTCAAGAGCTAAGGTAGCACTTATCCTCACGAAAATGTTTTCATCGTTGATCAGTCTATGCATGTCACTCCATGCCTGTTGTTTATCCGGTACTTGAGAAAACGCAGAACCAAGAGCTTCGGCAGCACTAGACCTCACTAGCCAGTTTTCATCATTAGTTAGTCTAAATAAATCATTCCATGCCTGTTGCTTATCCGGCACTTGAGTAAATGCAGAATCAAGAGCTTTGGAAGCACTAGACCTGACATCATGATCCTTATCAGTAATCAGTTTAAGTAAATCGTTCCATGCCTGTTGCTTATCTGGTACGTCAGAAAATGCAGAATCAAGAGTTATGACAGCACTAGACCTGACATCATGATCCTTATCAGTGATCAGTTTAAGTAAGTCATTCCATGCCTGTTGTTTATCTGGTACGTCACTGGTCAATCTAAGTAAATCGTTATATGCCTGCTGCTTATCCGGCACTTGAGTAAATGCAAAATCAAGAGCTTTGACAGCACTATCCCTTACATAACTGTCTTCATCACTGGTCAATCTATGCAAGTCATTCCATGCCTGTTGTTTATCCGGCATGAAAGAGAAGAAATTCTTTAATTCCTCTAGTGCGTGCATACGCTCCTTGGGGTCACTGCTTAGACATTGATTGTGAATTTTCTTTTGGTCGACCAACTGCCAAACACCATAAATATAATAAAAGTCAATGTTTAAAAATTTTCCTGCCTGGCTTTATAGAATAGAGGGCTTAGATAATTTATATGCTTTCTTCGCCAATTTATATACTTTCTTCACCGACGACTACATATGTAAATCAATTGAACATAGTTTAAATGGTGCTTTAACAGAAACTAGAGTGGGGAAATCTATGCTCTCGAGATAATATCCTATAGATCTAAAGGTTATTATTTAAGAATGTAGGTGATATAAAACATATATCCCGAAGATCCCGCAGGGATCAACTTAATTAGTTAGAAAATGTATAGTATAAAACGGCAGGGTATCCTGTAAACTTTGAACATCAGTAGTGTAGCGGTCATCACCGGGCGTTGCCAACGCTCGAACCCGGGTTCGAATCCCGGCTGATGTATTTCCCGAGTCCCATCGCCCGAGTCCCATCACCCGAATTCCGTCACCCGAGTCCCGTCTCGGGAGGACGGGGCCCTTTTCGCTCACTCCGTTCGCTCAAGAGGGCTGAGTTATAGGCTAGATAAATTGATTTTTAACTCACTCAGAAACCTATTTACCCAAATTTTGCATCAGGTCACTTAGTAAATGTGATCACAAGCCTTTTTTAAAAAAAAGTTTGATCAAAAATCCCTAGTAACAGTGTGATCACAACCCTTTTAAAAAATGCTTGAGCACATACCTTCTCAGAAAAGCTTTGATCGAAAACGAGATAACGTTTAGATTTGAAAAACTTATCCCCAAACCCTATAGGCGTGATCACAAGCCTTTTTTAAAAAGGCTTGAGCGAAAATAGTGCATGAAATTCTTCCCCTGGTAACGGCGTGATCAACCGGCGCAACGGTTGCGGGTCAGCGGTTGAGGCACGTAAGAAAATAGGAAACTGCTTGAAAACAAAATTAAAAAAGATAAGCAGCTTTGAAGGCTGCTTAAAGTTAAAACTTATTTTAAATTGAGTATTTTTTACCTTCTTCTCAGAATCCGATATACAGCACCAATGACTCCGATTGCTACTGCGGACTCAAAACCCGGAATAGAACTCTTGCCAGAAGGTTTCTCTTCATCAGCTGCAGGGTTCGATACATTTTTTTCTGTGGTTGGAGTAGTGGTGTCTGTTTCTTTTGAAGGTTTCAGTTCCGTACTTTTACTGGGTACTACAATTGTGAAGGGTCCGAAACCCGGAGTCTTGGACTCAAAGAAGACATAGGTGTCGTCACCACCAACCACTTTGGTTTCAAGTTTGCTCCAGGCTTTGTTATTATAGTTCCAGAGAGTTACAGACGTATTATCAGCTCCGCAATTCTTAAGCCAGTTCTTTTCAACTCTGAAGCCTACAACTGCGTTTGCGATATTATTTGAATTTGCAATTCCTCCGGAACCTACCCAGATGTTCACGTTCTTATAAATCGTACCTTCCGGCAGGCTCGAAACCAGCTTAGACTGTTCTTTCAGCATTTCGACAATAGTAGTTACTTTTCCCATAGTCTTTTTGGCATCAAACTCCACATATCTTATGCAGGTTGCACCCTGTGGGAACTCGAATCTTACGCGCTCCCCGGAGTTAACAGATTTCTTAGACAGTTCTTTGGCCGCGACATTGCTCTGAGGCTCGGCAGAAGCGCCGCCTCCACCGCCTCCGCCGCCTCCGCCGCCTCCACCAGAATCGTCGTCGTCATCTTCTGGGGGGGGGACGTTATTACTGACAGTGATGGAACAGTCTGCAGGAAGGATCGTAGATTCGGTTTTATTGATGTCTCTTAGAAGTCCTACAATTTTGTACGTACCGGTCGTTTCCGGAGCTTTCAGGGTGTAACTGAAACTCGTTTCAGTCATGAGCAGGAAAGAAACTTCGTTGCCATCATTTACAGTTACAGCTCTTTCAGGCAGGGTAGAACTAACAAGTGTAAAGCCAGCAGGAAGCTTTTCAAGTACCTGCCCGGCAGCACCATAATTAGCTACATTGACTGTTACCTTGAACTCCTGATTGGGACTAACTGAAATAGAAGAGAAAGTCCTTTCTGCACTGCATGCAGAAGCCGGAACAGTAACTAAAGTTAGGGCCAGGAGCAGTATAACAACAAATTTTAACTCAGGCCATTTCATATCCGATCCCACCCATCAGCAAAATACGCACCCAGAACTGCATATTTGATTCCGCTGGATACATTGTTATTGTGTACAAGAGTCGCAATTTCCTCAGGAGAGAAGACCCCGTCAGAACCTCCAAACGTTGTTGCGAGTTGATTTTCTTTTAGTATAGTTATAGAAATTCTATCCTTATCTACAACACTGTTTCCCGAAGGGTTCGAAGCTCTGAATTCGAACTTGAACTCACCTGGTATAGTACTGACTATATTATAGGTATACTGATCTCCAGTTCCTAAATTCAATGGAACCACGCCATGTTCTATGGATGTGAGGTCGAGGGTCACTGATTTGATTCCAGAGTCATCTACAACCTTTGCCGTGACAGTCGAGAAATCCTTTCCATCACTCAGGATGTATATTGGGGATGCGGATAAACTTTGTATTTCAGGAGGTATAAAGTCTCCATTAAATGTCAGGTCAAGTTTAACTGGCACATCTCCGTGCTTATAGACCACGGAAACAGGTTCGGATTCAACACCTCCCAGCTTGAAGGTTATAGCTTTTCCGTTATCCTTCTCGGTACTGTTAATTGCTATCTTGTACTCTCCAATCTCTTTAATAGTGTTAGAGCCAACAAGCTTTGAATCTATGTATGCAGAGATTACGAGTCCGGGACCTGCATGTGCAGCATCTCCTTTCAGATTTCCTTCAAACGCACTGGGGATAGAAGGAATAGTAGAAGAACTGCTGGCAGATGCGGCCGGAACAAGGAACATGCCAAGTACCAGAATAACCAGGCATAATAAAATTCTTAAATGTTTGTCCTTGATCGTCATCGTGTCACCTTGAAATTTTACCATTAGTTATGTAGACTTTTTTCGAAAAAGGCCTTCAGGGATTCCTTCTAGATCCCCTCCCGAAATTTGATCCGAAAACAAGCAGAAGTATGCCTGTAACCGCATAGACAATAAGGAAACCTGGAGCACTTTCTGATTTAAGTGAACTTTTGGAAGAATCTGCTGCCTCTTTAGCCTCCGAACTTTCGCTTGAACTTTTCGAAGCTACCATGTTCGGTTCAGGGATTGAACTTTCAACAGCGTCAGCTTCGGAATCCTTTAAGGAAGTTTCATGTTCTTTATTATCTGTCAAAGATTCTGAACTCGTTTTTAAGTTCGAGTTACTATTCGAGTTGCTGTTAGAGTTGCTGTTTGAATTGCTGTTTGAATTGCTGTTTGAATTGCTGTTTGAATTGCTGTTTGAATTGCTGTTTGAATTGCTGTTTGAATTGCTATCTGAATTACTATTTGAATTACTATTTGAATTACTATTTGAATTACTTTTAGCAACCTCGGAATAGACTGCCTTACCATCAGGTAGCTCAAGGGTAACTATTACTCCGGATTCCCAGGCAACACTGCTTGCAGCATCTTTTCCGTCCACTTTAAAAGTAATCATTTTTCCTTCATCTTCAGCTGTACCAGGAATAAAGAGAGAGTAATTTCCTGAGGAAGTATTTGCGAGAAACTCTGTTCCATTAAGGTAAGCTGCAACAACAGTTCCGTCAGGAGCAGGCTTGCCATCAATGAGAGTAACTCCTGTTACTGTCATTGGAAGCATCGGGGGGGATGGAGGGACGTCTGCTGCTGCAATACACTCCTGGGAGAAAGCCAGGAAAAACAACAGTAGTACAGATATTCCCAAAAAGCCATTTTTTAATTTGTTATTCATTGTAGACCTCCAATTAGATGTGAACACAACAAAAAGAAAAAGAACTATTCAGCCTTAAGAGACTGAACAGTCAATTGTTTTCGAAATTACATACCTTCCATACCCGAGTAGTCGGACATAATATCCGGTTTGTACGAGTTTTCAATGGATGCATATGTACCCTTATCCTTCATGAAGATCCAGTAACCCTGTCCTGGAACCATGCAGAAATCGGTCTGAAGTGCTCCAACTGGTCTCGGATCATCACTACTCAGATACTGCATAGTACTTTCATTGCCCATGAGATCTGAAACGCTAGGAATTATGCCACCCCAACCTTCACCGGGATCATAAGTCATGAGGTTAGAGAACCTGTAGTCTCCTAGAGCCTCAAAATCATTGAGCGAAGACAGAGTTGTGGACCAGGGTGCATAATACGAAGATGTATGCCCTATCATGTTCCATCCGGCACAGAGCTCAAGAGAAGCAGGCGCATAAGGACTGGTACTGTTAGATGACATTCCCTTGAACTTGACATTGGTCATGAGAGGCTCTGCGGTATAGACCCAGTAACCCTTACACGGTTCAATGTCATCAGGGAATTGCCAGCATGACCCGTCCCAGTAGATTACTGTGCTGTCCTTGCCAAAGACATCTTCAGAACAGTCATCTACAAGTGCCTTCGGCACGGATTTCAGGTTCCAGCCATCCTCAAGCGTGAGAGTCATATCTTCATATGTCCTTACAGGTCCACACACTGAGAATTTAGAGTTATAATTGCTGGCGTTGTCCCGAGCAATTACAGCCACCCAGTAGTCTTTGCCGTAAATGAGGTCTTTTCCGTCGATTGCCTCAATACACAGGCTTGTAACGCTTGAATTTTCAAGTTTCTGGTTTGGAGTCTGTGTCCCGTCTGTGTGAGTCTCTAATCCGGTTGTGTTTACTATTTGCATGTCCTCAATACAGCCTGGCTTAGATGAGCTGATATAAACCTCATAAGGCATATCGGCAAGATCCTTGTCAGTGCTTGCATCCCAGCTAACCATCAGCCCTGGATAATCATTTACATACTGCCAGAAAGTTTGACCAAGTGCATCTTCAACATTCAGGTTTGCCACACAAGCCGGAGCAACACTGTCAACTGAGAAAGAATGCGTATCAGGCTGGTAAGTTTTGCCACTTGTACAGTCGGTGATAATTACTGTCCAGTTTTTGTTCGTTCCATCTTTTACTGAAGCTGTTACTGAATAGTTGTCTTCACCGAGAGTGAAGTCACCAAGATCGCAACTTGCATCATCATCGCAACATGCCAGGTCCTCATCTTTCTGGTTACAGCTTGCATCTACTTCCTTGCCGTCAATGAGAAGCTTGTAGTTGAAAGGTAGACCTGCCCCTTCCCCATTCTGTCCTTGAACAGTGAAGGTAAATGTCGGTTTTGCTGGAACATATCCGCCACTCGGAGACTCGAGATTGACTACAAACCCGTCAAGGCTAACATAGAAATCCCGAACTTCACTTGTAGCTTTGTTTCCAGCTCCGTCTTCAACATAAACCGACCAGTTATGAGCACCGTCATCAAGTTCAAGTTCCTTAACTATGGATTCTCCGGATTTTGCACTCCCGGAAAACTCATTCCAAGGATAAGAATATCCAGAAAAGTTTTCAGCAAGTTGTCCATCTATATACAGCTGGTATGAGAGGTCAAGATCACTATATTGAGTAGCTAAATCATCATTACAAGTGAAGTTGAACTCAGTAGCACCTATTAACTCTTTGTAGCAATCTTGAGGGGAAGTAAGTGTTACACTGGGACATTTAGTATCCACATATAGAGACCGAGATCCGGTTGTGTGTGTGTTTCCGTAACTGTCCCTGGTTTTAATTTCCCATGTGTGCTTACCATCACTCAAATCATACTCAAATTGCTTATATTGCCCAGAGGTTATAACCCCGCTACTCTTCTGAACGCCATTGAGATAGAAAGTATAGGTAAGTTGACCTCCAGACTGACCGTATGTGTCGTATGCAGTGAAGTTAAAGTCGACACATTTTTTGGCAGCAAATTCGGAGCTAGGGGTAACTACCGATATATACGGGTCTCCAACGTCAAACTCGTCAGGGAAAGACTCGTCGCCCAGCAGATTACCATCATCGTCAAAACCAGATACGTCTATATCCAGCGGACCACTTATATCCTCTGGAATATCAAAGTCATAAGCAAAGGTATCATCATCTATTTCTGTCATCGGATAATCAGTCACGAAATCGGCGCCTACCAGGTTTGCATTACTAGCTCCTGGCAAACTATCGCCAATCGATATATTGGCATGATCAACAGGCATACTGAAATTCGCGAGGATACGTATAACGTCTCCAGGCCTGAGAGTGCCGGTTCCGTTATGTGTGACAAAGATGTCTAAGTAACCGTGAGGATCAAACACAAATGCGTTAGGATCTGCTAAAGGTTTACCATCCAGCAGCATAGCTCCGGTTGCATCAGATGCGTTTATGTCTACACTGAGATTACCTCTTATTATGTCCAGTGGAATGGCATAATTATAAGTAAAGGAGTTATCATCGACATCCAGTGGGTCCATCAACGCATTAACTAATGGTGAACCAGTTTTGTTGGTAATCAATATGCTGGCATTAGCAACCGATTCATTGAAATTGACCATGACATTTACAATATCTCCCGGTATAACATTGGTTTTGTTGTAGGTGACACTAATGTTTGAATCGCCTTCAGGATCAAGTTCAAATGCATCAGAATCTGAAAGGAATTCATCGGCACCCAGCATATTAGTCCCAGTGGCGTCAAATGGAGATATCTTTACACCCAAAGGACCATCATTTAGTATAGCCTCTGGAATCTCATAATCAAAACCAAAGGAATCAGCATCTATTTTTGTCATCAGCGCCTCAGTCCCTAAATCTGAACCAGAGTCATTGGTAAATGATATATTGGCGTGATCGACAGAGTTATTGAAATCGGCCATGATATTTACAACGTCTCCAGGCCTGAAAGGACCGGTTTCGTTGTAAGTAACATTAGCACTCATATTTCCTATATCAAAATGTATTGGTTCTGCAAATGCGCATCCTATCCCTGATAAAAGGAATATAATGAATATCGCACTTAATTGTATCAATCTTTGTTTCATATTTTACACCTAGATTCCGCAAATATCCAATTTTTCGTCCAGTTTAAACATCATAGATCTTTGTTAATAATATTAGTAAGTAAGATATAGCAGATCCCAGCTATTTAAACGATTTAGACAAACAGTAAATTAATATATACATAGTTAGAGGTTTTTAGTTTAAATAAATTAATACTGTCTGTTTACTGTAAATTAGATTTTACCCCTATTTGGTAACCCAACCCCCTCTATATAATTAAATTGATATTTAAACTGATATTTTTGTTTGTTCGGTTGACAAGAAACCCAACGCTTCTCCGAACTCATTTTTGGTAGAAGTGGGGTAACATTTAATCCTGATGCGGCAAGTATTAACTTTTTTGTTCTTGCTGCTCAGGGAAGCTGATAGTCCTGTTTTTGTGTCAGTGTTGACAGACAACCCTAAACATTAGACACGTACCCGCTATCGAAAGGCGAAGATTTATTATGAGCTAAACTTTTACTTACTGCAATCTTTTAATTTTAATGCTGGGCACATATCTTTGTATATTATCTTAGGATGATAATATAGCTAAGATTACACTATAACTGATATAAATCTTTCTGACAGAATAGAATAATTAAATTTAATTAGTGCTAAAAAAGAATCTCATGTATATTAATAGAAACTTTTTGAATTTTATATAGGATTAAGGATTTTTTTTAGAAATATTAGATTATTTTTGTTCTTATTTGCATTTTTAACTACTTTAATTGCGTAAAAATAGAACCTATGTGTAGAAGATTTATAGATTAAAAGATTTTGTTTTGAAAAACATTTAAGAAACTTTTCAAGTTGGGAACAAAGAAACCCACTGAACTAAAGAAGTAACATTATTTTTATTAAAATCAAAGCTGACAAACTTAAAGTGTGAAAAATACATAGCTTAATAAAAACATTTTTATGCGAAAAGGATGGGGGTATTAAAATTCGATACACTTTCCAGAACTCTACTGAATTTCCAGTTCAAAGAGACTTTATTCAGGATATGCAGGCTTTTATAGCGATTTCGAAGGAAGTTATACCTCTGGAAAAATCAGCTATTACAATAAAAGATGAAAATCGAGAAAAGTTGGCAGCCTTTGAAGAAAGGGTTGAAGAAATAGACCTGTTTGATAAAGAAATGAGGAACTGTGTTGAAACCCACACAGCCGGAGTAGATGTAGCTGAACTTCTTGAGATCAAAGAGAAAATTCTTGAGACCTCTTCAAGTCTGGCATTGACAAAGAAAAACGAAAAATTTGCCGAACTCGACAAAGAGAACAAACTGGACTTAATGGAAATGCAGCAGCTTGATACAAGGATACTTTCAGTCCTTGGCCCCTTTTTTGAAGACAGCATCTACGGAGCCCAAAATATGTGTTATGCTTTCATAGAAGATAAAGCGCTGAGGGGGAAACAGGTGGGCCTTGTTGACAACCTGCAATACGAGTTTGACCTTTTTTTCACACAAGACACCTTGAAGGTAAAAGACCTGGAAAACCTGACTTTGCCTATATGGTCTAAGAGCGGGATTTTATCCAGAGAGGAGAAAGTAAAGAAACTCGATGTATCCGACTTCTATATAAAGAACATTAAGTCTGAGAAAAATAGCCTGGAAGCCGTACTTGAAGACAAGGATAAGGAAAACAGGTTCAACATTTCTTCGGATGAGAAAACTTTCCTAGTTATGCATAGGAATTACGAGATCACACAAGATAAAGAACTCGCTGCTGAATTAAACAGGGACTCGGTCAGTGCGTTTATAACAAAGCTAAAGGGATTTTTCACCGAATTCGTAGGATCGAAAAGGCTTATTAATATCACACTTGACGGGAAAAACGCAATTGAAGAAAACAGAATTTTTGACTGCTTGAAACTAATTGCTTCCATATATGGAAGACTGGTAACGGAGTGCCTTGAAAAAGGATATACTGAAGGAGAAATTACCATCAAGATTGAAGAACCTGGGGGAACGAGGACAGAGAAATACCTTGAAAAGTCGGAAATTGCGAGAGAGCTGTCAACTATTGGAAAGGAAGGGGAAGAACTGGCTATTCTCCTGAGAGTTAAGTAGGCCTGAGAAAAAAATAGGCAGGCAAGAAGGAGAGATCCTGTTATTACAAGCCCAGGTTAATGTTGAATTCTGAAACGTTACCATGCCAAAAGCTCAAGAGGCTCCAAATTGACGAAAGCTTGAATAGCTCGGAAAGCAGTAAGCACCTTAAAAGTATAGTGACAACCTCCTCAAACCAAAAAGGTTCAAATGTCCTAATAATTATTACTTTCCAAATTTAAGAGTCTGATTACTCTTATTTTACTTTTGCAGTCGGACTATCTTTCTTAGAGATACTACGGATACTGTGTATCTTTATAACCATCATCCGGATCAGCAGTTTACTTTGCTTCTGGCAGAAAGGAGCTACAAATGATTTCAAAAACTGCTTAATTGAAATCGAGGTGAAAGCAACCGTATTAAGAGATGAGAAAGAAAAGAAAGTCCAGTAGAACATATCTTAATGACTAACAGATCTTGCTAACTGATTTATTAACTGATTTATTAACTGATTGGTGCTCCATTATTATATAGTTGATATTTATATATTAGATATAATATAATAATATTTAATGGGTAAAAGAGGACCAAAACCAAAATTCACTGGCGTTTCCTGTCCAAACAAAGATTGTAAATTTCATGGTATTTCTGGAAAGAATAATATCGTAGGTAACGGCACATATCAAATCAAGAACAGGAGTGTTCATAAATACATCTGCCGCGAATGCGGCAGAGTATTCAACGATCGAACAGACACTTTCTTTGACAATCTTCGTAAGGATGAATTCATCATTAAGTTAGCTTTGAAAATGGCTATTAGAGGAATGTCAAATGAAGGTATTGCAGATGTGCTGGAAATTCAACCAGTTACAGTCAGTAATTGGTTATCTCGTGCAGCAAAACAATGTGATAATGTAAATGAAGATTTGATGAAAGATATCAATGTTTCTAGAGTTGAGATGGACGAGCTGTGGGTAATAATAAAAAAAAGTTGCTCCAAGAAGCAAAGTTGAAGATGATGGAGCATGGATGTGGGTAAGCTTTGCACCTGAATCAAGGCTAATAATTGATTTTAAAATTGGACCAAGAAAACAGTATGTAGCAGACGAACTGATAGAGGGTACAGATAAACGTCTTTCAGATTCAAAACCCATTTTCGTTACAGATGGATTAAAGTTCTATTCTGAAGCTCTTTTGAAAAAATACGGAGAATGGATGGAGTTTCCTAGAACAGGAAAGAGAGGAAGACCAAAGAAACCAAGATTAGTAGCCAGTAAAAACCTGAAATATGCTCAAGTTATCAAAAATAGGAAAGGGAAGAAGCTCCATAAAGTTGAAAAGAAAGTTGTTTTCGGTGAAAGTATTGATCAAAAAAGAATATCAACGAGTTTACTGGAAAGACAAAACCTAACTTTCAGACAAGACAACAATAGAATCTCAAGGAAAACAATAGGCTTTTCCAAGAAAACCAAATACTTGTTCAACCAAATGAAGCTTTATATTACTCATTTTAATTTTTGCAGGAATCATATGGGATTAACAAAAGAAAAGGAAGATGGAGTCTTTGAGAAAAAGACGCCTGCACAAGAGTCTGGAATTACTAAGAAAAAATGGTCACTCATAGAATTATTAAATTATAAGTCGACAAAAATATCAACTAATTAATAAAGGAGCACCAACTGATTTATTAACTGATTTATTAACTGATTTA
This sequence comes from Methanosarcina barkeri 3, assembly GCF_000970305.1. Classification (GTDB taxonomy): domain Archaea; phylum Halobacteriota; class Methanosarcinia; order Methanosarcinales; family Methanosarcinaceae; genus Methanosarcina; species Methanosarcina barkeri_A. The sequence continues at coordinate 3,228,064 of NZ_CP009517.1, forward strand.
TTAACTGATTTATTAACTGATTTATTAACTGATTTATTAACTGTTTTATTAACTGATTTATTAACTGATTTATTAACTGATTTATTAACTGATTTATTAACTGATTTTCCGTAGAGTGCCGTACCACGGATATCATCGATAATAGCTGGTTGAAGAACCACAACGTTGGGACATAAATTTCACCCGCAAGTTTATGACGGTATTTGACTATACAGGTTAGGTCTTTGACTACCCGACCTTATATACTCCGCTTCTTCTACCATCAGAAATAATAGAACAATTAAGAACAATAGTTTATAAAATTCATTACTTAGGCGTCAATGATAGTCACGCTAATAAAGAGCAGGAAATCCTTATTCAGAAGCAAACCCGAAAGATATCTACTGGTAGCTACTATGCTCATTGTAGTCCTTACTCTTTGCTTCCCATTAACTCCTTTTGCAGAACTCTTAGAGTTTAAACCTCTTCCTTAAAGGTTATTTTAATTATTGTAGCTATAATAGGACCTTAATCTTCGTGATTGAGATAGTAGAGAACTTATGTAAAAAGGTAAAGTTTTGAGAGTTACCTGCACTGACAGCTATACTGACAGGAGAAAACCCGGTTTACCTTGAAGTTACTCTGACTTGTCTTCATCATAACCTTTCCCATCCGGTAGAAAAGGAGTGAAGATAACTATCGTAAATAGTAACAAAAAAGTTCCGTACATTTTGGTCGTCGCCTCAAACGTAGCATAGAAAATGAAAATCACAATCATGACCCAGATAATGAAACTAAGCTGAAGAGCAATTTTTACTCTAGATATATTTTCCGCACTTTTGCTCAACAAAATCCCCCTCAAAGAATCCCCTCCGAAATCCTAATTAAAAATGATTCTCAATTGGATAAATAGGTGTTTATTTTAAAGAAAGCTCTGGAGATCTCGAAAAATATGAATTTGAAAACTCTTTAAAGAACCTTCAGGGGCCACCGTAAACCCCGAACTAGAGGAAGTTAAAGGCTTCAAGTTACCATTATTCGACATCATGCAACATGAATCCAATTTTATAAACCTGGTAACTTGACTCCATAATCATATAGTTGGACATATAAATAACGGCTCTACAAAAACCCTGTAAAAAATTTTAGGCTATGTAGAAACTTTGAAATAAAAGATTTTCGGCTCTGTAGAAATCCTCTATAATAAAGGGTTTTCATTAATTTGAACTCACTAACTTTGACATGTTTTCACCTACCTATTTCAGCTCATTATAGCTGATTTAGATAGGTGTTCCACAGGCCTAAATAGCAAATTAGTATTAAAATTAAAAGGCTATTAAATCTCAATAAACCGGAGCAAGTTATTTCCTTCACTTACTCGCCTGAGAAAGTCTTCTCTATCAGTGTAGGGGATTCCGGCAACTATTGAGTCCGCAGATTTCCTTCCAAGCCCGGGAAGCTCTCTAATGAGATTATGAGAAGCGGTGTTAATATATAGAGGATAAGGTATGCCGGTAATCGAACGCATTCCATGACCTGTGACAGTAACATCAGTAACTTTCCGCAAAGGCAGAAAAGCGGGAATTCCAACTAGCAAAGGGTATGAACCAAGCTGCCTCCCAAAAGTAATTCCTTTTTCGTGTATTTCACACATGACATCCCTGAGTATGGTACCTTCAGGCACTACACGCCGTAACATTGGAAGGTCAATGTTCTTCCTTACCCGTGCCTTGTAGTCCAGAAAGAGCTTCTTATGCTTTCTTGCAGCTTCGTCTTTTCCGTAGATTGGGGTTCCGGGAAAAGCCATGACCTGGCGGATATTGATTCTGCGAAGTAGCAGTCCAGAATCGAGTACTTCATTCAGGAAATCGTAATTGAGCTGGAAAGTTTTCTTGGACTCTCCCATCAGTCCATGAACGAAATTAATCCCCGGAAGGATTTCGGGAAGCCCATTTGCGCCTTGAACAGCTCCAAATCTATTTACAAGTTTGATTGCTTCAAAGACTTCTTCAGGGGTTGCCTTAAGGGAATTAGCTTCAATTACTGCCCTGTCGGCACTCTCCATTCCAAAAGCTGCTACATCCCCTGCTGTATGATATTTAATTATAGTCTTTAGAATCTGTTCAGATTCTTCAGGATAAGTTGCAAGCGTAATCGGGTTTGCATTGTCCATGTGGAGCACAGACAGTTCCGGAGCCGAGTTTCGGATTCCTCTGTAGAGCCTTTCAATAGCATCTGGATCAGGTTTTGGAACAGGTCCTCCAGCGTCCTTACCGTGATAGGAAAAAAGGTCCGGCTGCCTGCCTATTCTGAAATAGCGGGCACCGTAGGAGTAAAGGGTGGATACTTCCAAAATTACGTCCTCAATAGGTCGGTAGTCAGAAGTCCCGTAAAAAGGTTCTGTGCAGAAAGAACAATGAACCTGTCTACCGCAACCCCTGTATGTCTCAAGCTCACACATGCAGTAAGGATAATCAGGGTGCTGCCTGATCAAAAAAGCTCCCCTGGGACCCCAGCGCCCGATTTCGGCTACTGTCCTGAAACGATGCTCTACAGTCTCAGGATTTTGGAGCCTAGCAGGAAAACTTCCGATAATATCGTCCATAAAAAGATCATAGACAAAAGCCTCGAGGTCCATTCTGGCAAGCACCGCATCTGAGAAGTTTATTCCATCTTCAGCACCTTTTGCAGCCCTTCCGCCTTCCCCACTGAAACCGAGCCTTATAGGCCCACCTATAACTTTTAACCCGTGTGAAGCTCGAAAAATTGTCTCGATTTCCCTGAGTGTAATTGGTGAAGCGCGAAGATATTTACCTGGCACCGTCATGCCTGCTATAATGATAACAAGGTCTGCTTTTTCTGTAAGTTCCCCTGCTCCAGGAGGGTTTTCTCGGAGGGTGTCAATGGTCAGATAGTGAATGTCATTTTCGGAAAGCCCGCGTTCTCTGAGAGCGCCTGCTATATAACGCGGATAAGGAGAAAGGTAGGGAGGAACCCCAAGACAGGCAGGTTCATCCACATAGCCGTCTATAATAAGTGCTTTCATGTTAATTCTTGTTTCCTTTGCTTGATGAAGTATATAGTCCAGTCAGATACAATCCAGTCAGATATAAGTTACAGGTGAATTACAAGTAAGTTAAGGCCAGTCAGATATAAGTTACAGGTGAATTACAAGTAAGTTAAGGCCAGTCAGATATAAGTTACAGTGAACTACAAGTAGTTAAGGTAGTTATAGGTAAACTACGGATAAACCGTAGATGACACCAAAAATTTCTGCGTTCACCACTGTTTTCTTTGTCGGTACGGTTAAGAAATTCAAGCTTTTCCTAAGCTTAATCCATAGTAAAAATGCCAGAAGCCATGTGAAGGCATCTATGCAAGAGGAATAAAGAAAATAGATACATAGAAAAAAAATAATAGGAAAAAAATACTAGTTAAAAAGTAAGAGAATAAGAATTCAAAAAGTAATTAGGGCCGGGACCGAGAATCGAACTCGGGTCGTAGCCTCCACAGGGCCACAGGATGGACCTCTACCCTACCCCGGCCACAGGGTCTGGCACTTCAGATTGAAGCAAGCTATAGAAGGAGTTTTTTTATATAAAGTTTTTGCCGGAAAGGACAGGGGACACTTCTCAGGAAAAGAAAAGCTTCTGCCTTCCGGCTCTCAATACGTACAAAGTTCGGCTAAAAGTTCTTTCTGGATCGGTATTAGAGTTCTTTAAGCTTTTCAAGGGCAAGCTTTGCAGCCTTTTCTCCCGAGAGAAGCATGCCTCCGAAAACCGGGCCCATTCTTGGGGAGCAGGTTGCGGCATTTGCAGCCATGCCAGCAACTATCAGGCCCGGATAGATTTCCTTGGTTGCGTCAACAGCCAGGCGCTCGCCGACCTCTGACCACATTGGTTTTTCTCCAAGCTTTCCGAGGTTTCCGATTTTTGCATTGGGAATTTTCCTGAGAATTGTATTGCAGACGACAGCATCATGCCCTGTCCCGTCAATTACGAGTTTTGTACGAATCATGAGAGGGTCGACATGCAAGCGCTGTGCTGTGACAGGCCCCCAGTTTATGACGATTCCGGTAACCTTATCGTTTTCCCGGATCATAACATCCTCAAAGCTCACAAGGTTAAAAACCTCAGCCCCGGCTGAAGTCGCACCAGCAATCAGCTTCCCGACAGACTCTACGGAATTTGCCACATAGTACCCTGGCTGGTATTCTTTATACCTGATCCCGAAATCATCAAGGATGCGGCAGGCCTCTTTCTGTACAACGATACGTGGGAACATCATGCCTCCGGCCCACATGCCGCCCCCGAGTGATAACTTTTGTTCGTAAATGGCAACCTTTGCCCCTGCCTCTGCAAGATACTTTGCAGCCACCAGGTTTGCAGGCCCTCCTCCTATAAGCGCCACATCAACTTCCGTGTAGTCAAGGAAGGTTTTAGAGTACTCATCAAAAATTGCCCGTGTGATTATGACTTCGTCAAGTTCCATTTTAATCTCTCATAAAGCTTCTAAAGTTAAAAGCCCGGAAAACAACCCGGCTTTATCAAGAACAAATCAGGAATTATAAACCCAAATTTGTCGTCGTTAAAATTGACATTTTGATTATAGGCATTGCTTTTAAAGTTGTTGGAATCAATGGAAAGGATAGAAGAGCAGTAGCTCAGAGAGAAATTGCTTCAAGAATTAAAATTCCAGCAGTTGTGTAAACCATTAAAAAGTACCATAGTAAAATATTATTTTTTGTTTCGTCTTTCAAAAACAGGTAAAATATAAAAATCCATATAGGTGAATATTTAGATGCAAAATCAAGTTCAATATGGACTAAATTTTCGGGTACAATAACGAGTACCAAGGTGCAGGTTGCAGCTACTAAAGATAGTTTTACACCATCAGCTCGAGACATTATGTTTAATAACCTGCTATATTGTATAATCGTTTGTTTTTATATAAATTATTTTATAATTTTTCTTATTTTTATACCCAATAGCCAAAAAGAAAAAACAAATAACGAAAATCATGCAATTGAAAGATAAAGATCTCAAACAGAATTTTTCGATCAAACCTTCCGTTCAGCTTGATATCAAATGGTAGAAAAATATTTTATAATTTGTATTTTCAAAAGAGAGTATAAGCTGCTCATTCTCAAAAGCTGCAGATTTATACTGCTTAAAAGCTTTCCTCAAAGGTATGATTCCTGCTGTGCCTTTGCAGCTGGCTTTGATATAGTATGTTCTTGGAAAGAAAGCAAGCCTATGACCTTATTTTCTATTTTTATTCTTCATATCTCTACTCTGTTTAAGTTGATTTGCGGTCACTGAAATAAGTGAATAAGATAAAATTGAAATTTGAATAACTGACCTGAGTTCAGAAACCCAGATTCCTATATTTCTATAATTAACAACACTAACCTTATTGATATCAAGACAAGTACCTGATTTGACAGACAAGAATGACCGATCAGGTTTCAGTACTGCATAATAGTGATATTTTTCAAAAATATAATGAATTTAAAGCAAGTTTCTGATAACTTACTTTTTAACAGGGGAAACTCAACGAAATCAAAAAATGGCAATTTTTTAGAAAACAAGTCTTTAAAAAACAAGTTCTGAAATCCAGATTCTGATAATGGAGGAGTCATTTTGCCAAAAGAAGATAAAGAACCGTCTTTCCAACCTGAGCCGATACCTGAACCTGAGCCCGAGCCTGTTCCTTCACCTGAACCGATACCTCATCCGGAGCCAGAAGTTGAACATGATAAGAAGCCAAAGAAAATAAAGTAACAAGAGAAAAATAAAGTAACCAGAGAAAACAAAGTAACCAGAGAAAACAAAGTAACCAGAGAAAACAAAGTAACCAGAGAAAACAAAGTAACCAGAGAAAACAAAGTAACCAGAGAAAACAAAGTAACCAGAGAAAACAAAGTAACCAGAGAAAACAAAGTAACCTAGTACTGCGACTCTGAAGTAGGTTCATAAAATTTTATTTTTGAATATATAAGAGGATCACGGATTTTTCCAAAAGTAAAGAATTAATTTTGGAACCGAAGCACCAAATATAAAGTACGGAACCAATGATCTCGAAAATATACATATCCCACTGTGAACAGGACGAGCCACTTGCTCAGGAACTTGCCAGATCGCTCTGGGCTGTAGAGCTGGAAAGCTTTTCATCTCTGTACAGGAAAGCTCGAATTCTTTCCCTAGGTGAAAGGATACGTTTTGGTATTCGCCAATCAGACTGTTTTATCCCGATTCTCACACAGAAAGGTGCAGGGTCTCCGGAAGTAAATCAGGAGATTGGCCTTGCAGTCGGAACTGACCAGCTTATAATTCCGCTAGTAGAAGCAGAAGTAGAATTACCTATCCTTATACACCACCTCCAGCCCATTGTTTTTTCTTCTGAGGCTTATGAGGATGCTCTAGGAAAACTAATACAGAACCTGAGAGAACTGACCAGGCTTGACTGGCTGAAGATAAAGTGTCCCTATTGCGGAGAGGAGATGACGCAGTACATCTCACCTCAGGAAGAGATAGAGAGAGCTCTTCTAGCAGGAACGCACCTTGAGACAAGATGCAGTTATTGCCAGAAGAGTATTCACATGGACCCAAGAACATTCAGACCTATGCTCTGATTATTGATTATCAATAGGGCTGAAAATAATAAAGAGGTGGACTGATGGAAAGAAAAGCAACAAATGAGATAAAAGATGAGCCAGGAGAACCAATGGTAGCTCGATCCAAAATGGGTGAGGCGACTGTAAGTGAGTCAGAGGTCAAAGGAATTGAAAACCTCACTTCGACAGAAAAGAAACACCTGCTTTTACAACTTGCCCGAGATAGGGTTAAAGACAGTTCTGCCGGCCCATGGGAAATTGTTGATATCTTCAGAGAAAATTGGAGAACTATTAAAGCTACGTTATCTCAACCCGTAGAAATTAATGTAAGGGATGTAGGAAGAGATGCTCTCTTTCAGGTATCCCTGGATATAACGCAATTAGAAAGAGAACTCGAAACCGAGGGACTGGAATAACACTCTTTAAATCTAAGACAGCTTCATTTTTATACTGGGTTCATTTTACGTTTGGTTTATTCTGAAATTTTGACTGGATATTATTGTAATTTCAGGGCAACATAAGGAAAAGTAACAGAAAAAGGAAAAACTAGAGAAAAAGACAAAAATAAAGCGTAAGGAAAAAGAGAAATTGAGGTAAAAATATTAACCTCGCAAACTGACTGAAGATTATTAGAACTAAAACATAAAGCTTGATGCCGAAATATTAGTATCTTTTAGGTTTGCGCTTTGCGTAACACTCCCTGCAGTAGACAGGCCTGTCAGGGTCCGGTTTAAAAGGCACTTCCGTTTCTTTGCCACAATCTGAACATTTTGCTTTGTACATCGTTTGTGGCTCTCTACTATAGCTGCGTTCTCTACTGGAACCCCGATCCCTACTCTGGGAACCTTTTCTTTCCATATAATTTCCCCTATTTGATTCTCGTTAAAGTTCACACAAAGAGAAATATCAAATAATTCAAAAAGAGCCTCATTTATGAACTGTTGTTGCTGGGGATCTCGATGAACTAATTGAACTATTAATATCTAGCATAATGGTATTTATTTTTACTGTACTAAACTTTATTAAGCTTCAACAATTTTGTTACTTTTTAAGCCGAGTGCTTAGCAATTTATTCCAATGAGCTATGCATCTCATACTCAAATTATTGAAATATTTGTTGCATTAAACTCTATTAATGTTTGAGTTACAAATAAACTTCGTTATCATTCAAGTGTCTCATTAAGTTTTTTAAGACTTAAGTTTCCAGAATAATACTAAGGAATTAAAGTATTAAGGAGCTAAGCAAAGTTTGCAAAATTATTCTACTTAAAACTGGGGTTTCGATTCTAAAATAGATTCTTTATTTAGCATGAAAGTGCTGCCATCTGCAAGCACTTTCATTGGCTGTGCATGTTATTCAAAGAATATCATGTTCGTTTTCTGGAAAAATTCATAACCTCAGGTTCTATTCAAAAGTCAAGTTTTATAAACCTATTTCGGAATCGCAATACTCAGCCTATATTTAGCAAAAAATTTTAAAGATAGTTGCTGAGTTTCGAAAAAATACTGTGAAATATGGGTTTATAAATTTTAGCAGTAGAGTTATGACAAAAATAGCCTGGAAAATAACTATCAGATAACTGCATTCCGGATAAAGAAAGGAGGTTTATTAGCCTCCAATTTTATTTGGATAAAGGGAAAACTTTTTACTCACTCCCTATTTAGCGCCTTACTGACTCTAAAGTAAGATTATTTTCCTTCAAATTCTTTGCTGACGTCGATAGTACTGGTGTACTCCTTGTCTGGAAGGTCTTCGAGAAACTCAATTACCTCATTACTAGCTTTATGCTTTTAGCATGCTCAATAAGGCCCTGTTTTTTTACAGGATAATCTATGTCCTTTAGAGCTTTCTGAACTTCAATAGGGCTTGTATGCATAAGTTTCCCCCTTTACTCCAATCAAGTCCCCTTTAAGTTCATTTTAACATTTACAGCTGTTTCAGAGACCTGATCCCTTATTTTGACTCTCCTTCAAAACGCTTTCCACTAAATTCCTGAGCAACATCGGCAGCATTTTTATATGTCCTATCTGGAAGTTGCTGCAAGTCAGAAATTATTTCATTATTAGCGTTATGTTGCTGAGCATAACTAACAATTTCATTCTTGTTTTTAGGAAAATCAATACCTTTCAGTGCATGTTCAACGTCAGCCATACTTGTTCTCATATATTTTCCCCCTTTACTCCGGTTAAGTCTCCTTTAACTGTTCATTTTAAAAGTTACAGCTTTCTCAGGGACATGGTCCCTTATTTTGACTCTCCTTCAAAACGCTTTCCGCTAAATTCCTGAGCAACATCGGCAGCGTTGTTATATGTCCTGTCTGGAAGTTGCTGCAAGTCCGAAACTATTTCGTCACTTGCACCATGTTCCTGAGCATACTTTACAATTTCGTTCTTGTTTTTAGGAAAATCAATACCACCCAGTGAATGTTGAACATCAGCCATACTTGTTCTCATAACTTTTCCCCATATTTTGCATATTTCGAATTATTTATTAATGATTTTACTTTCCAGAGAATTCCTTACTAACATCTGCAGCGTTTGTATATTCCTTGTCTGGAAGACTCTCTAGTACTTGCATTACTTCGTTACTGGCATTGTGCTTTTTAGCGTGCTCAATAAGATCCTTCTTTTTTACAGGATAATTTATGTCCTTTAGAGCTTTTTGGACTTCAATTGGACTGGTCTGCATAAATTTTCCCCCGATTTTTGTATTTTATATATTTTTAATTCCTTACTGACATGTCAGTATGACATGCTTTCTAGCGATCTACATACTTTTCAGACAGAAAGCTTTATCTGAATACTTTATTGCCAAATTTTTGTACTTACTCTCAGGTGTATTCAGCCGTATAGGTTGTATAACACTCGATAGCTCACTTTTGAATGAGATAACCCGTTATTTCTATATGATCCGAACCTAAACTGCATCTGTTCTAAAACCCCTGCTAAGTAAACCCGTAACCATTTGGTTTTACGGTTTGATGTGTTCGATTTCCAGATATTGATTTTTCTGGTAGCATCATCAGGGTGTTACTCTATTTTAGAAATCCCTCAAAAGGTCCAGAACACTACTGCTTGCCTGCTTATCCTCAGCAAACTTTACAAGGTCGTCTCTACTTTCAGGTATACCCTATTCCCCGCCGATTTATAGATTCTTCAACCCGGCGTGGACTCCTTTTTATAAGTTCACCTCCTGGATTCAGGTAGCTATTGCCTTTCCCAATAAGTTGCCCACCCACCATTGAGTATTATGTAAAATATAATATAAAAAAGAATTCAACTCAAACGTTTAGTAGAAGATGACTATTTAGATCTAGAAGCTTATTGCTTTTTTTTAGAATTAAAGACTGAACATGTCTGAAAACAAGGGTTTTTAGTTAGCATCTATTGAAAAGTATCCCCCGATAAATTGCTTGGTTTAAAACAGGTTATTTAAAGAAAATATTCCATTTAGTAGATCACCCGCTACCGAAAAATTACTCCATGAGGAAATAAGTTAGCCACATATAAGAAAAACTTTCTTGAAGGCTACCGAAGCTCAGAGGTGTCATATAAAAATAAATAGGTGTGATTTCAGCCTATAATTTTGAAAAAGTAATTTTATAGTATAAAACTAATTCTGAGTCTAAAACAATTCTGAGTCTAAAACAATTCTGAGTCTAAAACAATTCTGAGTCTATCTAATGAAGACAGGCATTTCAACCTATGATAATGCCAGAAATCAAGGCTTATCTCCGTCTTACAAAAGTACCAGATAAAACATTTGTCTCTACTGAAAAGTCTTCAATTGCCTAAACATAAAGAAACTATTTTCTTCTAACTGGCAAACTTGATATTTGACTTTCTAGAAGAGTCCAGATCACTAGCAGTAAATTCAGGAAAAGCAGTGCAAGATAAAAGCTAAATTGTATAAGAAATGAAAACAACAACGATAAACAAGTAACAGTCCAGAGAAGATTTCACAAAAGAACAGAAGGATGATCAGTCCGATAACTGATCTTAGAATTCGGAATATCGTTTTAGATATTCCTTTTACAAATAAAGAAAATATAATTTTTATATAATTAAAATTACAGTGCGTCTTGAGATTATTCTCAGTTATATAAACCTACAATATACATGAGTAAACCTGAGAACAAAGGAATTAAGAAATTATCATTAAAGAAAAACTTGAAGATGATTTGCGAGTTAAGTTCCCGGATTGTCTGCAAACCTATAATGCTTTCCAGCAGCATCCCACCTGTAGCCCCTATAAAGGCCTGAGCAGGGGTCACAAAAAGTAAAGATGGTAAAAAGGCTGCTACTATACCTGAGACCGTCCCTTCTACGGTTTTTTCTTTCGAATACGGCAGCTTATGCCTGCCTACCAGCACTCCTATAGCGGTTGCTATAGAATCCCCGAATGCGACTATAGCAATAGAAGCATATACAATTTCTTCAGGGAATAATAGAAAAGAGAGAGTTATTCCACAAAGGAGCATGATAGTACCTTTAAGTGGTATATTTTGCTTTGAAGGTCTTCCCCACCTGCACAGGAAAGTAGACAAACGAAGCGGAAGCTTATCCATGATAATAGCTACTGAGACTGTTACGTATAGAGCAAGCAGAAATAACAGGAGAGGAAATGCCATATCGCCGGCTGCCCGGATTAAAAGAATTAAAGTTATACCTGTAAACAGGTGTATACATTGGCGCTCAACTTCACCTTTAAGAGCAGTTCTTCTATCGAGATCACATGTTAAGTTTTGAGTGCTTTCCTTTGCCATAAAATCAACTTTTTAGTGACCTTATACAGTTTTAATTCCAATCGACTAATCGAAATTAAAATCTGAAAAATCAAAGTTGTACTGACGCGAACATATCCCGCTACAAGCAACGAGTTCGCACAACCGCTCCAGATTCCGTTAAAGGAAATAATAACCCTAAACAATTTAGTTTGAGCAGAAGGTAATAACCGAAAATGGAATTGAGAAATTATATTACCATCAACTGTTACCGGAAAAGTTTTCCATCCCCACAGCAGACTAGCGGGTATTCGATTGAAATAAAAGGCCTGAAAACATAAGCCTTGCGCTCTAGAAAGAAGTCTAGAACAAAAAAATTTCAAGCCAAAAAATGAAAAGGTAATTTATCCCGTCTCTTTTAACGCCGGTAAGATATCTTTTCCATAGGCTTTAAGGAAAGCTATCTGGTCTGAAGCTGCCGAATGTAAGTAAATATGTGTGAAACCTAAATCAATATATTTTTTTATAAAATTAATGTGGTCTTCAGAACTTTCGGAAAAACAAGCATTTTTTCGTACTGTATCCGAGCCCACAACTTTTCCATTCTGAGCAGACATTTCAGGAGTATATATTTTATTCAGGAAAAGGGCAGGTATAAGAGCTCCAGCCCAGTACTTCATGAAGTTCTCAATAGATGTTTCAGGATCTGTCCCATAGTCAACGAAGAGCTCTACTGCTTTTGGCAAATGTTCCGGGTTCTTACCTGAATCCCTGGCTCCTTTTTCAAACTCGGAAAGAATCTGCTCATATTTCTGTGTATCCGATTCTCCTCCTACAGTTAGAAGGCCGTCTCCATAATAGCCTGCAATATATGCACTTTCAGGCACTAGAGAAGAAATATAAATTGGAATATTGTTTTTAGGCAGCGTGTAAAGTTTGGCGTTCTTTGTCCGGTAGTAACACCCATCAAAACTGACTTTTTGCCCGGTCCAGAGTTCACGGATAAGCCCTACTGCTTCTATCATTCGTATCTGGCGCTCGTCATATTGCGGCCATTCGAGTGTTACGGAATATTCGTTTAAAGCTTCTCCGGTTCCAACTGCAAGATAGGTTCTTCCACCTGCAATCGACGATACGGTTGCGGCAGCCTGAGCAATGATAGCAGGATTATAGCGCAGGATAGGGCAGGTCAGACCTGTTCCAAGTTCGATATTTTGGGTACTCGCAGCTGCTGCACCAAGCCAGCTCCAGATAAAGCAGGCCTGTCCTTCTTCACTCCAGGGGTGAAAATGATCACTGGCATCAATACTTTCAAAGCCTGCCTCTTCAGCAGTTATTACCTGTTGCAGCAACTCGGAAGGAGGGAACTGTTCAGGTGCGATCTTGTATCCTAGTTTAAGCAATCTTATCCCCCATTGATTATTTATTAAAATTATAAAATAATATTAGATAATTGTATTCAGACTTAAAAATTCAAAGTCGAGACCAGTACGTTCTGTTTATAAAGTAAGGCTTCTTGAGATATGACCTCTAGAAGAAAAAGACAAAGGAGAAAGTAAGTAAAGAAAGAATAACTAAAAAACAATAAAGAAAAAATAACTAAAGAAAAAAGCAAAGAAAAGAATAACCAAAGGAAAGACAGCAAAGAAAAAATAACTAAAGAAAAAAGCAAAGAAAAGAATAACTAAAGGAAAGACAGCAAAAAAGAATAACTAAAAAACAGCAAAGAAAAAAATAACTAAAAGAAAACAATAAAGGAGTAAAAGTGAAGAAAGCTCAGATTTCTGGAGATTAGTCCAGGAGTGTAAAGTACATTCTCCTGTTGCTCTTCCCTTTATTCTGAAGTTTTATGATCTTTATACCTTTTATTTCCTCAGTATTTTTAACATGAGTTCCTCCACAGGCTTCGATAGTGACTCCTTCGATTTCGACTATGCGAACTTCATTTATTTCGTCGGAAAAGCCTTTTGCCAGTGTGGTTAACCGCGAGAGCCTTTCTTCGGCTTCTTTACGGCTTACAAGATAAAGATCGACAGGACTTTTCCGGGCTATAAGGTCATTGGCAATTTTCTCATATTCGGCAAATTTATCCCTATCAAAGACTTCAAGACTGAAATCCACCCTGCTCTGGTCAAGACCAAGCTGGTTTCCGGTTATCTGAGCTCCTGCCTCTTTTTCAATTACGTTTGCTATTATATGAGTCGCCGTATGCATACGCATATGCCTGTAACGACGATCCCAATTTATGAATCCTTTTACCTTGTCCCCCGTTTTTAATCCATTAGAAACATTTTCACTGTCTATCTCGTGACTGATGTCTCCATTGGACTTACTCACATACAGAACATTAAACTCAGCTCCATCAGATTCACGAACCAGCTTTCCGGTATCACTGAGTTGGCCACCGCTCTCGGGATAAAAAGCAGTACGATCAAGAACGATAAATCGATTATCTGTAACTTTTTCGACAGTTGCTTCGAATTCTTTCAGATAACAATCAAGGAAGTAAAGCGCCTCTGTCATTGTCAAACCTCTTTTTTAAACTTTACTGAAGTGGAAATTAAGGAATAAAAACTGTCAGAATACATAAACTATACAGTTTTGAGTAAAAGTCCAAGCCTTACCAACATAATTCTCCATAACTGCAGAAAACGGTAACCATGGGAACGTTTATTTCAATCACTTGTGATTACTGAATATCTATTAAACTAACACTGGCAAGAAGTTTTTCCTTTTGGTGTTCCAGTTCTCTCCTTAAAGCGACAAGCTTTTTTTGGAATCCTCAATATTCTCTTCAAGCGAGTGAGTTTTGCCCGGAAGTTCAGCTTTCTTATGTTTGAGTTCAACCAGCTTTTCCGTGTTCGAACTTTCTAATCAGCCTGGGAAAATTCTTTTTTCAACTTGATAATGCAGTTGGAGAGAAATGTTTTATAACTGTATGGACAATTGAATTATTAAAGAGTTAAGAAAATATAATATAAAAAAGAGATGAGAGCTTGGGACGCTATTCAATAGAGGATTTTATTCAAAGCACAGAAGAAAAGGATCTGAATCAGGGAATTTTTGAGCTGGAACGTGAACGTCTTCTTGAGGTTAACCTTGAAGGAATGGTCTGGACAAAAAGGGGGTCAATGGTCGCGTACACAGGCGATATAGTTTTTACGAGGGAAGGAGTTTTCGAACACGGAATAAGTACTTTTGTGAAAAAGGCACTTACAGGTGAGGGAGCTAGCCTTACAAAAGCTGAGGGCAAAGGAAAGCTCTATCTCGCAGATGAAGGAAAGAAAGTATCAGTCCTGAAACTTGATAACGATTCCCTTTTTGTAAACGGTAACGATCTACTTGCCTTTGAGACCTCTCTAAACTGGAATATAAAAATGATGAAAAGTGTTTCAGGAATGATGGCAGGAGGGCTTTTTAACATTAAACTTGAAGGAACCGGTATGATTGCCATTACAACTCACCAGGACCCCCTAACTCTTCGGGTAAGCCCAGGTCATCCGGTCTTTACTGACCCCAATGCTACAGTTGCCTGGTCAGGAAACCTGGAACCTGAGATAAAAACTGACATTTCCCTGAAAACCCTGGTTGGAAGAAGCAGTGGAGAATCATTCCAGATGGCTTTCAAGGGAGAAGGATTTGTAGTGGTTCAGCCCTATGAGGAAGTTTATTTCCAGATGCAGACCTGAAAAATGCAGTTTTGGACGTATACTGGGGTTTTCGCTCAAGCCTTTTTAAAAAGTTTGCAGATAAATCAGCCTCATTCAGCAAGTTGAAAAATAACTGCTGTTCTGCCTCTAATTCAGCCCTCTTGAGCGAACGAAGCGAGCGAAACGGACCCGTCCTCCCGAGACGGGACTCGGGAAGTAAAACTCATTTATTAATAAATTAATCCGCTTGAGCGAACGAAGCGAGCGAAACGGACCCGTCCTCCCGAGACGGGACTCGGGAAGTAAAACTCATTTATTAATAAATTAATCCGCTTGAGCGAACGAAGCGAGCGAAACGGACCCGTCCTCCCGAGACGGGACTCGGGAGCTACAACTTTGCTTTAACTGAACTCATGCTGTCCTCCCGAGACAGGACTAGGGAAGTTTACACGCAAATCACTATCGATTAAACTGAGATTGGAAAGAAGTTTTTTCTTTTGGTGCTCCAGTTCTTCCCTTAAAGAGGTCAGCTTCTTTTCAGAGTCATCAATATCTTCCTCAAGAGAGCGAACCCTGCTCAAAAGTTCAGATTCCTTATGTTCGAGTTCAACCATTTTTCCGGTATTCGAGCTTTCGAGTTCAAATTTCTTTGCTTCAAACTCCTTCAGGGCTTCCAGATATTCTTTTTTTCGCTCTGGAAAGTTTGAGATTGCAGATTTGACCTGTAATAGAGCTTTTTCTTTTTTCGGGGTCTGCATATCCAGGGCATTATCTTCGAATATTATTCGAAGTTCCGGGAAAAAAGAAGGATTTACATGCACAGGAGCTTCAAGACAAATATCAAGCTGTTTCTTTACTTCCGGCTTTAAGGTATACCTTCCGCTTTCGTGAAGTTTCTTAATTCTTGAGAGATGACCCGAAAGTGGGAGTACAAGAGAACTCAAACCTGTCTCGGCTTTCCTGACTTTTTCCCTGGATGCGTTAAGTTCTGCCTGAAGGCTCTGTAAACTCTGCCAGACTGGCCCTTTTCTGAAATCCTCAAGAGCCTGACTAGCTTTGGAAGTTTCAGCCTTCAAAGCCTGAACTCTCCGATTTCTGGATTCGAGTTCCATTTCTTCGGCAGTTATTGAGGCCGAAAGTCCCTGTACTTTATTCATATTCGAGTGAGCTGCTTCTATGGCATCCATTTCTTTCTTATTTACCCGAATTACCTCTCCGAGCTCGTTAAAAACTTTACCCAAGCTGGCAAGACTTTCGCTAACTTCTTTTGATTCTTCCGGAAAAACACCTCTGGTATACCTGAAACTCTGATTCATATGTTCCAGGCAGGTATTGAGGCTCTGTGCAGATGTTCCATAGAAGCTTTCAAGAGCCTTAAAGTCCCTGCTATCCTGCACCCTGATTTTATCTGTCAATGTTGCGACCTGTTTTGTCACATTTTCTCTGTTACTCTTCGCTCGCTTCACAGCCCTGATATCAAAGTCTCCCTCAACTTTAGCCTCAGCAAGCCTGGAGTTACTTTCCTTGAGTGCCAAAAGTGAAACTTCAAGTTCTTTTACAAGGCCGGATACGTCCTTTTCTACTCGGGAAGATATTTTTTGAGACACGGCATCCAGCCATGAGGGAAGGTCTTCAAAATTGATTTCTTTGAGACCTCTCTCCTCACTGGAATCTTCTTTTTTTCCGAACAGTTTCTTAATCCACTTCAACCTTGACCTTCCCTGAATTTGATAAAAAATTTAACTTATTTCATTAGTTCTGTATACTTTGTAAACTTGTGATGTTAAGTATTTATTCTGTAAAAGACTTTACGGGATTAAAAAGACAGAATAAAAGAAAGATAGAGTCTACAGATATATAAAGAAATTAAATGCTTTTTATATTGATAGCCAAATGATAAGTATAAATCCTGCACTCTATTTTAGAAGTTTACTCTTTATAAATCTACTTTTCGTAAGTTCTATTCTTTATAAATCTACTTTTCATAAGTTCTATTATTTATAAATCTACTTTCCACAAGTTCTATTCTTTATAAGTCCTACTTTTCGCAAGTCCTATCTCTATGAGTCCTACTGTTCGTAAGTTCTACTTTTAAGAAGTAATAGTGTTAATAAGTTATATTGGAGAAGTTACATGAGAGTTGCTTTTGAGCTTCTCCACAAAGATAAGAAGGAAGGTAAAAATAAGGAAGGTAAAAATGAGCTTTGAGACAATAATGAAGCAGGTAATTCCATATACCGAGATAACGGTATCCAGGCTGATTTTCGCATTAATATTGCTCGTTATGGGGTTTATTTTATCAAAGTATATTATTCATGTTTTCAGAAGAGGACTACAGAAAACAAGGATTCCGGATCTCACTGTTCAATTTCTCACCCATTTTTTAAGTATCCTCCTTTATGTAATTATTATTCTTATTTTCCTGAAGAGTTTGAATTTTGATGTGGATAGTTATGTATTAGGAGTTTCTGCAGCAATAGGCATTGTTCTCGGACTTGGCCTGCAGGACACCTTCACAAACTTGACTGCCGGAGTATGTGTTGCCGCAATCAGGCCTATTGACATGGGAGAGACTGTAACCGTAAACGGACAGACAGGAAAAGTGAGATCCGTAGGGATTATGTCAACCGAACTCCTGACACTTGACAACCAGCTCATAACAGTTCCGAACAAGCTTGTCTGGGGAAGTTCTATTGTTAATATGACACGGATGCCTACAAGAAGAGTTTCGGTTGATATAGGAATAAGTTACTCCTCAAGCCTCGAAAAGGCTACAGGAATAGCATTCAATCTAATGAAAACGCACCCTCTTGTCCTTAAGGAACCCGAGCCTGCAGTCGTAACCACTGAACTCGCCAACTCCTCGATAAATTTACAGCTCAGGGCCTGGGCAAAAACAGAAGAAATGGGAACCGTAAAGAATGACCTTGTTACAGGAATATTTGACGCTTATACGAAAGAAGGAATTGAAATTCCATTCCCCCAGATGGACATAAATATAAAAGAAATTAAACCAAAGGAAGGTAGAAAGTACACAACGGAACAGGATATGAAGGTGCAGGAAGAAAAAATTGTACTTGAAGAGGGACTCAATGTGGAAGGACTATATTAATCGGAACCAATCTTTTAAAATATTTATACTTTTCTGGCCTCCATATATCTGTTTACATCTGAAAGTTATATGACTTAACATGTTATATGGAACATGGCAGTGATCCTGCCTTCAAGTTCATTCCATCTTTCAATTGCCCAGGGTGTCGGAAAAAGTTCTATTCCACATTTTTTGCTCGTAAAGAAATCTTCAGCTTCCTCAGACAATTTAACGAATCCTGTCTGCCCGGTTCCAATAATGATTTTTTCTGTCCCTTCTTCATAAATGTGCTTTGCTTCATCAAGCGAGATTTTGTGGGAAGTTCCGTAGAGCTCCTTTGATAGCCCTTTCTCTCTTTTTTCTACCTGTCCATTGAGGCGAATAAGTATATCATATTTAAAAGTCTCTCCGTTTACAGTAATCGAACCAAAACTCGTAGAATCTATCTTTGGCTTCATGGTTCACCTCTTAATTGAAACTGAAAACAAGATTTTCTATTTTATAATTGTTGCAGTACCTCATATATTAATAGATATGCCCTGATACATGAGTTTTCAAGCTATAGGTACATCTGAATGTAAACATTCATACATTTACCTCCAGTTCAACCTGAAGAAGATAAGAGACTTAAGAGGACTTTACGCCTTCTGGAAGTGAAATCAAGTACAAAGGCGTTATAATCAAATTATGCCTTAAGCAGTTAAAGTTTTATTCTATTGATTATTCAGTTCAACAGGCGAGCAGATAAACGAGTGAGCAGATAACGAAATGTAACCCTATAAGCATCATCTTGCAGCGAAGAAGTGTGGAATTTTGTGAGGGCGAATAAGTGAGGAGTTTTAGAATTGGGGAAAATTTCGGAGAGAAAAATGAAATCTTATGTACAAATAACAGGCTTTCTTTTAAAAAAATGGAACAAATCTGCCATTATAAAGTTATAAAAAACTCTAATATCCCGAATTTACGTAAAATAACTTCTAAATGTTAATATTTTTTTACATAAAGAGTTAATATAAGGCATTGTAAGGCATGAACTCGTCAAATGTCTTACATATTTATTCTTGGAGATGTCAAATCCAGTTATAGTTATTAAAAGTTTTATGGTTCTTCTATTTTTAGGATAAAGTTTTATCAAGTTTTAATTTTGTTTTTCTATTTTTATTTACACTTAAAAAAATAAGTATGTTTATATCCTAATATTTCCCAGTGAGTTTCGATTATGGGTGTTCTCAGATAAAATGAGACCCCCCCGAAAATAAAATGTAATAAGTAAAAACACGGAGGAACAGTAATGCGAAATATGTTTAAAGCAATCTCTATTTTCACATTAGTCTTTTTTGTCATGTCTATGACAGGAGCAGCCGCATGCAGTAGTAAAACAACAAATTCAATAAACGACACATACTCATTTCAACTTAAAAAATGTCCAAATACTGTTTATTGCTTCAATTATGATACTGTACTGAAGAATGACCAGGGATGCAACCTTAAAGTTACAAACACAGGGACTATCAAGACCAAACTGGGTGGTACAGTGACGATGAAGAGTAACGGCGCATTCTGCTACAAAGCATCATCGACATGTTGCTCTAAAAAATGTGGTACTTGCACTGACAGTTTCAAATACTGTATAAAAGGAAAGGATGGAAAAACCGATTGTGCAACTGTTACACTGAAACTCAAATGTCCCACCTGCTAAAGTACGCTTCAGGTACTTGCTCCAACAGGTGCATTTATTGTAACTAAACGCATTAAAGGGAAAAGAAAGTGTTAACCTTGGGGATTTAATCCCAATCCTTTAATGCTTTTAGCTTAATAATTACGGAATATATAAGTCCGTCAAAATTAACTGCATTTCAGTTCTAAAGTCTTTTTTCTAAAAGTTTACTTTCTGAGATTGTTAATATTAGGCTTCTATTAGGTTTCAAACTCAATTAGCTGAAGAACTATAGTTCACGTTTATAATATTTCTATCGGATTCAGGATAAGGAACTTCGGTTTTTTAGTCAGGACATATTTTTCAGAATATTTTTAAAAACTTCTCAGGGTATCACTTTCAAAAGCTGGAACTTGAGATGTCATCCACGCACACTGCAGACAATCGGGCTTTTTCCTTTTTTGCACATTCAATTCCGTCTTCAACAGCTTCCCTGATAATATACCCGGCTTTGTGAAGGATAGTGTCCCCGAGTTGAGGGTCTTTGTCCATGCTGGCAGTACAGGGATAGGAGTGATGAGCACCTGAGATGGTTTCCTTATATTCGGCAGTGTCAGTCCAGCCGAGTTTTTTTGCCACAAACCAGGTAGAGCCGCATGGAGCGTCCCTGAGAACACCTGCACCAGTAAACATCTTTCCGTCAGGGCTCATTTCAATTCTGAGCACAGGCTTTCCGAAACCAAGGTCAACAAATGCATCTATAACGGGCTTTCCGGTTTTCTCAAGAGCACAAAAAGGCTTTGGACCTTCAAACTCAACTCCAATAGCTTCAAGCTCTTTTTTAAGCTGTTCAAGTATTCCGGCAGGGGTTTTCTTAGAGTCTTCAGCAGGTGCGATTACGGCTTTGGCCTTCGTTTTCTTCACAACATCCGGAAGGGCTGTAAGAAGGTCTGGGTGAATGCCAATAGCAAGTATAAGGTCGCACTCCGGAAGTTTTGGAGGCATGTACTGCTCGGGCTCTTCTATAAACGAGGGCAGGTCTTGAGGAAATTCATGAATTCCTACGATCAAGTTCGCATATGACTTTCTGGCCTGCCTGCAATGGTTGCAGAGTTCTCCGCAGGACACGCAGAAATTTCCAGGATTAATCAGGTTCTGAATAACTTTTTTACCAAGTTCGCCTGAATAGAGTACGAGGATCTTCATAACATACCCCCTATTTAATGACTGTAAGAATTGTTGTCATCATCTTTCTCTTTCGTTGTAGATAAAAGTTCGAATGACTTTTCCCCAAGAATATAAAAAAGAGGGAAAAGATTAGCGAAGAGACCTTTGAGAAAGTGTTTGAGAAACTGCTAATGTTCAGTTCTGATGCCTTCTCATTTAATGTCTATCCGATTTTCTATCAGATAAATTGTAATTATTTGTTTCAATGTATAAATAACGGGAGTTTCAAAGTAGAAATCAGTATCCACATCTAAACCTGGATATACAGTTAAGTGGAACAAAAAGCACTGAAGACAGGAAATAAAGAACTAAAAATAAAGGAAAAATTGAGGAAAAGAGGGAAGAAAAAGAGGGAAAAATTAGGAAAAAAGAAAAAGAAAAGAGAAAAAGAAGTAAAAAAAGGGGAAAAGGGAACTAAAAAAGGAAGGAAAAATAAACAGATTATTGTCAAGGAAATAGTTGTAATTAGGTATACCCTTTCTTCACTCTCCCAGTTTCAAAGCTCCATGCGGACACATCTTAATGCACACACCGCATTGGATGCATTTCTTTTCATCTAACTGAACACTCCAGGAGTTGTCAAAAGAATACACATTCATAGGGCAGACTGAAATACAGGCTCCACAATTGATACATTCTTCCTCGTCCCTGTGAATAGGCTGGTCTAGAATGGAAACTATAGCTCCTCTCGATTCCAGAGCATTTTTGATTTTATCGAACCTGAGATCGCTCACGTCCGCTATCAGTTCCCCATAGGTTGAATCGATATTTGCAACCATTATATTAATCAGGATACCTGTTTCGACTATTGACTCGGAAATGATAGGGTTATGGATTCTGTCGGTAGGAATGGTAATCTTGATTTTCACGTTCAGTACCTCCTTGCAAGAAGTTTGCTGATATTGTCACTTGTTATTATTCCGAGAACCTGTCTCTGAGCGTCAATTACTGGCATTGCAGATACACCATAACGATCCAGCCGCCTTGCTGCAAGGTCCACGGGCTCGTTCGGAGCACAGGTCAGAACCTTTTTCGTCATAACGCTCTCTACCGAATCAAAGCAGTTTTCTGCAACGGCTTTCGAGATATCCCAGGCGGTTAGGATCCCAACTAGTTCGCCAGTATCCGAAGTCACAGCCAGATGATTGAAAGAATTTTCCCAGATTTTCTTTGCAGCGTCCTGGACAGTTTGATCTCTTTTGATTGTCACAATAAAACTTGACATCACATCTTTTACCAGAGGTACGGCCTGGGTCTCTTTCATGGGTTTGGCAAACCCCTCAGCATACAATCTTTCCACAGGCATGCTGACAAAGAATTTCCCATGCTTAACCCATTCCTTTAATTCATTTGCGATCTTTCTCGCGTTCTTGAAACTGGAGAGGGAAGAAGTGGGCACATCTTTTCCGTTAATCTGTACCGAGCCTGACCTCAGTTCAGCATAATTTATCTTTCTAATAACAGGCTTGTCCCGGCTTCCCACAGCATAATCCTGAATCGTGGTTACAATATCCTCATCACGGACTGCAGTTGCGGCAGCAAGTTTTTCGTTAAGGATAGGGATAGGGATTCCGATTCCCATGTAAAGAGTAGCTCCGTACCCGGTAAAGGAAGCAGCTCTCAAGTAGTCAGGGTTCATCTCCTTCAGGTTACCTTTAAGCATGAGAGTTCCAAAACCGGAGGACGGAGAATGCTGAGTTCCGTTTCCTATAACATAACCCTGGGTTCCTCCCATAAAGATCCTTGTTCCCATGCCTATAGTTTCATAATTCGGGTCGTTTGAGAGAGGAGAGAGTACACCTGCCCCGGAATAAGTCACATTTCCAAAACTAGGCAAAAGTTCACCCATATAAGTGTTCAGGATCCTTTTGGAACTATTAGTTGCTGCTGCATATTTCTGGTAAGCGTTTCTAGGGTTAAGAAGAATAGCTTCATTAAGGTCTTCAAGAGTAATTATCGTATCAAGTACTTTCCTCGGATAACAGTCTGTCCCATATGAAGTGGCATGAACATCGATTTCTTTACCTCTCAAGAGGTCTTCAATAACATGAGCTCCACCATACTGGATTCCCCGTGTATCTGAAATCTGGGCAGCCCCCAGGTAAGCGTCTACAGCTGCCAGTCCGCTATATGCTTCTACATTGTTGAACCAGATCTTTTGGATTTTTATGGGAGGTTCGGAATGCCCCAGGTTAAGCATTAAGCCGGATGAACACATAGCTCCGAATGTGCCTGTAGTAACTACATCTACCTCTTTAGCAGCTTCTTCCGCGCCAAATTCCTCAACAATTGTGACCATTTCTTCAGCTGTCACTACATTGACGCTTCCATCTTCAATTTTCCTATTAATCTCATGAACCGATTTTTTAACCATTGGGGGTCTCCTCTTTTTGCAGAATTATATGGATTGTAATATTTATTATAAATATATATTACTTGTGATAATGTTAACGGTAATAGCCCTGTCCGAAGACGCAAAAAGCTATGCTTGAACTTGATTTGTTTTCAGATTATCAGATTTATGCCCTTAGTCCAATAAATAATATTCATAATTATGGGCTATATATATTACTTGCGATAATTGGAAAACTCTCTTAATACTGAGTCGAACTATGAGTAGATTATAACAGTTCATGCGGTATACAGTTTGAACAATACGAGTTCTTTTCAGGTTCCAGGCAAGTCAATTTCAGTAAGTTTCTTATGCTTACAGGATATACCCGAGGCAAGGTGATCTGTTGACACGTATACTTGCTACCGGGACTTTTGACCTTCTCCACCCCGGACATATTTATTTTCTGGCCCAGGCCAGAACTCTGGGAGATGAACTTTTCGTTATTGTTGCGAGAGATTCAAATGTAACTCACAAGCCAAAACCAATTGTGCCCGAGGAGCAACGGCTGGAGATGGTAAGTGCACTCGGGATAGTCGATAAGGCGCTTCTTGGTAGCGAAAAAGATATGTTTGAACCTCTGAAGCAAATCAGGCCAGATATAATTGCCCTGGGTTACGACCAGCGTTTTGACGCCGAAATTCTGGAAAAAGAACTTGGCAAAAGAGGGCTTCCTGCAAATGTGGTAAGAATTCCACTTTCGAAACAATGCCCACTTTGCAGCACAGGTGCAATCATAAAAGAGGTACTTAAACGGTATGGGTAAATCTGCCCATACCATTTCATATTCGATTGATACCTGTTATTCTTTGTTTATACCTCTTTTCAGAAAGATAATTTACTGGATTTATTCAGGAAAATACTTTTTCAAGTCTCTCAAGAGCTTCCCTGATTCGGTCAATAGATGTTGCATAGGAAATCCTGACAAAGTCCTCGCCAGACGAACCAAAAGCAATTCCAGGCGTAACTGCCACCTGAGCTTCTTTCAGCAGTTGTTCTGCCACCTGAGTCCCGTTTCCATACTCACTGACATTAGCAAAAGCATAGAAAGCTCCATCGGGCTTTTTACATTCAAGCCCCATTTTGTTCAGGCCGTCAATAAGGACATCACGGCGCACTTTGAAACGGTCAACCATTGCTTTAACGCTGTCCTGAGGACCCTGAAGGGCTTCAAGCCCACCATACTGAACAAATGTAGTCGCACTGCTCACGGAATGAGACTGAATTTTAAGTAGAAGTTTGAGAATCTCAGGAGGAGCAGTCAGGTAGCCGAGTCTCCAGCCCGTCATGGCATATGCCTTGGAAAAACCGTTTACTGTGACAGTTCTCTCCTGCATCCCATCAAAGCTGCCAATGCTGATATGCTCTCTGTCATAGATAATTTTCTCATAAATCTCATCTGAGACCACTATGAGGTCATGGTCAATTGCAAGATCTGCAATACATTGCAAAGTCTTTTTCCCGAATACTCCACCTGTCGGATTTCCCGGACTATTTACAACAATGAGCTTGGTTTTATCAGTGATGTACTCTTCAAAATTGTCAGGAATAAAACCTTTTTCAGGGACTGTCGGAACCCAGACAGTTTCCGCGCCTGCAAAACGTATGCATGCATCATAAGTTACCCATGCAGGGTTAAACAGGAGAGCCTGGTCCCCATCATCGAGAACGCCCATCATTACCTCAAAAATTCCCTGTTTTGCTCCTGGGGTGACAAGAACACCTGTCTCAGTTACATCGAGGTTGTTTTCCGTCCTCAATTTTTCGGCAATGGCTGCTCTTAGTTCAGGGATACCTCCAGAAGGAGCATAGTGAGTTTTTCCCTCATACATAGCCTTTGCCGCAGCATCGCAGATATTCTTAGGGGTATTGAAATCAGGTTCACCAAGGCTGAAATTGATTACGTCTGTACCCTCTTTAATCATTCTTGTCGCAATATTGGAGATCCTTATCGTTGCGGATTCTTCTACACGCTTGAGCCTTGCGGATGACATAGGGATGGTCCTGGTATATAAATTCGCTAGTTTATTCAGATATTATAAAATTCACAGCCGCCGTACCAATTTTACTGCGGCTTCAACGGCTCGCTTTGCATAGTCCACACGTTCATGAGCAGCCATGCGAGTCATACCTGGGCCTGGAATTCCGAGAGTTACAGGCTTATTGAACTCAAGAGAAAGATCCATGATCTTCCTTGCAGCATGCTGCATAACCACCTGGTCATGGTCAGTCTCACCTTCGATTACAGATCCTATAGTAACCACGGCATCGATGTCATCCCTCTGGCAAAGCTTCTTAATCGCAAGGGGCATATCAAAGACCCCTGGGACAAGAATTGTCTCTTTAACTGTTGCCCCCAGGAATTCCGCGTGTTCTCTTCCAAGCAGTTCCATCTGATAGGTCAGATCCCTGTTAAATTCAGCTACAACAAATCCTAGGCTGATAGTCATCTGATAAGGTCTCCAGTCTTGTTTTTTACATAAATTAATTCACGATCTTAATGAGCCTGCGTCCTCAAAGCCTTGCCTTTGACCGGTACCGGCTTCTCGAATTAGCTTTTCAGGCTTGAAGAGCAACTTTATTACGTTTAAAGCATGCTCCCGGGTCCTTCTGTCCATTAGGAAAGCAAGTTCTTTCTCATCCTTTCCTTCATTTTCATGGACAAAGACTTCGATAATATGAGTATTGGTCATGAGCTGTGCCATAATAATGCCCTGAGAAGCTTCATGAGCACAGATTTTGTCCTGTTCCTTAGCTCCAGGCATGCCAAGAGCCATAACGATATCGCACCCTTCTTCTTCAATAAGTTTTTTGGCTGCGACAGGAAGGTCCTTTATCCCTGGCACGGTAACTCTTTTGATTTTTACAGATACGTTTTTTTGTATCTCGTCAATTGCCGCACGCCCCATATCATAACGTGCGAATGTGGTATCTGCAATTCCTATTGTGGGCATGTAAATCAGAATTTCGGTTAAAATCTTTTCAGGGCTTTCATGAAAAGATCCGATAGATATTGTTCTACCTGTGTCTAAATCTATAACTTTATCTTTTTCAGGCTCTATCAAGGACCCTGGTTGCAGCTTCCATTCCTGCAGTTCCCGAACCACTTAGCACGAAGAGATCATTCTTTGCCTGGAAAACGCTTGAAAGAATTTCCCTGCAATCGGTATAGATTCCGGCAAATTCCGCACTTCGGTGGTTGATCATCGGTTTTGACATGGCTCTAAGGACTCTGGGTGTAACAGCTACGGGACCAGGCATCATAAGAAGGGTATCTTCCAGATCCATATATCTTATACTCCACATTTTTAAAGTTTGACATTAATTCAATTTTATTTTTTTGATTTAATTAATTTATTTAAATTTAATTTATTTTTATATTCTATCTGTAAAATGATTTTAGTACTTCCATTTTTATTTATTTATTTATTTATTTATTTATTTAGTTAGTTAGTTAGTTAGATTTTTGTGCTTCTGTTTAGTGTTTTACACTAATTCTGCAGTATGAAAGTACTGCACATCTGAAATAATTCAGAGTAATATCATTGTGATACGGCATGTTCGAAAGCCCGGCAGTACCTTATTCAGAGAGTTTGCCACAGGACTTATTAGTTAATTTACGTTGGACGGTTAAACATTAGTCCGATTTAGAGATCAGGTTTAATTGAATTCTAGTATATAATTGATGTGCTTTTCATGCTCTATTAGATATACCGTTCAACAAAGAGAACGGATTTTGGTTATTGGCCCTGTAGAAGCGTCATTACATCATGTTTTGTCACGACGCCGATAACTGCTCCTTTTTCTACTACCAGTACGGCAGGATTTCCTTCCAGCATATGCGACACAACTGAGATAGAAATGCCTGGAGACACTGTTGGGAAAGCCTCTCCCATTATCTCAGAAACTTTCAACTGGGAAATTGATTTTTTCTTATTTTCGGCCATCAATTTCACTATCATATCTTCGGAAACACTTCCAACCGGAATGCCCTTATCAAGTACGGGAACCTGTGAGAAACCATGCTTCTGCATCAAGTTTACTACTTCTTCCACAGAATCGCCTGGAGAAACATGAATTACAGGGGAATGCATCAGATCTATTATAATAATCTGCTGTTCCTTCTCAACTTCCTCAAAAGCGTCAAGGATTTTCCTGACAGTTGAAAGCCTGGGATCTACATCTCCCGATTCTATACGAGCTATAAGGGGCTGACTTACTCCTGCCCTTTTAGCCAGATCGCTCTGGGTAAGCCCGAGTTCATTTCTTCTTTTTTTAAGACCTTCGGGTGTTGGAAGCTGCATGTATATTACTGATAGTAATTATTATATATAATATCATTGGTTAACATAATTTGTGAAGTTTAAATATAGACAATATTAAACTGAGAGAATTATTCTCAAAAAAACCCTTTACATAACTGGGTAAAAAGGAGAAATTAAAAAAATACTTGATTTTGAAGATCAGTTAACACAGACACATTGATTAAAAATTATTAGCATGTAAGGAAAAAGAAGATAGTAGAAGTTAGCAAAATAGCGATTCAACAAATCAATAGGAGAATAAGAGTTAATAAATATACAGGGTAAAAAATTTATAAATTAGTGGAAAATCAGAAGTTAGTAAAAGAACGGAAAGTCGGAAGTCGGCAAATAAAAACAAAACCAGAATTGGTAGAAGAACAGGAAAAATGAAAATAAGGTAAAACTTCATTCTTAGTGTTTTTACTCAAATGTAAGAGAGATTCTCAATCTCCTTAGATTTCCTTGTTCGGAGTTCGCCTTTTATAGCTTCGTAATATTTCATTGTGTCCGATGTCACTGAAGGACTGGTTTCTGTTGCTGCTTTAAGGAAGTGTTTCTGCTTCACCTCTTTAGCGTGAAGGTCTTCACGTAAAGCAAGCCTTCCTGCCTTTTTACACACGGCTGCAATATCTGCACCTGTATACTGATTGGTCATAGAAACAAGCTTTTCGAGATCAACATCCTCAGAAAGTGTCATTTTTTCAGTGTGGACCTTAAAGATCTCCATGCGAGCTCCCTCATCAGGAACCGGAACAAGGATCAGTTCATCAAAGCGCCCTGGTCGAATAAGTGCAGGGTCAATGACGTCAGGACGATTCGTTGCGCCAATTACTACTACAGCCCTAAGCTCTTCAAGCCCGTCCATTTCGGAGAGAAGCTGATTAAGGATTCTTGCCGTAACCTGTGGCTCACCTGCATAGGCTCCGCGAACGGGTGCAAGCGAGTCAAGTTCGTCAAGAAAAATAATTGAAGGAGCTACCTGCCTTGCCCGTGTAAAGACCTCAGAAATCCTTTTTTCGGATTCTCCGTACCATTTGGAAAGCAGATCACTTCCCTTGGCTGCAATAAAATTAGCATCAGATTCGTGGGCTATTGCTTTTGCAAGCAGAGTCTTTCCCGTACCCGGGGGGCCGTATAGAAGGACTCCTTTGGGAGCCTCAACCCCGATATCCCTGTAAGATTCCGGACTCTTAAGAGGCCATTCCACTACCTCTTTAAGGAGCTTTTTTAATTCTTCCAGGCCACCGATGTCGTCCCAGCTGACAGCTGGCACTTCAATCAGGATTTCCCTTATTGCTGAAGGCCGGACATCTTTGAGAGCATTTTCAAAATCCTCTCTTGTTACCTGAAGAGAGTCCAGAATTTCAACCGGAATTTCAGGTTCATTGAGATCGATTTTAGGCAAAACCCACCGTAGTGCACTCATAGCTGCCTCCCTGCACAGAGCAGCAATATCAGCTCCCACGAACCCATACGTGATTTGAGCAAAATCCATGAGATTTACGTCTTCGGCAAGAGGCATTCCCCTGGTATGGATCTGGAAAATTTCTAACCTTCCATCAGTGTCAGGGACTCTAAGTTCAATTTCTCGGTCAAACCTGCCAGGGCGACGGAGCGCTATATCCAGGGCTTCAGGACGATTAGTTGACCCTATAACAATTACATTCTTGCGAACTTTAAGTCCGTCCATAAGGGAGAGAAGTTGAGCAACTACTCTCCTTTCGACCTCTCCTGTTACCTCAGCCCTTTTAGGGGCAATGGAGTCAATCTCATCCAGGAAGATAATTGC
The DNA here is from genome assembly GCF_000970305.1 of Methanosarcina barkeri 3. GTDB lineage: Archaea > Halobacteriota > Methanosarcinia > Methanosarcinales > Methanosarcinaceae > Methanosarcina > Methanosarcina barkeri_A. Next base: position 3,257,493 of record NZ_CP009517.1, read on the forward strand.
AGGGGCATTCTTTTCTGCGTTCTCGAAAATTTCCCTTATAGCCCTTTCGGATTCGCCGTAATATTTGGACATAATCTCAGGGCCATTGATAGAAATAAAGTAAGCATCGGATTCATTGGCAACTGCTTTTGCAAGCATTGTTTTTCCCGTTCCGGGCGGACCATGGAGCAATACCCCTTTTGGAGCATCGATTCCTAGCCTGTCAAAAAGCTCAGGATGCTTCAAAGGCAACTCTATCATTTCCCTGACTTTCCCGATGGCTTCTTTCAGTCCACCCAGATCTTCGTACATAACAGTAGAAATATTATGTTCAGGAGTTACTTCGATTGCTTCAGGCAAAAGCTCAACTTGAGTAAAGTCTGTAATTTTTACTATCCCAGATGGAAAAGTAGAAACTACCTGCAATTTTATTTCTCCAAGCCCGAAAGATGGCACGAAGCCCTCACCGAAAAAGTCCTGGAAGAAATCTTCGAACATAACTTCTTTGCCAAAAGTCTCCGTTTCCTTCAATTTCCTTAAACTTGTAGTGGAAATAAAATCACCCTTTGAAACCGTACGGTTCATAAATATAGCTTTAAGGGTTTCACTCGGCGCATAGATCTGCATGCCCTTAGCTACAGGTGCAAGAGTTACACTCTTTGCTTCTTTCCACTCAGCTTTACGAATATTTACATGTTCTCCGATACTGGTTTTTGCATTAGTGCGGATAAGTCCATCCATACGTATAATCTCAAGTCCCGAATCACTTGGGTATAGGCGTCCTATGAGGGCTGAAGTCGATTTTCCCCCTCTTATTTCCACAACATCAAAGGGATTGAGGTCCAGCCTTTCCCTGAAATTTTCACCTATTCGGACAATGCCTTTTCCAACATCCCGTTGATCGGATTCTGCAACTTTTAATTTTATCGTTGTCTTTTCCGTATCCGTCAAAATAATACCCCCATCTCAGTAAAAGTGTTCGGAAATTCTTGAAAAACGAAAACATAGCTGTCAGGCTTATAAACCCCATTCACTTGCCTTGTTTGTATTCTCAGAAAGTCTTTTAAGTTTATATAAATTAGATTTTTCTTGAATATCTCCTCACTTTCAACATCAGACTCTTTAAAATGACTGTTAATATGTCAACAGACGCTTGAGTACTCCGCAACTATGTGATTTTTAGTATAAAGTTCAAAAATACCTTCATCTTCATAGTATATATGTTTCCAACCTGATTTTATATATACGATCTGGCATTATAATTTCGTAATATTAGTACTGAACGACTATTCAGGCTCTAGATCATCTACTGATCTTTGGACTGAGTTCCATACAAGAGCAATTTAAAGATGGATACAGAAAAAGTCGATTTCAAGGATATTTCAAGTATAATTTTAGGATAGTAGACTGGAAAATCGAAAATAGGAAAGAATGGGAAAATTTAATAAAAGGTGAAAAAAGATAAAACCGCTTAGAGCTTGAGTTCCTTAGCCATTTCCTGAAAGACTTTTCCTTTGTCAGTAGTGATAAAAAGTCCATTTTCGTGTCTGATGAGCTCTTTTTCTTTTAACATTTCAAGGTATTTCTGGGCAATATTAAAGTTTAAATTAACTTCGTATACAATATGAGTTTTCTTTGCTCCGTTCATTGCTACTCTTAAAATATCTACTGCAATATCAGTCCTGCTCCTTCTCTTAATACTGACTCCTCCCCCACGATAGATATAAAATAATCTTTGTAAGTAGTACGCTTTAAAAATATTAAAGCATATCTTTTTGTAGGTAACAAAGATTCTAAATCTTTATCGTTCTCCTTTCTATATAACAATTTCAGTACTATATATAATGCCAAGTTATAAAGAAAAAAGATTTAAACTGACGAGTTCCCTTTTATGGCTAGAGAAAAAGGAGAATTGCAAAAAAAATCGGCAACTGCTCCTGGTTAGTTATTTCAAATAAAATTTGAGTCAAAAAGGATATATGCTAGGCACTCAACCCATAGAAAACAAAACTGAGAAGTTGCGTAAATAGGTACGCTAATATTCTTTAAAAAATTTAAACAACTAATGGATAATTTAGCTAAAGGATGGTTATCCTGAAAGTATAAGACATATAAAAGTTAATTTCATTATAAAGACATCAGGCAGGATAAGTGATGGAAAGAAATACTCTGCTGGTTTATAGCTTTCTCGTTTTTGTAATTATGGGTTTATTCGCTCATGGCATTTATAGGATCAAGTAGATTGGTGAGATGTGTCAAAGTACCTTTATGGTTGTGAGGTCAAAGTAGCAACAAGCCTCTCATGTAGAGAACTGAATCAAATGAGTGTTATGATATTTCCTATTCCAGTATCAAAGGAAGGAAAACTTGTTTTTCAACCTGTCCAACAAGGTATTTTTTAGTCAGAAACCGGCAAGAAAGTTTTAATTAGCCTGAAAAGGGCGACAAGAGATTTTATTTTAAAAACGCAATCGAAAATTGTGATAACATAGTGTTAAACGTTAACGTATACAACCGGAATTCCAGATACCATTACAGCAGAACTTGGTATTGTGCTCATAGTATCCATAACTGTTGAAGAAAGTTAAATATTCTACTTATTCCTTTGGAACTAAGTCTTGTCCCTTTTTCTATATTTTACACAGTATTCTATTATAGTCTATATTCTATTATAGTCTACCGTGTAGTAACTATTCAAATGTCCTTCTGTTTTTATGACAATTGACATATCATAAAATTTGGTAAGGTGCCCAACACAAACTTCAATATGCATGTCATTTTCCCGACTAAAGGTATTAGATATTGGTTAGTGTACTATATCTGCACATATCAATAGAGATTGAAAATTAGAGGGTGGAAAAAGCTTAGACCATTAAAAAAAGCTTAATAAACTCTTAGAACAGAAAATAAAGAAAAGAAAGTGAATGGGCCCGCTGAGATTCGAACTCAGGATCCCCGCCGTGTAAAGGCGATGTCATGACCGACTAGACCACGAGCCCTTTTTGCCTACATTTATAAAATCGCTCTAAGAGCAAGACCAAAATGTCACTAGTTATATATATCTCTTTTGTTAGGAGAGAAAACCAGAGCCTATCTGAAAATCAGTTATTACATAAAATAAAACCCTATTTCATCAAATAAATTTTAAGTTTAATTAAATAAGACTACTATTACGTTATATAATAATATGGCTGTAATGGATGATATAAATGTGATCATAGTATCACTTTTGTTAATATAAGTTTCCTTTAGTTTATTTATTTTCATACATTCTTATATTGGATAATTCTAATATCTAATAAGACTATTTTCTTAAATTATATTTGTTAGCGAATATATAATTATTGTAAAGTATAAAATTTAGAATAGTATGTTATTAACCTCCTTGCTTACTCTTATTATACACAAAGATGACATAATTTTGAACCATTAGAAAAACTCAGCAAAAGATATTTATAGGGGATTGACATGAAGTAACTTGTGAGCGGGTCTTTCTTTTATATGATAACCCCAACACCCAACACCCCAATTCATACTCCCCAACCCGCTCATCTTATTCTCATCAAATAGAAAAATATATTTAGGGAATCAGTTGCAAAGATCTAAATTATATATTTCTATTGTACAGACTAGAAAAAAAATCTAGATTTCTGGCCATGAAAATAGTTCTGGAGACTCATTTAGAAAAAGTAACTTATTTAGTATAAAAAGATAAAGAAAAGTGGAGTTGAACAGGTTCGAGTCTTAACTTCACTCGATGGTATTATAGGCCTTTAATTCAGAACAAAATTTCTAGTTAGAAGAAAATAAATATAAGCTTTGAATTATAAACTATATACTATAGAAATGAAAAGTTATTTATAAGATGAATAGGTATTCATGTCGAGTGAGCGGGTCTCTTTTCCATAGTATAACCCCCAAAACAATATCCCCCAACTATTTCCCCCAACTATTCCCCAAACTCTCCAGCCCGCTCACAAACTTTTCTCAGTTTGTTTTACCTGTTTATGCAGTTCAGAAAACTTTTCTGTCAATTTATACTAACTCGTCTAAATTTGCATATAAATTTCTTTTGTATCTACCGCATAACCTGGAAAAGTGATATGACGCAAGTAAAGTAGCTAGAAAAAGTGAACTCGCTTCTGAAATAAAAAAAGTAAGAAAAAATAAAGGAAATTAAAAAATAAACGAGACCAGAAAATTAGAAGTCGAAAAGCGTTTTTTGTGTTTTCGGCTCGACTTTTTTAGGAACCTCGCTAGTTTTAACCTCAGGTTTTTCAGATATGTCTGAAATTTTTTTAATAAAGACATCGCAGTTTACAGATTCCTTTATAGATTCCCCGGACCTGGTTAATTCAGAAGAGATGGTGTTTTCTATCGGTTCAGAGTTAGAAAAGACATCCTTCTCAAAAGATTCAGATAGGGATGAAGAATTCTCAACCTTAAGATTATCGTGTTCAGGTGAACTGGATGTAAGGCTATCAGATGTGAGCTTGATCCCGTCAATCTCTACCTGATGCTGTTTCGGCATAAGAATATCGGAAGTAAAACCACCATCAGACGTAGAAGTATCAGGTATCAGGGAAACAGGTTTAGGAATATCGGAAGTGTTATTTTCTAAAGAAGTGTTATTTTCCAAAGAAGTGTCATTTTCCAAAGAAGTGTCATTTTCCAAAGAAATGTTATTTTCCGAAGGAGTCTCAGGTAAAATCTCAAAACCAAAAGTGAGAGTCTTCTGCCCGACCTTGGAAGTCCTGGAGTCGGGAACGTCGAGACTCTCAGAACGCTTCTCAAATTTTTCCTTAGGAGCCTTAACCGAGGAGCCAGAACGATCTTCTTTACTATTACCTGATGATGGAGCAGGAACCCTGAAAAACTCAGTTCCATCGGGTTCTTCTTTTCCTTCAAGGAGGAGTTCCTGCGCCCTATCATAGATTTTCTGCAACTTTTTACTGGCTTTTGTGCTTCCCGAGAGATATATCAACTCTTCAAGTTCAAGCCCGAGACCTGCAGTAATATCAATAGCAGACTCTTCATTCTTTAACATGCGAGAGTAAAGCTCCAGCAGGATATTTCTTGAATAACGTATGGATTCGAAACTGTGTTTTCCAATTTTAGCAGCTATATTATCCCTGAGGTCTCGCTTTGAACGTATCTGCCCCATTCTCTTCCAGAGAGAAGGCGACTGATACTTGATAAATCCGGGGTAGGGCCTTGTCTTTGAAACTGCAACTCCGCAGACCATCAACATGCTCGCGTACCTCCACATCCCATAGTTCTGGCGTTTTTTTACGCGCCCGAGGTAGAGATCAGCCCTGGAGAGATAACCAAAGCCGGTTTTGACATCCTCAAGATTTCCATCCTTGGAAGCATACTGAAGAGGTAGGTTTTCATCGATCCAGTGTACAAGGTCTTCAGGACTTTCATCAAGCCCGCGAGCAGCTTCAAGGGCTTTTTTACAGTCTGTGCTCTTAAAGATTCTCTGCATTGCCTTGAAGATGTTTTCCTTGACATCTCTGCCTGAAGTGACGATGTCTTCAACTTCCAGCGCTTTTCTTCCGGCAGCTGCAGCCTGAAGGTCGTTGATTGCACTTCTCAGATCGCCTTCCGCACCTTCGGCGATTTGCTGGACTGCATCCAGGCTGCATAAAATTCCCTCGCTCTCACAGACCTTCTTCAAAGCAGGAACCATAGAGCGGCTCTGTACGGATCCGAATTTTATTTCCAGACAGAGATTTCGAATAGTAGGAGTCAACTCATAAATATCGTTTGCAATCAGCACTATGGGTTGAAGCGTACTCTTTATGATTCCTGCAATAGCCCTCATCCCACCCCTATCTGAAGTGCCGTGAAGATTGTCCGCTTCATCCAGGATAATCAGGCGTTTTCCTCCAAAAAGGGTATTCATTGAAGCTGCCGATCCTGCAACTTTTTCAATAACACCTGCAGTTCTCTGGTCACTTGCATTGAGTTCGATGACTTCCCAGCCCAGATCGCGAGCAAGAGCGTGGGCAGTAGAGGTCTTCCCTACTCCTGCAGGCCCATGAAGGATCACTGCCCTTCTCTCTGGAATGCCTGAAAGCCACTTCTCAGCCCAGGTCCGCAAATCCTGCACCGCCTTCTTGTTCCCTACAATCTCCTTAAGGGTCTGTGGGCGGTATTTCTCAGCCCATTCAATTGCCAACGTCATCTTAAACCATACCAATAAAAAAGGAACTCATTCTTAACTCTATACATTTTAATCTTTTAACTATTGAAAAGTTTTTGTTTTCACAATCTTCTGCTGTCGATTTTTAAATGATAATTCCAAATTTGCACTTAGATATAATTAAAGTCTTTTTGTTCTCATAAAATAATACTTTCACTCACCAGAACAACTTTGAGCAGAAAAACTGTATTCATATGTCCTTTCGTCCTGATCACCAGTAATTCCCTTGGTTTTAGCTCACCAGTACTTAGAATCAACCATTAGCACAAAAAACTCAATTTGACTACACTGTTTTCAGCCCTCTTGAGCGAACGAAGTGAGCGAAAAGGGCACCGCCCTCTCCCAAGACGGAACTCGGGTAATTCAGCCCTCTTGAGCGAACGAAGTGAGCGAAAAGGGCACCGTCCTCTCCCGAGACGGAATTCGGGTAATTCAGCCCTCTTGAGCGAACGAAGTGAGCGAAAAGGGCACCGTCCTCCCGAGACGGAATTCGGGTAATTCAGCCCTCTTGAGCGAACGAAGTGAGCGAAAAGGGCACCGTCCTCCCGAGACGGAACTCGGGGGACAAAATTAATTAATGATCGTGTTTGTACTTCTTTGAACTACTTAAAATCTTACACAGCAGTCAGGATGGATATGGAAAAGAATAGCATGGATGCCCTCCTTGAGGCTATCGAAGTGAGAGCCAGGGCTAACAGGGCCAGAGTAGCTATGGGAATAAGGGATCCGAGTCCCAAACTGCTCGAAAGTGCCTGGAAAGCTCAGGAACTGGGATATGCACAGGTCGTCCTGGTAGGGATTAAGAAGGAAATTGATAAAATCGGTACAGAACTAGAAGTAGTGGACACAGATGAGCCCGAAAAAACTCTTGCGGAACTTATGGTTACAAGAAAAGTCGATGCAGCAATAAGAGGCACTGCAAGAGCATCGGGAGCTCTGACCCATCTAAGAGAGACTCTAGGAAAGAAAAGAATCTGCCGGCTTGCCCTGCTCCTCACGGTTGATGGGACGCCTTTTTTTCTCGCTCCTGTAGGAATCGACGAAGGAAACACTATTTCAGATAAACTCAGGATGATAACGCTCGGTGCCGAACATATAAAGAGATTTGGAATAGAACCAAAGGTCGGCGTGCTGTCGGGGGGCAGGATTGGAGACATAGGAAGGAACAAACATGTGGACAGGACTCTTGCAGATGGAGAATTCGTGACAAAGCGGGCTGTTGAACTAGGGATCAATGCTAAGCATTATACAATTCTTATTGAAGATGCCATAAAAGAATCGAACTTTATAGTTGCCCCTGATGGAATTTCGGGAAACCTTATCTTCAGGACAATTGCTTTCCTGGGTGGAGGTGACGGGCTTGGAGCTCCAGTACTCATGGATGATTACGTTTTTGTAGATACATCAAGGGTAGGTGGACATTTTACGAAAGCTATAATGCTTGCAAGTGCACTATCTCACCTGAACAAGGAAAGGCAAAAGGTGATTTATTGAAAACCATTGCGGGTACATGGCCGATAGTAAAAGGCGACTACACGGTAGGAAATCCGAGATCCAGGATTGCAGTGGTAACACTTGCGAGTCAGATAAATCCCTCACCTGAAGTGGCCCTATGGGGTAGCTCAAAAACTGAAAATTTGGGAGTCGAAAAAATAATCGTAAATACCATCGCAAATTCCAATATCAGGTACATTCTTATCTGCGGGACGGAATCCAGGGGTCACCTGGCAGGTAATTCCCTGCTCGCAATCCATACAAATGGGATTGACAAAAAGGGAAGAATTATTGGTTCTGAGGGAGCCATCCCTTTTATAGAAAACATATCCAGAGAGGCAGTCAAACGCTTCCAGCAGCAGGTAGTACTTCTTGACAGGATAGGACTGACAGACCTCACGGAGATAATGAAAATTGTGAGAAAATATAAGGACCGAGGGGAAGTTTACCCGGAGGAACCTCTTATAGCCATTTCTCAGAAGAAAAGACAATCTACTTTCACGCTTCCGCGTTCAGGTGATATAATAGTATCCGAAGAGTTTGTTATGGACTCAGCTGCAGGAATTGTCTGCTCTACCAAGGATTTTTAATTTTCAATTAAGAGATCTACTTCGAATGTATATTATTCGAGCGTAAATTACCATGTTTTGAAACAAAATACTGGCCTGTAGATTTTGAGGGTATAAAAATGTTTAAGTTTCAGAAAGAACAGGAAATCGTTAATATCGCAGGAGTGAAGATAGGTGGACAGCCAGGAGAACTTCCGACCGTGCTTGCAGGGACTATCTTTTATGATAAGCATGAAATCGTGAAAGACGTTGCAAGAGGCCTGTTTGATCGGGCTGCTGCTGAAAAACTTATAAATCTGCAGGAAGCAAGTGCGGAAGAAACAGGAAACCCGCATATAATTCACATTTTCGGCACTACCCCTGAAAGCGTTACCCGTTACATTGACTTTGTGGCCGAAATTTCAGAAGCTCCTTTTCTTATTGACTCGCCCGAAGGAACCGTGCGTTCCCATGCCGCAGAATATGTTAGCGAGATCGGACTTGCTGACAAAGCAATATATAACTCCATAAATATGAGTATAAACGATTCTGAAATTGAAGCTCTTGCTCTATCCGATATTGACAGCTCGATTATTCTTGGCTTCAATGCAACGGACTCATCCTTGCAGGGAAGGATGGAGATGCTGGAAACTGGTGCAGGCTTGCTGGAAGAAGGATTACTTTCAATTGCAGATAGGTGCGGAATAATTAACAAACTTATAGATCCGAGCATGACACCTATGGGAAACGGAGCAGGCGTAGCCCTGAGGATGACGATTACTGCAAAAGCAAAATGGGGGCACCCTACAGGCTCGGGAATCCATAACGCACCCTCGGCCTGGAACTGGCTGAGTAAGAAAAAAGAGAAAGACCCTGTCCTCTATAAAATCTGTGATGTCGGTTCAACCTGCTTGCAGCAGGCAGCAGCCGGAGATTTCATTCTTTATGGACCTATCGAGTATGCACCCTATGTATTTCCTATGGCTGCCATGAGCGACATAATAATTTCCGAAGCTGTAGCCGACCTCGACGTAGAACCTGCTTCCCTTCATCCTGTTAACCTGCTGGTATAATTCTCAAGTTCAGTCCCGGGAGGACGGTCCGAATTACACTTCGAGAGCATATGACCCTTTTCGCTCGTTTCGTTCGCTCAAGAGGGCCGAGTTACCCGAGTTCCGTCACCCGAGTTCCGTCTCGGGAGGACGGGGCCCTTTTCGCTACGCTCAAGAGGGCTGAACTGCCCGAGTTCCATCACCCGAGTTCCATCACCCGAGTTCCGTCTCAGGAGGACGGAAAACTTTCGGATAACTTTGTTCGATAAAGAGGGGCGATTTATGTAGGTTAGAGTAACTGATTTTCAACTAATTCAGGAATTGATTTTCCAAAAGTTCGAAAGCGAAATAAGTTAATTGAAGATGCTAAAAAACAGGGGTATAATTTTGGATATTTCCCGCACCTTCGGTGGTTTCTACAGATTAAGTTGACTTTCCATCCAGTGTTTTCGCGGTTACTGAACTTGAAGTAAGCTAAGTGTTAAGTTCTTATGCTTTCAAAACTAAGGTTAACTCGGTGTTCCCTGTGGTTGTGGAGTTTTGCTTTTATGCTTTAGCTTTTCGGCAATGTCGACTCCAAGCCTTTTGCACTCCTGCAGGTCCTTATCTGTGGGTTTGTGCAGTATCCTGAGTACGGGATCTATGACAATCATTCCCATATCTCGCATTTTTTCGGCTATCAGTATAGGTGCTTCTCCGCTCCATCCGTATGACCCGAAAGCAGCTCCTAATTTTCCTTTAGGATTTGTGGAAGCTAGAGTCTCATCCATGAATTTTTCCATGGGCTGAAGCATCCTGTAGTAAAAGGTCGATGAACCGACTGCAATTGCATCGGAGCCATTAAGATCCTCGAGTTTTACGTCATAAAAACTAATAGCTTTTGCGTCCACATGTTTCGACTCGATTCCGTTAGCTATTGCTTCTGCCATAGCTTTCGTATTCCCCGAAGTACTGAGATAGACTACTATCGCTTTCAATCTTATCCCCCATCCTGTGTAAGATCTTATATTAACGCCAGTAACGAACTGACAAAAAATGACTAAAGCAGGTTTGTATATTTTCCAAAAATTGGAAAATAGGATAGACCCAAGATCTTCTCACTTTTCAATCCTTAATTAATTATAAAAATTAATTTAAATAAGGGTTTCGTAAGGATCAGGTTAACTTCAATAAGGTTGATTTCACGTATGAAAAGATGTTTATCCAAAATCTGCCGCAATACGGACAGGAGCTATATAGTTAACTACCTGGAAGGCCACACTCTCAAGAAAACTGCGTACGTTCTGGGGAATTCTATCTGTAGTGTGAGAAGCAAAGTTAAGGCTACCTATGATTTCTCCTCTGTGCTTCATAGGAATTACGGCTACTGCAGTAATTTTTTCATTCCTGATTAAATCTGCCATTTTATCTGAAAAAAAGTCCATCCTGTAGACTGGCTTCTCAGTCCAGATCTGCCGAGCTTCTGGAGAATCTGCCCTATATACCGAGACATTTTTCACGAATTCTGAAGAAAGTCCCCTGTGTGCGACCAGATTAATCTGATCCAGGAGTTCATCTTTCAAGTATATGCCTGCAGCATCGATCTCTTCTATCTTCAGGCAGGCATCAAGAATTTGAGTAAGCATGGTCTGAAGATTCCAGGTAGTACTGAGGGATACTCCCAGCTCCTTCTGGATCTCGAGCATTTTTTCAGCCTCTTTTCTCCCGGTGACATCTATGATTATTCCCTGAAAACGAGTGACTTTGCCTTTACGGTCTCGCTGGATAAATGTTCGGTCTTCGACCCAGCGTATACTGCCATCTCCTGTAATAATTCTATATTCCATCTCGAAGGAATCGTATCCTTCTCTTACTGAGCGTGCCAGGCTTTCGACCACAGCTTGAATGTCTTCTCTATGAATTATATTCCCATAAAGTATTTTTCCGGAAAGAAAGTCTTCCGCTGAGTACCCAAACTGCGTTACGTTTTCAGAAATATAATCTACAGGCCAATTTTCTAAATTTGCAGGAAAGTTTTCTACATTTTTCCTTAGAAAAGCTACTGCCGAACTTTTATTAACTATACTTTGCAGCATTTTCTGCGTTTTTAACGATTTCCTCAGTGCTTTTTCAATTTTCTTTCTACGGGTTATATCCAGTACTATTCCCTGAAAGCAGACTACTCTTCCGTCCATATCTCTCTGGATAAAGGTTCTCTCGTTTACCCATAACATATCTCCGGTTTTTGTAAAAATTCTGTACTCAGAGTTGAAGCTTACCTCACCTTTCTGAATGCTCCTGTCAAGCTTCTCTTCTACTCTATTAAAGTCATCAGGATGTATGATTTTCCCATACTGGATTTTCTGTGATAGAAAGTCATCAACCGTGTATCCAAACTGTACCACATTATCTGATACAAAGACAGCAGGCCAGTACTTTTCATTCTTCCAAAGAAAGACTACTGCAGGACTATTATTAACTGCTGTAGTCAATACTTTCTGTATCTTAAGAGTTTCTTCCAGTTCTTCTTCGCCTTTTTTCCGCCTGGTGATATCAAGCACTACACCCTGAAAGTGCGTAGCCTCTCCGTCTGGTCCTCTCTGGATAAAAGTCCTCTCGTTTATCCATCGGATATCTCCTGCTTTTGTTATAATTCTGTACTCCATGCTGAACGCAGAAGCTCCACTTTTTGCTTTTCTCTCGAATTCTTCTTCAACCTCTTTGAGATCATCGGAGTATATCAGATCCTTATACATTATCCTGCCAGAAGTGAAATCTTCTACCGTGTATCCGAATTTAGCCACGTTCTCGGAAACAAACTCTACAGGCCATTTATCTTCGTTCTTCCAGAGAAAGAGCACTATGTGACTGTTATTGATCATCGTTTTCAGAGTTTCTTCTTTTTCCAGAGCTGCATGAAGAGCTTCTCCTCTTACATTATTTTTACTGCCTGCAGTCTGGAAGTTATCGTTTAAAGTTCCATAGTCCTCCGACTCCTCATCCATCTATAAATCACCTTCACAGGATTCATTAATATCCCCATTTCCTGTACTTTCATGCTCCTGCTTTCCGTGTTCTTGCTTTTATATCTATATTTTGTTTATATAATTACATTCCTATCAAGTATCAATCTCTTTAATTCCAGTGTTACTATTGTCTTGTTTTTAGAAACGATAAAAACGATAAATATAAATAGTCAATTTTTGATCTCCCCGAAATTAGGCTTTATGTATCGAGTTATGTGTAATTTCATTTAGGGAAAATTATATATATTAGATGTACGGTAATAAGAATCCGTACTCCTGATTTACAGGTAGAAGTCTGCAGCTAGAGTAACTCCGGTGTTATATTTCCATCATTACAACACCAGAGATATAATCCCTAAATCTGAATGTCTATCATGAACCCCATTATTAATCCGATATGTCAGAGTTAAACATCAAAAAGAGACTTTTATCGGCAAGCGTAAAGCTAAGGTGGATTTCTAGAAGAAGACACAGTAACCGAGTAAACCGGTAAATCTGGAGTACTAAAGAAAAATGGCAAAAAATCCTAAGACGGCAAAAAATCCAAAAACGGCAAAAAACCCAAAAATGGCAAAAATCTGAAACAACATAAAACCTCCATTAAAGATCTGCGGTAGGGTATGAGGGAGACCCTACTTCAGTTTCTTTATCTACTACTTATGTTGTAGTCTGCTTTAAGGATTCATTTTTCGGAATAAACTTCATTTCCAACCTCACAGTACTGATATGGAAAACTAAACTTCCGGATCCCAGCGCGTCATAAAACAACTTGTTTTACTCAAAAATCAATACTTCCGGTTTTGGAGAAAGGTCGGCAGTTCTGAAAATATAAGGTAAAAGCTGCTAAGTAAGTACTCAAACGAAAAGTGGAAGAAATTGTGAACGGGTGTAACCCTCTCATGGTTAATTTTTGTAGTTTATTAGGGTGTGATCTTGTAGACGTGGTCCAGAGCAGGCCCGTTCACTATGCAATAATACAAAAATCTGAGTGATTATATAAATATTTGGATGTTATTATATTATCTTGCCTTTTTGTGAAAATTCTGGAAATTTCTATAGCTCAAATATAGACTTTTATCTAATTATAATATATACTATCTGAAAGAGAGTTTTTCCATTAAACTCTTCTCAGATTTTCAAGGTCATACAGGTTTGCAAGGTCATACAGGTTTGCAAGGTCATACAGGTTTGCAAGGTCATACAGGTTTGCAAGGTCATAATTTTAATTCAGCTGGATTGCAGTTAATTTCATTAACTGTCCTTTTCAGATAACCTTCCTGTACCTATTCTCTAAATTTTCAGTACCTTCTTCCTTTTTTACAACCAATTTCTCCCCAATCTGTTTATACTATGAAGTTTTTTCCTATCTATACATTATACTTAATTTTCATCACGAGATTTTAAGGAGATTTGTAATGAGAAGCGATATTATTAAAGAAGGACCAGAACGTGCTCCTAACCGTTCACTTCTTAAAGCGACCGGAGTCACAGATTCCGAGATGAGGAAGCCATTCATCGCAGTCGTTAATTCCTGGAACGATATAATCCCTGGCCATATCCATCTAAATAAACTTGCTGAAGCTGTGAAAGCCGGAATTCGAAATGCCGGAGGAGTTCCTTTTGAGTTCCATACTATAGGGGTCTGCGATGGAATCGCAATGGGACATGAGGGTATGAAATATTCCCTTCCCAGTAGAGAAGTTATCGAGGACACGATAGAGCTTATGGTTAAAGCTCATCAGTTTGACGGAATTGTCCTTATACCCACATGTGACAAGATCGTGCCAGGACACCTTATGGCAGCAGGCAGACTTGACATTCCTGCAATTGTTGTAACCGGAGGACCTATGCTTCCCGGCTATGTTGATGACAAATATACGGACCTTATCTCGGTTTTCGAAGGAGTAGGTGCTTATAGCGCAGGCAAACTTTCAGAACTTGATCTTAAAAGGCTTGAGAATCTTTCGTGTGGAGGAGCAGGGTCCTGTGCAGGGATGTTTACCGCAAATACTATGGCCTGTATAACTGAAGCACTTGGTCTGAGCCTTCCAGGCTGTGCAACTGCCCATGCAGTGGATGCAAAAAAAGTCCGTATTGCCAAGGAGTCAGGTGAGCGTATCGTCGAAATGGTTAAAGAGAACCTGACCCCCAGAAAGATTGTCAGTCTCAAATCTCTTGAGAATGCCATAATGGTAGACATGGCAGTTGGGGGAAGTACAAATACCACTCTACATCTTCCTGCCCTTGCCCATGAATTCGGGCTGAACCTCCCTCTTGAAAAATTTGATGAACTGAGCAGGACAACCCCTCATCTGATCTCACTTCGCCCTGGAGGCCCTAATTTCATGCTACACTTTGACAGGGCAGGCGGAGTTCAGGCAGTCATGCAGAGACTTTCCTCCAAACTGCACCTGGATCAGCTTACAGTAAATGGTAAAACTATCGGAGAAAATCTGAACGAGTTAGAGATTGTTAATCCGAAACTCAATAAAGAGATAATTGCAACTCTCGAAAAACCTATCCATGCCGAAGGAGGAATTGCAGTCCTTAAAGGTACCCTTGCTCCTGCTGGTTCGGTTGTGAAGCAGGCAGCCGTTGATCCGAAAATGCGCATTTATACAGGTCCTGCCAAGGTTTATGACTGTGAAGAAGATGCTATGGAGAGTATCCTTGCAGGCAATGTAAAACCCGGAGATATTGTAGTCATCCGTTACGAAGGCCCAAAAGGAGGCCCTGGAATGAGGGAAATGCTTGCAGCCACAGCAGCAATCGGAGGTATGGGCCTGCTGGAATCCGTAGCTCTGATAACTGACGGACGCTTTTCTGGGGGCACACGCGGGCCATGTATAGGACATGTCTCTCCCGAAGCCAGTGAAGGAGGGCCAATTGCCCTGGTAAAAGATGGGGACATGATAGAGATTAATATTCCTAAGAGAATTCTGAACCTTAAAGTCTCAGAAGAAGAGCTTAAGCAAAGAAAAGCATCATTTGTACCTCCAAAAAAGGAAGTTACAGGTTACCTTGCAAGGTACCAGCGTTCTGTTCACTCTGCAAATACAGGCGGAATAGTTGACTGAGCTTCCGATAGTTATTTAAAAATTTTGTCTTGGGAGGAGCTCATCCTTCCTATTTTTTAATTTTCTCCAGCCTTAACCATTTTTGAAATCATAGAAATTCTATAGAACTTGTAATAAATTCAAAAAATGTTTTAAGCAAATTAAAGATTCAAGAGTCAACTCTCTTAGCATAACTCATTGTCTTCGTTATGATTAAACTATCCTTAGCGCGACCGTTGGGTCGCAACCGTTGACCCGAAACCGTTGCGCCGGTTTATCACGCCGATAGGGTTAGGGGATAAGATTTCCAAATACAAACGCAACCGCTGATTCAGTTGATCACGCTGTTATGACTGTTTAGATTTAGCAGTTGTTTTTGCTCAAGCCTTTTTTGAAAAGGCTTGCGGGCAAGCAGTTTTTTAAAAGGCTTGATTTACTCATGTGGCATTTGGGTAACCTGAGTAGAATGCTTGAGCAGTTCATCAAAAAGTTCATTTCCAAACTTGAGAGCTGAAGGCTCGTAACTTATCAGGCTTTCCCTATCGAAATGCTTCTGGCTTTTGGGGAAGAGCGAAATCATGACGAACCTGTCAGTTACGATAAGATTCGCAATTTTGAGTTCTTCCGAGTAAAGGAAAAACTTCACGTTTTCAAAGGCCAGCATATTCTGAAAGTCCTCAAGGTAATCCTTAGAATAGTGCTCAAAAACAGGTCCAGACATCAGAAAAGAGAGTTTGATTCCATTTCTGGTAAGTTCCTGGTATATGGAGATAAGCGAGGGATCAAAATAGGCTATACACTCAAGAATATAATTTGACTTAGAGAGATTTTCGACTATCTCCGGATCAAGCTCGAACATCCTGTCCAGATCAGGCTGGATCAGTTTACACTTTTTGAGCTCTCCAAGACGCCTTCGGAAAAAAGGAGGAATTCCTTGAAGGTCTCTTTCAGCCCAGTAATCAAAGTTGTCCTCAAAGACGTCAATTACGCTGACAAGAGGCTGCATCTTTTCAACAAGGACTTTTCCTATAAGCGAGAGGGTGTAGTTTTTGTCTTCCTGAACTAACAGGGATTTTTCTTTTAATTTTTTTATCTGAGGCAAAATGGCAGTGGACGTTACCTCAAGGGCTTTTTTGATTTCATCTATATTTTTCGGCCCGTCTTTCAGAAAGAGCAATAACTGCTTTCGCTTGTCGGAAAGAAAAATCAACTCTAGAAGTTCTAATTGCAACCCTTCAGTCTCCTATCGAATTTTATGTAACTAAAGAGATTAAAGCTATCAAAGGTATATAAGTTACTATTGTTTCTGACTTTTTGTCTATAACATATACCATGATTCAAAAATATTTATCCAGATCTGGAACTATGGATAATCATGAGTCTCTCATCACTGAAAATAGTTCTAAAACTCGCATATGTTTTAAGTATGAAGCTTGTTCTGGAATGAACTCTTAGGTAAGTTCACTAGATAAACTATTATATTGTCGAAAGGAATGAGGAGTTTTTTCCATATCGTGTCTCAATATAGTGAATTAAAAAGAGTAGTAAAAATATTCAGTTTTAAGGAAGGAATGTAATAAAACAATAGTGAGATAAACAATAACAACAGAAGAGAATTGAGAATCAAAAAACATATGGAGTCTCCCTGTCCTGGAAAGCTCACGCTACTGCCCAGGATCAGGGAACCTACTCAGGTTCCTTAAACTTAATATTTAAGCTGGAATCTGGATAATAGAGAATATTCTCAAAGGTTTGATACTATTAATATGGTTTTACCTGTACCTAACAATCCGGTGGAAGTCCGGCTTGATACTTATTCAGGCAGAAGCTTCCTTGGTCAGGATATAAGCAACCATTTCAGGATTAAGTTTGCTTTCCCTTGCGACCTTTTCTTCGATTCTCTCAGCAGGTGTCCCCTCAGATTTTAACTCCCTTATTTTCTCAATGACTGAGGAAGGAATACTGTAGTATTCGTTAATGTCCTTTCTGTGACCCCATACATCGCCTTCGATAAGCTGGATTCTCTGCATCTCAAGGAACATTTCTATAGATTTTGAAACCGTACGCCTGTAAGATTTAGGCAACTGAATTACCTCAATTTTCGGGCAGGTTTCAACGAGTGCAAAAATATCCTTGTTCGAAGGCCTGAAGGCCAGATGAACAACACGTTCATTAGGATTGAGAGTGAATATTTCCTCTCTAGAACTAACTACTCTAATTTTCATTTATGTAATTCCCCCACTATAAAGTTCCTATTTTTTACCTCAATATAAACTACTTATACTTATTATAAATATTTGTCTGCCCGCACTTTTATTTTTTACGCAGTTACTCAGTCTTCGATATCCTTTCCGGTCCTCATAGAGGCCGATAAAAGCCTGGAAAGAATAAGACCTATAAAAATAATCATAAATCAGAAATTTTAGTCCTCGCGAGAACATTCTCAGCAAAGAAATAAAAGAAAAAAACAAAAACCTGTCCTGAACGTGTCACTAAACGCGCTCCTGAACGTGTTCCGGAATATGATACTAAACGTGACCCTGAAAGTGATACGAAACGTGTCTCTGAAAGTGATACGAAACGTACCTCTGGATATGATACTGAATGTGTTCCCGGTGCTCCAAACATAGATAAACTATACTCACAAAGTTTGAGAAATGTTCTGGAATACAGCATAGTGAGTACAACCATCCAGGACAAAAAAACTTAGAAGGAAAAAGTCACTTTACGCTGCTGTATATGACACTTGATGTTAGGTTATCTGGCAGCTTCATACTTCAGAGGAAGAGTGAGATGAATCCAGAAATTGAAAGAAAAACAGAAAATAATTTAGGTAGAAAAATAATTTATAAGATGTTCAACTGCTCTAGAAAGGAAAAAAATAAGGACTGAGGTCACCTAATGCTGGAAAAAGTAAGGTATCAGCCTGCTGCTTGTATCTTTTTCCGGTTAACTATTAACACAAACTTTACAGTAAACTTTGAATTTCTGACCTTTTTTAACTAAAAATAATTCGGAGATTCAACACTCAGTCAGATGGATAAGTTAGCACTTTAGAGTCCTAGGATAAGAGTAAGAGGATAAGAGTAAGTTTTCTGATTTTGTTTTCTAAAAAGATCAGGTTTCTATTGACTATAAGCTTTTTCAGCTCCTGATAGACACATATAGAGAATTGAAGCTGGAAGTACAGCATTGGAGCCTGTCGTTGAAGTATGATAGTATAACGTATTATATATTTCAGGCATATTTACCCTAAAAAGACCAGTTGATCAAAGATATTAAATCCGCGAATACTGAATCCGTATAGAGTCCTAGTACTGCGATTCCGAATTAAGCTTATAAAACTTGACTTTAGAACCGGTCTGTAGATCACATATTTTTCCAGGAAATAAGGAATTGATTTTGGAATCAAAGCACAGGTTATGTACTGCACGAGAAATCCGAAGGACCGGAAAAGTGTATGCAGGCATCTCTATTCGAAATACGCCAGGATATTCAAAAAGACTATAAAGAAGATTATAGGCAGAGTCTTATAGACTGGATAAGAAGCTCTGAGATTCCGCCTGTCAGCAGTTCAAAAGGTAGGTTTAAACCTGAAATAGGCAGGTTAAACCTGAAATAAATTGTTTTTTGAATTAATTGTGCCAAAATATTCAGGCAAACGGGTGTTTTGCTGAATCTTTTTTAGTAAGCGCTTCTTCGACAGTTGGCTTGCCTTCAATAGCTCTTGCTATTGCAAGCTTCGTCGCTTCATAATTAAATTCGTAAACTTTGTCCTTATCTTTAGCATCCCATTCAATAAATACTGAAACGATAATAAAAGTGTCATCAGCCTGTTCTTCAGGGAGCACACCATCAGCCACGGAATCCATAACTGCCTTTGCAACTGCAGCCTGAGCCGGCCCGAACATAAGGGCAGCTTGAGATACGTTTTTTATAGTTACCTTATTTACAAGTAGAGTCACAGGTTTGGGTTGGAGATTTGGTTCCAGGACTGCAAGAAGTGGTGTATGACCCTGCCTGGGCATTGCAAGTGAATTCATAAATGCTACTTCAACTGGCCCTCCTCTTGGCCCGATAACCAGGTCTATGTGTGCAATTTCCGGACCAGAACCTATGAGAGCTTCTCCTACCATACTTTTAAGAATATTTTTGACCAAGTTTAACACCTCAATATGTTTCACAAATAAAGGCTTAATATCCAAAATCGCCAGAAAGAAGAGAATTAATTTTCATATTATCAATGAATAAGATAGCGAATCGGTTATTAAGCAGAATTACTCCTATCAGAGAGGATGATTAACTCTTTTAATACTTGCACACATACATAAATAATTTGCCAATTTTGATTTTAACAAATTAAGGAAAAACGGAGCTTGAGGTCAAGGAACAAAAGAGAATAAGTAAATTATATAGAAAAACGTAACTGGATATGTTTACTATTGAAAAATCTCTATTTTAAGCTATTATGACGTTTTAGAGCGATCAAGCAATACATATTCCACTATTACATACTCATTATTACATAGTTATTATCACATACTTACTATTACATACTCACCATTTCTGCATTTTTATCTCCAGATAAAGAAAAATATCAATGAATTATCAAACTTGTTTTGCCTGAAACTGACACTGATTCCTTTTGCATGTACAAGAATAGGTCGGCTCCCCATTTGAGAGCTTGAGGGTCGGAACTGACCAGGCTTTCATGATCAAAAAACTTTACTTGAGGGAGAATGGTAAGCAGAAAAAACCTATCTGTTACTGTGAAGCTTGCAAGTTTCTGATTTTTCGGCAAAAGAGACAGGTTGACACATTCAAACTGAACCAGAGTTTGAAACTCTTCACTGTAATCGGCTTTAAACCTCTTTAGCACGGGTTCGGTCAGTATTAAAGAAATTTGGACCCCTTTTTTTGCGATTTCCAGGTAGAGAGAAATAAATGAGGGATGAAAATAAGAACTGAAGCCTAAAACCTGCCTTGAAAGAAGAAGATTTTCCACAAACTCGGAGTCAAGTTCGAACATGTGATTCAGATCTGGACGGATAAGTTTGCAGCTTTTTAACTCCCAGATTCGGCTTCGTAAAACCTGGGGGATTCCTTCTAAACTCCGTAGTGACCAGTAATCAAAATTGTCTTCGAACACTTTCATGGTATCCAGGAAAGGAGACATCCTATCCACAATCGCTTTCCCTATAATGGAGAGCTCATAAGTGTGATCCTTCTGTATGACCAGTTCTCTCTCTTTAAGTTTTTTAAGCTGGGGAAGGATAGAGACGGAATCTACTGACAGGCGTTCCTGAATTTCATCTATGGATTTGGGTCCATCTTTGAGGTAAATCAGAAGGTTTCTGCGTCTCTCAGACCGAAAGACCAGTTTCATTAAACCGATTTTTGTGCCCATCCGAATCACCATCAAAAAAGCTTATTATGAGAAGATGGTGTGGCAGTTATAAATATGTTTTCATTAAATTTATACAGTTATAGATAGATATGACAAGTAAAAATGAACTTTACAGGAATTTAGGGTTGAAACCGTCTTAAAATGAGTAAATGACAGTATAATTTTTGATAATGAGTTTACCTTTGGATAGGCTTCGAACAGTTTTTTGAAGAATTGACGATTAATTAGCAAGAAATGTTATCAAGTTTGCTAATGGGTTTTTAGAGCAATTACATTCTAATGCTCCTGAGTAAAGCAAGCTTTTTCTTCCAGTGATCAAGCCCTCGCTTTGCAGCATACCACTCAAGATATTCCTCAGCGAGAAGTTCACCAGCTTCAAATTTTTTTATGAGTTCGGTAGAGATCAGGTCATACCGATCTTCAAACTCATCGCAGATCATGGCGTAGCGATCAATCTTGTATTTTGCAAGATGTTTCTCATGTTCCAGAGCCGAGCGAATTATCTCGCTTGCTTCCTGAAGCGAGTAATCGGTATCAATCTGCAAGGTTAGTTCCATATTTATCCCATAGAAAAAATTATTGATGGTAATAAAAAATGATCCTATATTTCTTTTTCTATTTTGTTAGTCAGATTCTTCCATCCTGGCCCGGAAAGTTCATTTAACTTATTATTTCGTGCTCAGAGCTTTATTTGCACCCCTATGTTTTCACAATTGATAACCTTTTATCTCTTTTGAGCAGAAAATGCCACTAAAAACTTCAGTCTAGTTCCATTTTAAATTGAGTTCGTTTTAAAGTAAAAATTTAAAGTGAAAAAATAGCAGTGTGCTGATTTTTCTGTAAATTTTCTTCGTAGTTTATAAGGTTTGATGGTAAAACTTATGGGTATTCTAAAAGTTACAGACTTCTGGAAAATTACAAAATACATTTGGTATACAGAATTAACACAACTTTGCCAAAAGTAGAATACTAAATGTTGTTTTTGTTTTATCATCTGGTTATTATAAAGGAAATTTCACTTTTTAGATGGAATTTTCCACAAATGCCTATGTGTTTGTTTTCTCGATCATTCCATATTGTATAGGTATTTACTTGTTTCCTTCGATTAATCCGCATCAAATGTCGTATAAGAAACACATAAGCATATTTCTTAATGTCTTTTGATAGCGAAAAAATGCCGTAGTTTTGATTTTCATAAAATCCGCTCATACGGGCCAAGAATCCGTTTTGACTGCAAAATTCCTCAAAAAGACAGTACCACATTCAATTCTTGATCAACAGGTTAGGTCTCTTTTGCGTTTACCTTTAAAAAGTAATATTACCATCAAGAGCATTGGCAATGCGGCATGATAACTGATGAAAGATGCCGTGATCAGGGACAGAGTAAGAGTGGGCTGCAAATGTTTAACTCGAATTTTCTCCAATATATTCTGTCATATGGCGTCTTTAATTATTTCCTTCCAGGTGATGTTGAAGCTTTTGCGCCATAAAACCATGATGATAACCAGCGACAGGACAATATTCAGAATTACCCCGAAAGGGACATAGGTAAGCAGCAGGTGAACAAGGGCGCATAACCCGCATACAAGCATTGAAGTCAGCATAATCCCCATCCGGTTCATACCCTGCGTGACTTGAAAATCCCGGTAGAAGGGGAGTTCCTTGCGGTTCAATTTAAAAATAAAGAGCAGAACCATAATCATATTTATAAATATCAGGATGAGATCGGGGATGATTTTTAAGCCGCATAACAGAACGAATATTAAGGCGATCAACAGGTAAATAGGGATGACAAATTTAACTATAAAAGCCTTTAAGGCGCCTTTTAAAAGCGGAACGGGGCTTTGTATTGGCAACGCCCGGTAAATCCAGGCACCGCTGAAATTTTCGCTGGAGCTGATCATGGTGGCTGTAAAAGCCAGAAAAATAGCGGACCAATAAACAGCCAGATAAAGTTTGCTGTTGGCGAGGTCAACTAAAATGTCAGACCAAGAAACCCCATCCCCTATTATTCCGGGCAGCATTAAAAAGGGCATGACCACGGCGAAAGCCAGCTGTGGATATAGCTGCAGCTTGAGTTTTCTTTCATTGGACAGCATATTCTGGGTGAATTGATAAAAAGCCTTTTCCGTCCGGCTGAAGCAAAGCAGGTTGGCAGCTGCCCGCTGTATTTTTTCTCTGACGGCTGCACCTTTGTTAGTGCGTATACTGCTGCTGTTCAATTTTTGCAGTTTGCCTTCAAAATAGGGAAGAACCAGGGTCATGTATAAGACCGTAGCTACGGTCGGGACGATGAGGGCGAGCAGGCTTAAAGCAGTGAAGTACTGGCTGGAGTTGTGCTCGATAAACAGGCTGAAAGGGGCGGCGAACCAGGTGGTGGGGATGAGGAAATGCCACCAGGCGGGATGGAAGGTGACGGTAAGGCGCGTCAGGTTGAACATCCGCCCCATGAACTGGTAGCCGACCAGCATAAAGACCGAAAGCAGTACTTGAATATAATTGATCATGTCCTTCAGTTTCTCGCCGTCAAAGAAGGATAAAACAGCCATGTACAAAACCGAAGTGAAAAAGACTACCAGGCAGCAGATCAACACCAGTTCGAACATGAAGATTAGAGCGAAGGCCGCCCCGTATTTAAACAGCCCGACCAGCAGAGCCAACCCTGAAATGCTCATGGTAATGGTGAAGAGGTAGATTACAATATGCAGTAATTTGGCTGTATTGACGGTTCTGGCGTCAACCGGGCGGGGCAGCAGGATGTTTTTATCCTTTACGTCCAGGAGAACGGTGGAAAAGTCTGAAATCATGGTGGCCATCACCATAAATATAATGAGCCCGAAAGCCAGGTTCATTTTATAAAAGAGCGGAAAAGGAACCAGCATCAGCAGGCCAATAAAAACTCCCAGGATTCCGTATGTAATTAGCGATGATTTAAAGAAGTTGCCGCTTCGGGTCTTTTTTTGATTTGTCAGAATGGTGGGCACCCGGCGCTCGTCCATGGTGAGCTGCACCTGCAGAATCCGACGCATGGTGGGATAATCAACCCCCATTTTATTAAAGAGGAAACAGAATCTGTCCAGCAATTTTAATACGGTGAAATCTTTCATGATACTATGCCTCGTCCAGCACAGCGATGAATTCATCAGCTATTTCTTTATGCCGGTTAAAACCGGTAAGCTGGTTGAAGATTTCTTCCAGGGATCCCTCGCGGCATTTCTGGCTTAATTGATCAAATGAGCCATCGGCCACTATTTGCCCGTTATTTATCAGGATTATGCGGCTGCTTATCTTCTCCACCACGTCCATGATGTGCGAGGAGTAGAAAATGGTTTTTCCATGAGCAGCTAGGTCGGTCATGATTTCCTTGAACACCATTACGCTGTTGGCGTCCAGCCCGCTTAAAGGCTCGTCAAAAAACAGGATGTCCGGATTGTGAAGGAGGCTGGATATTATTAGCAGCTTTTGCTTCATGCCTTTGGAATAGGAGGCGATGCGGGCATGATACACATCGGCAATATCAAATAAGGCCATGAGCTTATGGGCTTTCCGGTCTACCAGCCTGAAGTCCATGCCGTACATTTCCCCGATAAATGTTAGGTATTCATGAGCGGTAAGGGTGTCATAGATCTCGGCTGTTTCGGGAACATAGCCGATTTTACGCTTGTATTCAATCCCGCCGCCGGCTATGTCCTCCCCCTGGACTTTAACCTGACCTTTAAAACCATCTACGAGGCCCAATATTATTTTAACCGTGGTGCTCTTGCCGGCACCGTTGGGTCCAATGTAGCCGATGATTTCCCCTTGAAAGATATCCAGGTTGATGCCGCGCAATACTTGATTAGCACCATAGCTCATGGTTAGACCGCGAATGGAGACTACTGCTTCTCCTTTAGTACTCATAGTGTCCCCTACTGTAATTACCATAAAAGGCATATTAAGGTTCATTATCTTATTTATAATTAGGGTGTTTTTGCAAAAAACGCCAAAGTGGTATATTAAAGAGTGGAAAATATGTAATTGAAAATATATTATATACTGATAATTTTAGGAATTTTGTTTTTCAAAAATACTTATCTCTCATGCTTTCGTTTTTCTTACAGGCCCAGTACCAGCGAAGCTGTCACCAGGGGCAAAGTAGATGGTAACAAAATTTGAATGAGCTCTGAGCCCCTGATTTTCAACCGCAAAAAATCAGGATTTTCTAAACATCCTAGTCTAAATTTTTCTTTTTCCGTTATGATTTTATCAGATAGCGTTGACCTACCTTGCACTTCATAACAGCTTCACTGGTACTAGGCCTATGAGTATTAACGGGATACAAAAAGATCCGATTTTCATTTCATATCTTTTGAGTTCGATATTAGGACTTGATTATTTATTTTTCGATTCGTTTCCATTAATATTACTCCTAGTTAATGATTTTTAAAACTAAGAGTTATCAATCGCATTTTCATTGATGCACATGTTTTGTAAAACTTGTTCATTCGCTCTTGAAAATTTAATTTTGCAGGGTACTTTGACATACGATCCTTTCTACATAGAGCGTTCGTATTTTAGCAGAAATAGTCAGTTTTTCCTGTCAAAAATTCAAAAAAATACCTCAAAGTACGAACCTTTATAGAGAATATTCGTAATTCAGGTTTAAATAAAACCTGAGTATAAAATATCCTTCGAGAGCTTTTATCCGTAAAAATCCGGCTAGAAATTGAAGTCATGTTCGGATTTAGCCTAAAAACCTATGTATCATGTGTAGAACGAATTTACAGAACTTTTAATACATTGTCGAAGAAACACAAAAAATAGCAAACAATGGCAAGATGTAACAGTTTAAGGGTAAAAGATTAAAAGCTAAAGTAAAAAGTGAAAGCTAAAAGATAAACGGTAAAAAGTAAAAGAGAAAAAATAGAAAAAGAGAAAAAAATTCAGAACAGATAGTTAATATAGAGTGTGGTTTTTAGAGCGAAGCCACACAGTCATCAGTTCTCGGCTAAACTGGGAATTTTCCCGGAATTCTCCAGATTTCTGTAAACGAATGCTGAAGAGTAAGCAAGCAGCATGAATGTAAAACCACCGAGGAAATCCGTCTCGATAAATTTTAAAATCATGCCTACGAAGAACGCAAGCTGTATAGCGCACAGAACCACTCCGGTTACTGTGAACATTTTTTGACGACTGCTACTATCACTACTGTCTGGATCATCTGATTCTTCTGACATTTTGTTTCAAGCCTCGCAAATAAAGGTACTAAGTGTGCTCTTTATTTAGCTCGTTTTTATTTTGTCTTAATTGGTTTTTGTGTTTTAGTCGATCAGGCCTTATTGTCGGCAGCTTTCAACCAGCTCAAAAATTAAATAGAGTTCCCCGCAAAAGCATATAGACTGGCTCTTATGGAGTCCTAAAAATGAGACAAAAAGCTGAAAACTTCAATGGATGCATCTGAAGGTTCAGTTCTACATTGATCCTCTGGTGCAACATTATCTGAAAAAACACTCTCCGAATTAGAGACTTTTATACAGTATCCCTATTTATTGGGGATGGTATATATAGCTTACGAGGAAAGTAGAACTCTCAAATGATTACGTCATTCAAGATTAAGTCCTTTGTCAAGTATTAATTCAAGATTCATGGCAGGAGAAGAATACACTCCATTTGGATCATGGACGTGGTCTGGAAATATGTCCAGTTCTTTGTGGTGCGGAGCGTTATCCCATCTTTTTAGCAGCTCACCCTCAAATGATTGCCACTGGTGTTTATACTTAGCAAGTACAGGGGTATCATTCTAAATCTCAACAAATTCAAAAAAGTAAAGTGTCGAACCATTAATGAATTCAAGTTTACCTTTTAAATAACCTATATAAGCTGTAACTTCCTCAAATTCAATAGAAAAGTGTGTAATGAGAGAGAAATCTTTGAGTAAGGATTCTATTTTCAAATAATAATCTCTGAGATTCATATCTGAATCCCAAGGATGATTTTCAACTTCTTATTCCAGGTGTCAAGCCCCCTTTTTGCTGCATACCAGTCAAAGAAGTCATCATCGTCTCCAGGTTCTCCGGAATTGAATTTTTCCATAAAAGTATCTGAATCCGTTTCATAGTTCTTTTCAAAATTCTCACAAATATCCGAATACTTTTTTATCTTGTACTTAGCTACACACTCACTGTACAGCACAAGTTGAGATCATATTTTCGCAATGCGCCCGTTACACTCAAATGCTTCATGAATGATCTCACTTACTTTTTGGGGGTGGGAAATACTTCTTCTGTAGGATGATACTAATTACTAAGAGAATAAGTCCACTAACTAGTGGATTTTCAGATATTATGACAATAATCTTTTTAACTGCTGAGTTTTGCTCTGTACTAGACTTTTCTTCGGAACTATTCAACTGCTCAGAACTAAACTGATCTTTAGAACTAGATTTCGCCATTCCGGTATTAGTTTGTTCTTTAACCGTTAGTGTGAAAGGAGACGATGTGCTGGGTTTAAAGTTAATATCTCCACTATACCTTGCTGTGATCGAATGTGAGCCAGAAGAAAGAGATGGCGTCTCCAAAGTTGCCTGCCCTGAACTCACATCTACAACTCCTATGGACTTGGTCCCATCTATGAAGGTAACTGTACCAAAAGGTTCTTCTGTTCCTTGGGAAGGAGTATCGACTTTAGCAACAAGTATCACTGATTGTCCGAACGCAGAAAAATTGGCTGAAGAAGTTAATTTGGTAGTAGTTAAAATCTTATTTCCACCCGCGTCGGTGTCACCATATTGAACTTCAGTTGATTCTGCAGTATTAGAGTCTTTTGTATCTACACTTTCAGAAAAATTATTAATTTCGCTTACTCTAGTCTTTACTCTGTCAATTTTGAATCCATAATCAGTTCTTGAGCCATCTGTCACAAGCTTGACTTTCAATGTATCTCCTGTATACCAATCTGTCCAAAAATCCTGATAATTAATTCCGTCATAATCTCCATAAGTTTTAAGCTTGTTATCGAATTTATCCAAAAGAATTACCTTATCATAACCACCAATAGTAGCAGCATCATCAGATGCAAGCTGAATATACTCAAAGTGTAATCTTATCTGAGAAGCATCAGGTTCACTTACAGTCCATGTATCTACAAAGTTATTTGCATAAGGGTGATCAGATTCGGCTAAAGAGTTATTAGATATGCTTTTATCTGGCCTAATTTCTGTCTTATCAATTTTGAATCCATAATCAGTTCTAGAACTATCCGTAACAAGCTTTACTTTTAATGTATCTCCTGTATACCAGTCTGTCCAGAAGTCCTGATAATTAGTTCCGTCATAGTCACCATACTCTCCAAGTTTGTTATCGAATTTATCCAAAAGAATTACTTTATCGTAACCGCCAATGGTAGCTAAATCATCAGATGCAAGCTGAAGACATTCGAAATGAAGTCGTATCTGAGAAGCACCGGGCTCGCTTATAGTCCAGATATTTTTAAAATTTTCGCATAAGGGTGATCAGATTCGGCTAAAGAGTCAGATGATAAAGCAGGTATACATCCACAAATAATTATTAGCAAACAAGATAATATCATTTTTAAAATACATAACCTAGGCATTTCTCCACCTTTCAAATCTCTATAAACGAAATAATTTAACAGAACAAATAACGGAAAGAGAAACTAATGCACAGATAAATTTGCAAAGGTTACTGTTTTTAGTACTAACGGTTTTTCATTTCAAACGGATAATCTGCCTAAAAATTTAATTTTTATTGAGAGAAATGAAAAACTAGTAATAAACAACTGAGAAGTTATGTACCTAACTGAGTATAGCGCTGTTTAATAACAAAATTACTCTTGGAAATATTTACTTAATACATATAAGAAACTTTCTAAAAATTTTCAGTAATTATAAAATTATTAATATTAATATTGTTATTATTATTATTATTATTATTATTATTATTATGCGGTAGTGAAAAATTACTTAAAAGGCTTTTTAAATTTTGACGATAAATAATTGATTAAAATTATAAAAATTGAATGAATATCAAAAAATCCTAAATCTCGCATTTAATCTTTGAGTTTTAATATCACATTTGCCTAAGGAAAATTTTTTCTCAATATTCAGTAAAAATAACATTAATGAGAAATTTGCACTAAATATTACTGATAAGTTAATTAGATAGTATTAACTGTTTGGAAAATTAGCTGGTTCTAATTTGAAAACATAAGTGTTAAATCCGTTTTTAGGAGTATACTCCCAATCAATTACTTTGAGCAATCCAACATACTTCCACACTCTTTTTTCACGATCTTGTCTAAATCCATATACACTTCTTCCATCGTTTTGCGAATCAACAAGAGCTTTATTTGCAGCCGTTAATTTTTGATTTTTATTTACTCCTTCCCCATCATAGGAAAATGTGTTCTCACTAAATTCATCTGTGTAAGGACCAAGTTGCTTTTAGAACAAAATAATATGGCCTACCATCTGTGAATTTCTCAAGTTGATTCCTTTTATTCCATAACCAAAATGAGTACCAAATCGATTCAATTTCTTCTTTTGCATATTCCTTGTTTAATGTTAAGTTAAAACTCATAATAAATTAGATGTGATTAGAATTTTTATACATTTTGATTGTTAAAATGTTATTAAAAACTACAACTTTAACTCTCATCTCCTCCTTGATAGAGGGACATTTCCATTATTAGGGCTCTTCGCTATTTCGGATGGATTGAAAATAATTACTCAGTTAAATAGTAGCTAGGTCAAAAAGAGAAACATCAAGCTTGAGCATGATTTTCAACACCAAGTGTTTCTGGATATTGGATATGTTTCTGGATATTGGATATGTTTCTGGATATTGGATATATTACTTCAGTATTTAGTAGATGAATGGAAGTTACCCACATAAAACAGCGAAGAGCCAAAATTAAGGTCGAATTGCAGGAGTCTTGAGATTAAGGGATTGTAAACTACAACCAGTAATATAAAGTAAATGTAGCTACACATCCCTTATCTCGGTCTTAATGAATTCGTTTTTTCAAAGTATAGAAAGCAAAAAGCCCAAAAATAGTTATAAATAACCCAAATCCAGGACTCTTAGGTTCCTCTTCTGATTGGATACTATTCCTTGCTCCAGTGGAAAGGAGCTGTGAGCTAGATGATGACCCTTCCTTAACTTTTATCGGTAGATTGAGTGTGTAATCCTCGGCATCTTCTGGATCACCATCAAAATAATAAATTACCCTGCCGTTGACATTAAAGTTTCCAACCTGATTGGACTTAATTCTTATTTCGATATCTTTTCCCTGTCCGGGCTCAAGCTCATAAGTAGTTGTATACTGGCCAGCTCCAGAATTAACAAATTCGGAGGATGTTACACTCATTCCAGAAGGTGGAAGAAGAATCACCTGGATGCTCATGGTTGGTTTGGTGATCAAATTCACAGCAGATAGTCTGAGCAGAATGTCTTCTCCTAAAGTAACGTCTGTCTTTTCACCATACAATTGCACGCTAGCAGATGATTGTCCCTCATTATTATTTTCAGTTTTTTCTGTTTGTTTGGGCCTGAGATATTCTGTTTGTTTAGGCTTGGGATGTTCTGAACTAGAAGATCCAGAAGGGTTAGAACTTTTTTCATCAACAAATTCAGAAGGTTCACTTGTTTCATCCATTCTGGTTTCGGTCTTGTCAATTATAAACCCATTCGCAGTCCCTGAGCTGTCTGTTACAAGTTTTACCTTTAATGTATCCCCTGTATACCATTCTGTCCATAAATCCTGATAATTAACACCGTTATTCATTCCGTATGTTTTAAGCACATTATCATATTTATCATAAAGAATTAACTTATCGTAAACTTGAAAATTAATTCGCTGATTTTGGGCAAGCTTAAGATATTCAAAATGTAGTCGTATCTGATCAGCACCAGGTTCGCTTATGGTCCAGGTATTCTTATAGTTGTTTGCATAAGGATGATCAGACTCGGCTAAAGAGTCAGACTCAGCTAAAGAGTCAGACTCAGCTAAAGAGTCCTTAGAGGTGCTCGTATCTGTTCTGGTTTCGGTTTTGTCAATTATAAACCCATTCGCAGTCCCTGAGCTGTCTGTTACAAGTTTTACCTTTAATGTATCCCCTGTATACCATTCTGTCCATAAATCCTGATAATTAACACCGTTATTCATTCCGTATGTTTTAAGCACATTATCATATTTATCATAAAGAATTAACTTATCGTAAACTTGAAAATTAATTCGTTGATTTTGGGCAAGCTTAAGATATTCAAAGTGAAGTCGTATCTGGGCGGCACCTGGTTCACTTATAATCCACGTATCTTCAAAATTATTTGCATAAGGGTGATCAGACTCGGCTAATAATTTAGATCCAGTTAAAGAGTCCTGAGAAGTACTCGGATTTTGTCTGGTTTCTGCCTCAATATCTTCTGAAGTATCTATTTCTACATTGTTAGAGGTTTCTGTTTCGTTGCCATAAGAATAACCCGAATCTGTTAAAGTTTCAGATGAGGCACACGCGCTTATGACATTGCCTGTTAAAAAACAACCTATTAAGAGATACGTTGTTAAAACCCTTAAAACTCTTAAACTATCTCTCTCAGACATTCTATCACCTATTATGTAACAATTATGTTATCAAAACACTTGTCGATTGATATTGATTTTGAGGAAACCGAGGGATCTGACAAATAACTGAAGGACAATTAAAAACGCAATAAGTCGCCGAAAATCTAAGAAAATCTGTTCACAGAGATTTGTCTATTAAATTTATAAAGATGGCAATTTCTCATCTGGTAGGATTTTCAATATTTCACCTGGGTTTCAAACTCATTGGTTTTATTTTACAACTGGCTGGAGTCTTAAAAAGGGAAAATTCATGAATATTCCCTCTTTAAGCCATTTGAGCTCTATTTATTTTCGAATTATCTTCTCCTAACAATATACACGCCTAGCAGCCCTATGCCTGCAATTATTGCTCCAAAGCCGGGGGTACTGAATGAACCTTGTCCTTTTGCTTCTACTCCAGAGTTCTCTTCAAGGTCAGGAGTTTCTGTGGAGTTCTTGGAAGGTTCCTTGACTGTAAAGGGATGAGAAAGGGAAATAGGACTATAATCGTCCTTTTTATCTCCAGGCCAGTAAAGACCTGTGAAATGTACAGTATAGCTACCCACCTTTTCTCCTTTTATATTAATGTAAATTGTCCGGGAATTTCCTGGCGGTACTGAAAACATGCCATATACAACGCCAGCTGAGCCTGTCTGGCCAAAACCCTGTCCGTATACATGAATACCAGAGGGTACGCTGATCCTTGCATCCACATTCAAAGTCACGTCATTGAGGGATGGATTATCGATATAAAGTTCAACAAGACCATCTTCGTTTTCAGTAATGACGTCGTTAACCGGTCGAAGGACTACAGTCGGGCCAATCCTGAATTTCTGTTCGACTGTAGTAGTTCCTTTTGTTTCTTCTACATTTTCAGTTACATTGACCAGGCATGATTCGTTTGTAGGTGTGGATCTATTGGTAGTTGAGACCTGAGATACCGATTGATTTTCGGTCGTGTTATTTCCCTGTGCCCCAGCGGTAACGCCCGTGAGAACAACTCCAAAAACAAGAATTGACATTAGCAGCATTGACAGATATTCTTTCATCCTCTACACCTCTTCCAGGGTACTACCTGTAAAATTATTTTTATCAAAAAACAAACATAATATACACATATAAATCTGTATTGATAATACTTGTGATATTAATTTTAATACTAAATTTTTTACTAAGTGTTGGGTAATTTCTATACAAGAAGATCTTTAAACAAGCAATATACCCGAAATAGGATTAAAAAGGCATTATCATCTCAATTCTAATAAATTGTCTTAGAATTCAAAATATTGATACAATTGAATAATAAGCAATGCTAGCTTTAAAATCCAGACCGTAATTATTCCGGAGTTCAGGTAAATATACCTTAAACTTGTAGCTCATCCATAGGACTTACGCATTAGATAAAAGTATTCAATTAAAATGCTAATTAGAGCCTAAATTGTAGAATAATCCTTATTTAGATTTAAGTTCATTATTGTCTATTATCCAACTGTAGAAATTAGTTCTGCTTTGAGACAGTATTTGAGACGGTATGTTTGCCTACTTATTCTCAGCTTGATGAAATTTCAGAAAGCGACATAAATTTTAAGATATGAAGTAATATAAAAAAATAAACAATATCGGAGAAATTTTTAAATTACTATATAAAAACATAGAAGAATTCCCTCCATTAAGACTACACCTTTAAATCTCATACCTTCCTTTTCTATCCTATAATATAACTCTTATAATTTTATTTGGTGACATTTTTATGAAATGTAGGCTTTGCAAATATTATCCTGAAGATTTCGGGGAACTTACTGTTAACGTTTTGCATATGGATCTGGTATTTGATGTTTATGATGACAGGACGAATGTAAAGTCCATACTCAGGGTAAGGACAAAAGATGCTCCTATCGAGACACTGGAATTAAACTGCAGGGACCTTGAGATCAGGGCTGTGAGCTGCATACAGTACGAGGTTTCTTACAGATACCGGAAAGATGATGCAATTCTTGAGATTAATTTTAGGGAAGAGGTCCCTCCGCATACCGAAGTTACGGTCATTACGGATACGGTTTGCAGGCCGACTAAAAATATCCTTGAAGGGCTTTACTATGACGAAACGCCGGCAGGAGCTCCTCCTCAGCAGATTACGCAGTGCCAGCAGTGGGGGTTCCAGAGGATTGTGCCTTGTATTGACGATATGGCCGCAAAATGCACTTACAAGACTACCATAATTGCGGACTCGAGGTACACGAACCTTATTACGAATGGGGATGTCGTGATTGAGAGGCATACGGTAAAACCCGGGCGAGATAAAATCGTATATGATAACTCGGTCACGCCGATGGCGACCTATCTCTTTTTCCTGGGAGTTGGGACTTATTCGACCTTTAAAAGGGAATTTGAGTATCCTGACGGAGGCACTTTCATGCTGGAACTGCTCGTGCCGCCAGCATCCGATGCAGCCGCAGCCGAAAAAGCGCTGGATATCCTGCATGATGCGGTTATGTGGGTTTACCTATTCACAGGGCCTGAGCAATTCGATGAGGATAAGCTGCCTGTCAGGAGAGAGCTCTGGGACCTTGTCCGCATGCGAGAGAAGATGAAATTTGAAGGAAAGCCAGAATCCGTTCTGGAAGAAGACTTTAAAAAGGTCAGGGAAAGGCTTGCAGAACTTAACAAAACCATCAATCCCGGATACAGGTATACAGGCACCGTCTACAGGGAAATCGGCATGCAGAATTCGGACTTCGGAGGCATGGAAAATGTCGGGAACACTACAATTACCACAAATCGTATAATGCCTTTCCCGCAGATGACAGATGCGGCTTATGAATATATGATTCGGGTAAAGGCGCACGAATATCACCACAACCAGAACGGGTCTGAAGTCACAGGAAGAAGCCCGTTTGAAATCTGGCTGAACGAAGCCGTGACCGTCCATGTAGAAGAACAGCATCACGCCTTTTTCTTTGGCGAGGACTACAACAGGCTGGGCAGAGTGCTTGAACTGCTTGCTCCGGCTTCGGGAACTTTTGCCCTGGACTCTGGTGCAGCTTCCATGCCAATCATTCCTGAAGGCTTCAACGACCCAAATGACCTGATTACTGCAGTCACCTATGTAAAAGCCCCGGAATACGTGCGCATGGTCGAGTCTCTTATAGGGAAGGACACTTTTGTCAGGGGCCTGGACAGGTATTTCAAAAGGTTCAAACATTCCAATGCAGCCACCCAGGACTGGATGGAAGCCATGGAGGAAGAAAGCGGGCAGCCCTTAAAGGAGATGTCCGAAACCTGGCTGAGGCAGACAAAGTTCCCTGTAGTTGAGGTTTCAGCCGAATATGACCGGGATGCCAGGAAGTTTACATTCTTCCTCAAACAAAAATTCCCAGACAGCGGAAAACCCTGGGAATTCCCTTTCAGAGCAGCTCTTGTCGACGAAAACGGAAGCGACCTTGTAGAAATTATGGAAAGGGTGAGCGGGGAAAGCTCAGAGATTGTAATTGAAAACGTAGATATGCCAGCCTTCCTATCCCTTAATAGAGGTTATTCTTTCTATGGGAAGCTTGTATACAAAGCAAGCCATGACGAGCTCATGATGCAGGTAAGGAAGGACAGAGATATCATAGGCAGGTTTACGGCTTTCTATACCCTTGTTGACAGGGAAAAATTAAAGCTCCTTAAAAATCCCGAATCCAAGCCCTCTGAAAGCTTTATAGAACTTTACTACAGGCTTCTCAATGACCGGCAGCTTCTTGAAAAGGCAGGAGGTCAGTTCCTGACCATTTTTGAGTCCGTTGAGGATGAAGAGTTTGCCCACAGGTACCAGGAGCTTTACGAGGTAAGACAGAAACTCCTGAAAGCTGTTGCCAGGAAATATGTAAATTCCGTAATTTCCGCCTATCGTTTCTTTGAAGAAGCCTCGATTCCCAGGGACTCAACTCTTGAGGAGACGGCGAGAGTAATCAAGAACCGGCAGGCCAAAAACGTCTGTCTTGGCATCCTTGCAACCCTTGATACTGCTGAGATTCATGCAATGATAAAACAACAGTTCGAGACTGCAACCTGCGCAACGGATCGGCTGAGCGCATTTGCCGCATACCTGAACAGCTCGGCTCCAGATAAAATTGAAGTTCTGAGAGCCTTTGAAGCGGAGTCAAAGAAAAGCCTTGTTGCCTGGGAAGCCTTCCTTTCTGTAATAGGAAGCAACAGCAGCGTTGACGCAGTGGAACTTGTCAGAGAAATGGAAAGGTCAGATGCTTTCAGAATCGAGCAAACAAATGACC
Organism: Methanosarcina barkeri 3; assembly: GCF_000970305.1. GTDB lineage: Archaea > Halobacteriota > Methanosarcinia > Methanosarcinales > Methanosarcinaceae > Methanosarcina > Methanosarcina barkeri_A. The sequence continues at coordinate 3,293,112 of NZ_CP009517.1, forward strand.
AGCGTGCTCTTTATGGAAGCTTTGCCCGCAACAGGAAAAAATCACTTCAGACCGAAGAAGGCAGGGCTCTTTTTGCAGAAATACTGAGAAAGCTGGCCCCTGTGAATGAGTACAGTACGGTCAACATGCTCAATGCCTTTGCAAACATAGACCAGATGGAGTCAAATTATTATATCCCGCTTGTAAAGATCCTGGCAGACCTCCTCGGAGAACTTGACGCCCAGAAATACCCGAGTGTTTATAACAGGATTAGAAAACTCCTGCTTGGAGCTCCGAATGCTGTCAAAACATACAATATGGCACACGGAGAAATTCCGGGATTGTAACCTGAATGCTGAGAAAAAGTAAACAAATACTGTAACTTTTTTGCTCCGGTGTGTTATCACCGGATAAAATTTTTATTGGACTTTAACTGAGTTATTATGTTTTACTCAGCGACTAAGTTGAGATTCAAACGTAATTTACAGGGAAGACATATTTTATAGCCCGCGAAGTTCGTTTGGGAAGTTTGTGGTACAGTAGCCTTTTTTCCTCATTTGAAACTATTAAGTTTTCTCTTCAGGCACAGATTTTTTGTTATGACCTACTTTCAGCAGCAAATATATTAAATATATTAATATATTTAATAAGAGACTGAGAAATCAAAATTGCACTGGCGTCCGTGCAAGCAGCGGATATTTGACAGAAATAAAGCTTTTTTGAGCAACATGTCTTCGGGATAAAAGATATATTAAATAAAGAATATAGAAAGAATAGAATAAAAGTTCTGGACAAAGCTTTCAAAACTTTTTCTATGTAATATTAGACCCCTAATTTTTGAGATTGAGTTTATTCTAAAGCAGGTACTTTTGGAATGGTAAGAATGGTACTTGAACTCACAAGTGTGATCTTGGAGATTTTTGTTAGATTCTTCGAACTTGTGAGTGCACTTCTTGTAGTATACGCAGGATTAAAGGCTGCAACTAAAATTCTACTTCTGGAAGCCTTCAAAAGACCCTACAGATATGAACAAATAAGGAGAGAGTTTACGAACAAAATACTCTTCACTCTCGAACTGTTAATAGTTGGTGATATAATCGTAACTGTAAGAAACCCTACAGCAGATGACCTGTTACTTGTTGGAGCTATTGTAGTAATCAGGACAGTTCTTGGCTACTTCCTGAGTAAAGAAGTTAAAGAGTATCACTTTGACTGAAAGTTGACTACAAGTTTAAGCAAACTCCAGTAAGCTAATTCCAGTAAGCTAATTCCAGTAAGCTAATTCCAGTAAGCTAATTCCAGTAAGCTAATTCCAGTAAGCTAATTCCAGTAAGCTAATTCCAGTATTTACTTCCTGGAGAGTGAAAAGGTTGTTGTCTGGATTGTTTAACAATTTCCTGCTCTATTTCGAATGGGTTTTCGAAGCAATAGGGACAACTATTATTATCTATGGAGGATTAAGGGCAACAATTCAGATTTTATTCTCTGAGGCACTAAAAAAGCCCCAGAACCTCGCAACAATAAGGAAGGAACTTACGAATAGAATACTCTTCGGACTTGAGTTTTACATCGTAGTTGCTATTCTTGGAACCCTGAGAAATCCGACTATACAGGATCTTACAGTACTTGGTACGATTGTACTTATCAGGACAGTTCTTGGTTATTTTCTCAGTAAAGAAGTAAAAGAATATCAGTTTGACTGAAGAAAACTAGAATATGCAATAAAACTAGAATATGCAATTATTGACTTTTCTGAATATCATACTAACAAATTAACCTGCACTGAACATTATATTAACAAATTAGTCTGCAACAAATATTAGTTTCCCTGTTTCATGGAGAATGCTGACGAAAAAGAAAGAATCAAGATATTCCATATATGAATATGAGATTGTGGACGATATTTCATATTTCTCCAGTAGTATTGTTAATCACAGGCAGACAAGTTTAAAGTGCTCACCTGGAAAAAAATAAAGTTTTTTTCTGATAAAATTTAAAGTTGTGGATATTAAAATATCATTTTTAGACATATTAATTTTAGCACCTGATTTTAAACCGGAATTCGCGGAATTATTGCAGAGGATTACTATCTGAAAACATAGTGGAAACATAGCAAACTTACTGGAAATATTATAAATTTACTGGAAACATAACAAACTCAAAAACAGTAGAATTTAAAAGTAAGTAAAGTGTTAAGGATACAAAATATTATTAAACTCTAATATTATACTAGTCCAAAATCCAGATTATGCTGCCTGAATTCGGGCTATCTAACATCAGTCAGGTATGAGTAAAACCTGGAATCCAAAATATCAGAAACAGGAGAAATTTAATGTATCATCTCAAATGTATCGAATGCGGTGCAGAGTATTCCAAAGATGAAGTAATTTACACATGCAGCAAATGTGATGGGCTGCTTGATGTTATTTATGACTATTCCTCAATTAAAATAGATATGGAAAAATTGAAGACCGAATGTCCTTCGGTCTGGAAGTACGCAAAACTTCTTCCTATAGAAAGAGAACCTGTAACTATCAGGGAAGGCGGAACTCCACTTTACAAATGTGACCGCCTGGCTGAGAAAATAGGAATTAAAGAGCTTTATGTGAAACACGAAGGCATGAACCCTACAGGCTCTTTTAAAGACAGGGGAATGACCGTAGGAGTTACAAAAGCTCTTGAATTGGGCATGAGCACCGTTGCCTGCGCATCTACGGGAAATACCTCAGCAGCCCTTGCAATCTATGGGGCAAAAGCCGGGATTCCTGTAATCGTGCTTTTGCCTGCAGGAAAAGTTGCTCTTGGAAAAGTAGCCCAGGCCCTTATGCACGGAGCAAAGGTCCTCAGTATTCGTGGAAATTTTGACGACGCACTTGCCCTTGTACGCACCCTTTGTTCCCAGGAGAAAATCTATCTCTTGAACTCAATCAACCCCTACAGGCTGGAAGGCCAGAAAACTATCGGTTTTGAGATTGCAGACCAGCTAGGCTTCAAAGTACCTGACAGAATTGTCCTGCCCGTAGGAAACGCAGGAAACATTACAGCTATCTGGAAGGGCTTCAGGGAATTTAAGAAGCTTGGCATAACGGACTCACTCCCGAAGATGACCGGTATTCAGGCTGCAGGCTCCTGCCCCATTGTAAAAGCCATAAAGAGCGAGGCTCCGGAAATTACTCCTGAGGAAGAACCCGAAACCGTTGCAACAGCAATCAGGATCGGAAACCCTGTTAACGCCAAAAAGGCTCTTTCTGCTATCCGGGAATCAGGAGGGACTGCAGAATCCGTTACTGATGAAGAGATCCTTGCAGCTCAGAAAGACCTTGCAAGACTTGAAGGAATAGGTGTCGAACCTGCAAGTGCGGCTTCGGTTGCAGGGCTTAGGAAACTTGTTGATATGGGCGTAATAAGCAGAGACGAAACTGTTGTCTGTATTACTACAGGACACCTGCTTAAAGACCCGCAGACCGTAATTGACGTCTGCGAAGAGCCTATTGTTGTGGATGCCAGTATAGAAGCCATTCGGGAAGCTATCTTCGGAAAAGCGGAATAAAACTTGAAAAATTGATAACAATAGGAATAATAGTAGAAAAATAATCGATGGGTGTGAACACGAATGGAGCAGGATTATAAGCCTCACGAGATCGAAAAAAAGTGGCAAAAAAAGTGGAATGAAAGCCAGATTTTCCAGGCCGAGCCCGATAAACGAGAAAAATTTTTTATAACCATCCCCTACCCCTATCTGAATGGAAACCTGCACGCGGGGCATACCCGGACTTTTACAATAGGGGATGTTGTTGCAAGGCACAAACGGATGCTCGGGTATAACGTGCTTTACCCTATGGGCTTTCACGTCACAGGCACACCCATTGTGGGGCTTGCCGAACTAATTGCAAATCGAGACCCTCAGACCATGGACGTCTATGAACGCCTCCATGGAATTCCAGGAGACATCCTGCCGACGCTCGATACCCCTGAAAAAATTGTTGATTATTTCAAGCGCGAATCCGAAAAAGCTATGCGTAATATCGGGTACTCCATTGACTGGAGACGCAAATTTACAACAACTGACCCGACATATAAGAAATTCATAGAGTGGCAATATATTCGGCTTGAGGAAAAGGGCCTGATAGTAAAAGGTTCTCATCCGGTGAAATGGTGCCCGAACGACAATAACCCTGTTGAAGACCATGACATCCTGCATGGGGAAGAAGCTACTATTGTTGAATATACGCTGATCAAATTCCGGTATAAAGACCTGGTCCTGCCCTGTGCAACCCTCAGGCCGGAAACGACATACGGAGTGACTAACCTGTGGGTCAATCCCGACGTAACCTATGTAAAAGCAAAGGTGACGCAGGGCGAAAATGAGGAGTTCTGGGTTGTCAGCAAAGAAGCTTTCCGAAAACTGACTTTTACGGACCGGACAGTCGAGTATATCGAAGACGTACCTGCAAAATCGATAATAGGAATAAAACTCACAAATCCGGTTACGGGTGACGAAATAATTTCCCTTCCCGCTTCTTTTGTCAGGCCTGAAAACGGTAGCGGAATAGTCATGAGCGTGCCTGCCCATGCACCTTTTGACTACCTGGCTCTTCGCGACCTTTACGATGCGGACCTGAGCGAGTACGGAATAACCGAAGACCTCAGGAACATCAAACTGATCTCCCTTATCAAGGTACCTGAATTCGGAGAATTCCCTGCAAAGGAAATTGTTGAAAGCATGGGAATTACAAGCCAGAAAGACCCGAAGGCCGAGGAAGCTACAAAGATTGTATACAGAAGGGAGTTCCACGGTGGAGTCCTTAAGGAGCTTACAGGAAAATACGAAGGACAGGCTGTATCTAAAATCAAGGATATCCTTACCAGAGACTTCATCAGCTCAAATGCCGGAGAGACCTTTTATGAATTCAGCGAACCTGTCGTTTGCCGCTGCGGTACTCCCTGTGTCGTAAACATGGTCAAAGGCCAGTGGTTCCTTAACTATTCAAATCCCGAATGGAAAGCAAAGGTATATAAATGCCTGGATGAGATGCGAATTATTCCTGAAGAGTACAGGGTCGAGTTTGAAAACAAGGTTGACTGGCTTAAGGATAAAGCCTGCGCTCGCAGGAAAGGCCTTGGAACCCGCCTTCCATTTGATAAGGAATGGCTGATTGAATCTCTAGGGGATTCGACAATTTATATGAGTTATTATGTCATTGCCAGGTTTATCGAAAACGGTGAACTGAAGATCGAAAATCTCACTCTATCATTCTTTGACTATGTCCTGCTTGGAAAGAGCGATCTGGCAGCAGCCAGTGCGGATACAGGCCTCAGTCCGGAGCTTCTTGAAGAGATCCGCAGGCATTTCAATTACTGGTATCCGGTTGACCTTCGCTCTTCAGGTAAAGACCTTGTCCCAAACCATCTGCTCTTTTTCCTGTTCCACCATGTAGCCCTCTTTGAAGAGGAAAAATGGCCTAAAGCTCTTGCAGTAAACGGTTTTGTTTCTCTTGAAGGGCAGAAAATGAGCAAGTCCAAAGGCCCGATCCTGACAATGGAAAGCGCAGTCAGCAAATATGGTGCGGACATAACGAGAATGTATATCCTTTCCACAGCCGAACAGACGCAGGACGCAGACTGGCAGAGGACAGGAATCGAATCTGCCAGAAGGCAGGTAGACAGGTTCTATTCTTTTGCAAATAGTGTTATTGAGAGCGGAAAACGTGCGGACCTTAGCACTGAGCTAAAGCAGATTGACCACTGGATACTCTCGAGAATACAGAACTATATCCGGGATACGAATGCAGCCCTCTACTCTATCCAGACAAGGGAAGCAATCCAGAATTCGTTTTTCCTGCTGCAAAATGATGTCAAATGGTACCAGAGACGGGGAGGAGAGACCCTGCTCTACTATGTGCTGGACAACTGGGTCAGGCTTATGTCTCCTTTTACCCCGCACCTCTGTGAGGAAATCTGGGAAGCAATGGGACATAAGGACCCCATCTCCCTTGCCCAGTACCCACTCTATAACGAAGATCTGATAGATGACGGTGCCGAGCTTGCCGAAGAAATGATAAAGGGAACCCTGGAAGACGTTGAGGAAATCATAAGGGTAACAAAGATGACCCCACAGAAGGTTCACCTCTACACAGCACCTGCCTGGAAAGCCGAAGCGATAAGGTGCGCCTGCGAGATGCAGCTTGAATGTTCGCTCGAAGTAGGCACTCTTATTAAAAAGCTAATGGCAAACCCTGACCTCAAGCGTTTCGGCAAGGAAATCCCGAAGTTTGTACAGAAAATCGTTCCGGAGTTCAAAAGCGGGAGTGCAGACAGGTATGAAATCCTTACAGGTCCTAACATTGATGAACAGACTCTCTTGAAAGAGTCAATTTCGTTCCTGGAAAAAGAGATTGGCTGCCCTGTTGAAGTCCACAGTGCCGATTCTCCTGCCTTTGACCCTGAAAAGAAGTCAAGGTTTGCCGAACCTCTCAGGCCCGCTATTTATATTGAAGAAAAGAAGGAAGAATAAAAGGTTCTTCTCAACTAAAAGAACCTGCATCCGGGCAGATTGAAGAATCCCGGAACTTTTTATTTTTTGGGCTCAGCTATAAAATAATTATTATTGTTCTCGATACCATTGCTCATCTACGTCTGATTATTCCTGCCTTTCCGCAGTCATCTTCAAAAAATAGCATTTTTCCTGATATTGCACTTTCCGCAGTAGAGTTCTGGATTTAATATTTTAAAAGCACAGTACTTACTATTGAGATAAATTGTCCAAACCAGATAAAAAGAAATCTAGGATAAAGTTTTTTGTGTTCAATCACCGTTTTTCGGGTTCGTCTGTCATTTAGTGAGCCTCAGGAGCAGGATTTACTTTTGGAGAAAGGTTTACTTTTGAAAAAAACATTTCTTTGTCTAATACAATAATTATAGCGACAACTACAGTAATGACTAGAGTCTCAATGCACTTAGTCATCTGAGACATATTCAGTGCCTCCTGGCAGATATTTACAATAAAGTGAAAGAGAATTGCTGCAGGAATACTTTTTCCATTTTTAATGCAGATCCAGCTGACAAATACCCCCATAGGAATGATACCGACAAAAAAATTTACCGCGTACCATATGTTTTCGTGATAAATTTCGTACTGATAGAAGTGGTTGACAAATATAAGAGGAAAGTGCCAGAGCGACCATAGTATACTGAAAGTTACTGAAGCCATAAAGTAGGTATATCGGCTCTGCAGACTGTCAAATGCATACCCTCTCCATCCAAGCTCTTCAAAACATGCAGCAAGCATAAGAAAAACCAATGTAGGTACGGACCCTGTCGAAAAAGAGAAACCATTAGCAAGTTGAAACTGCGAAACTGATCCTCCAAACGGAAGCGAAATAAAGATGGATACGATAACAGTTATAGGCATTATCAAGAAAAATAGTGGAAGCATTCTTGGTTTTATTAGCCTGAGGTTGATAAGCCTGTTAATAAAATCCCTTTTCAAATTCGAATTTTTTGACGTAAAAATCATAAAATGTGAGATCAGAAAAGGCACCATCAACCCAGGAAGCATAAATAACATATAAAGTTCATTTTCTTCATCCTGAAAACTTAGATATGCTCCTGCAAACCAGAGAGCATAAGTTGCGATAAAGGTCGCAGTAAAATAGATCCAGGGTTTGTATCTGTGGTTAGGAATCATTGTTCCTCCAAATCTTAAATTTCATGGCATGTTTTATTTTTCAATTTAACATAAGTTTGACAGTTAAAAGTAACAGATTGTTCTTAATTTTCGGTATCTTTGACAAAAAATTATATTATACTCTAGTAGTTTATTAGATTGTTTATAATATATACATTTTTTTATATAGTGATTACATTTTGTTCTGAAACTTGAGGATAAAATGTAAAAAAGCAGTCTTTAGTTGTACATAATAGAAGCAACCACTGATTGAACATAATAAAAATAACCTCTGTTTGGACGTAATGAAAACAACCTCTGACTGAGCATGATATTATCTAAGGGATAGTTTACAAGGGAAAGTGAAAATTAGCAAATCAATGAAATTAAAAACTTTAGCTGTTAATGAGAGAAGTTAACAACTAAGACTCCCTAAAATCGAAAAATTAGATTCATCCAATTAAGATTCATCCAATTAAGATTCATCCAATTAAGATTCATCCAATTAAGATTCATCCAATTAAGATTCATCCAATTAAGATTCATCCAATTAAGATAAACCAGTTACCGATAAGATGAGTAAGTATTATGGTCACAGGAATAATTATCGAAAAAAAGATTAAGTAATCTTTCAATCTTCAGAGTAAAGTTCAGTTCTCCTGTTCTCAAAAACAGGAATCATTTTACGGACTTCGTTTTTTCCAGATAAGTCAAGGTCATGTACTATTATGCATTCTTTGTTGCCCGCATCGGCTTTTACCTCACCCCAGGCGTCGATTATCATGGAGTTTCCAAAATAACTGCAGTCAGGAGCAGAACCTATCCGGTTGCAGGCAATATGTGGGATCTGGTTTTCAATTGCTCTTGCCTTTGCGAGAATTTTCCAGTGTTCAGACCTTGGATTGGGAAATGCGGCTGTGGTCACAAGCAGGTCAGAACCGGCAAGGGAAAGTTTTCTTGCAACCTCGGGAAAGCGGAGTTCATAGCAAATCTCAAAACCGATTTTCAGATTTTGCTTTTTAAGAGAAATGGGCTCTATAGAACTGCCTTTTGAGAAATAACTGTTTTCGGTTTTGAATGGGTGAGTTTTCCGATAACTACCTGCAAGAGTGCCTGATTCAAAGCAAAAACCAAGATTGTAGTAAAATGAAGAATTACTGGAATCCGAAAGAGTAGAATTTTCAGAATCCACAGGTTTCCCACTGTCAGAAGTCTCTTCGGGAACGACTTTTTCAATTACTGAGCCCATGATAACACAGTCATTGGCATCGGAGAAACATGCCAGGTTTTCAAGGAGTGGAGAAGGTAAGGTCTCTGCTGCATGGTCAAAGTTCTCGTAGCAAAACCCTGTTGAGAAGACTTCGGGTAAAACAATAAGTTCGGCTCCTTTTCTTACGGCTTCGAGAGCCATATGCAGGGCTTTTTCAAGGTTTTTCTGCTTTCTGCAATGCAACACATCCATCTGGATACAGGCTACTTTCATGTCCGGATCACCAACCAACAACCAACAAATTGTTTAAACCTGTCAATGTGAGATTTCAAATTAAGGAAACTAATTGAAAGAGATCAATTGAAAGAGATCAATTGAAAGAGATCAATTGAAAGAGATCAATTGAAAGAGATCAATTGAAAGAGATCAATTGAAAGAGATGAACTGAAAGAGATCAATTGGAAGAGATGAACTGAAAGAGATCAATTGGAAGAGATCAATTGGAAGAGATCAATTGGAAGAGATCAATTGAAAGAGATGAACTGAAAGAAGTAAATTACGATTTAAACAAGCAAAGATCTTCACGGTAGAAGGGTAGTTTGCTTGCTCTTTGCTACCAGACCCTCAAGGTCAAGCCTGTGTTTTATCAGCCCTGCAAGGACTTCATTCGCAAGCCTTATTACTTCTTCCTTATTTTCCCGCATTTCATATGCAGGGTCATCAGAAGGTATCTCAATTTTCGTAATGTCGGCTCTGGCTTTTTTCAAATGTGTATCCTGAGCTTCACAGACTATGCCGGGTTTTTCCAGGTACTGCTCAAGATGTTTTTGAGTGATTCCTATAAGCTTCAATTCCCTGCGGAAACAGGGCCTTTCAAACAGTCTGGAGACCACATATACTCCTACAGGAATCCTGAAATCCAGGTTGATTTTAAGAAGCTGGGCCCTGAGAATAGAATAAACTTCTTCCGGGTCAGAAAGTTCCGTAGACCTGGACTCTTTTCCTTTTTCAGATAAAAGCTCCGTGGTTTTTTCAGGCAAAGCATAGATCTTTGAGGGAGGAACTTCAGTTTCTTCCAGAATTTCAAGATCCCTGAGTGCCCTGAGATAGCCTGTAAGAACCAGGCGGTGTTCATCTATGCCTCTGGCTTTTAATTCTCTGGAAAGCCCACTGATTGAGAGCTGCTTACCTTCAAGTAGTTCCAGGAGTTTAAGGTTAAGTTTTTCTTCCATCTGTACCGACATCATATTTTATTGTTGTTAATTAATTCTTCAGGACTCAGGCCGGGAAAGCATTTTTTGGAACAGCCAAGTAAACGAGCCCGTATCTTTTCAAATCTTCGAAAAGACCTGACTTTTCTGTCTGTGAGAGAAGTAAGCAAGAAAATTGCAGGGAGTAATACACGATGTAACTATTCTGCATAATATAAAGCTTATGAGAGAGCTTGTAAAGGAGAAGTGCAGAGAATGTAAGAAAAGACTGGCAAATTTATACAAAAGATTTATGAAACTTTCAAATGAAAAGTTAAGAAAGTTTAACTCGAGAAAAACCTGGAAAAAAATAAAAAAAGTCAGTGCAATTTTATTATATTAAGTATTAACTAAATAAATAAGAATTGAGCTCTTTCCAGCAGAATTGAAGGGCAATGCTTAAAAATAATAATTGCCATTTGGATTAGGCTTAAATTGATTATTTCACAAGGCTGCAAAGATGATTACGAAATTAATTCCCAAAAAAGTATTTTTTACAAGTGGAGTTGGTAGACACCCCGAAAATCTTGAATCATTTGAAGTTGCACTCCGGGATGCAGGTATTGAGAAATTTAACCTTGTAACTGTAAGTTCTATCCTACCCCCCAAATGTGAGGTTGTATCCAGAGAGGAAGGGCTTGAAGAGTTAAGTCCCGGAGAGATTGTGTTTTGCGTAATGTCCAGGATTTCTTCCAATGAGCCAAGAAGAACGCTCAGTGCATCAGTTGGTTGTGCATTCCCTCAAAACATAAACAGGCACGGTTACATATCAGAATACCATGCATATGGAGAGACTGCACAGGACGTTGGGAAACATTCCGAAAAACTTGCACGAAGCATGTACAGTACATGGACAAACGAAGCCCCCCTCAGGACTCTCAGTTTTCCCAGGTCATCTTCTGTAGATGAGCATGGAGACTGGATGACCGTGATATCCGTAGCAGTCTTTACTATATGAACATTAACAACCCGAGCATTAACAGTATACCTACAACAATTTCTGCGATTGTTTACGAACTTCACTCTGGAAATAAAGTATACTCATCATGCTGTCAATTTCACATTCTTTGATCCTGGTTCAAGCCTGACAAATTAGTTTCCTGAGGAAGGTTCATCTCTGTTGATATTGTCGAGGAAGAGTCTGCATATATTGATATTTAATAAATTATATAATTATTAGTGCTATTTGCATTTCTTGCCGCCTGTTGCCAAGTGTCTTCAGGTCTTAGAAATCACATGCAAAACTATCATTATCTGCTTATTAGGAGAATGGTATGCATCTTAATGTGTTCACAGATAACCCAACCGTTCCGATAGATGTAAAAGACAGGTCTGTAAGCGAACTGATGGACGGAATGCTTAAGACAGGCTTCCAGGGAAGAAAGCTAGCCGAATCGGTCCAGGCCTGGCATAACATGCTAAAACAAGAAAATATGACTGTGCTTATGGGCCTGTCAGGAGCTATGGTCCCTGCTGGTATGCGTAGGGTTATCTCGTATATGATCCAGGAGAGGATGATAGACTGCCTTGTAAGCACAGGAGCGAACATGTTCCATGACTCACATGAAGCTCTCGGCAAGAAACACTATGTGGGTTCACATCTGGTTGATGATGAAAACCTCTTTGAGCATGGAGTGGACAGAATTTACGATGTTTTTGCAGTTGAGGAAGAATTCAGGACTGCAGATAACCTGATTGCGGATTTTGCAGAAGAAATCGGGGAAATATCCTGTTCCTCAAGGGAGTTCATGTATCTGCTAGGAAAAGAACTTGTAAGGCGTGGAGCGGCCGAGGATTCTATAGTCGTAAGTGCATACAGGCACAATATCCCTATCTTCATTCCTGCACTTTCTGATAGCTCAATAGGAATCGGGCTTACTATTGCAAGAAGAAGAGGACTGAAACTTGATATTGACCAGATAAAAGACGTTGATGAGGTCACGCAGATTGTCGAAAAATCAGGAAAAACCGGAGTTGTTTATATTGGAGGTGGAGTCCCCAAGAATTTTATCCAGCAGACCGAAGTAATAGCTTCTATTCTTGGAATGCATATCGGAGGGCATGATTATGCAATTCAGTACACTACTGATGCTCCTCACTGGGGAGGTCTTTCAGGCTGTACTTTCGATGAAGCCGTTTCCTGGGGAAAAATTGCAGCTCAGGCAAAAAAAGTGCAGGTCTTCGTGGATGCTACTATTGCTCTCCCTATTGTGGCCCATGCACTTCATGAAAAATGCCGCGAACTGAAACGAAAAGCTCCGATTTTTAACTGGAAAGGGCCTGAAGGGCTTGATATTGATTATAGAGAGTAATCAAATTACAAATCTTTATTATATTTGAAAGCTTATAACGTAAGACGAGAAGGAGAGGAGTAAATGGGTAAAAGAACTCGAATAATTAACGATCCTTCCTATTTAGTACCATTACTCAGGACTTTTGGGTCAAGAACTCACAAAAAAATATTTGACACACTTTCGAACAAGTGGATGACCAGAGCAGAGATAGATGAATTCATGGGTACAGACTCATCAAAAAGCCTTCATATCCTGAAAAAAGCCGGGCTCCTGGAGAGCCAGTGGAGAGTTCCGGAGGCAGGGCAAAAACCCTCCAAAGAATACCACAGCTCCTATTCCAAGGTTCAGGTTAATTTTCAGTGTTCTTTTGAGGATTTGAGCGATATTATTATGCTGACCTTCAAGCCATATGAAGAGGTCAAAGATGCGATGGAAGAACTGGAAAGGCTAGTAGAAGAAGGCAATACCTCCATGAGCAACCTCACAAGGACGCTTAATAGAAACCCATTTTATATTTGTGCTGTTGCCCGCAGATCTGAAAGGCTTTCTGTAATGGGGCAAAGGTTAAAATTAATTGAAGATGTAGAGGAGAACTACGATTGATGATTAAAATCCTCCAGACTAAAAGCGGAGTAACCAAATTTCAGGTTCTTATCGAAATTGCAGCTCACCAGCCTAATGTAAGACAAAAAGAAATTGCTGCAAAGATAGGAATAACTCCCCAGGCAGTTTCTGAATATATTAAAGAACTTGTAAATGACGGGCTGATAGTTACTGAGGGCCGTGTCAGGTACAGGATTACAAAAGAAGGTGTGGAATGGGTCCTTGAAAATGCCACGGAAATGAAGCAATACGCCCGCTTTGTCATGGAGGATATAATCAGCCATGTCTCAACCTGGACAGCGATTGCAAAAGAGGATATGAAAGAAGGCGAGCAGGTATACCTGAAAATGGAAAGGGGACTCCTGTACGTAAGCAGTACGGAAAAAACAGGTGCATCAGGCAGTGTAATTTCCGATGCATCTTCCGGAGAAGACGTGGGAGTAACGAGCCTACGAGGCCTGATCGACCTGGAAAATGCTACGATTACGATCTGCAAGGTTCCGAGAATTGAGCGTGGAGGATCAAGAAAAATAGATATTGAACGTCTGAGATCCCTGACAAACTCAAAACCTTATATAGCCGCTATCGGTGTCGAAGCACTTATTGCTCTGCGTAAGATCGGCATAACTCCAAATGTTATGTTCGGAAGTAACGAATCAGTTATTGAGGCTGCATACCATGGTTTATCATCCCTTGTAGTCTCAGTAGATGAACAGGTTCCTTCCCTCCTTAACAGGCTGGAAACCGAAAACCTTGAGTATGAACTCGTAGACCTGACTCTCGAGTAATTCTTCTCTGATTTTTAAATGAATTCCAGACCTGCGGGTCTGAATCAAAAAATTCTAATTTTTCCGAGTACTATCACTACGGGACAGTTTTATCAGAACCTCTCAAAACAGCTGGATTTTCCAGAATAATTATCTGCCTCCATGTTTAAGTTTGCTTTGTTTAGCTGAATAAATTTCTCTCGAGCGGATATATACTCCTCCATTTCGGAAGGGTTTTATAAATTCAAATAAACGCATTACTTTCCTTACTTATCATTTTTTTTCTTAAATTCATCCCACAGTTCAGAGCCTGGTGCCTCGCCAGTTAAAAGAATAATCGCAATAAGGATAACCACCATTGATATAAGAATAATATATCTGGTTATACTCTCTTCATGATAATACATACCGACAAGCGGAGCAATAATTATAAACCCAATAGTTACCAACCAGCCTTCTAAGCTAGCCGGTCTAACACCCCAACCGATACGCCTTTTTTGAAACCATGCTTTCCTGGTAAGTCTTTTCATGCTTGATCTCCATTTGTTTTTATTTCAGTCCTTGTTTTCATGATCTTATCGGTCAATAACTTCCAACATATTTAAGGATGATTTAGATATAACTTCCAATATAGTTAGGAATGATTCAGATATAATATCAAGGGGTTTTTGTTACCAGAAATGATTATGGTAAATGGAACTACAGATAAATTCCTAAACTGAAAACATGAAGATAATTTCGAAAAACATCAATTTCGACAGGTTATTTATATTTGGTACATAAACAATTATTAGAAGTTAAGTTTATCAAAATACTCTGAAGTTATATTTTTATCATTCCCAAACACGAATGAAATACCTGAATGAAGAAATGACTTTTATCCCTGCTTTTTCGAACGATTTTCACTCAAGCCTTTTTTGAAAAGGCTTGCAGTGAACCAATTGTCACACCATTGCTCAGTGTTTTTGCTCAAGCCTTTATTAAAAAGGCTTGCAGTGAACCAATTGTCACGCCATTGCTCGGCGTTTTCGCTCAAGCCTTTTTTGAAAAGGCTTGCAGCACAGATTTAACTTTAAAGGGCATATTTTATAATAAGGAGATTACTTATGAAGATGATTGTACTTTCCGATACTCATATGAAAACCGGAGAAATTCCCCAACAACTTCAAACGCTGCTTGAAGAATGTGACCTTATAGTCCATGCAGGAGATTTCAGTACCGTAAAAGCCTATAACGCCTTCAACGCAAGCGGCAAATTAAAAGCCGTTTTTGGAAATGATGACACTTCCGAACTCAAAAAACTCCTTCCAGAAAGACTGACATTCGAAGTTGAAGGTGTAAAAATCGGAGTTGTACATGAAGGAGGGCTTTCGGTTACCGATACAACTGCACAGGGTTACCTCGCAAAAGAGATGGGGGTAAATATTCTGATTTTCGGTCATTTGCATCGGCCATTGATAGAGAAAAACGATGTTGTGCTTGTTTGTCCTGGCTCTCCTACCAGACCCAGGATGTCAAACCCAAGTGTTGTAGAACTTATAATAGAAAAAGGAAGTATTAATGGCAGAATAATAACTCTTGAGGGAGCTACCTGTGATTATATAAAGTTTCGGGATTCCCTGAAGAAGGGTGAGCAGGAAAAAAACCGAAACGAAAAAAATGCTTAAGCGTCTGAAACTGGCATAGATTACATGCAAGGATTCACAATCTGGACTACCTGTAGAATTACCCCTGACCAGTAGTTTATTTACTGCTTAAATTCGGTACATTCCTTGCTAAGCAGGGTCAGGGAAATTCAATTTTTGCAAGCCCTATTTACAGTGTTTCCAATTTGAACATAACACCTGTGCCCTGAAGGCTCAGGTATACTTTATCCCCAAATTCGAGAATTGTCTCAACATTAACATTGCTATTCCAGTTGTACACAAAATCATAGCTGCCTTTCATAGGCTCGAAACCCAGAGACATCAACCGCTGGTTTACTTCCGACGGACGAGCTCCTTCACTGCTGAACCAGACCAGAAGATAGGTTTTCACAGGATCATCTCACATATTTTTAAATTATTTTACTAGTTAAATAATTTTACTCCGAAATTTTACTCAAACACAAATTATTCATTTTATACCATGTCTCTTTTATTTATGTATATTTTGCCTTTTCTGGCTCTGAGACCTTTGAAAATATCAATATTTATAAAATGTAAAAAAGTTTTTAAATTAAATAGAAGGGCTCCAACGTGACACTTGCCATTCTTTATGGATAAAATGATTTTCAGTTCAAAAGCTCATTGGTTTTTATAAGGAAATTGTGAAGATATTCACAAAAAAGTAGAGCTGTTCACTATGCTTTCGATGTATGCAGTTACTGTAAATGTCTTGTCTTCAGGAGGCCCGTCCGCTTTCACAACTTCTGACTCGGTTTCTCTTCCGTTTTTACACAGAGAGGACCAAACTTTTGCCATCTACACCAACCTGATCCACAATTAAAGAGTAGTTTTACCCAGTACTCATGAAGTTCTGTCAAATCTACGAGGAATGGACAAGTTATAAATTTGATTTATGTTGGAAATGATTTTTATTCCCCTTAGACCTGATAGTGCTACTCTGAAATACGTAAAAAGCCTCAAAAAATTGTGTTCAAGCTTAAACAGAAACGTGTGTTTTCTAGAGGAAGTAGCGGTTCGTTAAGATCCCCGATATCCTCAGTTTATTTTTCCCACCACATTTTTACTCTGGTGGACCATCCTCTTTGAATAAGATTCCCGTTGTCTACCTCAAGAATACCTTTCAGATAGGACCTGAGAACGGTCTCCTGGGTACTTGAGGTTACATTATAATACGACTTGAAATCCTCAACTGCTTCTTCAAAAGTTGCATACCTGTGGACGTGCTCGAAAGGGAAAACTTTGACATTTGGGTAGATTCCCATACTGTAGAGCACATTGTAGAGAACATCGCATTTCGGGGCTGGCTGATACTCATATCCGTGAAGGAAAGGCCAGAGTCTCCGAGAATGCATATCCCATGAAGTTTCTCCCGCAAACCAGTACAGATAAACATACCTTGAAGAAGCATCTATCATCTTTTGAACTGAAGTCCGTATGTCTTTCATGCCCAAGGAATAAGAAGCAAAAACCACATCATAAGGAGCAGAAAGATCGGATTCGACATCAATGGCTTCCCAATCTTTGTGTACACAGTTGATGTTCTTGATTCCGTACTCTTCAATATTTTCCTTCATGACGCTCATCATGCCGTCAGAAGGTTCAACAGCAGTTACATGAGCTACCTGCTGTGCAATCGGAATTGCAAGGGTACCGGGCCCTGACCCTATATCAAGGACTCTGGAGTCAGAAGAGAGTTTCATGCCCTTAATCCTCTTTTCGGTTATTGTCTTTGCGTTATTATCCTGAAACATCTTCCAGAAGCGTCTGGCCCTTTCCTTATTGTGCCATATAGCTGAACAATCTACATTTTTGTTCGATTGTAACTCTCTTTCCAACGTCCCTTTCCAGACTTCATTCCAGTCAATATTACATGGGTCCATATTATCAGCTCAAACTATTTGCACATGCAATTACTCGAAATTACCAATATATGTTACAAAAGCGAATACAAATATGAATATATATACTTTGTTAAATGGTAAAACAATTGTATCAGAGCTGATAATCAACGGAGTTACATTTGTTGAACTCTAATTGACAGTACGGAAAAATTGGAGATTTTCTGCAATTGACTGCAAGTGAAGTAACAAACCACTGATTTTACTATCTGAGCACAATATTTTTATCCCGATTTTTGAGATAATTGAGAATTTGGTTTATTTGTTCACGCTTTCAACAAGGTAATATCTCTGTTAACAATGTTTACATTTAGTTTTATAAGAAAACTTTTTTATTTAACTAAGTATTACAATAATTTATTAAACTCACATTTATTATAATAATTTACTCACAATAAAAAGATAATAGAAACATATCCATCTTTCTAGCCTACATAGCATTTAAGTTAATTTTTAGTTTCGAGATAAATCGTGTCCTTCGATTTTTCCTCGAGGGAGCCTCTTTAAAAGTCCTTTTAGAAGTCCTTTTAGCTGAATTGAGGATTATTTTATGGATCGAAATTTCAAGCCTATTTTACTAACCTGCATGCTGCTTGCAGTAATTGGTGCAAGCGCCTGCATAAGCGGAGAAAACGATGAAACTGCCAAAGGAGACAGTTTCGTGGAAAACTCTCAGGACCTTATTGTGGGCATAAGTTCAGACGTTAACAACTGGTATCTTGACAAGTTTGCGGATGGTGATGCCAGGTTTGTGTGGTCTCAGGTCTATGAAACCCTTGTAAGGCTTGACTCTAACCTGAATATTATCCCGGGACTTGCCGAGTCATGGGAAACGCCTGACAACGGGACGACATGGATCTTCCACCTACGCAAGAATGTGACCTTCCATGACGGTACGCCTTTTAACGCAGATTCGGTTGTGTTTTCTTACTCTGACAAATCCTATGTGAGACAGGCAGTACTGAAACCGATTAAAAGTATAGAGGCTCTTGATAACTATACCGTGAAATTTGTTCTCCAAAAACCCATGCCTCTACCTTTTTACCTGACTCATGTAGCCTGGCCCATAATGGGGCCTGGTTGTCTTGATAAAGCAGGAAATTTCATCAAACCGGTAGGGACAGGACCATTTAAGTTTGAATCGCAGAAAAAAGATCAGGAAATAGTGCTTATAAGAAATGATGCTTACTGGGGAAATAAGTCTCTGCTTAATAAAGTTAGTTTTAAAATCATCCCTGATCCTTCTACGCAAGTTATGGCGTTTGAGAACGGAGAACTGGATATGATTATCAAGGTTCCAGAGTATGATGTCAAGAGGCTCGAAGCCAAAAAAAGTATCCAGGTTCAAAAGAAGCTAAGTACTTTTACGGATTTCCTGCAATTCAATTGCGATAAAACTCCTTTTAACGATACAAAAGTACGCCAGAGTGTTGCCTACGCAATAGATACCAAAGCCTTAGTGAACGATATCCTTAACGGCGTTGGAAAACCGGCAGAAGGAAGACCGTATTCTCCCAACATGATGTACTCTGAACCTGACCTGAAAACATATTCGCAAGACCTTGATAAATCAAAGGCTCTACTTAAAGAAGCAGGATGGGAAGATTCCAATAGGGATGGAATTCTTGAAAAAGATGGAAGTCCCTTGAATTGTACCTTGCTTGTTAGTAAGGGTGCATGGGCAGCCAGGCATACTCTTATGGCTCAGGTTGCGCAGGAAGATCTCAGAAAAATAGGAATGAATGTGGAAATTCAAGTACTTGATGAGGGAGCGATCAGTAAACTAGAAGGTATGGGAAACTTTGGCATGATACTCAGAACTGGCTATTTTGTCTGGGGTCCCTATCCAAAACACTTCTTTATTCACCATTCCAAAAGTCCTTACTCTCACTACCACAATGAAACCTATGACCAGCTTGTAGATGCAGCAGATTCGACCATAGATCCGCAGAAGCAGAAAGAACTCTATTACGCTCTACAAAATTTTGTAATAAAAGAAGTCCCTGCTTTCTATCTTGTACATGAAGAAAAGGTAGTAGCAACCGGGCCTTCGGTAAAAGGTTTTGTGATAACAGCAGAAGATCCCTGGCTGGACCTCTCTGGAGTTTATCTTGAAAGAAAGTAAATTAAAACAAGGTTCCGAAAGGACAGAACATTAGAAACTTCACAAACGGGAAGATAAACCTTAAAATGGAATATCTGAAAGCATCAGAAGTTAAGAGACCGATATCAGAAAACGACAGAAACATAAGAAGAATATCTATGTGGAAGTACATTGCAAATCGCTTGGTCATGGTATTAATAGTAATAGCAGGGGTTACTCTTGTTTCTTTTTTTGCCATGTACCTTGCGCCAGGAGATCCTGCTGAGCTCATAGCTCTTGAGAGATATGGACAGGATCTTGATAAAAGCCAGATTGAATCCGTCAGGGAAGCAGAAGGACTTGATGCTCCTGTTTATTTCCAGTACTTTATATGGCTGGATCATCTCTTGCATCTTGATCTTGGAAGATCTATTATAACCTCTGATGATGTCCTTGAAGAAATACTCTTGAAGTTGCCGGCAACTATAGAACTTACAGTTGCCGGCTTATTAATCTCTCTCCTAATCGCCTTACCTATAGGAGTTCTGAGCGCTTTTCAGAAAAATATTCTGCTTGACAATTGTTGCGCGTTTTTTTCCTTGATAGGCATTTCTATCCCTAACTTCTGGCTTGGAATTCTTCTGATCTGGCTTTTTTCCCTGACTCTTCATATTTTCCCTAGTTATGGGTATGGAAGCCTGAGTCACCTTGCTCTTCCTGCTCTAACCCTTGGAATTTCAATGTCTTCAATTACGGCCAGACTTACCCGAGCTAGTCTTATGGAGGTGATGGAGAAAGAATATATTTTGGCTGCACGTGCCAGAGGGTTTGATGAGTATACTGTCGTTTTACGGCATGCACTGAAAAATGCCTTACTCCCAGTTGTTACATTTGCAGGAATGCAGTTGGGTTATCTTCTTGGAGGAGCTGTTATTGTGGAAACAATTTTCTCCTGGCCAGGTATCGGAAAACTTCTTGTTGATTCGATCTTTGCAAGAGACTTTTCTATGGTTCAGGGCTGTGTTCTTTTTATCGCAGTGCTCTTTTCTCTTTCCAGCCTTGCAGTAGATATATTGTATGCAGTGCTTGACCCGAGAATCAGGTATGACATGTATGAGTGAAAATATAAAAATGACTGAAAAACTTTCTATGAATGAAAAAAAGCTAAGTCTATGGAGGTTTGGAAAAAACAGACTTGCACTCTTTGGAATTTTGTTTATTGCTATCCTATGTTTTCTGGCCCTATTTGCTCCCTATATCTCTCCAAATGATCCTTTTGTCCAGAAACTTGACAAACGACTTCTTGGCCCGTGCCATGAATTCCCTTTAGGAACTGATGAATTTGGGCGCTGCACCTTTTCAAGAGTAATTTATGGCACACGCATTTCTCTCGGCATTGGAATTCTCGTTGTTGCAGCTACATCCATTGCAGGTACCTCTCTTGGGTTGCTTTCAGGGTATAAAGGAGGCTTGTTTGATGAAATCCTTATGAGAGGTGTAGACGTGATGCTGGCTTTCCCCAATATCATTCTTGCCCTTATGATAGCAGGACTGCTTGGGCCGGGGTTTTTAAGTGTCGTCCTTTCCTTATCCCTTACTCAATGGCCTGTTTATGCAAGGCTTGTACGCGGACAGGTTCTCTCTTTAAAAAAGAGAGATTTTGTGGAAGCGGCAAGGGCTCTTAGACCCTCAAATTTCTACATCATGCGAAAACATATACTTCCAAACTGCATGGAACCTGTAATCGTTCTTGGGACTCTTGAGATTGCCCATGTAATAATCTTTGCCTCTGCTCTAAGTTTTCTAGGACTTGGAATCCAGCCTCCTACACCTGAGTGGGGCTCTATGCTCAAATCCGGAATTCCATACCTGCGCACATATCCTCACCTTTGTTTTATTCCGGGTCTCATGATTATGCTTACAGTTTTTGCTTTCAATTTTGCAGCAGACGGATTAAGAGCCAGCTTGGGACAGTATACTAAACAGGAGGTGCTGGATAGATGAGAATTTCTTCCCCCTCCACTCAACTTCTTTCAGTAGAAAAATTGAACGTTTCTTTCAAAACCCCAAAGGGCCTTGTAAAAGCAAACGAAAACATTTCCTTTGAGATCAAAGAAGGAGAGATTTTTGGGCTTATTGGAGAAACAGGCTGTGGGAAAACTACCCTTGGAAAAGCACTTTTAAGGCTGCTCTCAAATAATGCAAGGACAGAAGGGAGAATCGTTTACAGGGGTAAGAATATTTTAAGTCTGTCTGAAAAAGAAATGAGAAATTTAAGAGGAAAGGAAATAGGGATCATGCTACAGGATCCTTCAATCTGTTTTAACCCAGTACTCTCTGTAGGTAGTCAAATTGCTGAAATTTATCGATACCATGAAGGCATGAAAAAAAAAGATGCAGAAAAGAAGGCTTCAGAGATGCTTGAGCTTGTTGGAATAGATTCTTCAAGAAAGTCTGAGTATCCTCACCAGTTCAGTGGTGGGATGCTGCAGAGGGTTATGATGGTAGTAGCGCTTGCTCTCAAGCCAAGACTTCTTATTGCAGACGAACCTACAAAGGGGCTTGATCCTGATATAAAATTGCAAATTCTTGAAATAATTGCCAGGCTTGTCAGGAAGGAAAACTCTTCCATGCTCTTAATTACTCATGATCTGGACGTCTCTACTAAACTTACAGATAGGACTGCAGTGATGTATGCTGGAGAAATCGTTGAAATCGGGAAAACGGCAACGGTCATCTCCGATCCAAAACACCCTTATACTTTTGCACTACTGCATTCGCTTCCAGAAAAAGGGCTAATGAACGTTTCAGGTCAGTCTCCAAGTCTGATCTTCCCTCCTTCCGGTTGTAGGTACCATCCCCGATGTAGTAACCAGCTGGTAGACTGCTCAAAGACCCACCCAACTCTATTGGAACATGTAGATGATCATTTTGCTCGCTGCTTATTTTCTGAAAAAAATAGTAAGAATGTAAAAAGAGAACCACATTTGATCCCAGATACTCCTTCTCCTGGGTGTGCGGAGGTGGGCATACGGCATTGTTAGAAGTGAAAGATCTGAAAAAGCATTATTATTCCGGGCTTTTCCAGATTAAGGTTAACAAGGCCGTTGATGGAGTAAGTTTCAGGATAGAAAAAGGGAAGACTCTAGGTCTTGTTGGAAAAAGTGGTTGTGGGAAATCCACACTTGGAAGAACAGTGTTAAGATTGCTTGAACCGACAGAAGGTAGCATTATCTTTGATGGTAAGGATATTTCAGGACTTAAAGGCCACTCTTTAAAATACCTGGGAACCAGAATGCAGATTATTTTTCAAAACCCTGAATCATGCTTGAACCCGAAGATGAAAGTTTATGATATAATTGCAGAACCTTTAAGGCTTCACAGGCTTTGCGCTAAAGACAAAGAATTGGAGAGGATAAAGGAACTTATTGAAATTGTTTCCCTTAATGAAGAGCTTCTTTTTCGCTATCCCAAAGAGCTAAGTGGAGGTCAGCTTCAGAGAGTTGCAATTGCAAGAATCCTTAGCATGAAACCGGAATTAATAGTAGCGGATGAGCCTACTTCGATGCTAGATCCACTTGTCCAAGCTCAAATTCTTTCGCTTCTTAAGGGACTGCAAATCAAGTTCAAGATAAGTTTTCTGTTTATCTCCCACGATATTAAGGTTGTTGAATGGATGAGTGACGAGATTGCCTTTATGGAGAAAGGAAAAATTGTTAATTTTAAAACAGTGTCACGTTAACCCTCAAAGACAAAAGAATTCTGAACCATTTTAAGTAATTATATAGGACATTTTAATGCTGACGAGATAGTATTACTGAAGGATTTTTCCCTGCGAGCTATTGAATTCCCTTTGCAGATTATTTCTTTGAAAGTTGAGTTAAGAGAAAAAAACATAAAATACCTGAAAAGAGACAGGTGAAAGGAAAAGAGACAGGTGAAAGGAAAAGGGACAGGTGAAAGGAAAAGAAAAAGGAACAAAAGTTCCTTGAGAATAAATAATTACGTACTTTTATGCAAAGAGGAATGGAAAGTTAGAACTCTTTCGAACTTAGTCTCTGTAATAATTAAACAGCAACATTTCTCCTGAATGTGCGTCAATCCATACTGAAGCAGGATAGGTATCGTCCTTTGCAAAACTTGAATCCATGAATCGGATCCACCATGCCAGATGAATTTTATCTTCATCGTCCTCTTTCCAGACAAGGTTTGACGAAATAACTTTTACGGTATTTGCTTTTTCTTCTCCTATAGACGGTTCGTTACTCATGTATTCTTTGAGAATCTCAACTGCTTTTTCATCCGTAACGCCTGGTTTCGTATCAATGAGTGCTAGTTCTTCCTCATCCATAGACCATCTTTTACGATAGCTTGAAACTTCGCCTGTTTCTGCATTAACATCAAGCAGTATTCCATCGGAAAGAGAAGGTATTCCCCTGATAACTCTTGCGTAACTTACATGATAATTTCCTGGCAGATCATCAGCAGGAGGTTCTATGTAGTTTACATATTCAAGCTCAATATCATTAATTTTATCCGCTGAAACCCTGGATTCGATATATTCTTCTGCTATTTTCAGAGCATCATCTTTACTTACACTGTCTTTGCCCTGTACATTCTTTCCCTGTACATTTTTCGATCCATCGTATACAAAAAGTTGCTCTCCATTAGAGGCATTTATTCCTGTTAAGATGCTTTTTCCATTAGTTGTTTTTGAGCTTATTTGCCAGATTATCCCAAAATTTTCATCATCAATCAGTTCTCCATGGACAGACTCATTGATTACTTCCGGATTTTCTGATATTATCTTGTTTTTTGCATCCTCAAAACTAATATTTACGTTTGCAGTTGACGGATCAAGGTATTTTGTTTGCTTTGCATCTTCTTTCGTAAATATTATTCTCCCCTCTTCAGAAGCAAAAGCCACAAATATTGCACTTGCCAGTACCAGACCCAATATACAAATTTGACTAAGTTTCATGATCTTTTCTCCCTTGGTCTTAAACACAAGTTTGAATTTCCTATAAATCTGTTATTGGCAACATCTGCTGCATTTCCAAACTCCTCTTCTACTTCTCCTGCTGCATAGTTGGCTGCTTCAAACATAGTTGGCTGCTTCAGAAAAACAGTGACATCGGTGAAAGTAGCCATATAATTCCTTTAAAGGAAAATAACAACCCTAAACAATTTAGTTTGAGCAGAAGTTAATAACCGAAAATGGAATTGATAATAATGGAATTGATAATTATACTATCATCAATGGTTACCGGGGAAGTTTTCATCCATGCAGTAGGCTAGCGTGGTATTCGAATAAAATAAAAAGATTAAGGGGCATTCATCCCCCGATTTAGACAGTATGACTTTACTCGTTTTGATTTATTCTCTTTCTTTGAGGGACTCAAGAGCCTTTTTGACTATTTCACGGTAGTAACCGGTATCAGTTGAGTAGTGTTCTTTTGCAAGTTTTGAGTTTTGGTCTTCCTCTGCCTCAATTGTCCTTATCCTTTCAAGTGTCTGCTTTGCAGTATCGAGCACCCAGAGATTCCGGGTAAGTTCATCTACCTGCTGAATAGATTCGGGACGGATAGAAGTCAGGACATTTCCGTCATCTGTGGTATATGTACTGGTTTTGCCCACAACTGCTACAAAAGCCGGTAATTCACACTCAGCAAGGAACTGAGCTGCTTCGGGCTGGTACTGTCCGGCATAGACCAGGAAAGAACCTGTAGGATCTGAAACCCTCCCTCTCCAGTACTCGGAATCAGTGCCGATGTCTTCCTTTTCGATAAGTGTGCCAACAAGGAAGATGCGGTTTACTTTAGCTCCAGTGGGCGTCAGGACGTACTGTGGAGCATACTGATCACTTTCGTCCCTTGAAGTCAGGTTCGAATCCTTCAGTTCCTGGGCAAAAACTCTGCGGGCAGCTTCTCTGAAAAAGCCTGGCATTTACTGCACCTCCAGCTTCGTAAATGTTTCATTAAGCGAAAGCATCTCATCAAGCATCTCTTTATCCAGAGAAGTCTTGGGAGTAATGGAATCCACAAGGATGTAGCGATCAAGCTTGTGCCCGGTTACGGTATAGTACCTGCCTACCAACTCATGTTTTATAGTATCCAGCACTACCCCGGGATCGAGAGCGTCAGCAGCCATTGCAATTGCAGTATCGAGAGAAAGTCCTGCAAGCTCCTCAGTAAGTTCTCTATTAATCAGAACATCCTGAGTGGAAGTTCCGGAGTCCAAAACCGCTTTTATCCTCAGGTCGTATTCTCCTTTTACTTTCCCGTGCTCCGGACAGGCGCCTTTAACCAGGGCCCTTTTACACTCGGGACAACGCTTTATGAGGCCCGAACCGGTCTGGATGTCAACCATTGCTCCGAAGTATGTAGAAGTTGAGGACCCGACTTTGATATCTTCATCAAGTTCTTCTATGGAACTTGACCGGTTAAGCTGGAGCTGGATCTTACCGCCCCATTCGTTGACAACCACATTTTTCAACACATAGCTCTTACCCTCTTCCATATCCGGAAGTTCGGAACTAGCCCAGTTAGTGAATTTGATAACCCCTGTGGGATCCCCTATAAGCCCTGCCTGCTCAATCGATTCATGAGAGTTTTCCCAGAGCTGAACTACTTTTCCTTTGACTGTAGCCCACTGGCCTCCAGAAAGGTCGGAAATATTCCTGAGTTCGGATTCTCTTGCAGCCGGTGTGAAGTCACCGCCTCCGACTCCAATGGCTTCATCCAGTTTTTCTATAGAAGTATTCTTATTAAGCTGAACCTGGAATCTGCCATTGTACTCTCCTACAACAACGCTCCTGAAGAGATAACTCTCTCCCTGTTCAAGCTCAGGCAGTTCGGCATTTTTCCATTCGGTAAACTTTATAATTCCGGTTTCATCTCCCAGTAATCCTACCTGAGAGATGGACTCATGAGTGTTTTCCCAGAGCTGGACAACCTTTGCCTTAAGATTTGCCCACTGTCCATTTTCCGAAATATCCATAATCTTAGTAAGCTGCGGCTCAGCCTGCCTGGTGTAAAATTCATTCTTAGGAATAGCATATTTCTTCAAAAAGTAATTGGTCACGCTGCGCTGAGCTTCGTTTGAAGGAACTTTAAATTTCGTAATCAGTTCATCAAGTCTGCTTTCGATATCCTCTACAGGTACATCGATGCCAAGTTTTAAAAATCGATCTCGAATAGATTGGGCTGTTTGTTTCATTCTTCCTACCTCAAGCCTCTTGTTTATCTTGTATTGTGTAGAGAGGCGTTTTAAACTACAACGCCACAACATATAAAGTTAAGGAAAGCAGATTGAAAGTATTCGCATCAAGGCCGGCATTCGGTATATGGTAAACCTCCTCTTAAAGACTGAGAGACCATAAGAAATTGGCCCTAGAGACTCAATCCGATGCATAGGAAAAACTATTATTTTGAGACTGTTTTTAAATTCCCGATGCATAATTCCTGCTTCCTGCTTGAGCTCAATTTTGAAGTTACTTCAGTTTATCATTAAATTTTTTTTAAGAGACTATGTGCGCATACTATACTTAAACTTATTTGCCCAAAAATTTTGTATCATACAAAGAACTAACCCGTTTTTTAAAAAATTAAAAATATACCGATTTTTATAAATTATTCTTCAGTGGACCTTATCAAAATGCCCATAAAGACTTATAAATATTTTTTGTTTTTGAGATAAGTCCTGTAAAGGTCAGATTCATTAATATATTTCTATTAATATGTTTCATTTAACCGTGTTGCTTCAAGAGTAGGTTACAGGTTTGTTTTGAACACCTGCTATTTATACAGATAAGCAATTCCATAACTAAAATCAAATTGTTCATTGGTGCCTTATTCTTTATGGATCAAAGTGGTTCTATCTCCGTTCTTGAAGTCTCCAAGCTCCATGAAACTAAGGTAACGTTGATCACCTCCTTTGTACAATGGAGTATTGAGTTTAAATGAATAGTATGGAAGTAAATATTCAGGCCTGGCCAAAAAGTGAGTATCCTTAAACGATTCCCAGAACTTCAGTATTATTTGAAGCCTTTTGTTTGTGATTATATAGAAAATTAAGGAAGCATCCAGAAAAGTATTAAGAGGTAGATTAAATTTTCCATAAATTGCGGCAACTACTTCTTAAATATATGACAGTGAATTAAAACTTCCAATGGAAAGAATTTATCAAGAATTGTCCAGATTCTCAAGGGTTAGGAAGCATAAGGCATAAAAAGTAGGAAATACATACCGGAGTTATAAAATAAATAAGTTTTGGCACTTTCAAAAAGATAAAACGGCTATAAAAAATAGTACATAGGATAGAATTCTTTCGGAATCCCCGGATTTATGGTATTGAGTTGTTTATCTATAGGAAAAACTTATTTCCTAATTATATAGGGATTACTTTTTTATTGTTAGTTGTCCCTTGTAAAGACAGAATACTCTAGATATATTTAGGTATGGTTATTTTGTTTAAAACTTTCGAAGGTAATGTATAAATTCTAAAAAAGGTTCTTTAAATTATGAAAGCTATTATCCTTGCAGCAGGAGAAGGGCTGCGCTGCAGGCCTCTTACTCTAACTCGTTCAAAAGTAATGCTTCCTATAGCCAACAGGCCTATTTTAGAGCATGTAATAGGTTCGCTTGAAAAAAATGGAATAACTGATATTATACTAGTTGTTGGATATAAAAAAGAACGCATAATGGACTATTTCGAAGACGGGCTAAACTTCGGAGTAAAAATAAAGTACGTTGAACAGAGAGCTCAGCTAGGTACTGCACATGCAATTGAGCAGGCAAAAAAGTGGATTGACCCCGAGGATTCAGTATTTCTCGTGCTCAATGGAGACAACCTGGTAGAACCGAAAACTATAGCAGATCTTTTGAATAATTATGAAGGGGACGCAAGCCTTCTAACTGTTCGGATGGAAGAGACTGCAGGCTATGGTGTGGTTCTTAAAGAGAAAGAAAGAGTAACAAAAATTCTGGAAAAAAGACCTGGAGACCTGAGCCGTATTGTGAATACCGGAATTTATATTTTTACGCCAAATGTCTTTGAAACCATCGAAAAAACTCCGATATCTGAAAATGGAGAGTATGCAATAACCGATACCCTCCAGCTTATGATTGACGAAGGAAAAATCGTTACTTCCGTTTCTACCGAATCAAAGTGGCTTGATGCTGTCCATTCCTGGGATCTGTTAAAAGCTAATGCCACAGTCTTAAACTCAGACAGGAACCTGAAGCTTGAAGGAGAAATTGAAGATGGAGTTTTCCTCAGTGGAAAGGTGGCAGTAGGAAAAAATACCAGGATTCGTTCAGGCACTTACATTGTAGGCCCTGTAGTCATAGGGGAAAACTGTGATATCGGCCCCAATGTAGTTATTCTGCCCTCCACAACAATAGGAGACAATGTATCGATCAGGTCATTTACCGAAATACAGAACAGCATAATAATGAATGACTGCAGGATATACTCACATGGACGGATCTCTAACTCCATAATTGGAAGCAACAATACAATTGGTTCAGGTTTCTTTGTTGAAGAAAAAGAAGGTCTATCGATCATAATGAACGGAACCGTTCATCGAGCTCCCAAACTCGGTACCATCTTCGGAGACGACAACCGGATTGGGAATAGCGTACTTGTGAAAGCAGGAGTGACAATAGCTGTTGACTGCCAGGTTGAATCTGGAAATACTATATATAAGGACCTGTCCCGTCATTCGGTTGTTCTTTAACCCTTAAAGGTGGAAAAATGTGTGGAATTGTAGGATATGCAGGAGAAAACTCTGCTGCATCTGTTATCATAGAATCTCTCAAAAAACTCGAGTATCGTGGATATGACTCTGCTGGAATTTCGATTCTGAACAACGGAATTGATACTTATAAGTCAGTAGGTAAAATTGTAAATCTTGAAGCCACGATTCCAGACGGAACAAGTGGCAACATCGGAATAGGGCACACTCGCTGGGCAACCCACGGACGACCCAGCACAACAAATGCTCATCCGCATACCTCCGGAAACCCATGTAAGATCTCGGTTGTACATAACGGAATTATAGAGAACTACATGGCATTGAAAGAACAACTGACTGCAGAAGGATATGAATTTAAATCGGAAACTGATACCGAAGTGGTCGCACACCTCCTGCATAAGCACATATACGGTCAGCCCGATGGAAGAGAAGTAAAATGTGAACTTCTTACAGGACTGCGGGAAGCGCTAAAAGAGATAGAAGGTTCTTATGCCCTTGCAGTTCTCTGTGCTGACGAACAGGGAAAACTCGTGCTTGCTCGAAAAGACAGCCCACTTGTTATAGGACTCGGCAAAGGAGAGAACTTTGCCGCATCGGATGTAACTGCTTTTTTGAATTATACAAGGGACGTAATTTTCGTAAATGACCTTGAAACTGCAATTCTTACCCCTACCAGTGTAGAGATCTTTGACAGAGAAGGAAAAGTCTGCGAAAAGAGAATAGAAAAAATTGAGTGGGACTTTGAAGCTGCTGAGAAAGCCGGTTACGAACACTTCATGCTTAAGGAGATCCACGAGCAGGTGAGTGCAATTCATAATACACTTGCAGGTAAAGTCTCGGAACTTGAAGGAACAATAGATCTCAAAGAACTAAGTATGACCGACGAGGAGATCAGGAAACTTTCAAGAGTCCAGATTCTGGCATGTGGAACCTCCTGGCATGCAGGACTGCTTGGGAAATATCTTTTTGAGCAGCTTGCAGGAATTCATTGCGATATAGACATCTGCTCGGAGTACAGGTACAGAAGCCCGGTTATAAGTGATGGAACTATTGCCATTGCAATTACCCAATCTGGAGAGACTGCAGATACTCTAGCGGCTGTTAGGGAAATAATGTCTTACAATTGCCCCACGCTAGCAATCACAAATGTTGTGGGAAGCACCATTACAAGAGAAGCTAATAGTGTGCTCTATACCAGAGCAGGGCCTGAAATTGGAGTTGCTGCGACCAAGACTTTCAGTACCCAGCTTACGCTTCTTTATATTCTCGCCGTAAAATTTGCCCTGGCAAGAGGCAAGCTAAGTCCTAATTACGTTAAAGGATTCATCACGGGTTTAAGAAAAGTACCAGGTCAGATTCAGCAGATTCTTAACCAGAAAGAAGCAGTGAAGGAATGTGCAGAGAATTTTGCTCATGCAGAGAACTACTTCTTCCTCGGCAGGCACTTTAACTATCCTATTGCCCTCGAAGGAGCTCTCAAACTAAAAGAAATTTCATATTTGCATGCAGAGGGTTTTGCCGCAGGCGAACTTAAACATGGGCCGATTGCGCTGCTTGAGAAAGGAACGCCTGTAGTTACCATTGCAACAAGAGGGCAGACTTACGATAAGGTGCTGAGCAATATAAAAGAAGTAAAAGCCAGGGATGCAACGGTTATCGCAGTGGCTGATAACAAAGACACCGAGATCGGAAAGTATGCGGATGTTGTCCTTACAATTCCTCAAACTAGCGAACTGCTATCTCCGCTGCTCAGTGTTGTAGTCCTTCAACTGCTTGCTTACTATACTGCCCTTGCTCGTGGATGTTCGATTGACAAACCGCGTAATCTTGCAAAAAGTGTCACTGTAGAATAACGGAAAGACTAAAAATTTAAAATCAAAATTAAGAGAATTCAAGAAAACATACTTCAGGAAATTGGGATTGGGACATATGAAACTCTTCGGATCTTCAGGAATAAGAGGGATAGCAAATAAAGAAATTACGCCCGAACTTGCGCTTAAGGTAGGGCTTGTATTGGGAAGCCGGAAAAAAACTGCGGTTATCGGGAGAGACCCTAGAGTTTCAGCCCCTATGATCGAACATGCTCTGATTGCTGGACTGACGGCTACAGGCTGTGCTGTTACAGAAATAGGCCTGGTATCTACTCCAACCCTTGCATATGCAACCAGAGAATACGAATGCGGTGTAATGGTTACAGCCTCCCATAATCCCTCAGAGTATGTAGGGATCAAACTCTGGAACCCTGATGGCATGGCCTTTGACTCGGCACAGCAGGAAGAGATAGAAAAAGCAATTGAAGATGAGGACTTTTCCATGGTTCCCTGGAACCTGATAGGCAAGTTCGAAGAAGACGGAAGTGCTATTCGGGCCCATATGAACATGATCAAAAAGCTTGTCGAAGGTTCCAGCCTGAAAGTTGTACTTGACTGCGGGTGCGGAGCAGGAGGGACAATTAGCCCTTATCTTCTTCAGGAACTGGGCTGTGAGGTAATAACCCTGAATGCTCAGCCTGATGGTCATTTCCCTGCGAGAAACCCTGAACCAAACGATGAAAACCTTTCCATGCTCAAAAAAGCTGTTGTGGATTTCGGAGCTGATCTCGGAATCGCACACGATGGTGACGCGGATCGGATGATGGCTGTGGACGAGAAAGGCAATTTTGTTTCAGGAGACGAAATGCTTGCAATTTTCGGGCTGTATGAATGTAATGGTAAGAAAGGAACAGTCGTCGTGCCTGTGGATACTTCAATGATGGTTGATGATTCCCTTAAGGGTTCGGAAATTGTGAGAACAAGAGTTGGAGACGTTTACGTTGCAGAGGGCATAAAACAGTGCAGTGCTATCTATGGAGGCGAGCCATCAGGAAGCTGGATATTCCCGAAGATTTCCTACTGCCCGGATGGAATTTACGCAGCTGCAAAACTTGTTGAGATTGTCAAGAAAAAGAAATTAAGCGAGCTTCGAGAAGAACTTCCCAGGTATGCCACAAAAAGAGGAGCTTTTCCCTGTGCAAATGACAAAAAGGCAGAGTTTATGGGAAAAATTAAGGCCAAACTCGAGCCTTTGGGAAAGGTACTTGACATCGACGGAATTCGCGTGGAAATGAACAATGGCTGGGTACTCGTCCGCCCCTCGGGGACGGAAGCAAAAGTTAGAATTACAGCTGAAGCCCGGGAAAATGTTGATGAGATTTTCGAGATGGCTGAAAAGATAGCAAAGGAGGCACTTAAATGAAAGCGGTTGTCCTTGTGGCAGGCAAAGGCACAAGGATGGAACCTCTAACTTCCGGCTGTTCCAAAGTTATGCTCCAGGTCGCAAATAAACCAATCCTCGAACATATTCTCAATTCAGCCATAGAAGCAGGCATTGAAGGCTTTGTCTTCATTACCGGTTATCTCGAAGAACAGATAAAAGAGTACTTCGGGGACGGAAGCAAATGGGGAGTAAGCATAGAGTACGTGCAGCAGAAAGAGCAGCTAGGAACTGCAAATGCAATAGGCTGTGCAAAAGGCTATGTTGATGGGGCTTTCCTTGTACTTAACGGGGATATGCTCATAGGCCAGGAGGACTTAAAAGCCCTTATCTCAAGGACAGAGGAAGCTGTCATCTGCGTAAAAGAAGTAGAAAACCCGTCGGATTTCGGGGTACTTGAAACCGATGATAGTAGAGTTGTCAGGATAATAGAAAAACCTAAAAACCCTCCTACTAACCTTGCAAACGCCGGAATATATCTCTTCAGGCAATCCATTTTTGACTTTATTGACAGAACCCGGGCCTCAGTGAGAAATGAATTTGAGATTACGGACTCCATCCAGATGCTGATCGACAGTGGAGCAGCTGTGGGTTACAGCCCTCTCGAAGGCAGATGGATAGATATAGGGTACCCATGGGATCTCCTGAAAGCAAATGAATACCTCCTGAAAGGCCTTGAGGGCAGCTGCGAAGGTACCGTGGAACCGAACGCTACCGTAAGAGGAGCGGTTGTAATCGGGAAAGGCACTCTTATCAGGAACGGTTCTTATATCGAAGGTCCGGTAATAATAGGAGAAAACTGCGATATCGGGCCTAACTGTTTTATTCGTCCTTCCACCGCAATAGGGAATCATGTAAGAGTTGGAAATGCCGTAGAAATAAAAAATACGATTATTATGAAGGACACTCATGTGGGTCACCTGAGTTATGTAGGAGACAGTGTTATCGGGCACCGCTGCAACTTTGGAGCTGGTACCAAGGTTGCAAACCTCCGCCATGACGGAAAAAACATAAAAGTAATGATAAAAAACAGGATTCTTGACTCGGGCAGGAGAAAACTCGGGGTGATTATGGGAGATGACGTGCATACAGGTATCAATACAAGTATAAATATCGGCACGATAATGGAAAAAGGAAGATATACATATCCTGGAGAGGTTGTCAAGCATTAACCCTTGATACTAAATAGATTTATTGTAACTATTCAGCTACCAAAAAGCTTATTGATATTCGATTGATATCGATTATGATAAAAAGAGAACTGACATTAGGACAAAAATATAATCAAGCACTAAGTAAAATAAATTTCATTTTTTGGATTTGTATATCTAATATCAATAACGATGGCTATTGATGTATTTTGTCCAGGCTGAATAGTTACGATTCAATGCATTGTTACTTTTGCAATGAATTATTATTGTGGAATTTTAGTATTCAAAATGTGAAAGAAATACATTCAAAACTTTCTCATTTGTTTCAAGCCCATTTTTGATCCTAATTGCATCTCCTTCCGAAATCCAATCAGTTGATCCGTCTCCAATACGAATATAACACAAGATAGACTGTTTTAATTGAAGATTATTTTTTTTCAACATTGCGATAAATTTTTTATCTGCTATGAACTCTTCGGGTAATATAATTATGTTATAGTTTTCTTTTCTGATTTCAACTTCAAAAGTCAAATTTTCATCTTTCTTCAGCTCATTTATTATATCGGTTTTTTTATCTTGGTCTACAGTTATGTAGTATCTTCTTAGCATATCCTTGGAGTCGTAATCTATGGTATAGTTCTCAGTTATGTTGTAATTATCAAGAATGGCATTAACTTCTGGCTCAGTAGTTCCGTTTTCAAATTGGATATATATACCACTTACCTGCGGTTCTTGAGTTTGTTTTTTCATATCAATTGAAGTTTTTATACATAGTCCAAGCAGTATTGCAAGAATCAGAAAAAAGGCAAAAGCAGCTATTGTATTACTACTTTTACTCATATTATTCACCTCAAAAAATGAGGAGTTTTAACTCCTCACATATATGCGATCAGCTTCAGAACCAAGTGTTTTCCAATAAGCCATACCTAACGACGTATAGTAAGGGTCACCTATACGCAAATATTACCACTTTGTTTATATCTACGACAAACTCTGGCATGAGTTCCAGTTCCACTCCTGAAAGGTCTATAATTGTTAATTTCAGAAACAGCTTTGTAAAAGTCAAGAAAGTACATTTGAACTCTATAAATTCCTTAGTATTAGTTCATTATAAGTCTTATGTCCAAATTATCTAACAATATAATTTTCGAACTAATTTTAAGTTTTAAATTGTTATTTGATGTCTGAATATTAGATGATTTAGCTATAAAGTATATCTAGTTTATATATGAGAGAATTGCCTTTAGTCATACTTTACTTCATCCAAAATTATCCAGCCTATATTCCGTAGTATTCTTTCAAAAATAAATAATTTCCCTGATAGCATTTTTGAAATATAAGTAATATACTTAATGACACTTGGTGAAAATTAAATAAATTTTTTTATTCTCTAATTCACCAGTGAGAAGACAATTCAACTAACATCTTCGAAAATTAAGTTTGAATATTTTTTCAATGGTTTTCGTTATTTACAGTTTTTAAATTCCTACTAATTATATGCAAAAATTTATTAAAAAGTATACAAAAAATTAATAAATATAGAAAGATATTTAGCAAACTATAAAAATTTTTATTAATGTGCCATAGTGTTACCTGATAAATATTTATTTGTAAAAAAATAATTAGGAACGTTATGATTAATACCAATGATTTCGATGTTAAAACCAGAATTAGGAATCTTTTTATTAAAGAGTTGCCTTATTCTTAAAAATATTTTTACGTATTTACTCTTTATGATTTCAGAAATGCATTTGTGTATTTAAAGCCTTTAAGTTCTGAAAATATATAATATTTGCAATAACTTACCCGCGATATCTGAAAAGCTAATTTAGCGAGCTAAATTCTAGCAAATAATCCTAAAATTTGAGGAGGTGTGGATACGCTACTGTATAAAAATTTAACTGCCAAAGACAATAATATATTTTGTTCTGACCACCTTCAGCCGATGTCGATGTTAAAACGAGAATTAATGATATTTTTATTGGTAAATTTCCTTCTTCTTGCAAGCGTTTCTACAGCTTTATGTGCAACTAGCTCATCAATAGTATATGTTGCGGGGGATGGCACTGGAAAATATAATTGCGATGGAAAAGACGATCATGTACAGATAAATCAGGCCCTTAAGTTTGTGGCAAGTAACTCCAAATATACCACTGTCCACCTTAAAGGTCCTTTTACATATGTTATTGACGATACTCTTCTCATTGGCAGCAATACTATTCTTGAAGGGGATTCAAGTGCTGTGATCAAACTTGCTAATAATGCAGGCTGGGTTGCAATGAAACCCTTGATCAAGCAGATGAGTAGTTCTGGTAATAGTAACATTGTAGTAAGAGGTTTCAAGGTTAATGGAAACCGTAAAGGCAATTCAAAAGTTTCTTTGGGTGACGGGCACTATAATATAATGTACTTCACTAACTGCAACAACATAAAAGTATACAATATGTATATGTATGATGGTCTCGGCGATGGGCTGAGGGCAAATTCCTGTAAAAACATCCAATTTTATAACAACAAGTTATACAAAATGGGGCACGACGGTCTGTTTGCTATTAGCAGTCAGTATGTACAAGCCTGGAAAAACAGGATAACCTGCAGGACTAACAGCGGTCTTAGAATCTGGAACTCAAACCACGTAAAATTCCATGATAATGTGATTGATTCTTTCTACGACTGGAGCGCAGGCGGTCCAGGAATTCAAATCGAAAAAGGCGGGACTGATACAGGCACTATGGATAGTATTAGTATCTACAATAATGTTATCCATAACACCTATGGTCCTGGGATCTGGATTTTCAATTATGATACCGCTTCTGCTACTAAAGATCTTGGAAAAAATGTTCGTATTCACAATAATGTCTTTTACAGAACAGGCACCAATCCTAGCATTACCTGGGTCGGCGGTGTCATAATTAGCGGATTTCATAATACTTACATTGAAAACAATGTCTTTGACGGCATATATCATGTAGCTATTGCCAATTTGTATCCGGAAAATTATTCACCAAGTTACACGTCAAAATCCGTATATGCAATAATTGCCCGTAACAATATAATCGTAAACACCCTGAAACGTAAAAAGAGTCCGGGTGGGACAGGGTATGGTGTGATGAATTATCTCGCCAGTAAAAACCATAAAATATATTTGCAATATAACTGCCTCTACAACAACGCAGTAGGAAATTATAAAAGTTGTACCTCGAAAACTGACATCCATGTAAATCCACTATTTGCGAGCCAGACAAAACATGATTACCATCTGAAATCAACAACTGGAAGATGGAATGGAAAAACCTGGGTTAAAGACACAGTAATCTCTCCCTGTATTGATGCCGGACATCCGTCTTGGAGTTACTCTCATGAACCGAAACCCAACGGAAAAAGGATTAACATAGGCAGGTACGGAAATACGATATATGCATCAAAATCAAAGAGTTAATGCGTCATATATGTATCAAAAACCTGTATAAAGAGATCTTGTAAATTTGAAAAATTTGAGAACAAACCATAAATTCTGAAAAATTATGCCCTTTTCACAGAAAGGAAAAGAGCATTTCAAATCAATAACTTCTAGAGCTTAGATTTCTAGAGCTCAAAAATTTAGTTATTATTTATTATTTATTATTTATTTACTTATAAAATGTCTTTAAAGTTGAGAGCATAAAGTTTCGGAAAAGCCCTTCGGTTTCCACCTTCAGAGAGCCGTCATTCATGCTTTTTACGGCTTCCTTTAAAGGTTCTTTTGAATCAAGCACATTTTGTATGGTTTTTTCATCGGTTTCCACTGTGATGGAAGGTCCAAACTTTGAGTTTGGGTCATCAGGAGTTTCATAACTGTAGAAATCCCTTACTTGTCCTCCTCCCATAAGTAAAGTCACGTAAAGCATCTCGCCGTTCTCAAGTTTGATTTTCCCGGCGATCTCCTCACTGGCCACCAGTCTCTGCAGAATATCAGGAACTTTATCGAAATTCTTGTTATAAAGCTCGACGTTTGCACTCAGTTCTGCAAAGAGAGCATTTTCATTAGTAGAATTCTCAGGCGCTTGATAAAGGTCAGCTTTTTTGATACTGCCTGTATTCGAAGCTGCCCCCGCTATTGGGACAAGTAAAAGCAGAATTAAAATCAAAAGACTCAAAGCTTTAGTTTTACTGCAAGGAGACATAACTGAAAATAAGAGGAAGGAATATAAAAAAGTTATTGATACAAAAATAAAAAAGATACTGATACAAAATATACTGAAGCAGGACAAAAAGCATACTGAAGCAGGACAAAAAGTATACTGAAGCAGAACAAAAAGTATACTGAAGCAGAACAAAAAGACTAGAAACAAGATGATCAGTATATAAATTGGATTCTGAACACTTTTCCCTTAATGACTTTACGAACATTAAATAGTAATCAATATATAAACATACCTTTTAGAATCTGTTCCTTTACGAATATGCCCCAAACTTAGGTAAAGCTAAATTGTGTACAAAACGAAAAAAGAAAAGAAAAGAAAAAATTAAAAAATGGAGGTTATAATTAGATATTGAGCCCGTTTTTGGAGGCCTGGAAGACAGGCAATAAAAATGAGTCAAAGCAGTAAAATCAACTAAATTTGCTTTGACAATCAAATATTGTACCATGGATTATATAAAGATATCTATTTTTCTCTTCAAGAGGGTAATTACCTTGTGAAATTATATAGAAAAAAAGAATTATATAACGGAATAAAATTAATAAAAAATTGTTTAAAGGAATGAAAATCGATAAAATAATAAGTTAGGTCTATCTCGAAAAGCCTGAATCAATTGCTAAAAAAAACTGTTAGATAAGCAATAGCAAAATAACGCCCGAATTTCCCAAGAAAAACCAGGACAGAAAAGTATCGGAAAGGAAGCTGCATAAGCCCGGCAACCATGGTAATTGCGTCTCCGATACCTGGAACCCAGGTAAAAAGAAGAGTATAAAGACCATATTTTTTAAAAAGCTTCTCGCTTTTCTCAAGCTTCTCAGGAGAAGGAGACAGAAACTTCTCAAGTACCGGACGCCCTTTTAGCCCGAGATAGTACGTTGTACACGATCCGAGATAATTGCCTGAAGTCGCCACCAGAACGACAGCAAAAGGATTAAAACCCTGATAAATAAGAGCTACTACCAGTGCTTCTGATCCTAAAGGCAAAACCGTGGAAGCCAGAAAGCTAAGGATAAAGAGGTTCAGGTACCCGTAATTGGCAATAAAAGCACTTAAAGCTTCAAGCATTCTATTCAACAATCGTAGTTCAGTATTTTAAGCTGTCGTCTCGAACATCAAATAAGAGAAAAAAGTGGAGAGCCGGAAATTCGGAGCATAATTTCCAGCTTCTGCCACAGCACAGGTATTAAAGTTATATTAAACCGACAGGTTTTCAGTTTAAACCCTTACAGCTTAATATAAGCTTTAATACGAAAGTTTAAAACGTTAATTAAGCTTTAGTACGAAAGTCAGAAGCGTTAATTAGTTTATTAGCTTCTTCTCTTCCGCAGAATAACAAACGCTGTGGCAAGTATTCCAAGCGTAGCCATCCCACTGAAGAAAGGAGCCTTTTTTGTCACTTCATAACTTTCTCTCAGGCCTCCTACTTCAACAGTATACGTCCCTGGATTGTCCTCAGTATGTGAGAATTCGACTGATTTGTTCTCACCCGGGTTGAGGGTTACATTCTCGGAATCAACCGATTCGTTATTAACTAGCAATTCCACTTTGGATTCTCCTGTGACGCTTCCATTGTTCATAGCATTCACACTTATATTTACCGGGGTTCCGGCTTCAACTGAAGCAGGCTGTATC
The DNA here is from genome assembly GCF_000970305.1 of Methanosarcina barkeri 3. Taxonomy (GTDB): domain Archaea; phylum Halobacteriota; class Methanosarcinia; order Methanosarcinales; family Methanosarcinaceae; genus Methanosarcina; species Methanosarcina barkeri_A. The sequence continues at coordinate 3,332,502 of NZ_CP009517.1, forward strand.
GTGAGGTTTGAGAAAGAGAACTGTGTGGCTTTTTCCGTCACCTCGACATGGGTTTCTCCTTCTTCATAACCGGTCTTTGTGGCGTTTACCACATATGTGCCCGGAGTAGTAACCCAGTAAGACGTGATACCTTTTTCGTCTGTCTGTGCGTCAGTTTTCTGCCCGCCGAAGAAAACATCCGCCCCTGCAACAGGCTTGTTATCTACAGAGTCCGTGACACTTATTTTGATCTGGTCCCCTTCCCGGACAGTTTCGGGAGAAACCGAAACCAGGAGTTTCTGGACACCCTGTGCAAGGACATCTACACGCTTAGTTCCGGAAACGTAACCTTCCCGATTCGCAGTTACAGTGAAGCTACCTTCCTTACCCGGGGTGAAAGTGAGATTGCCGTTATCTCCGGTAGTACCTATGCTTTCGTTTCCAACAGAAACTTCAACACCGCCGACTGAAACATTTCTAGCAGTTACCAGGATTTCGGTTGGCTTCCCGACTACAAGCGCCTCAGGAATCTCGATGTTCAGTTGATCTCCTGCTTCGGTCTTGACCTCAACAAAAGGATAAAAGCGCAGGACTGAAGCATCGGCAACTTTGAATTTCATATTGCCCATCAGGTCTATGACATCACCCCTTGAAAGGGAGACTGAGTCCTTGTTTTTCATTGTGATGCCTGAATCGGAAATCGAAGTTATTTCCATTTCACCGAAAGAATCTCCCCCAGAAATTTCCAGGTAATCATCCGAAATCTGGAAAATTCCCTCCACAAACACGGCATCTGTTTCTGTGGAACGGAAGACCGTACTTACATGGACTGCAATCATAGGAATATTTTCAGCTCCTCCTATATCGGCTTCGTAAATATAGTCCCCACCCTGAGGGACTATCCCCGAGTCAAGGAGCTTTCCATTTTTGTAAAGCTCGAAAAGTACACTTTTCCCGTTAACATCTACCTCGGCTGCCTTAAGGGAGTAGCCATTCTCCAGGGCTAAAGAAGAACCAGTAAACAGGGACTTTTTGTCATTGTCGTCAATCAAAACTTTTGAAAGAACCCTATCCGAAAGCACACTTATGCCTTTTGAGTTACCAAGAGTGTTTTCAGGATATCCTGCAAAATATTTCTCTGCCATGAAACCGACAACTTCATAACTTCCCCAGCCCTCGTGCTCAAATTTGACATTTTCAGGCTTCGTAGAGTAAACAAGTGCTTCATCCTCAATTGTTCTGTCATCGAGCCCTTCAATGGAAAGGCTCTCAGTGGAAATATTCTCGTCAATGTTATAATAGAAACCCTCAAAGTTAAAAGGCGTCCAGACCATAGTATCAAACTTATCATCGTGTATCGTTCCCCTTAATTCGTAGGTTCCGGGCCTGGAGGTTTCAACTATTGGAGCAAAACGAAGTTCATTGGCATCGGCCACGACAAAACTAAGTTTACCCATGATATCAATAGTGTCACCCTTGCTAAGAGAGATCGAGTCACTATTTCTCATTTTTATGCCTGAACTTGAGGTGGAACTTACCTCCATCTTCCCAAACTTGTCACCGTTCTGGATTTTCACATACTGGTCCGAGATCTGGAAAATTCCGTCAACGAAAACTGCGTTGGTTTCTACGCCGCTGAAGATCTGAGCAAAATGAACTGCAATTATGGGTACATCTTCGGTACTCCCGAGGTCGGCTTTGTATACATAGTCGCTATTAGAGGATAGGAAAGCTTCATCGACTACTTTGCCGTCCTTTTCAAGCTGTACCCAAACTGTGTTTCCATTAACATCAACCTCAACCATATTAAGGGAGTATCCTTCTTCAAGAACAAGAGCTGAACCCGTGTACATGGATTTCCTATCATCGTTATCCATCAGGACTTTTGAAAGCTGCCCACCCGAGATAACGCTAATCTCTTTATTTGCAAAGCTTGAGTTTGCAGTATACCCTGCAAAGTAGCGCTCTGCCATAAACCCTATAACCTCATAAGAACCCCACTTTCCATACTCAAAACCGGTCTTTATGGGTACTGTTTCGTACTGCAGGTCTTCCTTTTCAATTGTCCGGCTGCCCTTACTGAGCTGGACTGTTAGATTCTCGGAACCTTCTCCGGTATCCAGATCATAATAAAAGCCCGAATAAGTCTGAGGCGTCCATGTATAGTTAAGGCTCTCATTTGCGTTTTCATCCCATATACGGTTGCCTGTCGAATCTGAAGCCTGGGCAGCTGCACTTAGACACAGCAACCCACATGTCAGAAGTAAGCATAAAATCTTGATATAGTTTTTAATCCCCAAATTAAACCTCCTTTATACTGTATTAACCGAGAGCGTTACTTTCAGGCTTCCGAAAAGAAGAATAGGAAAATAATTTCCTGAACATTCGGAATACACCCTGAGCAGGATACCCCCGTATACCTGAGTGATATCAAACGTATTCAACTATAAGCATTTTCTAATATCTCAGGCATTAAATAAAAATTTTTTGGGCATTATGTGAAATATTTTTCACAATTAGGGAATAAAAAAAATAAATATGCCAAAAGAAGGAATTGAAAGCCTTGAAAAACTTAAAGTTGCTTTCAATCGTCTTTTTAACACTAGAGTAAGTTTCAGATAGTTACTACCAGGAAGACAATTCGGGAAACTCAGAAAATATTTCTACCACAGCCAGTTTTTACTTAGAGTTACGTTTATATTAGAGGTGACTTTTTATCAGAACCAAAATGATCCAAAAGAGATGTTTATCAGAACCAAAATGATCCAAAAGAGATGTTTATCAGAGTCAAATCAACTCAAAAGAAGCTTTTTATTCACGTTTAAGATAAAAGTTTGAAAATAAATTCAAAAATTCCTTTTTCCTTTAAGAGTCACTTTAATATACACAAATTATAAGTTTGAAGAAGCGATTTCTGACACTTATAAGCAAAATCAGCGTAATCGGATTTATAAGATCCATTATAAGATTCATAAGATCCGTTACGAGATTCCTAAGATTCATTCTGCAGAGTAAGACAGAGTAAAAAATATGGAGCCGTCCCTGGCATGGAAACGTATACAGGCATTCCCGAAGAATTAAAGTTTGTAGTCCTTAAGAGAATAAAACCCACTGAACCTGAAAGAGAAAAACTCCTTGTGATCCAGGAAGAGCTCGCCTTGCAAGTTAAAGCCGCAGCAAAAAAACTTGACGTACCAGGCGTGCTTGTAAAAATGGTGGGCTCTGCTGCCAGAGGTACCTGGCTTTCAGGCACTCATGATATTGATATTTTTATAAGCTTTCCTGAAGAAACCTCCAGAAAGGAACTTGAAACCCTGGGTATAGCAGTTGCAAGAGATGTGGCAAAAAACGCTGAACATGTCGAAGACCGCCATGCTGAACACCCTTACCTGAATATTACATACAAAGGTTTTGACGTAGACCTTGTCCCCTGCTTCAGGGTTGCTTCGGCTTCCCAGATCAAATCTGCAGTTGACAGAACGCCTTTTCATAATGATTTTGTCAAACCTCGCATAAAAGGGCACGAAGATGAAGTCCTGCTTTTGAAGCAGTTTATGCGTGGGGGCGGAGTCTATGGCTCGGAACTCAAGACTCAGGGTTTTTCAGGTTACCTGACCGAGATCCTGATAATCTACTATGGCTCCTTCGAAAACACTGTATGTGCCGCCTGCACCTGGAAACCAGGTGAGAAAATTGATATAATGCATCACTCGGAAATAGAGCACGAAGAACCTCTTGTAGTGGTCGACCCAACCGACCCCAGGCGGAATGTGGCAGCTGCTCTTTCCCTTGACAAATTCTGCATGTTTATAGACCACTGCAGGGAATTCCTGAAAAGCCCCGAGCTCAGTTTCTTTTTCCCACCTTCTCTCTTACCCCTTGAGGACAGCGAAATCCTGGAAAGGCTTGAAAGCCGAAAAAGTACCCAGCTTGCAATAGTTTTCAAAACTCCGGATGTTGTAGAGGATGTCCTCTTTCCGCAGTTATATAAAATGGAGCAGGCAGTTGCTGCCCTTCTGAAAGAATATGACTTTACAGTGATAAAAACCGGCATATGGTCAGGCAAAACCGAAACCGCAGTTATGCTGGAACTTATTTCAGGCGTTCTCCCCAACGTGAAAAAGCACGTTGGCCCTCCGGTTTGGGTTAAGGTACACGCTGAGAAATTTAAGGAAAAATATCAGGCGGCTGCTGGCGTTTTCGGAGGTTATATAGAAAATGGGAAATACATCTTCGAAATCCGGCGCAAGTACCCGATGGCAAAAGGGCTTCTCGAAGACCGGCTCATGACCTGCTCTCTTGGAAAACAAGTTCATCAGAGCGTTAGCGAAGGCTTTGAGATTATAGAGAACGCCGGGATTTGTCGATTAAAAGATCCGGATTTCAGGATTTTTTTGAGGAAATGGATGTAAAAGAAATTTTCATGTGAACAAAGTAGTGACCACTTAACTGACTTTACACAAAGCGGAATTCTTCCGTAAAAATTTTTGATGGGTTTTTTCAATTGACCAATAATAAGTATGCAGTTGTTTCACCCACAGTTGTTGCCATGTTTTAAATGACCATTCAGAAACATAGCCACATTTGGATAAATAATTACAAATAATATATTGATTCTGGTATATCACTCAAATATTAGTACAGTAAAAGAATTGGCAAAAATAAACCTACTGTTAAGAAAGGACTTCATCTGTAGTTTTTATTGTATGTGAGCATTATTAATAACATGGCATAGATTTCAAATACTTCATTGTGGTATGACAGATTATTTTGTAGATATAAAAGAACCAATAAAATCATCCAAAGAACTAATAAAATCATCCAAAGAACCAGTAAAATCATCCAAAGAACCAGTAAAATCATCCAAAGGACCAATAAAATCATCCAAAACAGCCAGAAGTCTATTTTTTATGGAGCGTATCTCAAAACTTGATTTTTTAATGTTTAATCTAATGTACTCCGTTTAATGTATTGCGTTGAAGGAGGTAACTGAAGTCCATGTTGACCGAACCTGAACAAATAATCCAACTCGTATCGAGTCTATTAGCGTTAATTCTTTTTGTTATTTCCTATCTTGCATATCGTCGAGAGCGTAGAAAGAAGTTTTTTATTTTATCTTCAGCATTTTTTTTCTATTCAACAATGAATTTCCTGGATGCAGCAGATATTTTTTTCCCTCAAGCGGGTGAGTACCCCGAAATTTGGGGAAGTTTACTTAATTTTGTCGTCCTTGCATTGTTTTTCCTTTCTATGATCACAAAAGAGTAGAGTAAAATGGAATTTGAACTCGAGACACGAAGAAAAATTTATGAACAAATAAAAAAATCTCCTGGGATCCATTTCCGGGAACTTGAGCGGAGGCTGCAGATGGTAGTTGGCAACCTGCAGTACCACCTTCAGTGCCTGGAAAAGAAAAATTTGATAAGAGCCTCGAATGATGGAGATTACGTACGTTATTTCGTAAAAGACAGGAGCTTAAGCGAAACCGAAAGAAAAATAATGTCTTTTTTAAGAAGATCAGGTTGCAGGCATATTCTTCTTCAACTTCTCAATAATCCAGACCTGAATAACAAAGAACTCTCTCAGGCTGTTGGCCTCTCTCCTTCAACTGTTTCCTGGAACCTGAACAAGCTTGTAGAAGCCGGAATAATTGAAAAGGAAAAAAACGGCAGAATAAGTAAATTTACAATCATTGACCCTCCAGCGATTGCAGAGCTCCTTGTATGCTACAAAGAAAGCTTTCTTGATACTCTGGTTGACGGTTTTATCGAAATGTGGGAATTCAAGAACTCTAAATGATTTGGTTATTTATCGTTTATTAATATTTGATTATTTACCATTTGCTAATATTTGATTATCTATCATTTGTTAATTTTGACAATTTATCGTTTGTTGATATTTGACGACTTATTGTTTGTTAATATTTGACGATTTATTGTTTGTTAATATTTGATTATTTATCGTTTGCTGATATTTTACGATTAGTTGTTTGTTGATATTCCAGTATGATCGAAATACAGCTTCTAGTATCTTTTTTCGATAAATTGAGCTTTTTTAAAGAAATTTTCAATATGGCATTAAACGGAATCACAAGTCATATTACAGGTAATGTGAGGAAAACATCAGTCAGATATTGCTGGAGATCAAAGTTTTTGGGTTAGTCCTGTTATCTGAGTCCTGCTTAACTGGTTTTGAACTCTATTGAGACATCCTGGCTAGTTAATGTGGATGATCTATACACCAGATTCAAAGTATGCTTGCGAGAAAATATTGAATTGTGAGCTCAAGTTTCATTAAGATGTCAGCTCAAACACATGTTCTTAAGAATCAACCGGATAAAAACGGACGAAAACTTTTACGCTTAATGAACAAAAGTTAAAATTATTTATGGTGGCGGGAAACATGGAAGAAACTTGGAAAACCCGCCACATTCTCCTATGGAAGAAAGTTCCGCCACATTCTCCTAGGGAGGAAGGTTCGAAATATTTTGCAGTGTTGATCCCGATCATTCACCACAATAACCTTCGGTTTTCAGTCTTCGTTAGACATAATAACGATTCTGGTACATTACTCGAAGATTAGTACAATTGTCGAACATTAGTACAATATTCGAATTATTAAGATTCTGTGTTGTTGACGAGTCAAATCTTCAAGTTATGTCAGAGCTTATTGGAAATTGCAAGTAACCTATAGATTGATCAAATCTTGAACCAAAAGAGATTTATAAGACACCATTTTATAAAACGCTGTAAACCAATTTTCGGGATGAGGCGAAACGAAACTATCTTCGACAATGGACGTAATAAATAACTCAGATTGATGAAGAATGGTGAACCCCCTTAAATTATTGATCCCGACAATTCTTCTTACACATAATTGGTCTTAACAAATATGGAGGAAACAACAAAATGAAGAGATTTGTAGCCAGTGCACTGGCGGCTCTCATGCTTCTGACTGTATTTGCATCCGCCGCAATGGCTGATGATAATAATACAACCTCAGCAGCAAGTACAGTTGAGATCCGCGGCCCTGTGTACAATGGCTCAAGCTTAACCGACATCCTTGCAAACACTGCATACGGTAACGGTACAGCTATTACAATGGATGCTAACAAATTTGCAGCATTCTATTACGATATTGACGATAATGTAACAACCGAGTCTCTTTCCATTAAGAACGTTGCCGGTACTTCTGGCAGGACTATAGGAGAGAACGGTTTAGTGTATACAACAACAATCGGAAAAGCCGAATACGAGAACAAAGATGTCGACTGGGGCAACTACAGCGTGATTGGCTTCTTCGCAGACAAGTACATCCCGCTGAAATCTAACGACGCCAGCAAGCTCGCCAAGCTCGTTGTTGACAGTGATGACAAGCAAACTCTCAAGACCGGCGACACTCTTGACCTCGGTGACGGATACTCTCTCCAGGCCAAGCAGGTAGACGTTGACGGTGATAAAGTCTGGCTTGAACTCGACAAGGACGGACAGTATGTAGATGACCAGATCGTCTCAACTGACTCTGGCGATCATACATGGACTTGCGAAGTTGACGACGTGCAGGGTGAAGACAATGTTCCTGTCTTGAAGGTACATGTCAATCAGGTCTTCCAGGGCGCAGTTGACAGCGTTGCACAGATTGATGCTATCTGGCTTATTGACTATGCAAACGCAATAAAGATCGACTCTGATGATGAATTCGGCAAACTCGACGATGTTTCTATCAACGGTCCGACCATCACCATCAGCAACGATGATACATTCAGCCTGACTAAAGACTCTGATCAGGAAATCGGACAGGGATTATACTTCAAGGTTGCTGACTCCGATGCTCTCAGGTTCTATGCCTATAAGCAGCAAACAACTTCTGGAACCTATGATGTAAGAGGAACCGTTGTTTCCGGCACGCAGCCTTACACCTGGACTCCAGACAACTTTGCCGGATTCTTCTATGACCTGAAGAAAAATGTTGGAACCGAAACTTTGAATGTTTCCGGCGTTGACGGAAGAACTATTCCTGAAAACGGCCTCAAATACAGCACCACCATAAGCAAGGTTGATTATGATGCCGATGATGCATTCAATGGAACGTACCCTGTTCTCGGTTTCTTTGCACAGAAGTATGTCCCGCTGAAATCTAACGACGCCAGCAAGCTCGCCAAGCTCGTTGTTGACAGTGATGACAAGCAAACTCTCAAGACCGGCGACACTCTTGACCTCGGTGACGGATACTCTCTCCAGGCCAAGCAGGTAGACGTTGACGGTGATAAGGTCTGGCTTGAACTCGACAAGGACGGACAGTATGTGGATGACCAGATCGTCTCAACTGACTCTGGCGATCATACCTGGACTTGCGAAGTTGACGACGTGCAGGGTGAAGACAATGTTCCTGTCTTGAAGGTACATGTCAATCAGGTCTTCCAGGGCGCAGTTGACAGCGTTGCACAGATTGACGGGCTCTGGCTCATTGACTATGCAAACGCAATAAAGATCGACTCCGACGACGAGTTCGGTAAACTCAACGATGTTTCTATCAACGGTCCGACCATCACCATCAGCAACGATGATACATTCAGCCTGACTAAAGACTCTGATCAGGAAATCGGACAGGGAATGTACTTCAAGGTCGCTGACTCCAGTGAGCTCAGATACTACCCATATGTTCAGCAGACCCTTGGTAATGAAACAACTACAACCACCTCGGGTAACATAACCAGCATCGATAACACAACAAGTATTGATAACACAAGTGTTACTCCAACTCCAGTTGAGAACAGCACTGAAGAAACTCAAGATGTAAATGCGAGCACTCCTACAGAGACCCCGGTTACATCAACTCCAGATACATCAGCTGCTGCAAACAACACCACCGAAACAAAGAACAATACTCCTGGCTTTGAGATTGTCCCGGCAATCTTCGGACTGCTGTCAGTCTTCTACATCGTCAGGAAGAACAGATAAATTATCTGAGTGAAGGATTTTCTTAATCCTTCTTTTTTCAATTTTTACTAAAATCCCAATTACTGTTGTACACGGATTTCACATTTTTAGACGCATAAATGTCTCTTGATATCCATGTTGATATCAATGTGTGCGCTTAAACTTAAGCACATGCCTGTAAATTTTAAAATCGTGATCTATTAATTTTTATATTTTCATTATGCATATGTGCGCTTATATTTGGGATTAAACAGGTGTAGCTTTTTCCACAATTTCTCCACAATTAATATATAGTTGTTTTATTCTATGAAAAAAACCTAATAAACCGAATAACAGTAAAAGAGATTTCAAAATTATCTATCTTCGGATTAATTTATTTAAATACTGAGGCGCACATTAAATGATATCCTCAAATAAACTAGACGTTATGATAATGCTGTCTCTGATATTTTCAGTGCCAGTAGGTTATTATATTTTTGTGCCGGAAACCCTTCGGCCCAAATATTATTATAGAAACCTTGAGTCCTCTGGAATTTTAGATATTTTACCTTATGCAGCTTCGGCGACACTTATCTTTATACTTATGGATTCACAAAGACACATTTCAAACTTCCTGGGTCTCAGTCCCTCTCTTAATTATGATAGATATATGTTGATGCTGGAAGGCACTAAAGTGAGTATTTTCCAGAGCCTGGCCAGTCCAACGCTGACATATTTTTGTGGAGCAGTTTATCTGCTCGGGTTTCCTTTCCTTTTGATCTTTACATTTATACTATTCCTGTTTAGCCAGAATGATGAGACTCTTAAAGAATATGCAATTACTTTTACGCTTATATATTTGATAGCTTACGTTTTTTACATATTTTTCCCGGTAGATGTTACCGGGCATGTGTTGCCGGGTGTGGCCCCTTTGCTATATCAACTGAACCCGGCCATCCTGGGAATAGTAACCATCTGTAGTCCCGGTCTTAATAATTGCTTCCCAAGCCTGCATGCAGCACTCTCGGTAATGGCAACGATGTTTATACTTTTCAAGACAGATCTCAGGCGTTACAAGGTTTTTGCGGTAGGAACAACTATTTTCATTCTTTTTTCAATACTGTATCTTGGTATACACTGGATCACGGATATGATTGGCGGAATTATACTCGCTCTTATTTCTTATCTTGTAGCTACTCGAATTTTTAAAAAGAGGTTCAAAAATGAAAGTGCTCATTTTTATATGCGGTGAAGGGTTAGGTCATACAAGCCGCTGTATCGCATTGGGTCGGGAGTTGTTGGCTGCAGGCCACGAAGTTTATTTAGGAGCATATGGTTATTCAAAGGAGTTCATCGAGAGAAAAGGATACAAGACCGTTGAAATACCCCCGGAAATAAAACTTGTAGGTGAGTCCGGTTCCCTGAATCTGAAAAGATCAATTATATCTACCCTGAAAGACGGAAATATTTTTGCAGTTTTTAAGGTTCTGAGCTTATTAAAAGAAAAGAAACCTGATATTGTAGTTTCGGATAGTTATTTTACAGGAATAGTTGCCTCTAAAGTCAGAGGAATTCCTGTTTACCTTATAGTAAATCAGTCAAATATGGAAACTTTCTTTAAAGAAGGAGGCATTGCCCTAAGAACAATGGGCGGAGTAATTAAGCAGTTTTATAACTGCATTTTCAGAAGAGTTGACAGGATAATAATACCGGATTTCCCAATGCCTTATACCGTATGCAGGCTAAATCTTGCTTTTGAAGAAGAGGTTTCCAAAAGTTTGTTTTTCAGCGGGCCTCTTACCCTTGAAAAATTTAGTGATGTAAAAGCTGAAGTCTTACAAAAACCCCATGTATTATCATTAATAGGGGGATTTGGGTATCGAGAACCCATATTCAGAAAAGTCATCGAAGTTGCAAAACTCGACAAAAATATAAATTACACTCTCCTTTCAGGACCTAATCTAAATCCTGATGTCTTCTCAAACCTTCCGGAAAATGTCACAATTGAGCATTTTATTAATGACCAGTTCCCTTATCTCAAAGCTTCTGATCTTGTGATCGCTCCAGGAGGACACAGCACTATAATGGAAGCTCTTACCTTTGGGGTTCCAGTACTTTCATTTCCGGATATGAACCATAGTGAGCAGGAAAGTAATGCTGCTGTGATAGAGCTTGAAGGTTATGGCAGACGTCTGGATTACAACGCGTCTCCGGAAGAGATCCTTCGGTCGATAAAAGAGCTTTTAGAGAATGAAAAGATCCACCAGAAGGTTGAAACTATGAAAAACCTATCTGAAGACCTCAATGCTACTGCAACATTCAAAGAACTCCTTGAATCAAATAGTAAGATAAGTCAAAAAGTAAGATAAGTCAAAAAGTAAGATAAGTCAAAAAGTATAAGTCAAAAAGTATAAGTCAAAAAACACACATGATATTCTTCGAATAACATGCCCAGAGAATGAAAGTCTTATTTCCTTACCTTTTTTAGAATTTAACTCCATCATTACCTTGGACAGGAAGGTTGTTTTTACTTTGGTTCTCCGAAACCGTCAAAAAACTAACCCTTGAATTGCCATCGAAGGCCCAGATGTGACTTTGATCACGAATGCCAAATTGCCTTTGAGGCAATTCTACTGTCCTTGAAATGATGGAGTAATCTAAATTGGAAGGGGAAATAAACAAATCTTGTGGTTTAGATATTCACAAACATTTTTTTATTGCTACAATTCTGAGTAGATCCGGTGAAAAACAGCAACAACGTTTTGCCAGAGATGATGATGGGATTTTAAACCTTAAAAATTGGGTAACATCAGAAAAATGTGACGTTGTAGCCTGTGAATCAACAAGTGATTTTTGGGTTCCGATTTATGGGGCATTGACAGATCATTTGCCTGTTATAGTTGGAAATGCTCGGGATATGAAGGCATTTACACATAAAAAAACTGATAAAATAGACTCAGAAGTAATTGCACAACTTGCATTGAATAAAATGATTCAACCATCGAGAGTTTTTCCAAAAAGGCATAGAGAATTCAGGTCATATGTTAGGCTCAGGTTAACTCTGGTAAGAAAAAGAACAGATATTAAAAATGAATCTCATGCTATTCTTTCTTCCGAAATGTTACATCTGGGTGATGTGCTTACTGACATTTTTGGGAAAAATGGTAGAGCAATTCTAGCAGGAATATCTTCAGGTAAAAACGTTGACCAGATTATAGAATCTCTTTCTCCAAATGTTCGGAAAAAAGCTGTTCAGATAAGAGATATTCTTGACAGAGAAATATCCCAGAGTGCTGCAATCAGGCTTCAGATATGCCTTAACCTTATAAAACATTTAGATGATGAGATTGAGACTCTAGAAAGGGAAATTTTCAATTATGCTTATCAAAAGCATAAAAGGGAAATGGAGATTTTAATGTCAGTTCCAGGTATTGGAGAACTTGGTGCAGCGACTCTAATTGCTGAAATAGGAAATTTTAGTGATTTTCCAACGGGAGATAAGCTTGCTTCGTGGCTTGGAATAGTTCCTAATGTATATCAATCTGCAGATAAATACCATAACGGAAGAATCACTAAGAGAGGATCAAAAGTAGCAAGGTGGATTCTAACTCAGATTGCTCAAGCAGCAGCAAGAAAGAAGAATAGCAGGTTAAAAGAATTTTTTAACAGGAAAAAGAAGTCAATTGGATATGCAAAGGCAATTATTGCCCTGGCAAGGAAAATTGCAACAATAATATGGCATCTTATCACAAAGGATGAGATGTACCAAGATGAAACAGGGTATGAAAAAGGAGAAGTTCAAAAGAGGAAGATTGTGGAAACCGAGATATTCTCGGTTGATGAAAGGATAACAATAATTAGTGGTATTATCGCAATTATGGGAAAAAAGGAACAAGAGAGTACGTGAAAAACAAATAATCACGTACTTTCATGCCAAGTAAGATAAGTCAAAAAGTATAAGTCAAAAAGTATAAGTCAAAAAGTATAAGTCAAAAAGTATAATTAGGGCATTGTAATGGACTATTGCAGGTAATAATTTTGAAGAAGGTTAAATAACGGATAGTGTTTTCATGAAAAATTACGCAAAGTGGATAACAAGCTCAATTTTGATCAGTATAATTTCGATAGTTTTTGTTCTTATCTTTACTTTTGATAAAACAACAATTGAAATTGTTAGGGAGATTCGGCCTGGATATGTAATAGCTGCACTTGTTATCCACCTGTTTTCCTTCTATATATGGGGACTGCGCATAAAATCAATGTCATCTGCATTGGGCCATGAAATAGATCTTAAAACTTCTATAGAAATGGTAATTTCCGGAACTTTTGTTGCAGCGCTTACGCCTTCTTCAATAGGCGGAGAACCTTTGAGAATTCATCTCCTTAGACAGAAAAATATGCCGGTTGGACAGGCTACTGCAGTTATTTTAGGAGAACGTGTACTGGACGCTCTACTGATCCTGTTAGCTGTACCTTTTTCACTGTATTTTCTCCATGGTATACTGTTAGATTCCAGACTGGATACCGTGATTATATTAGGAGAAGTCCTTTCAATAGTTGTTTTTGCCCTCATGATATATGCAACCGTGAAACCCGGTTTTATTAAGTTCACCATAAACGGTCTTATGAGGTGGATTGGACGTCTTGGCGGTAAGAAAACAGAACAAAAAATACATAAATTATCAGAGTCAATTGACAGAGAAATCGACGAATTCCATTCCAGCATAAATATATTTTTGACAGAAGGGCGTAAAGGCCTGTATTATGGGCTGATATTCACAGTCATATACTGGATAGTAGAATTTTCCTCGCTCCCGATAACTCTTATGGGCCTTAATCAGGCTCCTTCGGTACTTATTTCTTTCGCAGTACAGGTTCTGCTCATGATTATTATAGTCATGCCTTTGACCCCGGGTGCAAGTGGCGTGGCCGAACTTGCTGCAATTTCCCTTTTTTCAATCTTTGTGCCGGCAAGTATTCTCGGAGTTACAGTGGCAGCATGGAGAACTTTTACATTTTATACGAATATTATTGCCGGAGGATTTGTAAGTTTTAAATTACTGAAAGACACGGATCTGGTTAAGAAGTATTTGAACCAAAGCCAAAGTGAAGTTTGAAGGGAATGAAAAGTGTTTGAGGTTTAGAAGGCTATAGAAAACTAGAAATTTGTTTTTGAAATCCGGCGCAAGTACCCGACGGCAAAAGAGCTTCTCGAAGACTGCTCATGAGAGTATGAGTATCTTGAAATGTGTCCAGCTTAATTGTCGCCTCAGTGCAGCGATAATTTCTTCATCCGGAAAAGCTTCTGCGAACTGGATCATCCGGCGCAGGTTTTTCTCTTCAAATCCCCGACCAAACTCAGCAGTCAATTCTCTTCCAAGTGAAATGACAATCTCCTGTCCGTATTCCGCCCTCCCCCCTCTAAGGATTTCTTCCTGGATGCGTTTGCCGATATGCCAGTAGAGCATTGTCAACCCGGCACTAACAGTAGTCGCCACCGCCGAACGGGTTTCTTCGATCATCTGGCGGTCTCGCTCACCAGCAGGGATTTATTTAAAGCCTGTCCGACCTCCTTCCTGTCTTTACGGTTCATAGCTTTTTCCTGTTCCCTTATATCTAATCCAGCAGTTATTCTAAAAAGAAATAATAAAAAGAACTAATAAAAATAAATAGTGAAAAGAATTTAATAAAGACCTACAAACCCTTCCATCCTTTTCTGATAATACAAATACTCCTGGGCATACCCGCAGTAGTGTCCGAAATATTCCCTTCCCCAGTCTCCCATACAGCTCATGTTTGTGCAGGTCTCAAAATAGCTGTCGTCTATGTGGTAATGCTGGATGATCTGCCTGATGTGGGTATCAACTGGAAAAGCTTCCATTTTTTCAAAAGCGAAAAGTAGAACGCAGTCGGCGACTTTTTCCCCGACTCCGCGAAGCCTCATAAGGCGTTCCCTTGCATATTTGTACTCCAGGCGGAAAAGTACGTCAAGTTCCAGCTCGCCTGAAACAACTGCCTGAGCTGCTGCTTTTATGTTCTGCGTCCTGAAACCCAGCTTGCATTTATCAAGTTCGGCAGGATCGGCATTTGCAAGCGTTTCAGGGGTAGGAAAGCTGAAATAGCCTGGCTCGAGTTCCTGCCCGAAAAACTGGCTAAGCAGGAAGATTCTTTTCTGGATTGTAGGAATACTTGAGGCTGTCGAGAGCATGTAAGAAATAAGGCACTCCCAGGGGTCCTGTCGGATCAGCCGCAAGCCCCAATATTTGTGTATGGCCCTGTCGATCAGCAGGTCCCTGTTTATGCTTTCGTAGATTGAAGGCAGATTGTCGTCCAGGCGGAAATAGCGAGTAAGAAAATCAGGCGAAAGCTTTGAATCGACAATCAGTCGATCCTGGTCCTGCGAAAGCCGGATAACATGATCTCCGACAACGCCTGTCCACCAGTCTCCTTCTTGTCCCCATCTGAAAACCTGCCCGCAGTCGAGTGTATAATTGAGATCGAAAAGTTCGGGTTTAAGCCTGTACGTCCAGCTCAAGCCCCCTGAGAAAAGTCCCTGCAGTTAGTGTATCCCCCAGCCCGACTGTGGTTATGGGAGATCTGGAAAGCATTGTAGGCAACATGCAGATAATATAATTCTCCCTTAAGATATAAGCTCCCTGCCCGAAAGTTTTTCCATTAAAAGCCTTAACGAAAGCTTCAATCCGTTTCTTTCCAAACGGGCTTTCCTGAAGTTTTGCAGCTTCCTTTTCTACAAATTCCCATCCTTCAAGCCTGCCTGAAGCTGCATACGCGCCTGCACACTTGACTCCGAATGCCAGGGCTTCAAGTTTTTCTCCGACGACCTTTTGCAAAATTGGATTTTCTGATTCACCCATTTCAAATTCAGAATCCGGAATCGAATTAAAATCGTTTTTAAATACAGCCAGTACAAATTCCCTGGTATGAATCATAAGCTTCTTAAGCCCATGCCCTGATGCCAGCCTGAAAGCTGCATTGGATATAGCATCTGCTTCCATATGTAGAAGTCCTTCTCCGGGAACTCCGTGTAAGCTATAAAGCATTGAAAGCTCGTCTTCATTCATTCCAAAGCTATCTGAAATTTCTTCAAACTTCAGAAAGACAGAATTTGCAATTTTTTTACTTGAAAAATGTCCGAATTCCAGGTGAATGCGAAGCTTATTGTTTTTGGCTTTCCAGCTTTTTAGCTGGGAGAAAGTATCATCAAGAATGGTCTCATAAGTGAGACCGTCAGGATAGTTCTCAAGCAGTAGATGGAAACCCGATATAAGGACACCATCAAGCTCGCAGGCGTGTTGGAGGGCATACTGTTCAAACGCAGGATTGACAAAAAGCCTGAGATTCAAGTGATCGCAGGTCGCTATGAAGCGATTTTCCCTGGGAACCCGAACCTCGGTTCCGTACAGAGAAAATGTCTCTCCTTCGGAGAAATCAAACACAAAATGTATGGGTTCCTGCCTGCTGGAAAAGGCACCTTTATTTTCTTCAGGCTCTTTCCTTTCATTTTCCGTTATCTGCGTAGAGGCTTCCGGAAAGTAGATCGCTTTTTTTGAGAAGAGAGAAAGCTGGGTTTTTGAGGGCACTGCAACATTAGGAATTACTCTGGAAGCGCCTAGCTGGGAAAGAGCATTTGCCATTATTCCCGCGTTTCCGCCCATTCTTACGATAGATTTCCCAAAATAACGGGTTTTAAGGAACTCGAAAACGGACTGCTCAAAAACAAGCCACTCGGCTCCATATCCGTTTTTCATACAGTAAGCAAGCCCTGCTACAAAATCCGATTCCGAGAAGATATTTCCGGGTGGGTTCTTGATTTTATTAAGGATTTCAGCCTCTTCGAAGGTTTCCAGCAGTTCCGAAATCTCGATCCCGCTGATTCGGTACACCGAATCTATATTGACATTATATCCGCAAAGTATGTTCATCTAACCAGTTCCTGTATCCGTGGAATAGAGGCGAATGGATGCAAAAGGAAGTGAATGGAAGGCAAGTAGGTGCAATTGTAAATGAACTGAACGCAAATGAAATGAACGCAAATGGAATGAACGCAAATGAAATGAATGCAAATAACCGGAAGGAAAACGAATAGAAGGCAAATGTACGGCTTAGGAGAAAACAAAGGGAATACATTTTCATGCCCGATCTTGCTTCATTCTTGCAAGCATGGCTGCAAAAGCTCCTGCCGAGATCGCATCGCCTATTCCGACTGTTGCTTTGGGCTTATCTACCACCTTGGAAGGAATTAAAACCGCATCATGGTCAGGCCCATAGAGATATCCGTATTCGAATTCGTCAGGAGTACAGAGTTTTTTTCCTACACAATAAACCCTGAAGTTCTCAAGGTCTTCTATGCCTTTACTTGAAATCGGGACATCTAACCCTGCTTCTGCGTCCTCAAGGTTTTCAATTTTTCCATTGAGGGCTTTGGCACCTGCCAGGGTTGAGGAAAAGAGCAGAGCGTCCCTGTGTTCTTTAAGTGTAAGAGGATGGCCTTTTGCAAGGATACAAATGTAAAAGCCAAGAGAATGCACATGAACCCTTTCAAGCGACAGATCCTTTAATAGCTGAACAGCTCCCTGGTAAAGCGAGGTTATTCCGGTCTCCTCTTTTCTTATAACGGAATAAGAAAGCTCTTCATGTCCAAGGACATTCAGGGCATTTGCCACTTCTACGGTATCAAGACCCAGGGAGTGAACATGCTTGGCAACGATTTCGGTCAGGATGGCCTTCCTTATTACCCGGTTCTGAATGGATGTAAGTTCTACATGAATGCGGAGTTCAGGGTTTAAAGCCTTAAGTTTCTCAATAACTTTAACGGAATGCAAAACGTAGTCCTTATACGTAGACCCATCCTCGTACTGCTCTTTTATCATCTGATAACCTGAAAGCATTGCTCCGTCAATCGGAAAGATTGAGTCAAGGTGCTCATAGATCTTCCTGTCCATATCCAGGCGTATCCATTTCGGACGGGAAGAGATTATAAGTCTGTTATCTCTTGGGACCTGAAATTTTCTTCCACCACATTTTATTTCCATGTCTCTGGAATACTCAAAAATCCAGTTGACTTTTGACTCGGTTCCGGGTTTGAAGGCCTCTCGTGGGGGTTTAAGTACAACATTTCCATCTTCTACCTTAGGGTGCACAAGGTTTTCAGAAGCCACAAAGTACTCTGCCTGTTCTTCCGAAAGCCAGGGAACATACGCAACCACTTTCTTGATCCCAAGACGGGCAAGAAGATTGGAAATTATTCCTGCCTGACCGCCCATGCGTGCATAGTCAAAACCCAGATTCTCTTTCAGCCATTCATGAGTATCCGAGGTATGGGTAGGAATTTCAGCGGCTTTGCCCTCTCGCATGGAAATTAACAGGCGAGCCATGAAATCCAGAGGCTCTTTTATTTCTCTCGGATAGGTCTCAACTCTTGCCTGAATATTATCCTCGTTAAAAAGCCCTATGAGTCTGGACAATTCTTTGTCTGTAAGGTGTTTGATAGCATCTATGTTACTATTGTAAGCTACAAACATGCCTTCCAGATAAGGAAGGGCCTTTTTGACATTGTAAAAAGCGTCATTGTGGCGCTGTTCCCATTCTTGTATATCCACTTGCTAAACCCCCTGGAAATATAGACCTGAACCTGAAACAATATTCAGGAACTAGGGGAAACCCGGATTTTCCCCAAGTAATTCTGATTTTCTGATTATATTTTGAATTGATCTTGCTTACATTTTTTATTTCCTTCTACCTGTTTTTCAGTCCTGTTTTTTATTTTAATCCCGTTTTTCTATTCCCGTAGTGCAGTAAATCCTATATTGGTATTCGTATTGCAGTGAATCTTATACTGGTATTCGTAGTACGGTAAATATTATACTGGTATTAAATCTGTTCAATACTGAGCTAGGATACGTTTAAGCATTAAGTCGTATATTCGGCGTTAATCCTGACATAGTCATATGTCAGGTCGCAACCCCAGGCTGTTGCCTGTTCTTTTCCCAGGTTAAGGTCAAGGGTAATGACAATTTCATCATTTGCCATTATATTTTTCAAAAGCTCAAGATCCGAAGAACCGGAAATTTCGCCGGAGTTTACGAGTTCAACCTCTTCTCTTCCTCCTGAGAAAGAGAGAGAAAGCCTTTCCTGTTCAAGTTCGGCACCTGAGTAGCCTGCTGCAGCTACAACCCTTCCCCAGTTGGGGTCTTTTCCGAAAATTGCAGATTTAACCAGAGGAGAACGTACAATTGACTTTGCAGCAAGTTTAGCGTCCTCATGTGTTTTTGCACCAATTACCCTGGCTTCAATAAGTTTTGTAGCGCCTTCTCCATCCTTTGCCATTTTCTTTGCAAGCTCGGTGAAAACGTAAATCAGCCCCTCTTCAAAGTCATCCAGACAATCCATACAGGGTTTGATTCCAGACTTGCAGGTGGAAGTGAGAAGTACCATGTCGTTAGTGCTTGTATCCCCGTCCACCACGATCATATTGAAAGTTTTACCCACTGCTACTCTGAGAGCAGCGTCCAGGACATCGGCAGGCACTTTGGCATCAGTATATGCAAAACAGAGCATAGTCCCCATATTGGGCTCGATCATCCCCGAACCTTTGGCAATGGCTCCTATCCTGATCCCGCAATCCATCTCGATAGCTACTTCTTTTACGACCCTATCCGTGGTCATAATTGCTTTTGCGGCTTCCCGACTGCACTCAGGAGAACTGCCCAGCCCTTTGAGGACTTCAGGAAGACGGTCTGCGATTAAGGAGACGTCAAGCCTCCTGCCAATCACTCCTGTCGAGGCAACTGCAACCGTATCAGCCTCAAGATCAAGCTTTTTGGCAAGTATGGCTGCCATTTCCATAGCATCCAGAAAGCCGTCATCACCTGTAAAAGCGTTAGCGTTTCCGCTATTTGCAATTATAGCCGAAAGACGGTGCTTAGTATCGATTACTCCCTTACTAAGGGTAACCGGAGCTGCTGTGACTTTATTTTTTGTGAAAACGCCTGCTGCAGGCCCCTCTGCAAGAATGACAGTCAATCCCATTTTTCCGGCTTTAATCCCGTTTGCAGATACACCCCTTACTGCACAGATTCCACCTTCGA
Organism: Methanosarcina barkeri 3; assembly: GCF_000970305.1. Classification (GTDB taxonomy): domain Archaea; phylum Halobacteriota; class Methanosarcinia; order Methanosarcinales; family Methanosarcinaceae; genus Methanosarcina; species Methanosarcina barkeri_A. The sequence continues at coordinate 3,352,507 of NZ_CP009517.1, forward strand.
TTTCCTTCATGAAGACTCTCCTTTTTCCTCAGAGCTTTGCAAGACCTTCGATAATATCGCCGCGAGTAATGATCCCAACCACGCGGTTATCCGCAGTTACAGGAAGCCTGTTGATCCTGTGCCTTATCATGTGCTCAGATGCTTCTTCAATGGATGCCTCGGAAGAGATCGTGTGCACATCCTTTGTCATGATCTCTTCTATCTTTATGGAACCCACATCAGAAAGCATCTTTTTTGTTTCCTCCCAGCCCAGGAGTTCCCTGATAGGAACCTCTATAACCTCAAAGGGGCTTGGAAGCCAGAGTTCCCCCCTTTCGGGGAGTATCAGCAGTTTTAGCAAGTCCGCTTCGCTTATAATTCCCACAAGTTCTTCACCTTCAAGGATGGGTGCTCCACTTACATTATTTTCCTTTAAGACTCTTGCCGCTTCCCGGACTGTATCATCAGGTTTGCAGAAAACAACGTTCGGATTCATAACATCTTTTACCTTCATCTGACTATACCCCTTGAGACAAATTATATTCTTTTATTTAATCCGTCACCAGTTATATTTTCTTGCTTTGGTTATGTTTACGGAGCCGCAGCAGGCAGCCAGAGCCCACATGTCTCGTCTAACCCAAACATGAGGTTCATATTCTGAATAGCCTGTCCTGATGCACCTTTGACCAGGTTATCGATTGCCGAGAGCACGACAACCCTGTTATTTTCCTTATCTGCTTCAAAGCTTATATCACAGAAGTTAGAACCTCTGACTGCAGTTAAGGAAGGAACTCCTGAAGGGAACCTTATAAACGGCTTATCCCTGTAAAATTCCTCGTAAATTGTCTTTACTTCGTCCGTGGAGAGAGGTTCCTTTGTAAAGAGGTGAGCGGTTGTAAAGATCCCTCTGATAGACGGAATTACGTGAGGAGTGAAATTGATGTTTCTGAGATCTTCGTCAAACCCTGTCAACTCCTGGACAATTTCAGCCCTATGCCTGTGTGCTGTAAGTTTATACGGGATAATATTTTCCGCCAGGTTTGGATAATGTGAGTTTTGAGTAGGTGAAATCCCAGCTCCTGAGATTCCGGTCTTAGAATCAAAAACCGCAATATCGATAAGTCCAGCTGCTGCAAGCGGGGCTGCTGCAAGGGTTGCGCCTGTAGGAAAACATCCCGGATTTGCCACGAAATTTTCTTCTGCAACTTCAGGGTGGAGTTCTACAAGTCCGTAAACAGCGTTCCTCGGGTCTTTATGCTTTATCCCGTATATTTTCTCAAATTCCGAGGTTTCAAGCCTGTAGTCCGCGCTAAGGTCAACAACCTTAGTATTTCCATCAAGCAGTTCAGGTACATAGTTCATACCAGTTCCGTGGGGTACTGCAAGAAAGACTACGTCACAGCGCTCCCTGATATCTTCAGAATCAGGATTTTCATATTTCAGGTCGAGAAAGCCTTCAAGATGCCTATGAGTACTCGTTACAGGTTTCCCTTCAAGGCTTCGGGAAGTTGCCAGCTCCAGCTTGACACTGGGATGGTTGACGAGCAAACGAAGGAGTTCTCCTCCCGTATATCCCGAAGCTCCTATTATTCCAGCCTTGATCATAAGTGTCACTGCCTGTGTAATACTAATACAAGATAATTAAATTTGTTATTGGAAAAAACAAATATAAAATCTATTTCTGTAATTGATGTTAGATGATACACTCGATAATTGATATTAGATGGTCTGCTCGAAAAACTTATTTCGGCTGCATAGCTACACCTTTTTTCTCAAACGCAATTTTCAAAGGAGATCTCAACTTCGTAATCAGCATCAATAGAATATCACTTCGTAATCAGTATCAGTAGATATTTTTTCATAGCCGGACTGTAAAGTAAATCAGATACGAACTTTCGTAATAGAATTACAAAATGAATTAGATATTCGCTTTCACATCTGATTGCAAAGTGAACTGGATATACTTTTTTTATAAGCAAATATCCAGGAAAATTTGCTTTGATAATCTGGAATTTTTCCTGAAAATTTCTACTGGATTTCAAACCTACTGCTAATTACCTACTTTTTTAAAGAATCAGAAGTCTATTTTTTCCGGTTCAAGGTACCTGTCTAGAGACCTCTAATCATAAGGAAATATAACAGGAACTTCCCACATTATCAAGAAATTAAATTTTACAGTCTTTCGTTCGTTATTTAAACGAGAATGATTCATATTTTTAATTTTAAATCAGTAAGATTTAAATTTTTTAATATATAAGTATATTCTAAATCGAAATTGCTAAGGCACTTAGCACCGGAAACTGGAAGTTCACAGGTAAATGATTTTATCTTTGAAGCCTCTCATATTATAGGAAAATTTGTTATGTATAGCCTCTTAAGTGTTAGGAAGAAAAAATCATGAACAGGAAGAAGACAATCTATCTTGCAGGTCCCCTCTTCAGCCATGCGGAACTTGAATATAACTGCAAATTAAAGGATTTGCTGCTCAAAAAGGGCTTTTCGGTTTTTTTACCCCAGGAAGATGCAGAGGATACGATAGATGAACGTGAAAAGCTAAATCAGGAGTGTATTTTCAATAAATGTGTGGAAGGTCTGGACGGTTCTGATATTGTAGTTGCAGTTCTTGATGGTGTGGATGTAGACTCAGGAACTGCCTGGGAGATAGGCTACGCTTATGCAAAGGAAAAGCCTGTCATCGGGGTTCGAACTGACTTTCGGTCTCTCTCTGACGGGATTGTCAACCTTATGATAGAGATGGCTATAGTCGCCCTTGCGAAGGACGAAGACGAACTGCTGAAAATGATAGAAAAATTCCGATAACTTAGAGCTGGCTTCTAACTGTTTTTATTCCAATTGTTTCTGTTCCAACTGGTTCTGTTCCCAAATTTTTTAGCTTTAAATTATTTTTCGTCTCAGTTTTTTGCCTGGAATTTCTGTTAACCTGACTACTTTTTCCGTTCACCAGAAACTACTCTTGAAGACAAAACTTGAAGACAAAATTACGGATAACATATCAGGAAATAAAAGTTGTGTTGGTGCCACCTTATTTGAAGCTTAATGTGCAGACTTACTTATAGACCTCAAACTTTGAGAAGAAACGAAGAGATCAAAAGGCGTCAGGAAAAGGAGTTATAAAACTGACCTTATATTAATAAAGTGTTAAAATCCTCCATTTAATTTAAGTATGTAATAGTATCTAAATTGAGATTAATCAGGAAGAAATTCAATTGCAGGAGATATAATCTATAATGATTAATAGGTAAAAAAATTTTAATATAGAATGTCCGACATAATAACTACTGGAGGTTAAAATAGTGACCTTTGTGAACGGATACACTTTTACAAAAGTGAAGACTTCACATGGGCCTGATATGTACGTCTCCAGATATGGGAAACTGGTAAAGATCGTTCCATTCAGTCCACAAGTGAAGTTCTCCGAAAAATACACCAGTGACTTGATCCGCCAAATCGAGTCAATGGAATGAAATAATAGCAAGTCCGACTTTTTTTTGATTCGGACATATTTTATGAAAGCCAATTTTCAGGCCGAAGCCCTTTCGGTCTGGCATTTTTTAGACTATTTTCACCATATATATAACTTGTGTTTTCCCGAATTTTTTGTAGACAGTTTCCATACTCAGTAGTTTTCAGAGATTTCTCAGGTTTCTTGAGGTTAGAGTATTTGATTTTATGAACGCATTCTTTTAGTTCATAGGTAAAAGAAGCTCTAAGGACCAGAAATCCGGCAAAACGATCTTCAACTAAGGGAAATCAATAAATGTTAGAAATTCCAGGGAAACAGCAAGTTGATCCGAAAAATAAATCAAAGTTGATAAAATGGTCCAAAACGTAAAGGAAAGTCGATAAATTGATCCGAAGTTACAAGAAAACCGATCTTGAAGAAATGGTTAGGATCTGGTACGAAACCTCCGTCATTGCCCATTTCTTTATCCCTACCTTGTTCTGGGCTTCGCAAAAGAACACAATGAAGGAGAAGTACCTTCCACTCGCCGAAAATTTTATTTTCGAAGAAGAAGGGCAGATCTCAGGATTTATCTCCCTTGTTGGGGAACACGTATGCGCTCTTTTCATAGCACCTGAAATGCAGGGTCGAGGAATCGGCAGAGCTCTTCTCGAACATGCAAAAACCTTGAAAGGAAAGCTATCCCTCAAAGTTTACAAAAAAAATAAACATGCCTTTTACTTTTATGAAAAATGTGAGTTTGTGGCGGCTGGCGAGGAAATTGATGAGTATACAGGTTGCGTACAGATTTTAATGGAATGGGAACAGGTTCGCTGAAAAATTGGTATACTATTAGATGAGTTTATTCAGATGAGTTTATTCAGATGAGTTTATTCAGATGAGTTTATTCAGATGAGTTTATTCCCCAAAAATTTACATAATTGTAATATAATGTCAGATTGAAATGTATGAATAAATTATATAACTTAAGCCAGTTCCGAGATCCAGATTAAACCAATTTTGCTCGAAAATTTTGTAATTTCTCTAAAATTAAAGTTACTTTTCCGGAAAAAAACTATTTTTTGAGTTGTTAGGCAGATTTCGGCGAAAAATATAAATATTGAAATTACTATCTATAGGATAGTAACTTGGGAATAATATCTTTAACACAGAACAATCAAACAAGGACTGTAAGTACTACCCCTCAGTTACTTAATAGATATCTGCGAACAGACCGAAGACGAACCTGTACCGCCTTCAAAAAACGGATTTGTCCCTTCTTCCTGAAGAGTATGGGAGTCTTGAACTCTCATTATCGTGCCTGTAAAAAACGGGTAAGATAAAAACGTACCTCCGTCGTTATTTCTTTCCCGTAATTCAGGCTGTTCTCTGGAGAGATGGATAATAACTGTTCTGGACTGAATTTACAGATCAAAACCACTGTAAGACAAATAAAACCCAGGAAAACCGAAAGAAAAGCAATCCTGAAATCCGAAATGGGGAAAGCTTACGATCAAGGAATCCTGGAATTGAATAAGGAGGAATCTGTATATGAAATTTCCAATAAAAAGAACAGACCGTGATATGTATAGCTGGGACCCATTTGATGAGATAAGAAGGATGCAGAACTATATGGAACATATGTTCAGAGCTTTTCCCGCAACGGAAGGTCGATTCGGAAGCGAAGCTTTCTCTCCGCTGACTGATGTTATTGAAGAAGACGAGAAAGTAGTTGTGACAACCGATCTACCTGGCGTTGACAAAGAAGATGTTGAACTAGATCTCAGGGATAATGTTCTGGTAATCAGCGCAGGGAAAGGAAAAGAACAAGAGGCTGAAAAAGAAGGTTACCTTAGAAAAGAGCGGTCTTTCATGCGCTACTACCGTGAAATTTCTCTTCCCGACGGCGTAACAGAAGAAGGGTCAAGTGCACAGCTCAAAAACGGTGTCTTAACTGTTACCCTACCGAAAACAAAACCTGTAGCTGGGAAGAGAATCGAGATTGAATAAACCGGTATTCAGGGCAATACTCGATACCACAATACTATAATCCGGATAAACCGGATTTTAACTTGATTTTATCCTGAAAAAATCTCAAGCTCCATAAAACATCTGCGGACAGGCTCAGGAATAAGAATTTGAAAACTGCAGACTGCCCGCAGTAAAACAAAACTTAAATACTCTTTTATTTCCTTTCTATTCGAAGCATCCGCTCCAAGACTCGTAAATCTTGCAAAACCTATGAATTTTCAGAATCTGTAAGAATTTTTTCAGATAGGCCCTAAGTTCACCACGTATAAACATTTCTAATCCAGATGAATTACAGAAAAATGGTAGAATTGTCTGGATAAAAAGTCTAGATGAAATAAGAATAAGAATAAAATAAGAATAAAATAAGAATAAAATGGCAGATTTGCCTGCCATTACTTTTCGCTAGCATAAATCTATATCTTATAGTATTACTCGGCAATTATTATTTGATTGAAATATTTGATTCTTTGCCATTGATTGCAGTTAATATCATAGCGTAACTCTCTGCAACCTTGTAGTTATGACCTTGATTCGGCTCGGTGCTACTGCATTCTCATTGCCAAAATCTCACACTATTAAGGCTTCGTTACTGGATTTCACTGGATTTATATGAGAACATATATATAATTGGTTGCAACACTTGACTCTTTTCCATTGGTTACAGTTAATGTCACAGTATAAAACTCTATAACCTTATTAGTTTTATAGGTATGAGTTGGATTAGATTCGGTAGAGGTAGTTCCATCACCGAAGTTCCATTTTACTGAGGTTGCATTGCTGGACTTATCTGTGAACTTAACTGTGAGAGGCGCATGTCCAATCCGAGGGGCTGCTGCAAAACTTGCTTTTGGTGAGCCCAGAGGGACTTCAGTGACAGTTATTGTTTTGCTTGCGGTGTCATAACCATCTTTGTTGCCTACGTTCAGAGTGGCAGTAAATGTTCCTGCACTAGTATAGGTATAGACTGGACTTTTATCGGTAGAGGTAACCCCATCGCCAAAGTTCCATTTCCATTCGGTTGGACTATTAGTGGATGTGTCAGTAAACTTCACAGTAAGAGGAGTTGTTCCTTCGGTCTGATTCACAGTGAAGTTGGCATCTGGAGGTGTTGGTGCACGGTTTACTTTAATGTCCATTGATTTTTTAGCACTTGAACCATCAGCATTCGTTGCAGTCAAGGTAACCCTGTATGTTCCCTCACCACCGAATGTATGTTCAGGGTTCTGAACTGTTGATGTTTGATCATCTCCAAAACTCCACTTCCAGCTGGTTGGACTGTTGGTAGATGTATCAGTAAACTTCACAGTAAGAGGAGCTGTTCCTATGGTCGGGTTTGCTGTGAAGCTTGCAATCGGTGGAGTTAGTACGCGGTTTACTTTAATATTCATTGAACTTTCATCACTTGAACCGTCACCATTTGTTGCAACCAGGGTGACATTGTATGTTCCTGTACCACTGAATGTATATACCGGATTCTGAACTGTTGATGTATTACCGTCTCCGAAGTTCCATTTCCACCCTGTTGGACGGCGAGTGGATGTATCAGTGAATTTCACAGTAAGAGGAACTGTTCCCTCTGTCTTATTTGCACCGAAGCTTGCAACTGGTGGCGTCAGTACGGATTTTACTGTGATAATCATTGATCTTACCTCACTGGACCCTTCATCATTTGTTGCAACCAGGGTGACATTGTATGTTCCCTCTTTACTGAACGTGTGTACAGGATTCTGTTCGGTTGAATTAGTCCCATCTCCAAAGTCCCAGTTCCATTTGTTTGGATTATTAGCGGATATGTCAAAGAACCGCACAGTAAGATTTGCAGTGAAGTTTGCCACAGGAAGAACTGGCACCGATTTCTCGGTAACTTTTATTGTAGCTAACTTTGAACTTGTACCATTTTCATTAGTTGCTGTCAGATTAACGGTAAAAGTTCCTACAGTTGTGAACTCATAAACTGGATTTCTGTCTACAGAATCACTGACTCCGTCACTGTTAAAGTCCCAGCTTACAGAAGCTGCATTTTCAGAACTATCAGTAAACTGGATAGTTAGAGGCGCTTTGCCTTCTGTTTTGTTGGCACTGAAATTTGCTACAGGAAGTATTATTTCTGATATTTCTGATTTTGATGCATCTCCCGTATTTCCGTACAGGCCGATGTTAATTCTGTTTCCATTGGGTTCCGGCTCATTAGAATAGTCCGATAAAGGATAGCCTGCGTCAATACATGGGGAATTTACACCGTCATTTACCCATTCGATCCCGTTCCATCGCCCTGATTTTGATTTTAAATGGTAATCACGGTTATTTCTGTCTGCATACTGCGGATCTGACTGTATGTCTCCCAATCCTGCGTCTACATATGAATAGTTACCACCAGAGTTGTTATAGAAACAATTGTTTTGCAGAACAAAAGAATGTGTATCTTTAAGGAAATTGGCTACTCCAACTCCATTTCCTTGAGCCAATGATGATTGGATATTTGTTATAATGTTATTTCTCGCTGTAATAACATATCCTGAGCCGTTCAGAGGTGAAGAAGAATACACGTTTTTCTGTGCAATACCAGATCCATAGGCTCCGTCAATCACGTTATTCTCAATGGTGACATTGAATCCATCAGACACTATTCCCCCAATATTACCATTATTAGTGTTGGTTCCTGTATCATAGATCTGATTATGGTGGACATAGGCATTTGTTGATGAAGGAGAATAAGTTCCGGATCCAAAAATCCAGATTCCAGAAAGCGCAGTCCTGTATATCGTGTTATTATACACTTCAATATTATCCATTTTATAACTGTTTCCTTCCTTCTGGATCTGAATTCCTGCACCTCCATAACCTTCGGACGTGATGTTATTGCCGTAGAGCCTCACATTGTTTGTGTTATAAACTCTCAGTCCACTGTTCATTCTGCAGGTTATGTTATTATTATAGGCTTCCACAGCTGAACATTTAATGGTACATAGAACATCATGTCCCAGTAAATATGCCTTATTGTCATGGAATTCTATATTAGAACAGTTGTTAACTCTTAGACCGTCTCCATGGTTATTGGTAAGATACATGTTATATACATCGATGTTCTGACAATTGCTCAAGTGGATAAGGTTGTAATAATCAGTTCCGCTGTTAACATTAGTGTTTTTTTCACGGTTTCCATCAATTTTAAAGTTCTTGATAGTAATATTTCGGTTTCCTGAACTGTCATTCTGTTGAATCAGGGGTACGTTCTTTATCCAGCCTGCGTTATCAACCAGTTTGAGAACAGCATCTGAATCTCCCTCAAGAGTAATATTGTTACCGATTAGAAGTGTGCCATTAACAACGTATGTAAATGGCCCTTTGAGATAAACAGTCGTGTAATCAGGGTTTTCGGTTACATACTTTAGAGCCTGATTAATCTGTTCGTGATCGTCTGTTCCATTGCAGTAAAAATCACCACTACTATCTCCTGAAACGTAGACCGTTGGGGGAGTCATACATAAAACAGTAGGGATGTTTATCAGTACAGGAAGGCACACAAGAAAAAAAAGTATTAATATCCGGTTTTTCATTTATCTGTCTCCTTTAGTTGCAAGTAAAAATACTAATGTTGGCTGACTAACTTAGCTAAAAATTACTTGGTGTGTTTGTGGTAAGTTGTAGCACGGTAGTTGTCAGTTCCTGTAGCACTTTATACAGTTTAGCTAAAAGCCTATCCTAAAATTCAAAACTTGTTTCTTGAGCCCGTATCTTGAATAATCATCAAGATCATGGTCACGAAAACAATTCTGGAAATCTCTGATAGTTAGGAATAAAATGGCTTTTGAGAAACTCAAGTAGAAATCCTTCAGGAATTCTGCCAACAATATGAAAAAGATACATTTTTAACAATATAAATTTTTTTATCCACTTAGGAAGATGGATAATTAAAGGAGTCTATACAAGTGTGTTTTGAACTTGAAACAGGTGAAAATAAGAAGTTAAAAAAACCATAAGTTAAAAACTAGAAGTTAAAAAATCAGAAGTTAAAAAACCAGAAGTTAAAAAATCAGAAGTTAAAAAATCAGAAGTTAAAAACTAGAAGTTAAAAAATCAGAAGTTAAAAAATCAGAAGTTAAAGCCATAGCAAATACCGGCAATCAAAACTTCCGGTCTTACTGCAATTTTTCCTCAATTACCTCGCCACTTGGTTCTTTTTCCTTGAAAATCTGCCCTTCGAAACAGGAGACTTCGGCTCCTTTGAGCCAGGCATCAGGCGAAAGACCAGCTTTCAGGCAGGTATGGCCCAGAAACTCGAGAGAATCCATATTATACTCAGGGGCAACCTGAGGAAGCAAAAGTCCCTGACAGTACCCCTGCTTTACAATAAGTCCATGTTTTCCGATCTCTATGCGTTCAGGAAGTTCTTCTACAGGAGCATTAATCTTTTCAGGCTGGGTAAGAACTGTTACCTCAACAACTATCTCATCCAGTTCATCTTTTCCCACCGGATGAAAACGCGGGTCCCGAGTTGCCGCAGAAATTGCAGAATCCATAATTGCGTCCTCAAGTCTGGAATCCGGGAACGGATGCCCTATACAGCCTCTAAGAAGCCCGCTTTCCGTTAGTGTAACAAAAACTCCCCTTTTCTCCCCGAAAACCGGCGAAAGCTCAAAATCAAGTTCCTGAGGTTCCGGAAGCCTTTCTTCCGAGAGGAACAATTCGATCGTTTTCCTTGCAAGTTTGACTGCAGCCATGCCTTCAACGTCTGTAAGCATACTTGAACCAACACCTCAACTTTGTTTTGAATTATTTCCTGTAACCCTTAACCAGTATTAGATGTCATTATTATCATTACCAGCATAACTGTATATGTTACCAGTATTACCAGTATCAACTTAAATACTCCACCGTTACCAGTACTAACTGTAAGTGCTACTAGCATTACCATTACTAGCTGCAAACTCCAGATGTGCATGTCTACCTAGGTAGATCACTAACCTAGGCTAGTATGATCTACCTAAGTTAGTATGATAATATTTATGTTAAAGCTAGTTAACAGTATGTTCATCAGAGCCAGTAAAAGTATACTTCCGGAATTTTACTTTTAAGAAGCAGGAAGATGAAAAGGATTGTTTTAAAAAAGAAAAGCCAGGGAGTTCGGCAGAGGAGAACTCCCAGAAAGAAACTCCCAATAGAAAGCTTATTTTTTATAAATGCTAGAACTTGAAAGAAACGAACAATCAGATCTTCTTAGCTTCCTCATATCTCTTAGCTGCAGCCTTCAGAGCCTCAACGCCAGGAAGCTTTACTCCTGAGAGATAATCAATTAATGCTCCACCGCCTGTACTGATGTGAGAGAAACGGTGTGCAAGCCCGAGATGCTCGACTTCTGCCGAAATATGTCCACCGCCAATAATTGAAAACTCGGACTTAGTAGCAGCTTTTATAATCTCGTGCGTTCCAAGGGCAAAATCAGCAACTTCGGAAATCCCTGCAGGGCCATTTAAAACAACAGTTTTTGCACTTTCGATTTCACTGGTAAAGTTCACAATGGTTTCAAGCCCAATATCGTTTATAGGGAGAGAATCGTAGTTAAGTTCCGAAACAGGTAATTCAACCCGCTTCTTATTATCGTTTAAAGCCACGTCCCTGGGAAGACCAACTTTATCTTTGAATTTCGCAAGTATACCTTTCGCTTTTTCGATCTGGTCTTCATAGCCCTGGGATTTGATAAAATCCAGATTTACTTTTCCGATATCTATACCTGATGCTGCAAGCGCCACATTTGCTACTACACCTGTCAGGAGTACCCTGTCAGCCCCTCCGTTTGCAAGTACATTTTCCGCCACCCGGAGTGAGTCATCGACTTTAGCTCCACCGAGCACGAAAATCGTTGGCCGTTCTCCTCCTTTGATCCCCCTATTCAGAGACGTGAGCTCCTTTTCCATAACTCTTCCGGCTCCTGTAGGGAGAACCTCAGTAAATCCGACTACGGAAAGTTGAGATCTGTGGGATACGGCAAAGGCATCATTAAGGAAGATATCCACAAAAGGTGCCAGTTTTTTAACCGGGTAAGTTTTTGCCTGTTCTGATGGAGGTCTTTCGAGACTTTCTTCGGAATAGAACCTTACATTTTCGAGCAGGATGACATCCCCATTTTCCATAGAAGCAATCCTGGTCTTTGCGTAAGTTCCAAAGATATCATCTACATAGAGGACCTGCTTTCCCAGATATTTGGACATCAGGTTAGCATGAGGCTTCATTGTGGTGAAGTCTTTTTTTCCTGGCCTGCTCTGGTGTGCAAGCAAAACAACTTTTGCGTCCTCAAGATCCTTCAAGGTGGCAATATGGCTTCGGATCCGCATATCGTCCAGAATATTACCCTGTGGATCCATAGGGGAGTTCAGGTCAACTCTTACAAGAATTGTCTTTCCATGCGTGTCAAAATCATCTATTGTAAGAAAGTTTCTAGAAGTCATACCTCAGCGCACCTTTGTGAATGAGATTTTATATATAGAAAATAAAGTTTAATAGCAAATTTTAGAGAATTTTTTATCATCAAATAGTGGTTATGTTTGTCATGGAATTTTTTCCATAAATAAGTTTGTTTGCGTGCAGGTCTCATGAAATGGATTACGAGTTTTATATAAAAGTCAGAATCAAAAACTGGCGACAATTTAAGAATATATCGGATTACATAAAAAAATATTAAAGGAGGTAGAAGACAACGACATATGAGAAGGATAACCGTAGAGATTTTGAAGAGAGAATCAGAATAATGGTGGAAGCCGGATACGAAACTGTTGCAAGGGAGATAATTAAATGCACCCGATGTCCGCTCCACAAAAGTGCAATCAGAAGAGTCATAGGAAAAGGGTCCTGTAATCCGAAAGTTTTCTTTATAGGAGAAGCTCCCGGGAAAAGCGAAAATGAAACAGGGATTCCGTTCTATGGCAGGGCAGGAAAAGAACTGGATAAAATGATCGAGTACATGAGACTTTCCGAAGAAGACTGGATGGTAACAAATACGGTCAAATGTCACCCGCCAGAAAACCGAAAGCCCAGGACAAACGAGATCGAGTGCTGTAAACCCTTCCTGCTTTCTCAGATAATCCTGCTTAACCCGAAAATCATAATCCTTCTTGGTAATACAGCCGAGAAGTCCTTTTGCCCTGGAAGAAAACTCGAATGGGGAGTCCCTGTGGAACATGAAGGAAGAATGATCCTGAAACTTTATCATCCTGCAGCCCTGATCTATACTTCCTCAAAAAAGGAGATCCAACGTGCTTTCATTGACAAAAATCGTGACCTATGGAGCTGAATGACCCTGACGGCAGCCATGCCTTTGCAAGCAAAGTAACGGAAGTTTACCAGCTATAGAGTCACCATCATAGAGTCACCATCATAGAATCACCGTCATAGAGTCACCGTCATAGAGTCACCATCATAGAGTCACCGTCATAGAATCACCGTCATAGAATCACCGTCATAGAATCACCATCATAGAGTTAACCATAGAATTACAAGCCATAAAGTTAGCCACAGAGTTACAAGCTTTAATGTCCCCACTTCAGGAATCCGTAGTAAAGCTTTATTACCCGCTTATCTGATCTTTCTAAATTAGAATGATACAGGTTCAAACGGTCTATGAATCGATATATCCATTCACAAATTATAAATATCGAGATTTTTACTTTATTATTGGGGTTTGTGTAGCAGTTAGGAACAAGAACTTGAATAAAAATCGATATCTAATGTCGTAAATTTAAGACTCTGATATCTAGTCTCATAACTTCTAAGATTCAAATCTTGTGCCGTAACATCTAATATTCAAGTATCTGATGTCGAAACGTCTATGTTCCAAAATGAGATCCAAGACGCGGATGCCTTAACACCTTGCACCAAATTCCCGGATATACGGATGAAATTTATTAGCTTATATAGCTTACCGGGGAAAGACTCTTCGGGAGGGGTAGTATGGCTATGGTGAAAATGTCTCCTGATGTATTTTCGTGTTCCGATGACAAGGGAAACCTGGAAATCCAGGTTAATTTGCCTGGGGTAAAGAAAGAGAATATTGAACTAAAGATGGTTGAGGAAGGATTTTTCGTAAGAGCGAAAAGAGAAGAAACCGGAGTCGAATACGCCGGAACTTACGCATTCTGCTGTGGGGTTATCCCTCAAAAAGCAGTTGCGAGATACTGCGATGGAAAACTGTTCGTGATAGTGCCCTATAGAGAAAGCTCAGAAACTGTCAATGTTGAAATTCAGTAAAAGACTCACAGGCGTTGGAATTCAGTAAAAAAACTGTAAACTTGAAATTCGGTAAAAGAAACTGTAAACTTGAAATTCAGTAAAAAGGCAAATAACAAGATTGTATCGATATTAGTATTAGATACTGCAAATTGAATTTTTTAACCTGGAAAGAACACGGTGGAAGGAAAATGCATCCAGTAATCGACTATAAAAAGTGTACAGGGGCTCTTGCTTGCTACGAGGTTTGCCCTGCAGAAGTTTTTGATATTGAAGAAATTGACCGAGTAAAAAGGGCAGTTGTAGCCCGTCCGGAAAACTGCATAGAGTGTAACCAGTGTGTGGAAGCCTGTCCGGAAGATGCCATCGAACTTATTGAAGATTGAGCTGAGTAATCCTCCTGAGAACCATCTACAGGTGATACCAGAAAAAAAGTCATTCTTTTACTCAGGTTCAAGTCCGCTGTAAAATCCCTATCATCTATGCTCTGGTGAACGATACTGCTTGCCGGTTCATCCGGTACAGGTAAAAAAATATAAGAAGAAAAAGGAAGGAGATTCTTGCCTTTTTCCTTATTCTTAGTAACCTGTGACGTGTTTATGGAGCCGGATTTGTCTCCTGGACTTTATCAACAGCACTGGACTCTTCGCTCCCTACAATTTCCTTCACAGGTATATTTTTCCAGATAGAAGAGGAATTAGAAGAAGAGTTAGAAGAGATATTCGTCGTGCTGAGTTCTACAAGAGAGTTTTCTTTATACTCCCAGTCAATATCTGAAGAAAACTGAATAGACCCTATAATGAGCTGTTCTCCATTGGGGCTCCACTCTCTAAAGATGTCATGTCTACCTTTTATTGTAGGCGTTATCTGAGTGAGATTAGAACCGTTAGAATTAACAACGAATAAAGGAGCAGCTACATTTTGACATTTTGAAGGGCCTGGTTCGTTTTCGATGATCTTTCCGGTATCTGGATAAAGGGCAGATGTGAACACTATCATATCTCCAGACGGACTTATCGAAAATTGTTTAACCTTTTCAAGAGGGTCACAGAATAAGGCCCAGAAATAAGAAGATGTAAGTCCGAAACTTGTTATAAAGGTCAAATTGGTTCCGTCGGCATCGATTGAATACAGCTTATTTTTATCTTCAACGAATAATATTTTCTTTCCATCAGGGAACCATTGAGGTTCACTAGCATTGCCTTCATACAAGAGACGCTTATTGTTCTCTTCTCCTTCCACGATATAGAGATTACCCTTCTGATTCACCAGAAGAAGTGAACCGTTTGGCTGCCAGTACTCCTTTGTCAGGATACGTTGTTCACTACCATCGTAATAAGAAATGTTTCCTTTCAATTCCGAACCGTCAGTGTTAGATATATAGGTTTGCAAATTGAAGCTCCCTGGTAAACCCGAAACAAGGATTATTTTTTTTCTGTCAGGACTGAGCGAAAACTTGCAATACTTTTCATTTTTATTCTCGGGCTGGAAAGTCTGAATCAAGTCCCCACTCTCGTTGATAAGATCTACAGTTCCTTCATCTGTAGTAATGAAAATCTTGTCAGAGTCGTACCAGTCTGGCTGTGGATATGTATCTGAAGTAATTTCGCTGGCATTTGTCCCGTTTTTGCTTGCAATGTACACTTTAGTTGAATGGTTTTCAGGATTTTCCCATTCAAATGTGATTTTACTGGAATCAGGACTCCACTCAAGATTTCTCTGAAAACCAATATTCCCAATGTTTTCTAATGTGTCTGAAATGTCATTATAGTTGGTCCCTACACCCTTCAAATCAGTACCATCGGGATTGCAAATTACGAAACAATTTCCAGAGTATTTAGGGCCAGCAAATCTTGAGATTTGGAAATATATCTTATCTCCGGATGGAGACCACTCGGCTCCAGGTATAGAATAACTGTTTAATTCTTTTACTCCATAATTAATTTCTCCGAATGTATGGGACTTCATATCTAATAGATATTGCCTGTGAATATTATTTGAAAAAGAAATCGATTTGGAAGAGGTAACCAGTAAGTATCGCCCATCAGGGCTCCATGCTATATAACTTACTGAGAATCCTTTTTCTTTCGGAAGAATATCTTCAAACTGTGTAACTTTAAACTGTGTACAATTGTTAAGCTGTGTACTATTGTTAAGCTGTGTATTGTTAAACTGTGTATTATTGTTAAGCTGTGTATTGTGTGTACCGCTAAGCTGTGTATTGTGTGTATTGTTAAGCTGTGTATTGTGTGTATCGATAAGCTGTGTAACACTAGAATTTTGATCTTCTGATACCGAGCTTGCGAATGTTACGCTGGCAGAAAGTAATAATAACATCATAATCAATATACTTTTTAACATTAGAATCCCATCCAAGCTTATTTATTTGTAAATTACTTTATGACGAAGATTGCCTGATATTATCTGATTATCCATTTCTTTTCATTTCGTTCAGTTTCTTTTGAAAATTAATAGATCAAACCTTCAAATGTTTCAATCACTTCCATTCATACTCGATCCATGTCGAAAGATTCCTCTAAGCAGATTCAGCTCTATTACTTTTCGATTTAAATTTCACAAGGTAAGGTGCTCAGGTCAACATATACAATATAAAGTTAAAACCAGGTCAACAAATAGTCGATATCAAGTTAACATCGAGTCAACAAATAGTGCTAAACTTTGTGAGACAGGACATTCATTCTTTTTATGTTGCCTGAGTCTGAGATACCCAGTTCCCTTTGATGTGATCTTTTTCTTATTTTCAGCAAAAAGTTTGTTTGCTTTTCATCGAGATATATCCCCAAAATTCCTTGCACCATAAGATGGATGATTCCATACTTTTATTAGTGAACTTTGCTGGTACCTTTTCGGAATCAGAGGGTGCGGAACAATTAGAAGTCGAAACACTTTCGAAAGTCAGACTGCCCGGATCAGCTTCATCCACTCCACCAATGATTTTCTCAAGCGTGAATCCCTCTAGTTTGTCCCCAATATTAAGTGTTATGGCATTTGCATAGTCAATAAGCCAGATTCCATCGATCCAAACAATACTTTTTTCTGTACCCACGAATAACTGTTTGACGTGAACTTTCATAACAACAGTATCGTTCTCACCCTGAATATTGTCAAGGACAATACTCCATGTCTTGTTGTCTTCGGTACTTATTGAGATATTTTTTTCCGCAACATGTTGCCCGTCCCTGGTGAGTTCTAGCAAAACCGTTTCATTGACAATATCAATCTTTTTAGCTTCAAGAGCGTATCCATGGTCAAGATCCAGTTTTTCTTTGGGTTCGAGGGTATAAGTTTCGTTACTATCAAGAACGAGCTTAGCAAGCTTGTTAATATTGGACTGCCAGATTGAGCTATTATTTGCAAACAATGGAACATAGTTCTCTTCAAATAATCTAATTAATGGGTACTGTTCACTAGACCAGCTATCGCATTTATAATTTGTACCGACAATATTACAGGTTACAGAAGAATTATTCATGTCATTTTTGAAAACAAGACCTCCCAGATTAGATCTATCTACTCCGCTTGTGATTTTCTTAAGTGCAAAATCTCCCAATTTGTCCCCAATATTGAGTGTTCTGGCATTTGCATAGTCAATAAGCCAAACTCCGTCGATCCGAACAATATTGTTTTCTACACCTGCAAACAACTGGTTGACATACACTTTCATGACAACAATATTGTTTTCACCCTCAACATTGTCAAGAGTGACATTCCATGTCTTGTTATTTTCCCCGGTATTAACTGAGATATTTTGACTCGCTACAAATTTTCCATCTTTAGTGAACTCTAGCCAGACAGTTTCATTGTCAATATCGATTTTCTTGGCTTCAAGAGCATACCCGTTTCCGAGATTTAATTTTTCATTGTTTTTGAAGGTATAAGTTTCATTGCTGTCAAGAACGAGTCTGGCAAGCTTGTTAACATGTAAGTCCGGTATATTTTCGCTATCATTGAACAGCGGAACATATTTGTCTCCAAACAGATCGATTACAGGGTATTGTTCGTCAGACCAGCTCTCGCACTTATAATCCGCATAAACAACATTGTAAGTATTGTTATTACTGCTAGTGGTGTCTGCTGCGCTTGCAGTGCCTGCTGCAAACACAGTTAAGACAACAAGAGCAGCCAGTAAAATTGCTGTATGGTTCTTCATTTGTTATTTTTCCTCCTTACTTCTGCAGATAATTTATAAATACTTTACATTTCATTTTCACTTCATTTTCACTTCATTTTCACTTCACTTTTCACTTCATTTTTCATTTTACTTTTCACTTCACTTTCAAATATTGAAAAATCTAGCATAGCCTCGGCTAATAGTTGATCACTATCGATCAAAAACCTGGAAAATGTAAGAGATCTTTTCGGACTCCCAAATTTTCGCAATTGTTGCTAGACTAATAAAAACTTGAGTCTTGCAGCCCAGATAGATTGTTTAAAAAGGAGAAGAGTTATTTCCTGTTTCTCCTCTCCTGAGTTTTTCCAGTGACTCCTCTGCAACAGTCCTTACAAACCCGTACTCATCTGGGTCCATGCTTATCCGGTTCAAGCCTTCCACTGCTTGTTGTCCTCCCAGTATCCCAAGAGCTCTAACTTCAGAAACTCTGACTTCTTGTTCTCTCTCGGTCTCAAGAGCCTTGAGGAGAGGTTCAACAGCTTTCCGATCTCCAAATTTCCCAAGGCCTTCTGCAGCACTTTTCCTCACTCTATAGCTTTCATCTTCAAGTAAGGAAATCAAAGGTTCAATCGCTCGAGAGTCTCCTATCTCAACCAGAGAATTCACAATATTTTCTCGTACTAACCAGTCTTTGTCTGCAAGAGTGGCAATAAGAACGTCTACAGCCTCAGGGTCTCCAATATCTCCCAAAGCCGTAATAGCAGCATTCTGGAGATTTTTGTTCTTTGACTGGAGAAGCCCTTCAAGAGAAGGTATTGCCTCCCTGCTTCCTAACCTTCCAAGAGAACGGGCAGCTTCTTCCTGTACCTCGGATTTACTGTCGCCAAGAGCATTAATCATGAGCTGTTCACTCATGGCAACCTGTTCAGGCTCTTCAAAAGAACTCAGACTACGAATGGCTTCTTTTCGAACCTCTGGAACCTCATCATTCAGCATTTTAATCAAGAGAGGAACAGCAGCAGGGTCACGGTTAGATTCAAACACAGCTATGGCATTAATCCGGACTGTGGGATTACTGTTCCGCAGCTTTTTAGCTACTTTTTCAAATACATCTTCGCTTTTAAAGTTGCCAAGCGTATTGGCAGCCGAACGTCCGAGTTCTTTATCACCCAACAGATCCAGAAGCGTATCTGTACAAGCCGGATCTCCGATTTCTTCAAGAGCGTATACAGCTTGATGGCGTATATCGGGATTACCTTCATGCTGTGTTCTGGCATCATCACGATCCATAACTTCACAAATAGGCTCAGTTGCCCTGGGGTCCTTCAATAACCCAAGCGCAACTACTGTAAAGCGAACTACTTCCACGTCTTCGTCCTTTAATAGTTCAATAAGGGGTTCAACAGCCTTTATGTCTCCAATTTCTCCAAGTGAATAAGCTGCATTCCTACGAACCTCAGGAGAGGGATCATCGAGAATTTCCATCAGAGGTTCCACAGCTTTTTTATCTCTTATTTCTCCAAGGGCAAGAGCAGCATAACTGCGCACCTGCGGATTTTCATCTTTTAAAGCTTCAATAAGGGATGAAACTGCAGGTTCCCCAATATCAATAAGTGCATTAGTTGAAGCCGAAGCAACCTCCTTATCCTCATCCCCTAGACTTCCAACTAATTTCTCTGCTCTGGTTTTAAGAGGGTCCTGGCCAAGACACCCAGCACATATACTGGAAAGCAAAACTAAGAGAAGCAAGAGTTTTGCATATCCGTGGCTGCAAAATTGACTTCGCTTTTTCATATGCATCACCTGGTCTCCTCCTTTGAAGGGATTAATAGTTCGGCAAAAGCCACCTGATTCTGCCATCTAGCCGTTACATTAACCTTGAAGCGGTCCTCGCTGCTCCCTATTACCACGTTCTTGACAGGCATGTAAGATTTTCCCGAAGGTTTGCTATGTGCAATTTCCACAATTGCATAGGGATAGTCGGGCCAGGTCCACAGAGGACTTTTATCTTTTTCTCCTGCATCATAAAGTTCGGAAGATGTAAGCACCAGTTCTCCGGTTCTCTCGTTTGTTACTGTAAGGTTTGTTGACACGTTTCTTGCATAGCTAAGCCCTTTGTTAATAATATAGCCATAGATCCTGTAAACATCAGAATTGTTTTTGCTTTCCATTTCATATTCCAGCTTAAGATGAATTTCCGGAAACGGGATATTTACAGGATAAGTCTCTTCATCCAGAAGCCTGCTATTCTGAATGACCCTAACCTTTACAGGGTACTCCCCTGGAAGTTTATACCCAAGCCATACTTTGACCGAGTTATTTCCTGGAACAAGCTTTATCGGCTTCTGAAGAGAAGCTGATCCTTCATCCCATGGATTTGTTGAGTTATCGGAGATTATCAGCCTTGGTGTCGAGTAACTCACTCCATTTTCATCCACAAAAGCGTTCTCAACCTCAAGCCACACATCCACAGGTTTTAAACCGTTATTTTGAAGCGTTATGTTCAGCTTTCCAGAGTCACCAGCCCCGAAAGGAGAAGCATGCATATCAGTAATTTTTACATCGGCCCCATCTCCATAGTACCATGACCCTCCCAGAACCAGAGCCAATAAAACAACTGAAACCGAAATAAGAGCACTTTTCTTCATTTCATTTCACCCCTCAGCCCCACGTTATCCTTAAGCTCATCAGCTATCGAAATGCAGTTTGTAAGCCCATATTTTTTCTTTGTTATTATGCCTCTCTTTTCCAGGTTCATGAGAACTCGAGAAACTTTGGCCTTGGAAAAGTCAAGAGAATTTACGAGTTCATTCTGGAGAATTCTTCCTCCTTTTGCTGCAATCAGTTCAATTGCTTTCCTCTCATCCCCTTCAAGAGCTCGAAGAAGGACATCTGTAGGGTCGATGTTAGCCCTGGGCAAAGTCTCCTCAACAGCAGAATTTTCAAGCTCTAACTCAAAAACTTTCTCAGGAGGTTTCTCTGCAATAACGTTGAGAGCCGCTATCTGTGCTGCCTGTCCGGTTACTGAAAGCTCAGAACCCTGAACCCCCAGGTACAGTAGAACCTGAGCTAGCGCCAGACCTCCAAAAAATCCGGAAAAAAGAAGAATATACGCTTCTTTTACGGTATATACATACGGGATATCCACAACCTTGAACGTATCTCCTTCAAGCTGGATTACCACTGGTGAATCCTCAAGTAGGAGATTAATAGCTATAGTGCTCGAAATAAGCAGGATACCCACAGCCAGCATGAGTCTTTTCCGTTCCTGGGCCGTCTTATCACCTCATTTACTACTCCAAATATGTACGAAACAAATGTTATAATTTTACTATGACCAGGCCCGAAACGTCTCATAATTCTGCAACCATAGCCGTTAGATAGCGAAAAAGCTTTTGAGAAGGATTTGGGAAAAAACCGGAAATTTGCCTGCAACCCTTTTGAAAAAACTGCTTGACCGCAAGCCTTTTAAAAAAACTGCTTGACCGCAACCCTTTTAAAAAAAGGCTTGACCGAAAACCCCTGATAACGTTTAGATTTGAAAAACTTATCCCCTAACCCTATAGGCGTGATAAACCGGCGCAACGGTTTCGGGTCAACGGTTTCGGGTCAACGGTTTCGGGTCAACGGTTTAGGGTCAACGGTTTAGGGTCAACGGTTTAGGGTCAACGGTTGACCTAGAAAATTCACAGGTCACTCTTTAGTATTAACCTCAAGTCCACAGCAAGTGCGCCTTTTCCTTTTTCAAAAACCATCATAGGGTTTATCTCAAATTCTTCAATCTCAGGAAAATCGCAAACAAGATTCGAAACCCTGAGAATTATGTCTACAAGCGCATCAATGTCAGCAGGCTTTTCCCCTCTGATTCCGGCAAGGAGCGGATAGGTTTTAATCCCTGTGACCATATCTCTGGCTTCTCTTTCGTCAACAGGGGCTATCGCAAACCGAATATCTTTGAGAATTTCTATATATATTCCACCAAGACCGAACATTAGCATTGGCCCGAAAGTGGGATCATGAACCATCCCTAGAATTACTTCTTTGCCGCCTGAGAGCATTGGCTGAAGCTGTACACCTTTAAGGGATGCATCAGGCAGTTTCTTGGGGATGCTATCCATTATGTCCTGATAGGTAGCTTTTACTTCAGAAGCATTTCTAAGGGAAAGTTTGATTCCTCCAATATCGGATTTATGAGAAATCTGCGGAGAAACAACCTTCATTACAAGCGGATAACCTATCTCTTCTGCAGCAATCATAGTTTCTTCTATATTCTTTGCAAACGCAGTCTTTACTACAGGAATGCCGTAAGCTTTCAGAATATCAAAAGCTTCAAGGCCCAGTATGTACCGGTTCTTTTCTCTGGCAGCCTCAAAAATCCTGGCTACCAATATCCTATCTGGTTTGGGTGCGTGAGGGAAAAGATCCACCTGTTTCATAGTCATATGACAGCTCAAGGACAGTTATTCTTTGGGGTATTAATTTTATAACAATAGAAATTACAACTCTCGAAGGTAAAAAGTTATTTTTCAAAATCAGAAAAAGTGGAAAATAGAAGAAAAAACAGTGAAAGAGGAACAAAAGCAGTAGAAACGGAAGAACAAAAACAGTAGAAACGGAAGAACAAAAACAGTAGAAACGGAAGAACAAAAACAGTAGAAACGGAAGAACAAAAACAGTAGAAATTGAGTTCGTAACAGCAAATCCTACATCAAAGCAAGTTCAACAAAAAAGTACAACTTAAGCTTTTAATGAGACTAAAAGTTAAAAATAGAAAAAGTAAAGGAGATTTTCCCTTTACTATCAAACAGGTACCGAGCTACGCAGTTTAGCTTCGGTCTCAACAATTTCCTTAGTATCCCTTGCAATGGTAAGTTCTTCATTGGTTGGGATAACAAAGACTCGAATCTTTGAATCTGGAGTGGAGATGTCGATTTCCTGACCTCTGATCTTGTTCTTTTCCTCGTCAATCTTTACTCCAAAGTTCTCAAGACCGGAAAGGATTCTCTTTCTGATGCTTGCGCTATTTTCTCCGATGCCTGCGGTAAAAACTATTGCATCTGGGTCATCGAGCACAGCTGAATATTCACCAATAACTTTCTTGATCTTGTAAGCGAAGACTTCGAGGGCAAGCTCGGCTCTCTCGTTGCCGTGGGATGCGGCTTCATCAAGGTCTCTGAAGTCATTGCTGATGCTGGAAATTCCGAGCACACCGGACTTCTTGTTCATAAGGGTGTCGACTTCCCTAGGAGAGAGGTTTTCTTTTTCCATAATGAAGGGAACTACTGCAGGGTCAATGGAACCACACCTGGTACCCATACAGACCCCTTCAAGCGGGGTAAAGCCCATGGTGGTCTCAATGGATTTTCCGCCTTTAACAGCTGCAATGCTTGAACCGTTCCCAAGGTGGCAGGTGACAATCTTAGTTTCCTCTGCGGGTTTTCCAAGCATAGCGATAGCCCTTTTGGAAACGTACATATGTGAAGTTCCGTGGAAACCGTATTTCCTGATCCCGTATTTTTCGTACATGCCATATGGCAGAGCATACATGTAGGCATATTTTGGTATTGTCATGTGGAACGCAGTGTCAAACACGGCAACCATTGGTACGCCAGGCATGAGTTCTTGACAGGCAGTAATACCCATCATATTTGGAGGGTTGTGGAGAGGAGCCAGATCAAAGCAGTCTCTTATAGACTTTTCTACATCTGTGTCAATTAAAGCCGAAGCAGTAAATTTCTCGCCACCGTGCACAACCCTGTGCCCTACAGCATTAATCTCACCCATATCCTTGATGACACCAAATTCCGGATCAGTAAGACTTTTAACGACCTCTTCCATAGCTATTTTGTGATTGGGGAAGTCAGTAGTCTTTTCCAGCTTTTTACCATCGAACCTTTTCTGGGTAATGATCGAATTATCGATACCTATCCTCTCACAGAGACCGACTGCAAGAGGGGACTCATTGGTCATATCAATTAATTGATATTTCAGGGATGAGCTTCCTGCGTTTATTACCAATACCTTCATGTCTAAACCCCAATTCATAGATTGCTTTTAATTTACGTTTTATATATACAATAAAATATTTTATATATGAAAGTCAATAAAAAGCTTCCTAAAACGTTCATAAATATAGAAACGTTTGAGATTATTTATTTCTCCTGTGCTGCAGCCTGGACGCAGGTAATTGCAACGGCACCTACAATGTCTTCGTCGCTGCAGCCTCTGGACAGGTCATTAATTGGCTTGGCAAGTCCCTGGGTAATAGGGCCATAAGCTTCGGCCTTTGCAAGCCTTTGGGCAATCTTATATGCAATGTTTCCAGCGTTGAGGTCGGGGTATATAAAAACATTGGCCTTGCCTGCAACAGGGCTTCCTGGAGCCTTTGAAGCTGCAACTTTGGGAACAATTGCTGCATCTACCTGGAGTTCTCCATCGATTGCGATATCAGGGGCGAGTTCCTGTGCAAGCTTTGTGGCAGCAACTGTCGCCTCGGTCAGTTTGCTGTGTGCGCTTCCCTTGGTTGAGTAAGAAAGCATCGCAACATATGGCGTATCCTGAACCAGCAATTCAAAGGTTTTTGCAGAAATGACAGCAATGTTTGCAACATCTTCCACACTGGGCATTTCGACCATACCCGAGTCAGCAAAGAGGAACGTCCCATCTGACCCGTATTCACAGTCCGGTACGGCAATGATGAAAAAAGCAGATGCTAGAGCTGCACCAGGAGCAGTTTTAACGATCTGGACAGCGGGTCTAAGTGTATCAGAGGAAGAGTGAGCAGCACCTGAAACTACTCCGTCGACTTCACCGAGCTTGGCCATCATAACAGCGAAGTAAACGTAGTCCTTCATAATCTCGGCTGCGCTTTCGAGTGTAACACCTTTATGCTTTCTCAGCTCATAGAAAGTCTGAATATATTCATCTTTTCTCTCATACGTCTCAGGATTTACGATTCTTGCTTTTGAGAGGTCAAGGTTTCCAGCAAGGGCTTTGATGTCCTCTTCCTTACCGACAAGGACGACCTTTGCAATACCTCTTTCGAGAATCTTGGCAGCTGCCTGGAGGGTTCTTATATCTTCAGTTTCAGGTAAAGCAATTGTTTTATCAAGTTTCTTTGCTCTTTCACTGATCTTTTCTAGAAATGTTACCAATCAACCAACCTCCTATATAATTAGAGTAGCTTAAGTTAGCTGGGTCTTAATATATAAATTTACGTAAAATGGGTAGAGATATATATAAAAATGAAAAATATATATTTAAAACACCCGGCATCGTTTTAAATGCAAGTTCTATTTTGAGATGCTTAATGATCTGAACTAATTTTATTCTGGACTAATTTTATATCAGATCCGTGAAACTTAAGACAATATTACTGAATATCAATGATAAATTAATATAAAAGAGTTCCGGAATGATTTCAATGAAGATACTTGGAATTTCAGGTAGCCCTCGAAAAGGCCAGAACTGTGAGAAAATGATTGTAGCTGCTCTCGAAATTGCAAAAGAGAGGGGCTTTGAAACCGATACTGTTTTTCTCTCAAAAGAAAAAATTGCCCCCTGTAAAGTATGCGGAGCTTGCATAGAGAAAGCTTCCTGCGTTATTGAGGACAATATGGAGGAGGTTTATGAGAAAATGAGAGCTGCAGACGGTATAATTGTTGCATCGCCGGTATATATGGGAAATTATCCTGCCCAGCTTAAAGCTCTATTTGACAGAAGCGTCCTTCTTCGCCGCAATAAATTTGCACTTAAAAACAAAGTTGGAGCAGCTCTTTCAGTTGGAGGTTCAAGAAACGGAGGTCAGGAAAAAACCGTTCAGTCAATCCAGGACTGGATGCATATTCATGGTATGATTGTAGTTGGTGATAATTCTCATTTCGGTGGAATAACCTGGAACCCTGTAGAAGAGGACTCCATTGGTATGCAGACCGTGTCCGAAACTGCAAAAAAAATCTGTGAAGTTCTGGAACTTATCCAGAATAACAGAGATAAGGATTGAGTGAAAAATTGTAAGTAGAAAAGGCGAAGAATAACGAAAACAGAGATAATTGAAAATAGTGAGAACAGGGAAAGTTGAAAATAGTGAGAACAGGGAAAGTTGAAAATTATGAGAGCAGAGAAAGTTGAAAATAGAGAAAATAAATAGAAAAAAGAACCTCCAATTTTCACAGGCTAATCTCTGGGTATACATTGTATAATATAATATAATGATACCTTTAAATAAATGATTGAAATCCTTCGAGTGAAAAGTATTCAGGTGAAAATAAACCTGAAACTTACCTTTTTTCAAAAAAAGGAAAACACAAAAGGATTATAAGAGGCACGAGTTTTTGGAAGTTAGTTCAGAGCACAAATTGGCATTTCACAATGTAAGAGAACATTTCAGGATAACAGAGTATATTGCCCGGTTTGATACCGAAACTGCCAGAATCAACTCAATTGCCATTATAATCGGGCTCCTTACAGGGTTCGTGATAGGAGTTTATGACCGGACTCTCAGGTACAGCAACACATTTCTGGGTATGCAGCAAGGGTTCCCATTACACGAGTTCCCACACTATTATGTATTATTCGTACCTGCCCTGGGAGGGCTGCTGGTAGGAATAATCTCCCATTTTTTGATGAAAAAGAAGTACGGCGTTGATGGGCTTATAGAAACCGTAACCCTCCGTGGTGCAAGGCTTACTCTCAGGGATGTTTTTCTGGAAGTTTTTACTTCAATAATCACAATCAGCTCAGGAGGTTCACTGGGAAAGGAGGCACCCGGAATCCTTGCAGGCGCCGGTACTGGGGCTTTTGTGGGGAGAGTCCTGAAAAGTACGGAAAGGCAACTTCAGGTTCTTCTAGGCTGCGGAGCTGCAGGCGGAATTGCAGCTGCCTTTAACGCACCTCTTGCAGGGGTAGTCTTTGTAGTAGAGGTAATTTACGGAGAACTTGAAACCAGGACCTTTATTCCGATAGTTATCTCCTCGGTCTTTGCAACTCTCGTCTCAAGCACACTTTTCGGAATTAAACCTATAGAGATCTCTTCCTACCAGCTGGTAAGTCCCTACAAAGAACTCGGACTCTATCTTATGCTCGGACTTCTTGCAGGGTTCATCTCTGCACTACTGATCAGGACGCTTTACTACACAAAAGATATTTTTTTGGAAATCTCTCTCCATCCCGTTCTCAAGCCTGCCCTGGGGGGGCTCGCAGTAGGTGCAATAGGCCTTTTTTACCCCAGGGTTCTCGGAATGGGCTATGATGTAATAACGGATGCCCTTAACAACCAGTTTACTTTCAAGCTCCTGCTAATCCTGCTTTTTTTAAAGATCCTTGCCTTTTCCCTGAGCCTGGGCTCTGGAGGTTCAGGAGGAACTATTGTCCCTTCTCTTTTTACAGGTGCAATGCTAGGAGGAGCTTTCTGGACAGCTGCAAACTTGTTTTTTCCGGGAACTATAGCCGAGCAAGGGGCATATGCTATGGTTGGGATGGGTGCGGTCCTTGCCGGAACTGCCAGGGCTCCCCTTACTGCCATCCTGATCCTGTTTGAAATTACAAGAAATTATAACATGATTCTTCCTCTCATGTTTGCCTGTGTCCTCAGTAATGTGATGTCAAATGCCCTTTACCCGGAGTCCATTTTCACGGAAGGCCTCCGCAGAAAAGGGTTCAAAATCCGAAAAGGCAGGGAAGTTGACATCATGAGCTCTATGTTTGTAAAAGATGCCATGATCACATATGTCCAGACAGTTTCTGAGGAGAAGAGTGTTGAGGTACTTACGACCCTGATGCAGGTAAGCCGCCACGTCGGTTTTCCGGTCCTTGATTCCAGAGGCAAACTTTCAGGTATAGTGACCCTTTCTGACCTCCGGAGCAAAGTAAAGTCCGAAGACATCGACAAAAAAGTAAAGGATATAGCTACCCGACGTCTGGAAGTTGCCTACCCTGATGAAACCCTGGATGCAGTCCTCAAACGCTTTGCTTCAAAGCAAATAGGTAGGCTTCCTGTTGTGGATAGAGAAGATAAAACCAGACTCCTCGGTCTTATTACCCGAAGCGACATCGTAAATGCATATAACAAGAAAGTTGTGGAAAAAGTCCGGGATACATATTGAAAATACATACGAAAACAGTAAACCTAAAAAAGGTCCCCTGACAAAAAGAATAAAATCTGGAAAGGAAACACCATTTATAGAAATACCGTTTATAGATTGTGGGGGGCCGTTATGTCTGAGTCCGTAAATAAGGGTAACTCAAACGTGAACCTTGAGACGTACCTGAAAAATATAATATTGGAAAACAGAGATGAAGTCTGTAACTACGTAGAATTATCGGCCAGAGAAATATTGCCAATTACGCGCAGGCTATTCGAAGAAAGGGTTTCCCTTGCTTACGACTTCAAGATCTCACAGATCGTGGAAAAAGAAAGGCACCTGATAATTTACGGGGAAGCAAGTTCGGGAAAAACAAGCACCCTTAAGTGGCTGAGAACTGTCTATGCCAGGGAATATATACTGAAAAGAGAAGAGTTTGTTCCGATATATATAGAGCTTGGTTCATATGTTAAAGGTTCTTTTTATAATTACTTAAAAGCACAGGTAACGAAAAAAGGTATTTCTGAAACGGATTTTAAGAAACTGATTGAAGGAAAAGCTTTGTTGTTACTGGATGGGTTTGACCTGCTCACACCTTCTGAAAAATTCTCTCCCTTTGATGAAATATCCGATTTTATTTCCGAGTATGAAACCTGTAGATATGTTATTGCTTCAAGACCCGAGCCTTCTGATAGCTTAAAAAGTACATTTGCACTCTCCGAACTTGAGAAGTTGACCGATGAAAAAGTCAGGCTGTTTATAGAAAGAAATGTTCCGAATAAGAGACAGGTGAAGCTTTTAAAAACTATAATCCTGGAGGAGACTCAGTCAAAACCTATTCTCAAGAACCCTCTGCTGCTTTGCCTCTGGATCAAACTTTCAACTGCGCACATGGGAAGAAGAGGAAAACAGGAAGATATCCAGCACTTTACCTCTTGTGATTCTATTCCTTCCAGCCGAGCAGAAATATATCAGGCTTTTGTTTCGGAACTTTTTAAAGATTACAGGAAAAGAGAGGAATATTTTAGATCCCAGAACCAACTGCCTCCAAAGATGTGTTTCGAGAGAACAGACTCTGAAACAATAACATATGAGAGAACAGACTCCCATAAACAAGGTATAGAAAGAACAGGCTCTCAAGAGCTGAGTAAAGAAAAAACAAACTCTCAGGAACTAATTACAGAAGTAATAGACTCTCAAGACCTGAGTACAGAAAGAAAAGACGCTCAAGAGCTGATTAGAGAGAGAATAAACTCCCAGGAAGCAAGTAAAGGAAGAACAGACCCTCAAGAGCTGAATACCGAAACAGTAGAAATTGAAGATTTCCTGATGAGCTTGGCCTTCAAACTCCAGTGTAGGAATAAGATTTCATGTAAGTATAGTTGTGCCCTTGAAGTAGCAGAAGCATACATAGAATCCAGAAGACCTGGAAGGACTATAGAATACAGCAGGTCTGATAGAGTAAGAGCGAAGAAACTCCTTCAAGACTGCTTAAGGCTCGGACTCCTGATAAGAACGAGGTCCGAAGTAAAGTTCGGAATAGATCGAGCTTTCCAGGAATATTTTGCGGCTCTGAAACTGAAAACATACTTTGAAAGCGGTATGGATACTTCAAAAGCCTTCATAAATCCGAGATGGGAAAATGTGATAATGCTCACCTCGGATTTACTGGAATCAGGAGAAGAACTTGTAAATTCGATTGTGTCAAGCGGAAACTTATATCTGGCTTCAAAGTGCGCTTTGAGAGCCAGCCCCGAAACAAAAGGAAAACTATGTACTTTACTTGCCAGGAAACTTGACAGCAAGTATACTGTAGAAAAAGTAAGAGCTATTCAAAGCCTTGGAAGACTCGGAGCCTGTGGGATCAAGGCCAATATTGGAGCACTTAAGGATAAAGATATAAGAGTAAAAAGAGAAACTACGAAAGTGCTTGGGGAAACCAGGTCAGAGATGGCACTTGTTCCCCTTGGGGCTGCAATTGGAGACGAAGATTATTCTGTGCGGATAGAAGCCGTAAAGTCTCTTGGCTTAATAGGATCCGAAAGAGCAATCGAATTGCTCAGGGACACATTCAAAGATAAGAATCGAGCTGTCCGACTGGAGGCTGCAGATGCACTAATGCAGATAGGATCGGAAAAAGCTCTGGAAGTCCTTATTTCAGCACTTGGGGCCAACGATGACTTTGTTCGGATTGGAGCTGTAGGAGCTCTTGGAAGAACAAACTCCAGGCAAGTAGCAGAAGCTCTTATAAAAGCATTTCAGGAAGAAGACAAACTTGTCAGGTTGGGAGCAGCCGAAGCCCTGGGCCGAATGAGATCGGAAAAAGCTGTTGAACCGTTTGTAGATGCACTTGAAGATAAAGATGAGTTTGTGCGCTGGATTGCTACAAAAGCGCTTGGAGAAATCAAATCGGATAAAACTTCAGGCACATTTATCGATATGCTTGGGGATAAAAGCCGCTTCGTTCGAAGGGAAGCTGCAAAAGGGCTTGGGGTTGTAGGGTCAGAAAAAACGCTTGATCCCCTTGTTTCCGCACTTTCGGATGAGGATGAATTTGTAAGAAAAACAGCAGTAGAATCCCTTGGAGAAATAAAGTCCGAAAAAACTGCTAAAACCCTGATAAATAAACTCCACGACGACAGCCATTTAGTCAGACTGGAAGCCGCAAAAGCCCTGGGAATGATAAAAGTCCGGAAAGCTATTGCTCCGCTGCTTTTTGCACTGGGGGATGAAAACCGTTTTGTCAGGAAAGAGGCTGCAAATGCGCTCGGACAGCTTGAATCGGAAAAAGTTCTTGAGCCGCTTATTCGTATTTTCAAGTCCGAAGACCCTCTTACAAGGCAAGGGGCAGTAAGAGCTCTTGGCCAGATAAATCTGGACGGAGTTCCGGACTGCATATCGGACCGAATATTTGATTTTACTGATAATGCCCTGAAGGACAAAGATAAGTTTGTGCGAAAGGAAACCGCAAAAGCCCTGCAAAGCCTATCAGAAAGCAGGCGCGAAAGAGCGTTTGAATCCCTGATCAGCGCTCTGGATCATGAAGATGACGAGGTCAGGAGGCTTGCAGCCGAGTCCCTGGGGCTTTTTGATTGTGAAAAAGCTATCCCTCCACTGATCAGTGCCCTAAAGTCCAGAGATGCAACCGTGCGCCGGTTTGCAGCCAATGCCCTCGGCCGGATAAGGTCAAAAGAAGCCCTACAGCCTCTGATAGATATTCTGGTTTTTGACAACAGTGGCTTCGTAAGAGAAGAAGCTGCAAAAGCGCTTGGAAAAATAAAGTCTAGACGGGCTATAGAACCCCTTATTGATGCACTAATGGACAAGAATAATGAAGGAAGATCAGGAGCAGCCGAAGCTCTTGGCCGGATTAAAGCCGAAAACGCAGTCAATCACCTTATTTCCGCCCTTACGGACACGGACGATTTTACGCGGCTGGCTGCTGCAAAAGCCCTCGGCCGGATAAAGCCGAAAAAAGCCATCGAGCCCCTGATCAACAGCCTTTATGACTGGAACCGTTTCGTAAAAGCCGAAGCTGCCGGAGCTCTCAAAAAGATATGTACTGAAGAGGACAGACAATGTTTGCAGGCTTTACTTGACTCGGAAAACGAATTTACGGCAAACCTCGCTTTTGAAATCCTGGAGAACATCGAAATGGAGGAAATCTTAAAAACCGAGCTGTTTTTAGAGTGGGAATAGGTCAGAAATAGTACTACAGATTTGTAGATTTACAGATTTGTAGATTTATAAATTATGCTAATACTTTGAAGCTTGATTAACGATTTAATTTTTTAGTGGTGTTTTTCTGATTTTCAGGATGGTCCGGATAAAAAACGCTTAAAGTCGAATCTGGATTTTGTAGTTTTCTAGTGCCCTGGTTATAAGGAAAAACAACAGTGAGAATGTCCGGCCGCAGTCCGAATTTTGTAGAGTTATGCATATAGTCGTTACCATATTTCCAAGAAATATTTGTTAATTGGAGTGTAGCACTATTAATTCCTATCTTCTGTACTTTCACTTCTGGAAATTTGAAAAAGATCTCCTTAACTTTTGGTTCCAGGTTCTTAGAGCCAAAAAGGAATATATATGCATTGGCTAAAGGTGATAGATGATATTCGACATCAACCGTTGCATTTGCTCCACTAAATTCCATTACTATATCATCGACATGGATATACCTTCCTTCCCTGTATTGCTCAGAGTTCATTGCTGGAGACACTTTTCCAGCTAATAAAACAGCTGAAATAATAAAGGCAATTATAATTATTGATTTTAAGTTCATAGTCCTTACTCAGTGATAATCATTATATCGAATCTATTTTATGCACTTTTTTGTTTAATTTTTCAATTTGATAGGCAGTGTACCGCAAGTCTATTGATATAGTCATTAACTACTAAAAAGCTTTGAATTTAAGTTAAAAAAATCAACAAAGAGAATAAACAATTTCATTTGAACCGGAAAAATGAAAAGGTAAAAAACAAAGGAAAAACAAGGAAAACAGGAAAAACAAGGAAAAAATAAGACCAAATAACCTTACTAGCTATACTGAGTCTTTTTTGTCACGCTCGACGCAGGAGAGCGCCTTACACATATAAAAAGAGAGGACAGATCAAAAGAGAAACTATACGATTAAAAAGAAGATACTGCAAGACTTCCATATGAAAATTCCAAAACACGAATTAATTCACTCTAATTCTGCCATTAAAGGCATATGATCACTTAGAGAGGTCCAATCTTCATATTTACCGACCGAAAACGATTTTCCACGAGCAACGAGATCTGAAGGCGCAAAAATGTAATCTATATGATAAGGAGTCTTTCTGTTTTTCCTGAAATACAGTGTCGGTTCCCTTTCAATCCCGAACTCTGTATTTGTAAAAGTATGATACATACTGAAAATATCAAATTGTTCTAACAAATTAATTACATCAGTGAGTGTTCCGTAAAGAGGATATTTTTGATTCCCCTGATCCCAGATAACGTTCCAGTTAAAATCACCTGCAATAACCGTTGGAAATCTGAACAAATCTTTATAGTAGTTCAGTGACTTCCAAACTTCTCCAATGTATCTCCTTCCTGGGTCCTCTATATTATTCTGCGACCAGACAGCAATAAGATTCATGGCTTCACTGCCGTTCACTGTGACAGGAAGGATGTATCTGTAATTTTTACAATAAGACTCATGGATTGAAATTTCAAAATCATTGAAACTGAAAACACCAAGCCCCTTGTTTCTGTTATCACCTATCCATAAAACATCATCGTAAAATTTATCGCTGAATTTATCCGGATGCTCACATTCAGAAACAATTAATAAATCAGGATCAAATGGAAGAATGTGTTTGTATTTCTTCCGGAAAGCCATATTACAGTTCCAGGTTATGATTTTCATATTAAGACTACTAATACAGTCACTAGTTACTAAAAAGCTTTGAATTTAAGTTAAAAAGAAATTAAGTCTTTGCCGTTTCGATGAGTAAATTTCATTACAAAAATAAACCTAATGAGATCAAAAATCATTATATTTAAGAAAAATTCCTAAAAACCTGATTTTATGACTTTATTTCATTCATTCCACCAATTCCGTATCCTCATGCGAATAAGCCGGCGCACAGCAGCAGAGAATTTTCAGCGGCGTATTTCCTGTGTTTTGAATCCTGTGCGAAGTGCCAGGAGAAATACAAACCGTATCTCCTTTTTTGACCTCGAATTCTTCAGAGCCAAGAGTCATTATCCCGCTGCCGTCTGTAATATGATAGATTTCTTCGGTCAGGTGGTGTTTGTGAAGAAGGGTTTTTCCTCCTGCTGGTACGGTAGCTTCGGCAAGGCTCTGGTTTGAGTTGCCGTGGACTGACGGATGCATGAGTTCACGAATAATTGAACCGTCTTTTGTAACGTAAGGTTCTATTTCTTCGTATCTGGTAAAGAACTGCATTATAAACTACTGAAAATCGCGATTATAACTATTTTTCCATTCAAAGGACTTTGCGTCTAAACTCTCTTATTTGGAACTTTTCTTGTAAAGCCATACCAGGCTCAAATTATTATATATGTTATACATTACTAATTATTAGTAGGAGAAGATTCGATGAGTAATGATACTCGGAGCATGAAAATATGAAAACAAATATGAAAACAAATGTGAAAACAAGTGTGAAAACAAATAAAAAACCAAATGTCGATAGCGAAAATATGAGTACTGATGTATTCACATATGTTATATGGGCTATCTTAATTTTAAGTCCGTTATACCTGCTTTATTTTTTATATTCGTTAGCTACAGGAGGTTCGATTACTAATAGCATGATACCTTCAATAGTTTTCTTCGTGGCTGGAGTAATTACATTATTTGATATCCTCGCAGTTCATCAAATAACGACTGTAAGAAAATGATTGTGAGAAAATGATTGTGAGAAAATGATTGTGAGAAATCAGCTTCTTATCACACATCATCTGTAATACATTTTCGTTTTAGTTTTATTGTTTTGAACTTCCGGAATCTGAAAAACCAAACTAATTTTGCACTTTCACCTAAAGTCCTCAATCTGCACTTGAAATAGAGAGAAAATAGGACTTTAGATGTAGCCCATTTAAGGGAGAAGTTTCAAAGGGGAGGTGTGGATTCATCTCCCTTCAGAAGTTCGGAAAAGAGTAAGGAGCAGCCAGGAATCTGTTTGATGTTTACCATAATCATGTTTATATAGAAAGGCCCTCCGCGTTGAATGTCTATAGGTGAGGGGTCTACGAATTCCCATATGTCAACAGGATGTTTGAGATAAAAGGCCTCAAGTTCCGGGCTGTTTAAATGCATCCTGGATGGAAAACCTACGGCGTGGGCTATGGAACTTAAAAAAGATTCTGCTTCGGCATCCAGAAGGAATACAAAAAAGAAATATTCCCCATGAGGCAGGTCAAGCATGAACTTGACATCCGTACGAAGCTCGGAGAGTAAAAGATCCTGCGTGCTTTTTCTTAACACCATAAGAAGCAGCACCTTATCTTTAAAAAGGAGTTCCTGAACCGTGTCCGGCAGGAAAAGATCCCCAAAGACCAGTTCAAAATACTCATGATTCGTAGCCTTAAAATCGTTTCTGATGAATAGTATGTCTTCATCGCTCAACAAAGAATAACCCATATTGCCCTGAGAATCAATTATTGGAGATTTTCCGGCAGAGATTTCTTTCCAGAACTTATCAAGAGCTTCATCGTCTATCCGGGATAACAGGTGTACACAGGTTCCGACATCAATATCTTTCAGCACTAAAACCCCCCCATATTTAGGAATCGACTTCGATTAAAGAAGTACAGTAAAAGCCGATGGTTATCAAAACTAAGGTTTAAGATTATTAGTTCTTGAGTTTATATAAATAAAATATTATATAAATACATAGTCCACAAAAAATAGTACTAAGGTTCTAGAGTTAAGGTAATAGAAAGAAAGATTAGAAGAAGTTCAATTAAAAAAAGTAAAGATCATTTGGAAGCGTATAATTAAATTGAAAAAAGAAAACGCAGTTGGAAAATAAGACAATTTGCTTTTATTTTACAATTATTCTTATAAAATAGTCAGAGTTTAATATCAAGCTTCATCACAGTTTTAGAAAAATTAGAAAAATTGGGAATTACAAAATTGGGAATTACAAAATTGGGAATTATAAAATTGGGAATTATAAAATTAGAAATTATAAAAATTAGAAATTTTTCATCTCGAGGGTTTTAGTTCCTTTCTGTTTATCCTGAATGTTCATAAGTATCTTTTCCATCCTGGTCCAGATTTGGCAGATCTGATCCGCAAACTCACTTTCATTTAAACACTTACTGCTTTTAACATACTCTATCAAGGTTTTTTCCTGAAGCATTGCCTTTGTTACAATATCATTATAAGGAAGCTTACCTATTACCGAAATTCCCAGTTTGGCACAGAAATTTTCAATCAGCTGAGTATTCTCTTCGTTTATGTCGTACTTGTTTATGCAGACAACAGTGGGAATCACGAAGTGAACAGTAAGTTCAAGAACTCTTTTAAGGTCATGGACTCCGGAAACAGTTGGTTCGCTTACCACCAGTACCAGATCCGCACCTGTAATAGCTGAAATCGCGGAACAGCCTGTTCCAGGAGGCCCGTCAATTATAATCAAATCTTTATGATATTGTTCTGCAAGCTTTTTCGCGTTACTTCGAACAGCGCTCACAAGTTTTCCGCTTGTTTCTTCTCCTATGCCTAGACTCGCATGAGCCATAGGCCCAAAACGGGTTTCGGAAGAAAAAACCTGAC
The DNA here is from genome assembly GCF_000970305.1 of Methanosarcina barkeri 3. Classification (GTDB taxonomy): domain Archaea; phylum Halobacteriota; class Methanosarcinia; order Methanosarcinales; family Methanosarcinaceae; genus Methanosarcina; species Methanosarcina barkeri_A. The sequence goes on from NZ_CP009517.1 coordinate 3,388,690, forward strand.
CTGAAATCCTTTTTTCCATGGAGACTGCACCTTTTGGACATATAACGGTGCAGACAGCACATCCATCGCATCCGTAAGGGTCAACTTTGAAATTTCCACTCACAGCCCCATACCTGCAAAACTCTTTGCATCTTCCACACTCGATACAGAGTTCAGGGTCAATTCTGGCAACCTCAAGACCGTAGTAGTCTTCTTTTTCCAGAACTTTGGGTTTCAGGATAAGATGCATATCAGATGCATCCACATCGCAATCGGCAATAATAGCATTTTTTGCAAGCGAAGCAAAAGCTGCTGTAAGGGTTGTTTTTCCAGTTCCTCCTTTTCCGCTGATTACTGTAAGCTGCTTCATGTTCTCGCCTCCTCTGTATCTGCAAGCTGGAGTTTTATTGCCTCAAACATACCACGAAACTTCTCATTCCATTCAGGCATTTCTTGAACAAAGGGAATACCGCGAGAATAGAGCTCTGCAATTTTAAGATTGTTTGGGATCTTGAGAAGGATAGAAATTCCTTCGGCCTTGCAGTACTCTTCAACCCTTGAGTCTCCTAACCCCCAGCGGTTAATAACAACCCCAAAGGGAACTTTAAGCGACCTTACAACGTCTACGGCAAGCCTGAGGTCATGGAAACCAAAAGGGGTTGATTCAGTCACAAGCACACAATAATCCACATCTCCGATAGAGGCAATAACAGGGCAGGCAGTTCCGGGTGGGGCATCGAGAATTGCAGTTTTTCGGTCATCAACATATTTCTTAAGTGTCTTGATAACAGCTGATGTCATCGTTTCCCCGATATTTAAAAGCCCCCTGTAAAACTCAGGAGAACTTTCTCCTTTTGCTTTTTCGATTACTCCAAGGGATCTCTCAGATTCCCGGATTGCCTTTTCCGAGCAGAGGACAGCGCATCCTCCGCACCCGTGGCAGAGAGAAGGGAAAAACAAAATTCTATCAGGAAGAGCAGCCAGAGCATTATAACGGCAAAAGTCCGAACATTGCCTGCATATACTGCATTTTTCCTGATTGATTACAGGCACCGGGCAAACGACATCTTCTACTTTTTCAAGGCCAAAGCCAAGGAAAAGATTACAGTTAGGTTCTTCCACATCACAGTCAAAAAGCTGTACATCTGAAAGAGAAAGAGCAAGGTTTAAGGAAACCGTAGTCTTCCCGGTTCCTCCTTTTCCACTTGCAATTGCAATTTTCATATCCGATCTCCATGTCATTTCATAGGAGTTGTGATTTCTTCGAAATTCTGGAACCTGTCCAGGACGTCTCTAGCAGTATCTACCCCATCGGGAATTTGCAGAATTTTTACAAAATTATCTCGGAGCATGTAATATGGACCTTCCCCAACAGTTTTTACTGCAAGGACATTTGCTTTTTCTCTAATAATTAAGTCCACGGCTTTCATGCCTCCTTTTTTCTCAGAATTAAAAAACTGATTTTCGAAAATTTTCCAGTTCCCTACCCTACCCTCTTCAAGATCAACAAAGAGAAAATAAGGGGTTTTTCCAAGGTGTCCCGAAAGTTTTGCTTGAAACCCATTCATATCGAAAACTGGAAGAGCTAACCTAAAGTTCTTCCTTTGTACAGGCTTTACATTAACAACAATATGCTCCAGGTTTTCCACTTCTTTTTTAACAGCCGTCTTGACTTCCTCTGAAAGCAGCTCCACCCTTTTCAGGTCGGTTTCACCCTCAACTTCAACCGTAGCTTCCCCGAAAACCACAAGTCCCGATTTTCGGAGTTTCAGATCTTCAAGTTTTATCAGGCCTGGAATACTGCGTATGTCTTTTTTAATTCTCTCACTTTCCTCTTCATCGAGCCAGGCATCCATCAGGGTGAGCACTGAATCCCTGGCACTTTCAACCCCCATTTTGAAAATCAAGAGAGAGATTACAATAGTACCGAAACTGTCGAGTTTCGAGATCCCCAGCATAGAGCCAAGGACTGCCACAACAACTATCATCGAAGAAAATACATCCGTATAGGAATGCATAGCGTCAGCTATCAAAGACTGAGAGTTGATCCTTGTGCCTATGTTTCGTTTGTATATAGAAAGGCCATATATTGTAAGTACTGAAAAAACAGCTGTCACAAGAGCAAGCCCCTGAAATTCAAGCTGAGAAGTAGTATTTACGCCTGTAAAGCCTTCTTTTAACAGTTCAACGCCAGAAAACAGGATTAATAGAGAAACAAAGAGAGCTATGATATTCTCTGCTTTGTAGTACCCATAAGGAAAATGCTTACCACTACTTTTAAGGCTTATCTTGAGCCCAATCCAGACTGCCAGAGATGCAAAAATGTCCAGACCTGTATGGACAGCATCCGCAATCAAGACTGTGCTCCCGGAGTAAATACCCACAGCCCCTTTAACAAGAGCAAGAAGTGCAAGTGCCAGAGTTGCGTTCCTTGATGCTTTAATCCCGAGTTTCAAGCTTTCCTGTGCAATCATTTGAGATCCGTTTTAGTGAGTTATTGATTCTCACCACAATTCAGAAAATGAGTCTTTAAAAAGTCGAACATTTGGAAAATTGGTCTTTAGAAACTGAAACATTAAGAAAATTGAAACCCTTCTGACACTTTCTGGCAGTACTCATTCGTGATATCGTGGTGCAATACTAATTAGTGATATCCAGCAGTGCAATACTAACTAGTGATATCGTGGTGCAATACTAACTAGTGATATCCAGCAGTGCAATACTAACTAGTGATATCCAGCAGTGCAATACTAACTAGTGATATCCAGCAGTGCAATACTAACTAGTGATATCAGTGGTGGTGATGTTCCTCATGCCCGTGTTCAGAACAGGAGTTTTCAGCAGTTGCGCTATGGAGTTTTCCTGCTTTCCAGGCCTCATATGTATCTTTTACTGTACCTTCGGCCCCCACAAAAACCTTGATTCCATAGGACTCGAACATAGTAACAGCCTTGAACCCAAGTCCGCCACAGAGCATGATATTCACTCCGTTCTTATGAAGGTACTCAGGGGGCAGCCCCACGCCTCCCATATGCTCACTGGTGTTAGGAATAACAGTGACCTGGTTGGTCTCTGTGTCTATTAGAGTGTAAGTTGGAGCTTTTCCAAAATGCTGTTCAACAACACCTTCCAGACCATTTTCATCTCTTGTAGGAATACTTACTTTCATATAATCACCTGTACTTTCTATCGCTTTATCAATAAGTAGTGTTTTTATCGGTATTTTTACTGTGAGATACATTCTTGAGATTACATAGCTACTTATCTTTTTCAGAAATTAAAAGTAAATAGTTTCTTTTTTAATAAATTAAAAGAAATAATTCCCTTTTTTGGAATTTAAGGAAAAAATAATGCCGTTTTTCGGAAATTAAGAAAATAATACTGTTTTTCACACATGGAGGAATGTGTCCTTCTCAGAAATTTTGTTTTACTAACTTTATCAAGACTAGTGCTTAATTGCCTCTACCTATTCCTCTTCCCGCACCACCTCCTTTCATTCCCTTTCCCATGCTATTTCCTTTTCTCGTACCAAAACCGGGAGTGCTGTTGGGACTTTGGAGTGACTGGAGTTCTCCAGCCTCATACTGTCTGATAGCCTCTTGCACTGTACCCTTTACTCCTACTTGAACATCAATGCCAAGCTCCGAGAAAATAGAAAAAGCATTAGGTCCCACAGTACCTGTTAAGAGGACATGGACTCCTGCGTTTGCAATAATTTCCGCTGCCTTTATACCGGTACCTCCAGAGGCGAATGCAGCTGCATTTGATATAGATTCCACACGTCTGGTCTCAGGATCATAAATTACAAAATAGCTGCATCTCCCAAACCTTGGGTCCACTCTGGAGTCGAGACCCTCACCACTGGCTGTTACGCAAATGTTCATTCTTTTTACTCCACCTGTTTCCTTTATGACCATATGTACTCAATAGTCCTGGAATCCTATTTTCTCTCATATGAGTAGAAGTATATATACGTTTCTGTGTGTATGGAAAACTATTGCATCTTTTCACATAAAAAGGAAAAAATCTAAAAAATAAATCAAAAAATCTAAAAAATAAATCAAAAAAATCTAAAAACGGTTAGCTTTTATAAAATACTTATATATAAGGAATTAAAAAATCAGAATTTCCTTAAGTATTTTTGAAGGAATTCAAAGTAGCCAGGATGAAAATTAGATATACACCTGTACCTGGCATCCCTCATTGAATTCCTTATGTTTCGGAAGCTGGCCGATCTTCAGCCAATTTCCCAAGAAAATATCCGGGTTTTGCAGCAACGATTTCCACATCTGCATACTGGCCGGGCTTTAGATTCGAGCCACTTATAACAACCGGACGGTAAGCATCCGTGCGGGTGAGGACATCCCCGATTTCCGTGTATTTCGAGACAAAGGCCCGACCTTTCCAGCCGATCATTGCTTGTTTGGACCCAAGCTTGACTTGTTCACAAACTTTATGTAGCTCATGGGAACGCTGAACTGAAATCCTGGAGTCGAGGTTTCTAAAGGAAAAGGCTTTCGTATGAGGACGAGGAGAATATCTTGAAATATTAACCTTTTCTGGACGGTATTTCTGTACCCATTCGACAGTTTCTTTGAACTCATCATCGGTTTCATCGCAGAAACCTACAATTATGTCAGTGAATAGGGATAAATCTTCAAAACGGGCACGGAATTTCGTAATTATCATGTCCACAACGTCCATTTTGTGCAGACGGTTCATTCTCTTAAGGACGGAATGGGAAGCAGACTGGATTGGGAGGTGAAGGAGTTTGAAGACCTTGTCGGAGTCAAAAGCTTCTACCAGATCATCGAGGATTGGGAGTACAGAGAAAGGATTCATCATTCCGACTCTTACTTTGAAATCTCCTGGGATTTCCGAAATCATGCGCAGAAGTTCCGGAAGTCTGACACCAGTATCCATTCCATACTGGCTGTCGTCCTGGGAAGTGAGCCAGATTTCCCTGCAGCCCTCGGCAACAGCTGAACGGATGTCTTCGATGATTTCATTCGGTGGAAATGAGTGCAGTTTGCCTCTCGCATATTTTACAATGCAGTAAGAACAGGCAAAATTACAGCCCTGCGAGATCTGACATATGTGGATATTAGGATTGGAACGTTCACGTGGAACATTGAGAAAGCCAACAGGTTCGTAAGCCCGGAATTCCAGACGTTCTCCTCCTGACAGACCTTTCCTTTTTCTCTGTTCGATTGAGTAAAGAAGTTCACCAAGCCGGGAAATCGCATTTACTCCCAGTATATGAGCTTCGGGATTTGCATGCAGGATATCCTCAAGCTGGACTTCAGGCATACAACCGGATACGATAACCTCCACATTCTTCTCGCCCATACTGCGGATTTTATACAGGATCTTCTGTTCTGTAGTGTACTTTACCGTACAGGAATTGCAGATATAAACTTCTGCCTGATCGGCAGCCTCAGATAGCAGTAGTTTATGCCCTAGTCTTTCGACGCTTGCCTTCATTATCTCGGCTGATGCCTGGCTCGCTGAACAGCCAAAACTTTCTAGATAGATTTTCATGATTCAACTCTAAGTTCTATGTTTTTTAATTCTAAATGTTTAAAATCTGTAACTTTAAAGTCTGTACTTGGAAATTCCTGGAATCAGATAATCTAATCAAATCTGAATCAAATAATATTTCGCAAAGTCTGTGTTTTAAAAAAATGAGAAAAGAATGAAAGGATTTACAGGTAGAGAGGAGTGTCGCGTTTATCCTTTATATAAATACTGTCTGTAAACCTGACAGCTCCGGATGCACCCATCGAGATTGTGTGTACCCTGGCATCTCCGCCACCAAACAGGTTGACTTCTCGCAGAAAATGGCCGGGAGTTACAGCTGATGCTGAAAAGATCACGTCGTTTCCTGGCACAAGCTTATTGGTATCAAGGACATCATTGATGTTTTCAAGGGTAATTCCCATTTTTTCCAGCCTTGGCATTTTTTCTTCGATTTCTGCATCGATCTTATCCTGGCCCTTTCCATTTGCAACTGTAGGAAGCACAAGCCTTGCAAGGATCTTTCCGCCGAGGATTTTGATTGCAGCCGCTGTAAGTACAGCTTCACCTGAACCACCTGCGCCCATTACCATATGAATGCCTGACCCGCGGATCGCAGTTGAAACTCCAGGCATAAGGTCTCCGTCACTGATCAGTTTTACGCGAGCGCCTGCTTCCCGAATCTCGGTTATTTTCTGGACATGCCTTGGCCGGTCGAGTACTACAACAACAAGCTCTTCAATACTTCTATCGAGAGCCTTGGCGACGATCTCAAGATTGTGCTTGACAGGAGCATCCAGGTCGATTATTTCATCAGGGTGTTCCTCTTCATAGCGCACCACATCTGGACCGACAACGATCTTGTCCATGTAAATATCCGGGCCGTGGAAAATTCCGCCTCTTTCTGCCATTGCCATGACTGCAACCGATCCAGGTCCGCCGTCTGCAGTAAGATTTGTTCCCTCAAGCGGGTCAACCGCAATATCGACCTCAAGGTCTCCTTTTCCTGTTCCGACCTGCTCCCCGATATAAAGCATGGGAGCTTCATCCCTTTCTCCTTCTCCGATCTTAATTATGCCTTTCATGTCAAGCTTATTCAGCATTCTGCGCATAGAAGCAACTGCTACCTGATCTGCAAAACTTTTGTTCCCGCGCCCCATCTGGTACGCTGCGGCAATGGCAGCTGCTTCGGTTACATGAATAAGTCTGGGCAATAACTCACACTCGATAGGCCCTGAACAATCAATCATTTCCTCTACGGTTTTTGGATGAGATATAAGAATCAACTCCCATTTTCTGCTTACGAATAATCCGCTTCCTGATAATGAAATATTTTTTTTGTAATTTACTATGGATGTTTACCTGATCTCTTAACACAATAGTATATTAATGAATTGGCCGAGTTTGAGTCAGATATTTAGAGTCAGATATTTATTTATGAAGCGTTCATCACAGAAAGTCCTGCAAATACAAGGTCTTCAAGAAGGCTTCAAAATAAAGCATACAGATAAGAAGTATAAAAAAATGGCTAAAAAAACTGGCTTAAAAATACCAAAAGTCCAGGCTCTAAACTTGTCTGAAGCTCAGTTAAGAATGCCTCATAAAGTAACTAGCTGCTAAAAAACTTGATTTGAATCTTACCTGGAGTACATTTAAAGTTTGATTAAAAACAATTTTTGCTCCATTTACATTAAGGGGAAACACCCATGAGAATTCACTGTCTACAACACCTGAAAAATGATACCCTGGGAAATATAGGGACCTGGATAGACAAAAAAGGATACAAGCTTACGAAAACCCTGCTCTATGAAGACGATTTTTTTCCTGCTTTCGAAGAATTCGATTTACTCCTTATAATGGGCGGAACCATGAGCGTTTATCAGGAAGACGAATATCCCTGGTTAAAGCCTGAAAAAGGATTTGTAAGAAAAACGATAGAATCAGGCAAGCCTGTACTTGGGAGCTGTTTTGGAGCCCAGATGATTGCCGAAGTGCTGGGCGGAAAAGTTACGAAGAACAAGTATAAGGAAATCGGCTGGCACACAGTACGGTCCATAGAAGGAAAAATCGAACAAAGTTCGAGCGAGGCAAGAGCTTCGAACCTTCCAGCCTGCATGTTTCCGGAGTTTACCGGTTTTATGTGGCATGGAGATACTTTTGAAATCCCAGCAGGAGCAGTGAAGCTTTTCGAAAGTGAGGCCTGTCCGAATCAGGGATTTATTCACAATGGAAAAGTTCTCGGGCTGCAGTTTCACCCTGAAGCCAACAGGCAGTGGGTAAGAAACCTGATAAGGGATTCAGGGCACGACCTTGTTCAAGGAAAATACATCCAATCCGAAAAGGAAATACTTGGGAAGGAAAGCTTTTTTGATAGTTCCGAGAATATGGCTTTTTCTCTAATGGCCTGGTTTGAAGAAAAATGTAAATAAAAAATTAGGTAAAAATATGCTAGTAGAATCAATTATTGTGGCTATCATAGCTTCATTTTTCGTGGGGTTTGAGAACAAAAAATTTAGTTTAAAGAAAACGCTCAAGTGTTACGGAATTATTGCCATCATTGGAACTGTACTAATTTATGTGTACTTATATTTGTTCACTCCTGCTTTTGTTGGCGTATTGGGCGGGTACTACACAGTTGCAGCAATACCAATACTTCTAATTTCGGCACTTTATATATTCATAGGTGTATCGAGTAATTCAGATAATATAGAAATTGGAATTCAGGCACTAAAAATAATAGCAGTACTTGGGGTTTTTATATACTTGCTAGCCACTCCGATTTTGGATAACCAACAATTACATAATATTCCTCAAGTAAAAGTTTATGATAACATTTCTCAAGGATCTAATTTTGCCCCTATCGATGCTCAGAATATGAGAATTATTGATCAATCTATGGCTTATTACCTGGGAAATAAAGTAATCGGGAGCAGCGAGCAAAATTTAGGCAGTCAATTTGAAGTAAAACAGAATGACTTTACGATCCAAAATGTAAATGGTCGGTTGTACTGGGTTGCTCCTTTAGAGTTTAGAGGTATTTTTAAGTGGTGGAGTGCAAAAACATCGCCCGGCTTCATAATGGTAGATGCTGAAGACCCCTCTACATCTGCAAAACTTTACACTGGCTATAAAATGAAGTATATGACCTCCTCGTTTTTAGGTGATTATATCATCAGACATCTTTATTCAAATGGCTACCAGAATGTCGAATTAAAAGACATTAATTTTGAAGTTACAGATAAACTTCAGCCGCGTTGGGTAGTAAGCTTAACAACTCCATCAGTGCTTAATAGTGGAGATGTTGTTAAGGGAGTTGCAGTTATTGATCCTGAAAATGGGGATATTACAGAGTATTCTCTTGGGAACGCGCCTGAATGGGTTGATAGAGTCATGCCTGAAGAACTTGCCAGGAATTATCTTAGCTGGTATGGCAAATATATTCACGGTTGGTTAAATTCAGTAATTACAGAGAAAGATGTCAACGTTGTTAGTTCTGGGGATATGTGGTTAATACATGGAAATAATGGGCAAGCATATTGGTTTGCTGGAATGACTTCTTCCTCATCAAAGGATCAATCTCTAACGAGTATAGCGTTAGTAAACTCGAGAGATGGGACTGTCAATCTATACAGGATGAATGGATGGAATGAACAGGCTGTTATGGATGCAGTAAATGTTACAGTGTCTAATTTCAAAAATTATCATAGCAGCGCACCTATACCTTATGATTGTTCAGGAAGGTTAGCTTATGTTGTTCCGATAGCTGCGTCTTCGGAGAATGGAGAAATATTTCAGGAAATAGGAATTGTAGATGCTATAACAGGACATGTTTCTCTTGGGAATACTAAGGCAATTGCCTTTGAGGGGTATAGAAGATACTTGAATGAAAACGGGTACAACTTTGCTATAACGAGTTCAAGAGCCATAGGGAATATTACTGGGATTGTGAATAGAATCTCAGGTATTATTTCAGAAAATAACCTTGATTACAGGCTAATTTACCTCAATAATTCAAACATCATCTTTGAAATTCCAATTTCTCAATATCCAGAAGCAGCCCTTACAAACATAGGTGATACTGTAAACATGACTTATGAAGATACGAGGGATTCTGTGATAACGGTTGATAGTTTCAATAATTCAGGAATTGATGTGAGGATTAGCGCAGAACAACAGAATTATACACGGATGAGAACGAATCAAACCGTGTATTAATTTTTAGGATTTGGAGTAGTAAAAATAGCAGAATTTGATGTCACATTCGATGAACGTGGAATTCCTAACGTATCAAAATCCCATTCAAAATCTAAATCCCATTTAAAATCTAAATCCCATTCAAAAAATACGAGACTTATTTTACAAAGTCTGCCAGCGCCACTCTCTCAATCACAAGTTCTGGAATGTGCTCTTCACCCGAAGCTTCAATTTCAGCATCAGTGATACCGAAAACAGAAAGGATTCCCTGCCTTTTGCAATCGGAATAAGCAAGCAACTCGGAACAGGGATTTTCGATGATCAGTTCTTTTAATGAAGAGAGAGCCGGTATCAAATTATCCATTTTTCCAAGCAGCACGAATACGGCATTGTTTTCACCTTTATGTAGCCCTATTGAAAAACTTCTTTCAATCTGTCTCTCTCCGGATGCATACCTCATAATCTCGATACCTGGATCATTAGCTATGTTCCTGCCCGCAGCAATTGCCCGAAGAGCCTTTCCCACTGCAAAATGAAGATGTCTTTCACCTGCGATCAGGTCTGAGTTCAAACCCTGGATAATGATATTATTCTCGGAAGCTATCGAATTTATTGTATTCAGAAAGTCAGAAAGCTTCAGGATATTTACTTTCCCGCAAGTTACCTGGATTTCCCTTTGCGTTTCCATAGTCTTGCCATAGCGCGGGCTTTACAATAAGGATTTCGGTTGTAGAAGAAACAAAAATGGAAAGAAGAAAGAAAAAAATAATAGATTGAAAAAAGAAAACCGAGAACTCTCAAAAAGGGCTATAGATTATCAAACTTTTAAGAACTAACTCGACCACAATCAGCCCCAGCATTACCAAAAAGAAAAGGATTAAAAGGTTGAGAATGATTGGGTTAATCCTTCTTCGAACTTCCCCAAATCCATACATCTCAATTACCATATATAATAATGATAAATTAGCATATAATTATTCACATATTTGGACTTTTAATAAAGATGTAAGATATGGATTCGTCATCAATATTCCCCTGTTCAGTTTTCTTCTACTCAGTTTTTATTCTACTCAGTTTTTATTCTACTCAGTTTTTATTCTACTCAGTTTTTATTCTACTCAGTTTTTATTCTACTCAGTTTTTATTCTACTCAGTTTTTATTCTACTCAGTTTTTATTCTACTCAGTTTTTATTCTACTCAGTTTTTATTCTACTCAGTTTTTATTCTACTCAGTTTTTATTCTACTCAGTTTTCTTCTACTCAGTTTTTATTCTACTCAGTTTTCTTCTACTCAGTTTTCTTCTACTCAGTTTTCTTCTACTCAGTTTTCTTCTACTCAGTTTTCTTCTACTCAGTTTTCTTCTATTTAGTGTCCTCCTGTTCAGTGTTCCCATGCTACTCTTTTTTGCTTGTCCTCATCAATTACTTTGACAAAATTACAGGTTTTTCAAAAATTACTATACTATCTTAAACGCAATAGTTTTTTAAGAGATTTTCAGGGCTTTTCCTCTGTAGGGAAATACTTTGTTTTAGCTGTAATAACCTCGGAATAATGAGGATCTGAAAGATCTTCTTTTCCTGACCAAAAAATTGCCTTGTGATATTTCCAGACATCAGGGTCAAGTTCAATAATTCCTACATGAACTACCAGTTCAAAGACAAACCAGTAAGCTGCAAATAGATGTAACAACCGGAGTAAACTCAAGGCATTGAAATTGAAAAAGGACGCAAAATACCAGGTTACGGAAAGTATCCATGATGAAACAGGGATTCCGAAAGGAGCCCAGTCAAGGCTGTAGAGCACTATTCCTGTAACTGCTACAATGACAATTGCTATACTCTCAAGGACAATCAGTATCTTCATTACAGGATGGAGTTTGGTCTCGTAGTGACCAGTAGTTTCGTCATAGATACTAAATGCCGGATACTTACCTTTTCCAAAAAAGTTCTTGATTATATCAATCAGACGTTCAGCATCAGCTTTTCCGAAAACGTAAGAGTCTTTGAAATGTACTATCCTGTCTCTGACACTGCATCTTTCTTCTTTGCAAGAAAAAAGATTGTATGGGACCAGAAGCCAGTTTGCAACCAGGAAAAAAGGTACAGCAATCATGTGCAGGGTTCTGGCAGTATCAAAAGACATAAACTGCCATCCAGCATAAATTTTGAACCCTGTAATGAGAAGGATAAACATGGCAACAAGATGTACCAGATGAGTTACCCTCTCAAGCCAGGTATAACGCTCAACAATTATTCTTCCGGAAGCAGGTCTTTCAGCTGATCGTACCATATTACAGCCTCCTTTAAACTATCTTGATAATACTATCCGGGTGTTTTCCGGTTTTGTCAATTGTATGAACTGCACATGCAAGGCAGGGATCATAAGAACGGGCTGTATGCAGAATTCCGAGAGGATTTGCATAATCCACCCCAAGGGCATTTTCGGCAGCTGAGATCTTTGTGCCTATAAGAGCCTGCTCAACAGGACTTGGAATTCCCTGCCCGTTCCGTGGAGCAAGGTTCCAGGTGCTTGGAACTACAGCCTGATATAACGTTGCCATAGAGTCCGAATCCGTAGCTACCCAATGCCCCAGAGCTCCTCGAGGGGCTTCCCACAGTCCCATTCCTTCGGAACTTTTTGCCATGGAAAGATCGGTATGCACCGCAACCTTTCCTCCTGCCTGAAGATCCTGCCTGAGCCATTTCAACAATTCAGATATCATTATCAGGACTTCCTGCATCCTTGCAACCATGCGGGTATAGTTGTTCGCAGGAGAATAGCCGTTTTCCTGGAAAGTGTTTGCAAGTCCCGTAATAAGGGGTTCTTTCATAATCAGAAGGCGGGCAAGAGGACCAACCTCACAGGGAATCCCGCCATAATGAGGAGCCTTTACCCAGGAGTACCGGCTTTCCGAACCTCTGGTATAATCAATTTCATCGGGATTGCCTTCTGGATTCGTAACCCCGTTCCAGGGAGGACGGTCCATTTCCTGATCAAGATAAAAGGCGTGAGTGATATTTTCCGAAATTTTTCTGTAGTCGAACTTTTCAAGCTGAAAATGTCCGTTCATATATCCAGAAGGAATGACCTTGCTATCCGCAGGGCTTGTAGGATCATATCCATCTCCATTCTCGGGCTTGAAAAAGACCCCGTAAGAAAGGAAACCAATCTTATCGGGATCTTTATATCCCCCTGCACGGTCCAGCTTCAGACTAACTGGTAAGCCAAGCAGAGTCTCTCCAATGAGTTCCGAACCGAAAGCCGCAAAAAGCGGAACGTCTCCCCAGCCTGAAGATAGTGAAAAATTATTGTTCTTAAGGGAATTATTAAGGAGTTCCTGAAGGCGACCAATAACGAAGTTTACAGCTTTTTCCGGAGAAGAAGCTTTATAAGTATTTTCAATCCAGGTTTCCGGAGAAACTCCAAGTGTAAACGATTCAACGAACTTCGCAGTCTCTGAGACAGTTGATATGAGCTTCCCAATGTCTGCAACAGTTGGAGAGTAGACAACTCCTCCTACGTGCTGTAACACTGTGTGAGGCATTTTTCCTCCAATAATAGCAATACCTTTATGGAGGCGACGAAACTCACCTAGAGCAGCGACATAAGAAGATCCGGCAGGATAACGGACACCGTTAAACTGGTTTACGATAGGCATAAAACGTCCGGATAACTCTCCCCATACTGCATTTCCCACATCTCCGTATTTGGCAAGGATATCATGGTAAGCCGGGTTTGCAAGGTCAGGACCCCAGAGCACATAGATATGAGCTGCGTGACTGGCGATGTAATTCATTGCCTGGTGGATATTTCGCATGACAAGGGCATCTTTGGGAATCTGGTCCGCGACCCCGAAAAGGTCATCCATCGCGTTTGCTGCAGCTATACTGTGGCAAACCGGACAGACTCCGCAGATTCTCATAGTGAAAAGAACTGCATCCCTGGGATCGTGTTTTTGAAGAGATCTTTCAAAGCCCCTGAAAACCAGACCATTACTCTGGGCATCAGTGATCACTCCGTCAGCACTGACTTCAGTATTGATTCTATAATGCCCTTCAATTCTTGAAAGAGGATCTACGGTCACCTGTACCATTACTGCTCACCTCCTGGCTTTCCTGAAGTGCTTTCTTCAGTCGTGCCTTCGTTTTCCTCCGGCTTTTTCAAAACCGTTCTTCTTAAGGCATGGGCACCTGCAGCAATAAGGCCACCTGCTATTGCAACACCTGCTATGGTATCTAGGTTAGTATCGACAATTCCGGCATCTTCAATTTCCACATAAAAAGGTCTGGTGCTGTCCGGAAAACCCGGTTGCACACAACCTATACATGGAGAACCGGCCTGCGGACAGAAATTTACATGATCGTTCCAGTGACGTATAGCACAGTCAGCATGGGAGTAAGGCCCTTTGCACCCAAGTTTCCAGAGACATTTTGGTCCGCCTACTGTCGTTTCGAACTCTCCTTTATCATAGTATCCACGACGCGGACAGTTGTCGTGTACTGTATGGTCTGGAGGGTAAAAAACTTTAGGACGTTTCCAGTGATCCAGGACTTGAGGAAAATCATCAGGTACTTTGATTTTTCCGAGAACGACTGCTCCTATGGTTAAAAATACCCAGTCCGGATGAGCAGGACAGCCATTAACATTGATAACAGGTGTGTCTATTCCAAGCAAGTCTACAATTCCCTTTGACGCATCCTCCAGAGTAAAAGCAACTCCCCGGTGATCCATAAGTCCGACTATATCACTTTCAGCAGCATTTACTCCACTATTGGTTGCACACTGTCCGATTGCAACAATTAGTGAGGCGTTCTTTGCAGCTTTCTCGAAAGTATCTTTATAGATCTTTCCTCCGAGAACCATATATTTTCCGGAACCGTGAGGCCCGTTTGCGATTGCACCTTCGGCAATAAGAACGTAGTCTTTTTCTTTATCCAGAATTTCCTCAAGCAGGATTTCGGAATTGAGATCACTCGTATTTGCAAGTTTTCCATCTACAAAAATTCCCTGCTGCATCATCAGTACTTCCTGATAGAGCAGATTGAGATTAAAAATCTGGAGAAACTCTATAATGTCAGGATTTACCCCGTCCAGCATTGAGATACTACATCCCGAATCCATTACTCCATGAAGCCAGAGTACTTTGGTTTCAGGTAGTCCACTGAGGGCTTTTGCTATATCACTTTTATATGTTTGTAAAAATAGCGAAGCTCCCAGTACACCAACGGCTTTTATAAAGGTCCGTCGATCCATTTTCGCGAAGTCGAGATTCTTAAACTTTTCAAGTAAGCCGTCATTATCCGTTTCACTTCCCCCATATCACAAAGAATTTTATATAAAGATATATAAAAAAAGGAATCCAATATATTAAAGACTATAGCATCATCAATAACCCGCTTCCTAAGTAACTTACTATGTAACGTAGGAACCTGATAAGTACCTGATAAGTACCTGATAAGTACCTGATAAGTACCTGATAAGTACCTGATAAGTACCTGATAAGTACCTGATAAGTACCTGATAAGTACCTGATAAGTACCTGATAAGTACCTGATAAGTACCTGATAAGTACCTGATAAGCCAATAAATAAAAAGCCTTTACTTTGGAAAGTGGAAAATGAACCAAACTCTAATCTCATAGTGTTTTGTCCGTTTCAGTCTACTTTTGTAATCGGTGGGCATTTCCATTCTGCATTGATCACTGCAGGATGTGGGATATACATACGCAAAATGGTAAACCACGCTTCACTACCAGTTGGCAACCAGTTTGATTCTTTTTCTGGACCAGGAGACTCATTCTGGAAATAGAAAGTTGTCCCACCATCTGCATTCTTTTTTACGCCCTGGGTACGGTCCCCTATAGAATAACGGTTGATATTGTTAGGGATAAAATTATAATCGGTACCGTAGACTGTCATTGACCAGAATGCATCTACAGGTGGCTCATATCCTTTAGGAAATGTTACCTCGTACTTGTGGATGCCGATCAGTGGCTCACCTGAATTATCCGTAAGGTTGACAAGGTAAACTGCCTCTACAGGGTCGTTGGCAGTAATTCCGACCAGGGATTGGTCTGCAGCACGCAATAGAAACTCGTCCCCAAAGCGACCTATATTGACAGGAGGGTAACGCCAACCATTGACGAATTTTGCCCAGACCCCACTCATAAACTGTTGTCTAAGCAACGGTATGCCGATACTAAGCACGCGTTTTAGCGCATTCTTCACGACTTCTGGTTGCTGCTCCACATCCAGGCCTGGTCCGATACCTATAGTTGCGAACTGCTTGAGCAGCACTTCATGATGAGCTGCCGGAGGATTCTCAAGCAGCATGGAATTGAGGGTTTTCCATGCTCCTAGAGGATCCTCTGTACCGGCAAGTGCAATAGCAGGTTTATAGACGTCCCGGCTTTCGGGAAGCTGGACATCGGGTTTACCCCAGAAACTTAATGGGGTCAACTTGTACTGTGCCTGCAGAGCGTGCACAGCTGGCAGGTCATCGACGCCATCCACCAGGGTGCGGCCAAGAATTAATACCCATGGCGTAGGGGAAGAAGGTTTCACGACAGTTACATCCTCCGGTAAATTACCATGCCAGCCAGGACCAATGAGAGCATAATTTCCTGCCCTTGAACCAACACGCCGGCCTACATAAGCAAAATTATCCGAAGTGAAAGTGACTAGTTCAAACGTCCAGTAACGTTCTTCCGATATCTCGGGTACGGTAAGAATCACTGGCTCTTTACTAAGATCTACCCAGGCAACTGAGTACAGCGTATCATTGTTAGGGCAGCCACCATCACGGTATGTGGCGTCTATGAGCTCAGAAGCGTGCCAGAAATGGTTAACTGGCGCATAAGGAATTCTTTTTGGGTCCTGAGAAATATTTGTCCATTTGTAGCGCGTGAGAGCATTGTAAACATACGGGAAACCATAGATGAATGCCTGCAAACCCAGCGAGTATGCGTATTCCGCCTGCCAGTCGAAGACAGAAGGTGCAGCCTGCAGTGCTGATTGAGGGACTGCAGCAGCCTTGACTGCCAGGTCGTTTGTACCTTCGGCTGCACCCAAACCTGCTCCTATATGCTTCAGATCGTCGAATGTAAGAACCTGGGCACCTATTTCCCTGATGCTGTCTTCGATCTTGCCAGCATACTGCAGATCCACGAACAGACCAATAGCCACTGTGCCTGGGTTTAAAGCGTAACCCAGATGGGTCGCCTGTACATTTGACTCTGTTGGAATACCCACCGGCTTACCGGAAATGGTGTTCACATCCGCTGCAACACGCTCAACCAGAGAAATGTTATTTGTTCCAGAAGTTGAACCAATATCGATGATGCTGATCTCGACTTTGCCTTTATTGTCCTTGGCAAGAACCAGGATGTTGCTTGCATTCACCTTCTGAAGTCGCGGACGAAGATCCTTAATCTTTTCCATAGCAGCATCGGCAACTTCCTTGCTAGCAAATATTCCCGCTACCAGTCGATGCTTCTCAGGAAGCAGCATGTTTGCTTTCGAATCTTGTATTTTCGGTTTTTCTACCACTGACATACCACCCATAAGTCTCCCTAAAACAGATATCCTTATAATAAATATACAGATGATATTATATAAATCAAAGAGAAACTTTAGTATATAGGTTGAAATTATATCGAATGGTTAATAACAGATAGATAGTAACAATAGTAAATAGTTAATAACAACAATAATAACAACAATAATAACAACAACAATAACAACAACAATAATAACAACAACAATAACAACAACAATAATAACAATAACAACAACAACAACAATAATAACAATAATAATAAATAATTAATATATAGGAACTCCTGAGTTTTCATATTCAAACGAAATAGCGTGATTTATTTCACAATCTATTTTTTCACTTGCTTTTTACTTTTGTTTTTACTAATGATAGGTTAGCTGTGTGTCAATTTTTATGTAAATCATAAATACTAAAAAATTTAGGATAGAAGGTTCCATATCTAAAGAACAAAATCACACACAATTAAAAAATTAGCTCAGAATTCACAGCAGATTTGTAATACTGACAATACTTTTAATTTATTTAATTAGTCATATACACTTAAAATAAACACAGATTTTCTAAAAACTTATATATTTTAATATCACTATTCTATTTATTGAAATTTTACAGTTAGTAACATTTAGTAATAAAGCTGCATGTTTAAAGAAAGAGATTTGCAGCAAAATAGGGGGATAGAATATGACTATTGGGGATGGTCACGACTTAAGGTCATCGAGATTTGCAGGCGATGAAGTTCTGGAGGGCTGCTATGATAAAGAAAGAGTTCTCCAGAGAGGGGATAGTGGTTCTGCAGTAAGAAAAATTCAACAGGCTCTGATAGTTCTTGGTTTTCCTGTACCTGAGGTTGGAGCCAATGGCATTTTCAGTGGGGAAACCGAACTGGCAGTCAGAAGCTACCAGGAAGCACGGGGATTGAAGGTTGATGGTATTGTAGGATCAGTTACTATAGGAAGTCTCGATGAAGAATTCTTTACGGGTACTCAAAAACCTTCGGTTTCACCGGTAACCGAGCCACAGGTATCGGAGGTCCCAACTCCGTTATTTCCGGAGTCTCCAGTTAGGTCACCAAGGGCATCTCCTGTGGGGCCGGTAAGGGCACCTGAAGTTCAACCAGTATCGGCCCCTAAGGCTCCGAGAGTAGAGGTACCTGCAGTTAAGATACCTCAACCTCCGACTGCACCGATAGCGGAACCTCCAATCCTGACTACGCAGGCCGTTCCTCTCGAACAAACTCCAGTTCATGTGAGGAGGCCCATAACTCCGCCTTTGACCAGACTACCCCCTACGGTTGATAGTAAAGGACGTAAATTCCATACTGCAGGAACCTTGAGTGGGAGTGATTCTTCTTTTGAAGCTGAGGCTGGAAAATCGGTCCGTCTGGAATTAAATAATCTGAATGTCAAGGAATCGAACGTCATGGTAAAGACAAACACAGGAGAAGCAAAAGAATCCGTACTTTTACCTGACACCCTTGTGAATTTTGAATTCACTGCAATAGAAGAGCCCTTTATATGGAGATTTTATATCGAGAACGACAATGAAGACTCTTTAATTGAGTGGAGACTCTATAGCAACTGGGTACCGGGAAAATCCGAATAATGTTACGAGAAAGAGCTAAGAGAAGCTGCATGAACAGTAAAAAAATTTTAAATGGAAATTAAAATGGAAGGATAATTGAATTGGCCTTAAAAGTTATTTAAATATAGATCTAAATACAGACCTAAATATAAATCTAAATATAGATCTGCCTTGAGAGACTTAAACTCAACTTTTTTCTTTCCAGAAGCATATTTAATCTCTTTTAAGAATTTTTACCCAAATGGATTTTAAAATAAGTTTTTTATTCAGGTTCTTGAACATAACCTGCTTATCAGTTGAGTTTAGAACAATCAGAAGAACGAATAAAAATAGAACAGAACCAGATGAAAGCGAGTTAACAAAAATAATTAAAATAAAGAAATTAAAGTGAGGAAAAAACCTCTTCCTTAATGAGCTTTATGGCTTTATCCACACCTTTAAGAACATCTGGACTGATTTCCTGCGTAGCTTCCGTAACAATCGATCCGATTTCAATCCCAATGACTACAATTTCCGGAAGCTCTTGGACCTGCTCTCCTATTTTCAATACATCTGTAATTGTCAGGTCATGTACTGAAACAAGAGGATGAAATTCAACACCATCCAGTAAGTCTTTTCCTTCTATACGGTGTACCGAACCCGGAGGGCTGTTAGCCAGAACTGCATCAACTATAATAACTTTCCTGGCACCATCGAGAAGGTTTAGAAGATCAAGACCACAGACCCCTGCGTCTTCAATATCGACATCTTTGAGGTCTTTAAGTTCGGTTTCGTGAAGAGCCTCAATGACTTTGATGCCAACACCATCATTTCCCATTAACGGGCTTCCGCAGCCAAGGATGCGTATAGGAGCATTTAGTATAGACATATTTTCACTCAAAAAGGAGTTAAAAAGGTATACAGGCTTTCAATATGCCTGTTACCCTAAAATTAATATTTTTTTTAGTTACCCTAAAATTAATATTTTCTTTAAGAAATTCAAGGCCTTTCCTCTGTAGGAAGGTACTTTGGGATAACCTCTGAGTAGTGAGTATCTGACAGATCCTCTTTTCCTGTCAGGAAGATAGCTTTGTAGTATTTCCAGACATGAGGGTCGAACTCCAGGATACCGACATGCACTACCAGTTCAAAAACAAACCAGTAGGTCAGCAGCAGGTGAAGTAACCTGAGGAACTGCAGGGCAGACAGGTTGAATAGAGGTGAAACAAAACCTGTTACAGTCAGGATCCATGAGGCTATAGGAAGGCCGAAAAGCGACCAGTCGAGCTTGTAAAGCACAATACCTGATAATGCAATGAAGAAGATAGCTGTACCTTCAAGCACAATCAGGATCTTCATCAAGGGATGAAGTTTGGTCTTATAGTGGCCAGTAGTCTCATCATAGATACTGAATGCAGGATATCTGCCTTTCCTGAAGAAGTTACCAATTATACTGCCAAAGCGAGCTGCATCCTTAGGACCGAAGATATAATGGTCCGTAAAGTGCGAGATCTTTCCCATAAATCCGTGGCCTTCAGAGAAAATATTGTAAGGGATAAGGATCCAGTTCACTGCAAGCAGGAACGGGACCGCTATCATGTGAAGCCCACGGGCGGTATGGAAACTCATAAAGTCCCATCCCGTATAGATCTTTAATCCGGTGATGATGAGCACTAACATTGCAACAGCGTGGACAGTATGAGCTATCCTGTCAGTTACGGTATAGCGCTCAACAACCATTGACCGGTTGTCTTTGGATTTCATTGTGGGTCATCTCCTTGTACTGTATTTAGAGTATTCTTAGAGTATTTGGAGCGTTTTTCCCAGTCAGGTCAATGGTGTGTACTGCACAGGAAATGCAAGGATCATAGGACCTGCCCATATGGAAGATGCCAACCGGATTGGTATAATCGACATCTCCTACTGGGTTGATTTTTGAACCAATGAGAGACTGTTCGAGAGGACCAGGAATGCCTTTGCTGTCTCTTGGGGACATTAACCAGCTACCCGGAACTATACACTGGTAGTTGGTAACCTTTCCATCGCTGCCAGCAGAGACCCAGTGACCAAGAGCTCCACGAGGTGCTTCCCATAGGCCCATTCCCGAATTATTTTTAGCTGCATTAAGGTCTATAGGCACGGAAATCTTGCCGTTGGGGTTGTAATCAACTGTTACCCAGTTGAGAAGTTCATATGCGAGAATTGCAGTTTCCTGCATACGAGCCAGCATCCTTGTGTAAACGTTAGCTGCAGAATAACCTTTCTCATTGAAAGCCTGAGCAAGACCGGTTACGAGAGGCTCTTTGATATTTAGCATGCGTGCAAGAGGCCCGACTTCACCTGCAATTCCGTCATATCTGGGAGCCTTGTCCCAGCTGTACTGGCTGTTCGAACCTCCTGTGTAGACGATTTTACTTGGATCAGTAAGCGGAACGGTTTCACCTTTTGCTGGTGCGAGGTCGTTGACACTGTTCTGGTAGAAGGAGTGAGCAGTGCTCTCCGTAATCTTTTCCGGATCAAATTTCTGATATTCTAGCTTTCCTGATACCACGCCTGATGTGAAAATACGGTCTCCTGCCGGGCTCTTCGGGTCGTATCCGTCCTTGTACTTGTAGTATCCACCATATGCAACGAAGCAGATCTTTGAGGGATCCTTGTACCCACCGATGGTATCATGCTTAAGGCTTGCTGGAAGGCCAAGAATCTTTTCTCCTACAAGTTCCGAACCGAAAGCTGCATAGAACTCTACATCTCCCCAACCTGCGTCTTTGGAGAAGTCATTTGAACTCGTTGATTTGTTAATAAGGTCAGTCAGGTGTTCGGTAACAAAGCTTACTGCTTTTTGAGGAGAACTTGCCTTATAAGTATTTTCGATCCAGGTATTGAAATCAACTTTCAGAGTATGTTTGGACACGAAGTCCATGACCTGCAGATAGTAAGAGGAAAGTTTGGTTATATCTGCGACAGTAGCCGGGTAAGTATATCCACCTGGGTAAAGGGATGAAGGACCAGGCATTCTACCGGCAATAAGTGCAATAGCTTCCTGAAGGCGTTTCTTTTCAGGGATTGCTGCAAGATAGGAACTTCCTACCGGTACAGCCACACCATCCATCTTGTAGCTGATTGGGGCAAACCTTCCGACCATTTCTTTCCAGACTGCGTTTCCGGTGTCTCCCAGTGTTGTAAGTACCTTTTTGTACGCCGGGTTTGCAAGGTCAGGACCAAAGAGGACATATATATGAGTTGCATGGCTTGCAACCATATTCAGGCCCTGGAAAATATTCCTCATCATCAGAGCGTCTTTTGGAACGCTTTCGGCCACGCCATAAAGATTGTCAAGAGCGTTTGTGGATGCCAATCCATGAGAAAGAGGACAGACACCACAAATTCTCTGTGTAAGAAAAGCTGCATCTCTTGGGTCCTGATTTTGAAGGATGCGTTCAAAACCTCTGAATATAAGGGAAGATGACTGGGCATCGGTAATAAAACCGTCAGCACCTACTTCGGTGGATATACGCTGGTGGCCTTCAATTCTGGTTAAGGGATCAACTGTAACGTTTACCATTTTTCACTCACTCTCCTTTTCCCATTCTCCTAACAGCATGTACGCCTGCAGCAACTGCAGCTGCTCCGACCGCAACTTTGGCTACTGTGTCAATATTTGTTCCGGCAATTCCCACATCTTCACGTTCAACATATAAGGGCCTTGAGGAATCTGGGAAGCCAGGCTCGACACAGGCAATACAGGGTCCGCCTGCCTGGGTACACATGCTTACCGAACCATTCCATCTGCGAATTCCACAGTCTGCGTGAGAATAGGGAGCTTTACAGCCTAATTTCCACAGGCACTTCTCTCCACCGACCTCAGTATCGAATTCTCCACGGTCATAGTATCCGCGGCGTGGGCAGTTTTCGTGCACTGTGTGATCAGGGGGGAAGAAAACCATTGGCCTGCCGTAATCGTCCACAACTGATGGAATATCTTCAAGCTTAATCTTTCCAAGGATTACCGCTCCCAGGGTCAAAAGAACCCAGTCAGGGTGAGCAGGGCAACCAGGAATATTAATTACTGGTTTATCAATCCCAAGTTCCTTAAGCATGCCTTTTGAAGAATCTTCCTTTGCAAAAGCTACTCCTCTGTAGTCAGTATCCTTGGCAACCTCGCTATCTGCAGAAGTGATTCCTCCCCAGCAGGCACAGGCTCCGACTGCAATGACAGCAATTGCGTTCTTTGCAGCCTCTCCAAGGCTTTCCTTGAAAGTCTTGTTTCCAATAACCAGATAGCGTCCGGAACCATCCGGACCGTTTGGAATTGAGCCCTCAACGACCAGGAAATATTTGCCTTCTTTATAAAGGTCTTCAAGGAGAATCTCAGAGTTAAGCTCGGAGGTGTTTACAAGCTTACCATCGTTCCAGATTCCCTGCTGTGCACAAAGAGTCTCATGGAAAGCGAGATTGACATTGAGCTTTTGTAGTGCCTGTACAAGGTCAGGATTGCCTGCATTTAAGACCGATTCGGAGCAGCCAGTGCATTCAGAGCCGTGAAGCCATACAAGCTTGGTCTCTGCAAATTCAAGCGCACTTACAATCTCAGACTTGTATGTGCCCAGGAATGTAGCTGCGCCCATTGCACCCAGTGCTTTCATGAAAGTGCGTCGATCCATTTTTAAGAAGTCCACACTGTCCAGTGTACGGACAAGGTTTTTTATTCCAGTACTCATCTCTACCACATCTTGATTTTACCCAAATTATACATCCGAAAGAAAATTTTAAAATAATTGTCCACAGTAATTATATAAATGCATACATAAATTTACCACTAATGTTTTTCAATGAGGGAATAGTATATAAGGTTTTTTACACGCTCCGACAAATATATTAATTGGCTGCATTGAAGGTAAATGATTCATTGATAAATATAATAGGTTTTCAATATAAGCAATATAATTCAATGTACATTGTTGTGAGTTATAGTACATATATGTCGGATTGAGGTCTTTTGAAAGAGAAAAGAGTATCAAAAGAATTAATTAAATTTCAAAAGTTAAAAGTTACTAATGAAGTAGTAGTTCATATTTAAAAACTTATCTGTATTATGACAAAACACATAAAAGTAAGATAAAATGCAGAAAAGTTTTGAAAAGCAAAGAAAGAATCATTTATTTCAAAGAGATATTTTTGTAGATTGGGCTTCTCAAGCAGAATTAAAATTCATAGGAAAGAACTATATTGCCGTAGCTAACCCTGTTTAACTGTCAGAGATCCAGGAGAATACTGATCTTACTAAAAACTGAAGAGTTTTAATCCTGGATTTTCTCAATTAAAACTATGATCCTCAGTGCTCTGAAAAACACATTTAAGAGAAACTTAAAATGGAAAAAAAGCGTTGAAAAACCTTATATTATTAAATCTTATATTATTCAAACCTTATCTCATTGAAACTTATCTCATTGAACCTTATCTTATCATATGATTTTGCAGAAAAATGCTATCCATTTCAATTATCCATATTTTTCAGAATCTGGAGTATTCCACCTCAAATAGAACGATTTTGGAACCCTTTCTAAAACATTTCTACAGCAAACCCAAAACCAGAATAAAGAACATTTTTAAATTATGCAAGTGAAATGAAAAAACAAAAAGAATATAAAATAGAACCATAGAGTTTTAAAAAATAATTTTCGACAATAGATTTATTCAAAATACGGAATTAGGCTCTTGTTTATGATATCTCTATTTTCCTATCTGCGGCAAGTTGCAAAAGAAAAAAATGAATATTTAAAAGCAGCAGTAGATAAATGAAAATAATTAAGGGGATAGAAACTGTTTAACCAGTTAAGGAAATAAAACTGGAGGATTTTTTACTAAGTTGGGACCTGTAAATATATATACCTTGCAAATATATATCTTTTGTAAAATAATTTTTGTAAAACCCTTAATATGAGTTTTGCAAAACTCTTAATACAGGAATTTCCCTCATGAAAAATGAATTATATAAATTAATAGGATTTTAAAACAAAAGAGTTTGAGGAAACATGTGTATAGCTATTCCTGGAAAAGTAATATCCATTGTAAATGAGAATACTGCAACGATTGACATGGGCGGAATCTGCAGAGATGTGAATATGGACCTTATGGGAGGAGCTGACGAATCCCAGATAGGGAAACACTTTCTTGTCCACGTTGGATATGCAATATCCGAAATCTCGGAAGAAGAAAGTGAAGAAACAATGCACCTTCTCAGACAGATTGCGGGACTTGAAGAGATAGATACCCCAGAAAGCAAATCTATCTGAAAGCGGACGCTGATGAAAAATGGAAAACGGGAATTCACCTTCAAAGCTAGCGGCTCCTGAACTTGAAAGAAAGCTCCTGGAAAGAATCAGAGGCTCGGATAAACCACTTCGCATAATGCATGTATGCGGGACTCACGAGCGAACGATAGCAAAATATGGGTTAAGGAGTGTCCTTCCGAAAAATATTGAGGTAATAAGCGGTCCCGGATGCCCTGTTTGTGTGACTCCTGAAGAAGACGTTAATATTGCTATTGCCCTTGCGAAAAGTGGAGCAACCGTTGTCACTTTTGGAGATATGATGCGGGTTCCTGGCTCGGGCGAAAGTTTGCTGGATGCAAAATCCGAAGGGGCAAACGTAAAAATGGTCTATAGTATTGATGATGCAATTGCCCTTGCGGAAAAAAAACCAGAACTTGAAGTAGTCTTTTTTGGAATAGGCTTTGAGACCACGGTTCCCGCAAATGCGGCCGCTCTTTTAAGAAAGACCCCTGAAAACTTCAGCCTCCTTACCTCGCAGAAACAAACTCCTCCTGCAGTTGAATTTCTTGCCAGGGATGCAGATGTCGATGCCTTTATAGCTCCTGGACACGTGGCAACCATAATAGGCACAAAACCTTTTGAATCTCTTGCAGAAAAAGGCTTTCCTGTCGTCGTAAGCGGATTTGAACCGGGAGACATTCTCCTTGGAATCAACCTGTTACAAATGCAGGCAGAAAAAGGAATCTCAAGGGTAGATAACGGCTACCCGAGAGCTGTAAAACCTGAAGGAAATCAGATTGCCCTTAAAATAATGAAGGAAACATTTGAAACTTCGGACTCTGAATGGCGAGGCATAGGAAAAATAAAGAACTCGGGACTTGTGCTCAGGAAAGAATTTGAGGAAAAAGACGCCGCAAAAAAGTACGAAGACCTGTATGCTTCTGCCCTTGAAGATGTCCGAAAGAAAACAGGGAGAAAAGACAAAAAACGCTGTATCTGCGCAGCTATCCTTACCGGGAAAGCAAAACCTTCACAATGTCCGAATTTCGGGAAGGACTGTACCCCGAAAAGCCCTGCAGGTCCCTGTATGGTAAGCCAGGAAGGCATGTGTTATAACTGGTTCAGATACTCAAGAGAAGGAGGTAACAGGGTTGCATGAGTTTTCCATTGCATGTGAAATTTTCGAGCAGGTTATGACTACTGCCAAAGAACACGGAGCCACGGAAGTTAAGCACGTAACCCTTCAGATGGGAAGACTGTCTCATACTAATCCGGAACAACTTAGTTTTTGTTTTAAAGTCCTTTCCGAGGAAAGCATTGCCGAAAATGCGGACTTTATTGTAGAAATGATACCACCCTCGCTTGAATGCGAATGTGGATACACGGGAACAGTAGACGAAGAAAAGATACGAGAGAACTGTGAGTTCAAAAGCGAACTTCTGGCTTATGCGGCAGTCATGGAATGCCCAATCTGCGGAAAACCTGCCCAAATTACAGGCGGTAGAGAGCTTATAATTAAAAGCATCGAGATCGAAACTGAAGACCAGAATTAAAACGCAAAAATGTAAAATTAGAAATAAAATTTTCCAAGTGATGTTTATGTTAATGCACGTAATCGATATGGGACATGATGTCTACAAAGCAAATGACAAAGTTGCTGAAAAAAACAAAAAGAAACTTGACAAGTATCAGGTCTTTTCGGTAAATGTTATGGGTGCAATAGGATCAGGAAAGACCACTCTGATTGAAGAGGTTATTCGGCAACTTAAGGATAAATATAAAATAGCTGTGATCGCAGGGGATGTAATCGCTGAGATGGATTCCTCACGTTTCAGGAAACTCGATGTCCCTACTATTCCTGTAAATACCGGGAAAGAGTGCCACCTGGATGCAAAACTGGTAGAAAAAGCCCTGGATGAAATCGATCTTAACAACACGGATCTCCTGCTAATTGAGAACGTAGGTAACCTGATATGCCCTGTGGACTTTAAACTGGGAGAACACCTGAGGGTTGTAATTGTGAGCGTGACCGAAGGAGACGACATTATCCTTAAACACCCCATGATATTCAAGACTTCGGATCTTGCAGTAATAAATAAAGTTGACATTGCACATGCTGTTGATGTAGATGCTGAAAAAATGCGAGATGATATTCTTTCCTTAAACCCGAACGTGCCGGTTATCCTGACTTCAAAGCATGATTGGGAAAGTCTGGAAACCTGGATTAGCTTCATCGAGCTTGGAGTTAAAGAGTCTCAGAATAGATAAAAAGTTAAAGGCATTAAGGTGGAAACCAGGTTAATAAGGATAAAGTTAAAAAAACTAGGTTAAAGAGAAATAAGGTAGAAACCAGGTTAAAGAAAAATAACTCGAAAACCGGATTAAGAAGATTTTAGGTGGATTGAGAAGATCCAGCGGGTTTAAAAGGCGGAAAAAAGGAGACTTATATGAAATCCAATACCATTTCTCTTGAGCACGGTGCAGGCGGAGAAGTAATGCAGGCACTTATAGGAGAAATAATTCTTAAAAACTTTCGTAATAAAAGTGCAGGCTCGATAGGGCTCGAATGTCTTGATGATGGATCCACGATCAAACTTGAAGACTTCAATAAGGGATGCGAACTCGTACTGACTACTGATAGTCATGTGATTACACCTGCCTTTTTCCCGAATACCAATATAGGAAGACTTGCAGTTGCAGGGACTGTAAATGACCTTACGGTTATGGGAGCAAAACCCCTTGCCCTTACCTGTGCAGTCATAGTCCCTGAAGGTTTTTCACTCAAGGAGTTTGAGGAAATAATTAAAACAATGGACGAAACTGCTGCAGAGGTTGGCGTACCCATAATAACAGGCGATACTAAAACCGTGGAGAAAACTGCGCTGGACTCGATTATCCTGAATACTGCAGGCCTTGGAATTACGGATAGCCCTGTAAGAGACTCAGGACTTCAACCTGGAGACAAAATCCTGGTTACAGGAACTATCGGCGACCATGGAATCTCGCTTATGGCTCATAGGGAAGGTTTTGACTTTGATACCGACCTTGCCTCGGATTCAGCTCCACTCTGGAAACTCATAGAACCTCTTCTGAAACTCAGAACTCCGGAAGGTGAACCCGTAATCACGGCAATGAAAGACCCGACCCGAGGAGGGCTTGCAAATGCCCTGAACGAGATGGCATCAAAATCCGGAGCAGGTATTCTTATTGAAGAAGACTGGATTCCCTTCAAATCAGCCGTTTCCGCAGCCTGTGAGATGCTGGGCCTGGACCCCCTTGAGGTTGCAAACGAAGGAAAAGCAGTTATGGGAGTCAAAGCCGGCTTTGAAGAAGAAGTGCTTTCAATCTTGAGGCAGCACCCTTACGGTAGGGACGCAGCTGTTATAGGAGAAGTTACTCCGGATAAGAATGAAGTAGTCCTGAGAAACCGTTTCGGCGGTATGCGTTTTGTAGATGTACCTGCAGGAGACCCGATTCCCAGAGTATGCTAAAAATCATTAGACTTCAGTCGAGATTGATTCAAGGTAAGGGACTTTGGAATTGAGTTTAGAAGTACAGTTGTTTCCTCTCATTTAACCGAATTTACTTTTTATTTTTCCTATTGATTTTATACTACATTTTTATCTTATTTTTTTACTTTACTTTCGCAGTGTCTCTTTTCAGTCTCTGTTTTTATTCTCTCGTCCGTAGTCTCTTTTCAGTCTCTGTTTTTATTCTCTCGTTCGCAGTCTCTTTTCAGTCTATATTTTCAATTTACATTTTTAGAAATATCTCAGTTACCAGTATTAACTAATGTTTAAAAGTAAATTGCCATATAGAAATTCATAATGTAACGATAAAATAAATTAAAAAGATGTTAAGAATAAGGCAATCCGATGGGAACAATAACATATAGAAAATATTCATGGAAGTATATTTAGAGGAATAGTTACTGAAAAGGATGGAAGTTGAAGCATGAACCGAGATTCAATTGTGGAACAGGAACTATGGCGCTCAGTTGCAGTATATTTTGCATCTTTTTGATATTTGGACCTCTGAATAGTTTAAGGGTAAATATTAGTAGAAGGTATTGATACTTTTGAGGCCTTAATGAAGATCAAAGTTTCCTGTACAGGAAATAAACCATCCCATTGCGGCGCTATTATCCTGAGCAGTCAGGGCTTTGCAAGGGTTATGTATGTCTGCGATAGAATTCTTCTACATACATATTATTAAAAATGTTTTTAAACTGGAAAGGAAATCCGTTTTTTAGCTTTTTCCTTTAATACTTTAACACATATAAAGAGTTATAGAATTTGGCACGGAGATGAAACGAAAATGAGAAACATAAATATCCTGTATTACGGGAAAGTGAAACCTGTAGATATATATGAAAGCATGTTTGAGTATATAAAAAGTTCCGGAACTTCGGACTGCGAAAAAGATTACATCGAAGACCAACCCGAATATTTTGTAGAAGAATGGCAGGTGACACTCGACTGCGAGGTGTGTTTTGGATACGATCCGATGAAAGATGCAGGAGAACTCGAAATTGACGGACAAAATTATACCCGTGTAGGTAGGGGGTTAAACGAGTTAAGTTATGTGCCCACTGATAGCCTGGCTGACATCCTGTATATTATTTACCATTGTGACCATAACACGAGAAAATGTATATGTACCAGTGAAATCTTCCGAACAAAAGAAGAAGCAGAAAAGAGAGCAAACGAACTTAGAGGAAGTAATGAGTTATCCTGATCTTTCTTGTTTTAGAAATATTATAAATAAAAAATTAAAAAAATTGGCCTTATTTACAGGTAGAATTACCTGACCTGTGATATTAGTTGCTTACTGGATACCTGAAAAACAAGAGAAAAGCTGCTTATAAAAATTTTAAGATTTCTACTCAGAATTTCAAGCCAGGAGTTTAGACTGCTGAACTTTATTTTTTTCTATTTTTATCAACACTAATACAGAATTTGGATATTTGCCACCTTTTTCTATTTTTATATTAGCTTCATTTGTATTTGAACAAGCGACCTAAATCACTGCTGTCCCAATAATACATATTAATTTTTGGCAACCATGGCCTTGTAAACTGAAATATTGAGATGCCATTCCGGGCTGCGTGTGAGTCAGAGTGGAATCATGTAAAATGTCTGCTATTTTGTACAAAGAAATTGAAAACAACGTCACATTACTGTTGAATATTTATTTATATGTACGAAGTCTATTATTTAGCGAGTTTAACGTTTATGCGTTAATTTCGCAGTTAAACAGGATAAATTAAACGTAGAGGTTATGGTATGCATAATAGACATGAACTAAAAGAAGAAGCTGGCAAAACAATCAGGAGGGTAAAAACCGAAATCAAGGAGACTCACAGGACAAACGAGAAGTCTAGCTCCAGATCCTGTTACGTTCCTGGTTCCTGGGAAGGAATAAAAAAGAATCCAAAAATTGAACGGATCAGGAACAAGCAGCGTTATGTGCCAGGATTCTGGAAAGGGACTATAGAAACACGGGTAGAGAAACCCGACTATAAGCAAAAATACATACCCGGGTTCTGGAAAGCGACAAAAGAGAACCCAAAGCTTGAGAAAATAAAGTACAGACAACGTTACATTCCCGGACTCTGGAAAGAAACTGCAAATACCAGAAAAATAAATAAAGATGATTATGAGCCACGTTATATTCCCGGCTTATGGAGAGGAACAAAAGAGAATCCGAAAATAAGTAAGATCAGGTACAGACAGCGTTACATCCCAGGATTCTGGAGAGGAAACACCGAGAATTCAAAAACAGATAAGATCAGTCATAAGCCAAAATACGTACCTGGATTCTGGAAAGGAACAAAAGAGAATCCAAAGCTTGAGGAAATCAAGTATAAACAACGTTATATTCCCGGACTCTGGAAAGGAACAGAAAAAACTCCAGAAACAAAGAAAGTTGACTATAAAGCGCGTTATATTCCCGGTTCATGGAAAAGTACAACAAAGACTCCGAAAATAAGTAAAATCAGGTACAAACAGCGTTACATTCCCGGGCTCTGGAAAGGAAATGCGAAGAAGGATAGCTATAGACCTCGTTATGTGCCTGGCTCCTGGGAAGGAATAAAAGAAGCACCTAAGAGAAGTGAAAAATTTAGTTACAAGCCTCGCTATGTACCTGGATTCTGGAAAGGAATACCGAGAATCTAAAGGAACTGTGGCACCTGAAAAGAAAAAAATAAAACGCTGGCAGGCCTATAATAGATATAATAATTGAACAGTTATGAGTGAAACTTGAAGGCTCTTATTATCGTTTTTCAGTTCAGTTGTATAAATATGAGAGGTATAGTTATGAGAGTCTCCAGAATCAGACAAGCATCTTAAGCGAAAAAGTCAGTGAGAAGATAAAGTATAGAAATTAGTGGGAGTCTTTGGCTAAATCTGAAAATGCACACACTTACTTTGTTTGATCGGATTTGAGAGCCTTCCTTTTGATTATTAAGTCACAGGAAATGACTCCCATAGTCAAACTTTTATGACCTTTTATTACTAGTCTATTTAAGTCTCTTATTAGATCATTCCACCTTTTCATAATTAACCAGTATTAAAAATCATCGTTAATTTACGCTTATGATAAACCATCTTTAAGTTACGTATTTGATAAATCGTCTCTAATTTATGTTTTTGATAAATCGTCTCTGATTTATACTTTTGATAAATCGTCTTTAATTTAGTTTTTGATCCCAGTCTCAAGTTTCAGTTCACAGTCCCCGTTTTTAACTCATAATTTTAACCTTTACTTTGACCCCGGTTTAATTGTACAGTTTTAAACGTACATGTGTCTGCGAAACTCACCTCCAGAGTTTAAGCTGTGCAAGTTCCCGGAAAAATAAAAATACTTAAATTCTCGTTCGGGGGATAATGCCTGAAATATTACCAGCGATTCCAGGGGTTACCGGGAAAATTTTAAAAGATTATACATTTTCTGAGACTGCATTCCTAAGGCAGGTTTCCCAATCTTCAGGATTGTCTATGTTATCGCATTGCCACTCAAACTCGCGCCTTGCAAGCCTGATAGTTGCACGTGCTTTTTTGAGTGGGACCAGCTCTTTTCCGACATCGCCGATTCCCCCGACTTCCAGGCAGCTTACGATATCAATCATAAATTTTTCCAGGCTCTCCGGTGGTATCGATTCGTTTCTTGCATGAATTTCTGCGCATTTCGCAAGATATTCTGCAAGTACTCGCATCAGTTTCGTGTCACGCATGGTTCTAACTCCTTTGTACGATAAGTGGGGCAATTCACCTCGTCACACTTGACTTTAAGATTTGATGATCACAACTAATAAGAATATTAATAAAAATGCAGACATATCTTCCTGAGTTTAGCCCAGGATACCCTTATATCCTGATTTTCCAGGAACAGTATCTCAAACAGCAATTAAAAATATGTGTTTTCGAGGCTTAAAGTTTTCTAAATAATCGTATTTGAGAGAAACTATGTACACTTGAGTATCGATCTAAAGTTCATAAAGTCGTATAAAATATTTTTTCTACTACTTTCTATTACTGTATTTATAAAATAAGTTTACAAGTAGATAATTAATACTCTTCTTAGCATAAATTTCTCTTTATCCTCTTTCTGATTAGCCAGGATGCCTGAATATCTAATCCGGATGATTCTTTTAGTTGCCTGGCGTTAATATAGAGAAATATTAAATCTTAAGTCTTTACAAGTCTCCAGATATATCAATTGATTACTAAGGAAGACCAATAATAATCATATCTTTTTATTGACTTGAGCCTAACGCAGTTAAAAATCAGGAGTGATTTAAATGCCTGGAATAGATTTAAAAAAAGAGAATAAAGAATTATACAATCCATCTGCAAAAGAAGTATCAATTGTAAATGTTCCTGAAATGAATTTTCTAATGATAGATGGTAAAGGCGACCCAAATATATCACAGGAATATCAGGACTCCATAGAAGCATTGTTTTCAGTATCTTATAAAATTAAATTTATCTCTAAAAAAGAGAACTCGCAAGATTATGTGGTAATGCCTCTTGAGGGACTCTGGTGGGTTGAAAATATGAAAGAATTCACCGTTCAAGATAAAAGTGGCTGGAAATGGACCGCAATGATAAGACAACCAGACTTCATAACAAAAGATGTGATAAAAGAAGCCGTAAAAGAAGTCGAAAAAAAGAAAAAACTGCCTGCACTTTCCAGGATAAAATTTCAAAGCCTGCATGAAGGCTTATCAGCCCAGATAATGCACATTGGTCCATATTCTCAGGAAGACCCGACTGTAGAGAAACTACATAATTTTATTGAAGAAAAAGGATATGAGTTTAATGGAAGCCTGCCTGGTGAGAAACACCATGAGATATATATAAGCAACATGCTCAGAACAGAGCCGGAAAAACTTAAAACTATCATAAGGCAACCCATGAAAAAAAGAAGTTAAAATAACGAATTGATGGCAAAATAATGAAAAGGTAACAGACAATAAACGGATAACAAGCAATAAAAAAATAACAAACAATGAAAAGATAACTAGCAATGAGCGGATAATAAACAATGAAAAGATAACAAGCAATAAAAGATAACAAACAATAAAAGATGACAAACAATAAAAGATGACAAACAATGAATAAAGATTGAAATCCATTGAGAGTTGCTTAAGATACCTCTTTTGTTCAGGTTTATGTTTACCTTATTTTTCTACAATTATTAAACTTAAGGAAAATTTATTCTATCGCATTTATTTAGTTTCCAGCTATCTAATATATAGATAGGCAGGAGCAAAATTTACTTTTTATCAGAAAAATGACATTTGTTAAAGTCCTATATAAGAATTTCAATAATTTATGATATTTGAAGGAACTGAAATGTTGACTGAGGATGAAATCTTTGCCAACGAAACTTATATTCTTGATCTCTTAAATGAAATTGAGAGAGAAGGAGTTAAAGATTACATCCGGTACATTGAAAGCTCTGATTTCTTTTCTGCACCAGCAAGTACAAAATATCATAGAGATTATCCTGGCGGACTTGCGGAACATTGCCTCAATTTATTAGAACCGCTGAAATTATCGAACTCCCGCCTTAAGGAAAAAGAGCAACTTTCCGAAGATTCTTTAATAATTATTGCTTTGTGCCACGACGTCTGTAAAGAAGGATTATATACTGGGGATTATGGAAATTATCGGACGTTACCAGATCATCCTGCAAATAATAAGCATTCAATTCTTTCTATTGAGAGAGTTAAAAAGTATATAAAACTTACACGCAACGAAAGGGACATAATCCTTTATCATATGGGACTTTTTTCGTGCTATGAATATGGTATGGAGTATACTCCAGAAGATTTGATGAGAGCTATAAAAAGACACCCTCTTGTACAGATTTTTGCAGCTATTGATATGGAAGAAACTCACTGGCAAAGGTAAAGATCAAGCTTTTTAAGATAAGCTTTTAAGCTTTTTAAGATAAGCCTAACCTTTTAAGATAAACCTTTAAGCTTTTAAGATAAACCTTTAAGCTTTTAAGATAAAGCCTAAGCTTTTACGAACTATCACCTTACTGACCTGAGTAACCCTCTTTTAACAAACATTTGATTTGAATTCTTTTTATATTAAACTAGAGTAGTAGTAAAGAGGGAATAAAAGAGGGTGAGAAATTAAATTGGGAAAGGCTTTGGAAACCTAAATTTAGAAAATGAACTTATCAAACAAGGAGTAAAACAGGTTGAGATCGAAAGGAACTCCGAGAAAATAGAGTCACAATATTGGGAAAAATCATAATATGGGGGAGAAAAAGTAATGCAAGCAAGCACTACTGAAGTTCAGAGCATTTTAGGAAATGTAAAATATCCTGCAACGAAGAAACAGGTCATCGATGAAGCCCGAAAACAGAATATTAGTGGCGACACAATGCAGACTCTTGAGAACATTCCAGACAGGGAATACAACAGCGCTGATGATGTAGTCAATGAATTTGAAGGTTTTCAAAAAGCTATGGAAGTTTTCCATAAAAGGAAATATCCTGCAACAAAGCAGGAGCTAGTCAATGAAGCTAGAAATCTTCATGTCCGCGATGTAATAATAAGAGCTCTTGAGGCCTGCCCGGATAAGGAATACTCCAGCCCTGATGATGTTATCAAAGAATGCAGAGCCAGAATCCAGAACCGATAATTCGATTTTAGACAGGTAGCCGCTAAAAGCGAAAGATTAAAACAGAAATTAAAGCAGAAGATTAAAACAGAAATTAAAGCAGAAGATTAAAACAGAAATTAAAGCAGAAGATTAAAACAGAAGGTTAAAGCAGAAGATTAAAACAGAAGGTTAAAGCAGAAGACCAAAAACAAGATGGAAAAACTATAAACTTCGGTTCAGACCGCCTTTGGTCTTGAATTTTTAAGAGGGGAAAGAATCCCTTAAATTTTCCTCAAAAGATTTTTCCTCAAAAGACAATACTTATCCATCAAGATATGAGTCTGGAAAGAAATATATTAGGGAAATAAACAAATAATTGATTCTTCATCCTTTCAGGTAATTGGTTTTTTGTCCTCCCCAAGTTTATGAAGAATAGAGTTTTTGAGATTCAAAGCATTTGTGTCTTCCGCATTAATTCTTAAAGTGTTCTCTACTGCAGCCAGTGACTGCTTATATCTTCCGAGTTCAAAGAGAATAGACCCTTTGTTGAACCAGGCTTCAGGTCTGTTTGGGTTACCCTGCAGCGTTTTATCAAATGCCTTTAATGCTTTTTCAGGCCTATCAAGCATATAAAGAGTAGAACCTTTGAAACTCCAAACGTTTTCATTTTTAGGGTTAATCTCAAGAGACTTATCAAGTGCTTCTAAAGCCTCTTCATATCTACCAAGAGTATAAAGAGCAGAGCCTTTATAGCTCCAGATATCTGCATTATCCGGGTTGATTTCAAGACATTTATCAAATTCTTTCAGCGCTCTCACATACTTATCCGATTCGTAAACCTGCCTGTCTCTGTACCCCTTACCGGACACTTCAGGAGAGTTATATGGGAGAGTATTCAACTCTTTAATCAGACTTTCATCTTGTAGTGTAGACAACATATTTTTATATTTCTGGATTTCAACGTCCTCTGGATAGAGTGAAAGGATCTCATTAAGTGTATCCAGTGCCTCTTTATATCCTCCAAGCTTGAATAAAGCAAGAGCCTTGAACTTAAGTGCATATTTGTAGTTTATATTGTCACTCTTTTTCCATAGGTACAGGTTTTCTTTAGAAATTACCTCTGGTATAGTTTCCAGGGCATTGTCAAAAGCTTCTATTGAACCTCCGTACTTGCCGGTTTTATAGAGTACTGTACCTTTAATCAGCCAAGCCTCAGTAAAATATTGATCGTCAGTTATTTCTTTCTCAAGAAAAGCAAGTATTTTCTTAATAGTAAAGCTGCTCTCATCTTCTAATGAAAAGTCTTCATCCTGCATTAAAGACCCGATGATGTCAATGACTTCAATATCTTTTTTTCTTCCTTCATACGTTTCTAATCCGATAAACTCCTCTTCATAAAATGAGTCTCTCTTAGAGTGATGAAACTCACGACCTTTATCCGTTGCACTCATACTATCAGAACCCGAAAATATGCTTGTCAGAATTCATTGCCAGAACTCATTATCAGAATTCATTGCCAGAACTCATTATCAGAATTTATTGTCAGAATTCATTATCAGAATTCATTATCAGAATTTATTGTCAGAATTCATTATCAGAATTTATTGTCAGAATTCATTATCAGAATTTATTGTCAGAATTCATTATCAGAATTCATTTGTCAGAATTGATTATCAGAATTTTACTTAATCACTTGTCAAACGAGATTTGTTGGCTTTACTAAGCTCGCTGACCTTAAACCTGCACTGGTTCTCATTAACCCGAAATATTTCCCAAGAAGATATATTTCCCACGGATATATATTTGCAATGTAATATTAAAACATACTTTTTGAAAAAAGATATTGGAAAAAGTAGAGCTCCCTGATAAAAAGGTTTGATGAAAAAAATCAAGATTTACTTAGCCGCTGATGTCGGATTCTGAGAGAATTTGACAAATTCAAAAATAAATCAGATTTCAATTAAAGTCTTGGAGTCACTTTTGTTATTAAATAATCGATGGTCGTTTGAAATTTGACTAAGAAAAGTAAATTTAAATTGTTGGATTAGCAGTTCCTTATATGATCCACCAGTTCTTTTACGCTTTAACTCTCTATTAGGCTCTTTTACGTTTAACTTTCTGTTATACTGCATCAAGGTCTACAGCTCTGGCTTCAGGAAAACTTTCAACGAGCATCCGTACGGTTTCGGGATGACAAGTGAAATAAAAAATCTGGTTGTCCGATGCAAGATCCTTTATGGCTTCACAGGTACTTTTGCAACGTACAGGATCAAAGTTCACCAGAACGTCATCAAAAACAATTGGAAGAGATTCCGAATGTCGGCCGAATTCTCTAATGAAACCGAAGCGTAGAGAGAGATAAAGCTGTTCGGCCGTTCCCCGACTGAGTTCCTGGATGCTCTTTTGATGCCCATTCCGGTCTTCAACATAAATTTCGGTAGAGTTGAGTGGAGAATAAATCCTTGTGTACCTGCCTCCGGTAATTTTTAAGAAAAAAGCCTGGGCTTCCACGATAACTGCAGGCTGTCTTTCCTTTTCATAGACTTTGACTGCTTTAGCAAGGATTTCCCGGGCTAAAACCAGAGAAGCCCATTCCCTTGACTTTTCGTGGAGTTCTTCCAGCAGGCTTTCCTGCATTACCCTTGCCAGGGAACCTTCACTTCCATGTTCAAGCTGTTCAATCTGGTTTCGTATCGCTCCACGACTGTCTATAGCATTCGAGATCTCCTGTTCCAGGGTTTTCAGGCACTCCTCAAGCCTGCAATTCTCGTCTTTCAGGCCTGAGAGATCAGAGGCTTGCAGCTCTTCCACTAAAAGCTTGTACTCTTCGTCATCTCTGGAAACCCGCCGGATTTGCTGTTCAGCTTCTCTTTTCCTGTTTTCCAGCTCGGTTCGTTGAGTCCAGAACCGAGCGTTTTCGTAGAATTCTTCTTCCGTCTCTGCATAACCGGAATTAAGAAGAAACGCAAGCTCTTCTGCAGCCTCTTCATACTTATCCCTGGCTGCCTGAAGTTCAATATTGAGTTCTTTCGATTTCGTTTTCAGCTGCTGAAGGTTTCTTGCCTCATCGGATGCCTTTTCAAGGTCTAAACGGAGTTTTTCAACCTGGGAGTCAAAAGAGAGTCCGGAAAGAGGAAGTCCACACTCTTGCAGGACTCCAGCCACCTTTGCTTCATAGGCTTCTATCGAGTTTTTGCTGGAATCTATCTGTTCTTCAAGTTTTCGGATAGCTCGCTGTCTATCAAAGCATGTCCGAATTACCGAAAATATTTCAAGCACACTTTCTACTGAAAGCGAGGGGTCAAGCCCGTAAGTCTCAAGCCAGTTATTCCACTTTTCTGATATGGTTTCACGTACTCTTTTTTCCTCTTGGAGCCGGGCTTCTAGCTCTTGTTTTTTACGGTTAAGGTCTTCAGACTCAACCTCAAGTTTTCTCACTCTTTCAGCCTGGTTAAATGCAAAACTTACATCCTCCCGCAGCTTTGCGATTTCACTCTCTAGTGTAATTCCTGAAAAGAACCTTCCACAAGCCTCCAGAATACTAAAGGTTTTTTCTTCGTATTTTTTAACAGCAGCTTCTTTGAACTTTACCTGTTTTTCCAGTTCTATTATATTCTTTTGTTTTTCCAGGCAGGAACTGATCGCAGAAAGGAGTTCAAGCACATGCTCGGGAGAGAGCTCAGGGCTGAGCCCTGAAGAAACAAGCCACACTTTCCATTCCTGGAGAACTTCTTCCTGCTTTGCCTCTTCGGCCCTGAGAGTTTCCTTGAGTCCGATGTAACTTGCATTTAACTTATCCAGCTTCTTCTGGAGCTTTTCCTCCCTCTGGAATAGCTCCGAGGCAGTCTTTAACTCAACCATGACTTTCTGCAACTCATTGGCTTTCTGTTCTCGTATTGAGGAATCAGGAATGTCTTCAAAACCACACTTTTTTGCACAGGTTTTCATGGATACTTTCAATGTAGTAATCTCTCGGTATAACTTTTCTTTTGAGTCCTGCACACTTTGTTTTCGGGATTCGGTGTTCTCCGGGTGTTCTCCTCCGGCGAGGGGGATCGAGGAGTTATTAGTTGCTTTCAAGAAATATACAGCCGCCGTAGCAAAAAGAAGTAAAAATATCACAAGTCCGGAAAGCAGAGTGCCGTTAATGCTCTCGTAAATCAGGCCAATGCAGCCTGCAAGCAGAATCATTCCTGCAGGCCAGAGGGGAAGTCCGCCTTCATGTTCGGTTTCCCGGTGTCCTAAAGCTGCAAAAAACATCTCTTCTTTTTCCAGGTTTTTGAGTTCACCTTCTTTTTCCTTCAGTAGAGGTTGAGTAACCCTGAGATAACTTACAGCTTCAAGCTCCTGTTTTACCTCTTCAAGTCTGGGAAGAGTCAAGTATACCTCAAATCTCTCTTTCAGAGCCTCGATTTCCTCGCAGACTTCTCTAATTTCCTCAAAAGCAAGTTTAAGCCTGTCATGGTACCTCTCAATTGTTTTTTCTGCCTCATCCATTTCCCTTCGTTTTCTGAGTACAGTTTCTTTTGAAAAAGTGGAGTACTCGAAAAGATCAAGGACAGTTTCATCCCATCCCTCCTCAAGTCCTGAAAGAGTTTTCCTGAGTTCAGACTTTCTGTCCTGAAGTTCCTGAGTTCCGGAAAGGAGAAAGTCCTTATCAGCCTGGTATTTTTCGATTCCGTTTCCAAGTTCGATAACCCGGTCTCTGTGTACAAGGAGGCCTTCTTCAAAAAGATCATTTTCCTGGAGTATCCTTTCGATGCTGTTAAGGACTTGCTGAAGTTCGTTTCTGGTCTCTTTTACTTTATCTTCAATTTCCTCTACTGACCTTCGCATCTGAATAACTGATTCCTTTGCAGGGATAGAGCGGTCAAAGCGATCCAGAGCATCTTCATTCCAGGTTGGACCGAGTTCCAGAAGAAGCTCAGTAAGCCCGGCTTTTTCCTGCCTGAGGTTTATTTCCAGAGAAGGAAGCATTTTTTCTTCAGACCTGTACTTTTCAATTCCGCTTCTCAGTTCCAGCACCGAATCTTTTTGCTGCAGAAGGTTTTCGTCAGGGGAAAGGCTTATTTCTTTAACAGCATTTTTATCCAGTTCCTGCTGCAGCCTCGAGATAGTCTCCCTTATTTCCCCAATTCGCTCCTGGAGCCTTGTAAGCTTTTCCTCCCCTTTTTCAGGGAAACTTTCAAGCTCAGGTAAGCTTTCAAGGGTTGTTTTTGATTCATTGAGGACTTTCCAGTCTTCCCAGACGGAAATCAAGTTTTGCATGTGGTTTAGTTTTTTCCTTATATTCTGAGACTTTTGTTTTAATTGGTTAATTTCCAGAGTTTTCTGTTCCATTTCGAAATGAAGCGAATCGTATTTCTTCTGGGCTCCCTCAAGTTCTGAAATTTTTACTTCAGTTTTTCCTATTTCCCTTAATAGCTCATTTATAAGAGGTTTGCTACCTCTAGGCCTATACAGATTGTTTTCAATGCTGCTGATCGAATTCATCAGTCCTGAAATAGGAACTCCAACTCCTGTACCAGCACTGTAGAGTTTACTGTTGATGCTCCGGTCGTTAAGGGTTTCGAAATTCTGTAATTCTTCAAGGCCAAAGGCATAGATATTTTCAAAGACATTTCTGTCCGCATAGCCTAGTAGTTTAAGGAGGTCAGCCCTGCCTCCTATATTCCCATCCGGAAGTAAAACCTTTACATCTTCTTTTCTGCCTGCATTTCTCTCTATGACCCATCGGTCTCCGGTAGAATCAATCACCGCAAGCCTTCCTCCATGCTTTCCCCCTTCAAGTGGAGGATAGAGGTTGCAAAGCCTTGTGTTAGGTGTACCGAAAAACATTCTACGAATAAAAGTAAATAATGTCGATTTTCCTGCCTCATTTGCCCCTGTAAAAACGACCAGACCTGAGGGAAGATCTTCCATAGAGAAGCTGGAAAACTTGCCGAAGCCATCAATGTGGATGGCATTAATTTTCATTATCTTCCTCCGTAAGTAAGGCATCAAGCAGGATATTTTCAGCTCGCTGAAGCAGAGAATTCATCTCTTCGTTATCAATTCTGGAAATATATTTTCTTCCGTTCCTGGAACTAAAAAATAGAGGTGAAAGAAACTCACGGAACTCATTTCGGGCTTTTTCATCAGTCTTCAAGCCCTCTACAATTTTTACCAGATCTCCTACAAAATCTTCCCTTTTCAGAAGAAGCTCTCTTTCTACCGGAAAGAACGTCTCATTTTCAATGCGCTCTATCCAGATGAACTGTTTACTCCAGGTTTCTCCTTCCCTGAGCAAACGCAGGAGATCCTCAAGAAATCCCTCCTGCCTGAGAATGTAATGCAGTGGTCCCCTTCCTTTAAGAATAAACCTGCAAATAGCAGATCTTCCTCCTGACTTTTCCCTTATATCGTCAAGCTGGCTTTGAAGACTTTCTATTAACTCCCCTTCTTTTTCCAGACCTTCTATGGAAATTTCCCTGATATGCCAGCGGACAGAATCGGTCTCTATAAACCTGGTAGAAGTATCTCCTCCTGAGGAAACATCCACAAAAAAGCATCCCCTTGCCCCGGTTTCACCGGGATGCCTGCCCTGCGGATTTCCGGGATATATCACAACCGGAGCTTCTTTGCAAACTATAGAAGGAGTATGGATGTGGCCAAGAGCCCAATAATCATAATTGAGCTCCCTGAGGTCCTGCAGGGTACAGGGTGCATAAGGATCATGTTCAGGGTTACTTCCCACGCTGCAATGCAGCAACCCTATAGTAAACGGCCAGTTATCTTCTTTTCTTGGAAAGTCTTTTACAAGATTTTTCACTATGTGCTGTGTCGGATAGCTCATCCCCACTATGACGGCGGCAGTTTCCCCTTCTTTATTGAATTCCACAACCTCGGCCCCTTCCCCACTCATGATATGTACATTTTCGGGCCATGTAAGGCTTGCAGACCAGCCGTCAAGAGGATCGTGGTTCCCATGGCAGATAAAAACCTGAATTCCGACGGTTTCGAGCCTTCTGAGCCCCTCTATAAACTTCACCTGAGCATAAAGACTCTTATCGGCACTGTCATACACATCTCCCGCAATAAGCAGAAAGTCGACTTCTTCATCCACACAGAGATCTATAATTGCCTCATAAGCCTGAAAGGTAGCTTTCGCAAGCCTTTCCCCAAGCTCAGGATCAATACCGGAGATCCCAGTAAATGGACTGTCAAGATGTAAATCCGCAGCATGAACAAAACTCAAAGTTCCGGCTCTGCCAACATCCGCCGACATATTTGTTTTTTTCATTGGAGATACCACTAACATATTTATAATATTTATACCTCCAACTGTATATAAACCCAGTTAAATGTTCTGATTTGAAAGCTTTAAAAACAGATAATTAAACTCATATTCCAGCAGTATTTTTTCGAAAATCAATATTTTTCCAGATAATGTTTTTGAGGCAGACAGATTAAAACAGGAAAAATTCAGAAATATGAAGTTTTATTGCAGAAAATGGGAAAAAATGTGAAAACAAGATAGAAACAGAATATAAAAACAGCATGAAAAAAGATGAAAAACGAGATTTTTAACCCTACGTTGAAAAATAAAATCATACTTTCAAGTAAAAATGTACAGATCGATTACCTTTTTAGAAATTCAATAACCTCTTTCTCAGACTTTGCATATCGAGATATAGGAGGTTTGGATTTTTCATTCTTCTCAAATAGAAAATGTAACTTATTAATGGCAACAGGGTCTGATATGTATAAAGTGTTTTGTTCCAGATATCTCGAAGCCATTTCTACACCCCTTATCGTTTAGTCCTGCCTTTTAACAACTATATGTGTTCTTATTTGATATATGTTCTTTCCCCTAATCATTCCCTATTTAAATATTTTACCAATTGCATTCTCTCTACCCCGTCCTCCTGCAATTCTGACTGTAATTCTATAAATCCATTGTCTTTATAAAATTTCACCACAGAAGCGGCTTCTTTATTTGCTTCAAGCCAGACAATGGTTCCTCCCAATAACCCCATGCAGTCATAAACAATGTTTACGGCTTCATCAAGCAGGTATCTTCCTTCAAAATTGTGTTTAAACATGTCATTTTTCCCTAATTGGGCAATAAAGTACGAAGGAATACCTTCCTGTTCTCTAAGCAGGTTCATATCCTTTTTTGCTTCCTGCTCAACTTGCTCTGGTCTACTCTTAGTATTTTCAAAGCCAGGGCAAAAAATCCAAGGACGCAGAAGTTTTCGTCGTCGCTATTCTTCCTATCAAGTATAAGATATGACCTGCATATTGATTTGTCATCAAATTTGTTCATGTTGCGCCGCACAAAATCCTGAATATCAGGGTCCTTTACGCAGTAGAAACTGCTCAGTGTCCTGTTTACTTTCTCTTTATCAGCGAACTCTGTAAGTTGTTTATACGAAACAACAATCGGATCAAGCTCAAGCTCAAAAGAGTTAAAATAATCCTTTATCCCAATCAGCTCAATATCTTCCAGTTTGCTTTCTCCAGGTAACTGTGAATTTAAAAACTCCATGCCTTCAGAACTTATGCAAATTAGCCCATCTAACCCATCCTGAATGAACCGTATCATTTTCAGGTACTTGAAAACCCAGTAGATTTCCTCCTTGAATTCAAAGATCTCA
Organism: Methanosarcina barkeri 3; assembly: GCF_000970305.1. GTDB lineage: Archaea > Halobacteriota > Methanosarcinia > Methanosarcinales > Methanosarcinaceae > Methanosarcina > Methanosarcina barkeri_A. The sequence goes on from NZ_CP009517.1 coordinate 3,432,540, forward strand.
TCACCCGAACCTTCCTGCCGAAAACCAATCTTAACTTTAAAGTCCTCAACCAGTTTTGCTTCAAGGTCAGAATACTTGTACCCCTCAGACCTGCACATATTCTTGATCATCTGACTGATGACAGTTTCAAAACACGGCAGCTTAACGTTTTGTCCGCTCAAAGTTATCAGGTCCCTGAGAATGAAGAAAAATAGTAAGCAGTAAATGCTTCAACCGGTATTAAATTTTACCAACGCCAATAAAAAGAATACTAAAATATCTCCAAGGTAAAAGAAAAAGCCCTTTTAATTCCTTCTTATTTATAAGCCATTAGTTATGTCTTTGCAAATGTTTGAAGGAAATATCAACAATACCTAAACAATTATAGATAACTCTCTTCAAAGCCTCCTCTGAAAGATTCTATATGCATGAACTGCGAACCCTGAATATGGATAAAAAAATGTTTGTTGGTGTAGACGGGTGCAAAGCTGGTTGGTTTGCAGTTGCACTAACAGAAACTGACAGTTTTGGTGTATTTCAGTTTTCTAAAATCTCGGATCTCTGGAACTATTTTTATGACGGCAAAATTAATGTGCGTATACTTGTGGACATTCCTATTGGTTTAATAGACAGCAAATCTAATTTCAAGAGAAGATCCTGTGATGTAGAAGCTCGAAGATTACTAAGACCCTACAGGCAATCCAGCGTTTTTCCAACTCCCTGTAGGGAAGCCATCTATGCAAAAAGTTATGAAAATGCTTGTGACATCAACGAAGAAATTACAGGCAAACGGCTTACAAAACAAACATGGGGAATCGTTCCGAAAATAAGAGAAATGAATGATTTTCTTATAGCCGCAGATTCTGCGAAGGAAAAAATAATAGAAACCCATCCTGAAATTTGCTTCTGGGCTCTTGCCGGAAAACCAATGGAACATTCTAAAAAGGAGCGGGAAGGTTTTAACGAAAGAAAGAAGCTGTTGCAAGAAATTTGCACTTCCACAGACGAAATCGTGCAGGATGCTCTTTCCAAATACAGGCGTAAAGATGTGGCAAAAGATGATATTCTTGATGCTCTGGTCGCCTCTGTAACAGCAAAATTATCTTTTCAGAGGGGACTGAGATCTGTTCCTGAAATTTCTGAAAAAGATTCTCAAGGGCTTCCTGTGCAGGTGGTTTATACAACGGTTTGCTGATAGGATTCACAGTTTCGGAAACTGAAGTTACAAAGATCAAGCCCAGGGATTGCAAGATCAAAATGAACCTTCAATAAGGAAAGAAAACTCTCATTATTTTAAAAACACGTATAGAACTTATTCATCCAATTGTCCAAAACAGTCAAAACATGAGATAATTTTTAATTTACTACCACATTAAGATGATTAATGGCACCTTTGTGCATATCTACGGAGGGTGGGCTGATAATTATAGTTTAGTAATTCTTGCTGATAATTTTAGTAGATTGATCGTTTGTGTTTCTATACTGCTAAGTATTTTTCAGAACCTAAACACTACTGGTTTTTTCTATATTTAAAGTCTAAGCTCGATTTGCCCACACCAGATCCAGGCGTAGTCAAATATTCCGTAATTGTTCAAAAAATTCATTTTTAAATAATTACCTGGAAAATATATTTTTATCAGATTTAAGCAATATAATAAGTGCGGTAAGCTAGTAAAAAGTTATTTGAATTCCACTAACTATGAGCTTATCCCAAAACCGATTAATTCCCAAACCTATGAAATTCCAAAATTATTTTCGTGATCAGAAAATCGGTTGATTCTTTGGAATCTGGATTCTGGGAAATGATGTTAAGTTTTGGGGTTAGCTCTATTACAAGTTCAAACATATACATCAATTACATAACAAACTTGGGGTAACCTTCATTTATCGAGAATACATATGGCAAAAGTATCGTAATGACTAGATTTAGCATAAGGGATGCAAAGGTATGGTCACAGATAAAATTACGGGCAGAAAGAAAATACAAGCGCCAATAGGTAAGCAGATACCAAAAGGAAAACAGGTGCTAAAAGGGAAAAAAACACCAGAAGAGAGTCCGAAACCGGAAGGGGAGAAAGAACCTAAAGGGGAAAAAGAAGCGGAAGGGGAAAAAAAACCAGAAAGGGAAAAAGGACCGGAAGGAAAACAAAAGATAGAAGAAAAAACAAAACTCGAAGATCAACAGAAACAAACAGAAAACTTTCCTATAGTGGGCATTGGCGCATCTGCTGGTGGGCTGGGGGCGTTTGAAGCATTCTTTTCAGGTATTCCCAAAAAGGTCAATCCTGGAGTAGCCTTTATAATAGTACAGCATCTTGACCCAAAATACAAGAGCATTCTCACTAGCTTAATAGGGCGCTACACAGACCTGCAGGTTTATGAGATAGAGGAAGGGATGAAGGTCAAGCCTAACTGTGTCTATGTTATTCCGCCTAACAGCGACTTGATTTTCCGCGAGGGTCTGCTCCACTTAATCGAACCGGTCGAGCCACATGGTCGCCGTATGCCTATCGATTTCTTCTTCCGCTCCCTAGCTGAGGAAAAAAAAGAGTCAGCTATCGGTATTATACTCTCAGGTACCGGCAGTGACGGAACATTAGGAATACGGGCAATCAAAGCTGAAGGCGGCATGGTAATGGCCCAAACTCCCGAGTCCAGTGAATATGACAGCATGCCGCGCAGTGTCATCAACACAGGTCTGGCAGACTATGTTCTGCCGCCAAAAGAAATGCCTGCCCAGCTCATTTCCTATTTAAGCCAGGTTTTTGGGAAAAAGTCCTATCCGATAAGAAGGACAGAAGATTCGATGAACAGGATATTCAACCTATTATTTACCCAGACAGGTCATGACTTTTCCCATTACAAAAAGGGCACTATCACCCGGCGTATCGAGCGACGTATGGCCGTTCACTCAATTAAGCTTGTGGATGAGTACTTGCACTATTTAGAGCAAAAACCTGCCGAAATAGAAGCGTTATTCCGTGACTTCTTAATTAGCGTCACCAGTTTCTTCCGTAATCCCAAGGCTTTCGATGCGCTTCAGGAAGAAGTTATCCCTAAAATTTTTGCCGAAAAGAACATACACGAAACAGTACGAATTTGGGTACCTGGCTGTTCCACAGGTGAAGAAGCTTATTCAATCGGCATCTTACTCCAGGAACATATGGAGGCATTGAGACGGACTTTCAAAATACAAATTTTTGCAACGGATATTGACAGTCGGGCTATCGAACGTGCCCGTACAGGTATATATCCTGCCAGTATAGCCGTCGATATATTACCTGAACGGTTGGAACGCTTCTTTGCCATAGGTCCGGATGGAAACTATCGCATTCATAAAAATATCCGTGAAATGGTAATTTTTTCCGAGCATGATCTTACTAAAGATCCACCATTCTCAAAGCTCGACCTGTTAAGCTGTCGCAATGTACTGATTTACATGGATGGGGAACTGCAGAAGAGACTTATTCCCATCTTTTACTATGCATTGAACCCCGGTAAGTTTCTGTTTCTTGGTTCTTCCGAGACCATCAATGGGTTCACGAGCCTATTTGATACACTTGATCGCAAGGCAAAGCTATATCAAAGAAGGCAGAACATTGGAACAGGACAGATCCATTCCATAGCGTCATATATTCCACCAAAATTGGGGATTAAAGAGGTTCAAAAAAATCCAGATGAGATTCTTATTCCAAGCAAACCTAAATTTCGAGAGGTAGCTGAAAAGATCTTGCTTCAAAATTATGCTCCTGTAGGTGTGCTAGTAAACGAAAAAGGAGACATCCATTATATACATGGGCGTACTGGCATGTACTTAGAACCAGCTCCAGGTGAAGCTGAAATAAATAATATTCTGAAGATGGCACGCGAAGGACTGCAACAGAGGATGTCCATTGCCCTGCACAGAGCAGTAAGTGATAAAAAACCGTTATTCTACCATGGAGTACAGGTCAAAACGAATGGCGATTTTACTAGTATTAATCTGACAATAATACCTGTAGTTGCGACTCCTTACGCAGCTGAAGGGCCAGACCTGTTCTTAGTCATATTTGAGGAGCCTCCAAAATGGGAGCAGAAAAAAAATAGAGGAGGAAGCTTCCGAAAATGGAAAGGGCGAAGCTTATGGATGCACAACAGAAACTGATACAAAAACCTTGAAGTTGATGGAGAAATTGCGGATTAAGGAAGAGGAACTCAAAGCCACCAATGAGGAACTGGAGACATCCACAGAAGAACTCAAATCCTCCAATGAAGAAATGCAGTCGGTAAATGAGGAATTACAGTCCTCAAATGAGGAACTGGAGAGCTCAAAAGAAGAGCTGCAGTCAGTTAACGAGGAACTATCTACTGTTAATGCTGAACTACAAAATAAGGTAGCCGATCTATCTCAGGCTAATAACGATATGAACAACCTGCTTGCTGGTACGGATATAGGTACTATTTTCGTGGATTATGGAATGCGCATTATGCGTTTTACTCCTGCAGTCACAAACCTGGTTAACCTTATCTCGACTGATGTGGGAAGGCCAATCTGGGATATTGTCCCTAAAATTTTGGGATATGACCGCCTGATAGAAGATATAAGAGAAGTACTTGACAAACTGACGACCAAAGAACTTGAAGTCCAAACCAAGGACAATTTGTGGTTCCTGATGCGCATCAAACCTTATCGTACCCTTGATAACATTATAAAAGGAGCGGTGGTTACCTTTATTGACATTACCGAGTTGAGAAAGTCGAAGGAAGCACTGGAGGAATCTAAGGTTATAGTTGACCGCCTTGCCCGCCTTGCCGTGGTTGTGCGCGATTCTAACGATGCCGTAACTCTTCAGGATCTTGAGGGCCGCATCCGTGCCTGGAATCCAAGGGCCGAGAAAATGTACGGATGGAGCGAAGCCGAGGCTCTAAAAATGAACATTAGCAGCTTGATTCCTGAGAACCGGAAGGAAGAAGAGTTGAATATGGTGAAAAAGCTTAGCCAGGCCGAATTTCTGGAACCTTACCAAACTCAGCGTCTCACGAAGGACGGTAGGATAGTGGATGTGTGGCTAACTGCCAGTTCATTAGTGGACGAAAACAATAATGTATATGCTATTGCGACCACAGAGAGAGAAATCAAAAAATAAAGTATGGAAAGGAAAGACCGTGACTAAAAAATCTATCCAGACAGATAGCTGAGTTTCTCTTGTTCTGATTAGGATGGCCACGATCTTTTTCACTACGCCCAAGATAATTAATACTCAACTGGTTCAATTGGGGCAGAATTCTCGTTCTCATTTTTTAAATACTTTATAATCCAGTCTTTTATTTCCACGTAAACCTCATCGGCTACATTGTCTAATTCATGTCCAGCTTTAGCGTCATATATTTCTATTCTTTTAGGTTCATGTGCCAGATCATAGGCTTGTACTGAAATATCAGGAGATAGAATTTCATCCTCCTCACCGTGAATCAGGAACACTGACGTGCTTTTTGGAAGAAAAGAGATTGGAGCAGTTCCATATCCTTGAGTTGAGAGCATAACTATGGTTTTTACATTCTCATTGTTAAAGGCAGCCTGAACAACGACTGCACTTCCAAAAGAGTGCCCTATCAAACCAAAAACTCCAACATTTTCTGATTTTAAAAACTCCATTCCTACAAGAACATCTATTAAAGCTTCTGACAAATCTTTTGGATTCCTGAATTTAATCCTTAGTGAACTTATGCCTACCTCTTTTAGATCGACAGACAAACGTGGGTACAGTTTGTCTGCAGGGCTGTCAAAGCCTCCGGTTACTCCCGTAACCATAATTACTCCTTTATCTGTCCCCTCTGCCCTGTAGTAAGCACAATCTACCCTGCCACGGCTGGTATCTATCTTGACGAATTCATACGAATCCTTTTGTTCTCTTTCTACGTCGAGAATAACGGTTTGGATCTCTTGTTTTTCGATTTTAACTATCTCTGTTCCCTGTAGTTTTGTGCCCCTCAATCCCATATTCTGCATAGATGTAGTTCAGACTTTTACCTATTATCACTTTTGGATAACATTAAATTTTTAACAATAACTCACTCTTAAAATAAGTGATATGTAGGCAGTTTACCCTGGATTATAAATCTTCCGTTACTTTAAAAGTAATTACAAATTCTGTCCCACAATCTCGATTAAGTTTAATTTCTCCGTCCAGCTGATCAACAAGAAGGCTTACTAATTGTAATCCGAGAGACTCAACATTTTCGAATTCCACATTTTCAGAAATTCCTTTTCCGTTATCCGAAATTGTCAGGTTGAAAAGAGATTTGTGCGTTTCATTATTCTTTTCTTGCCTGCAAAGCCGGATTTGGATTTCACCCTTTTCACCTTCATTAAATGCATATTTGAGTGAGTTAGAAAAAAGTTCATTGACAATTATTCCTAGGGGGACAGCAATATCCATATCAAAGAATGCATTCTCTTCCAGGTCCATATTCAGGTGGACATTTTCACTTCTAAGGCTGTAAGTCTGCAAAAGATTTTTAGCTAAATTTTTGATGTATTCCGAAAAGTTTAGTGTATCGGTCCCTTTCCCTTTATAAAGTTCTTCATGGATAAGAGACATCGAAAGAACTCTGTTTTGACTTTCTCCAAAGGCTTCGAGAATCTCCGAGTCTTTAATACACTCTTTATCCTGGAACTTTTCAGCCTGTAGATCAAGAAGGGACGAAATTACCTGCAGGTTATTCTTGATTCGATGATGAATTTCCTTTTTACGAGCAGTTTCAATATTTTGAAGAGTTTTTTCTGTCTCTTTTTTTTCAGTCACATCATAAATCGTACCCTGGTAGAACTCTGATTTTTGATCTGTTTCTTTGATTTTCTGGAAAATTTCATGAATCCATCTGATTCTTCCATCCCTGTGTCTGATTCGATATTCAATGTTTCCATAACCTGTGGATGGAAATTTGTGGACTTTTTCTTCTTCTTTGAAAACGAGAGGTAAGTCATCTTCATAGATTAAGTCTTTCCACTTGATCCGTGTAATTAGCTCCCTTTCCGTATACCCGGTGATTTCTTCAACAGCCCCATGAAGAAACATAGGAACAAAGTTTTCATCACGCTGGTAAATAATCCCCTGGAAATTCTGTGCAAAAGATCGGTATTTCTCTTCACTCTCTTCTACTTTTTTAATTGCAAGTTTCCAATCCGTAATATCTTTAATTACTCCTATAGCCTCGTAAGGCCGACCCTCATTATCCGTAAGGTAGATCCCTTTATTTTCTATATAAATATATGTTCCATCTTTTCGTCTCAACCTTAGTTCTTCTTTAAATCTATTTGTAGTCTCTCTGATATTCTGGTGTTTTACGTCTACAAAGTTCCCATTTAAAGACTCAATATTTGTACTCCAAACATACTTGCCAAGCTTCTGAAATTCTTCAAATTTATATCCTGTAACTTCTTCTATGGCACCTACCCAACTACATTTATCTGTTATTAAATCATAGTCATATATCAACTGCCCTGTCTGTTGTGTGACAACTCTATATATTTCCTCACTTTTCTGGAATCTTTCTTTTGATCTTTTACTTTTAGATAAATCCTTAGCGATGATTAAAACAGCCATTGGATTTCCAGAATCCTCGAAAATTGGAGAAAGAGTGAGTGAGACGTCTATTATTTTACCGTTTTTTCTTAACTGTAAAGTCTCATAATGATGTATTCTGTCTTCCTGTTTAACGAGTTCAGTTAATTCTTTTACTTCTTCAACTAATATGGGTGGATCAAGGATAGATACGGACTTTCCCAAAATTTCTTTAGCCGAATAACCATAAATTCGCTCCGCACCTCTACTCCAGCTGGTAATAGTTCCATCGAGGGACTCAGTTATAATTGCATCATCAGACAACTCCATAATATCTGCAAGTATCTGAGTATTGTACTCTGCCTTTCTCCACCTGGAGTTTTCAATCTGTTCCCACTTCCCGTCTCTCTTGATTAAAGCAAATTTATGTTTGGAAACCACGTCAATAACTTCAGTTGCACTAAGTCTGTCAAGAGAATAGGTGCAGAGATATGTTATATGGTAGTTACCGATGATTCTATCTATTTCTTTGTTATAATTGTCAAGATCATTCCAGTTTTCTTTTTTCAACCATGAAACGTCTTCGGTCAGCCTCACTCCGTCATAACCTTTGATTAAGGCCTGGTTAAGCTTCTCAATCCAGACATTTAGGACTTTCTCGGAATTAAGAATTCCATTTTCAGAGTACCAGCTCATGCAAGAGATAAACTCAATTTGCCCTTTTTCAAGACAAGTATCAATATCAGGAACGACTTTTCTAAGAGCTTCTTTTGCTTCTTCTATATCCAAAAGCTGTGAGGTGATCCAGAGGCAAAATTCATTGTTTTCTAATCCTGCTTTGAAATAAGAAACTAAAGTATCTACTAAATCTTCTTTTGTCTGATAGAGTTGACAGAAATGTGTTCCCCAAAAAATATCTTTAGTAATATCAGTACCGGAGACCCTACTATCGTGTCCCATTTTTCTTCTCCAAAACAAAGGTTCGAAGTAAAAGATCCCTATTTTACCAATTCCAATTTATATTGTAATTATATTGTAATTTAATTTCTTTTTATTTAGTTCTTTTTTAATTAGATTAAAAAGTGTTTTTATATTTAATTACCATAATATAACCGACCATATCCTAAGAAGGAATGTAAAAAGGCAGTAACAAAGTTTGAAAAGAGAAGCCCAGGATCACATCCATTTGCTGAGTTTATAAATGAGTTTCTTTTAGTTTATACTCTTTCAAGCAAATAAATTGTTTAGAGGAAAGACTAACGATTCCCAGGTAATTATTTTAGTGGAAAATGACATCCTTCCCAGTTCTACTACCTAACTTCACCATATACAAAAAAGAGAAATTATTTTAAATTAATTATATAAAATATTGTTTCCAAGCAAATAATGTTTTCACACAAGAAGTTTTAAAGGCATTGAAAATTTAGGCGTTAACTGATAGTATAATGAGAATTCCGATAAACCTAATAATATCAAGAAGTTACTGATATACTATTTATAAATAACCAGCCATAAATTGGAGTTTATCGAAATTCCCTAATGATTATTTTGAAAATAGTGCAGGTTTCATATAGCACTTAAAAGCAGTAACTTTGATTTCGTAATCCGAACCACTGCAAACTAATGAAAAGAAAAATTTAGTGCGAGGGATGGGATTCGAACCCACGAATTCCTACGAAACTAGGCCCTCAACCTAGCGCCTTTGACCTGGCTGGGCAACCCTCGCATAGCGATATCTTACAAATAAAGAATATGAAATTCTTTACAAAAGTAACTTTTAGAAACGTATTAAAATTAAAGTTTTTGAAGTTAAGTATTTTAAGTTGACAGATTAAGAAATTTAGTGCGAGGGATGGGATTCGAACCCACGAATTCCTACGAAACTAGGCCCTCAACCTAGCGCCTTTGACCTGGCTGGGCAACCCTCGCATTTCGTGTTAATCTGTGTTATAAATCTATGTTTAGTGCTGTTTCGTTATGAATATCCGGCGCGCTTTACGCCTTGCACTCCCTCACAATATCATGGATAATATATAAACATTTCGAGTCGTGAAGGTCACAGGGAATAAGTTTTGGAAGAATAACTAATTAGACAAAATGACTTCTATAGTATTCAGGTATATAATAATAATAATAATAATAATAATAATAATAATAATAGATTAAGTGTAGAGAGTCCAGAGAAATGTCTACTCATTGAAATATTCAGGGCTCTATGTACCTTTAACTCCAAAAAATTGGGTATGGGCCTATCCGAGCTTGAGCTCAGAACTGGTCCAGAATGCTTAAGAGTTCTTCAGCTTTGCCTTTGACCACATCTGCTGCATTAAGGGCAAGGTCTTTAGCTGTGTAAGAACCATCGGACTCCATTGTAAACACAAAAGCATTCTCATCGAAGCTAATATTTATCGCGTTAATATCACAGACCTGTTCGCAGAGCCTGCAAAGTGAGCATTTCAGGACATCTTCGCTAGAAACTTTAGCCCCTGAGTCCTCAAACCGTATAATGCCTTTCGGACATTCGACTGCACAGTGCCCGCATGCATCACAGTTTTCAATGGTTATAACAGGCACGTTCTTGTAACCGCAAGCAACTCCTGCCTGCCATTTAACACTGTCTCTGCCGTAGCCCATATGAGCAATAGCCTCAAGCACAAGCTTCTGACCTTTTTTCAGCTCAACGATCGGGATATTTGGATCAGCAGGCTGTATTTTCGGGTCAGAGGAGATAAGATCCCGTGAATAAACCGTGCCCGGACCTTCTGCGCTCAGGGTTAAGGAAACCTCGCAGGCAGGACAGCCCTCTCCTCCGCAGACGTCGCATTCTGCCTGTGGCACATACGTCTCTACATCCGTAACAAGCGGGATTAAGGACAGACGTAGAGCCAGCTGCTCATCATAGAGTACCGAGGTGTTGTCATAAAGGTTCACATATTCAATCGCAAGCGTTGGTACATCTGCGACCATCGCGCGCCGAATGCCGTTGGCAAAAGATGTGCTAACTTTTGAAAGCACGAATTTTGCAGATCTATCCGATAACTCCAGAATGTCTACTTCCATCGTCATATTCCTTAATTTCCCTTATATTTTGATAACATTGAAAAAGAGAGTTTTAGGAGAATTTCTTCAGAAATTCTCTGAAAAATTCTCTTATACACGTCTTCCGCCTTTCGGGCGAGTACCATCGTGCGGGACAGGAGTGACATCTTCAATCCTGCCAATCCGGATTCCTGCTCTTGCAAAAGCCCTGATTGCAGCCTGAGCGCCAGGGCCCGGACTTCTCTGCTTGTTCCCGCCAGGTGCTCTTACCCTTATATGGATGCCGTGGATACCTTTGTCCCTGAGCTGGTCAGCAAGCTGGCCTGCCATCTGCATGGCAGTATAAGGAGAGCTCTCGTCTCTTGCAGCTTTTACAACCATACCACCGGAAGACTTTGCAATAGTCTCAGCTCCTGTGATATCGGTTACAGTAATGATCGTGTTGTTAAATGAAGATTTGATGTGAGCTACGGCCCATTTCATGTCTGCCATGATTATCTCCTCCCTCTCTTCTTCCTTCCGCCGCCTCTTTCAGGAGGTTTCTCTCTAGCCTGTTTTGCTTCTGCAACAGCTCTTAAAGTAGTTGTGCTGTCTGCAAGGGAAGCTGCCACCTGCACAGGTCTTTCAGGGTGAGATTCGCTAACAAGCGGAGAGGTTCCATAGTACCCGATATGCATTTCATCTTCCTTGGAGACAAGCATTCCAGGAACTGTAGCTTTTCTGCCGTTTATTGCGATATGCCCGTGAGTGATAAACTGGCGAGCCTGGACAACTGTTCTGGCAAGCCCGAGACGGAGAACCTGAGTCTGGAGTCTCCTTTCGAGAATATTTTCGGTTTTTAAAGAGAGAATGTCGTCAATGTTAGCATCTGATTTGATGATACCGTAACGGATAAGCTTCGCAAGGATTTCTTCGGACTGGGTCTTTTGATGCCCTTCAAGTCCTCTTTCCTGAGAGTTTGCAGCGCTTGCAAGTAATGTTCTGGCTTCGGACCTGTACATCCTGAGCTTACTGGCTGCTTTCCAAACTTCTCTCTTGTTTCTTAGGCCATATGCCTTTACAAGCTGAACTTCAGATGCCATCCTGGCTTCCTGCCAGGGATGCTTAGGAGTCTCAAAACTTTTACTTTGTTTACCTGGATATGCCATTTAAAATCACCTGACCGGAAATCACTTCTTCCTGCTGACACCGACAGTTGACCCGCGGCGACCTGTGGATTTTGTTCTCTGTCCTCTGACCTTAAGGCCTCTTTCGTGCCTGAGTCCTCTGTAGGCGCGAACCTTTTTCAGATTGTTAATATCTTCCCTGAAAGTCAGTAAGATATCCGTTCCGAGCAGGTGCTTATCCTGTCCTGTTGCCAGATCTTTTTGCCTGTTCAACATCCAGGACGGGACAATTTCCTCAAAATTCCCGATTGCGTTATCTAGCTTTGCCACTTCTTCATCTGGCAGGTATCCAAGTGTAGCAGTAGGATCTACCCCTGCGCCCTTTGCAATAAGGATAGCAGTGCGTCTCCCTATTCCCGGAAGACCTGTAAGGGCATACTCTACCGGTTTTGCCCCCTGCAAGTCGGTATTCATAATCCGAACAAGATGCCTTAATTCTTCATTATTCTTTTCTTCTACCATATACTCCCTCCAGGGGAATGCATACAGCATCCTGTAGCCCCTGATCGAATACCCATACAGAATAAACGAAAAAGTCAGGAGCAGCTCATTAAAAGAGCTTCTTTACAGCACATACTGATGAGTTCATTTACATGAAGTTACCAGTATATAAGGATATCTGCGTTTAACCCCAACTGAAAGCGGATGTTCAAAAGGACTGAAAGTTGATAGCAGTTATGCTGGCCGTGGCTTGATATCAGGCATGCTGTAAAAAAGTCGAAAAATATTCTTCACCGTCAGCAACCTAATTTCAAAGAAATAAAAAGAGGGCGATTAAACATCTGTCACCATTTTTAGTATATATAAAGCCGCTGTTTTTACATAAAGCCGTTATTACCGCAGCTTAAATGTCTTCGGTGCAAGCCTGTATGCAAGAATCAAGGCAACGGCGATATATGCAATGCAAAATACTGAAATCAACGTGCCGAAAATCAGAGTCTGGACTTTCTTACCAATGGCAAAATAACAAACGAAATAAGTAAAAGAATTAAGAATGGAAAAAGTACCGTTTTTTATTTCAAGACCGATATTGTAAGGCTGCAAAAGATAATACAACACCATATTGTGCACCGAAAAAAATACCGACATAGCGACAATGGAAACAAACAGTAACACATAATTCAGTACATTGTCCGTTCCGCCTGTAAGCCATAACAGAAGCGGCAACCCGAATGCAATTACCGAAGCGGGCATCAAATTTATCCATATAATGGATTTCAGCCGTTCCGTAAAGAGAAACAAAATTGCACGTGGCTGCCTGTAAAACCGGTAGGTAAGCATACTGTGGTCACAGTTCATGAACATGGCCTGGGTGATAACCTTGCCGCGATTAATAAAATACATGACAAACAGAAAATAAGGCAAAAAAGTCAGCATCATCCCGTTTATTACCGGTTTTGCCTCGTGGATAAGAAAACAGGCCGTTATTGAAAACGCAAGCACCGTAAGAGAAATTAAGGTGATATATTTGGCCGATTTGGTAAGCAACATACTGTGCCGCTGAACAAAAAGGTCGTTGAAATACTGATAGCCGCTTTTGCTGCTTGTTGCCTTAATGTCTATATTAGTTTGTAAAGATTTTTGAACAGCTTGTGCAGCCATATCTTTTTTGTTCATAGCAAAACTGTCCGCTGTGAGAAGCTCCTTGCAAATTCTTCGGTACTCACGGAATTTGAGCACATAAGAAAAGGAGAATACAGCCATAACAGCAGAAATGACAAACAACGTAAGAAAAATAGTTTCATTCATAGCATAGCCAAGAAAAGGCAGAAGATATGCTGCAACCAATGATGCGGCAATGCCAATCAAGGCAACCGGATTGAGCTTATTTTCATTTTTTGCATGGCCGGTTCTGACATAGCTATGAAGCGCGAAGGCAGTAAAAACCAGTTTTACGGAAACTACCAAAAGCGGCATCAAAAGGCAGATAACCACAGGTACCCCGGAAGGCAGTCCGAGAAGCAGCGTGAAAGGCAAAAATCCGACAACGATTTTCAAAAGGAAATAGAAATAATTCGAAAGCATATACTTCCGCGCGCTCATTCGCATTAGAAAAATGGCGTAATACTTGTCTCTGGTGGGATCAAATATTTGCGTGTTGAGAAAACCGCCAGCAATGGTAAGAAAAAAAAATATATGCATGAAGCTGTCCGCAGGGCTGCCTTTCATGTGGTCTTTTAGAAGAAAGATCATAATAAACAAATAAAGCAGCTTGCTTAGAAAAGTCGAGACTATCTCCCATAAAATGCTGACAAAATTGGCAAGTCTTTTCAGCCCAGGACTTCTATAGAGTGAGACCGGGAGCAGCTTTTTGATAACAGGGATGGATTTGAGAGAATAGATAATGCCGTTAGTTTGGTATGCGTTTTTAAGCCTGAAGGACATGAGGAAAGTATCAATCATTTTCATCCTTCCTGAGAGCCTGAATGATCTTATCCTTGAAAGCTTCGTTGCTGAGGTCATCCTTTTCCATATTTTCCAGAACCCCACCGCTCAGGATCACGATCTCGTCGCATAAATCCAGCGCAAGCTCCATGATATGAGTGGAAAAAATAATAACATGGTCTTTTTTGATTTGGCGCAATAGCCTCTTCATTTCATCGGCAACCACAACGTCAAATGAGGTCAGCGGTTCGTCTAAAAGTAGAATGCAGGGATTTGCTATGAAGCTTACAAGCATTTGCATCTTACTCTTCATGCCATGAGAATAGTCCTTCAAAAGCCTGTCACGGTCCTCTATTCCTATTTTCATAAAGTTGAAATATTCGTCAATAGGCTTAATGTCAGGAATCTTTTTCACGTTGATGTCAAGAAAGAACTTTAAAAACTCTCTACCTGTTAAGAACTCCGGAACGACTGGTGTTGATAGAACATATCCGATATCGTCTGGACAAAGTTCTCTCTTCATTCCGTTTTCTTCAAGGAGAATTGAGCCGTTGTCAATCTTCAAATCTTCATTGATGCAGTTAAACAGTGTGGTTTTACCTGAGCCGTTTCTACCGAGGAGTCCGTAAATTTTTCCCTTTTCAAAGGCAAAGCTCGCACCCCGTAAAACCTCTTTTTTATCAAAACTTTTTACGATATGGTTCAGGATCAATTTCATTTTCAATATTCCTTATCTATTTGTTTCCGTTTATTTTTTCTCGTTTCCGCCTGAAATCAATCGATCATTTTTCAATGGGTTTCTTACCTTGACAGTGTCAGATTAACTTCTTTTTTCGATCATAATTTCTGTATTATCCCATCTCACTCATGGTTTTAAAAGATTTTTATTCAGATTCTCATTCTGCAAATACTAACTTTTTTAATAGAGAAACTTTTTTTTCATAAATTTGCAACCTGTTTTAGAAAAAAATATAGACTTACCAGCTTAAGGAGTAATAATTTACTTAATTTCAATCCAAAATCGGAAATATCTACAGATTTAAACATAATTTAGAAAAAGTTTGTAAACAGAATTTAGAAAAGATATATAAAATAATTAGAAAAATATATAAAATAATTAGAAAAATATATAAAATAATTAGAAAAATATATAAATATAATTCAAGAAAGGTTTAAGAAGATACGCCGAGGGGGAGATTCGAACTCCCGAGGGGCTAGGCCCCACAAGCTTTCCAGGCTTGCGCCCTACCACTAGACTACCTCGGCACAAAACTTCAATACAACTCGTTTATGCCACATCTTTATACGTGAATTATACCTAGCCTTTGGTCAAGCTTTCTTTTAGAAAGGTTGTGGTCAAGCTTTCCTTTGGAAAGATTGCTTTGAAAGGTTGCCAAAAAGCTTATGGCACGACTTATACCATAACGGAATAGTGATATATAAACTTTATTCTAAAAGAAGGATTTCTAAAAGAGTTTTATAGGTCATGACTTAACACCATGCTCTTTTTTGTCCCAACCTTTCGGATAAGTTCCTGCTTCCATCATAACCCGGACCGAAGTCGCTGCAAGTCCGGCCGAGGCTTTGAGGAGCTCTTCTGTACTCATTTCAGCTTTTGCAAGGGCAATGAGTTCACCTTTAAGGGTAAATAACGCTGTCAGTTCGCCTTTCTTCAGGTTTGCATCCAGACTTGTTATACCCGGAACTGCAAGAGCAGCCCCTGAACAGACTGCATCTACTGCACTGTCCCGCAGGATAATTTTGGGAAGGTGGGACACAGCCGTTTCCATTGGCATAATTACCCGTCGGATCTCGGACTCATCTCCGTCTTCCTTCCAGAGTACATATGCATCTTTGAGATCCTGAAGGGTGACAAGCGTCTCCTCGGTAAACGGGCCTGCTTTTGTCCTCCTGAGTTCCTGCATATGTCCGCCACAACCAAGAGCAAGCCCAATGTCATGGCAGAGTTTCCTGATATAGGTTCCGGCTTCACATCCTACGCGGAAGAGCACAAAACTGCCTTCAATTTCCAGCACTTCAAGGTAATAGATCGTCCTTACCCTGACAACGCGTTTGACAGCTGATTTGATAGGAGGCATCTGGTAGATAGGACCTGTAAATTCCTCACAGACCTTCCTTACCAGCTTTTGAGGCATTTCTTTATGAAGCTTCAGAAGGCAGACATATTCCTTTCCGGAAAGGCGCAGAGCAGGAACCGCTTTTGTAGCCTTTCCGAGTAAAGTTGGCAAAAGCCCCGTAACCTTGGGATCAAGTGAGCCTGCATGCCCTGCCGTACTCACACCCAGAATAGCTTTTACCCAGGCTGCAACCTCGTGGCTTGTCGGTCCCTTTGGCTTATCAATATTTACAACACCTTTCTCGATGTACTCAAGAATAGGGCGATTTTCCGGATGAGAGCCGTAAGAGGGATTTGACCAGGCAACGGATTTCCGGACAAGAGTTCTTTCAGCTTCTGATGGCAATTTGCCGGCAGGTGACATAGTTTTTCAAAAACTCCTTAACTGAATTTATAGACGTAGATACGATAGTATGCAGTAACCCGTAACTCATGACAAGTGAAAATAAATGCGATTTAAGGAAATTCCCGCGATGCATGTAAGAAGGAAACTCGGGCAGTATTATTAAAGAGAGATTTAAATTAAAGAGAGATTTAAGAGAGATCATATGCCGAAGACTCATAATGCTATAGTATATCAGTAATATCAGCTTCTGGCAAATAAAACTCTACGCTTTGTATAAAAATCCAGCCTTTCAGAACTTGTGGGAAGTTATTCCGGGCCGACAAGAGAATCAACAGCGGTCCTGAGAATGTCAAGGATCTGATACTGGTTCCATTTTTCAGAATCAATAACGATGTCGTAAACTGAGAGGTCATTAATATCGATATTATAATAGCTCATATAACGGAGGGCTTCGGATTTTTCCCGTTTAATTGTTCTTTCGAGCTCTTCGTCAAAAGAAATTGATTTTTCCCGCCTCAGGATTCGTTTTACCCGGGCAGGTAGCGGAGCCTTTATCCAGATTTTAAGTACATTCGGGACATCTTTAGCCATATGACCCGCAAGCCTGCTTTCGAGTATCAGTTTTTCGTGACTATGGATAACAGCTCTCTGATTATTATCAATAGCCAGGTCAATAGAAGGGTCTTTTTCGGCCATAGCCCCAAATTCTGCCAGGCTCATTCCCTTCTCCCTGGCTATCTTCCTGAAAATTTCACCCGAGGAAATCAGTTCAAATTCATAATATTCTGCAAGGAGTCTTGAGACGGTTGTCGTTCCACTTCCGGGAAGCCCGCTAACTGTTATCCGCATCAGACCCCACCGATATTCAATGCCTTTCTGATAAATTGGCTAACTCCGAGAGAACAAATAAAATACCAGTATAGCCAGTGCTGGAAGTACAAAAAAGCATGAGAAGTCAGCAACTGTTTACCCCAGAAAGGAAAAACCATCGTGGCGTTCCCATGTCCACTGATGTAATAATAAGCCCACATAAAGAGAGGAACGGAAATGATACTGATGTAAGCCATAGGTTTGAACTGCTGCTTGGACATCTTCATCTGGTCTTCCATCATTTCCTGGCGTTGTTCTTCCAGTTTTTTAAGCATATAAGTGTTCTGGGAAAGCTGCGCCTCCCGGAATTCCTTCTGGAAAGCTTTCATGCGTTCCTGGGTATTCTTCATAAGGTCCCAGTCAATTGTGTATTTCTGGATAACGGATGCGTAAATAGCAGTAATAGACGCCATTACCAAAAGGATTAGATAGAAATTCTCCTGCCCGATAAGAGCAAGTATGGGATTCATTAAAGTCCCTACGACTTTTCCGACAGCCTCTCTGAAACCCTGCCCAAGAACCATAATCCCGATCATAAGGGAAAAACCGAGAGCTAGCAGGAACCGGTCTATTTGATTTTTTAATGTCTCCGAAACCAAGTTGTTCTCACCGTTCAGATTCAATAGTTATTCTGAGATCTTCAAATGTAGAAGAATTCCGATAATAAAAGCTTGACAAGCTTAAAGTATTTTAAAGTCGTGATAAATCAGCTCGATTACGGAGCCAATTTTAAACGATTACAGGTTGTTCTGGTTAATAAGTGTCGATGTATATATAAGTTATACTATTCTATGAAATTCAGATTGAACCTTCCCGAACAACTCCGGACAAGTAGCAGTCAAAGATAAGCATACAATCACTAACTCTCAAGTATAATTTTTAGCTTGCTTCTCTAATTGTTAACCTACTACAGCCACATATAACTGCACTCTTGTAAACTACCATTCAGCTAAATATGTTTAAACAAAAAATGTTTAAATATCTTTTCATAAATTATCATAACAAGAGACTACAGCCTGGAAAGTTGAGAGATAAACTCATACTACAGGCTTTAGGAGGAATTTGAAAAATGCAGTTTCCAAACCCCAGTGGACAGTTTCCAAAAATAAGCAGTAAAGCCTTGATATTCGACACCGCGCTTATAATAGGAAATGTAACTATAGAAGGAGACGTATTTGTTGGCCCTAATGCCGTAATTAGGGCAGACGAACCTGGGTCTTCAATAGTTATCCGAAGCGGCTGTAACATTCAGGACAATGTAATAATTCATTCCCTTTACAATTCACAAGTGGAGATAGGTAATAACACATCTCTTGCACACGGGTGCATCGTACATGGTCCCTGTGAGATAGGAGAAAATTGTTTTGTAGGTTTTGGAGCCTTGACGTTTGACTGCTCTCTGGGAAAAGATACTCTGGTTCTTCACAAGGCTGTTGTTCGCGGAGTCGAAATTCTTCCACACAAAATGGTACCCGACGGAGGGGTTATCAATGATCAAAGAGCGGCAAATGCACTTGAAGATATCACAACAGATCTTGCAGAGTTCAAAGAATCTGTTGTCAGGGCAAATCTTGAACTGGTGGAAGGATATAAAAGGCTTCAACTTGAGAATCAAGATCTACCTTTAAGAATATTACAGGAAAATAAGATCGAAAAAACCGAAGTTTTTGAAAATACAGAGTGATAAATTACCTGGAGTCCGGTAGTAATGTGACTGAGAACCAATCCGAAAAGTCAATAATAACGTATTTTAAAGTTACAACAGATTTTAAGCTACAACAGATTTTAAGCTACAACAGATTTTAAGCTACAACAGATTTTAAGCTACAACAGATTTTAAGCTACAACAGATTTTAAGCTACTATAGATCTGTAGTATCAGTATCATTTCTGATTACGGTACTATTAATTTTAAGATACGTTAGGCCACAACACTTTTCATCAGGCTACAACACTTTTCGGATAGTTCCAATTACCAATTAACACATTCAGCTAAAGATCTTATTAACATTTGGTTAATAGAGACTTCAATTATTTCAATAATCAAAGGTATTTTCCATCCAGTTTTTCTAAAATTGTTTTTCCCTCTTCTGTCAGGGTATACTTTCTCCATGTTGTTTTCTCAGGAGTCAAACACTGAATTAAACCCTTGCTCTCAAATTCCTTTAAAGCGTGACTGATATTCTGTGTAGATCGACTTGCCTCGTGGGCAATATCCGAAGCTCTTACAAAGGGGTGCCTTTTCATGGAGCCCATAAGAATCAAACGGCGATCAACGCTGATAACCCAGTTAACCAGTTCATCGATCGAGTTTTCAGTCATACTAACTCAGCTTCTCCGTAGTGTAGTTCTTGGTAACATAAATAGCTACATATTATTTAAATCAAATTATTTGAATCAAGATGATACGAAAAAAACTAAAGTATTTCGAAAAATATAGATGACTTAACAGAAAATCGAAGTGACAAGAAAGTATTAAAAAGAAAAAAGAAATGAAGATAAAAGAAATAAAGATTTTAAGCAAATTTCGCAAGAACTGCCTTTATTTCTTCAAAAACTTCATCTATATCTTTTGTACCGTCAAGAGTTATCAGAACTCCCTGCTTTGCATAATAGTCAATGAGGGGTTCGGTCTGCTTTTTATAAACACTGAGACGGGTCTTAACAGCCTCTTCTTTGTCGTCAGCACGCTGGAAAACCTTACCACCGCAAATATCACAGATCTCATCTTTTTTTGGCGGATTAAAAGTCCTGTGGTAACTCGCACCACAGTTGCACATTAGACGACCGCTTATTCTTTCAACCAGTTCTTCATCAGGCACTTCAAGGTTAAGAACAGCATCTATGGGCTTATTGATCTCATCAAGGATGACTGCAAGAGCATCAGCCTGAGGTATTGTTCTTGGATACCCATCAAGAATGAAACCCTTTTCACAGTCCTGTTCTTTCAGACGGTTCTTAATAATTCCTATAAGTACCTCATCGGGAACAAGCTCTCCTTTGTCCATATATTTCTTGGCTGCAAGCCCAAGTTCGGTTCCTTCCCTGACATTTGCCCGCAGGATATCACCTGTGGAAATCTGAGGGATTCTATAATAGTCAACCATTTTTTTGGCCTGGGTGCCTTTTCCGGCACCAGGGGGGCCGAAGAGTATTATATTCATTCGAAGATCCCTGTATTTTGGTTTGTTTACATTACATCTAAATTCGATTCTTTTTTATACCTTTTTGCAATCCAAAGCGGGTTTACTGCTCTCCAAAGAAGGAACGTATCATCGGGTGCATCTCCATCATCTGCTCGGATGCGATGTCCTCGTACAGCCTGTATACAATACTTACAGTAAGTAGCAACCCTGTACCTCCAGCACTTCCAAGAGTACCTAGCAGGCTAGCAACCAGAGTAAGTAATCCTATGAAAGCTCCGCCGATTACGGTAACTTTTGGAATATAGCGCTGCGTAACTTTTTCAATACTGCTAATATTCCGCCTGAAGCCCGGAATCTGCATACCGGAATTGAAAATCTTCTGGGCTGTAGGTTTAGCCCCCATGCCTGTAGTTTCTATCCAGAAGAGGGAAAAGATAATCCCGCCTACAATAAGCATGAAAGCATCTGTAAAGACATGAAGCCCTATCTGCCATCCAGCAGGAGCGGTCGCACCATAACCTGAAAAGGAATCCCTCACAAGAGACGGGACCCAGTCATAAGGACTGTGTATGGGAGCAAGGTAATACATAATCCCGTTTAGAGGTGTGGACCCATTGAACTCTCCAAGGAAAGTGATTCCCCTGCCTGCAAGAATAATCCCTATCATCTGGATGTTAGCCTGAAGAGCTCGGACAAGGATCATTGGCAACACCGAAGAGTATATGAGCTTGACAGGAAAACGGCCTCTGGCTCCTCTAACTGCACTGTGCGCGAGAGGGATTTCAATCCTTGTACTTTCCACATATACTACAAACAGGAAGATAATAACTGTACTCAGTAGTGCCAGAATTCCTCCTCTGACCAGCATGAATATCACGCCGTCACCTGAGAAGAGGTAATCCGCTCCGACAGTCTGCGCAATATAAACCCATTTCGGAATCAACCCTACCGGAAAACCCGTTGAATCACGTTCCCAGCTAACGAGCCCTGTAACAATCTGTTGTGAGATTCCCGCAACAATGAAAAGCCCGACTCCTGAACCAATACCCCATTTGGAAACTACTTCATCCATAAACAGGATGAGTACGCCTCCAATGAAGATCTGTATAAGGAGCAGAAAGGTGATTACTCCCAGGCCTACACCGAGAGCAGAAGCAAGCCCTGGATCCGGTTGGATATATCCACCAAGCAGCTGCGGCAGCGCTTCCAGTATGATCATGATAAACACAAGGAATTTCTGTGCTCCCTGAAAGAATGCCTGGTCTTTGGGATCCGACAGGTCCAGTTTGATAATATCTGCTCCAACAAGAAGTTGCAGGACAATCGAAGCCGTGACAATAGGCCCGATACCTAGGAGAACTAGAGATCCAGACGCGCCCGCAAAGAAGGCACGGTAAGATTCAAAAAGGTCAACCGAATCCTGGGACATCCCAAAAAGCGGTACATTTGCCAGAGCAAAGTACAGCAAAAGGACTCCCAGAGTCCACCAGAGCTTATCCTTAAAATGGACGTGTTTTTCCGGACTTGCTACTGCAGGTAACTTGTTAAAAAACGGTTCTAACGTATCCCTGAGAGTCATCGATTACACCATTCAAAATATAATTTATTATAATAGTTAAAATGTAAGATCACGTTTTACCGTAAGATATTGGTAAGTATAGTACATCTAATATGAAAAAGTTACCAAAAGAATTAAAATAAGTAATGCTAGATGACATTACTTATTCGGCATCGATGCAACTTCCGCCAGCGGCTTCAATTTTTTCGCGGGCAGATGCGGAGAATTCTTCAGAAGTAACTACAAGATTCTTCGTAACACGTCCGCTTCCGAGTACTTTTTCGATTCCGAGATTTTCAAGGTTAATGTGGTATGCACCGTCCTTGATTTCTGCAAGCCCCTCTTCAACAAGATAAGAAGCAAGTTCATCAAGTTCTCCCACATTTACTATGGAAGGGTCTTTGGAAATCTCAGCAGGTAACTTGAAACCGTGCTTTCCGTAGCTGTATCCTCTCAACATAGCTCTTACGAAGTGGTGCTTACAGCCTCCTGCTTTTCCACGGCCTCCGCGGTTTCCGGCTCCACGCCTGTTTTTATGAGTCCCGCCTCCGCAGGTCCTGGATCCTCTGAACTTCTTTGTATCCATTTCAACCACCTTATCTCATTTTGTGCAGGAGCTCATTGATATCATCACCGTGGTCTCCGAGCTCGCCGCCCTGCTTCACGGTTCTTTTAATTCCTGCATGTCCTTTTCTTGGAGGGTGAAGCCTGAAAACAGGCTTCAGTTTGGGAACCGACTTAAGGGTAGTTTCTCCGTTAATTACAGCTTCGGCAAAAGCCAGAATTGAGTCATAAGCTGTGTTTTCCCGGATATACTCCTCAGTCAGGCGAGTATCGCCTTCGAGTCTTCCACGGTTCTCGAGGATCTCCGCAAGAGTCTTTGCATCAATTTTCCCAAAGGCAACGTAGTCCTTCACCTTCTGAACCATACCTTTGAAATGAGGATTCTCGGGTACAAGCACACAATGGTTGACCTTGTGCAGGCGAAGCATCTTCATTGTATCTTCAATCGTATACCGGACATTAACCTGACCTCTCAACCTAACAATGGCATACATATCAGGCTTCCTCCTTACAGTACACTGGCAGCCTCATGATGTTGACCTGGTTAAGAGCATCGAAGGTTGCCTTTGCGAAGTTGAGGGTAGACCGTGTAGTCCCGAAGGTCTTGGTCCATACGTCTTTAATTCCGGCTTTTTCCAGCACTTTGGTTGCAGTATTTCCTGCAGCAATGCCAAGACCTCTTGGTGCCGGAATAAGAGTTACGCTTACACTGCCTGCCTTTCCTGTAACTTCATAAGGAACAGTGTGAGGCAGACCACAGGCACATTCCCATGAGCCGCAGCCTCTACGGATGTAAGTGATGTCGAGCTTTGCAGCATCAATTGCCTTACGGATAGCAGGTCCTACCTGCACATCCTTTGCCTGCCCGAGCCCTACATAGCCGTTTCTGTTTCCTACGATTACGGTTGCTCTGAATTTCACACGGCGTCCGGAGTCAGTCATCCTCTGAACCATGTTAATATCGAGTACCTCGTCTTCAAGATCAGGAAGCAGCATATCAATTATCTGGGGTTCCCTGATAGGCAGGCCTGATCTGATTGCTTCTTCCATGGAAGCAACCTGTCCTTCCATGACTAATTTTCCAAGCCTGGTTTTTGGAACCCATTCTTCATCGAATGCCATTTAATCACCTTAACTAAACTCAGCAAAGATTTTCTCTTTGGTTGCTTCAAACTGCTCTGGCAGGTCTGAGCTCTCTTCTCTGTATTCAGCAATATGCTCTCCCCGGATTCTCTCGTCCGAAGGGAAAACTTCAGGGCTGCAAGGGACTTCGAAACCCGAATCTACAACGCCTTTAAGTGCGGCATAGACCCTGGAGCCTGCAGAGGAAGCCTGAAGTCCTATATCCAGAATTCCTCCTTCATACCCCTTTTTCAAGCTTTTAAGCCCGAACAGGAGCCCTGTAAGATATGCAGCCGTTGTGTTTCCGGTAGCCCCTGTGTAACCGTACTTAGCAAGCTCACTCGAAACGGCTGAGGAATAAGTTATATCCCCCTCTGGGGTCGGAGCTATTAACTGGATTTGAACATTTCTTGCACTCTTCCTGACAACTACACGGTCCTGCTTTGAGAGCAGTAACTTGAGTCGCAGGTGGTAATTAGTGCGTCCTTCTCTTCGTCGTCTAAAAGGAACCTTATATCTTGGTCCTGTTGCCATATTTAGCTCCTCCAGGTTATTTCTTTAACAGTTTTTCAGACCCAAGGTGGGAGTTCAGGTGGGAAACACTTCTGTATTCGCCGCCTTTTGCTTTTCTGTAAAGTCTGCAGTACACGGATTTATCAAGTGTTCCGTCGGCACGCAGTTCCTTGAGCCTTCTTCTAAGCGCCCGGATCTTTTTGATCCACTGCTCCTTTTTAGGAGTACGGGCTCCTTTCTTACCTTTTCTTGAACCTTGACCTTTACAGTGCCCATACTTGCGCTTGGCAGCAAGAGCTCTGGCTCGGCCTCTGCTGATTCCTTTAACCGGCTTGGCCTTAATAGTACCTTTCTCAATGAGCCCGCGAATATCTTCCCTGGTAATTGCTGACGCGATCTCTTCAGAGGCTTCCGGATTAAGCCATACTCTGTCAAGTCCGCATTCGAGAATTTTGGAGGCTAACCTTCTTTGATTGGCCAGATCTGACATTTTTATTCACTCCTTCCAGGGTTCAGTATTTTAATACCAAGCTCTCCAGCTTTTGTGAGAATAACGGCTCTCTTTCTCGCACCTACTGTCGATGCTATCCTGATAGCCTCATAAGAGGGATCAACAAGCTCAAGCTCAGCAACGCTGGAAATAAGCACATCAGAATAACCGGATGGGTGCAAGCTTTTTACTGCTGCAGGGCTTCCGTATCCCACCTGCGCATGAGCACCTTTTGAGACGTATTTTCTACGCTGTTTACCCTGAGAACCTCTCGGGCGCCTCCAGTTGCTGTCAAGCCTCTTAAATTTATGACAGGCTGCTCTCTTAAACTGGGGCTTTTTTCCCTTCTGGACTTTTCTCACATTGAATAATCGCCTGGATTCAGAGTCCATATCAAGGGTGGAAACTGAAGTATCTTCTGATTTGAATTCTTCTGCCATCATAACCACCTCAGGGCTTCTGCACAATGTAGATTCCGTCCAGGAAAATCCTTGGGTCGAATCTCTTGATCTTGGTCTTCTGTTCAATATTTGCAGCAGTTTGCCCGACATCTTCCTTGTTTATTCCGGAAACAGTCACCTCATTTCCGGATACCTTAACCTTTGTCTCGCCAAGGATTTTTGCAACTCTTGGCTTCTTTTCTCCAAGGAAGTTTCCGATTATGAGAGTCTTCCCATCAACTTTTACCTGCATAGGGAAGTGAGCGTACAGAATAGTCATCTTGCACTCAAAACCTTCATTTACGCCTTTCATCAGGTTTTTGATGTGGGAAGTGAAAGTGCCCACCATGGCTTTCTGTTCTTTCCTGGAAGAGTGAGCATCCACCACTACTTCGCCTTCCCTGACGTCGATCTTGATTCCAGGGTACCATAGTTTTCTTTCTACAGTTCCCATGGGGCCACTGGCTGTAAACACATCCTGAGAGAAAGAGACGGAAATTCCTTCAGGAATCTCTATTGTTCTTGCAATTTCCTTAACCATTTCCTGTTCCCTCCAGCTCAGTACACATAAGCAAGAAGTTGCCCACCAATCTTCTTCTCACGGGCTTCGTACTGGGACATAACTCCGCTTGAAGTAGTTATTATAAGGGCGCCAAAGTTCTTTGCAGGCAGGAACTGTTTTTCCCAGCGTTCAAAGCTGTCAGTCCCTACTGAATACCGCGGCTTGATTGCACCGCATTTGTTGACTCTTCCTACAAGAGTGACACTGTAGATTCCGGCTTTTCCGTCATCGATAAGCTCGAATTCTCCAACGTAGCCGAGATCTTGCATAACCTTCAACACATTGCCAATGTTTTTTGAGGCAGGCCTGATAATACAGGTACTTTTCCCAATAGCTTCGGCATTCTTAATTGTGGAAAGGGCGTTTGCAAGAGGATCAAGTAATACCATTTTAATCACCTTATGAATACTTCTCAAAACCCATCTCGTGGGCAATCTCCCTGAAACAGTGCCTGCAGAGGTAAATGTCGTATTTACGGACAAGTCCCTGCTTTCTTCCGCACCGCTTGCACACGTTTACTCCTCTTCCGGACTTATTTATATTCTCTGCCATTTACATGACCTCCACGCCATAGCTCTCATTAAGGAAAGCAACTGCGTCCTCAACTGTGACCCTGTGGTTAGTCGGAATCTTCCTTGTTGCAATCCTTCTCTTGCAGATTCTTTCTCCAGGGCGCTTGATAACAACTGTTACGTCCATTCCGAAAACCCCGATATTCGGGTCATATCTCATGCCCGGAAAATCGGTGTGTTCTTCAATTCCGAAAGAGACGTTTCCAAGGGAGTCAAACTGGGACCTGACAAGAGTCTTATCGACGATGCCAAGAGCAGTCTCGAGAAACTGCTGGGCTCTCTGGCCTCTCAGGGTCACTTTGCAGCCTATGGGTTCGCTCTTTTTGATCGCAAAAGCCGGAAGAGTCCTCTTGGCAAAGCACCTGACAACTCCCTGCCCTGTAATAGTCTTGAGGATTTCTTCGGCATTTACGAGATGCTGGCCACTTTCTCCAACACCCATGTGGACAATTACCTTCTCAACAACAGGGGTGCGCATAACATTACTCAATTACCTCACCACCGAGCCGTATTTCCGGCTTGTCCTCGCCAATGACAATCACGTAATCTTCAATTGTCTCAAAATCGGTTTCCCCGGAAATCGCAACCGTATTGTGTCTGGAACTTTTAACTTCCCTGATTTCCGTAATCTTTCCGATTTCTCCAGAGTGCTGGCCGCCTACTACCATTGCCAGGTTGCCGACCTTGAACTGCAGGTGCTTTACAATCTGCTTGTCAGGCACTGAGAGAATCAAAGAGTCTTTTGTGCCGTACTCATTAGAACCGAGAATGTTAGTCCCATCGTTCAGATTAAGCTGCACCTTTCCTCCTTTGAGAGTAGTTTTGTTGTTGATCCTGCACAACTTGTTAACATTTGTCTCATTCAACTTATGAAGAGCCAGACGTCCCTTTTCATCCTGGAACATTCTATATGTTTCATTTATGAGAGGGAGTGTAATTACGTCAAAAAGCCCTACAGGGAACCTTAGGTCTTTTCTGGGAATCCCATCTACAAGAACTTTGCCTTCCGAGAGGATCTTCTTACCTTCCCTGCTATTATCCACAAGCTTGAGAATATCACGAATTATGATTCCAAGCGGAAGACTGCGTGCCTGACTGTGAGGCCCCGGGCGGGTAGTGGAGACCCATTTATAACCTTTTTTCCCGGCCTTCCAGCTTTTTGGGATTGATAATCTTTTCTGGTGTGTCACAAAATCACCTGCCTCACTTCTTAATGCTTGATGCTCTGCGCCCGTCCTTCAGTTCCAGTTTTGTAATCATAACATTGGAGGGGTATATAGGTCTTGGGACTTCGGTGCCATCCACTTTGGTGGAAATAACTCCGTCCACAGAAATTGTGCCATCCTGAAGAGAAACAGTCTGGACCTTTCCTTCAGTACCCTTATAGTCTCCGCGCATGACTTTCACGGTATCACCCGCGATAACTGCGGCGCTTCTTGTACCATACTCCTTGGAGAGCTCTTCGCTGAGCCTTGCACCCATGAATTTCTGTCTGATGTGCAGAGGCGCATTATATCTTGCCTTTCTCTGCTTTCTCGGCTGTTTGGATACCATTTTCGCCACCTCAGACAATGATAGATGCTGTGGTCCCGATTTTGGGGAACCTCTCAGCTACTTCTCTTGCTACAGGACCTTTTATGTCCGTGCCTTTGGGAATCCCATCTTCATCCGTGATTACCATGGCATTGTCCTCAAAGGACACACGCAGCCCATCAGGACGGCGGAATTCCTGTTTCTGGCGAACCACTACTGCAAGGAGAACCTGCTTCCTCATTTCGGGTGTGCCTTTTTTTACCGAGACAACGCACATGTCTCCAATTCCTGCGCAGGGCATTCTGTTCTTTACCCCTCTATACTTCTTGACAGAAATAATCTCAACGACCTTGGCTCCGGTGTTGTCCACACAAGGAATCTTGGCGCCTGCATTGAGAGCCCTTGGGATGTTGGAGCGTATGCCTTTCATTTGGGCACCTCCGCTTTAACTACCACATAGGACTTTGTTTTGCTTATACGCCTGCATTCTGCAATTGTAACGATATCCCCGACTTTTGCTGAAATGCAGGGTGGGTTATGTGCGTGAACCTTCGAGCGTCTCTTCTCGTATCTCTGGTATTTCGGCACCAATTTCATGTATTGCCTTTCAATAACTACCGTATTGTCCATCTTGCTGCTGACCACGGTGCCCACAAGGATTTGACCTCTTACTGGAAGCGTTCCGTGGAAGGGACAGTATGAATCATCACATTCTTCTGATGGCTCCGGTATGTTTAATCCAATATCTTTTGCCATGAGTTTAGCCCCATTTGCGTAACTTTTTGATGTTCTTGATCCGATTTTCGGGTTGTGAGAGCAGCAGGTTTCCCTGAATTTTAACGAATGTATCGGATCTGCGGCCTTTTTCTGAGAGCTCGGCAGGGATCCGGAAGAGAAATTCCGAATCCGCCTTTGGAATCTTCAGTTCCCGCGACCTTGAGTTTTCTATAACTAACATATTTTTTGTCTCGTCAATTACCCGGCCACGAGTTCCTATCAATGCTGAATTAGTGGAATTAATCACTTGGATTTCGAGCCCTATCAGTTCATGATAGATAAGGGTCGAAGGTAGAATTTCCACTTTAGATTTCATTTAGCTCATGCTGAATTGTCTTTATCCGGGCAATTGTTCTCCTGATTTCTCCGATTCTTCCCGGATTTTCAGGAGCTCCGCCTGCGGAAGTAAGAGCACGTTCCCTGACCAGTTCACTATTAAGAGTCTCGAGTTCGTCAGCCCGTTCGTCAAGTGACATGTCCCGGATTTCTCTGGATCTGAGGATTGCCATTATTCCTTAGCCTCCTTATGAACCCGTGCCATGGGATGCCAGTAGTCGTAACCCTCATGCTTGTGCTGCCAGACTCCGTTAACCTGTCTTCGCAGTTCTTCTGAGCCTTCAACCTGAATGATTTCAGCCTCTTCAAAGTCTTCTGCTACTTCAGCCTGAGGTTCTTCCTCGGCCTCTTCAGGTTCTGCAACTTCAACTTCTACTGGTTTAGCAGGTGCTGCTGCAGGAGTTTTGGGTTTTGCCGCACTTTCCTTTTTAGGAGTTTCAACAGGTTTTTCGGTCGGTTTTGCAGCCGGCTTTTCGGCAGGCTTTTCAACCGGTTCGGTTACAGGCTCACTTGGTTCCCTGGTTGTGTATGAATCAGGTAGGACAACACCTGGCTGAATGATCCTGACTTTGCAGCCAAGAGTTCCAAGCTTTTTGATTGCTACTGCAAATCCTTCGTCAACGACCTCTTGTACAGGGTTTCCGGAGTGTTTTATGTACCCATCAACGAATTTTTCAACTCTTGACCTTGCACCTGTGAGTTTCCCGGAAATAACAACTTCACAGCCAAGTGCGCCTGCGTTCATGACTGCACGAAGTGTGTTGTGTCCGGCTTTTCTGAAGTACCAGCCTCTCTCAATTGAAGCTGCAAGCCTTGATGCCATCATCTGAGCGTTAAGTTCAGGTTTCTTAACTTCCTGAGCATCAATCTGCGGGTTTTCAAGATTGTATTTAGTTGCAACGTCCCTGGTAAGCTTTCTGATGACCTTTCCGGCTTTTCCGATTACCATTCCAGGCTTTTCAGAATAGATAATGATTTGGGTACCCATAGGAGTCCTGTTAAGCTCCATACCGCCATATCCAGCTCTGTTCAGCTGGTCTGCGAAATACTCATCCATGGAGGCTTTAACATACCCATCATTGACGAATTTTCTTTCTATTGCCATTTAACGCACCTCGGAAAGAATCATCTCAATATTTACAGTGTCTGTGTCTTTAGGAGTGGCACGGCCTCTGGCTCTTGGCATAAACCCGTGAATTACCCTCCCGCGCTGAATTGCAGCGTGGGTGATATACATACTTGCGGGTTCAAGTCCCTTATATTCGGCATTGCTTTCTGCATTCTTCAAGATCTTGAGGATCTCTTTTGAAGCATTAACAGGGTACCTGCCTGCAGCCATTGGACCTTTTCGGTGTCCTGAGCCATCATGGTGTCTTTTGAATGGGACTGCCTGCTTTAAAGCAATTACATCTTCTAAAAACTTTCTTGCTTCAGGAACCTTCATACCCTTAATTTTGCAGCAGACTTCACGGGATTTTTTAGGGGAAATATGGAGTTCGGAACCCATAGCCTTAGAGGTAGTCTCAGGGTCTCCCTTAACTGAATAATTAATTCTTGCCATTCCCTTTCACCTCATTTCAGTGGCACGAATTTACTTGAACGGGTTGCTCCCACACCAGCACTGCCATGTGTAACTCTTGATCTTGTGGGTGCGAATTCTCCAAAACGATGCCCGATCATTTCAGGTTGAAGGTCTACACTCACAAAGCCTTTCCCACTGTGGATTTCAATCGTCTGTCCGATCATTTCAGGAAGAATGATCATATCTCTGTGATGAGTCCTGACCTTCTTTCCTTCCTTGAAATCATGCAGAACTTTTTTCTGTCCGTCGGTAAACCCGCGTTTAATGCTCCTGCGTTCTCTTGAAGGCAGGAGTTCTGCAAACTCTTCAAGACTCAGTTCCTGAAGTTCTGAGACGGTTTTCCCGCGGTAGGTATATTCACCCTTTCTCTTTGGTAATCTTGATGATGATTTTTTAGCCATAACAAATACCCCTCATCAGCGCTTCATTCCGGTCCTTCTAGCTGCAATCAGTCCGACCTTTCTTCCAGGCGGAGCGTTTCTGCTAACTGTTGTAGGCTTGCCCGGATGCTTCCATGCACCTCCACCGAATGGGTGGTCACGCGGGTTCATGGCAACTCCTGAAACCCTGGGATACTTTGCAGCTCTTGTTTTCATTTTGTGGTACTTTTTCCCGGCTTTGAGCCATGGCTTGTCAACCCGGCCTCCTCCTGCAACAATACCGACAACTGCTCTGCATTTCGGATTTAACCATTTAATGTTACCTGAAGGCATTGACACTGCAGTCCTGTTAGGCTCATGGGTTACGACAGTTGCGTATACACCGGAAGAACGCACGAATCTGCCACCGTCATTTGGCTTCGACTCGATGTTGCAAATAAAGAAACCTTCAGGCACCTTTCCTATAGGAACTATGTTTCCTGGCTGGACATCGGCATCGTCTCCACACTCGATTGTGCTCCCTACTGCAACCCCTTCAGAAGCAAGCAGGAGAAGTTCTTCCCCATTTTCAAAGGCGACTTTTGCTATAGGAGCTGAGCGAGCAGGGTCGTGCTCGAGGTCAATGATTTTCCCCTGAATCGACGTATTCTCGTCAACGCGAGGATGCCTCAGTTCTGCCTTGTACTTGTGAGAAGGAGCTCTATAGGTCGGAGTACCTCTACCCCTGTTTTGTGATATGATTCTTTTACCCATACATCACACCTCACATAAGTCCTATCCGGGTTGCAATCTCGTGTGCAGATTCAGGATCTTCGAATGTCAGGATTGCTTTTTTCGTGCCCTTCATGGTGGTCATGGTTCGCACGGATTTTACTTTGAACCCGTACAGTTTTTCAACGTCTTCTACGATCTGCTTTTTGTTTGACCTGGTATCCACGATAAACTGAAGCTTGTTTTCATCAAGCAACATCATCGCTTTTTCAGTAACAAAAGGATAATTGATTGAACTCATTGGAATGCACCCTCCAGTTTCTCAACTGCGGATTCTGTCCAGATAGTTAGGCGTCCTGCGTGAGTGCCAGGTGCGAGCAGTTCGGCATTAAGTGAGTCCACTGTTGCAATGTCTACTCCTGAGAGGTTTCTTGCAGCCTTCAGAATAGGGGCATTTTCCCCTGCAACAATAAGGATGCTCTTTTTGTGCTTGTATTTCCTGCCTCTTAGCTTTCCGCGGCCAGCTCTGATATGTCTTCCATATTTTGCCCTGAGCACGTCTTCATAGACTCCGATAGCCTGCAGGAATTCTATTACCTGCTTTGTTTTGTCCAGGTCTTCAAGAGCGTTCTCCGTAACAATTGGAAGTTCAGCTTCAAAGATATGGCCTCTCAGGCTTACGAGAGTCGGATCCCTTGTTGCTGCGATTGCGGAGCGGATTGCATAGCGGCGTTCCTTAGTGTTGACTTTCTCGCTTCTGTCAGCTTCCGGTTTTGGTGGGTGAGCTCTTCTTCCGCCTCTTGCATGAGGAACTCTTGCAGCTCTGCTGCTGTTTACGAGCCTTGGAACATGGGATGTGCCTCGCCCTGAACCCCAGCCTCTTGCGGAAGTTTCCATACCTGCGTAGAGACGGGGACCATAGGGTTGAAGCCTGTTTGCCTGTGCCGCAAGCACTGCCTTTTTAATCAGGTCAGGGCGGTAATCCACATCAAACACATCAGGAAGCTCAATCTCCCTGACAGCCTTCCCTGTGAGGTCTATTGTTTTTGCTGTAGCCATTTCACTTCACCCCTGCTTGGATTCCCTGCTTATGTGAAGGATATTCGGTTCGCCGAGATCGGCTTTCTTAGCCCTGATCGGATCTCTAAGTCTAATAAGCCTTTTTGAAGGTCCTGGAACGCTGCCTTTAATCAACACATAGTCTCCACGGACAAGGCCGTAATTTATAAAGCCTCCCTCTGGAGTGACTTCTTCCCCATCGGATCCAATCCTAAGGATGCGCTTGTTGAACTCGGTTCTCTGGTGGTATCCTGTTTGACCCATCTGTGGAACTCTCCAGTTAACGTGGCGAGGGTTGAAACCTCCAAGGGTACCGACCTGTCTAAGGCTGCCCTGCCTGGAGTGCTTACCCTTCATGAGCTGGATACCCCAGCGCTTTACTGGGCCCTGTGTACCTTTTCCGATAGTAATAGCAGCCGTGTCAACAAGTGTTCCGGTTTTGAAAACGTCTGTGACGCTTACAAGAGTGCCGATAATTGATTTTGCATACTCGAATTTGGTACTGAGATCTCTGGCACTAATTCCGGATTCCATGATGTCTGGGGTCTTTTTAGGGACTCCGGTAAGGCTCTTTGGCAGGGTATAGGTAACTGCCTTGATGTCGCTTACCTTGCCTTCTTCTATCATTTTTCCAATATTTCCAAGGGTTTCGGCCATGTTTTCGGCTGCTGGTATAGGGATCCTGCGCTTAAGTTCAGGATCCAGATCTGCTGCCCATACTTCAGCAATTGCCTTTTCTCCGGTGCTGTCTTCTGCGTAAGCCCGGATGGCTGCGACCCTTATTGCAGGAGTTTCGATGACAGTAACAGGCACGGAAATTTCCATACCCTGGGTAAGACTATTCTTAGTGTCATCAACCATGATCACGTGGGTCATGCCCACCTTGTACCCTGCAAAACTCTGTAGCTTTGGTTCACCTGTAGCCTCCGGCCAGGACCTGAACCGTGGAATGTGGCTCTTTGCCCTCTTGCGCGGACTGAATGCGAGGGAACCTCGTTTTGGTCGGTGTATGCTTGCCATATTTCTACTCCGTAAATTTCAGTTAAAATGCCAGTCCCTCCGGTCGGCTCAACATGAGTAGTAAAAGAAGAATGCACTGGATTCCCCGAACGCTACCAGGTGGGGAGGGACATCTTTCAGACCTGCCTGGCATATATGCCTCGAGCAGACCAGAGCTTTATTGCTCCCGGTACCCTAATTCCTTCAGGCATCTGCAAATATCCGATCCTCTTCCCAGCTTGTCTAGCAGGAGCATACTCTTAAAGGACCGATTTTACGATCCTGGCAGACCCAAACCCAGGCATCCGGCCCTGATTTGAAACATTAGTAACCTGATTTGAAACTTCAGTATTCGGTAATCTGACTTTAATTCAGTTCCCTAGTTTGAAACTTCAGTATTCAGTAACTGCAACCGCAACTCATCGAAAACCTGAACAGTTTCGTGCGATTTTAGGCGCCGTCAAGACGCCGAAAGCGGGCGTTTCAAAGCATTGGCCCTTTACACTCATGTTGATCCGACTTTTCTCACTGGATTTATCTTCAATGCAGGAAATCTCCCGTGAAACGGTAGAAAACCTTCTCTCCCGGATATCTCCAGGATGTTAGCATTAAGCATCACATTGATCTGATTAGATAATTTCAAGCACTAAAACGCATGAAATTTCTATCTCGGATGTACTTTGCGTTTAGATAGCACATCTAATATATAAAGCCTTTGTAGGGCAAGAAGAGAATTCAGAAAGAAAAAATCCGTTTCAGGTAAGAGACAAGTAAATAGATTAAAGAGTTAAGCTTATTGTTACCCAGTTGAAGTTGAAATATAGAAACTATAATCAAAAGAATACTAGCTCTACTTCTCGGCCGGCAAATGCCCATATGTCGGTTTAGAAGTACATATACTATGCTTACTATAACTAGAGAAGATGTATACTAAACCTACTATAATTAGAGTAGACATATACCAAGCCTACTATAATTAGAGTAGACATATACCAAGCCTACTATAATTAGAGTAGACATATACCAAGCCTACTATAATTAGAGTAGATGTATACCAAGCCTACTATAATTAGAGTGGACATATACCAAGCCTGTATTAGATTATACGCAAACTTGTAAACTATAAGTTTTAAGTTGTAATCGATCACCCTTTACAAAAACATTTTTGGGATCGGATGAATTTGTCAGTTAAAGTTTGCTTAAAACTCTATAATTCTTGTTTAGATATTGTGCTAGTGTTTTGAGTTTTATCTATACTTTTTTATATTTAAGTTTTGGGCACCTGCATGTGAGACTATGATCCAATACTAAGGTTATAGTCCGCCTGGACTGTGCAAATAATAAAAGAGAGATATATTTAATTCTTTCTTTATATATTTCATTTTTTGGAAGACATTTTCAAAAAATTGTATATTCTAAATTTATAATCTGGCAAATAGTGTAGTACGTTTGAGCTAAAACATTTAAGAATTTGTTTTATAATATAATATCTTGGAATTGAATTATTATATGGCCTTTGAAGGATAAGAGATTCTTTATTTTCCTTGTGTAGGCTTATTGAAATTCAAGATTCTGTTATAACATCCAAAATCTTGATATATATAGCCTTTTCAGAAACATTTACTTCGGTATCTATGAAGTTATTATGCAGGATATGATTGTTGGATATATTATCCAACAAGTCATCCAGCAATCTGCATAAAACCTGGCTCTAAAAGTAAAATTTCTATTAAACCAAGTTAAATCCATAAGGAAAAGTCATTAAGAGAGTTTGAACTAAGAAAGAATACTTTAAGTAATGAAAAGTCAAGATAGGTAGACTTAGAATTCTTAATGATATTATTATTACTATAGTGTTATTCAAAGAGAAAAAATTTGAAAAAAGAAAAAGCTTTTACAGAAAATAGTTCATTAAAAATATTTAATCGGCTTTAAAATTCCTTTAAAAATCATTGCAATAAAAGAGATTTAACTTAATAAATTTACAAAATAACAAATCGTGTTAAAACAAAATTTAAAATTATGCATAACTGTATAAATAAATACGGAAGTAGAGGCTTAAGCAGAAACCCGAAATTAAGCAGAAACCCGAAATTAAGCAGAAACCCGAAATTAAGTAGAAACCCGAAGTTAAGTAGAAATCCGAATTAAGCAGAAACCCAAAGTCAAGCGGAAGCCCAAAGTCAAGCAGAAACCCGAAATTAAGCGGAAACCCAAAGTTAAGCAGAAAAGAGAATAATTAAGGGGTGTAGTGATTGAAGAGAAAAACAGGGATTCATAACGAAACACATGGTAGGAAGTGGAGATTAATCTTTATTGCTCTTATTCTTGTTTTGTTAGTAATATCAGTATCGGCTACAGGAAAAGAAAGCAGCACAAATAGCAAGGCAAGCGACAGAACAGTACACGAATCAAATATTAAAGTAAGTAATGAGACTGAAAATAATTGTTCTTACTGTATAGTAAGTAAAGAACGAGGTAACACAGAGGATACTGAGTCAAAAACAGGAAAACAAAATTACACGAAAACTCAAAAGATAGTAGGGGAAGATAATCAGTCAAAAACAGGAAAACAAAATTACACGAAAACTCAAAAGATAGTAGGGGAAGATAATCAGTCAAAAACAGGAAAACAAAATTACACGAAAACTCAAAAGATAGTAGGGGAAGATAATCAGTCAAAAACAGGAAAACAAAATTACACGAAAACTCAAAAGATAGTAGGGGAAGATAATCAGTCAAAGACAGGAAAACAAAATTACACAGGAAAACAAAATTACACAGGAAAACAAAATTACACAGGAAAACAAAATTACACAGGAACTCAGAAAATAGTAAAAGAGAATAATGAGTCAATAACAGGAAAAGGAAATTACACAGGAAGTCAGGAAACAGTAGAAGAGAATAAATCAAAAACTGGAAGAGGAAATTACACAAGGGCTCAGAAAATAGTAGAAGAAGAGAATGAGTCAAAAACAGGAAGAGGAAATTACACAGGGACTCAAGAAATAGTAAAAGAGAATAATGAGTCAATAACAGGAAAAGGAAATTACACAGAGATTCAGGAAACAGCAAAAGAAGAAAATAAGTCAATAACAGGAAAAGGAAATTACACAGGATATCAGGAAACAATAGAAGATACTAAACCACAAATTCCTCTTTTAAATTTCGAAGTATATAAAATAAAAGAAAACAAAAGTACAGAAAATCAGGAAACAGTAGAAGAAGTCACTAAGTCGCCAATTCCTCTTTTAAATTTTGAACTGTACAAAATAAAAGAAAACAAAAGTATAGAAAATCAGGAAACAGTAGAAGATAATAAGTCAAAGACAGGAAATGGAAATTACACAGAGACTCAGGAAACAATAGAAGATAATGAGTCAATAACAGGAAAAGGAAATTATACAGGAAATCAGGGTAATAAATCAATAACAGGAAATGGAAATTATACAGAAAACGGAAATTACACAGGAATTCAAGGTAATGAATCAATAATAGAAAACGGAAATTACACAGGAAATCAGGAAACAATAGAAGAAAATGAGTCAAAGACAGGTAATGAAAATTACACAGGGATTCAGGGTAATGAGTCAAAGACAGAAAATGGAAATTATACAGGAAATCATAGTAATACGTCAATAACAGGAAATGGAAATTACACAGGGAACCAGGGTAATAAATCAATAACAGGAAATGGAAATTACACAGGGAACCAGGGTAATAAATCAATAACAGGAAATGGAAATTACACAGGAAATCAGGGTAATAAATCAATAACAGGAAATGGAAACTACACAGGAAACCAGGGTAATAAATCAATAACAGGAAATGGAAACTACACAGGAAACCAGGGTAATAAATCAATAACAGGAAATGGAAATTACACAGGAAATCAGGGTAATGAGTCAAAGACAGGAAACGGAAATTACACCGGAATTCAGGATAATGAGTCAAAGACAGGAAATGGAAATTATACAGGAAATCAGGAAGCAGTAGAAGAAGATAATGATCTAGAAACAAATAATGATACAGACAATCAAGAAAATACTGGAGAAAATGAGTCAAACCATTCAAAAAGCAGTGGATCGAACTGGAAATATAAAACAAAAATAATTAATACGACAATTACTCAAAAAAATGACTCAGAGAGTTCAGAAAGCAATAATGTATCAAACTTGAAAGATAAAACAATAACAGTAATTAGAACAGTTGCCCAAAACAGTACCAGAACGAAAAACGAAACAAAAACCGGAACAGTCAATGGCTCGAAAAGTCTGAAAAGTGTAGGAGTGAACGCTACAACCGGAAATAAGTCCTATAACGGAACCTCTAGCGACGTAAAGAATGTGACAAGTGAAATATTGGAACCCGACGTAAACTTGACGAACAGTTTGGAAAGTCAGGAAGTAAATGCTGAAGTAGAAGTATATAACTGGACAGATACTCAGGGAAATGAATCGGCAATACCTGAGATAAAAACGGAGAAGAATAGCTGGAACAATATGAAATTCATATTGTCATATTCCTGTTCTCTTCGTTCATTTTATACTGCAAACGAAAGCGTAAATTTAAGTTATAATGGGCCTACTGCTTTAGAACAGCAGGATGTGGATATATACCTCATCAAGGAACACAGCCCGAGTTCTCCGGAAAATGAGATTTCATCTGGTATGAGTAAGAGCACTATTAACCTCGAAGATGTATTAAGTAATGATACGGAAGCTTATGTCAAGATACCTGCAACCCTGAACAAAGAAGGAGACCTTACCCCCCTTACACTGGATCCTCTTCAGGCAGGTTACTACTGGATCCTTATAACACATGCAGGAAATGAAACGGTAAAAACCGAATCAGAAAAAGAGATCTATTTGGCAAAATATTTTGAAGTTCTCGAATATCAAATGGAAACCAGGGCTCCGGATGCCCTTCAAGAAGGCAAAAACTTAGAAGTCAACATGGATCTGAAGAATGCACCTGCAGAGAAAAATTACACTTACTGGGCTGTACTGATAAAGGATAGTGCCTATATATCATCTGAAGGCACGAACCCAAGGTGGAGGATGACCACGGGAATCAGGCCTATTGTGAACGGAGTTGACATTATCGGTAGTCTGGAAACAAGTTTAAACGGACATGAATCCGAAAATGGGAACAACGAACTTAAGAACGAAATCCAGACTATTATAGGAAAAGAGAATGGTACGATAAGCATAAGTGAGAAAAATCAGAGTAAACTTTCCCTGAAAAGCCGGGAACTTCCTCCAGGAGACTACCTCTTAGTTACGGGTGCATATGAAGATAGTGAAGGTCTTACAGGTATATTCCAGAAAAAGGTAAGAATATCATCCGAAAAATTATACGGGTCGGGCTTAGAATCCAGCTCAGGAAATACCTTAGGTAGCCGATCTTCGATGAAATCCAAAGTTTCTCCTCTTATGGAAATTAAGTCCATTCTCGAAAATCCAAAAGCGTTCATATTCGAAGATATCAAGCCATACATTCAGGCAAACTCGTTAGCAGAAGTCTTAAGAAATCCTCCAAAAGCCCCCTCCTTCCTGTTAGGCTTTGCAGTA
The DNA here is from genome assembly GCF_000970305.1 of Methanosarcina barkeri 3. Lineage (GTDB taxonomy): Archaea > Halobacteriota > Methanosarcinia > Methanosarcinales > Methanosarcinaceae > Methanosarcina > Methanosarcina barkeri_A. Next base: position 3,471,922 of record NZ_CP009517.1, read on the forward strand.
ACTCTACTGATAGGGGTTGCGGTACTGAGGAAAAAGAAATAAAAAACGTAAATAAATCCGGAAAACAAGACTGGAAAATTCTTAGCTTTAATAAAAACCGGAAAGTTTGAAAAATATAAAGAAAAGGAATGTAGGAAACTACAATCCTTCCTCTTGACAGCAATATGTAAAAACCTGTATATTGGAATGCTTTACTGAAGCGATATAGGACGCAAAAAAGAAAAAATATATAAACTAGTTTTATTATTTGTCCTATATCTGTCTAGAATTTTTATAATTAGTCCAGATGTAAGAGGTATACTTACATTACAGCTATTCAATGGACAATAGCCTTTCTAGTCAAGAAAAATACCAGGAAGAGAGGTTAGAATATTTGCTTTCCGAAGAAATTAAGTCAGTGAAGCCAGTTTTTACATTTATCAAAAATCCGGAAAATAAGGGAAGTTTAAGACTTCTGCTTTTGCTTTCCGTTTTCCTGTTCGTCATTATTTCTCCCGGAGCAGCTGCTTCAAGCAATTGGGAACTTACTCCCCAAAATCCGGTTGTTGGAGATGTAATGAAGATAAGTGGAACCGGGTTTGAGGGAGATACTGCGAAAGTGCTGGTAACCTTTGAAAAGGATGTGACGGTCCAGGACGGAGAATATGAGTATACGCTTGAAGATGTAGTAATCCCCTCTGGCTTTGACAATAGTTTTACCGTGAAAGCGGAAGGAGCCGACGACTTAAATGTGAGAGCAAAGATGCTCTTATGGTTAACTAAAAGCGCAGAGGCAAAAGATGGCACTGCTACAGTTTCCCAGACACATGTCCCTCCAGGAAAATATAAGATCAGAATCGATGGAAAAGCAAGTGGTTCCGAGGTCAAACTCAAGATAACAGCTATGCAAGAGATAGAGGTAAATTCTGACGGAAGCCTCAGTTATGAGTATAATACTAAATCTATACCGGCAGGCGATTTTGAAGTAAAAGTTGGGGATTTTGAAAAACAGATAGAGTTACAACCCTCAGAAAACCTTGACTCGGAAACAAGTTCCTCGGAACAGAACTTGAGTGAAGAACAAAATAATGAAAGACTGTCTTTAGAAGTTAACTCTTCGGAACAGAACTCAAGTGAAAGAAAAGGTAACGAATGCCCTGGAGATACACCTGAAGTAGACGTATATAACCGGACAGATGCTCAGGGGAACGAGTCAATAATACCTGAGACAAAAACGGAGAAAAATAGCTGGAACAATATGAAATTCATATTGTCGTACCCTTATTCCCTTCGTTCATTTTATACCGTAAATGAGAGCATAAAGTTAAGCTACGATGGGCCTACTGCTTTAGAACAGCAGAATGTGGATATATACCTTATCAAGGAGCGCAGCCCGAATTATCTGGAAAATGAGATTTCATCTGGTATGAATGAGAGCACTATTAACCTCGAAGATATTTTAAACAATGATACGGAAGCTTATGCCAAGATACCTGCAACCCTGAACAAAGAAGGAGACCTTACTCCCCTTACACTGGGTCCTCTTCAGGCAGGTTACTACTGGATCCTTATAACACATGCAGGAAATGAAACGGTAAAAACCGAATCAGAAAAAGAGATCTATTTGGCAAAATATTTTGAAGTTCTCGAATATCAAATGGAAACCAGGGCTCCGGATGCCCTTCAAGAAGGCAAAAACTTAGAAGTCAACATGGATCTGAAGAATGCACCTGCAGAGAAAAATTATACTTACTGGGCTGTACTGATAAAGGATAGTGCCTATATATCATCTGAAGGTACGAACCCAGGGTGGAGGATGACCACGGGAATCAGACCTATTGTGAACGAAGTTGACATTATCGGTAGTCTGGAAACAAGTTTAAACGGACATGAATCCGAAAATGGGAACAACGAACTTAAGAACGAAATCCAGACTATTATAGGTAAAGAGAATGGTACGATAAGCATAAGTGAGAAAAATCAGAGTAAACTTTCCCTGAAAAGCCGGGAACTTCCTCCAGGAGACTACCTCCTAGTTACGGGCGCATATGAAGATGGTGAAGGTCTTACAGGTATATTCCAGAAGAAGATAAGAGTGGTACCCGAAAATTTACACGGATTGGGCCTGGAATCCATGTCCGGAAAATACCTTAGGGAGTATATCTTCAATGAAATTAAGAGCATCTCCGCTTACGTAGATTAAGTCTATTTTCTGACTCCAAAATTACACATGTCCAAAGACGTCAGTCCATACATTCAGACAAACTCACTAGCAGAAGTCTTAGGAAACTTTCTAAAATTTCCCTTCTTCCTGTTAGGCTCTGCAGTAACTCTACTGATCTGATGAGGCTTGCGGTACTGAGAAAAGACAAATAGAACAGGTAAATAAACCCGGAAAACCAAAAGAAAAATTTTTTTCCACTCTTAATGAAAACACAAAAATTCGAGAATAAAAGGAGAAGAACGTACAAAACTACAATCCTTTCCTTTTACAGCGGCATGTAAAAACCTGTACATTGGATGCTTTACTGCAAGCAATAAGGAACACTAAAAAAGTAAAATATATAAACCAGTTTTATCATTTATGTTTATATCTGTCTAGAATTTTTATAAATAGTCTCCTAGTATAAGAAGCATACATATAGTACAGCTATTCAGTGGACAATAGCCTTTCTAGTCAAGAAAACATCACCAAAAAGAGAGGTCAAAAAATTGCATTCCGAAGAAATTGAATCAGTAAAGCCAGTTTTTACATTCATCAAAAATCCGAAGAATAAAGGAAGTTTGAAACTCCTTTTTTTGCTTCTTATTTTCCTGTTCTTTATTATTTCTCCCGGAGCAGCTGCTTCAAGTAGCTGGGAACTTACTCCCCAAAATCCTGCTGCTGGAGATATAATTGAAATAAAAGGAACCGGTTTTGAAGGAGATAGTGCGAAAGCACTGGTAACCTTTGAAAAAGATGTAACGGTCCAGGGTGGAGAATATGAATACACGCTTGAAGATGTAGTAATCCCCTCTAGCTCCTACAATAGTTTTACTGTACAGGCAGAAGGAGTCGATGACCTGAATGTGAGAGCAAAGATGCTACTGTGGATAACTAAAAGCGCAGAGGCAAAAGACGGTACTGCCGTTGTTTCTCAGACAAATGTTCCTGGAGGAACATATGAGATCAGGATCGATGGAAAGGCAAGTAGTTCCGAGGTCAAGCTCAAGATAACAGCCATGCAAGAGGTAGAGGTAGAATCTGATGGAAGTCTCAGCTATCTATATAGTACTAAGTCTATCCCGGGAGGCGATTTTGAGGTAAATATTGGAGGCATTACAAAGCAGATAAAATTACAGTCTGCAGAAAATCTGCCTTCGGAAACAAACACTTCGGAACAGAACTTGAGTGAAGAACAAAATAACGAAAGCCTGCCTTCAGAAACAAACCAGAATTCAAGTGAAAGAAAAGAATCTGACAGAAACTCTCGAAGATCGAGCTTGATATCCAGCTCCGAGAAGGCTATAGGAGATAATAACTCCTCAGTGAAAAGTAAAATCTCTTCGCTTATGAAAGTTAAGTCCATTCTCGAAAATTCAAAAGCATTCATATTCGAAGATATCAAGCCACACATTCAGGCAAACTCGTTAGCAGAAGTCTTAAGAAATCCTCCAAAAATTCCCTCCTTCCTGTTAGGCTTTGCAGTAACTCTACTGATAGGGCTTGCGGTACTGAGGAAAAAGAAATAAAAAACGTAAATCCGGAAAACAAGACTGGAAAATTCTTAGCTTTAATAAAAACCGGAAAGTTTGAAAAATATAAAGAAAAGGAATGTAGGAAACTACAATCCTTCCTCTTGACAGCAATATGTAAAAACCTGTATATTGGAATGCTTTACTGAAGCGATATAGGACGCAAAAAAGAAAAAATATATAAACTAGTTTTATTATTTGTCCTATATCTGTCTATAATTTTTATAATTAGTCCAGGTGTAAGAAGTATACATATAGTACAGCTATTCAATGGACAATAGCCTTTCTAGTCAAAAACATACCAAGAGGAGAGTTTAAAGAAATTGCTTCCTGAAGAGATTAAGTCAGTAAAGCCAGTTTTTACATTTATTAAAAATCCGGAAAATAAGGGAAGTTTAAGACTTCTGTTTTTGCTTTCCGTTTTCCTGTTCGTCATTATTTCTCCCGGAGCAGCTGCTTCAAGCAATTGGGAACTTACTCCCCAAAATCCGGTTGTTGGAGATATAATGAAGATAAGTGGAACCGGGTTTGAGGGAGATACTGCGAAAGTGCTGGTAACCTTTGAAAAGGATGTGACGGTCCAGGACGGAGAATATGAGTATACGCTTGAAGATGTAGTAATCCCCTCTGGCTTTGACAATAGTTTTACCGTGAAAGCGGAAGGAGCCGACGACTTAAATGTGAGAGCAAAGATGCTCTTATGGTTAACTAAAAGCGCAGAGGCAAAAGATGGCACTGCTACAGTTTCCCAGACACATGTCCCTCCAGGAAAATATAAGATCAGAATCGATGGAAAAGCAAGTGGTTCTGAGGTCAAACTCAAGATAACAGCTATGCAAGAGATAGAGGTAAATTCTGACGGAAGCCTCAGTTATGAGTATAATACTAAATCTATACCGGCAGGCGATTTTGAAGTAAAAGTTGGGGATCTTGAAAAACAGATAGAATTACAACCCTCAGAAAACCTTGACTCGGAAACAAATTCCTCGGAACAGAACTCAAGTGATGGAGAAGTTGGAGGAATAACCGATAGAGTAAAAGAAGAAATAAACAGCGGAAAAAACCTTTCCAGTGTAGAAAAGAAATTTGCTGAGAGTTTCCGGGACCCGAAATCGCAGAAGATATGGATAGTAGGAATCATAGCAGTATTTATATTGTTCCTTGTTTATGTAAGGAGAAAAAAGTCATAATAATGCACCTTGATGATTTTAAATACATTTGTTTTTAGAATTCTTTGAAGAGATTTCGATAAACTATAAATACATATTAATAGTAGACATGTATTGTAGAGAAATATATGAATGTAGATTAATTTAATTAAAAAAGAAATTCGCGGATGAAAGCTTAATAATAATGAAGTTAATTAATGAAGTAAATAATAAACAAAAGTAGAAATATATAGCAAAAATCCGGGATAAAAAAATAAATATTAATTTAGGGGTGTAACGATTGAAGAAAAAAATAGGAACAAGTGAAGTATACATGAGAAAATGTAAATTAACCTTCGCGGCTCTAATCTGCATTTTCGCACTTATTTCGGTATCAGCCGCGGTTTCCGAAAAAGGACTCTGGGTTGCATCTATCGAGAAAAACGGAGATAGCGTCGTTTTTGCAAACCATTCTGACAGCCAGGAGAATGGCGGATGGATTTATCTCACCGGAGGAAAAGACATTCAGCTTCCACAACCTCTTAGCTTTAGTTACAGTGGGACAAATTGTGTGGAGAAAGCAGGAGTTGTAGTTAAAATAAACAAGGACAAAAACGAGGAACTGAGTATTACGTATCCATATTCCACACATCCGTTTTATACTGAAAAACAGACTGTGAAAATGGATTACAACGGTCCTTCAGCCTTTAAGAAGCAAGCAGTAAATATTTATCTTGTCAAAGGGCTTGGTGTGAGTTCCATGAAACAAGCTCTTGTGGATGCCAAATGCAAGAGCCTGGGTGAAATATTTAAAGAAGGTGTGAACTACAACAAGACATGCGCGACTCTGGATAAGTGCGGCGACCTGTCTAAACCTCTTACCTTCAGCTCTCTTGAGCCTGGGAGTTACGGCATCATTGTTACACTTGCTGATAACAAAGAATCCAACGTAACGAAAGTTCTTTCAGCAACTTGCTTTGAAGTAGTTGACTATGAAATGAAAACGAAGGCTGCCAACAATATTAAGGAAGGCGACAACCTTGATGTTGAGATGAGCCTGAAAAACGCACCTGCTAACGGAGAGTTTACATACGGTGCCCTGCTGATAAGTGAAGAGGCCTATAAAGCTGAAGTAAAAGTCGACAGCAATGGAACAATAAACGGGACCGATGTTTCCGTTAATGACTTTGACCTCAGAGACCTGGGCGTTAACTCCACAAACTACAAGTCCAAGTTAAGCAAAAGTGAATTCACAAACGCAGTCCAGACTCTTATTGGAGAAGGCAACGGTACGATAAGCATAGGTGACAAAAACCAGGATACCCTTTCCCTGACAACCTTTGACCTCCAGCCAGGAAAATACTTCCTCTTTACAGGTGCCTATGAGCCTGGGAAAGGCCTTGCAGGCATAGACCAGCAAGAACTGACAATAGGTAAAGAAAAAACAAAAACCTCGCCATAACGTATCAGGACTCAGAAACTGACAGAAATCCCGGATTCAGAAAACAGATTTTGAGCCGGACCTGATCAGTGTCGAGGATAAAAGGTTAAAGCCGAAAGGCTGAAACTCTAAAAAACAGTAAGAAATAGAAAGACTCAATGCTTGAAAAGGCGGATTTCTTTATAGAACCGCCTTCTTTTTTGATTTTTGTGTTTTGGTTTTCCTCTGTAAAATTATAAAATATTCAGTCAATGGTTCTAAATCACTCAATAGTTACTTTGGTCAATAGTTCTAAAACGCCTAATAGTTATTTCGGTCAATGATTTCTCATATTTATTTGCAGTATAGAATCTATTGATATAGTCATCAGCGACAGAAAAACACTATTGAGAAGATAACTAGAAAAAGAAAAACTGTTATTGGGAAAAAACTGTTATTGGAAAAAGCCATTAAGCTTATTCCAAAACTTAAAATTATTTCTTAAGATTCAACGCTCCAAATAATTAACTAAACTTTTTATCATGGAAAATTTATTATTCAAATTTCGGGTTTGAGAACAAAATCGGTTTTGCACAAGCTCATTAGTGGGTTTTTTGGAACTATCAGTTTATTCTCTTAGATGCCGCAGTAAACCCGAAATAAAATGGAGCAAAATTCCGGTAAAAGTCAGACCCGACCCTATAATTGTTAGAATTACCATTAAAACCGTCGGCTTGAAGGCAAGAATTCCGTCAAGATAGAAAGTCCGTAATAAACCGAGGCCTATATACAACCCACCTGAGCAGAGAACAAAACCTGGAAGGGCAAACCAGTATAAGGAATTAAACTCCGTTTTTAGGTAATTGTTAAATCGAATAGTCAGGTTGCGCTTAAAGGGACTGATAGTCAAACCGTTTACATTATAGAACTGGATAATATTTTTAAACGTAAGGTAACCTCCAGACCAATAGATCCCACTACTATTCACATAGCCGGACTAATTTTCTTGGATAAGGAAGCTTTAAAATATAAATACTTTTCTAAAAACTCAGAAATAAATAAATTGTAGGCTTAAGAGTTTATATAAGAATTTCTCTTTTTTCACAAGCTCAAAATTTGATTATTCTTTGTACAGGCACTGATTGAAATCAAGGTACTACTAAGTAAAGAAATTCTTATCACATTCCACTGCTATCTTCATAGTTGAATCAGAAGGTTGGCATTTAAACGGGAAAAGGTTCGAACAGGATCATGTCTTTTGAGCATGTAATAAAACGTGAGCAGATATGTTAATTTCTTGGCTGACTCTTGGTTTCTAACATTATTTTAGGATTATTGGTATTTTATATCAGTCTGAGTCAGTCGCAATTTAATTAGTTAACAGTTCCTGCTTTTAATCCTGCTTAAACCACAAGGATATTGTAATCAACTGGTATAATGTACTCTTACTCACTCTAATTTTTGATATTTAAAGGACGATCTCCTGGCACCACATTCTTTTATTAACCAATTTGACCTGTGATATTCTCGTTCCTCACATCTTTATTTAAAAAATTAAATATTTGCATTTAGATTTTATAGAAGGCCAAATTTTCTTATTTAGTTTTGGAATTTATAAAAAGTTTAAAACAAGAATTAGATTTCGGAGGGAAGAATAATAGAGGCCAGAACAAGAGAAATCACTTGAATTTTCAGGATCAATTAAATAACTTAAGATTTTCTGTTGACTTAAAAGATAAATTTAAAAAATAAAAATTAGAGTTTTCAAATTTAAGTACTGCTATCTTTAGTTAATGACCTTAGAATCTACCCGTAATCAGGAATATGCTATAATCCTGGCTGCCAGAGTATAGTCAGGAATGTGTTATGTTTCTGGCGGTCTGGATCTGATTCATGTGAAAAGCAGGCGTGGAAAATCCATATTCTTTTTCTGGAATCCAGCAGCATTTTTATGTCCACCGCCGCCATAGCGTTGAGCAATTTCAGCACAATCTGGGGAGTCGGGATTCCCTGAATCGGACCTTAAGCTGAATACCACCATATCCTCTATGGCCTGCCACATGATAGCAATGTCATACTCAGGCTTTTTGTAGATAAATTCTCCAAGTTCGGAGATGCTCCCGGTAGTGTTTACAAGTCTTGCCTTCCAGTTATGAAAAACGCAGTCTACCCCACGGTCAAAAGCTTTCTGAATCTTGTAACTTTGAGATTCAAGAAGTAATTCACCAATTGATATCATTTTATTTACGGTATCCTCATATTTCGAACCAAGAAGCACAGACCATACGGCATCGTCAGGGGTTTTCACCATCAGACTGAAGCCTGCAGTGAAAGCCTTTGTCTCAACATATTCAAACTTCCACAGGTCTTTATCTCCAATATAGGCAACAGTTACAGGAAGTGAAGTAGATCCTGGATGCGTAAACTCCCATGTAAGTACACAGGCTGCCTTTTCAAGGGACCGAATTCCCGTAATACTGCTCGAACTCCACAGCTCCGGAAACTTCTCCACAGCGGTCTTATGATGATCGATCCATATCAGTTTAGACCCACAAGCTTTTACGAATTCATCCATTTTATCGCTTGTAAAATCAACAAGCCATACTTCTTCAGCTGCCTTTATTTCGTCCTCACTCCATGACTCTTTGCCATAATTTATAGGAACAAACTTTATGTCAAATTCATTCCGGTCATAGGAATTACCAGCAATAGCGGCTGCACAACATCCGTCGTTGTCGTCATGGTGATAAACCAAAATCGTACGTTTATTATCTATCATTTTCGATTCTCCGTTAGTTAACATGATTTTTTATGTTTTCTGCTGAAATGTAACTTCAAGATGTATTTAAAGAAAACCCGGTGTGAAAAATATCAACCCGGTGTTAATATGCAAATAAAAATATATTTTAAATTACATAATCGAGATAAGTATGGTACAAGCCAAAAAAGAGAATAAAATCGAGTGAAAAACGGAGACACTAAAACCCATACAAGCTTGGCGTATGATTTATGAGATCTTCCGGACAATAGAGGCGACATAATGGAGGGAAGCAACAAAATGAAGGAGTACTGTAATATTTGTGGCCGGGAACTGCTGGAGGATATGCTTGTTGTTGATACAGCCGGGATTGAAACCAATAAAGTTCAAGGATGTTCACTGAAGTGACAAAAATAAAAAAAGAGAGAGCAGGTCAGTAGTCGATCTGTTCTGTTTCTTTTATCTTTTCCTTGAACAGCGTATATGCCCACAGCTGGTAGATAATAACTATGGGTACAAATACCAATGCTCCTCCAAGCATGATGCTCAGGGTCATGTGGCTTGATGCTGCTTCAAAGATATCTATGCCGTAATCAGGAGAAATAGATGACTTAAGCATATAAGGATAAATGCTTGCAAGTCCGCTTTCAACAATGAAAAGAAGAGTCAGGAGATTACTGCAAAAGGCCGGAAACCCCCTTCCCTTTTTTGCAAAGAACATCGAAAGGACAGCTCCCACTACAGCAAGAACTGGCAATAAATACAGAGCTGGCGTGGCTGAATAGTTGGTTGTGAAACCTTCTATACCCACAAAAGAATATACTAGATATATCAGAGACAGTATAAATACAATAAGAGTGCTCTTCTTTGCCAGGTTACCTGCTTTTGCAGCTATGGCTCCTTCTGTCTTGACATTGATCCAGAGCGCACCTGAAGTAACACTCATAAACACAAACAGGACACCACCTATCAACGCATATGGGCTGAAGAGTCCAGGAAGGGTACCTGTATAAACTCCTCCTGAAGCGATTTCGAGTCCCTTGAAGAAGTTCGCAAATGCAACTCCCAAAACCAGAGAAATCAGCAGGCTTCCAACGAACCATCCCCAAGCAAAGGCTTTCTGTATCTGGGGATTCTCGTCCTTGTGAAGATATTCCACCGAAACGCCCCTTGCAATTAATCCGATAAGCAGTAACATCATAGGAAGATAAAGGAAAGTAAACATCTTCGAAAACACCAGAGGAAATGCAGCAAACGTTCCACCTGCAGCCAGAATGAGCCATACCTCATTGCCGCCCCAGAAGGGACCAACAGAGCTCTGGATTTGTGTTCTCTGCACCTCATCTGTGGCAATAAAAGGCAACAGAAGACCTGCTCCGAGGGAAAACGAGTCTGCAATGAAGTAAACTCCCCATATAACACACCACAGGAAGAACCAGATTACAGCAAGCATATCATGGGTAAGGAAATCAAACATTTTCACTCAGCTCCTGTCGCGTTAACTACAGTTTTCTTTATGAGGTATATCTCAAAGACCATCAGGATCAGATAGAATGTGCTTATAAGGGCAACACTTAGCAATACATCTGATATGGGAACCGATGAGATACCATTTGCTGTCTTTAATAGACCATATACCAGCCACGGTTGCCTCCCTACCTCAGCTACGATCCAGCCAGCAGTGATGGCAATATACGGAAGAGGGATAGACCATATCAGCAACTTTAGATACTTGTCTGATGTGTACAATTTGCCTGACTTTTGAAGATATAAGCCTAAAAGAGCCTCTACGATAAACAAAGACCCAAGAATTGTCATCAGTCTGAAGCTCCAGAATATCATTCCTACAGGTGGTAATTCATCCTGATGTAGCTGATTAAGTCCTGTTATTTTTCCGCTGAAACTTCCTGTATACAGGAAACTTGCAAGACCTGGAATTCCCAGCAACTGAACACTATTGGAACCAGTACTTGAATCAGGTACCTGTATCAGGTACATGGGCACTTTTGAACCTGTTTCCCATATTGCATCCATTGCCGCTCCTTTAGCAGGCTGAAGTTCAGTAACATATTGCGCATAACCATGGCCAAGAACTGGAAGCATGACTGCAGTAGCTAATGCTATGGTAACTGCTATGCTGAAAGACTTCTTGAATACTTTACTGTTGTTTCCTTTAAGGAAATGATATGCACAAATTCCCATGATCAGGAACGCTGTCAACAGGTAAGCTGAAAGCAAAGTGTGTACCAGCATGTACCATACATAGCCGTTTGTAATAAGAGCAAAGAAATCTGTCATAACGACTTTGCTTCCGTCAGCAGCCATCTCATAGCCGACTGGATTCTGCATAAAACCGTTAGCAGTAATAATCCATAATGAAGATATGTTAGTTCCCAGAGCAACCATCCACATGGAAAATGTCTTTAGTTTCTGACGGTTGCGGTCCAGGAATATCCATGCACCAAAGAAAGTACCTTCAAGGAAGAAAGCCAGTAATGCTTCCACAGCTAAAGGCGGTCCAAAAACATCTCCCATGAATTCCGCATAGGCACCCCAATTTGTCCCAAACTGGAAAGTCAGTGTAAGACCTGATACCAGACCTACTGCAAAGTTTATCTTGAATACCCTACCCCAGAAATCGGCCATCTTTCGCCAGGTTTCATCTTTGTTCCTGTAGTACATTGTTTCCATGCTTGCCACTAACAGTGCAAGTCCCAGTGTTAGTGGAACGAATATGAAATGGAATGCAGCTGTTATAGCAAACTGAAGCCGACTTAATAAAAGTAACTCAACCATTCATTATCCCTCGTTTTACCTCGTGCTATTACTTACAGCACAGGATCATATTTGCGCTGAAGCAAGACGATGTTCTTCTGTCCTCAACTTGCAGTTAATCTTCATGCTTAATCTCATCATTGAGAACCTGAAGCATAATGCTGTATGCCACAGGATCTTTAACTTTAACCTTCTGGAGAATATACCACTATATACCAGGACAACATACTGTTTTTCTTTGATATTCTGCTCAATTTATGTATTCTCCTCAGACTTTTTAGATTCCTTAGACTCCATAAGTTCCTTAGACTCCATAGATTCCTTAGACTCCATAGATTCCTTAGACTCCATAGATTCCTTAGACTCCATAGATTCCTTAGACTCCATAGATTCCTTAGACTCCATAGATTCCTTAGACTCCATAGATTCCTTAGACTCCATAGATTCCTTACATTTTTTACAGACACCATAAAAGTTAGTGCTGGTTGAAACAATAGTAAATCCTTCTATTTCCTCAGCTATCTTCATTGAGTAGTCCAATAATTGTTCCGAATTGAAATCCTCCATACTTCCGCATTCCCTGCAGATTAGATGGTGATGAGGAATGAAATTCGCTTCAAATCTTGAGACTCCTTTTACATTCACCTCCTCCAGTAACCCTTTCTCCGTAAGGAATTTGAGATTTTTATATACGGTAGCCTTGCTTATACGCGTCAGTTTTTGTCTAACCCCATCATAAACTTCATCTACAGTGGGATGACCATCGTGTTCACGCAGGAAAGCAAGTATTTCAACTCTCTGATTTGTGTATTTCATGCCAGCTTTGTCTGTGGGCTTCATTGCCGTCCACCTAAACTATCTGTGAAAGCAGATTTACCTAGATATATATGATATCCATTACTAAATGATATTTATTATTATTTAACAATTACTATCAATGACTTTATTTCTTTACTTAGAGAAGTCTTGCAACTATATTATTTTCCTAAAGTTGTAGCCTGAAGTTTCCCCACTAAAAGTACAGTTAAAGAGCAGTAGTTTTGGACAGAACCTGCTAGGACAAGTAGCTTTGGACAGAACCTGCTAGGGCAAGTAGCTTTGGACAGAACCTGCTAGGACAAGTAGCTTTGGACAGAACTTGCTAGAGCAAAATTGTACAATCTTTTAAGTAAAATTCACAATTGTTTGCAACATTAATTGGAAAAGAAATCTAAATTTCATTGTACATTTGGATACAACGGTCTCAAATTTGTACGATTTACCTATATTATTTACTAATAAACTTCTGAACTAACCTGCATCCCTGTACTTACCCTAACACTCCTGTACTATATCTAAGGACTGCAGCAATGCCTCCAAAGGCTATAATAAGTTGAGAACCTTCGTCAAAATCCGTTGATATAAAAGCAATTCTTGCATTGCCTTTATCAGCGAGTTCCGAGAATTCACTAACGATATCAATAACATCCATGACTTCAAGTGCAGAACCACATTCAGGACAATTTCCTGCAACAGGAACAGCTTCATCTGGTTTCCATTTTCTTGTCAGTTTATTCTCATATCCGCAAACACTGCATTTGAGAGTTACTCTTTCAGATCGCAGGTTTTCAGAAAATAAAAGCACATCAACTGCCTTTATTTCAAGGTTCACCCGTACATTATCTTCTCCATAAGATATTTTACCAGACTCAGTAGCAAGCTCTTTAAAAAACAGTTCCATGTCTTTCTTTTGCTTAATTAAGTCAATACCCTGGAGAGTGTCCTCTGCTGCATTTATTAATTCAGAAAAACCCGATTCGTCCGTATACCCCGTATCGAACAATCCAAGAACCTTTTTCTGAAGCTCATAATGTAGAAATCCACCTTCACCGAACTCTTCTTTAGTTGGAGAATGCCCTCCTATAAGAATGCCTTTAAGTTCAGCTGGCTCCACTTCAAGAAATGCCTCATTTGCAGCATCTCCGATTCTTTTGTAGAAATCATGAATAGCAATGCGTCTGAGCTGTTCAAAGCGATGTGCACTCTGACCTCCTTTTCTTTGTTTGCCAGGGACAGTAGAGTGGAGATGCTTAATAACTTCAGTTTGCCTACCTACGAGCGTTCCGATTGTTGCTTCTCTTAAATCCAGAAGTATAAGTCCATAAGTACTGCACTCTCTGAGCATTTTCTCAAGGGGCTCAAGATAAAAAACGGAATCACAGTGATATATGTAATCTACAACAGGTTCCGGAGGAATAATAACTTCATTTACCATGCCTGTCCTGTTAGTTCCGGTATCGACAGGCCCTGCAAAATAAACTATCCCGTTTTCTGGTACTTTGTTAAGCGATCTTAACTTTGCCAACAGAAAATCAAGTGTTCCCTGTACGTTATTGCCGGTAAGTTTAGACTTAATGTCCGAAGACTGCTCATGCTCTTCTCTCAAATGATTTGCAACATCTGAAATCTGTATATCAGAAGGAATATAAAGGGAAATTAATTCTATGCTCTTTCCACCTTTATTTCTCAGGATCTCAAGCTTCTTTTTTAATACATATTTTTCATACGTACAGTATTCAGCCGTTCCGACTTCCTCCTTTTCTCATAAGCATGCAACTTAGTTGTTATGGCAAACTGAGGTCGAATTAATAACAGTAATTCAACCATTTTTACCCCTTAATTTTATTTGCACCAGGCAGTTATTACGACAAGGAAAACACTGACAATTGTAAAGACCACCGACAATTACCATATCTACATAGATTTATATTTATTAGAGTAAATTTGCAAGTACACAATGACTTTGCACATAAAAATCATGAAAAGAACAGAGTTCATGGACATAATATATCCATGAACCATTGCACACGATCAATATTTGCACCGGAGCAAGTCGAGATCTTCCTTCAAAGCCTCACTGTTCTGGCGCCCGTTTTTGTTGATCCGTCAGTTTTGTCTTGGTGGTATAAGCTCATTCGCTCTGATCCGTTCGTTTTAGTCTGTTCTCTAATTTTTTGTGGGGTTACAACCTATAATTATTCCCAAACTTATTTAAAATAAATTATATGAAAAATTGGTTCTGAACAAATAATATTTTCAGGTAAAATGTTTTATTAGTAAACAACATTAAAATATTAATTATGACTATAAATTTTTCTTATTTCAATGAATCATTTTCATATTTTCTACAATTGAACCTTGTGTGATTTTCTTCTGTTGACGAAAAGTAGTGTATACCAGCTATGATCGCAATGACTATTGCGATATAACTGCAACCGTAAACGTACCGTGAATACCAGATGTGATATCCCTAACGTTAGCATGGCTGTTAAAATGCCCATAACCTGTGAATTTTTTTGGAATTATATCTCCTACGAATGCAAAAGATAGCGACATAAGTATAGCCCCTCCGATACCTTGTAAAACACGAGCGGCTATAAGCATGTTAATAGAAGATGATAATCCACAAACTAATGATGCAGTTGTAAAAATTACAACTCCGCCTAAATATAGCCATCTTCCCCAAACATATATCCAATGCGTCCACTCCCCACAACAAGGGTAGTTATTGACAATAAGTAGCTAAGGACAATTCATTGAACACTTGAAAAATTTGGATTTAACTCCTTCGCTATCATGGGCAATCCGACAGCAACTATGTTTGTATCAATGGAGGGCATCAGAGTAGCCAAAGAGAGCCCGCTTAAGCTTTCTTTCAATGTTTTAATTTGCTCAAAATCCAGTACTTGAAACTCAATTTCCAATTATTTCTTTTACTCTCGGCACTAATAGTTATAGCATCCCTCGGACATATACGAATACAACGGAGGCAGCCAGTGCATTTATTGGATTGTATCAATATTTTATCGCTTTCTCTTTGATATACTCCACGTGGACATTTTTTAATGCAGGAACTACAATCTATACATTGGTCAAAGTCAATGCAGACATTAATTTTTGAGGATAGGGTTTCTACTGTCAGATAATTACCTCTATGGAGTTAGTTAACTATTTTTGTAGCTACAGTAAGTCCGTCTCCAATGGTAAATATTGTGCTTTCCATTTTGGACTATTAACAATCATTTCATTAGATTTGTAAATAGGCGCTATGAACTCTTCTTACCATTGATTAATTTCAAACTCATTTATTACTGGAAATAACGTGTCTTCCGCAAGTAGAAGACTACCTGGTCTTAAAATACGGACAGAATCATTAAATAATGGATACAGTTTTTTGTTGCCAATATCCTGGATATTATGTCAGATTTAATTATTGAGCATAATCTTGGCAGCTTCTAATCAATATACAACGATTTTAAGTTCATTGGATTACCAAAACTAAATTTTCATGACACTAGTGTCAAGTCAATCATCAAGGATTTAATGATCCCTAATAACTTCACTAGATTTATACGACATTTTATGTTTGACTCGACACTAGTTCTTCCTGTTCGATAAGTAGTTAAGTAATTGATCTAAACTTTTTGATAGATTGTCTATAGATTCCTCATCCATTTTTTCTAAAACTTCATTAAGAAGGTTTTTACCAACCTGGTTATGTATACTTTCAATAAGTCTTCTACCTTCATTTGTAAGAGCTACTCGACTGACTCTTAAATCACTCTTATCCTTAATTTTTTCAACTAAACCTTTTTTTTCCAGTCGTTTGATTCTTTCTGATAAAGTATTTGGAGCATTGCCTATGTTGCTGGCGATTTCTCCTACACTCGGTAATTGAGTTTCATTGGAAACGTTTAGTTCCAACTCATCTAATTCTATAAGTAAATGGAATTGCTCCAAACTCAAATTAGATTGTTGAGCAATTTCGTGCCATTTCAGTTCCATTATTTTATTTATAGAATCCCAATTCTCAATTATTTTCAGTGCTTTGAATTCACGTGTTTCCATCTCTTTTCACCCCACAATAGATCGTTACACGATTATATCGTCATAAGATACAAATATGTCGTTACAAGACATAAATACGTCGTTATGAGATATAAATATCTAAGTTATTAGAAATAACCAATAGTTTCAGAGAATGAAGAGTAATACAAAACAGTGAAGAAGTGCAGATGTTTTCGATTATTTACTTTAGTAAACATGTCCTGTTAAGCACGACAGCCTATAACTAGTGTTAAAAATTTGACGTTGAATTTCAATCTTTATCAAATTTTCAAGTTAATTACAATAAGCAAGCAGCGATTATTATAATAACAAGGAAATAGTTTCAATCTCTATTAAGTTTTCAAGTTAACTGAGATTTACCTGCATTTCAAGATCATTACAAGAAGGCATAAACCATGAAGATAAGAACTGTATTTAGAACTATACTTAGAACTATATTAGACATATCAATTTTATGTATAATCGGTATATGTCTTTTTTCCATTGTTGCACTTAGCGAAAATCCAGAAAATCAACTGACTTGTGCTTTATTAGTCGGCTTGTGTTTTGCAATTGTGTATATTCTTTGGGGTGCAGTGGAAAAACTCAAATGATAGGACAATTGAGCTGATCGTTTGCAAATTTCAGAAAATACAATGTACAGGAAACCTCAATAGGCTCAAAGGCACAGAAAATTGATGTTGATAGCAAAGGGAAAATTTTAAAATTATTTTCCCGGTTGGAAGTTCATTTTTTGGCTACAATATACCTTTACTCAAGGTTTTCATGTTCTTTTCTTTTGCATTCCTTAATGTCAAGCTGACACTATATTTTCCTGGTCCATTAAGTATGTACACAACTTTTAGTTGTTAAGCACATGTTGTCCCCAAAGTTTCAGTTCCACCAGGTTGCGTTTTCTGAACTGCCAGTTAATAGCCAATAAACTGAACTAAGAGGTGCAAAACCTCCACTGATATTGCTACTGAAATTAGCTACTGGAAGTTGATTCAGGATCTGGGATGATAGCAAGCCCTCCAGGAGAGAACTCGAGATTCACTTGGGTTGAACAGTAAGCTAAAAAAGAAGAAATGAGGAAATCCTCATTCTTTTTCGAATTCTTACTTCACTGTAATGTATCCAGAAACTGTTTTAGTAGCGCTTCCATTTGAATTTTTAACTGTCAAGCTAATAGTATATTTTCCAGATTTACTGTATGTATGTCCTGGGTTCTTAGAGGTTGAATACGTTCCATCTCCAAAACTCCACTTCCATGAAGTTGGGCTGTTGGTACTTTTATCAGTGAATTGGACTTTCAAAGGCCTTTTTCCTGAAGTTGGAGATGCAGTGAAAGAAGCTGCAGGAGCTTTTACAGGAGCTGCAACGTTTATATAACTAGATTTAGTTACAGTATTACTTCCTGCAGCATTCTTTACTGTTAAGCTCACAGTGTATTTTCCTGCTTTAGTATACTTGTGAGTTGGATTCTTGACTGTTGAAGTGCTTTTGTCACCAAAGTTCCAATTATAAGAGTATACATCTGTGCTTTTGTCAGTAAACTTCACAGTCAAAGGATATTTTCCAGAGGTGGGAGACGCAGTAAAAGCAGCAACTGGAAGGTAACTGATAGTACCCATATAAATATCCGGCTTTCCATTTCGATAATCTGTCCATACGATTTTGTTACCATAGACAGCTGGATTAACCTGATCTGATTTAACAGTAGCATGCGTTTGTTGATGGGTTTTAAGGTCGTATGCATATATGTCCCAGTTCCCGTTGCGATTATCCTGCCATACTATATTATTACCATAAATCGCAGGATTAGATGCTGTTCCATGATTGGTTATCTGAGTTTCCTTCTTAGTGGAAAGATCATACATATAAATATCCCAGTTTCCATTGCGATTATCATCCCAAACTACCTTATTGCCATATATATCGACATTGTGTGCTGTTCCGCTTTCTGTAAACCAAATATCCCTAGAAGTAGAAAGATCATACACACAGGCATCATAGCCGAAATTATTATCATTATAACAAATGTAAGCGATTTTTTTATTATAGATCGCAGGTTCCCAAAATCCCATTCCAAATAAATCGCTCTGATGAGTTTTGAGATCATATGTGGCTATTTTTGAATCTAGTACATCTGGCATAACATAATCCCATGCTATCAAATTTCCATAAATAGCAGGCTCTCCGACATCAAACGGAGGATTAGAATGTAATAGAGTCTTTTTTTGAGTAGAGAGATCATATACGTAAACATCAGTGCCATTGCTAATATACACGAGTTTATTACCATAGACAACAGGTTCAGTCTGTTTTAGATTGCCTGTAATATGAGTTTCTTTTTTCGTTGAAAGATCATATGCATAAATAGCGGAATTTCCATTGCTTGTGTCCTCCCAAACTATTTTATTTCCATAAATGTCAGGATTGGCTGCTGTTCCATGTGTGGTAATTCGAGTTTCAGTAATAGATGCTAAAGCTGTGGATGAAAGAACAATTAATAACAAAACCAGAAGTGTAGATGATAAAACTGCTGAACGCAATTTTTTGTTAGTTTTCATTGCTCTACTCCTTAATCTTTTATCTATTATATAAAAAGTATTAATATTTTTAACGTAATTACATTCTTAATCTTTTCTATTTGACTCTTATTTTTTATAAAAATTATATAATTAAATAATTTAATTATAAAGTGTATAGAATAAATACAAAAAAAGACGATTAGTGAAATGTTGTTGACATATTTCAATAAATGTGCAAAGATTTTGCTTACTACATTCATTAATTTTGAGTGGAAGTTTATTCAGATAACTATTGTAATAATATTCTAAAGTTTCAAATGAACATTAAAGTCCATTATTAACTCTTTACTCAATCCAGAAATAGAAAAATTTTCAACAGATTCCAAACGTGCAGAAATATTTAATTCATATATACCCACCATCATTCGTCTGCCTTCTAACGAAAGTAGGCTTTGAACCTTCAATAGATAAAGAAAAAACAAAAAAATAAAATAAGCCTCGGGCGGGATTTGAACCCGCGACCTCGTCCTTACCAAGGACGCGCTATACCCCTAAGCCACCAAGGCACTGATGCTCAAAGAGCATCTCCAAAATATCACAGCAGAGATATAAAGCTTTCGACTGGAAGCAGAAATAGGTGCGATTTTCCTATAACTGCTGGAAAATTTACGAGTTTATTTTAAATAAATTGGAAAAATTTGCTTCAAAAAAGCTATATTATTCCAATTTCATCGCTTAATTTGTCTTTCCCGAAACCTCTTTTATAAATTCCAGCGCTCATCAATCGGGAAACGCTCGTTAATCCACATGAGGATGTGGTTGTTATGGACTATCTTATAGGAACGTGAAAGGACAGGTATGCCATTGAAGGTTGGTTCCCCTTCAAGAATTTCAAGTTCGCCCATGTCGCGTCTGGTTTCAAGGTTATGGCTGCGCAGAATCCGGCCAATCGGGATGTCAGCCCGCATGAGTTGTTCCCGCATGGTATCAGGCATGCGCTCCAGGGGGGATAGAGACCTTGCGTGCACAAAGGTCGTGCCTCCTGCAGAGAGCCGGACTACTCTATCGTTTACTTTACTGCCTTCTTCCACATCCAGAAGAGAAGCAATCGTTTTGTCAGCCTTAACGGTGTACTGAGACTCGGTTGTTACACTTACCGGCTTTCGGGTCATTATTTCCAGCAGAAAGGTCACTGAGCCGTCGGTTCCGCAGCAGACTCGCAGGCAGGTGGGAATCTCAAAGCTCTTCAGTTTTTCCAGAAAATCGCCACTCAAAAAAATACCTCAAGGTGGGGGTGTTAGGTAGAAAAAGTTTCAAAATAAGATTAAGTCGTCAGGAGTTTTACTCCCCACTGACTTCTTTCTTAGCATTTTTTACTCGTTCTTTTGCTGTGTATCCGGTAGCCTTATACAGGAAATCCCGGAAGGCTTTATTGGTCTGCATGACAGTTTGGTCATCAGTCACAGTTTTGTCAGAAACCGTGTCTACAGAAAGCATTTTATTCTCAATCCAGACTTTTATATTTGACATAGCTCCATAGGAGGTCTCAAGGGTTCCTTCGTTTCTAGAGATTTCTCCGGGGAAACATTCCGTCATTACAGAGTAAATCCTGTCAATATCAGGCTTAAAACCGCGCTTCAATTTATACTGCTGCATTGCTATCCTCTTATAAGAGATATTCATCTCAGATAAAGTTTGCTAGAATCGGTTTGCTTAGAACCTTTCCCTTGTATTTTTCCTCACTTTCCATAATTTTAATTATATATTAGTATACTTCTTTACATTTAGCACATTATTACATCCAGTAATCCAGCATATCGTTACATTCAGTTATCCAGTACATTGTTACATCCATTTTATTTCATAATACCAAATGCATTATATCAAGTAAGGGAAAGGATACGGTTTTCCATATGATATCTCTAACTATTCAGTTCTGATCATATTTAACATTGGCCATTAATTTAACATGAAGTTGAGTAATTTCACAAATCAGTCCAGAATAAGCCCCTGAACATGGATTCTTCTATTTTTCTTTATCACGTCCTTTTTTATCTATATATGTTCTGCTTTATCTAAGTTTATGTATAATTTTGCAGTTTTATGTTTATTTTGCTTTCAATAATTCAGATTAGAATATAGAACTTTAACTGATCTTCTTGAGTTATATAGTATAATTTTGTTTTAGCATAGCTTTACAAATTAAATATTCTACTCAAAATAGATAATATTCGCAAGAATCAATCATAAATATGATTATATCTATCATAAGTTGATACGAAAAAGATATGACTAATTGCCTGATATATCTGAAGATTCAATTTGATTTACCTTATCCTTTACATTAACAATGCGCAAACAAAAAACTTGTCCACTTGACTAAACCTGCTTCTTTTGGTTGAAGCTAACTTAAACTGACAGAGGCTACAAGTAGAAAAAACAAGAAGGAAAAATAAATAAGAAGGAAAAACAAGAAGGAAAAATAAGAAGGAAAAATAAGAAGGTGACCCCAGGATGCATAAGACACTTAATCTGGAAGAGTTAATTACCTCAAAGCAACTTGAAAAGGAAAAAGAGACAGAACGCGGGGATCTAAAAATTGAAGAACTGTACGACCTAATAATTCCCCCAGGTACGGTTGTATCTATTATTTACGATATTGTTGAAGAGTTCGGGCTTGAACCTGTTACCAGGAAGATATTCGTAGGCGTAGCAAACAGTGAAGAAAGAGAACTCCTGGTTCTCCGTGGCCCTCTGGAGAAAGTTCAGGCTGCTGAAAAATTCCTCTACGAAGAAATGGAAGCCTGGATAAAAAATCAGTAACTAATTAAACGCCCTCAATCGACTAGATTTTACAAATAATCCAGCAAGTTTTCTCAATCCGGTTAAGTCTCTTCTGGTCAGTACTTGAAGAAAAATAAAATTCCGGATTGAAAAAAACAATGAAAATTATTCTTTTTTTGACGAAAATATAAAATGTAAAAATTTTAAAGGTATAAACTTTAAAGGTATAAACTTTAAAGAGAAATGACATCAAAAAGGGAATAAAAGATGTAAAGGCGTTAAAAAGGAAAGAAATTAAAAGGAAAGAAATTAAAAGGAAAGAAATTAAAAGGAAAGAAATTAAAAGGAAAGAAATTAAAAGGAAAGAAGGGTCGGAAGGTTCCGATTATTCAGAACAGATACCTGTAATGCTTTCCTTTGATAAATCAAATACCGTAACTCTATCTGTTTTATCATACATATCGAGTTTTGAGCCAGCCTCGATTTTTCCGATAATAGCCGCTGTAAGTCCGGCTTCTTCAAAAACCTTTCTGCATTCTTCGGCCTTTTCCGGATCTGCAGTAAACACATAACCTGTTCCGGGATGCACTTTTAGCCACTGTTCAAAATCCACATTGTCAGGTCTCGGGACTTTTTCGAGGTCTACGGCTGCACCAACTCCGCTTGTTTCACAGAGCATGCCAAGCGTCCCTATAAGTCCTGGGTTGCTGATGTCTTTTCCTGCTGTAGCAAGTTTTCTTTTCGCAATTTCCTGGGTCACAAGATAGCTTTTCCTGATTACTGCAGGGTCTTTAAAAGAAGTCGTATCCCAGCTATAAGAAGAGTTTGGCCCTATTTTTCCGTCCATATCGTAAGCTGCAATGACCAGGTCTCCAGGCCGGGCAGTATCGCTCCGGATTACGCAGTCTTTCTTCACTATCCCGATAATAGCGACGGAAATAGAGTTATAATCGGTATCAGGATGGACGTGCCCACCTACAACCGGAACTCCGAATTTCCTGACTCCTTCAGCCAGTCCTTCCATCAGTTCCTTACAGGCTTTCTCGGAATTTGAAGACGCAATATCTACCATAGCAAGAGGCTTTCCCCCCATTGCTGCGATGTCGTTTATATTAACAACTACAGCCCCATAGCCTGCCCACCAGGGACTTGCATCCAGTATCCTTCCCCAGATCCCATCTGCTGCAAAGAGGATAACATCATCTCCTCCTATATCTATAACTGCTGCATCGTCTCCAAAATCAACAATCGCGTTCTTGTACTCCGGACGAACGGCTTCGAAAACTGAAACGATGTCCTCAATCTGTTTTTTTCGGGTAACCCCTTCGAAGTTCTTTATCCCTTCTGCAAGTTTTTCTAGGTTCAATGTCAGGCTTCCTTTTGTTTTTAAAATTTATACAAATATTTCAATTATAGATACGAATATTAACAGTACAAGTGTAAGTGGTAGTAGTATAATACGGATATTAACAGTACAAGTGCGAGTAATCAGTAGTATAAATACGAGTACTTCAATAGTATAAACACGAATATTTCAGCAGTGTGAATACGAGTTAATCAATAACACAAATATGAAAGCATGTAATCAATACTACAAATATGAAAGCATGTAATCAATACTACAAATATGAAAGCATGTAATAATACAGATAATATTACCAATAAGCTATTCATGTAAGTAATATAGATAACATACCAGTAAGCTATGAATGAAAATAATATAGATAACATTACCAGTATGCTATCAATAAACTTAAACAGATTACGAAATTTCTCTTATGAAAGAATCTTGAGATATTTCCGTGAGTACCTATTCTTTTATCCTTTATCTTTTTTATTCTTTGTTTCATAGAGAAGAAGCGACAGCTTTTTATTAAGTAATTCAATCTTATTAAGGCCCTAATATAAGTATGGACATATAAAAATTCCATACTATTAAAAAAAGGAGTGAAAAAAATGGTAGCAAAAGTTAATGCCGAAGTTTGTACAGGCTGTGGATCCTGTGTAGATGAATGCCCAGCAGCCGCAATTTCTCTCAGTGACGATGATATTGCAGTTGTGGATGAAAGTGAATGCCTGGACTGCGGTGCATGCGAAGATGCCTGCCCGAACAATGCAATCACAATCGAGTAATTATTATAAATGCAATATTAAGTGTGTTTTTTAAAATAAATCTGAGAAGTGGAGTACTCTTACTCCGACTTTTCAGGTTTTGGTCGAGAATTTTTTTCAGGCTTTTAAGCCAGAACTCTTATTTGAACTCTTAATTAAAGCATTAATTAAAGCATTAATTAAAGCATTAATTAAAGCATTAATTAAAAATTTTTAATTTAAGAACTAAAAATTACTGATGTTATTGAAGAAGTAATTGATAGTTCTGGAATTCCTGCTCTTTTCAAGCTTTCTCCTTCCCATTTTCCTTAAGGACTTTTCTTGCTCTTTCGACGTCCTCTTTTGTCTGGATTTTTATGAGCTTTCTGCGTTCTTCGCTCATCTGCGACATGTCCTGAGAAAGGAGACCATAAGCATCAGCTCTACACTGCCTGCAGTGGCGCATCTGCAGGACGTAAGGTTCACACGTCTGTTGAACAGCTTTTCTTTCTTCTGCTGTAGGAGGCTCAATGTTTGCAAAAGCTCCCTGATTAATAAGGGGCATGATATTCATTATATATACCCCGAGTTCGTTGAGTTTTCTGGCAATCTCAACTACATGTTTATCATTAATACCCGGGATAAGAACGGTATTTACCTTGACAACAATACCTGCATCAACAGCAGCTTTAACACCCTCAAGCTGGTTCTTTACCTGGATTCTTGAACCTTCGATTCCCCTGTAGACCTTTCCGTGATAAACTATATGGTCCACGATTTTTGCCTGAATTTCTGGGTCTATCGCATTTATTGTTACTGTTAACGTAGAAACTCCTACACGCAGAATGTCCTCCAGCTTTTCGGGAAGCAGGAGACCGTTTGTACTCATACAGAGAGTGAGTTCAGGAAACTCATTTTTTATTAGTTCAAAAGTCTCAAAAGTCTCTTTATTAGCCAGAGGGTCACCCGGACCTGCAATTCCGACAACCTTGATAAAAGGATATTCTGTCAAAACCTGCCTTGTCTTCTCAAGAGCTTCCTGTGGAGTAAGAACCTTACTCGTAACCCCTGGGCGGCTCTCGTTTACGCAGTCAAATTCCCGGACGCAGAAATTACACTGGATGTTACATGAAGGAGCCACAGCCAGGTGAATTCTCCCGTACTTATGCTGGGCTTTCCTATCGTAGCAGGGGTGTTCGGCAATTTTTCTCAGGAGCCCTTCTTCAAATTCAGGGCTGTTTATATCATTTATAGGATTGTCTTCTGGCAAATATGTTCTCCTCCGTTCAGAGTTTAGAAGTACAGCAGAACCTCAGTGCAGGGGGATTTCAGGATGTCTAACCAATCTATTGATACACCCCTTGATATATATTGTGAATTTATCTGGAATCCGGAGAATTTATAGAAGCTCCTCCGAGTTCCTACAATTTTAAATTTGAATAGTATTAAAATCTCTTTAATTATATAAAAGTTCAGCGCGATATAGTAAGCTTTAAATGAATTTATTTATGTTCGGTATATTATCTCTTAAAAATCCTGAATAAAATGAAATTAATTATTAAATGTTGTCAGACAAACATTGTCAAACACTAAATGTTGTCAGACAAACATTGTCAAACTTGATTATTCCGAAAAATTATCCATTTCGCACCATTTTCCTTCCCCTTCCCAGACCTTTACCTGTAGCGGAAAACCAAATCTTTCGAGGAGTCGGGAGTGAATGTGCTGGCATAGGTGCTCGGAACTTGGAAATTCGAGGATTTCATTTAACAGAGTATGATCATATTCTTCAAGGGTTTCTTTAATTCCCTTTTTCAGGTCATAAAAATCGATAACCATTCCACTTTCCCTGACCTCCCCTTCTACAAGGACCTCAATTTTATATGTATGACCGTGTACTCTTCCGCATTTTCCGTGTCCAGGAAGGTAATGGGCACTATCAATATAGTCAATGACTCCCAATCTCATTTTTGTCATCTGGTATACTCCGTTTTCAATAAATGTTTTTTTCAATAATTTATTCATATTTCAATGTGTTTTTGTTCGCTCTAGTTCCGATTATAAACAACCCCACATCCTGTGGGTCTGAGGGATAACTCGTGTGTCTATAATCTCAAGCAGGCTTTTCTGAAGTTGCATAATATTCTGTACGGATGCCTGTATAGATCCAGAAGGTCTCAGATTCGTTACGTCACGTCCAATAGGGGTTTCAGGCTGAAGTATCACACAGGATACGTAGGGAACTATAGCTTCTACAGCTGAAGTTACAACTTCTAATTCCGTACTGTTATCTACAACAATCTTGCAAAAGCAATCTCTTGAATGGTTTTTTCTCAGAAGCCTGAAGCACTCTACTGTATTTTCCATATGGGTTTCCCGGGCTTCAGACCCTATATCCCGGAGTGATGCCGGAAGTTTGAAATCTCCGGACACATAAGTAACCTTTTCAGTAAGCTTTCTGGCCTGCTCAGGCAAAGTCATATTGGATTCAAGATAAAGTGGCAAGGCCAGATTCAACGTTTCTATGAAATCTGCATGCATGAGAGGTTCTCCCCCTGTCAGGGAGACTGAATGTAGCTTATTGAAAGGATGCAGCATAACTTCCAGCTGGCCGACACTTACAGGGTTTTTGATCTTCTCAAAACTTCCACTCCCTTCCACCTGCTCATAATCACAGGTTCCGGGGTTTGCAAAGTCAGTATCACAGTAATTGCAATTGAGATTGCAGCCGGAAAAGCGGACAAAAGCCTGCCTTACTCCAACATATGGGCCCTCACCCTGCACAGAACAGAAGACCTCCCTTATAGGAGCAGAAATAAAGTCAGAAGTCGTCATTATATAATCCCCAGAGGCCTGGACTTTCTCAGATCCTTTTCTATATCCTCAAATTCACGGACATAGGCTTTTCCTACTGCCTGCATAAAGTTTGCAACCTGTTTGTCTTCTCCGATCCCTGCATCTTTCAGATTTCCGTACACATTGTGAGATACATTAATACCGAAGTGGATTTTTTGTGAAACCGCAGAGGTACTGGCAATAGAGACTGTCAGTTTCTTACCATTCAGGAAAAGGTCATCTCCTTCCCGGGTTGTGTGCACTCCGAAATCTGAAAGGTACTCTCTTACAAGAGCTGTGAAAAAACGTTGCCGTGCATATATAAGTTTCAGGTCTGTAGAGTCAAAATGTTCGATAATGAAACTTACCATATCTTCAGACCAGATCGATTCATTTGCCCTTCGGTCTTCCAGGTCGATCATGTGTTCAATTTTTACGTCGCAGGCCCCTCTGAAAACTACAACCGAATCTTCCTGAACTCCAAAACTATTGTAGGCCCAGAGAGAAGAAATCTGGCTCCCATCATAATCAAATTTCTCAGGTAAAACAATGCATTTCATAGAACTATCTCTGCAAGTTTTTCTGCAAGTTTTTCTGCAGGCTTCTTCTTAATTCTTTCTTAATGTACTTTGTTGGCTGACATCTGTCTAATATTACTGATTATTACTGATTATTACTGATTACTACTGATTACTACTGATTATTACTAATTCCAGGTGTTTCTTTTCGGCTCAAATTCCAAGTCTCTCCAGAAGAGGATCTTTTACACCTGTATTTTTAAACGCACGTGCCCTGCGCACGCAGCTTTCGCATTCCCCGCAGGGGATATCTCCTCCATGATAGCAGCTCCAGCTATACTCAAGCGGAGCTTTTGCTTCCAGAGCTCTTCTGACGATTTCGGTTTTTCCAAGTTCAATTAGAGGAGCGAATATCTTTACCCCGTTCTGGGTGGAGTAGGAAAAAGCCCTGTCCATTGCCTGTACGTATGCAAGGGAATTGTCAGGGAAAGTGCCTGCCTCTTCTCCGTTAAAGCCCACTACGATGTAATCACATTTCCTGCTTTCGGCAAAGCTCCCTGAGATATTGAGCATTACTCCGTTTCTGTTAGGTACCCAGACAGCTTTTGCTGAAGCGTCTGTAATTTCTGAAGGAGCCGTTTCACCAATGTCCTCAAACGATAAAGCTGGGACTTCAACATCCCTGTTAACGAGAGAAGTAGATGTTATTTCTGAAAGCCAGTCCAGTTTTATAACCCTGTGCTCAATTTCGAAGTATTCACATACCTTTCGTGAGTACTCAATTTCTCTCTCTCTGGCTCTCTGCCCATAATCAAAGGTAATAGCCATCTCAATGCCAAAATCTTCCGCTGCGATTGCGAGCGCCGCAACTGAATCAAGCCCGCTGCTCAGGAGGGTTATAGCTTTCATTTTCACTCACTAATTAACTTTATTTTAACTCAAGAGTCTAAATATCTGATTAAACCACTTTTTAAACTCAACAGGAAATTTAACTAATTATTTTAGACTTAACAGGAAATTTAACTAATTATTTTAAACTCAATAGGAACTAAAATCATCTTTTAAACTTAAGAGGCAATTTCTTGAACTTGTAATTGCAAAATTATCCAGGTTCATTGAATCAGGAGTATAAAGACGTATTCTTCCAGGACTCTCTAGATACTCTTCAGGGATTATTTCAATAATACCAGCAACTCGTATTTAAAAGTAGCTGTCCTCTTAATGAGATTTAGGGCTCAACCTATGGATTTGTACTGATTTAGACTCATTCCGTGCTAGTGTGAAGGTGTTCTGAGTGCAGGTGTAAAAGCAGTTTCCGTTAAAGTTTAATCTTAAGTTCTCTCAACTTCGATAAAGAATCTTATTATAAATCCTATTTTAAAATTTAAACCCTTGAATAAGACTCTAAAAACCTGTTTTACCAAATTATTTTTAGCAAACAGCACTATATATTGAATAAGGAAAGTTAATCGAAGAGGTGGGAATACTTGATTGGAATTATTTCGGACTCACACGATAACATAAACGCTATCCAGAAAGCGGTAGAGTTGTTCAATGGAAAAAATGTAAAAGCCGTGCTGCACGCTGGAGATCTCGTTTCTCCGTTTACTGCTAGAGCCTTTAGGGAACTGGAGTCAAAATTTTATTTTGTGTTCGGAAATAACGATGGCGATAAAGTAACACTTACTAAGCGGTTTGAAGAAATTGGAGCTACTTCCTGCGGGGATTTTGGAGATCTGACAATTGACGGACTGCATATTGCCCTTCTCCATGGGACAAATGAGACTCTTGTCAAAGCGCTTGCCAAATCAGGTGAGTTTGATGTGGTAGTCCGAGGTCATACCCATGAACCAGGTGTCAAAATCATTGAAGGAGTTCCTGTAATAAATCCAGGAGAAGCCTCAGGCGTGCTTTCAGAAAAGTCAACGGTTGCCATTCTTGAGATCTCAAACCTTAACATTGAAATAATGCAGCTTGAACTTGACTAATTTTGTTCCTTTCTTATTTTTTAGCATAATGAGTTTTATTGATATTATTTGGCATTTTTTGGCGTTCTTTAGTATTTTTCAGGCAAATTAAACCCGATTCTCTGGAAATAATATCGGAAATTATATTAGCTTCCTTGACTTTTCCATTTCAACAAGCTTTGAAGCAGCTTCTCATTAAAAATTCTAAGCTCATAAAGATTGTATCTAAAAATTAGATCTCTCATTTAAGGTTGTAATAGCCATGGAAGCAGCAGTAAAGGAACCTACAGACTCTTTACCAGGCAAGGTAAATGAAATAAAAAAAACTTCCGGAAAAAAGAAAAGTATCCTCATTTTTGCCTGCTCTGGCCTTTCTAACACAGGAAAACTTACAATGCAGGCAGCATCAGCTCTTGCTTTCAGGAGACCTGACCTGTACAGGGCTGCAGCTGCTCATAAAGGAGTTGATGCAGTTGAAGATGCCTTATCAGACGGGTTTAAGATTCTTGTCCTGGACGGCTGCTCGGACCGCTGCGCCACAAAAAAGCTCGAAGAAAGTGGGTTGAAAGCCGACGTATATATGATGGTCACTGAACTCGGGATTGAAAAAACAATGCCTTCGGATGTGAAGCCAGAATATGTAGAGAAAATTGTCAGAGCTATAAAAGAAGCCTGACTCCAACCTCCCAACATTACTTTTAACTCCTTGTTTAGAGTATTAGTATCCTCGCCTTAGAATAGCTATAAGTTCATCAGCATGAGGCATTCTTTCTTTAATTTTTGCGCAGACCGAATTGATATCATAATCGAGGCGCAGGTACTCTACTTCTCCATTTTCGGTATCAAAAACTGCACAGCTTGCTCTGGGATCTCCGTTTCTAGGCTGTCCGACTGAACCCGGATTTATAATTGTCAGGTTTCCGAGCTTCCTGTTCATGGGGATATGAGAATGCCCGACAATAAGAAATCCTGTTTCCACAGGCTCTGCTGCTTCATTTATCATATTTTGGATTTCGTCATCCTGGGTTTCAGGTTTTATGTACTCGAACATCGAGCGCGGGCTTGCATGAGTCAGGTAGAGACTTTTCCCATCAATTTCTTCTTTTATAACGAGTGGTAATTTCTGAAGATATTCTATTTCGGGTCTGTTAAGGATTTTCCAGGTATATTCCCTGGTTGCAATTGAAAGATGCTTATATTTGTACCCGCACTGGCAGTCCACCTTGAAAGCAACTGCATTGTCGTGGTTTCCTCTTATTACAGGAATTCCTTTCATACGCATAAGGTCAACACATTTGTCTGGATCAGGCCCATAGTCAACAATATCTCCGAGACAGATAACTCTATCATGAGAAACTTTTAGAACAGTCTCTAAAGCTTCATAATTTGCATGGATGTCGGCAATCAGCAGAATTCTCATATTTTCCCTTTTTCCCTTAGATTTCCGTACTTGTTTCCTTTCTTCCATTGTTTGTTTTTTATTTCCCTTTGTTTTTATCTCCCTTTATTTTTTATTTCCCTTTGTTTTATCTCCCTTTATTTTTTATTTCCCTTTGTTTTTATCTCCCTTTATTTTTTATTTTTTCTATTTTTCTCTTTAGATTCTACGTTTTATCCCTCAAACATGTAGTCCGCGTATGCCTATTCCCATTATCAGTAAATTGGTTTCCATAGGTGGATGATTCCACCCATCAGGCGAAATCGTCCTTTTATCAATGGAAATTTCGACCTGATTTTCACTAAGGCCGCAGCCTCGCATGTAATCCGCAACAAGCTTTTTCCCAAGTGTGGTTGCAGTATCAAGGGCTTCCGGATATGTATCGAATTTCAGCCTGCTGCCAGGGGCAAAGACCAGGAAATACTTATCTGGAGACATGAGACTAGCTGGACGTATTAGAATTTCAACTCTTTTAATGCCTTTTCCCACAAGGGCTCCAACTG
This sequence comes from Methanosarcina barkeri 3, assembly GCF_000970305.1. Taxonomy (GTDB): domain Archaea; phylum Halobacteriota; class Methanosarcinia; order Methanosarcinales; family Methanosarcinaceae; genus Methanosarcina; species Methanosarcina barkeri_A. Next base: position 3,503,273 of record NZ_CP009517.1, read on the forward strand.
CATTTCCTACCTCAGCGTGCTCGGGAACGAGAATTTCCGCATCAATAATTTTCGTTAACTCTTCCCTATATGCCCGGACAGGTCCTCCAAGCAACACAACCGGAATGTCCAGTTTGAATTTGGCAGGATAGTTTCCATCCAGGATTTTTGCAATGGATGTGTATGGAACGCCTGCAAGAATATAAGACAACAGATGAAGTGCCATATTCCTTGCAACCCTCTTTTTTACGGCAGTGCAAAACTCTCCTGGGGTCATGCGCATAAGTCTTGCAAGCCTTTCTGCGCCTATCCTGGAAGCTTCGGCATTCCAGGCTGTATACTCTCCCAGTACATGCAAAGCATCAGTAGGGGTAAAGCCAATTGCCTGTACGAGGCGTTTTCTGGTAAGGGAATCTAATGTCTGAGGATAGACATCTTTTCGGATAAGTGCGTTGATTTCAGTTACCGAAACAGGCTCTTCCCCGATGACCTCCAGTACCTCGGCTTCAGCTCTGCTCAGTTCTCCGGTAGGGTAGCCGGATCTTACAAAAAACTTTGTTGGCTGAATGTTTTCTCCAAGATCTTCTCTGGCATGCATAGGCGTTCTTTTGAGGTTGTTCAAGAAATCAGGATACTTTACCGCAGCTACTGCCAGAGGAATGACTCGCCTGGGACCAAGGAAGAGTTCCCTGTTAACGGTCCAGATATGGCTGTCCCCACCTGTAGCCGTCGTCTCCATCCTTATTGCCCTGACACGGGTCTTCCAGCCTCCTACAACGGCTCCTTCGTCGCTCAGGTCGGGAACGCCCATACAGATTGAGGAGATGTCAGTGCTTGTGCCACCTACGTCCACAACTGCGCAGGTCTTGAGCCCTGAAAGGTAAGAAGCTCCTACAAGGCTTGCTGCAGGGCCTGAAAAGATAGTTTCAATGGGTTTTTTCAGGGCATCTTTTATTCCCACTACCGAACCATCGCATTTGAGCATAAGTAGCCGTGCGTTAATCCCACGCTTCGTGATATCTGAAATAATGGACTTCACAAACTGCCTTGTTATAGGGATGAGCTGGGCATTGAGAAAAGCCGTTACAGCCCTTTCGTAAGCTCCCAGTTCCTGGGAAAGCTCATGGCCGCAGACCGCAGGCAGCCCCGTAAGTTCAAGAATCAAGTCTCTGGCCTTGATTTCATGTTCAGGATTTCTTGTGCTAAAATAGGACGATATTGCAAAAGCTGAAACCTTATCCTTGACCCGCAGAGCAAACTTCTCGATAGCTTCAAGGTCAAGGGCAGCAACCTCTTCTCCATTGTGGTTATGCCCGCCTGCAGCAAAAAGTACATGTTCTGCCGGTAATTCTTTTTCGACCGGATGGTCTCCTATAAGGATAAGGGCTACAGGAAAACCTGTGCCTTCAAGAATTGTATTGGTTGAAAGGGTCGTTGAGACCGAAACCAGCTTTACGTTTTCGAGATATTCGGGATTGAGTCCATCAATCACGTTTTTGATGCCTTCAAGGGGGTCGGGATAGGTGGTAAGTGCTTTATTTGAATCTACAATTTTTCCATCCGAATCCCCTACAAGCGCCGCATCGGTATAAGTACCTCCGGCATCAATCCCAAGGCTATAATGCATGTTGAAAATTGCTCCTTTTTTCTTTTTTTGAAGTGGTTTTAACAAATGTTTTATAATTTTTACATTCGCTCGCCAGAATAAAAGAGTTTAGAAATTAAGAATTGATATAATAAAGCAGTGTAATCTTAGAACAATAATATTTGAAATTAATGAATATATATAGTTATTTCAGGATAATTTGAAATGACTAGAAATGACAACTTTCTGTAGAAATACAATATGATAGCTTTTTAACTAGATAACAAACAAAAAGGACCTTGGTAATATGACTTCTGCAAAATCTACCCAAAATGCTACTCCTCATCTTCCTGAGGACTATGATTCTCGGATTTCCGGAGTTCTCCCTTTTTACTCCTGCTTTCATCAGGAAACCATTAATTTCGTCAAATCCTTGCCATCCACCCCAAAAATCTGGCTAGATACCGGATGCGGAACAGGATCTCTGGTTAATAAGGCAATTGAAGAATTTCCGGCTACAAAGTTTCTTTTACTTGATCCCTCAGAAGGTATGCTAAATCAGGCAAGGAAAAAACTATCATCCTGCCCTGCTGACAGGCTGGAATTCCTGAAAGCTTCCTCTTCCCAGGAGTTTTCTCAAGAATTGGAAGAAAAGCCGGATGTTATAACTGCAATACAGTGTCATCATTATCTTACCCGCGAAGGCAGGATCAGGGCGACTGGTGTGTGTTATAATCTTCTAAAAGAAGGTGGGATTTATATCACATTTGAGAATATCAGGCCGCTAACCGAAGAAGGCATTACTTTAGGAAAACAATACTGGCACAATTTCCAGTTAGCTCACGGCAGGACTGAAGAAGAAATAAAGGAACATCTGGAGCGCTTTGATACCGAATATTTTCCAATAACTGTTGAAGAACACCTTGAGCTTTTAAGAGAAACAGGATTCAGAACCGTGGAACTATTCTGGTATTCTTACATGCAGGCTGGTTTTTACTGCATCAAATAAGTTAGTTGTCATTATCCTTATTTTGTTTCTTATTTTTTGATTACACGATTTAAAATCACATCAATAAGCTGACAAATTCAATCTTACTTATAGACAAAATAATTTTTTTATTAATGAAATGATATTAATATTGATTCTACATCTGTTTTTGTGATGAAAAATAGAATAAACAGAATATTCATTTCAAATATATTTTGGCGGTAAATTATATGGAAGATTTAATAATTTATTTACTAATTGGTGCTGCAGCAGGTATTTTAAGCGGACTATTTGGAATTGGTGGTGGAGTTATAATTATTCCTGCACTAGTTGTTTTACAGGGATTTTCTCAAATAAAAGCCCAAGGAACTTCTCTAGTTGCACTGCTTCCGCCTGTTGGCATACTTGCATTTCTTGAGTATTATAAAAGAGGACACACCGATTTATATGCGGGTATAATTATTTGTATTGCTATGGTTATTGGTGCTAAGTTCGGAGCACAATTTGCAAATATGCTCCCGGTAGATGTACTAAGAAAGGCTTTTGGTATATTTGTTATTTTAATAGGAATAAAGACCTTTTTGGGAAAATAATAATTCTACCCCTAAGGATGTAAATGTTACTCAGTTATTCAAAATCAGTCTATTGGCTGTAATTTCAACGTAAATCTAAAAAATAAGCTAAAAAGTCTGAGTGAAAATCCTAAGTCTGAATAAAGGATTAAAATAGAATTATACTCTCAATACATATCAGAAAATCTAAAATATAATTACAGAGAATCAGTGTCTCTGAAATATGCGCTTGAAATTTATCGGTATCTCTAAAATATGAGTTTGAAACTCGTCAGGGTCTCTGAAACATGCTCTTGATATTCGTAGGAGTCTCTAAAGCTTTTCAGTTACACAAACTCCTTAAAAAAATGAAATTAATACGAAGAATATTTTTTCTTCGTAGTTCGTGTATCTCTTGTGTAACCTGTGCTGTTCGTACTTCGAGAATCGCTGTGAGAGTCATTCCGTGAGTCATTTCGAGAGTAACTCCGAGAATCACTCCGAGAATCGCTTCGAGCGCCATTGCGAGTGCCGCCGCGAGATTCACCAGCACTCTTTGAACTTCGGCCCTTTGATTTCTGGGCAAGCTCTATAAAGGGTTTTCGACCTCTCTTTTTGTCTTTGAAGATTTCAAGTAGGGCTGAAGCCTGGGCAAAAGGTACAGTTACGAAGGAGAAGTGCGGGAAAATTTCTGCATCCTTTACTTTCAGGTCGCTTTCTCCAGTTTCTTCCTGTATAAACTCGCACAGCTTCTCAGGGGTCATGCCGTCAGCTTTCCCCATTGCTATGAAAAGCCTGGTCTTACCTTTCCGATCGACATATGAACTTCCGGAGATCTCTGCATACATGCTTTCGTCGAACATTTCCTTAAAAGAGTACTTCAGGAGGGCGGCCAGAATCTTTTCGGCCGGGTACTCTTCAAGAAGCTTTTCACTCATCTCAAGGCAGTCGCCATAGTCTTCGGTTTTTATAGTCTCTTCGAGTTCGGTTTTTACTCTTGCCCTTTTGGCTTTTATTACATCTTTGATCTCGGGAATTCGGCCTTTTCTCATTTCGGACTTTGAAGTCTTTTTTATGTAGGTAAGCCGCCTGTACTCCGTAGATGTAACGAAAGTAATCGCAGTTCCCTGCTTTCCTGCTCGACCGGTTCTTCCTATCCTGTGTACGTAGGACTCAGGGTCCTGAGGCAGGGAATAGTTGATTACGTGGGTCAGGTCCATGATATCAATACCTCGGGCTGCAACGTCGGTTGCTACGAGAATATTTATTTTTTGTTTTCTGAACCTGTTCAGGATCTTTTCTCTTTCATTCTGGGAAAGGTCGCCGTGAAGGGCATCGGCTGCATATCCCCGGTCTCCAAGCTTCTGGGAAAGCTGAGCGGTATCGGTTTTTGTTCTGCAGAATACAAGCCCGTAGAATTCGTCTTCGATATCGATAATCCTGCACAAGGCTTCGAATTTGTCGCTTTCCTTGACTTCAAAATAAATCTGCTCGGTCAGGTTTACATCAAGATCTTCTTTCTCAATGGCAACATGCTCATAGTTCTTCATATACTTCTTGATGATGCCAAGGATTGGCTTTGGCATTGTAGCTGAAAAGAAAAGCATTCGCTTATCAGGCCCAGTTGCCTTTAGAATTTCCTTAATATCGTCAATAAAGCCCATATTGAGCATTTCATCGGCTTCGTCCAGCACAAAGTACATGATGTCCTCAAGGTTCAAGCTCTTCCGCTCAAGGTGATCGATGACCCTTCCTGGGGTTCCCACGACAATATCAACTCCACTTTTCAGCATTCTGAGTTGCTGGGTCATGGACTGTCCGCCATAAATCGGGACTATATGCAGCTTTTTGTCCCCTTTCAGGGAGTTGAGCTCTTCTGAGACCTGGATTGCCAGTTCTCGAGTAGGAGTCAGGACTATAGCCTGCACCCTTCCTGATTTCTCCGGAATTTTTTCTATAATGGGAGCTCCGAAAGCCGTTGTTTTCCCGGTTCCGGTCTGAGCCTGCCCTATGATATCACATTCTCCTTTCAAAAAAAGCGGGATAACCTTTTCCTGAATTGGGGTTGGTTCTTCAAACCCTTTCTTTTTAAGAGCTTTTAATGTACTGTCTGAAAGCCCTAATGCCTTAAATTTTGCTAATTTTTCCATGTACTCACTCTAATGTTAATATTTTTTACAGATCGCTCAATTTGCAGGTCTGCTGCTGACATACTCTGCCGCATACCCGGCAGTATCCTTTGCGGAAGAGGCCATTTATTGAAACCAGTACATGATACCAGCTAAAAACAGGTAAACACGCCGAATAAATGGTTGCTATTTCCCGGGAATGCGAGAAGGTGCCTAGGACCAGGGAAATTCACAACCGAGATACATAAAACTTATACAGCAAAAGTTCGATTTTCTTGGATAAGTTCCGGACGCTTTTTTGAGTTCTTCCCTGTGATACAGGCAGACGGAGTTATTAGATTAAATAATACCAGGTTAGATAACCTTTGACTTGAATAATTACAGTTACCCTGTTACCAATTCCTGTATATAACCCTTTGCAACTCCTCTAACGAAGTCTTTAATAATAAAGCTTTCTATCATCCGGAAAAGCCCTTAAGCCAGATGGCATCGATTTTCAGGAAAACCAATTATAAGCCAGTAGTTACAACACAAGCATATGAAGCAATTAAAATGAGTATATGCAGCAATTACAATACAGGCATATGAAGCAATTACAATACAGGCATATGAAGCAATTACAATACAGGCATATGAAGCAATTACAATACAGGCATATGAAGCAATTACAATACAGGCATATGAAGCAATTGCAGTATAGACAGGAGTTACAGACTCAATAGAGTGCTTAGAATCGCAATCAATGCCTGGAAATTATATCCGGTGCTTGAGGTCATAAAATGAGGCTTTAGATAGGAATTTTAAGATAGGAATTTTAAGATAGGAATTTTAAGATAGGAATTTTAAGATAGGAATTTTAAGATAGGAATTTTGATAGGACTAAGAAATGTTGAGAAAATACCTGCCTATTTAGTAATACCATCCATGAGAACAAACTTCATCGGTCAACATTTCTTTAAGGAGGTTCAACCTGTCTATTGAGTTCCGGATCTGTTCGGGCTTGTCAAGTACTTCTTCACACCCGGTTTCTTCCTGTATTGTTGTGATCCTCAGAAGTTCGGCAAAATTAACGCACTCGTCCAGAAAGCTGTTGAACAGCTTGCGGGCCTTTATAAGGCCATCCGAGGTTCTGAAGTCGGGCTGAACGGTTTTTTCGTACTCTGCCCTATGTTTCATCTCGGAGACCAGAAAACGTGACTCAACATAATCCTTTGCGTTTAGAAGATCACCGAGCTTCCTGAGATCAGTCCCTATATGCTGAGTAAAGTAAGCAATCTCAAAAGCCCACTGCTTATCAAAGTTAGTTTCCGGGCCTAGATTGGAAAAAGGAATTTTACTAGTCAGCCAGTTCATCTCCTTTTTATTTTGCCTTTTTTCGTTATTAATATGTAAAAGGAAAGAATAAAAGCTTAACTAAATTCTCTGGCTATATGGTGTATTTTCTATATGTTTTCTGGACTTTTCTTTGGAAGTACTCCACATAGCACATGTATTATAGAGTTTGTCCTCAGTAAGCTCAGGGCTTCTTTCTTAATCAGCTTATACACTGCTTTTTCATTCTCTGCGCATTTTTCCAGAAAAACTATCTTTTTACTCTCTCGTAACATCTTTTAATAAGTTTAGCGCCGCTCGCCATTCCCGAAATTTAGCTCCTGGCACAGATAGGGATATGTTTTAATATTGTCATGTTGATTTTTTTCTTGAAAATGGGGATGGGTAAAATGCAACTGGAATACAGTGTAAGAGAAGCCGAACTTTCGGATCTTCATAAAATCATGGTGCTTTATAAGGCTGTTGCAACCCGATCGGGTGGAATTGCAAGGCAAGCCGATGAGGTCACTGAAACTTATGTCCGAAATTTCATCGAGAGATGCCATGAAACAGGAATTATTCTGACAATTGAAAATCCTTTAAATCCTGAAATCTTGATAGCTGAAGTTCATACCTGCAGCCCGGGTATAAAGGTTTTTTCACATCTTTTCAGCGACCTTACAATAGTTGTGCATCCGGACTATCAGGGTAAAGGTATAGGGTCATTGCTCTTTCGAGCTTTGTTTAAAGAAATAGAATTAAAACATCCTGAGATCATCAGAGTTGAACTCATCGCAAAGGAAAGCAACCAAAAAGCCATAAGGCTTTACAAGAAATTTGGTTTCAAGGCTGAAGGAAAGCTTGAAAAACGGATTTCAGGCAAAACTGGAGAACTGGAAGCAGACATTCCTATGGCCTGGATCAGGAAGGAATGGCAGTTGCTTTAAGGGAAACAAAAGAAACTAAGCTTCATAAGAGTTGTTTGTCATTTTTTCCTATTTAAAACTTAATTAAAGTAAATTTTTGAGAATATCATGTCTAACAGCAAGAGCAAGGAATTGATTGCAATCACTTCTTCAGTCCTTATGATCTGCGAGTTTTATATCGATGTCCACTCGCAGAGAGCTCTTTTACCCACGGGACCAGTAAACAAAAAATTGCCAAGTCCATTGACACAGCTACATTCATAGCAGCTGGTTATCAGATTAAATAAAGAGAAAAATAGAATCAAGAGAAAACAGAAAACAAGAGAAGAATAACTTTTCTACTAAAATGGCTTTGAGGAATTCCTTGGAAGGATTCCCTTAACTGCCAAATTTAGACCGGAGAACATTCAGTATTGTTTTTCAGGTAAAAAGTTTAAAAAATTGAAAAGCAGTATCAAAAAAGAATTAATTTAAAAATTAAGTTCTCATTTTGAAGACGCTGCTTTTGGAGTTTCTGCTTTTGGAGCTTTTGGAGTTTCTGCTTTTGGCTTGTCCACTATTGGAACCGCTACCTTAATAAATTCCTTAGCACCAGTCTTTGCTCTTTCGTTAGAGATTGATATACAATCTTTTGGGCATCCATTAACGCATTCAGTGCACATAATGCATCTAAATACATTGAGTTCCCATGTTTTGTCGGCCTTAGTAACTGTTATTGCGTCAGGTGGACATTTCTTTTGGCATAGTCCGCAGAGAATACAGTTCTCAGGATTAAAAACAATTCTTCCTTTGAACTCCTTAAAAGGTGCCCTTACCTCGAAGGGGTAAAGTCTGGTAGCAGGTTTACGAGAAACATTTGCTAGTACAAGGTTTAACATGCCCATTAATATCACCCTTCTTATTATCTTTCAGTGCAGCTAATGCAAGGATCTATAGTAAGTACAACTATAGGCACATCAGCGAGTTTGACTCCTGGTAACATAAGTAACAGTGAAGGTATGTTTGCAAAGGTAGGTGTCCTTACTTTAAGTCTTTCCAGATTTTTAGTACCATTACCTTTCACATAGTATACAACTTCACCTCTGGGCTGCTCTGTTCTCATAATCGCTTCTCCAGTAGGGAAGCCTTTTACACGTGTTGCAATCTCACCGTCAGGCAGCTTGGAGATTGCGTTTCTTACAATAGTAATAGAGTTATATAACTCAGTGATTCTTACTTTAGTTCTGGCGTAACAATCTCCATCCTTTTCAACAGCTGTCTTAAAACCGAGATCCTTGTAGATATCCCAATCTGATGTCTCTCTCACGTCAATAGCATTTCCGCTTCCTCTAAGTGTAGGACCAGCTGTTCCAGCTTCGTATGCGAGCTGTTTCGGCATTGTAGCTAATCCCACAAGTCTTTGCTTAACTGTGTAATTGTTTACGAATACTTTTTCAATATTTTTAATCTCGGGTTCCAGTGAATCACACATTTTCAAAAGCATATCAATATGTTCTTTTGTCAGATCGTTGGTAACTCCTCCAACTTTAGATATTGAATGTATGACTCTGTTTCCACAGATCCTCTCCGCTACATCCAGTACTTCCTCTCTGTACTTCCAGCATTCATAAAATAGGCTTTCAAACCCAAAACCATCAGCAAACAGGCCAAGCCAGAGAAGGTGACTGTGAAGTCTGTTAAGTTCACCAACTATTACTCTTATATACTGCGCTCTTTCGGGAATTTCGGTATCAAATAGTTTTTCGACTGCCCGTGTATAAGTTATACCATGGAGAGCGCTGCATATTCCGCATATTCTTTCACAAATATAGGTGGTTTGATTATAGTCTTTCGTGTCTATGAACTTCTCAAGTCCTCTATGAACGTAGCCCAGTGAGGGAAGTACTCCAACAACAACATCGTTGTCAATTTCGAGTTTTAACGAAACTGGTTCGGGTAAAACGGGATGCTGAGGACCAAAAGGTATTACGGTTGTCATGTGATTCTCCTCTCAAGTTGCTTTAGGCTAAGGGAGCTTTTGGACTGTTTGGTGTCAGGTAAAGGTGACCCTTATAATCTATTGCTAAACCTTCGAAAGTTAATCCGAAAAGATCCTGGTACTCGTTTTCGATCAAAAGCGCACATAAATAAATGCCTGAAACGCTCTTGGGTTTCTCACCTGGTTTCACAAAGTATCTTAAATTCTTTAACTTATTATCTTTCTCAAAGATATATATAAATTCATGGCCTTCGTTAGCTTTCAGGCATATCATAGTAGAATATCGATAGCCATCGCTTTTTAAACCCTCAACTGCTTTTAGCAGTTCACCGCTGCCTTTTATCTCTGTTATATTTTGAATCACATTATCAAGCATTTGATGGCACCTCGTTTCCTTTCAATTTTACTTCTTTTCCTTTGATATTCCCTTTCTTTTTATTTTCAAGTATTGAAAGCGCTGCTACTACGCCGTCAAGTATGGCTTCAGGCCTTGGGCAGCATCCGGGAACATATGCATCTACAGGTATAACCTGGTCTACTCCCCCTACTACATTATAGCAGTCATGGAATATCCCACCTGTAGATGCACAGGCGCCTACAGCTAGAACAACTTTTGGATCAGGAATCTGATTATAGAGATTTTTAAGCACATTTACGTTCTTATAATTCACCGAGCCTGTAACCACCATTATATCAGCTTGCTTCGGAGTACCGATGTTCAAAACACCGAATCTTTCAGCATCATATAAAGGAGTAAGACAGGCCACTACTTCAATATCGCAGCCATTGCAACTGTTCACGTTTACATGTATAATCCATGGGGATTTTGCCAAACTCATAAGTGTCCCTCTTTTAAGCTAATTGGACTCCGCTAACGTACAGGAATGCTATGTTCACGATCGAAATAATTAGCAGGACTGACCAACTCAGTTTGAGCATCCACTGCCAGTATACTCTTGCGGTAATATTGTCTATGACAATTATAAGCAAGTAAGCAATGATACCTAAAAGCACACCTATTATTGGGTTTGATGCCCAAAATAAGAATATGAGTCCTGTTAAAAACACATATTCATAGAAGTGTGCAATCTCAATAGTGGCAAACCCTGGCCCTCCATATTCGGTCGTCATACCTTTAACCAGCTCCTGGTGACCATGGTGAGATGTTGAATAGTCAAAGGGTGACTTTTTCAGTTTAATATTCAGAACAACTATCATTGCTATGAATATAAGAGGTGTATACACTAGCAGAGGGGATGACGCATCTACCACCGCAGATAGTTTGAAAGTGCCGGTAAGCAGGTAGATTGCAAGAGCATATAATATCAAAACTGGTTCATAAGACAATATAGCCATTATTTCCCTTGAACTTCCTATTCTAGCATATGGAGAACCAGTGCTCATTCCTCCTACAATTAGAGCTATCGAAGCTACTGTATAGACGAATATTATCATCAAGAAGTCTTGTTTGAAAACTAACATTAAGAGGCTCAGAACTATAAAGACAAGGTACACGACTACGTAAAAGTTTTGCGATGGATTTACAACCATGTTGTCTTTGCTAAGGAGTTTCTTAACGTCGTAATATGGCTGCAAAAGAGGAGGGCCTACTCTACCCTGCAATCTTGCAGTAATTTTTCGGTCAATTCCTGAAGCTATACAGCCGATAATAGGAGCACCAATTAAAACAAGAACAGCTAATAGAATGTCGTTCGTATTCATAATCCTACCCCTGCTAACGCAATTACAATAAGAATTATAGATATTGCGTATCCGAGCGTTGTAAGTTTACTTTCTCCAAAAGTGTTCTGGAGATAGATGTTGGAGACGCTGCTTTTTTCGTAACTGCAAAGTCCGTTTCTGAACATTAATCTATCCTTTTCAAGGTTGTTTTCCCCACACATGTAATAGCTGGATGTACGAGGAGTAAACATGTTTTTGGTAGCTAGATAGATCAGAACTGCCAGAGCAAGCACTACGAATATTGCTGCATAAGCAAATGCCCCTATTTCAGAGGTAAATTGTCCAGCCTGTCCTGAGATAACAGGAGCGGTTTTGAGCAGAATTTCGACCTGAGGTTTAATGAAGTAGTTGTATATCGAGAATACAAAAATACTTGTAACTACAATGGCTAGTCCAAGGAAGGACAATGGGAAATAAGTCTCCGGTTTTTTATGCGGAACTGCATTTTTGTCCATGCTGGATGACAGAATTGTTCCAAGCCACTTAGCATAATAAACTGTAGTGAGTGCACTTCCGAGGATGAGAAATACTATTACAACAGGGTTGCTTGAAGCAGCTTCCATTGACACCCACTTTGTGAGCAGTACTCCGAAAGGAGGCAAGAGCATGGAAACCATTCCCAGAGCTGCAAGAGTAGTGAGAAGGGGAGCCTTGTTTATTAGTCCTGACATGTCTTCGATATCTCTACTTCCTATGGTGTGCTCAATTTCACCTGTGCACAGGAAGAGGAGAGCCTTTGATATGGCGTGGAACAGGATAAGCATAATCGCAGCAGCTACAGCCAGAGGTGTGCCTATTCCAGCGCTTGCGATAATTAGTCCCAGGTTTGCAATAGTTGAATACGCTAGCACTCTTTTAGCATTTCTTTGAGATAAGGCTAAAGCTGAACACATAACGAAAGTAAAGCTACCATAAACTGCAATAGCTGTTCCGAGGCTCGAACCCGCAAAAGCTGGTACAAGTTTGACAACTAAAAACACACCTGCATTCACCATTGTGCTTGAGTGCAGTAAGGCAGAAACCGGGGTTGGAGCTACCATTGCGCCTAAGAGCCAGCTCTGGAAAGGCATCTGAGCAGATTTCGCAAAGCCTCCGATACAGAGTAAAGCAACAGGAAGAGCTACAGCGGCCATTGCTGCTGCATCAGTTCCAGCATAAGTTCCAATCCCAGAAAGAGTAATTATTTCATATTTAGTAGCAAGAAGAATTATGCCTATGGATAAAGCAATTCCACCAACCAGGTTTAAAGCAAGAGCCCTGAAACCGTTATTTATTCCTTCCTCATCCATGTTATATGAAATCAACACGAAAGAACACAGAGTTGTTAGCTCCCAGAAAAGGAACAGCCATCCCAGTGTGTCAGCCATTACCAGACCATTCATGGCTGCCAGGAAAAAACTCATTGTAAAGTAGAAAGTTTTTTGTCTGTGTAGGTGTCTGTGTTCTTCATATTCATCCATATAACCGGTTGCAAATAATATAATCGCAGTACCGACTATATTAACAATTAATATCATTATCTGAGAAAATTGGTCAATATTAAAAGAAGCACCTTCAGCACCTGGAACATTGGTAAAGGTGTAAGCAAATAAAGCTGCCGAAACAATTCCTAGTCCGAGTGTAGGCCAGTTTTTATATTTTGCTGACACCGCAAGAATAAATAGTATTACCAGTACTTCAAGTATGAGAACAATGTTTTCAAACATTGCGAAATTTGGTTCACCAATCTGAACTACTCCAGTACCATCCAATACTAAATTAACTGATAAAGCTACTCCTATTATGAAAAAAGCCCAAGCCAGGTACTTATATAGCGATTTAGGAAGGGCTACAAATAATAACGAAAACAGTATGGGTACTATAATTAATAGCATAACGGTGTTTTCTATCATACAGCGTATCCTCCGATCTATTAATCCTCCGATCCGTTTATTGTCTGACTATAATGCTGGAACTTACGCAACTGAAAAAACAGAATCCAATATCAGGACGTTTTATAACCTGAATGTTATTGTAACCTGGTTTTTATATTGCCAAATGACTTATTATATTGATTTCCCAGTCCAACTGCGCAATTCCTGAGTGTATAAGAATATGGACTAATATTCCACAAATATTATAGTATTCTTATATCAAAATCACAAGAAATAATAATATGTGAATAATGTCGATATAAATTCGACATGTTGCCAATTCTTAATATTACAAAGGCATATTTAAAGATAGTGATTTTCTTTTTACTTTTATATTACTAACAAGAATAATGGACAAAATAGCCCCCAATTGTTGTTTATTCTTGTTTACATTTCTCGTTATGTAATACTGCTGAGTAACAACAGGTACTATTAAATGATTTTAGTACTACTAAGTAGTACAAATTAGCATGAACAAAGCTATATTTAAACATACTGATTTTAATTTACTTTTATACTGCTCCTGAAACTCATTTTTAAATAGCCTGTAAAAGTTACAGTTTTAAATAAAAATGTAAAAATTAATGGCAAATAATATTATTAGATTACTACAATAATTAATATAACAAGGTGATATTTAAGTAAAGTGATTTTAACTTTATATTTATAATAATGATGAATATGAATAACATAGTAAATTTGTTATACATTTATAATATTTTGAATAGACCAGAAAATCATTGATTTCCCCAGGAAATAAAAAAATTGATTTTGGAATCGAAGCACTAGTTAACAAATAGAGTAAGAAGACAAGAAGAAGGAAAAGTCTCGGCTTTATACAGCTTATCCCTACTTATCTCAATGTTTGATTAAGGTTCATACTGGTTATAAAAGGATATTGAATAGATATCCCGTAAAGATTATCGAAATTGCCACAATTGAGACAAAAATCGATATTAGCTCATTTTTAAGCACTTTTTTAAGGATGATCATTTCAGGCAGGGAAACAGCTGTAACGGACATAAGGAACGCAAGAGAAGTTCCTATAGGAAGACCTTTCCCAATCAGGCTTTCTATGATAGGAATCATTGCCATAACATTTGAGTACAATGGAACTCCGATCAGGACGGCAATCGGAACTGCAAACAGGTTGTCTTTACCTGCATATTTTTCCAAAATACCTTCAGGTGCATATCCGTGGAAAATACCTCCTATGCTAACGCCTATAATTACATAGATCCATACCCTTCCCACAATGTCTTTTACATTTTCAAATGCAGTGTTTACTCGTTCCTTTACAGTCAGCTCCTCGGGTTTTGTAGTCTGCTGCCCTACTTTTATCTTATAAACAAAGTCCTCCACGTACCTTTCCAGCTTCATAATACCAATCAGATAACCCCCAATAACTCCCAGTACAACTCCTGATACAATATAGATCACTGTTGCTTTAAGGCCGAGAGTTGCCCAGAGAGCAGCAACTGCGGCTTCATTTACGAGAGGAGAAGTTATCAGGAAGGAAAAAGTAACTCCAAGAGGTACGCCTGCTTCTACAAACCCTATAAAAATCGGAACTGAAGAACACGAACAAAAAGGAGTTACTGTTCCGAGGAGAGACGCAAAAAAGTAATACTTAATCCCTTTTTTATTTCCAAGCACCTTCCTGGTTCTTTCGGGCGTAATATAGGTCCTGAGATAAGAAATGAAAAAAATCATCACTGCAAGCAGCAAGAAAATTTTCATTACATCGTAAATAATAAAGTTAACACTAGCTGCAAGGTGCGTGTCACGTGCAATCCCGAAAACGTCGTATGTTAGCTTGTCTGCAATCCATTGAAGAGGATAAAATATATCTACCATTTTGAGTTCCTTCTTCCAGTTATTCTCACTCTTTTCGTAATTTTCACTTCATAGTATATCAATGCATGTTTATATGATTACTAAAAGATATAAGTTTGTCGCTCTAAATAAATATATACAATAATAATAATAATAGTAATAATAATAATAATAATAATAATAATAAATAATGAAATGATAATACCTGAACTAAAGTGAAATTAGATTGAGACACTTTCACACCGATATTCAAAGCCAGTGTAATTAAAGGTTTAATTATACATCTAATAAACCAGCAAGGTAATCTTTATGAGCATACTGGCACGAAAACACCAATAGAGAGTTCAAGTGTGTTTAACACTGCTTTCTGAAACTTGACTGAAGGCTCAAATCTCATCAGAGCTGAATTTAAATTCAATAATTGAAGGCTTCAAGTATGGTCAAATGTTCTATTTGTGGGAAGGATGAAAGTTCGCTGCTTAGAGTAAAGCACAGGAAACTTGGCACTGTAAAGCTCTGTTTCGAATGCTGGGAAGTCGAAAACAGCAATAAGAATCTTCATCTTTCATGTGGTGGATGCGATTGCTGAAAATGAATCTATTCTTACATCCTGTAGTTTAAATCCCACTTTTCTTCACTCTATTTTTTCCTTCGGAGTCCTACTTGCTTTTTTCCTTCTATGAGAAGTCAGCCACTAAAATCGATTAAGAATTAATATCAAAAAGTTTTAGTGACAAAAATCGGCCGTAAAAAGCTAAAAACCCTGTAAACAAGCTTAAATATCTATTAATGGTTTTGTGCAGAGCGATTTTGTATAGGTTTAAAGGAAATAGATTCGAATTAAAAGGTAAAAGATTAAAACGGAAGATCACTCTGATTGAAGGATCTCCATGACTTTCCTGAGAGTGTCTGCTACTTCCTGGTCTTCAAGATCTCTTTTCTTGCTTTTTTTGATTCCGAACTCGGAAATTACGATCTGTCTATCAGGTTTAAACCCTGCAAGCTCAAGTGTCTTGCTGGCACAGTTCAAAGGACAACCATCAATTGTAATAATACGATCAGAAGCTTCTGCAGACTTCATAAGTCCTGGCGCTCTTGCACCTATTCCGGCAGTACACATCAGGTTTCCTATCCCCTGCTTTTCGAGTTCGATTGCGACTCTGTTTGAGAGCTGGCCTATATTTGCTGCTCCAGCACAAGGAAAAATTGCCACGTTTGCCGAACCACATGCACATTTTGTTTCTTCTGGCATATTTTTCACACTGACCTTGGATTTATCATAAAGTGATTGTAATCTTGAGTTTATCTTAAGTTAACTATAATTTTACTTTCCAGTTCTGGGCTAATACTTCAATCATTTTAATAAATTTATTTTTTAATCCACTTTTTGATCTCATCGACACTTGGAACTTTACCTGCGGCTTTAACGTCTCCGTCAACTACAAGAGCAGGAGTGACCATGACCCCATATCCCAGAATTTTATCGAAATCTTCTACCTTGATGATTTCAGCATCTACACCTGTTTCCTTTACAGCTTTCTCAACAATTTCTTTTGTTTTGTTGCACTTTGAACATCCTGTACCAAGTATTTCGATTTTCATCGTATTCACCTCAACATTCTCTATTTCAAATAACATTCTCTATTTCAAATGACATTCCCTATTTCAAATAACATTCTCTATTTCAAATGACATTTTCTATTTCAAATGACATTTTCTATTTCAAATATATTTGAAATAACCTATATAAAATTTCCTATTTCAAAATAATTTGAATTAAGTTTCAACCGGGTCAGCATTTAAATTAAACTCAAAGAAAGTCAAAATCAATTTATTCATATATATCTGGCAATCTTTGAAGAACATGGTTGAAATAAAACCCGAATGCATTTCCAGGAAAAGGTTCTTTACGTATACTATTTTCCTGTTTATCCTTGCAGGTATTTTCGAGATAGGTGGATACCTTATATGGTTGTGGCTACGTGAAGACAGAGGACTGATTTTTGCATTTTCAGGGGCAATCATCTTATTTTTATATGGAATCGTACCCACTTTTCAGCGCTTTTACTTCCATAGAATATATGCAACTCATGGTGGTATTTTTGTTGTTATGTCCTCTTATAAGCTGAATTTTTGACAAAATTCCTCCGATACCCATGATCTTACAGGCTCCCTGGTTATTCTTATTGGAGTATCAATCATTTACTGCTAGCTAAGAGGGGATGATAATAAATGATTGACTCTGCAGTATCTCTTGTTCTGTTTTTTCTGACTGCCCTTTTTGAAATAAGAAGAGGCTATCTTGTTTGGTTATGATTAAGGGAAAATAAAGGAGCAGTGCTCGGGCTTCTCGGAGGACTGACGTTAGCAGTTTGGGATATTTCCAACTTTTCAGCCGGCACATTTTGGTAGGGTTTATACTGCTTATGGAGGAATCTTTATTGTTTTATCCCTGATCTGGGGAGTTCTGATGGACAAGAAAAACCCAGACAAATATGAAATAATAGGTGCATTGATCGCACTTGCAGGTGTGCTGATAATGTTCTACATCCCTCGTTGACAGGTCAGTATTAAGAACAAATAGAGGATAAACAGGGAAGGAGAGAAATTATAGAAAGTTACAGAAAAAGAAAAGGAGTTTTAGGAAAAAAATAGGGAAAAACAAAGAGAAAAAAGTTTAACAAATAATTAAACCTGGCAGAAATATTTGTTATGAAAATATATTTATAGATAAGCGTTCTGCTTGAAGCCCTGTATAATTCTATTCTCATTTTGAGTAAATATAACTTCTATACTATATAGGGAGAGAAATATCCATGCTTCAAATATTCAAATCAACAGATTCCGGACTGGTAACTCTTGATCAGGTTGAAGACGGTACATGGATTAATCTTACAAATCCGATAGAGCAGGAAATTCTCTCTATATCAGAAAGTCTGAATATTCCAGTTGAACACCTCAAAGCTGCACTCGATGAAGAAGAACGTTCCAGAATTGAAGTAGATGAAGGCTGTACTGTCGTATTAATAGATATACCCGTACCGAACACGAACTTGCAGGATGGAGGAATTTATTATACAATTCCCCTTGGGATTATAATTACCGACAGAAATATCGTTACCGTTTCCCTTCAGGAGAATTATGTTATTAGTAGCTTTATTGAAAGGAGAATAAAATCCTTTTATACATTCAAAAAAACACGGTTTCTTTTACAGATCCTGTATAAAAACTCAAAGTTATATCTTCAGTATCTCAGGCGCATTGATAAAGCAAGCGATAAAATTGAATCCAAATTACATAAGTCTCTGAAGAACGAGGAATTAATTCAGCTTCTCGGACTGGAAAAAAGCCTGGTATATTTCTCTACATCTTTAAAAAGCAATGAAATAGTCCTTGAGAAAATTCTTAGGTCTACTCCTGTCAAAATGTATCCTGAAGACACGGATCTCCTTGAGGATGTTATTGTCGAAAACAAGCAAGCAATTGAAATGGCAAATATCTATAGCAATATCCTGACCGGAACGATGGACGCATATGCTTCGGTTATTTCCAATAACTTAAATATTGTTATGAAATTCCTTACTTCAGCTACAATCGTCTTATCAGTCCCAACAATGGTTGCCAGTTTCTTTGGGATGAACGTTGACGTCCCCTTCGAGAATAATCCTCATGCATTTGTAATTATTTTCATAATATCGTTAGTTTTCTCGACTATCCTGGCTTTCACAATGGTAAGAAAACAACTATTCTAAAGCAACTGCTTTAAGAAAAAACTATTCTAAGAAAAAAAGATTCTAAAAATACATTGGAAACATCAATTTTCAAAACAAATCTCTCCCTAAGTACCCGGATAAAAATACGTTCTCTCTTCAGAATTTTTTTGTTTGTTGACCCTACTTGAAATTCTTGAGTGTAGCTTCCTGCGAAAAAATACAATCTATGTAGGTGAAATAAAAAGATAAAAAAGTCAGAGAATCTCTCTAACTTTTTAGGTTAACTGATAACCAACTTTTCAAATTAACTAATAACCAATTTTTTAGGTTAACTAAATAAAAATGTTTACCTCAGTGAATAGTATCGTAGGCACATTCTCCATGCATAGAGATATCCAGGCCTATAAGCTGATCTTCATCCGTAACCCTGACCGGAGTTACCAAGTTTATTAACATCAGCATAATGTAGGTAAACACAAATGCATAGACTGAAGTAGCGGCAACAACCACAACTTCTTTAATAAAGAATGCTGTGCCGCCGTTAAGCAGGCCATCTGCTCCTGCCGGGTTTATAGCCGTCGAGGCAAAGATTCCAAGTAGAATTGTTCCGGTAACGCCACCAATTCCATGTACACCCCATACATCAAGAGCATCATCCCATTCCATCTTGTTTTTAAGATGTACGGCAAAATAACAGACAACTGATCCGAGGATTCCCATTAATGCAGCCACAGGTAAAGAAACAAGACCTGCTGCCGGAGTAATGGTTGCAAGGCCTGCAACTGCACCTGTCATAAGCCCTACGAACTTTGGTTTTCTTTCCTTATACCATTCTATTGTCATCCAGGTGATTGCTGCAAAAGAGGCTGCAATGTCGCTATTCAGGAATGCAAGTGAGGTAATTCCATCTACATTGAGTTCGCTTCCAGCGTTAAAGCCGTACCATCCAAACCACAGAAGAGCAGTACCTATAGCCATTAACGGAATATTGTTTGGCTTTGTTATTTTGTTGTACTTTCTTGAGCCTACATAAAAAACAGAAGCAAGAGCTGCAAAGCCGGCTGTAGCATGGACAACGATTCCGCCTGCAAAATCAAGAACTCCCATTTGTGCAAGCAGACCGCCTCCCCAGACCATATGGACAAAAGGATAGTAAACAAAAAGCTGCCAGAGAACAAGGAAAATAAAATAAGCCTTAAAAGTAACCCGGTTTGCAAATGCTCCCGTAATCAGAGCCGGAGTTATAATTGCAAACATCATCTGGTAAGCTACGAATACAATTTCCGGGAACCCCATATCTTTGAATATTGTGGTTGGAGCAATTCCATGCAAAAACATTTTGTCCAGGTTTCCGATAATTGCACCTTCTCCCCCGCTAAAGCACAGGGAATAACCTATGAAAAACCATAAAATAGTTGTCAATCCCATCGAGACAAAGCTTTGCATCATAATTCCTAAAATATTCCGCTTACAGGAAAGTCCTCCGTAAAAGAATGCCAGACCAGGGGTCATTAGCATCACAAGACTTGTCGCAAGCAGCATAAAGCCTGTAGAACCGGTATTTAACATCTTATCATCCCATCTATATTTATACGATAACTAGGAAATCTCAAACGTCTTACCTTTTTCCTATGTTATCATACATAACCATTTCTACCCCTCCGTGTTATACGAAATATGTTTTAAGAGATTTCCGGGATAGATACTGTTAAGATGGAGTTTCTTAAAAGGAAAATTCAATGAAAATCGAAAATTAGAAAAGTACAGGTAAACTCTTACCTGTACTCAAATCCGTAATCAAATCCATAATCAAATCCGTAATCAAATCCGTAATCAAATCTGTACTTAAACGTTATATGCAATTTCACCATGCTGCGTTTTGTCAAGTCCGATGTTTTCTTCGCTTTCGGTGACTTTAAGCCCTATAGTCCTGTTGAGTATGAATCCGATAAGGAGAGTACCAACAGCTGCATAAACAATCGTGATAACAACGCCTTGAAGCTGGATTAACATCTGGCTGGTGTTTCCAAGCAGGAGACCAGTTCCTCCTACGCTTGCAAATACACCTACCAGAAGTGCACCTACTATTCCTCCTACTCCATGTACTCCAAAGGCATCCAGCGAATCATCATATCCGAACCTTTCTTTGAGTCCTACAGCTTTGTAGCACACAAAACTTGTGATCATGCCTATAGGAATTGCTGCCATTGGCGTAACAAAACCCGCACATGGAGTTATTGCAACAAGTCCTGCTAGAACACCCGTTGCAAATCCCAGGGCAGTCGGATATCCAAAGTGACGCCATTCAAGTGCCATCCAGACAAAACCTGCAGCTGCTGGAGCTATAAGCGTCGTAATAAATGCAAGTGCTGCGATCTCATTTGCAGCAAGAGCTGAACCTGCGTTGAACCCAAACCATCCGAACCAGAGAAGGCCACCTCCAAGGAGCGTCAGAGTAACATTGTGTGGTTTTAACGGGTCTACTCCAAAACCACGTCTCTTGCCGATGTAGGTCAGAATTGCAAGCGAAGAGACACCTGAAGTTATATGAACAACTGTACCACCTGCAAAGTCTAGAGCTTCTCCGGTAAGGAATCCACCACCCCAGACCCAGTGGCAGACAGGTGCGTATACAATGAGTCCCCAGAGGGCAATGAACGCAATATAAGATTTAAACTTAACACGTCCTACAATTGCACCTGAAATCAGAGCAGGTGTAATTATTGCAAACATTCCCTGAAATGCAATGAATGCATAAGTCGGAATTGTGCCAGTTACTGAGTATGCATCAATTCCTCTCAGGAATGCATGCCCAAGGCCACCAACAAACCAGTTGCCATCTGCAAATGCAAGCGAGTAACCTATCAATACCCATTCCAGAGCCATGACACCCATTGCAACAAATGAATGCATCATACTGCTAAGAACATTTTTACGCTGGACCAATCCGCCATAGAATAACGCAAGCCCAGGAAGCATTAGTAATACAAGTGCGGCTGAGATTAATACCCATACCGTGTCTGCTCCTTCGATAGCCATATTTATCTCCTCATAAAGCGCTATTTATCTATTCATAGAGCGTTAGGTCCAGTTTCGTTAGTGCGAATCCTTATTACATCCTCTAAAGGAAGCACAAATATCTTGCCACTTCCGATGTAACCGTCATTTCCTTTTGCTCCGGTGTTTATTGCTTCAATAACCGATTGCAGGAAATGATCTTCCACAGCAATTTCGATCTTGACTTTTTCAAGAAGATTTGCCTCATGTTCAGTTGCCCTGTAAATCTCCAGATGCCCTTTTTGTGCACCATAACCGGCGACCGATGATACGGTTAGTCTATTAACCTCAAGTTTCTGAAGTTCTCTTTTGACTGCATCGAGTCTTTCCGGCCTTATCATTGCGATTATGTACTTCATCACGACCACCAATAGGTATCTTGTATCCGATATCATTGTATTTAAAGTTGCCTATTGAAGTACTGGATATTTAAATAGTTCTTTCAAAAAAAGTTAAAATAAACGAGTTTTTCTTCAACTAGGGAGCCCAATGTTGGTTTATCTGCTATCGACGTTGTTACCGTACATTAAAAATAGAAGTCCTGAGTATCTGGTGTTAGTTTACTTCCCTGTTTTCAAATATTTCTGTCAGAGAGCTTTTATTCAGTGAAAGCAAATTTAGAGGTATGTTCAGAGAAATTGGAAGTGTAAAAAACGAGGCTGATGAGATTGCCCTGCAAATTATTTCCCTATTCAGGGAAAGTATCAGTGAAATTTGCCTGAATGAACCTGAATCCGTATCAGATTATTTCAAACCTGAATATTCTCATTATATTGTAGTTCATAATCCCCTAAATATCCGTTTTTCCGAGAAAAGAGAGGAATGGAACATGCGTTTTTGCAGAGATGTCGGAGTTTCAGTTGTTGAGCATATCGTAACTGAAACTGACAGCGTTTACGTAAAAGGGCTCATGGCAGTTAATGGATCAAAAATCTATGCTATCCTTCCTTTTATGACAATAGATGCAGAAAAAGCAAAGATGGCAACATTTCCTAAAGACCGCATGGCACGTGTACGGACGAAAGTGATTCCTTCCGTGCTTCCTGACATAAAAGGAGAAACAATTCTTGATATCGGCAGCGGCTTTGGAAGCCTTACCATAGAGCTTGCAAAAAACAACCCTGATTCGAAAGTTTACGGAATCGATCTTCATGATTCTCTTACAGGCCAGTCGCAGATGAATGCCGATGTCCTTGGCGTGCCGAATGTAAAATTCAGAACCGGAAGCGCCTATTCCCTTCCTTTTGAAGCCGGTTCGGTGGATGTAGCTACCTGCTTTTTAATGCTTCACCACCTTGAAGACATCAAATTCGCCCTGTTCGAGATCAAGAGAGTGCTTAAAAACGGAGGCATGTTGGCAGCAGTTGAACCACTTGCAGATCACCATCACCACGGCCCTCAACTCTCGGAAGCTGGATGGCAAGGGCTTTTTGAAGATGTCGGCTTCGCAGTAGAGGTTGAGAGCCAGGAAGGGGCAGCAATCCTGAAAGCTGTAAAAAGAGAATAAATCTCACAAAAAACAAAACTCACAGAATGAGAATAAATCCTATAAAAAGAGAACAAAATGCAGACCTTGCTGAGAACTTATCGTCAAACAAAAACTCAGTTACGTGATGAAGGCAGACAATAGCTGGATTAACCAGTAAAGCTATCTGAAGCACAAAAAACAGAAGAAAGTAATGAAAGGGAGACCTGATCAAAACAGCTAATGGAATCTGGTTAATAGAGTCTAGTTAATGGAATCTGGTTAATAGAGTCTAGTTAATGGAATCTGGTTAATAGAGTCTAGTTAATGGAATCTGGTTAATAGAGTCTAGTTAATGGAATCTGGTTAATAGAGTCTAGTTAATGGAATCTGGTTAATAGAGTCTAGTTAATGGAATCTTTTGTATCTAATACCCGAGCCTTCGGTTGTCTGGAGAATTTATCTGCATTCTGGATTTATAGGCTGAAGTGTAAAACCCGTTAAATCTCTAGATTTGATTGAGCATATATCCCCTGAGATTCCAGAATTAAAAATTTTCCTTTTTGAATAGAAAATGAGAAAATGCATAAACAGGCAGTTAATATTCAAAGCTTAATCCAGGAAAATAGCAGGTTAGACATTAAGTTCCTGAGTTACAGAAACAAAAAAGGAAAAGAGGAAATGGTGGAAGTTTTGTAATTTTATTTTCAATTTTTT
Organism: Methanosarcina barkeri 3; assembly: GCF_000970305.1. Lineage (GTDB taxonomy): Archaea > Halobacteriota > Methanosarcinia > Methanosarcinales > Methanosarcinaceae > Methanosarcina > Methanosarcina barkeri_A. The sequence continues at coordinate 3,527,164 of NZ_CP009517.1, forward strand.
AATAATAAATCCCACACTCCCAAGCTTGATCTTTTACTTTTTCCAATTTAAGTACTGGCTTACTTAACTGTGATATAACTTGTCTTTTTTACCGTGTTGCTACCAGCAGTATTCTTTACTGTTAAGCTCACAGTGTATTTTCCTGCTTTAGTATACTTATGCGTTGGATTATGAGCTGTTGAAGTGCTTTTGTCACCAAAATTCCAGTACCAGGAAGTAGGTGATCCTGTGCTTTTATCAGTGAACTTCACATTCAAAGGATGTTTTCCAGTGGTCGGCGATGCAGAAAAAGCAGCAACAGGTTTTGTTACAGTTACAACACTTATATAACTGGATTTTGTTGCTGTACTACTGCCCACTGCATTCTTTACTGTTAAGCTGATAGTGTATTTTCCTGCTTTAGTATACTTGTGCGTTGGATTATGGGCTGTTGAATACGTTCCATCTCCGAAACTCCATTTCCAGGAAGTGGGACTATTTGCACTCTTATCAGTAAACTTTACTGTTAATGGTACTTTTCCTGAAGTAGGGGATGCAGAAAAAGCAGCAACAGGTTTTGTCACAGTTACAACGTTTACGTAATTGGATTTTGTTGCAGTATTACTGCCCACTGCATTCTTTACTGTTAAGCTCACAGTATACTTTCCTGCTTTACTATATGCGTGTACAGGATTTTTAACTGTTGAAGTATTTCCATCTCCAAAGCTCCATTTCCATGAAGTTGGTGTGCCTGTACTCTTATCCGTAAAACTGACCTTGAGTGGAGCATTTCCTGAAATAGGGGATGCAGAGAAGGCAGCAGTAGGGGTTTTGAATAGCTTGTTTCCGCTAATTACAACGTTCTTAATATTTTTTACGAAAATTCCGGAAGAGGTCCTGGATGTATCTACGTTTATTAAAGTATTATTTTGTATATTTACAGCACCATTTTTGAAAGAATTTCCATCTATATAAATTCCTTCCAGTCCCAGATTTTCAAAAGTGTTTTTGGAAATATCCGAGTTTACTCCATCTATCAGGAACTTCTGATTCACTCCTTGATAGGAAAGATTTTTAAAAGTGTTATTACTAATTATTATACTCCTAAAACTTCCTTTATTTGGAAAATCAATCCCGTAAGTTCCTTTATTTTGAATATTATTTCTAATTATAAGCTTACTATCGATTCCATTTCCTCCCTTATACATGTCACCTGTCATACCATTAAATGTGTTATTTTCGTAAACGTGCACTCCATCTTTTAAGCTGCCGCGTTTAAATATCCCTCCATATCCGCCATAGATTTTATTATCAGAAAAAGTAGACTGTTGTGTTCCATCTGCAAACGCATAATGCTTTAGAAGTTGCGGGTAGATCTTATTTCCAGTTACTACAAAATTAATAACAACGGCATGAGCATCAACTACATTAGCACCAGTAACCTCAGCCCCTATCAGAGTGTTATTGGAAATAAAAACATCTCGATCTAAAGATTTGCGTTCATCTGAATTGCCTGTAATAGCATGCCTGCAGTTCTCTATGTGATTATTGGATATATTTATAAAAGCCGAACCGCTAGCCACATTTATACCATATCCGCAGTTAGCGTGTAGTGAATTATAAATTTCATTGTTATTGACACTCACATTAAAACAGGAATATAAACAAAGATCACCAAATCCACTGTTATTGAGCCAGGAATTTGTGACCGAGCTATCCTTACAATACTGCAGAACAAGTCCGTGATGAATCGTTGAACTGCCCGTATCCTCTATTCTTATATTTTTTATATGTATTTGAATAGGCCTGTATACTTCAACCTGTACAGTCTCGGACAATTTGTAATCTCTAAGAAGTGGTTGATTTAAAGTGACAACATTTCCATTTACAGCTTTAACAGCATACATTTCACCTGTCATTTGATCAGGATAGTCCAGAGGACACCACTGAACGTTTTTCCAGATCTTAACCAGGTCATTCTTGCGAACCTGGGAAGCATCGGTTAATACAATTTTAGATGAACCTTTTTTAGCATTAGCAGACAGAGTTGTATTTGCAGCAATTGATCCATTGAAGAAAATCTCTCTATTCACTTCTTGAGCCATTCCTCTATCCGGAGTCTGGATGTGAAGGGTTACTTTTCCTTCGCCTATTATATTCAGACTTTTATTTGTTTGATATATTTCTTCCGGGAGATAATAGTCCTCTCCGTAGATAGTTATCGTATCTCCGCTTTTTGAGTAATTCAACGCTGCCTGAATGCAAGCTGAATCGTTTTCATAATCAGGTGTATGAAAATAACCCGGTTCAACTGGGCCAGCTTCTTTGTCAATCACTATATTTGCTGCCAAAGCTGCAGAGCTACTTAATGCAAGAAAAAAAAGAGTTAGAATAAATATTGTCATAAGAGTTTTCAAGTTTTTCATTAGAGTTTTCTCCTAAAACTGTTTAACTTAGATCATGCCTTAAAATCAAATTTGGTTTTATAACCGGGATAAGACTTGCATACTTGAACTAAAAACAATAGCATTAAACCGCTAAATGTCCAAAGTGCAAATTCAAACCATGATGCTTAATGTGTTTGATTTAACACATCGAGTACGTAAATCAAATAGATACCTTAAAGTCAATGCATACCTGAATTTCAGAAAAATTCATGGTCTGAATTTAACATTGCCCATTATTCAGCTGCAGGAATGATTTGAATTTTAAAACAGCCTCTGAGAGTTGTTTTAAAAATAATGAGTATACAATTGAATAAAGGGCAATAATTACCATAAATGCATAATAAATGCATATTACAAATATATAAACCAAAAATTTCCGAAATTCAGTTAACGTTGGCTTTCAGAAGGGAAGTGCCCTATAAACTTATGTAAATATATAAAATCAGATAGATTAAGATTCTGATCTAAGATCATTGACGTCTGGAAAATTCAGGTATACGTCTTTGGAATTAAGGAAAGGACTACGAATGACGTAATACTAAGTGTTAATATCCAGTAATTATAGTTCTTAACGTAGACTACTACATGTATTAGGTCCTGTATCCTTTTATAGTGGGAAAGGAACAAATTGTCATTGATCGAAAGGTAACTCTTAATGAACTTAACTCCTTGATTACTCATGAAAAAAACTCTAGAGTGCTTAAAAAACGTTATTTTGTCAAATTCAGATATTTAGGAGATTCTATTAAAAAAGCTGCTATTAAAACTCGAGTTACTAAGAAAACAGGATATCATTGGCAGGAAGATTGGAACAAAGGCGGTTACACCTCTTTAATGCCACAATTTTGTGGAGGAAGAAAATCTAAACTTACCGATGAACAAATGATAGAATTAAGAAATTACTGAATGAGACGGATTATTGAACTACTAGAGAAATTTTTGGAATTAATAAAGGAAAAACACGATGTAGAATATTCACAAAAACAAATAGGGGTAATATTACATAATTTTAATATGTATTATTATGAAATCTATTCTAAGTAGGGTTTACATACGTGAACTGAAAAACAGTAACAGTAAGTCGTTATGTGCCTAAAGCAATCTCATGCATTTGTGTAGTTGTAGTTTCGTTTATAACGTGAGACGTTTTATTTTCATAATAATCAAAAGCATACTGACTACCCAATACATCAAGACTGTCGTTTTCACCTAGCTTCTGCCCCAGAATAGCCTTGACTTTTACATAGCCAGTGTCATTAACTTTTGCTGCTAGAAGATTGTTATACCAACCAAAGTATTCTCTAGGCCACTCTGTTGGGTCGTTATTTGCGTTCAAATAGACAAAGAAAAGTATGTTTTCTTCTTCTTTTAGATTGTCACTTAAATAGACATAGGTATCATATGTAGGATAAGAGGCATATTTAGTGTATTTTCCATAAGGCACCGAAGAAACATTAGAAACATTTTCAACAGGGAATATCATCGGGCTTCCATTATTTATGGGATCAAAAACATCGAAATTATCTGCAACAAAGCTAGTAATATAATCAATATCTTTGAGTCGGGTTTTGTTTGTTTTGAATCCGAGCATGTGGCCTTTCTCGGTTTCTGCAATGAAAGTTATCCAGTTCCCTGAATCTATCTCTTTATTGTCAAAAATTTCAGTCATGTTTCTGAAATAAGGGCCTTTGTGGTATTGCTCAGACCAATTAAAGGTTTTATGAATTAACTTCTGGGTAAAATAAGGATCTTTTTGTGCAGGAGGAGTAAAAAACCTGCCTTCCTTAGATGCAGGGATAGGAACCATTATTACGGTCATCCCCTGTACTTCTCTTCCAGAAAGGCCAGTCACTTTGACGGAATAAAGACATTGATATCTTTGACCATCGTTTCTCCAATCTACCTCATTCATGTAAATGCCGTGGACAAATAGACCCATGACTAGAAGAATCAAAAATATGGGAATGAGTAGAAGATTTCTTTTTCTCAAGCTTATCCCACCTTGTATTTTTAAGTAGCTGGATGAAATGTGTTCTTCACTATAATTCATATATAGGGACTTGTTTGCGTTACTAAACCTGTCTCCAGACAGCCTGTCTACAGCTGATATTCGATCTAGTAGTGTAACTGCTTAATATCAAAGGTGCTTAAAAAATAGAATGAAAACTGTTTTTCAGCTCATAAGTGGGATAGAACACATGTTTCAATTTCCAATATCTGCTTTTAACTCTTTATGTATTTCTGTTAGACCTGCATTATATTGTGCTGTCTCAAGCAAAACTTTAGCCGTTATGACTGTGTAGTAGTCGTGTTAAAGTTGTTTGGATGATTGTTAATGAAGGACGGGAACTTACAGTTATTGTGTACGCACCTGAGTAAAATTGTTTTACTTTGAGATAAAAACCTTAAATTTATTGTTTTGCTGAAGTTGACAGGGATTAGCCCTTCTTTTTTCCTCAAGAGGCTGAAAACAAACACACAAAAAGACATTATGCCTTTCAGCTGTCTGGCAATCCAAGCCCTGTATCACTTCTTGCTAAACTTCCACCCTCCATAAAGACAGATCAAGCCTCCCAATAAACTAAAATCTGGAGTAGAGTTATTTTTGCTCGATTCATTTTCACCTGGACTGCTGCTATTATCAGATTCAGAATTATTTTTTGAATTATTAAATTCGACAGCTTTTTTTTCTTCAGATGATGATAAGTTAGTTTTTTCAACTCCTGAACTTTCAGTTGCATTGGAAATTACTTTTGTGCTTTGACCAGTCATATTAGAATCATTAAAACCCCCAAAGGCAACTTCAATAGGATATTTTCCTACGTTCACTGTATCTGTAACATTGTTTGTAGCTGTGTCAATTACAGAGACAGTGTGGCTTGCATAATTTACCACATATATCTTTGTTCCATCTGGAGTGACTTCGATTCCACAAGGTGCCTTTCCTACAGGTACAGTGGCTGTAACCTTGTTTGTGACTGTATCTATTATATTAACAGCACCTGTACGTGAATCGGGATCAGGAAACTGCATCACGGTTACATATACCTTTTTCCCATCTGGGCTGACTGCAACTCCGTGAGGAGTGTCTCCTACATTCACTGTGGCTGTAACCTTATTTGTGGCTGTGTTAATTATCGAAACAGTAGCTGGGGGGTCATAGTAAATATTGGAGTTCATCACATATGCCTTTGTTCCGTCCGGACTGAATGCAACTTCAAGTGAGTTGTTTCCTGTATGTATTGTGGCTGCAACAGCGTTTGTGGCTGTGTCAATTACAGAGACTGTACCTGTAAAGTTAGTTGAGTCACCGCCAGAATTCGTCACATACGCCTTTTTCCCATCCGGGCTGACTGCAACTCCGCGAGGAAAGTTTCCTACATCTACTGTGGCTGTAACATTAGTTGTTGCCGTGTCAATTACAGAAACAGTGTTGTTGCTGAAACTTGTCACATATGCTTTTTTCCCATCCGGGCTGACTGCAATTCTTTGAGGATAGGTTCCTACTTTCACTGTGTCTATAACCTTATTTTTGGCAGTGTCAATTATAGAAACAGTGTTGCTACCTGCATTCACCACATATGCCTTATTCCCATCTGGACTGACTGCAACTCCAGTAGGATGGTCTCCTACATCTACTGTGGCTGTAACCTTATTTGTGGTTATGTCAATTACAGAAATATTATTGCTGTGATGGTTAGAAACATATGCAAATGGCGATGCACCTGCTACACCAGCTAATATTAAAATCGTAAGTGAAGTTATTCCCAAAACTCTTATGAGAGTATGCTCTCGATTTATTTTATCACATGTTATTTCTTCCATTTTAAACCCCAACTTATGGATTCATTAAAAAGCAACAACATCAGCGACTCTCTCCTGAATTTTGTTTATACCAGCACATAAAAATTGAAGAATTTAAATCCCTCATGATGTGCAGTGTTTCGATATATCGTGTTTCTTAAGTTTGTACATCAGACTTGAGAGACAATAGATCATTTTGAGAGACAATAGATCATTAATACTAATACTTCAGGTTCTTCAAGTCTCACATTACTTTTTCTTGAGTTTCCATCCCCCATAAAGGCAGGTCAAGTTCCCTAATAATCCGAAACCTGGAGTAGAGTTATTTTTGCTCGAGTCATTTTCACTTGGGTTACTATCATTATCAGATTCAGAATTATTACTGCTTGAATTATTGGGTTTCTCATTATTCTCTTCTTTAGATGTAGACAAATTAGTCTGTTTAACAGCTGGAGTCACTTCGTCTACTGGCACAACAAGATCTTCACGCATAAACACCAAAGGAACTTCTTTAATCCCTATAGAGCTCGCTTTTGAGTCAAATATATGGTATATTTCGCCCATGAAAGGTTCTTCAACCGTTTTATTAACAGCTACTTTGAGAACGCCATCAAAGGTATAACCATAATTTGTAACAGGTCCATTTGGATACATATACTCCGACATTTCCGAATTACTTTCACTATATATTTTATCAAGCTTATCAAGCCATTTTTCTCTCTCTTCCGAAGATCCAAATGAAGGTATACTCCCATAAGCTGCAATAAAATTAGGATCATTTTTCAATTTATCAAGAGTTTCTGGACCAAAGGAAAGATCCTTTTTAGTCGCATTTTCTTGTGCACTTGCAGCTGGTATCAACGCAATACTAGCCAGTAGCATTACTAACAAAAATATGCCTGTTCCACTTTTATTACACTTCATATTTATCCTCCTTACTACCCCAGGAGGCAGAATCAGGCAAGCTTAAATATTCGCACAGATAAACATGATAACTGCCTCTCGGGGCTTATCTTATGGAGTTTGGATGACTTGGAAGGTACTTTCAAACTCCATAAACTTCCCTTACTTAACTCCTTATAACTTTTCCGGCCAATTTCTCTAACTGTATGATTCTTAAACAAATTTCAAGTTTGAGTTACTTATTAACATTTTGATTATTTAGTAATTTGGTCATAAATTATTTATTTGAGTATATGTCTTAACTCATATTCAAAGATAAGTATAAAAGATAGCATTATTCAATCTTAGTGTATAAAAGTCTTATTTAAGTTAATAACTAAAAAATATAGACTTATTAATCTATAAATTATCCAACTCTGACTATATACCGGTGTAATCAATTAAAAATTTCAAAGGACGGAGACTTACTATATTGTGCATGCACCTGAATAAAATTTTTTTAACATCTAGAATCTAAAAAATTTAGATTTATCTTTTTGTTGAAGTTTACGGGCTGTATCTAGCTACTAAAATGAAGGAGATTTAGATCTTCTTTTTTCCAAAAACACCGAACTTGCAGATGAAAAATTTTCTGCAATTAAATTTAATATTGAGTCTATCCAAAAACCGTCATAATATCAAAATGGCAGTTTTAGTGTTGCTGTTCATAGTGGATTAGATAATGTTTTTGGATAGGTTTATTTGATATCTTAAGACCTCAGTAATGAAAACACTTTCAAAAGATTATAGCAAACTTGAAAATCTGGCCTTATCCGAAGGTTATTGATTTAACCTAGAAAAAAGATGAAAAGCCATTAAGTGTTTAGCGTAGTAGTCGTTCACGCTTCAGAAAAAACTGCGAGAAAAGAAACCAAAGCAGAGAACCACTACAATAATTATAGTCCTTAACTTAAGTATTTGCTTTTACTTTATAAGCACGAAAGACACGGAAAGCATGGAAGAATTGTGTCCCTGCTTCCTCTATTCCGTGTTTTCTGTACTTCCTGTGATAAAACTTCATTGAGATTGGTAAAGAAATTTTGAAGAGGGACGAAGAAATTTTGGCCTATGAATATAGAATCACCGGTTTTTCTACTCATCGTATTCCTTCCACACACTCTTCTTTTCCCTTTCCGGCATGTACTGTCGGTTCTGCCTGTACCGGTGCGGTGAAAGTATCGGTAGCTTCCAGAATTGCATTAGTGATTCTGTCCAGGAATTCCATAGCTCCCCTATATCCTACAGTAAGAATGCGCTGTGCACCGACTCTGTCATGTATTGGCAAGCCGACCCTTACAAGAGGGATGTTCCGGGCTTTTGCAATGTATCTCCCGTTGGAATTTCCTATCAGGATTTCAGGATTACATTGGCTGACTGCATCGTTAAGAGTGTCAAAATCAATTCCGTTCAAAACCACAGGTTCAAATTCAGGGTTTATTTTTTCAACTATTTGCCTGACTTTTGCTTCAAAATCCCTGCTTTTACTTCCTGTAGCTACCAAAACCGGGTTCATCCCGAGTTCCAGCATGAAAGTTGTGAGGCTGAATACAAAATCAGGGTCTCCATAAATCGCAGCTTTTACCCCGTACAGGTACTTGTGCACATCAACCATAGCATCAAGGAGCCTGCCTCTTTCTTGCAGGTATTTTACAGGAATCGGACAGCCTAGAATTTTGACCAGCTCAGTGAAGAAACTGTCAGTATTTGAAAGCCCAATTGGGATTGGAACGCTATACCCGGGCACATCGTGTGATTCTTCAAGATAGTTAACTGCTAAGTTCTTACTAACTGTACCCAGGCCCAGGCTTGCCTGACTGTTTGGCATGTCGGCAATTTCGAAAAGTGGGGTACCACCCTGCGCAATTTTCGGCAGATCTTCCCTCAGCGGAGCATCAAAGGTTTCGGAAATATCAGGCAGGAAAATATAATCTCCGGCCATAAGCTCAAAGACCTCTTTGAGTTCACGTACATCAGCAGGAGAGAGGCTCTCAACAGGGATGACGTTAAGTTTTTCATTCGGGACTTTTTCAGCGCTCTCGTCTCCAGTTTTTTCCGCAAATGTCCTGACAATTGCATCCAGGGCCTTTATATATCCGCTTACATGGCTTTCCCCATAGCTGGGAGTGGAAACCGGAACAATTATAATATCTTTCTCAAGGTCATCTCCGATTCCTTCCTCTTCTTTGAACTCACGGATTATTGCAGGCACATCGTCCCCAATTGTTTCGGCAAGGCAGGTCGTAGCAACTCCGATTACTTTCGGGTTGTACCTGTTAATTACATTTCTCAGTCCTTTTTTCAGGTTTTCCCTGCCTCCGTATACTGCTCCTTTTTCACTGAGCGAGCTTGATGCAATATCCACAGGTTCCCTGAAGTGGTGGGCAAGATGCAGACGCATATAGGTGCTGCAGCCCTGAGAACCGTGGTAAAGAACCATAGTATTCTCGATTCCCTTAAATGCAAGGGCACTTCCCATAGGCTGGCACATAACACAGGGGTTCACAGTTGCATAGTTTCTTTTCGTCATCTCAATGCCTCCTCACACCTGACTTTCAACTGCAGTTTCGGATTTCTGGTGCAAAAATTTAGGTTTCAGGAGTATACCTTTACATTCAGTTGCATGATTTTCTTCGGAAATCATTTCTTTTACTGTCGCTTTTTCCATTCTGCCTGATTTCTTCTCTGATCCTGCTGCTACTGCCGCTTTTTCGATCTTACCTGATTTATTCTCCGATTCCACTGCTTCGGGTATCAGGGTCCGCTGCCTGACAGCTTTCCAGACAGGGCTGCTAATGGAAGCATCCACCTCCTGCACAAAGTTTACAAAGCCATCAAAACCTTCGAACTCCACCACCCTGTCGTGGTTGAAGTCACAGAAAGCAATGCCAAGCTTGTATGCAATGAATCTCTCCTTTACGCCTGCAACCATCAGGTCTGCTTTCTGTTTCACAAGCAGTTCGGCAAGTTCAAGGGGATTTGCATCATCAACAATAACCGTTCCATCCCTTACCGAATAACTGATCTGCTCGTAATCTTCTTTTTTCCCGGTCTGGGTCCCGATAATAACGACTTCCATGCCAAGTTCAGCAAAGCCTTTGATAAGCGTGAGAGCTTTTGCAGGTCCTCCCATGTAAATAGCAGCCCTCTTTCCTTTGACCCTTTCTCGAACCCTGGAGATCTCAGGCATTATACGGTTTATTTCGGTTTCCAGGATTTGTTCTGCCTGCTGTTTCATCTTCTCGGAGCCAAAGTAATCCGCAGTTTTCCGTAGGGCCAGGGAAATATCTTCAATTCCGAAGAAACTCGCATTTAAGTAGGGAATTCCATATTCCATTTGCATCCATTTTGCAAGATAGGTCATGGACCCACTGCACTGGACGAGGTTAAGGTCAGCTTCTGCTGCTCTGGATATGGCTTCTGCGGTTGAGTCACCTGTCATTGAGACTATGACCTCAATTCCCATCTTTTCAAAGAGAGGCTTTATAAGCCAGACATCTCCGGCCACATTGAAATCCCCTAAAATGTTAATCTTCGGCTTTATGGTTTCAGAGGACCTGGGTGCTTTTTTCGCAGTTGGATCTTCCGGAGGTTTTTTAATCAGCTTTTTTAAAGCATCACAGGCAGCCTTGTATCCATCGGACTTGTTGCCTTTGAAACCTTCGGATTTTACAGGGATTACAGGAATGTTGTGCTTCTGGCTTGCAGTTTTGCATACGGACTCAAGGTCGTCACCTATAATTCCGACAATGCACGTGGAATATACAAAAACAACAGGAGGATGGTAGAGTCCAACCAGTTCGTCGATTGCGCTTGAGAGTTTCTTCTCTCCTCCAAAGACCACATCGAGTTCTTTCATATCCGTACTGAAACTGGTACGATTTGTTTCAATCCCACTGGATTTTGCACCTCTTATGTCCCAGGTATAGCCTGCACAGCCAATTGGACCGTGGACGAGGTGGATGGCATCGGTTACAGGATTTAAGACAACCCTGGCCCCCGAATAAACACAGGCTCGCTGGCTGATAGCTCCTGCAAGAGAGTTATTATCGCAGGCAAGAGGAATTTCCTGCTCTTTTTCCTGTTTTCTGGTAATATATGGCTTCCTTTCTTCTAGAGTATCCACTATTCCAATTTTCTCTTTCATTTCCTTCACTCCCCTCTGCTATTGTTTTCAGGTTTGCAGCGGCAGTTTACCAGTTATTCCGTAAATTTTTTAAAAAGGATTTACTCGATGGTTTCAAGCAGCCAATCCGGAGCATCCCTATCTTTCCTGTCAAGCAGGGTATTTCCTATACGCTCTACCAGTCTCGCAGCCCCTGCGTATCCCATAATAGGGAAGTAGTGCAGGTTTGCTCTGTCCATAATCGGGAAGCCTACCCTGACAAGGGGAACATCCTCTGCCCTTGATATGAATTTCCCATAGGTATTGCCGATAAGAAGATCCACAGGCTTTCTCTTAATTATCTGATGAAGGGTAAACAGGTCTCCTCCGGAAATTACATCAGCCTCAGGGTACTCAGGACCTATGAGTTCTTCAACCTCTTTTTCAAATTCCGAATTCTGAGTTCCTGTAAGTACTACAGCAGGCTCCATACCCATTTCCATTATAAGACTGGTAAGACCTGTAAGGATATCCGGATCTCCGTAAACAGCTACCCTTTTTCCGTGGTAGTGCGGATGAGCATCAGTCATCATATCCACAAGCCTACCCCTCTCATCTTCAAGTTCGGGAGGAATGGCCACATTAGCAAGTTTTGCCGCATTCATTATGAAACGATCGGTGTTCCGTATTCCAATAGGAACGGGCCCTATTTTTGCAGGGACTTTGTAGCGGCTTTCAAGGATTTTTGCAGCCGAGCCTCCTGCCATCCTGCAGAGAGCAATTGTCCCAACTGAGTTTGCGGAATCCTCTATGTCTCCTATCGGAGTCCCACCTTTCGGATACATCCCGGGATCTCCGGTAAGGGGAGCATCAAAGACATCTGTCGTATCTGGAAACACAATGCTGGAAATTCCCATTATTGAGAGTATGCGTTTCATTTCCCGTATGTCCCCAGGCTCCACAAAACCTGGGATGAGGTTTAATTTCCCGTTTGGCTTGCTCTTTTTGGCAAAAGTGGTTACAAAGGACTTTACCATATTATCATAGCCGGTAATATGGGTGCCCACGTAACTGGGGGTAGAAGCTGCACAGATCTTAATAGAAGGGTCTATGAGTTCTTGATCCTTTACATCTTCTAAGATAACCCCTACGTCGTCACCTATTGTTTCGGCTACGCAGGTAGTGTGAATAGCAATTACTTCGGGTTTGTATATTTCAGTCAGGTTTACGAGAGCTTCCTTAAGGTTTGCAGCTCCTCCAAAGACTGCAGTTCCTTCGGAAAAACTGCTGGTAGTTGCCAGGGCAGCTTCCCGGTAGTGCCTGCTTAAACACATACGCAGGTAAGAGAGGCATCCCTGGGACCCGTGACTGTGCGGCATGCAGTTGTGTACACCAAGAGCTGCATAGACTGCGCCTATTGGCTGACAGATTTTTGCAGGGTTAATGGTTACTGCTTCTCTGGTTACTTCTTCACATGGAGTATAGTCAAGCATTTTTATCACCTTTTACTTTTTTGTCTCTCAGTCCACTTCTGCAGCTTTCCAGGGCGGACGTATGAACCTCCAGGTTGGGCTGTGCAAAGCCATATCAATGTCCTTTGCAAAGTTCAAAACTCCGGAAAAACCTGTATACCTTCCGCTGTAATCGTACGAATGGATCTGCCTTGACGGAACTCCAAGCTTCTGAGCCCAGTACTTGTCCTTGATCCCAGAGCAAAAGACATCGGGTTTAAGGGTCTTTACAAGGATTTCAGTCTCGTGATGGTTAAGATCATCGATAACAATGGTGCCATCTCTAGCTTCAGGGAAAAGACCTTCGTATTCCATAAGCCCGATTTTCTTTTTCAGCTCTTCAATTCTTTCCGGACTGACCGCAGGTTTAATATTTTCATCTCTCTCGTAATGCACATCTTCAAGAATTGAGCCAAGAGCTTTTTCTTTTATCTGAGGGATAATCTGTCTGCCTTCGTAGTCGTCTCTGTGGGCAAACTGGTAACCTGCAACAACTACTTTCATGCCAAGTTCCTCAAACAGATTTATGTAATGATGGCTTCTGGAACCACCGGCATAGATAAAGGCAGTTTTCCCCTGGAGTTTCTTCCTGTACCTCTCGATTTCATCCTTATACTTTGCTTTTTCTTCGGCAATGATTTCTTCAGTTTTCCTTGTAAGTTCCGGATCGTCAAAGAACTCTGCCATTTTCTGGAGAGATTTTTCAGTGCCCTTAGTGCCTATATAATTGACCTTCAGCCAGGGAAGTCCGTATTTTTCTTCCATCATACGGTTCGTGTAGTTGATAGAACGATGGCACAGAAGGATACTGAGTTTTGCCCTGTGAGCCTGCGCAATTTTATGGAATGAGCCATCTCCGGTGAAAGTTGAGACAATCCTGTATCCTATTTTTTCGAGGATTGGTTTGATTTCCCAGAAATCTCCTCCTATGTTGTATTCTCCAAATACGTTAATATCAAAGGGTGTCGGATTTTCAAGTTCCTCGGTTCCGATCAGGTTTTCCATAAGGGCATTACTTGCAATGTGGTGCCCGGCTGATTGGCTAACTCCTCTGTATCCTTCACAGCGTGAGGGGATGACTTTAATCCCATACTCTTTTTCAGCCTGCTTGGCAACGGACTCTATATCATCTCCAATAAGCCCTACAGGGCATGTCGCAGAGATGCTAATTGCTTTGGGGTTAAAAATCTTTACAACTTCATCAATGGCTTTCTTTAATTTCTTCTCTCCACCAAAGACAATATCAGTTTCCTTCATGTCCGTACAGAAGGAATAGTTAAGGAAGTTATCTTCACCTTCTTCTGCTTTTGCCAGGTTTCGCCTGGTTCCCCAGGTAAAATATGCACAGCCTATAGGGCCGTGAACAAGATGTACCATGTCTTTGATCGGCCCGAAAACCACACCTTTTGAGCCCGCAAAAGCGCATCCACGGTTTGTAAGGATACCTGGAATTACTTTGTCATCAGCTTCTATATGTTGTTCAGCGGAACAGTCTCTAACAACTATGTGTTTTCTTCTATTCCTTGCAGCCTTTTCGGGGAGCACTTTTAACATATTATCAACAAGTTCTTGTTTGTCTTCAGTTCCGGAATCTATTTCTGCTCCCATTACATCAGCTCCTTATTCACGGTCGCTTCTCCGCTTTCTCCGGTCCGGATGCGGATTGCTTCAGTAATATTTGACACGAAAATCTTTCCGTCTCCTACATTCCCGGTCTGATTAACTTCTATTATTTTCTGGACCACTTCGTTTACATTTTCATCATCCACAACGATTGTGAACATACGTTTTGGAATAAAGCGAATGCAGGTCTCAGCTTCCTTTTCCGGGTCTGGCAGAGGTGGATTAAATTCAAAGCAGAGCCCTCTTTGTTTCCCGCGACCCATAACCCTTCTTACAGTAAACGAAGGAAAGCCGCATTCAAGCAGGACATCCTTAGTTTTCTGGACTTTATTCATCCTGATAATTGCAGTAATCTCTTTCATTGGATTTTCCTCCGAAAATCCGGCTTTAGAGTCCTGGTTTTCCAGTTCTTATGGTATAGGCTTCTTCCACAGGGTTTACGAAGATTCTACCGTCTCCGAATTTTCCGGTCCTGGCAGACTCCATTATGATCTTTATAGCCTTGTCCTTATGTTCGTCTTCTACCACAAGAATGAGCATGGTCTTCTGCAGTTCATCGTAGTTGATGTCTGCTATATGGATCCCTTTCTGCTTTCCCCTTCCGAAAACTTCCATTTTTGTAAGGGAAATACAACCCACTTTTTCGAGACTCTCGATAACTTTATTTTCCATACCCGGTCTGATGATTGCACGTATCATCTGCATAATTTTAACTCCTTTTCACTCAACAATTATAGCTCTATAATACCGAACTCAACCATCAGAGCTCAACAATTCCGAACTCAACCATCATTGCTTCCAACTCTTCCATAGGAAGTGGAGTCGGAACAACAAGTTTGTTGTTATTCTGGACATTTTCGGCAAGAGTCAGGTATTCTTTTGCCTGGTCGGATTCGGGGTCGAAGTCGATTACAGTCTTCCTGTTGATTTCTGCTCTCTGGACAATATTGTCCCTGGGCACGAAATGGATTAACTGACTTCCAAGTTTCTTTGCGAAAGCTTCAAGGAGTTCACGTTCTCCGTCAACCTTCCTGCTGTTACAGATAATACCCCCCAGACGGGCTCCACCCTTGGCAAACTTAGCAAGTCCTTTACAGATGTTATTTGCAGCATAGATAGCCATCAGTTCTCCGCTTGCAACTATATAAATTTCTTTGGCTTTTCCTTCTCGGATAGGCATTGCAAATCCGCCACATACGACGTCACCAAGTACGTCGTAGAATACATAATCAAGATCCTCGGTATATGCTCCAAGATTTTCGAGCAATCCGATTGAAGTAATAATTCCTCGGCCTGCACATCCTACACCTGGTTCAGGCCCTCCAGATTCCACACACTTTATACCGCCAAAACCCGGCTGCAAGACAGTCTCAAGATCAACTCCTTCATCCCCTTCACTTCTCAGAGTATCAAGTACAGTCTTCTGGTTCAGACCACCAAGTAGCATTCTGGTGGAATCTGCTTTCGGGTCACATCCTACAAGTAAAATTTTATTGCCCATGGTAGAAAGGGCCGCAGTAAGATTTTGCGTGGTCGTGGATTTTCCAATTCCACCTTTTCCGTAAATTGCTATCTGTCTCATCTTTTCCTTGCTCCTTAAGTATTTCCCCGGCATAGGAAGCCGGTAACCGTTGTACTATGTAATAGTATATATAACTTTCTCTTCATTGAAAGATACGGTATTAATAATTGCCTTTGTTTGCGAGCTTTAGGAAAGGATTAATAAACAATTTCCTGTAAATTGAGAGCTGAAACTAATAACAGGAAGACCATTTCATGATTCCCGAAGCTTCTTATGATGTACTCGTTGTTGGTGCAGGTCCTGCAGGTTCTACAGCCGCCATGTACGCCGCAGAGAATGGCGCCTCGGTGCTTCTTCTTGATAAAAAAAAAGAGATAGGAAGTCCTATTCAGTGTGCTGGCTTCCTTCCCGATGCTTTGGAAGTCCAGGCCCTGCTCCATGAGGCCAGGCTTCCGGATACACTGAAAAACTACCCTGAATCTTGTGTGCTGCAGAGGACTGATACTCAGCGTATTATCACTCCAAACTGCAATATAAAAGAGTTCGCTGTCAGGGGAACAGTCCTTGACCGACGCAGGTATGACCAGTTCCTTGCCGAGCAGGCAGCAAGAGCAGGAGCTGAACTGATGGTCAAAACCCACGTAACGAAAATTGAGGGAACAAATGTTGAAACATCAGGAGCCTTTGGGAAACATACAATTAAAGCAAAAGCGATTATCGGAGCTGACGGTCCCAATTCTTTTGTAGCAAAATCAAAAGGTCTTGCCCTTAAGCCCGAATTAAAGGAAACCTCGGTTGCTCTCGAATACCAGGTCAGGAATGTGGATATTGATCCTTCTTGCCTGGAAATGTATTTTGGAAAGGATTTTGTGCCTGGCGGCTATGCATGGATTTTTCCCGAAGGCCAGGACCGGGCAAATGTAGGAATCGGAATTCGAAGCGGTATGGCTGAGAAAGGGATCTCTGCAAAGGAATACCTGCACCGTTTTATGCTGGATCACCCGCTTGCAGGACCAAAACTGAAGAACTGCATAATCATGAACGTTATTGCAGGCATTATCCCTGTAAATGGCGCTCCGGAAAAAACTGCAACTGAAAACACGCTGATTGTAGGGGATGCAGCAGGCCAGGTTTTTGCTACAAACGGAGGTGGAATTCCTCCTGCAATGATTGCCGGAAAAGTAGCAGGAGAAACTGCAGCCGAATTTGCAGCCGGAAAATGCAAGCTTGAAGAATACGACCACCGCTGGCGGGCTCAATTCGGACAGGCGCTTGAGACCTCGGTGCAGGCAAGACAGCTCATGGATGGGATTATGAGGTCTGATACTCTAATGAATGCAGCTTTCAAACTTATTTCTTCTGAACAGATGAAAGTTATGCAATGCGGAAAACTCCCCGGACCCGTAAAACTTGGACTCCAGGCGTTGAACCGGGGAAAGAAGTAACTTGGATGGAAATACTGAGAAAAAAATAAGCTATAAGAAAAACCAGAGAAAACAAACGTGATATTCCTTGAATAACATACACAACTAAATGAAAAATGCACGCTGATGGCAGCATTTTCATGCTAAATAAGATAGTGCACAAAAGAAAGGAAAAGAAACAAAGTAGGAAAAGAATTATAGGTGCACAGAAGAAAGGAAAAGAAAGCAGGTGCATAAAGTAGGAAAAGAATCATAGGTGCACAAAAAATAGAAGTTAATACCCTTTAAGGAAATAAAGGAAAAATATTAATATTTAGGGAGAAAAACGTAAAAATTAGGTTTATTTTAGTAAATGGCAAGTTAGGGAAAAGAATAATTAAAGTTTGAGTCTCTTACTTTACGTTTCTGCTTCTTCTACAATGGATTTTTCTCTCTGATCTTCGGCTTTTGTTTTGGATACCCCCATCTTTCTCAGTTCGGTTTCTGCGTCTTCTTTATTGTACTTTGCTTCCGGGTAGACAGGCCTGATCTCAAGGGCTTTGTCAAAAGAGGCAATGGCTTCTTCATACCGTCTGAGAATTACAAATTCAAGCCCTCTGAGGTTCCATACTCCTGCAAAATCAGGTTTCAGCTTAAGAACCTTATCGAAATACTCAATCTTTTTCTCTGGATCGGTTTCACTGGTCGCAAGCCTATACCACTCCTCTGCAGTTTTACCCTCAATTTTCTTTTTGAATAAGCTGTCAAGAAATCCCAATAGTATCACTCCCATTTAGAAGATTGGTTCAGGATATAGAAATAGATGATTCTTCTTTTAGCAGGAGTAACAAAAAGGAGGGGAAAAGAAAGGAAAGGAAAAAAAAGGAAAGGAAAGGAAAGGAAAGGAAAGGAAAGGAAATCAAAACCGGGAACAAAAATAGTATGATATACATAAGAATATCAAATCAAAATATAGGAATGTCAAACTGAGATAAGGATGTCAAACTGAGATAAGGATGTCAAACTGAGATAAGGATGTCAAACTGAGATAAGGATGTCAAACTGAGATAAAGATGTCAAATTGAGACAAGGATGTCAAACTGAGATAAGAATGTTAGATTAAAACAGAAACGGTTAAAACTTTGGAAATAATATTTAGAATGCAGACTATTAATAAGTTTAAATAGGTTAAGCTGTTTAAAAAAGAAAAAAATTTAGAAGCTTACTGTGAAAGCATCTGCGTTTCATTAAGTAAGCTTCCAAAGTCGGAAGTAATCATCACTTTGGTGATGTTTCCTGAGGTAGTTACATTGTAGGTTACTCCGCGTTCGGTGGAGTTTGCCTGCATAGCATTGATCTTTTGAGTGAAGTTGGACTCAGGATTGAGGTAAAGTGAAGTCTGCCTGTAACTGCCGTCATCCAGTTTCCTGAGATCCGTGTATAACTGATCAGCCGGAATAGTGGAGTTGTCTGTTTTCATGGCCAATTCCTGGTAGAGGCTTCCTTCAGGACTCGCCTGGTTCACGAGATTATTGTATTCAGTTGAAGCAGTTGCATTTCCTTCCAGTATGTCAATTACATCCTGTACGCTCTGTCGAGAGCCAAGGATTACAGGGCTACCGACTACATTCCAAATGTCATAAGTATTGTTTGTCCTTGCAAGGAGACTATAGTTATTATACTCGACTGCTCCCCAGGGCATTAAAATTTTCTGCTCCGGAATCTGGTGGAGTTCGAACCCGTTACCGTCAGCATAACGTGCCCCATAACGTTTGGTTACGTCTGCCCCATATAGAGAGTACATCATTGTTTCGTTCCCAAAGACCTGTTCAAATGGAGTCCCTTTCGTTTTCTGCAGGTCTACATATGAGGCACTTACTACCCCTTGAGGGGACAGATTTAGTCCATCGGCAATGGAGTTGAATTCATGGTGGACCTGCCTGCCAGGAATTTGAGAAAAAGCGATCGTATCATTTCCTTCTACATTTCCGGGAGAAGAAACATTATCACTCTTATCTTTGTTTGAGTTATTACCTGAAAAGAGGAGCGCACCGACTGACAGAAGCATTGTTAATGCTAAAAAAACAGCCAGATACTTCTGGTTTTTCTTTGCTGGGTCCTTTTGTTTCATCAATGAAACCTCATAACGTAAAGTTAATTTTTCTGACAGTAGAGATCATGCACTTGATATCTAAATATATTGGCTTAAACATTCTGACAGTAGAAATTATACATCTGATATCTAAACGTATCGACTTAAACATACTGGTTTGAGATTTGTGGAGGTAAGAAGTTTTCCTGAGATTCTTCTCATAAAACCGAATACAGGATTTTAGATCGGTAATCTGGTTTAAACTGGAGTTGTTTACCGCGAATCGATATGCCGCTTTTTCACTCAAGAGTGAGGATTTTGAGCATGTTTGTGCCTCCGGGTTTTCCTGAAGAAGGTCCCTGAGTGAGAACAACAATGTCTCCACTTTTTATAAATCCCATTTCTTTGGCTTTCTCAGTAGTCTCTTTTTCCCAGCTTTCAATATTTTCATTTACAACAACGGGATAAACGCCATAGGATAAAGAGAGGAAGCTGCAAGTTCTCGGGACACGGGTAAAAGCAAGGATCCAGGTTTCAGGCTTGAAGCGCGAAATCCTGCGAGGAGTTGCTCCGCTTCGAGTTGGGGTCAGTACGGCTGCAACCGGCAATTTTTGCAGAGCTTCATGCACTTGAAGAGGTATTACCTCGTCAATTGACATTTCTTTTGCAGCTATGCCCTTGATAATAGTGTCAAGTCCCCATTTTGTCCTGGAACGCCATTCTTCTGTAGTTTTTGCAATCTTTGCCATCATTTCAACAGCTTCCACAGGATAATTGCCAACTGCAGTCTCTTCCGAAAGCATGACTGCATCCGTGCCATCGAGTATTGCGTTAGCAACATCAGTTGCCTCTGCACGGGTAGGTCTTATATTATCAGTCATTGAAGCCAGCATTTGAGTGGCTGTAATTACCGGAATTCCAAGAAGTTTTGCACTTTGGATAAGTTCCTTCTGGACTGAAGGAACTTCCTGGATAGGAATTTCTACCCCCAGGTCTCCTCTGGCAACCATGAGAGCATCGGTTTCTCTTAGAATTTCCTGAATATTCTCTACAGCCTGCCTGCGCTCAATTTTAGCAACAATATATACGGACTTTCCTCTAGCTGCAACAAAATTCCGGACCTTACGAATATCTTCCACACTTTCTATGAAAGAAATGCTGAAAGTATCAACTCCCTCGTTCAGGGCAAACTCAAGAATTTTAAGATCCTTTCCAGTTATAGGATCAACTAAGATCTTTGCCCCTGGTAGGTTTAACCCTTTATGAGAATAGAGCTGCCCTCCGATGAGAACTTCACAAAGCACATCTTTTCCCGAGATTTCCAGGCAGCGAAGCTGGATAAAACCATCACTTAAGTAAATAAGGCTCCCTGGAACCACACTTTCCGGAAGCTGCTTGTAGCTTACGGAAATGCGTGTCTCGTTTCCGAGAATCTCTTCAACAGTAAGGGTTACGGGATTTCCTTTATGGAGTAAGAGAGGTTCTTTTTCCAGTTTGCCTATACGGATCTTCGGGCCTGGAAGGTCAGCGAGAATTGCAACTGTTCTGTCAAGCTCCTCCGCAACTTTACGAACTCTCCGAATTACTTCGCTATGGCTTTCGAAGCTCCCGTGGGAAAAATTGATCCTTGCAACATTCATGCCAGCAAGCACAAGTTCCCTGATAACTTCCTCGGAAGAGGAAGCAGGGCCTATAGTGCAGACAATCTTTGTTTTATGGTCCGGAATTTGCATATTTTCACGGCCTTTTGTGTTCAACCTTTATGAAGGCTGCCTTTATATTTAGTACTGGATTTCTGCAGGCTTTTCCGGAGACTTTATTATTTACCCTTATAGATCTTAAGGGCATCCTCGACGCTTGCATCTTCAACCGTTATTGCATATACAGCATTGCACATGCGGACAGCCTCATCAAGAGGCTTCTGGTGAATGTTTCTTCCGGTTGCATTTCCCTGCGCTCCGGAAATATGAATCTGGTCATAGAGTTTTTTCAGGAAGGTTTCAGCTTCGTCGCTTGTACCGCCTGCGCAAACTACTCTTGTACGCCCTGCGGCTCTGATGGCTTCCTTAAAGATCTCGGCAGACTTTTCCCCTTCTTTTTTCGGGTAATTGACCTTTACAAAGTCCGTACCAAGGCAGGCCCCCACTCCTGTTGCTCCTGCAATCAAATGTGGGTCCTTCTCGTCTTTTACAGCTTCACCGCGTGGGTAAATCCAGAGTACGGACAGCATACCATGCTGGTGAGCATCGTAAATTACCTGAGCAGCCTGAACAAGCATTTCAGCTTCGAATTCGCTGCCTAGATAAATTGTATATCCTACGCCAAGGATATTGAGCCCACTGTTTTCCTTAAACTCAACGACCTGGTCAACGTCATACCAGAGGTTGCTAAAAGGATCAGCCTGCGTTGTCTCAACAAGATTGGTTTTGGAGTTTACCTTCACAAGATACGGTACGTCCCTGTAGTCCATGCCATAGCGAGCAATAAGCCCGAGCTGGGTTGCAAAAATTCCGATTTTTGCCTGAGAAGCTATCCTGAAAAGGTGTTCTGGATCAGCATCGTCTTCAGGTACTCCTTCTCCGTAAAAATCATCATTGAGATGCTCTACCTTCTGGTCGCCTGCAAAAAGCATTAACTTGCCGGTTCCTCGGGTCATCTCCATATAATTGTTCACGTACGTTTCACGCATTGCTTTTGGGACATCCAGAGGTACGATTACATCCTCTTTATTAATCGAAATCATGTGTATAAACCTCAGTTTTATTGAATCGTAATTAGTTGGATGGTAGTAATACTGTTAAAGTGTATTTATTTATTATCTATAATTCCTCTTACTACCTTATCCCTTTCCGGAAATTTATAATTTTTCCGCCCAGTACTGATAGGTATATTCAGGAATTAAATTTGTTAACATTCTCCTGGAACTTCTGATTCGCCAGTAGTTTATAAAAAGAAATTAGACAAAAAATATTACTCAGGAAATTTAAAAGTTTAATTAATAGGCAAGCTAGATAAGATTAACTCTAAAGCGAATTTAGAAAAACAAATTTAAAGCAAATTTAGAGAAAACAAACTCTAAATTAAGTTTAAAGAAAACAAACTCTAAGGTAAGTTTAGAAAAAACAGAATCTAAAGGAAGTTTAGAAAAAACAGAATCTAAAGGAAGTTCAGATGATATAGACAAAAGGGAATAGGCTAAGTAAAACCGAGAACAGGCTCAGGTAAACTAAATTTAAAAATTTCACACTTAAAGGAAAAAGTAACCAAAAGATAGAATTATTGAAGAAATTAAAGACACAAAAGTTTACGCCGCTTGCAGGGCTCGAACCTACGACATTCTGGTTAACAGCCAGACACTCTACCAACTGAGTTAAAGCGGCTTTCGGATAGGAGAGCTGTTATAACTTGCCCTCGAACCTTCTTATACAAGAGTTTCTTTGGATATAAAGTTTATGGGTCTGACCGAATTATTTCGCAAAAGTATATAGGCCTATACTTCATTACAAAGTGATGACTCAAACGCGGATGACGTATACTCTCATAATCATGCGTATATGATTTGGAGTGTCTCGTGCCAAACTTTTTGAGATTACTAAGATGCTTAGTAATATATTCAACACTGAATTCATTGAAAATAAGCTCTTTGACTTCTTTTGTGGAGCAATCAAGGCGTTGAAGAACTCTTGTATCTTTCTCTAATGACTGAATTCTTTTAAGCAATTCTTCTGAAGAAAGATAATGCTTTATTGGAATTTGCTCGGTTTTAATCATGAAGTATAGTTATCAGTGAAGTATAGTTATCAGTGAAGTATAGTTATCAGTGAAGTATAGTTATGTTTCATTCACCTTTCATCTTTTTATCTAAGGCATTCATATTCTTCGAGTAATGATTTTGTGTAATTATGGCAAGGATGACCGAACACCTGATCAACAGTTCCGGATTCTATTATTTTCCCCATAAACATTACTATGACCCGATCACACATAACCCGGACTACATCCAGGTCATGCGAAATAAATAACATTGCAAAGCCATGTTCTCTTTGCATTGACCTTAATAGAGTTAAAACTTGAGCTTGAACGGATACATCAAGCATGGATGTAGGTTCATCAGCAACTAACAATTCGGGCTTTAAAGCTAATACCCTGGTCAACACTACTCTCTGTATCTGACCGCCGCTAAGCTCCCATGGGTATCGGTTCAAATGTTCCTGCTGTAGCCCCACCATGCTAATCAAATGGTTAATCAGTGCTTTTTCATCTTCACTTTTCCTGGATGCTAATTTGTTAATTCGGAGCACTTCGGCGATACAATCGTATATTTTCATGTGGGGATTAATCGACGATTCCGGGTTCTGAAAAATGATTTGAACCTTTCGTCTGTAGCTCTTCAGTTTCTCTCCCCTGATACTTGAAACATCTTCACCGTTAAGGTACATACTCCCCGAACTGTTTTTCAACAGTTTGAGAATCATCTTGGCAAGGCTCGTCTTACCACAGCCGCTTTCACCGATTATTCCAACCGTTTCGCCTCTGTCAACAGAAAACGTCACATCGTCAACAGCCTTCAAAGATGCTTTATGTATGACGCCGGAATTGTAAACCTTTGAAAGATTTCGGACTTCAAACATATTTTAGGCACCTCACTCTATGTGCTTCATTTAGAGTAAGAAGGTCGGGATGCTGATCTTTGCAGATACCAGCTGCATATGAACAGCGGTCAAAAAATCTACAATTAGAAGGTAAATCAATTAAACTGCATACTGTACCATTTAGAACATTTAGTCCTTTACATGGCTGCGACTTTATTAAAGCCATTAAATATGGATGTTTTGGGTCATTAAACAGTGTCTCCACATCTCCCGTTTCAACAATTTCACCGGCATACATCACAGCGATTGTATCACAGATAACCGACGCGAATTTCAGATCATGTGTGATGATTAACACAGCGCAGCCTGTTGTTTCAGTGAACTTCCTGATCGTCGCAATAACCTGCCTACGCTTAATAGCATCCAAGCCCTTCGTCGGTTCGTCAGCGATCAATAAAGAGGGATAACCGCTCATCCCCATTGCTGCAAGGACTCGCTGTTTCATACCACCACTTAGCTCATTGGGATATTTGTGCATAATGGCTTTTGGTTCTGAAAAACCGAGTATACTGAGTAAGTCTATCGACGTTTTGCGACATTCTTTTTTTGATAATGCCTGATTTATTCTAACTGATTCCATGATCTGCGTTCCGTTTTTCATCAGGGGGTTAAGCGCTTCAGCCGGGTTCTGGCAAATAAATGCGATCCTATGACCTCTGACAGCTCTAAGTTCCTTAACAGACATTTTAAGGATATCTTTACCTTCGAATAATATCTTACCAGTAATACAGGCGTTCTTCGGGAGAAGTTTCAGGACTGACTGTCCCAGAACCGATTTACCGCAGCCGGTCTCACCGATCAGCCCAACAATTTGCCTGCGATGTATATCCATATTGACATTACATACAGCATTAACGCACCCGTTTCTACTGTCAAAATGTGTACATAAATTCTTAATTTCAAGCAGTTTTTCCATACTTATACTTCCCTAAATGTTGAGATAATCTTTCTTGGGATTCAGCCATTCCTGCAGCTCGTCTCCGAGTGCATTGAAAAGCCATACGTATAAGCAAAGCAGCAATCCTGGGGCCAGGATCATCCAGGGGGCACGTGTTATATAGGTTAATCCGTCCTTGATCATCAGACCAATTTCCGCGGTCGGTGGCTGTACGCCAAAACCCAAAAAACCAAGCCCTGATATTGCCAGGACAGTATGCCCGATCATAAGAGTAAAAAGAGGAATGAGCGGCCGCAGAACATTCGGAAAGATATGCCTGAAAAGCACATAACTGCTTGATGCACCAATAGCTAGTGCACCCTGTATATAGTCCAGTTCCTTAAGGCTGACAACCTCGCTGCGGATCAGGCGGGCATATGTCACCCAACCTGTACACGATAACGCGATAATAAGGGTATGTATTCCCGGCCCAAGCATGGCGATCAAGCATAACGACGCAATTAAGCTTGGAAATGACATCACAACATCTTGAATCATGATATATACCTTATCGATAACGCCGCCGTAGTAACCAGAAATTGAACCGAAAATCGCACCCACAAATAAGCAAATGATCTGAATGGCGACCGCTAGCGCCAGAGAAAGCCTCAAACCGATAAACGAACGTCCAAACAAATCACGGCCAAGATTGTCGCTACCGAACAAATGCGCAGAACTTGGTGCTTGGAGCGCATTTTTCATATCAAGATCATAACTAGTCGAGAACAGATACGGCGAGACAATGACAAATAGAAGCAAAATAGCGGTTAATACCGTAAGGGCAATAATGATATGTTTATTGTTTTTCATTCATTGCCATCCTAACTCTGGGATCGATCAGAGTATATGTAAGATCCACCAAGAGGTTTATTAGCATAATGAATAAAGCGAATATAAAAACGAACCCCAGTATAACCGGAAAATCCTTCACCATTATTGCCATGATTAGGTAGTTTCCCAAGCCGGGCAGCCCGTATATATTCTCGATAATGACACTTCCGCCCAGCAAGCTCGTCATGTTAGTACCACATAAGGTGATGATAGGAAGTGCGATGTTTATCAGGACATGCCTGATCATAATAGAGCTCTCGCTTAAGCCTTTCGCTCTTGCAGTAACAACGTATGCGCTCGAAAGGTTATCCATGAGGCATGATTTTGTCATTCTGATAATTGTACTTGAATAGCTTAACCCAAGAACCGCTACAGGCAGGATAAGGCTCGAAAATCCATTAAATCCGAATGAGGGCAGTAAATGGAGTTGAATTGAGAAAATCCATAGGAGTAAGAGCGCCAGCCAGAAGCTCGGCACGGACATATTGAACACAACAAAAAAACGAATGATTTTATCTAGAATTTTATTATGATATAGAGTTGACAGAATGCCTAAGGATAATCCTACGACAAGCGCGAGAAGCGTAGAAAGTAACATCAGCGATATGGTACATCCTGCTCTAGTCGTAAATTCATGCAGGACTGGTAATCCGGTTTTAAATGATGTCCCGAAATCGCCTTTCAGAATCCCGGCCAACCAATCTCCAAACTGTTCAAAAAAATCTCCGTTAGTACCCAGCTTTTCCGCATACATCTCAACTGTTTTCGGGTTCAAGCCTCCTGTTGGGTCTTTATATCGCAATAGTTTCTCTGCAGGATTACCCGGAGAGTAGAACATCACGCTAAAACACAATAATGCGACAAGCAAAGCTGTGACAAGTGTTGTACAGAGCTTTTTTATAATCGCCTGAACTCTCATATCTGATCTGCAATTTGAGACTTAAAGCATATCAGGCCTTAAGTAAACCTTAAGGCTTGAATATGCTTTCTGTTTACTTTGATCCCGTAATCTTCACGCCGGACAAATCAATGACACATTCATTTGGGTTAAAAATAAACCCTGTCACATCCTTCGAGTGGATAAACACCCTTGGTGTTGTGTACAATCCGGTTCCAGGATAAAACGCGTACTCTTCTGCCCACACCTTGTCAAAAGTGTTCCACAGATCGTCTTTTGAGCTCTTCGATAAGACTTCGTCTAAATACGTTGAGAAGTTGCCGCTAACGCCAAAACCGATTCCAAAATCATCATAGGTGTTGACCGCGCCTCTCCAGGACATGTATCTTTGAGGTGTTGTAAGCCACGGATGTGTGTATGCAATATCAAAATTGCCATTTTTTTCTTTTTCTGCTCTGGCTGAATCATCCAGTGCTTCAAGTTTTGTATCTATGCCAATCTTCTTCAGGCAGTCTTG
Organism: Methanosarcina barkeri 3; assembly: GCF_000970305.1. Classification (GTDB taxonomy): domain Archaea; phylum Halobacteriota; class Methanosarcinia; order Methanosarcinales; family Methanosarcinaceae; genus Methanosarcina; species Methanosarcina barkeri_A. The sequence goes on from NZ_CP009517.1 coordinate 3,554,424, forward strand.
AACAAATACAGCGGTCGCTCTTGCGGTTTCATCGCTCTCAACTACGAACCTTAAAACAACAGGCTGTCCATTCTTTTCGACAATGCCGTCACCGTTTGTATCCGCATATCCGCCCGCTGTCAGTGCAGCCTTTGCTGCGTCCAAGTCGTAAGTATATTCCTTTTCGTTTCTCGGCGAAAAGTCATATTTTCTTCTCATGAAATCGCCGCTTTCAGCTCCCAAACCGGACATTACGGTATCGACAAGAGTCTTGCGGTCAATTGCATATGTAACGGCTTTTCTGAGGTTTATATCCGTCATGGGCCCTTCAGCATAGTTATAAACATATGTTGCGATCAAGCCGCTATCAGGATTTAAGTCAACAACATATTTATCATCCTTTTTCAGCTCTGCAATAGCTGCGTAGGAAAGTGCGCAATAATGCTCAGCAACGCCGATGACATCCACCTGACCGCTTTGAAGCGCCATGATTCTCGAGTTTTCATCAGGAATAACGACCCACTTGACGCCGTCAATTGAAGGTATTTTGTTCTTGTTCCAGTAATCTTTGTTTGTTTTAAATGCCGCGCTTTGATCAGTCTGATAATCATCAAGAATGAATGGTCCTGTTCCCACCCATTTAACAACGTTGCCCTTATCATCAAGAGAACCTGGAAGCGAGACATAAATTCTGGTCATCTCCGTCGGAAAGTTGCCATAGCTCTTGGTAAATTTTACGTCCAGGGTAGTGTCGTTAACAACGTCCATTGATTTCAGAGAATACATAAAGCTGCCATCACAATACGGAGCCCAGGCCTGCAGTGAATATTTAACAATATCGGCAGTTAAGGGTGTGCCGTCGGTGAATTTGACATTCTGGCGAACTTTAAGTGTGTACTCTGTCAGATCCGCGTTCGTTGTCCACGACTCAATAATACCAGGTTCGACGCCCATGCTCTCAGACCGTTGTGTCATTAAATCAAACACCATTGACTGGCCTTCTTTGCCTGAACCTTGCTTAAAGTCGGCAAGCGCGCCGATAACAAGCGTATTTTTACCCGACGCTACGCCACCGGATGTATTCGTGTTTTCTTGGGTACTTGTCTTGCTGACGCAGCCTGCCATCAGAGTGATAAACATAACTGCCAAGAGGACAAACGCTGCGATTTTCTTAAATCTCATTCTATTTTCCTCCGTTTGTGCTATATTATAAATGAAAATTTATCTACACCATTTTTGCATATTGGGTGCGGATAAGCCTCGAGTACGTGCTGTCACGTAAAATCATCTCTTCATGCCTGCCGGTTTGCGCAACTGTTCCGTTTTCAAGCACAACTATTTTATCCGCAGCCATAATCGTTGAAAGTCTATGAGCGATAACAAGTGTAATCCTGTTCTTGCTGAGTTCTTGTAAAGCTTCTCTGAGTTCTTCCTCGTTTTTTGTGTCCAGGTTTGAAACCGCTTCATCCATCAGCAGTATTGGCGCATTTTTCAGCAAGGCTCTCGCAATTGCGATACGTTGTCTCTGACCTCCGGACAGCTGCACACCGCGTTCACCAACTTCCGTCTCGTAACCGTTCGGAAGGCTTATGATAAAATCATGTATTCTGGCTTTTCTCGCCGCTTCATAGATTTCCGTGTCTGTAGCGTTTTTCTTGCTCAACAGAAGGTTATCCTTGATAGAGCAGTTGAAAAGATAGACATCCTGCGGCACAATGGATACAATGTCCCTTAAGTCCTGCTGCTTTAGATCACGTACATCCTGACCGCCGACGCGTATGCAGCCTTCCGTGACATCCCAGAATCGAAGCAACAGGTTCGCACAGGTGGACTTTCCAGATCCGGAATGACCGACAAGCGCCACAGTCTCTCCGGGACTCACACGAAAAGAAACATCCTTTAACACGAGCGGCAGTTCTTCTTTATATCGAAAACTGACATGGTCGAATTCAACGCTGAGCTTGTTCTGCAACGGTTTGCTTACCTTTACCATGTCTTTTACTGTTTCCGGCATCTCGAGCACGGTAAAAACACGATCAGTTGATGACTGCATAATGCCAAAGCTTCTTGCCATCGTACCGATGGCGACGACTGGCGTAAAAACATATATGGATAGAATGATCGATACGGCATACCATTGTCGACCCATCATCCCGTTCTTTATCAGGTATACCGAGATGATTGTGACACTCAGCAATCCGGCGGACATGAAGAAATTAAGAAGTCCTGTTTCAATTCCCTGTCTGCTTCCATATTTACGCTGTACTGCCGACAGACACTTATTCGCGTTTCTGAGCTTTTTCAAGTACCATGATTCATAACCGAAGGACAATATTTCCCGAATTCCCTGGATACCGTCAACTACTTCCGAATTGACTTCGGCAAGCCCTTCGCGTATTTTACGTCCATCTATTTCCGCTCGGTTTTGAAACCAGAACGGGACTGTGATGGTCAGGAAAAGCCACGGAATCAATACAAGCGCAAGATAGGGATGAATTAAGACTGCAATAACGGCAAGAACAATGACCGGGACGATCACGGCAATAAAAGCTGCTCCATATGTATGGGCATAAAACCATTCCAAGGTTTCAACATCAGACATCAGGGTTGATGAAAGGTCGCCCGTCCGTTTATTCATTAAATAACTTGGTGCAATTTTTTCAATAGCCCTGTACAGCTTTACTCGTAAATGAGCCAATATCCCATAGGCAGCTTTATGGGCATACCACATTTCAGCGTAACTCATGACAGCTCGCAGAACAACTAAGGCAATGAGCACCCAAATCCCGATCAAAATTGCATGGGGTGCCGCCCCTAATATCGCCAGGCTGACCAAATAAGCACCGTAAGCCGAACACGCGATTGCAGCGCCTTGATTCATAATTCCGGTGATGATTCCGAGAATTATGGAGTTTATGACGGGTTTCAGATGCGGCAGAAGCTTAATAAATATTTTCATCTGATTTTCACCCCATTTTTTCTCCAGCATTTTGAGCCTTCATGAGTTCCATAAAAGCTCCATCCCTGGATATCAGCTCTTGCGCTGTCCCGTGTTCACAAATATGCTCATTCTCCATCACATATATTTCAGTAGCGTCTATTATTGTTGAAAGCCGATGAGCAATTACCAAAGTGGTTTTATTTCTCGCAAGACGATCAAGACTTTCCTGTATTGCACTTTCATTCGAAGCATCCACATTCGATGTTGCTTCATCAAGCACAAGTATCGGTGCATCCTTGAGCATCGCTCTTGCTATCGAAATTCTTTGCCGTTCGCCTCCAGACAGCCTGACGCCTCTTTCTCCGACGATCGTTTGATATCCTTGTGGCAGCGCGGATATAAAATCATGGGCTTTTGAATTACGGCAGCAAGCTTCTATCTCATCAAAGGAGGCCTCCGGTTTTGCGACGCGAATATTATCCTCAACAGTTCCGTAAAATAGATAGGTGTCCTGAAACACGGCGGTTATTTGACGGCGAAGATCCTGGATTGAATATTTACCAATCTCTTTTTTGCTGATTTTGATACTACCCGTCTGCGGGTCGAAAAACCTGAGCAGTAAATTGACAACAGTAGATTTACCGGCACCTGACTGACCGACGAGTGCGATTTTCGCTCCCGACGGAATTGACAGGTTGAGATTTTTGAGTGCCGGTCTCGTTCCGTCATTATAGGAGAATGTAACTGCATTAAAATCAATAGAAGGTCTTATTCCCTCAGGAATAACAAGCCTGTCGTTGCCTTTATCCAGAACGGTTATTGTTGTGTCAAGAAATTCAAACATTTTCTCAGCAGCCGAAAATCCCAAAAACGATTTGTGCCAATACGCATTTAAATCGTTAATTGGTCTGAAGCATTCGGTTGACAAAAACAGAATAACAGTCAGGCTTGACATCGCAAGCATACCCATGCTTAAGTGGAAAGCGCCAATTCCGACTGACAATGCCGTTCCGATCGCAGTAGCGAAGCCGACAAATGCGGAGCTGATCAGCGACACATTGAGCTTTTTCATTGTGTGATTATACAATTCGTTGGCATCTCGTTCGAGCTCGTTGCCTTTTTCATCACTCGCATTGAATGCTTTGAGTGTTGTCATTCCTTGCATCGCGTCCACAAACTGCGAATTGAGGTTCCCGTAGGATTCCCAATGACCGTGGCCGATTTTGTTCATCAGTTTGTCCCAGAACATCGGGCAGAGCACTGATATAAGAATTGATACGAAAACAATCACACCCACCAGTGGGTCCAGGCTTGCCATATAAGGAAGAATGCATATAAGACCGATGGCAGTGACCAACACCTGAGGGATATAGTCAACTAGAAACACTTCCAAAGCTTCAACGCCATCAATGAATATCGACTGGAGCTTTCCTGTGCGGCCGTCCTCCATATATGCCGGACCTAAATGAAAGAAATGTTCAAAAAGGTTAATTCTCAAGGTCTCTTTAACTCTCTCAGCCGCATATTTCCCAAATATTTCTCTTATCCATAACAAATGAGCTCTCAGCACGACCATAAGTGCAATTCCGAGAATTATCGGAATGAAGAGACGCCAATTTAACTCAGCAAAAGCATAACTCACGCCTTTCGCCAATAAAAAGGCTTGAACAATATATGTCCCTGTTATTAGCATGCCTATCAGTGCTTTTGCAAGAAGCGAACCTCTCGCGCCTTTTGTAACGCTCAGCAGTCGTAGAATCACTTGAAACCTTTCCAACGGACTAATTCAGTAGATAATGGCCTGCGATGAAACTTGTATAGTATGAAATTTACTTATTTTGGTAACACCTTTACCATACAAAAAATTACTATAAATAGTTATCCATTTGTATTCAGTTAAGATATGATATATAAGGTGTTATTTTCATTGCTTTTTCTGTTAATCTCTAAATGTAAATCAAGATGGATAGATAATTACAGTAGTCATTTAAAGTTAACAGAGTCCTTAACCGAATACAGAGGAAGAACCTACTAGAAGTACCGAAGTCCTGTTACCTTGAGTATATTATGTCCTTACAAGGAAAAGATCCACTAAGTCTCGATATTGTAGTCTGCGTGAATTATTTGAAAGGTAAAAAAGGTGAAAATAGTTAGAGATTCATGTTTTTTCAGTTAGTGGTTCTACAGATCCGAAAAAAGTCTCAAAAATGTATGAGCGCAGGTTTTCAATTGAATCTTCTTATTGAATATGCAATTCATCAAAACCAAAGACTTCCTCAAAAAACAACCCGCGCGCCACCTTACATAATAATCTCGTTTTTAATCCAAAATTACTGGGTATCGTAATACCTTTTGATTTAGAATTGTTCAAAATCGTTTATATTAGTCCGGGTAGCGGTGTGAAAGTAATTTGCTTGAGTCTGAGCTTTAAATTGAAAAAAATGTCTTAGAAATCTCTATAAAATTGTTTATAGCTTCTGGAGTGGTATATATAAAATTATAATAATATGGTGACTACATGCACATTTTATTGACAGGGCAATTCACAGGAAAAAAGATATTATAAAAGAAAACGCAGAAAATCAATAACGCTTTATAACTATGCAAATTTTTATGGGCCTGACCGGATTTGAACCGGTGACCGCTCGGTTATGAGCCGAGCGCTCTAACCTGACTGAGCTACAGGCCCTTATTGATTTTATCATACTATTAGTAGCTAATAGTATGGAGATATTGATAAAGTTTTTGCATATGTTTCGTCTATTCTGGGAAGAATAGTACAAGAAATAAGAAGTACAAAGATTTTACGCCGCTTGCAGGGCTCGAACCTACGACATTCTGGTTAACAGCCAGACACTCTACCAACTGAGTTAAAGCGGCTTACACAATCGGATGTGCACGTTTTGCTCATCCCGTCGCGAACATTCCTAAAGCGATAATATTATTTATATATTTCGCTTTGAACGGTTTCCACACCCATTTATGCGCTGAAAATCTGATGATAAAGGTATTAGCTGGCACAGAATAGTATCAAGATAGTCAAAACTATGATCTCTCAGTCAGTTTATGTGGATTATTTTTAACTGTTTTGATTTATATTTTTCACTTATTCATATTATCTTTTGAAAAATAAAAGAGCAGTTATAGCTTAAGAATTTTTGATTTGATTAACAATATAGTCCAATAGTCCACTTTGAAAATAAATAGATAAAAAGTAAGTTAATATGTTTTTATCATTCGGAAGTTAGTCTGATCGGAACTACTGATTTTGAGCTAAAACTTATATCCTATCAGGAATAATATTTGGTAGCTTGTTGTAGTATTTTGCAGCGAGGTGGGACAGGTATGATTTTTAAGCAATACACTCATAGCTTAAAATGCCTTTTATCCGAGGTCCTGTCCGGGGGAATTAATGTATTGTCAATTAAAGGTCAAAAACAACTTTAAAATATAACTTCAAGATTAGGATCAGTAATTTTTCCATACTGACGGATATACTTTCAGCCCTTTTGTGTACTGTCAGGATATCTTTTCAGTCTCTGGAATTTTGACCACCTGATCTTGCAGCTTAAAAATGGAAATCCAAGGGGGATTAGTTACGAAACGGCTAAAAATATGCCCAAAGTGCCATGCTAGACTGAAAGTGAGCTCGGATGGAAAGATGGAGTACTGCAGTGTTTGTAAGTACTGGACAAAAGTGGGTACTGCAAGGCTCGATTCTATCATGATTTACGAATGAGGGCCCTGCATGAAAAATGCAAGTGTTTCTATGTTTTGCAGTGTATGTCAGACAACGTTGAAACGTCAAGTCATGGGTTCTAATGTCTTCTACTACTGCCGGAACTGTGGAAGTGTGAGTTCGGAAGTATATTTATCAGGGGAGGCAAACGTCTTCCACTCCCATAAACCGACATCTGTAGACCTGAAGTTTTCACCTTCAAAACTTATGAAAACGTCTGAATCGCTGTAATAGAGACCTGAATTGGAAAAAAATTTAGTTTTTGAAAAGCTGGAAAAATTAGCTTCTTAAGAGCCTTAATATCTCTCAAGTTCTCTTTTCCAATTTTTAGTTATTTTTAAAATTTTCGTAAGATCTAATGCAGAATTTAATAGTTATTCGTTTATTTTATATTGATTATTGTTTTTAAATAGTTAATATTTTTGAAAAATCACTGATCATACTTAATTGAAAATTTCATGTGTTCTTAAGCACTTACAGTTAGAAGAAGTAATATAAAAAATAAAGAGGAAGTTGAGTTAAGAAGACTTTAAGGAGATTAATCCAGGTAAAACCAGTCCGAAAGCGGATTTTTCAATGCCCTGCTTTTAGCAGTTTGCAAACGTTTTCTACTTCGGACCTGAAATCGTCCTGAGAGATTCCGTAAAGGCCTGCAAGATACATTGCACCACCAGCTCCTGCGCCCTCCTTGATCGTACCTGTCTCATACCTATGAAGCCCTTTTAGTTCGGACTTTCCAAACCCAGGGTCTGCAACGTAGACAGCAGGTACACCGAGAACTCTGGTAAGTTCGATAAAGTTTGCGGATTTATCTTCCACAACATACCGGGTAGTGGCAATTGCCAGCTTTTCCGTATTGAGACCGAGATGTTTTATCAGTGCATATACTGCTACCATCTGAGTCCCTCCAGCAAGTACAACACTAACATCAGTGCCCTGGAAACCTGTAACAAGACCGACGACAGCAGGCATCATCGGGTCTCCCATGCAGGCGATAGCTTTCATGGGATCATCTTTCAGGCAGCCAAAGGTCAGGCCTGATGCTTTCAAGCCTTCTTCAATGACCTGTTTCTTCAGTACGAGAGGGTTTTCATCAGCACTGCTGCTGACATTTCCGTTGTATCCCAGCGCCATTAAAACCCCCATTGCAGTTGTTGTGCCACCTGGAATGCTTTCTCCGATAACTACATGGTCTACCTGGTTTCTGAGCCTTTTTGCCAGAAACTTTGCTCGCATGCAGATTTCCTGTACATCATAAACTGCAATTGGTTCCCGGATATCTTCTCCGGGTTTTGCCTTAAGGTCAATGCAGGGAACTTCCGGAGTTACAATAAGACCGGAATTAATGAAATGATATGGAGCGTCCGTAAGCTTCAACGCCGAACGGGTCATAATTGCAGGAGTAGGAGTATCATAAGGAGGAGTCATGGGGAGAACGGGTACACTAATAATGTTTCCTGTTTCCATAAGTTCCGCATCTCCTGCAGGCGTATAGTCCGTAAGTTCAGCCGTTTTTCCTGCAGCTGAAAGCTTGGGAATATGTGCGGTTTTAGTATTGGAAAGCACGCATAAAAACATCGGTCTTTTAGGTTTTCTGGTTACTTCCGGTTCGATCCAGGCCATATAGTATCTCCTTTATGAATAGAATCAACTTACTCACAACTGTTGACCCGCAACCGTTGACCCGCAACCGTTGCGCCGGTTGATCAAAACCGTTGCGCCGGTTTATCACGCCGATAGGGTTTGGGGAAGATTTCAACTCAAACATTACCATGGTTTTTGATCAACCGTTGCACCGGTTGATCCCGTCATGACGTATTAGATTTAGCAGTAATTTTCGGTCAAGCCTTTTTTGAAAAGGCTTGTGATCACGCCGTCATGATGTTTTAGATTTAGCAGTAGTTTTCGCTCAAGCCTTTTTTTAAAAGGCTTGCGGTCAAGCAGTTTTTAATAAGGGTTGATTCTTTCTGAAATCCAATGAGAATTCTTCAACTTACTATTTAATATTTATCCATAAGCAAATATAATTTAACATTGATCAAGTTAAGTTTACTTTATTTCTCGTTTATTTCGAACTCAGCAACTTGATTTTTACTGAGTTTTTATTAAAGATCAGTTGAGTAGGTTTCTATATATAACAAGTTGGTTATTTTGGTTTCAGATTCACTCAGACTGTAAAGACTGTATAATAACCTGCGTAGAATAAAAATAGAAAGATGAAAGCCGGAGCAGGTACAGAATATCGGCTTTCCATTTGCTTTAGAAAAACTTTGTTTTTAATATGTTCTTGCCACGTAAACACGAGTTTCGGTTTCTTCCCCGCATATAGGGCACTTTTCTTTTCGGTCTCTTTTTTGTTCAAGAGGAATTCCAAGGATTCCTGCACCTATTACGTCTTCCATAGCAAGTCCGCATTCTCTCTTTCCGCACCAGGGAATTGTTGCGACGCCCATCTGGATTTTTTCCTTTACTTCTTCAAGTTCGTCACAGTCAAACACGCGGTTTTCAAGTTCGGTTTTTGCTTTTTGATACAGGCTTTCGTGAATTGCCTCAAACTTTGAACTCACACGAGTTTCAATGTCAGATAGCGGGATCTGTTCTTTTTCTCCGGTATCTCTCCTGACAGCTACAGCGACATTGTTCTGAAGGTCTCTTGGTCCGATTTCAAGCCTGAGAGGCACACCTTTCATTTCCCACTTGTAGTACTTTGCTCCGGGACGAAGGTCACTTGCATCGATTTCGACTCTGATTCCGGCTTTAGTCAGGCGTTCCTTGACATCCTTGCAGGCTGCAAGTACCTCTTCAGCACCTTTCTTGAAGATGATTGGAATAATTACAACCTGTACAGGCGCGATCTCGGGAGGTAAAACCAGCCCTTTATCATCTCCATGGATAGAAATGGTGGCTGCGATCGACCTTTCGGAAATTCCGTAACAGGTCTGATAGGCGTAACGCTGCTCTCCGTCAGGGGCTTCATATTTAATGTCAAATGTCTTTGCAAAGTTATCCCCCAAATGGTGGACTGTACCGATCTGAAGGGTCTTTCCGTCAGGCATAATTGCATCAAGGGCATCGGTATAATCCGCACCCGGGAACTTATCCCAATCAGGTCTCCTTGAGCGAAGCACAGGGACTGCGAGCCTGCGGTATATTTCAGTATAGAGCCTGATAGCTTCCTTAACCTGAGCTTCGGCATCCTCCCAGGTAGCATGGACTGTGTGGGCCTCTTTAAAGGAGGTAATCTCTCTAAGCCTTATCAAAGGACGTGTATGTTTCGTTTCATAGCGGAAAGTATTGACTATCTGATATATTTTGACAGGAAAATCCGCATGGGACCTGACCCACATTTTGTACATAGGGTAAATGGCAGTCTCACTTGTTGGGCGAAGGGCCAGAGGAATATCAAGCGGGTCTCTTCCGCCATGAGTTACCCAGTATACCTCATCTTCAAAGCCTTTAATATGCTCGGCTTCTTTCATGAACTCGTTTTCGGGGATGAGAAGAGGGAAAAGGGCTTCCTGGTGTCCACTGTTGTCAAGAATTTCTCTTATAATGTTGTATGTGTTTCTTCGGATTGCAAAGCCGAAGGGATACCAGACATATAATCCTTTTACAGGATAGCGGACGTCCATTATTTCGGCCATCCACAGGAGTTCGTTATACCATTCGCTGAATTCCTCTTTTGGAGATAATGCTGCTTCTTTTTCGCTTTCTGCCATACCTTCACCGTATTATAGCAATCTGAAATAGTTGAATTCGTAAATTAAACTGAGTAAACTTTCAAACCAATTAAACAAATGTGTAAATTGACGAGATTTTGATAGACACTGCATGATTTTGATAGACACTACATGATTTTGATAGACACTGCATGATTTTGATAGACACGACACAATTTTGATAGATACAGGTGAAATCTATCTTTATATCTTCTGTTTATATCTTCTGTTCAAATCAGAACTTCTTGAATCAAATATACAGCTCTATTGGGCAATTTAAAGGCTTGCTTCAGGAGAATACAATAATCTTTGCAGCAAGCATGTTTTTCCGGAAGTCCTGTAGAAAGTTTTTCCGGGCAGTCATATTTTGAGTTGGGATATTTTGAGAAATGTCACCTTGAGGATGTAGCATCCTGACATGAAATTGCCTTCATAGCCCGTAATATGCCTGCCTTTATGGAATAGAAGTTAATAACTATATTGGGGAATATGCCCCAGGAATTTGTCAAGCTGTGAAAAACCGGAAAAAAGAATTAATCTCCGAGGGGCTGAACATTGTCTGAGACATCATTTACGAGCTCGGATTTGTTAACATCGAAAACGATCATGCCAGTATTTAACTTCTGGGCTTCTTCTTCGGAGAGTTTGGTAGCTTTTGCCTTCTTTGAAATTATCGCACTGTTTCCGAGAGGATCTTCAATTATGACTGTGATTTTTCCCTTGCCCTCAATCACATCTTCAAGCATACACAGGAGCTCCTCGCTGCGTGAGGATTTCTCTTCATCTCCCTGTACCCATCTGCTCGCAGTCAGAAGAACATCCCGAATCCGTTGCAATACACCTTCGATATTCGTTATATATGACTCCGAGACTGATCCGGGTTCGACGGTAACACCCATCTCCGGGATGCGGATCGTTCCTGAGGTTGAACGGATGACCCTTGCATCCAGGTCTTCACTGGTTTCAACTGGCATCTCATAGCGCATGGGCTCCTTACTCGAGAGAATCATGGTATCTGCAAAACGGAAACCGCACTGGCATCTTGCACTGATATGCATGATCTCCCCGAAATAGGGAATATTATCTCTCTGCCAGTTCATCACCAGATCCGTCTGGCATAAAGGGCAGCAGATTTTTGTTTCAAACCTTTCCTGTTTTAAGAAATCCGGGTTCAATATTTTCCACCAGAAATTTTAGCTCTGTCGATTTTAATGCCTGTAGGAGTTACAATTACGGTATTTCCTTTAACCCCTGCGATATCTCCATGGACATCGATAATAACATCTTTCAGCTCTTTTAAAACCCTATCTCTAAGCAGGTCATCACCCCTGATGTTTGAAATATCTACAATAACGATATTTCCGTTATAAATTTCCTGCTTGAGCTGGGATACCTGATTGATACTCGAGATCTCTGCAATCTTTACATAAGTTTCTGCAGGCTCGTCCTCGAGAACTTCTTCATACTTGCTGAGATCAATCTCAGTGTAATCTTCTGGACTGGTTGGACTTTTTACATTGCTGCCAAGGAGCTTGTCTATGAGTTTTGCCATTTATGCGCACCTTTTATATTTTTTAAAATTCGAATCGCATTGTCCTATATTGAAATCTATATTAATTAATTTTGCTATTATAAAGCTGATCCGGGTTTTCATTCAATTTAAGGGGTTCACGTCCCCTACCCTCAGGTTCCGTTAATGAAAGTATATTTTATAGGGAACTGTCAGAATTCCGTGTTCCAGAGTTTGTCTCCTACATGGGTTATAGACTTTATGGCTTTACCTGAAGTAGCTTCAACCATTTCCGGCCCTCCCATAATAGCTTTTCCAATTGCAAGAGGTTTTTGATGAGTTTCTTCGACTATAATTACGAAGTCTCCTTTTTTTATTTCGGGATCAGCTGCCGCAACTCCAGGGGCCATGATATCCGCACCGTTTGAAACAAAACGGATAGCTCCTTTATCCACGGTTACAATACGCTTTTGAAGTCCCATCTCAAGAGCTCCGCGGACGGTAGGAAAAAGATGTCCTTCTATTTCAAAAAGCAAAGGCTTGCCGTCCACCAGAATAAGGGAGTATTCCTCAAGGGTAATTTTTTCCAGAGTTTTATCTTCCAAATATGACAGCTCTTCGCCGAAAGTGGATACAAGTTCTTTCAACATTTTGTTCTTGACATTCTTCCTTAGTTGAACTCTTGACTTTACTTTCAATTAATCACCGGGTTTTCAAATGTTATATTTGTTTATAGCATAGGGTTTTTGTGCTTTTTAAAACTTATGTGGAGCACTGGGATTTCCTGGGACAGGTTTCAGATTTAGTTTGCACTTTGAGTGTTTACTTCAAATCTTTCAGGGTGCTTTCAATCAATTTTTGCAAAGAGCCCTGTAAGCAGTATAATGGCGCTTCCGAAAAATACAGTCTCATAACCGAAGGGTTCAAGAAAAAAACTTCCAATAACCGGACCCAGTCCGAGTCCTGCATAAATTCCTGTATTAAAAAGCCCCATTACAAAGCCGCTTGAGCTAATTCTGGAAACGGCCGTTATCAGGCCTACAACTGCGGTTCCCCCTCCTGCTCCTATAAGGAAGAAAGCTAGTAAAGGCAGCTTTACCGAAAGGACAATACCTGCAACTGCAAGGACTATTCCAGCCCTTACTATATTTTTATAATTGATGTTTACTCTGCCTGCAATCAGGGAACTCAGCATTGCAGCCAGATAAGAAGCTGAAATTGCCAGCCCGAGTTCTGGTTTTGTCAGAAAGCCAGCACTGTAATCTGCATAGTTTGCGCTCAACAGCCCTGTGGTCCCATAAAGAAGTACTGAAATTGCCCAGATCTTTCCGAAATCGGTCTGAAACAGAGTTTTCCTGGCTTTTTGCAGGTAACTTTTTAATTCGGGAAGTAAAAGCGTTCCCTGCTGGTTTTTTATAGAGTTTTCACTTTCTGAACGCTTAAAGTATTTCCCGTTACTGTCAGGAGACAGCAGTTCTCCGGCTTTCGAGAGGAGGAGAAGGCAGGAAAGCCCTGCAAGAATCGTGAAGCTGGTTATTGCGGTTTTAATTCCAAACCCCGCAAACATTCCTGAGAAGAAAACACCTGCAGCCAGCCCACCATTTAACAGGAAATTGAATTCCCCAAGGCTTTGCTGGCTGTCCTTCCATTCTGCAATTATGGAAAAAGCTGCAGGAAAAAAAGCCCCGCAGCCCACTCCTTCCAGGAACCTGAAAACTCCAAGAATCAATGGGACGTTCGAAAATGCAATAACAAAACCCGATAAAGCAGTAAGAAGCATTCCGAATCTTATCACCTTCAGGTTTCCTATCCTGTCTGCCAGGATCCCAAGAGGTACAAGGGCAAGCAGAGCTCCAATAAAATACCCGGAGAACAGAAGGCTTGAGAAAACCCCAACATCTCCGCTATCTCCTCCGGCAAGTTCCGGAAGAACAGGGATTACTGCGTTTGAGAGTCCCTGTAGCGCAAAAACTGAAGAATAAAGCGTTAACTTTTTGAGATTCATAGACTTTCCTATTATTATATGTACTTAGCAATATGCTAACTTTCTACTCGATCTTTGTTTTTTCCTGGTTTCTAAAACCGTTTATTCTTGAAAAATACTCTTATCCTGAGTGCTACTATCATTCTAAAAAGTAGTTTTATTTTAAAAACGTCTAATGTTTCTAAAACGTTATCTTAAACGTAATCTTAAACGTAATCTTAAACGTAATCTTAAACGTAATCTTATTTCTAAAGGCTCTTTCTGAATAGCTCAGGAAATTCCATAGAATAAATATCTTACGCAAGGCTCTCTGCTATTCAATTAAAGGAAACTTATCGAACTAAAATCTGGTTAACACCCTACAGGGGGTCTTTAGTTCTTCAATATAATACCAACTGCAAGGATACACCCATTTGCTATAAACAGTTTTTCAAAACTCACAAAATCTACAAAAAACCCTGCAATAATCGGAGCAAGAGAAAGCCCTGCATATATAGTCGTATTGAAAAGCCCCATTGCAAGGCCTCTGTCAGCATTCATTCTGGCAACAGCGAGGGCAAAACCCACAGTTGCGACTCCTGACCCTCCACCAATACTTGAGAACCCCAGCAAGGGATATTTTATTGCAGAGAGAGCCCCAAAAGCTGAAAATCCCATTCCAATTTTAATTAAGTTTTTTTCCTTTACTTTGAAACGTCCTCCAAGCAGAGAGGTAATCATTGCACAGACATAAAGACTGGAAATCGAGATCCCAAGTTGGGCTTTTGTTATAGTACCCAGGCTGTAATCAGGATAGTAGGCTAGAAGCACTCCGATGGCTCCATTAAGCAGAAAAGAACTGAACCAAATCCCGAAATTGCTACGGCTGAGGAGCTTCTTAGTTTCTTTGTAAGGCTTTCGGAAAAGACCGGAACTTTTTAATGCACCTGCTTTCGCTGAGCTTTCAAGACCAACCAGGCCCCTGCATCTGGATAACAGGTAAGTGGTCAAAAGGAAAGTAAGAACTGTAAAAATCAGGATTGCTCCTTTCAGATAGGCGTCTGCCAGCATCCCTGAGAGAAAAGCTCCTGTCGCCAGGCCAGCATTGAAAAGAAAAGTCAGCTCTCCTAAATAGCGCCCTGGATTACTGAGTTTGGATAATATGGCAAAAGCAGCCGGAAGAAAGGCTCCACAGGCAGAACCTTCTATAAACCTTGCAATCAAAAGAATCCAGAGGTTTTCGGAAAGCAGAATTGTCAACCCTGAAATTACCGTAAGGATAATACCCAGTGCTATGAACTTAAAATTGCCGAACCTGTCCGCAAGAATCCCAAAAGGTAGCATTGTTCCCAGGGCTCCGAGAAAGTAGGCGGAAAACAACAGGCTTAAGGCGAACCCTCCATAAGAATTATTACTCAGGTCTGCAAGCTCCGGAAGGATAGGAATGACAGCATTCGAGAGTCCCATTATGGTAAAAGCTGCTCCGTAAATCAAAAGCCTGTCAAGATTCATAGGACTAAAAACCTTTAACCAGGTATATAGATTCTTGTCCGTAGTTTCCTGCCCTCAGCAGCTTTCGAAAAAAACACCGCTCACAGGTTAAAATGCCCTGAGACAATTTTTAAAGGTTCCTTCAACCCTTCACGGGATTTATATCCGTTGCATAGTTATAATGTATGTAAGAAAATCAAACATGGATGCTAAGCCTTAAGTTGACAATAGATCATGACACTCTTATTATAATAAATGAGATAGAATGCATAGCTATTTATATAATTAGTTTGAATAGGGGTAATGTGAGTAATGTGAGCGGGAAACTTTTTTCACATACCATACCCCCCACTCCCCATATGACCCCCCACTCCCCAACCCGCTCACACTACTTCTTCTTATCAATCTAATAGATGTCAATTGAATTTTTTTTCTTACTTTTTAGCTTATTAGTCCGTTATTTCTTTAGAATGATCAAAATCTTTTCTCATTTTTTAGCTTATTAGTTCACTACTTCTTAGTTCATTATTTCTTAGTTCATTATTTCTTAGTTCATTATTTCTTAGTTCATTATTTCTTAGTTCATTATTTCTTAGTCCACTACTTCTTAGTCCACTACTTCTTAGTTCATTACTTCTTTAAAATAACCCAGATTTGTATATAAATTGAGAAATTGCTATTAACTTTTCAGAATCCAAAGTTCCTTTTTCCTATACTGGAAAGAAAAAAGATAGAAGTACTCTCTAAAAAATAGTATTTGTTTTTACTGTAAAAAAGTTAAAAATAAGATTTGCTGCTTCGTAAAAGTCACTATTAAGGAAAAGCCTCACAACACTTGGTGTTGTAAGGCTTGATCCCACATTCCTTGTTAGCAGCTAATAAAATTCCTTAATTAATCATTTGTCGGAATTCTCATTCTGTAGAATGAACGCCAGACAAAGATCAGACCAACCAACAGGAATACGCCACCTACATAGGGAGCGATATTTCGGAAGGATTCGGAAATAGCGATTTCCATGGCTAACAGGCCAAATAGTGTGGTGAACTTGATGATTGGGTTGAGGGCAACTGATGAGGTATCTTTGAAAGGATCACCTACAGTATCGCCTACCACCGTGGCTTCATGTAAATCGGTACCTTTCTCCTGAAGGTCTACTTCTACAACTTTTTTGGAATTATCCCAGCATCCGCCGGCATTTGCCATAAACACGGCCTGGAACAGTCCGAATACCGCAATGGAAATTAGATAGGAGACAAAAAGCGCCACCGAATCATTTCCGGCTATTGGAGCAGAGAGACAGGAAAATGCCAGAGTAAAGGAGAATATAGTGATAAAAATATTGAACATACCCTGCTGTGCATACTGGGTGCAGATCTTTACCACTTCTTTTGACTTTTCCGTAGCTGCCTTCTGGTTGGCGTCTTCATCAAGCTGTATGTTCCTTTTAATATATTCAACTGCCCGATAGGCTCCTGTAGTCACGGATTGGGTCGATGCTCCGGTAAACCAGTAAATTACACAGCCTCCTGCTAATAGTCCGAAGATGGTATAGGGGTTAAGCAGTGTCAGAATTTCTTCAGGTTGTACTCCAAGAACATCTCTAATAACAAGAACCAAAGAGAAGATCATCGTTGTGGCACCAACCACAGCTGTACCTATTAAGACCGGTTTGGCTGTAGCCTTAAAGGTATTTCCTGCTCCGTCATTTGCTTCCAGGTAATGTTTGGCTTTATCAAAATCCGGTTTGAAGTTAAATTCTCTCTGGATCTGCTCCTTAATTTTGGGAATTGTTTCTATAAGTGACAGCTCGTAAATTGACTGAGCGTTATCTGTTACAGGTCCATAACTGTCAACTGCTATGGTAACAGGGCCCATGCCAAGCATCCCGAAAGCTACCAGTCCGAATGCGAATATGGAAGGATAAATCATTATGTCACTTAAACCATACCCGCTAGCATAGTAGGCAACGAACATAAGCAAGAAGAAGACCATACCGATCCAGAATGCACTGAAATTGCCTGCGACCAGTCCGGAAAGAATATTCAGAGACGGACCGCCTTCTCTGGAAGCTTTGACAACTTCGGCTACATGCTTGGAATTCGGGCTGGTAAAGATTTTGGTAAATTCGGGAATTAAAGCCGCTCCCAGGGTACCGCAGCTTATTATTATTGAGAGTACCAGCCAGAGGTTCTCCAGCGCGACAGGCACTCCGGAGCTAGGTCCCAAGATGTAATAACTTACGGCAAAGGTTCCGATTATAGAAAAAATAGAGGTAATCCATATTAGACTGGTCAGTGGCTGTTCAAAATCAAAATCATCTTTGCTGCCGAATCTTGCCTGGCTGAGTGCCCTATTGATATAGAAAGAGGCTACGGAAGTAATGATCATGAGTATACGCATGACAAAGATCCAGGTAAGTAGGATGCCTGTCAGGTCGGGCTGTACAGCCAGAACTATGAAAGAGACAAGGGCGACTCCGGTTACACCATAAGTTTCAAATCCATCTGCAGTTGGTCCTACGCTGTCACCTGCATTATCTCCAGTACAGTCAGCAATAACACCTGGATTACGAGGGTCATCTTCCTTTATACCAAAAACGATTTTCATCAGGTCGGAGCCGATATCTGCGATCTTGGTAAATATTCCGCCTGCAATACGTAAAGCGCTGGCTCCCAGAGACTCTCCTATTGCAAAGCCTATAAAGCTTGAACCGGCCAATTCTCTAGGAACAAACAGCAGTATAATTAACATCATTATCAGCTCAACACAGACCAGAAGCACGCCTATGCTCATCCCTGCATCAAGAGCGATATTTAATAGTTTAAGAGGTTTTTTCTCCAGAGAAACAAATGCTGTTCTGCTGTTGGCCAGAGTATTCATACGAATGCCATACCAGGCGACCGAGTAAGAACCCAGTATCCCTAAAACGGTCCAGGCCATGATAAGCAGTACTCCGCTCAGATGCATTTTCTGAAGGAAGCCAAAGTAAAAGGCTATACATAAGCCGATGAAAACAAATAGTATGCACAGCAGTTTGCCCTGCTGGATAAGATAAGTTTTACAGGTCTCGTAAATTGTGTCGGCCACGTCCAGCATGGACTGATGGGCACCGATTTTTTTCACCTTCATAAACTGGTAAAGACCAAACAGCATGCCTAATACACAGACTACGATACCCCAGAGCAACAAATTATTTTGCTCCTGGCTTAAATTCGGAATTTTAAGATTCGCTTCACTGGCAGCTGCTATTGCCGGTGTTAGCGACATTATGGTCAGGCCAATAAGGCTTTCTAGTGTTGCCTTGACCACCTTATTTTTGGTTATAATCTCCATTTAGCCGATCACTTCTCTCATCACATTTTTGACAATAAATTGGTTAAAGGTTAATTTCAGTGGAAATGTAAACGATTATCTTTATGGTTTTGTGCAGTTTGTGGGGAGTTAGGGTCTTTTAAATGCGTTAAACCTATATAACTGCCCTTCCCCAGCATCCTTAAAACCAAGTGTTATTTCTATCCTGGCAGATGACTTAGACCAGACTTTCAGGCTTTTTGATTTGTGTATTATGGTCAGCGTGCGTATGTCTACACTACCACAATACACCTCATAACAAAACCTTCAAAAATAAGTCTTGAGTCTATAATTTGATCTGCGTTATTACTGATGCGCCTCATAGTGGAATTACCCCAAATGGAAGGTAGTACAAGGCAATTCGTGACGTACTCCTTGTCGCAAAGAGTATGCTTATGCACATCACAGGAATTATAGTAGTGATAGTTAGGCATGATCAGCAAAGTCAGCTCTAAAACTAACTTATAAATGTTCATGAGTCCTGAACCTATCATTTAATCCGGCTCGCAATTTTCTGATAATAAATTATGAAGTAAACTGAAATTTTGATTGTTAGCCTGAATTTGACAAAAGCGTAATCAGTTGCTTTTATATAAGCCTTTTTACCTTTGTCTGAGCGAGAGTTTCTGAATTGGTTTTCTAATAATTTTTCTTTCTCCTGATGGTATACTTCCAATCTGAGATCCAAACAAAACACAAATATATAGCATATCGTTTGGACAATATAAAGAAATGGAACTGAGGCGATAGAAATTTGCGGAAAGATAAACCCAGATAGTTTGTATTTAACGGGTCCGTTCTACGTTTTTTCAGTTAAGTTCCGATATACGTTTTTTCAGTTAAGTTCCTATATATATAAAGATATCGACAATCTTTTGATAAAAAAAAGCAACTCTATTTGTAAATTGCATTTTTTAAATATTTATATACCTATTCAGCAAGGTAATAAGTTTCCGGGTTCCTATACAAAACCGTGAAAACAAATTTTTCTGCCAGGTCGTTTGATTGATCGTTTTCGAATAGCCCGGTTGAAGCAGTAATTCCTCGGCCTGCATACCCTGCACCTGTTTCAGGCCCTTCGGATTCCACACACTTTATGCCATCAAAGCCCGGATGCAAGACAGTCTCAAGGTGAATTCCTTCACTTCCTTCATTTCTTAATGTATCAGGTACAGTCTTAAGGTTCAGATCACCAAGTACCATTCTGGTAGAATCTGCTTGCGGGTCGCGTCCTACAAGCAAAATTTTATTATTCACGGTAGAAAGGACTGCAGTAAGATTTTGCGTGGTAGTAGATCTTCTAATTTTATCTTTTCCATAGATTGCTATCTGTTCCATTTTTTGACCTTAGTTTTTATTTATCTCTACTTCGAAAATGAGGAAGTCGGTAACCGTTGTACTAGTTAATAGTATTTATAATTTCGCAGTACTTATAGATCACATTCTTTTTAAAAATTTTTGATTAATTTGACTAAATAAAGCTGTTGTACTATGTCCTTTTCAAACAATATTGATAAAAAAGAAAAATGTAACTTCTAAAGTTAGTTCCTAAACTCAACCTTGCTTCTTCAAACATGGTATTAGGAATAATTAAGCAAGTTTAGACTTTGAAATTAAAAAATCGGAAGAGTAAAAAGTTAAGAATTAGGAAAGTTAAAAAGAGAAAATTACAAAAGTTAAAAGGACAAAATTACTATCCGTATTTTTTCGGTCAAACTACAAAATAGACAGGCAAAAGTTAAACAGGTCAGGAGAGGTCAGTTAACTCCCCTTACCTGCAGTAGCTGAAACTCAATCTCATCCGGGACTGTGGCCAGGAATATAAAAGTATTGTACCCGAGTTTCTGAACTTCTTTAATTGCATTTGCCTGAACCTCACTCAAATCCCTTGTATCGCTTACGATGCAGAAAGATTTCCGGTTTCCTGTATTTACAAGGAAATTAAAAGCACTTCCATGTGTATTCAAGAACGTAACAAAATTTTTAAGTTCTTCCCAGGTACTGCACATGTGAATGTACTTAGATCCCATATTTTCCACGTACCAGTCCCTGCTCACGTAAGAGTAGGAAGCATACTGTTCATTCAGCTCATCAAAAGCTTTGAGGATTTTGTTAATATCCTTCCTCAAATTTACCCATTTCCAGCTCTGTGTTGTAAAATAACGGGCTGCCACTATTTCAAAAATTGCCTGTTTATCTTCATCTTCGAGTCTCATTCTTTCACTTCTTTGTTTTGTCTGTGTTTTTGCACTCAGAACGCATCGTCCTGAGCATAACTTCGGTTAAACTGCAAGGAAAGTTCTGCTTTTTCCAGTTCCCTTCCCAAGTATGCGGCATGATCCAGACGAGAGACCAGTCTCAGTTCAAGCAGTGTATCCATAACCTCTCTGGAATTTTTTCCCACAACTGAGGTCTTCTCGTGTTCAGCTACAATAAATCCTCCTTTTCCACTTATTCTGTCAGCTACTGTACGGATGCGGATAGGCCCTGCAGGATCTATATGCCAACCTTTTGAAGACCTGGCTTGAATAGCATTTTTCGGAAGTGGAGACTCCGGTCTCCTGCGTTTTTCTTTAATGCAGAGGAGATCAAGCCCGAGGTCTTTTGGTGAACTTTCTCTTATACCTGAAAGCATCATCATCTCGGAAGCCCTTTTTAGCTCCGTAATCGAACCCTGCGCCTTGTCACTGAACTCGGGGGTGAAAAGGATGCTTGCTCCGACCTCTACACCTATTCCACAAAGTACGGCATTAACTCCTATGGTATCCACATCCATAAGCTCAGTGACATTGCCAACTCCAAAGAACACGGGAATTTCAGGGTACATTCTGTGAAACTCATGAAAACGTACAATGGATTCGGTTATATTGTGACCCACTGGATCAAGCACAGGATCGGCTATAATTTTCTCAATTCCAAGCCTGCGGGCAGCTTCAACATTCCTGATAAGACTTTCCAGACTTCTTTCCTCATCAGGGATTATAACGACTGCAACTCCTGCCCTGGCAACGATCGGACCTGCAGTCTCAAGATTCGTACTGTTAAGACTCAGGACAAGGTCTGCTCCTGCTTCTATTCCTTCTCTAATCAGTTCGGAGTCAAGGGTATCTATGCTTACAGGAGTATCCGTGATAGTCTTTGCAAAAGATACGGCTCTTTTAGCCTGTTCCGGAAGGGTATTAAGGGTAGCCCCAAGATCGATTACATCTGCTCCCCGAGCGATGAAAGCTTCGATTTTTGCCTGGAGTGCAGGAGGGTCCATTTCCAGAGCCCCCACAATTTCTCCCATAACCTTCATGCGAGCCTTTCCTCCGAGTTTTACACCCCTGAGCGTAAAAGGAGAGGAAGCTTCTTCTTCGTTTTTCTTTATTAACTCAAGAGCTATCTCTTTTCGAACGTCAGCAAGGAGTTCACATGCAGGGATTTTGTCGGAAAATTCAATTTTTCCGACAAAGGAGAGCACAAAGCCAAGATCATAAGCGTGCTTTGGTCCAAGCCGGATTTTACACCCCAACACGTCGGAAGCTTTTGAAAAATCTCCTGCTACAAGCCCTGGAAGCAGAATAAGGTCATACACTTTCGAAAGCTTGGCTTCCTGAAATGTTTTAATTAGTTTTTTAGGAGTGATGAAGGCAGCAATATCAATATTGGCTACGAGGACATCGGCTTTTTCCCCGATTGCTTTCCTGACGGTACTTTCCGCAAGCCGCCCTGTTGCAATCAAAATTTTCATGTTTTTTAGATAGAAGCACTAATAAAAAAGAGTATCTGTTTAAAACTCATCGGTAAAAAAAGTGTAAAGAGTGAAAAGCCCTAATTTTTTAATTTTAAGAATCAGGACTTTTACCTGGACCTAATTTAATTTATAAAATCAATGATTGAATCGTCATGTTTCTTTCTAAGGGATCCTGAAGAATTCCTTAATCTGTCTGCCGTTACTCTTCCGAACCTTCTTTCCTTCATGGAGTCAGCATCGGTTGTTCTGGATTCCAGAATTCCTGCCTCTGCCTGAGGGCCCAGGATCTGGGCAGACTGCACACCTGTCATTATGGCCATTACCCTGACCTTACCTTCGTAGTCTTCCCTGATCCTTGCACCCCAGATGACATTTGCACTTGGAGAAAGTTCATAGGTAAGCATTGATGCTATCTCTTCGGCTTCCTTAAGGCTCAGGTCAGGCCCACCGGTTACATGGACAAGACTTCCGGTTGCTCCCTTGTAATCAACGTCAAGCAGAGGGTGATTTAGAGCAGTACGCACCACTTCAGTGCTCTTATCCTGATTTTTTGACTCACCTACAAGCATAACTGCAACCCCACCACAACTCATGATAGTCCTGATATCGGCGTAGTCAAGGTTTATCAGGGAGGGCACTGTGATGGTCTCTGTAATTCCCTTTACGGTCTCGGCAATTAGCTGGTCCATTACGGAAAAAGCCTGATCTATAGGAAGATTTGGCACATAATTAAGCAACCTGTTATTATCAAGGACAATTACGGTATCGGCTGCCCTGCGCAAATCTTCAAGACCTTCTTCGGCTTTGAAAATCCTGGCTCTTTCAACTCTAAAGGGACTTGAAACCATTCCTACAACAATTGCTCCCTGCTCTTTTGCTACTTCGGCAACTACAGGGGCAACTCCTGTACCGGTACCTCCACCTAATCCTGCAGTGATGAAAACCAGGTCGACATCCTTTAACACTTCTTCAAGTGTGCCCCTTGCAAGTTCTGCAGCTTTCTTTCCTGTCTCGGGGTAACCGCCTGCTCCCAATCCCCGAGTGAGAGTTTTTCCCACAAGGATCTTCTTGTCAGCTCTTACATTGTCAAGGTGCTGCTTGTCGGTATTAATACAGACCGTTTCTGCACCTTCGATTCCCATGTTATACAGACGGTTTACAGTGTTGTTTCCGGCACCGCCACATCCAACAATCATGATTCGCGGTTGTCCGAAATCTTCAAAATCATTATCAGAGGAAGAATTCTTCCGATATTCTTTCTCTTTTTCACTGAATTTCATTGCTTCCTGTACAAATGACTGCACTTCTATCCCCTCGACTGGATTTGTGTCTGATTCTTACATTTGACTCCCCACCCGTTACATCGGGGGTCACATATCTTTCAATACTCGGAGTGGAGTTATGAGATAACTTTCAAAATCTATTAAAGTTTTTCATCCGTTATCTTTAATAAGTTGGCACTCTGCCGAACTTAAACATTTCGGACTTATTTAAATGGTATTCTTAAATTGTTTATCAAGTTTAAATATGTCACCCATAACTCTCATATACTCACTCTTTTACTACCTTTAGCATTAAATTCTCAAAGATGAAGGGTGAGGGACTGCCAAAATGTTTATATATATCAACGTAACTTAGTATAGAAAGTTTTATTGTCCCAAGGCAAAACTCTCCTGATTACCTAAGTCAGGGCAATTTTCATATCTTCTTATTCTTTTATGCCATGCTTGACTTCGGGAACTAACACTACAATCTTGCCATTGGTTTTTGATAAAACATTCTACCAGATTCTTGTAATTAAATTAGACTGTTTATATTATTACTTTTAACTAGAGTTACCCTCTTAAAAACTGTTTCGGTATTGTTCCAGAATTTGGAAGCTCTTGCTTGATTCTTCAAGTAATGCTTTTTAAATTAATATAAATATTTCTATATTTATAGTCACCAGGTTTTCTCTTAAACTTTATTTATATAGAAAACTTCGAATAAATTTGTTTAGTATATAGTTTAGGAAGTACATTTGGAAAGGAACATCAAAAACTAATAGTGTTATAAAACCAGAAAAAGTATCAAATCGACAAGAAGTGCGTCAAAAGATAAAATATATAAATTAAAGAAAAAAAATATGTTAACTTATAGAAAAATTTCGTGAATAATAAAAGTACTTTAATGTCATGGTAAGCGATTTTAAATCAAGAAAATCAAGATAGATTGAAGAAAGAACGTCAAACAAACAAATAAATTTGAAATCGCAGGAAGTACTTTAAAAATATAACTCTATTGAATTATAATTTTAGTAAACTATAATTCAATTAAACTATAACTCTATTCCGAATTTCAGGGAAAATTTTAAGGCTTCAAAACCATTTTGACCTTAATCCCCAGGAATCTCAGTTAACCTAACCCAGGGATCTAAGTAACCTAACTAGAAATCTCAGTTAACCTAACCAGGAATCTCAATTAACCTAACCAGGAATCTCAATTAACCTAACCAGGAATCTCAATTAACCTAACCAGGAATCTCAATTAACCTAACCAGGAATCTCAATTAACCTAACCAGGAATCTCAGTTAACCTAATCAGGAATCTCAGTAACCTAACCAGGAATCTCAGTTAACCTAACCAGGAATCTCAGTTAACCTAACCAGGAATCTCAGTTAACTTGAGCCAGAAGTTCTGGTTATCTTAACTACTAAGAATAATGGCTACTTACTTCCCAGGAATCTTAATTTTCCAATCACCAAGCTTGTAATTCTGGAGTCAAAACCGTGTTAAAGGCATTAATTTTCGATATGGATGGCGTTCTCGTGGACTCTATGCCCTTCCATGCAGCGGCCTGGAAAAAAGCTTTCCTTGATATGGGTATGGAAATCCAGGACAAGGATGTTTATGCAATTGAAGGCTCAAATCCCAAAAACGGACTTCCTTTGCTTATTCAAAAAGCCAGAAAAGAACCAGAAGCATATGATTTCGAAACTATTACCTCAATCTACAGGAAAGAATTCAAACGGATCTTTGAGCTGAAAGCTTTCGATGGAATGAAAGAGTGCCTGGAAGTCCTTAAAACACGTTTTCTGCTCTCAGTAGTATCTGGCTCTGACCATCTCATTGTTCACGATATCATTGACCAGCTTTTCCCTGGTATATTTGATATTGTGGTTACGGGAGACGACATTAAGAACCCAAAGCCTCATCCCGACCCTTTTATTAAAGCTGTTGAACTCCTGAATGTGCAGCCGAAAGAATGCATTGTAATAGAAAATGCCATTCTTGGTGTAGAAGCTGCAAAAAAAGCCGAAATTTACTGCATAGGTGTTCCCACATATCTGGAGCCTTCACAGCTTGACAGAGCAGATCTTGTGGTAGGAGATCACAGACAGTTAATACAACATCTTCTAAGTATTGAACCGGATCACGGGTCCAAGGCGTGAAAAGGCTTAGTAACCTCTTCAAAAAAGAACTGGACCCCGAATGGGGTCACAGTAACCTTACGGTTTCAAGGTTTGTAAGTGCACGTGTCTCAATCTTCAGTTTCTTGTAAACCGAACTTGCCAGGTCAACACAGGCCTTTTCATCCCCATGCTCGGTAAATACCCTTTCCGGACGAGGCTGCATTCTCTTGATGTAGTCCATAAGCTGCCTTCTATCGGAGTGGCCTGAGAAACCATCAACTACCTGAACCTCCATGTTTAACTTGAGGATCTCAGTGCTTCCGCCCTTTCCTGCCATAGGGATTTCTTTCCATCCTTTCTGGATTCTACGTCCGATTGTTCCATCGGCCTGGTATCCTACAAACACCAGAGAGTTGCGCGGGTCTTCGGCAAAGGCTTTGAAATAATCCATAACCGGCCCTCCGTTCATCATACCCGAAGTAGAGATGATTACACAGGGGTGAGGATTCTGAATTATCTTCTGGCGCATGTCGTGGGAATCAACAGGCTTGAAGCATTCGGACAGGAAGGGGTTCTGGCCTTTCTGGAAGATCAGTTTTCTCAGATCGTTGTTCAAGTATTCGGGATGTGTAGCATGAATTGCCGTTGCTTCCCAGATCATTCCATCCAGATAGACCGGAACTTCAGGAATCAACCCTTTTCTTATAGACTCTTCAAGCACTATCATAACTTCCTGGCTTCGACCTACTGCAAAAGCCGGGATGATGCAAATTCCTCCCCTTTCTACAGTGTTCTTAACGACCATCTGCAGGTGCCTCTCGGCGTCCTTAAGTGAGGGCTGGAAAGCATTAGAATTCCCATAAGTAGCTTCACTTATAACAGTTTCAACTCTTGGGAACTTATTGACAGCAGGATCAAAAAGCCGTGTCTTCTCATATTTGTAGTCTCCCGTAAAGACGACATTATGGAGCCCGTCTCCAATATGGAAGTGAGAAATAGCCGAGCCCAGAATATGCCCTGCATTATGGAAAGTCAATTTGATATCAGGAGCAATATCCGTTACTTCCTCGTAGTCCAGAGGAATTGTGTGCTTGAGAGTTTTTGCTACCATGCCTGACTCGTAGGGAATCTTCTTCCCTTCTTTTGCTGCCACATCGATATAGTCAAGCTGGAGCAGCACCATCAAATCTCGTGTAGGGGGCGTGCAGTAAACAGGCCCTTCATACCCGTATTTGAAAAGTAAAGGAACAAGCCCCTGATGGTCCAGATGGGCGTGAGTAACTATCACGGCATCGATCTGATTTAAGGGAAAAACTTCAGGAACATAAAGGTAAGGAGTCATGTTTTCATCCGAACCTACATTGACTCCGCAGTCAATAAGAATTCTGGATTCGGGAGTCGAGAGCAGGAAACAGCTTCGACCTACTTCTTTGCAGCCCCCAAGCGATGTAACCCTTACCCACTGGTCTTTAGAGGTACACTCCTTGTGAATCTTCCTCCCCACCGATTTAAGGATCTCTTTTCTTTCCTTAAGGTTGGTTCTCATAAATTCCCTAACATTCTTAACCGTACGGGATTTGATAGGGGGAGTCCTCACAACCTTTGGAAT
Source organism: Methanosarcina barkeri 3 (assembly GCF_000970305.1). Lineage (GTDB taxonomy): Archaea > Halobacteriota > Methanosarcinia > Methanosarcinales > Methanosarcinaceae > Methanosarcina > Methanosarcina barkeri_A. Next base: position 3,581,855 of record NZ_CP009517.1, read on the forward strand.
CCAGCCAATCTGCTTTGTGATTTCACGGAGGGTAGCTCCATGCTTTCCTATCACAAGACCAGGCTTTTCAGCTTCAATAATTACTTCTCCGGAATCGGGGTCAAAATAATAGCTTGAGATTACGGATTCTTTTGGAACAACTTCTTCAATTATAGAAATAGAGTCTTCAGGAGTTGCAAGCACCCTGGGATCAGGGCGCATGGCAATCCGCGTTCTGAGTTCTTTTGCGAGGTTGCGAATAATGTTCCCATCGTCTGCAAATTTTCGGGGCTCTTCGGTATATAGCACAAGCTGAGGCCCTTCAAATTCCACATCGGTAATTGTAACTCCCGCGGGTAGGTTTTTCTCAATTTTATGTTTGAGGTCTAATAGCACATCTTCAATAGGCATCAAGAATCTTCCTTTTTGTCAAAAAATGAAAAAGTATATAGATATTAGAAAAAATAATAGATTGAAAAAGATGTTAGTTTAGTGTTAAAATAAAAAACCAACAGTTTAAGTTATTTAGATAATGAAGTTCTTATGGATTTTACTTCTTCAGGGTCCAGTCTTCTGAACGCCTCCTTAGTAATCACCACTACATCAATGTTTTCTCCGGATGCTGAATCCCTTTTAGTCGCATTGTGGATTGCCCGGATAGCAAGGTCAAGGCCTTCTTTTACAGTCATGTCTTCTCTGTACTGGTCTTCAAGTACTCCGTATGCCATGGGAGAACCGGAACCCGTAGCTGAGATCCTTGTCTCTTCAATACTTCCTCCAAGAGCATCAAGTGAGTAGATTCCAGGCCCGTTTTTGTCAACTCCTCCTATAAGAAGCTGTACCATCATGGGATAGTAACGGTTGGCATTTAAGAAGTTTGACATTAAAGTTGCAATACCTTTTATTGTCATAGACTCATTTCTGCGCATCTTGTAGAGCTGTGATTCTACATTTACGAGCCGCACAAGCTGCTGGGCATCCCCTACCGAACCGGCAGTGGTCATTGCTACAAGGTCGTCGATCTGATAGACCTTCTTTGCAGTTTTACTTGCGATGAAATTCCCCATTGTGGCTCTCTGTTCACTTGCGAGCACGATACCATCGGTACAAACTACTCCTACGGTAGTTGTGCCCTTTAGATATTTGTCATTATCCATAAACATACCCTCATAATAAGTTAAAAATGAGAAAATGTCGCTAAAAAAAATGTTTTAGTGAGGTAAGTATTTTTAACTTAAATAGCAGGATTTAGCACTTCATTATCTCATTATTAATATCGCTATATATAAGTTTTCCTTCTCTTTTTTATTGAACGCGTCTAAATTTAAATTCGAAAGAAGATTTGGCAAAATAATTTTATCTCTTTTCGTTTACAGGAGATTCAAAACTCCTGATATCCCGAAAAATAAAAGTTTAAAGAAAAAGTCTCTCGACCTCCTCAGCAAGTTTGTTTACTCTCTGAATCACATTTTCAGGTACTTCATGCTTACGCATGAGCTCAGTTCTCTCAGCTATAGTAATCCTGCTCGTTCCCTTAACAAGATTATCGGCATGGGCAACTATTTTTTCCTCAAGGCTTCGTGGGAAATAATCATCTGCCGGAAGCCCTAAGCCTCTTGCCTCTTCTTTAGAGATTCCCGCTCCGATATGTCTTTTTATTATTTCGGAAATCTCAGGATCGATTCCCTTGACCGTGGCTAGCCTATACCCTTCTACCGCATGAGCGATTTTATGAGTTTTACACCTCCCTAAATCGTGAAGAAGAGCTCCAACTTCCACCAGTTCCAGGTTTATATTGTGCCCTGATGCTTTTGCTTTATTTGCAATCTCAACTGCGAGTGATGCGACTTCCTTACAGTGTTCTATCACATTTGAAGCGCATCCGGTTTCCTCAAGCAGCTTTATTGCTTCGGCTCGGGTAGTCAAGACAGATCACTTATACTGAACTGAGAGCATCTACACGCTTTTTCAGGACATCAATAAAATGGGAGTTATCGTAAAAAACCAGGTCTTCTCCACACATGGGACAGAGAAACTCGGTTTCCGTAGCTTCGTCAAAAAGAAGGCGAACACAACCCTGGGGGCACGTATAGAAAACATTGTTTTCTTCGAACTCAAGGCGAGTCTTCAGGTTGCGGAGCAGTTTTTTCTTCTCCTTCATAAGCTGGTGCTCTATATCAGAAAAATCCAGGCGCCAGAGGTATGTTAACCACCCGCTGTTAGAATCTCTTTCCCTACGACATATTGCAAATTTGTTTTCATTTAATATGAAGAGAGTTCTCCTCACGGTATTCAACAGAACCTCGGTCTTTGCCGCAATTTCTTCATCCGTAACCTCGCCTTCAGGCATTCTTTCAATCATTTGTAGCCCTTCTTCCCCTACAAGGCTAAGGAGGTATCCTCTAATTACCTTGTCATGTATATCGACCAATATGTTCACCTCGCAAATGCCAGTATGAATTGGACATACCAGTATTAAAATTTACATTCCCCTTTTTGGAAACATTTCATGGAAGTATTTCTTACCAGAGATATTTCTTACAAGAAAAATTGAACTTTTTAAACTTTCAATTTTTGTATATTCTAGGCAAATCTCAGGCACCTTCAGTTTTTGTATGATTTTCAATAAAAGCCCTTATCCTGTTTGCCCCTTTTTCAAGCGATAGAACTGCCTCTTCCCTGGTAGAGGTACGCGCAAAAAGGGAAGTAAGAGGCCCATCAGGCTCTATAACAGTTCCCTGAGAGGGAACGTCAGCGCCTTTTTCCCTCAGAATGAGCTCCATGAGCTTTTGATCTATAAAAAGTTCTCGATCCGAGTAGATTACCCCTCGCGCAGCAAAACCTTTGGCTTTGGGTTTCTCAGGGAGTTCTCCTCTAAAGCAGCCAGCATGAGCTTCAAAAAGGTTGATGTTCATCGCCATCTCGACAGTGTCAAGACTTCCCTGAAACCTCGGGTTTATTTCAAGTACTACAGGACCTTTTTTTGAAGCCAGAAAATCCACTCCGTTTGAGCCTAGAAGCCTGAACTCAAGCATAAGTTCTTCAGCAAGGGCTTCCATTTCCTCAGCCTGCTCATTCCTGAAAGGGGTTATATTTCCGCAATAAACAAAGGGCAGCCGTGAAAGCCAGGGTATTCCTATAAGCTGTTCATTAACAGCTACTGACAGAGCTTCGTTCTTTGTAGAAAGCAAGGAAACACTTGAAGGTATTCCTTCCAGAAACTCCTGAATAACAACAGTTTCTTCCTTAAGCTCTGGATTTAGCCCGTGTAATTCCTCAAGGATAGCTAAAAGCTCCTGTTTACTCCTGGCGATTCGGTTGAAGACTCCTCCTCCACCTGAAATTGGTTTAATCATAACCGGATATTCCACTGCATCCAGTTCTTCCGGAGAATAGCAGCGTGGATGGGGGATTCCAAGAGCTTCAAGCTTTTTTGAGAGATAGAGTTTGTCTGAGGCCTTCTGCATCGCATCCGGACTGCTGGCAAGTACAGAGCAAGAAAAATCTTTATGGTCAAGCATTTCCAGTCCCGAACCCGGGACAAGTGCATCAAATTCAAGTCCAAACTCAGCCATCTGAGCCTTTATCCTGGAAGTCTTAAGCCGGTGCAGTTCCTGTATGGTTTTACACTCAAGAAATGAAGATGCATAGGCGCATTCCCGCAGGTCAAAATCACAGAAAGCGTCTATAGAACAGACCGTATAGCCAGCTCGACTTGCAGAGCAGACAATATTTCGGGTGTCAAATCCGATTACAAGGATATTCTGCATGTTTCCTCTTTCCGGATCATTCATTTCGCCTGCGGGATCTCGGAGTGCGACAGCGCAAAGATTCCATATGGGGTCTTTAGAACAGGAATTTCACTTCCTGATTCTGCATTGAACGACATCGGTTTCTTTATGGCTACCGTCTCATAAGTTTCAGGGTCAAGCACCAGAATTGCGTTATCTTCAATTGAGACCAGCACTGTTAAAACCGCATTCCCCATATTGCCTATTTTCTCTGCTCCTTTTAATTCTTCAGGAGTTGAGATAAATCTTGAGCCGTCCTCAAGGGAGGTTCCGTTAACTTTTTTTCCTGAGCTTTTGATATGAATAATCTTTCCTCTAAACCTTATCACATCCCCAGGCCTGAATTCAGGAAGACGCACAGAGAAAGTAACTCTGTAAAGATTCTTTCCATCTTTCATTCCCACAAGGGTAGGAGATTCGGAAAAGTTGCCTCCAAGCTCGGAAGTGATCAAACGGCAGACTTGCCTGCTGGCATTCATAGAACCCATATAAAGGTCTACTCCTTCCTTTTGCTCCACTATCTCACTTATAAACGCAAGCCGATCACCTTTCTTTCTCATACTGTCCATAGATTCCCTGGCGATAACCATACAGCGTTTTTTCTCTTCTTCGGTAGGAAACCTGCCTGCTGCCCTGATCTGGATAATCGCTTCAAAGTATCCTCCGGACTCTCTGCTGCACATATCGCAAGCTGTCCGCTGAATCCTGACCTCAGTCTCAGCTTCTGCATGCACCGGCTCTTCCCTTACAACCGCATCGACTTCGGCTCTCACACGATATATATAAGGCGTAATCTCTCTGGGTTCAAGATAAACTTCCACGTCTCCGGCTTCGTTGTGGATAAAAAGGGTATCTTCTACGGCCTTTAGTACCACATCTTCAATGTTACCAATATCTTCCCACCGGCTTCTATGGAAGTATGCTCCGCAAGCTGAACATATCCTTACATGGAGTACATGGGGCAATTCAATCAGTTTGAAGGTCTCAAAAAAGCAGTCCTTGCAAACTGAACCAAAAAGCCTGTAGCATTCTTTGCCGCATCTAGGGCATGTGATGAAATTCATCTTTAATCCTTACTTATAATCTTCTTGGAATAGCAATAGTCGTCTTTTTGAAATAGTAATAATAGTCTTGGAATGTAACAATCTTCCTGAACAATATTCTTCCTTGAAGAATGATTTTTGAAACTCTCAGGAAGGGAAATCTACAAGATAAGTTAAGCAATTGACCTAAATTTAAGCAATTGACCTAACTTAAGCAATTGACCCAAACTTAAGCAATTGACCTGTTAAATCTGCTCATGCTATTTAAAAATAGCTGGATTGCAAATTCCCTTTAATTTTTATTATCCCCAACTTCTAGAATATAAAACCAGCAGAAAATACATGCCATTTATTAAATAAACAGTTTTAACAAGTTTTGATTTAAAAATTCGTTTTAAGATTTAAGAACTTGTTTTAAACAATTATTAAATGAACTTGTTTTAAACAGTTATTAAATGAACTTGTTTTAAACGAATTTATATTAAATGAACATAAAATATATAGTTTAATTATATATAAAATGTATAGATTATATATATGTTTTGTGGACTACTCTCATCCTCAAGAGCCATACGAAAACGATTATTTAAAGAACTCTGTAGAAGAAGACTGGAAGCTCACTTAAAAAAGAAATCTCCGTGCCTAAAAGACACGGATCTATGTTTTTAATTCGCATTCGGATTTATTTCTTCGGAGGCCAGTTCTTTTCCATAAAGCCTGGGAGTCTTCCAGAGTCCATAGGACCAACAAGAACCTTTGCACCGAGTTTATCCTCAAGGTCACCCTGCAAACGAGCAGCAAGACCAGGAGTAATTACAGTATTGTGGTTAACATCCGTCTTGAGGTCAAAGCCAGACTTCTCAAAAGCATCCTTTACTTTATCAGCAGTCAACTGGCCGCCGGCAACTGCAGCTTCAACACCGATACCATCGGTGTTAACTGCAAGCAGATAGCAGTTGATCCCGTTTGAAGAAAGGTCGCTCTCGACTGTATAGTAAGTCAAAGCGAAATTTGTCGTGAAAAGCACTGGAGAATTCTCATCCGGAGTTCCTACCTTGTACATCTTGGAATCTACAGCAACAGGAGTTCTCGGGTCAGTATAGATAGTCTCGGCAAGGTGAACCTCAGGAAGAGTAGCATAGGGCTCAAGGCTGTGCAGAATCATAACATCGCCGTAACGGATAGTAAACACAGCAGCCATTGCGGTTTCCCAGTATGAAGCGCTCACAGGATCGGAAATACCGGACATCCAGGCAGTAAACGGAAGAGCAAGAATAGGATAGGCAATCTCGGTGTCTCCCATAATGCCTGCTCTCCTGATCTTAAGGAAGTTGGTAAAGCTGTCCTTCATACCCTTCCCGCTTGGATAAGTTCCAGGGTCAAGAACAATATTCTTAATACCTGCATCTGAAAAGGTCTTTGTAAGACTCTTCAATGTGTCAAGGTCATTAATAGCGGAAACAACTACAGGAACATTGTATTCAAGAGCAAGCTCACCTACTTCCTTCCAGTTATCCTTATTTGCAGCGTAGAGCAGAGGGTTGGCATCCTTTGCAGCTTCAAGGCCGGCTTTAAGAACAGCAGGATTGAAGGAACAGAAGATCATAGGGATGCCAACTTCGGAAACTTTCTTGACAGCAGCGGAAAACTTAGCAGGGTCATTGGAGACGGACCTGATAGCTACACCGTCAATAAGCAGATTGCGACCGACATAGAACTTCTTGAAGTTAGCAATGCTCTTTACCCTATCAACAAGGGCAGCATCTTCCATTGTGTCCGTCACATCAAAGAACATCTTAGTTTTGTTGAAGAAGGTCAGTTTATGACGGTAAAGAACATCGTCACCACCAATCTTGACTGCTCTATCGCCAACACCTATCACAACTTCACGAATCTCAGGAGCAAGAAGCCTGTCAAGTTCTGCGAGTTTCTTTGCAAACTTCTTCTCCTTAATAAGAGGCAGGCAGTCTGTTGTCTTCCCGGACCTATCAATCAGTTTGGAAGCAAAAGCCATACAGGTTGCTTCACCACATTCTCCACAGTTGGTCTGCGGCAGGTACTTGTAAGCTTCTAATGGGCTGTTTATCTTCATGTTTTACACCTCCGCTCCGATCCAGTTACTAATGTCAACAGGCTCTGCCTCAATGGAACCAAACAGGGTCTGAGTGATGTGTTTCAGGACAGCAACAGAAGTCGGGTGCATCATCATAAAGAGGTCGTTTCCTGCAATAGCAAGGGAAAGACCTGTAATGATTTCCCAGATAGGACCTCTGTACTCTCTCGGACCCCAGTCAGAGTCCTCCTTCAAAGGAGAGCTAACCATCCAGGACTCACGGGCACCCCAGGCGTTGGTAGTACCTGAGGACATCGGGAAAGTAAGTTCCTCGTCACCCATAAGAGCTGCAAGACGGATACGCTCCATGTTGGTGTAGGCATAATCAAGACCATAACCGAGTGCGGCAGTGGTCGGGTCCATGATGATCCGGTCTCTTGGAACGTTGCACTGCTTCATGAGTTTCCTGTTAAGTTCCTTCTGGGCATTCATATCCAGCTGGGTCCAGGAAAGGATATCGTGGTCGTACTTTACTGCAGCTTCTGCAATCTTGGCATAGTCAAGGTTCAGGCTGGCAGATGCAATAAGGCAGCGTTCGCCTTCGGCAACTTCGGCAGCTTTAGCAAGAACCTCAGGATCTTTCTGCGGGTTACCGGACCCACCGATTGCAATTGGCACATCAACAGCCTGAAGGACTTCTTCTACAGTCTTAGCTGCATCTTTGGGTGAGGTGTCCTTGATAAGAGGGTCGGTTGAAATAAGGTGAATAGTAATCATGTCAGCGTTGAATTTCTCAACGTTCTTCTTTGCCCATTCACCAGGGTTGTCCATTACATCGTCGTAGTTCTCCTTGACAGCTTTTGCAAGACCGAGTCTCATGTCGAAAACGTCAATGGTAACCTGGTTCCTGTTGGGCATGGGAGCGTCAGGGAAGAAAGGAAGGGCTTTCTCGCCACCGAGCAACACTCTCTTGCCACGGCTTCCGCCGTCTGCAGAGGTGTTGCCGATTGGAACTTCCTGAATCTGGTTTGTCCATTCGGCAATGTTCGCAACATCGAACTTGGCAGGAATGAGATCCTTAAATTTAGGAGCTGCAAGAGCAGGGGAAATTCCAGGAGCAGCGCCAGGAGCACCAGCAACAGGGGCACCAATGCCGACAGGGACGCCAAACATGTTAGCAAGCCGTGCAAAGTGCTGGGCAAGTATTGCATTCTCCTGACCGAGAAGAGCAGCAAGCATCGGGTCAAAGCCGCCTCCGAGGCCACTAAGATCAAGCTCAATGTCACCTTCAATGGTCACACCTTCAAGGGACAGTATTTCCATATCCTTGAACATGTCTGTCATTTCTGATAACTTAACTTTCTTTGCCATGTAAACCTCACCTTTTACGTAAGTTTTCCGTTTTGAGGAGTGAATAGATAAATAAAGAAATTACAGAATTTACTTCCGGATTCTTCCTTAGAGGAAAGAAAAATGGGGCAGAAGTAAACTCTGCTCCGTTATTTCACATTATTTTGAATAAATTTCAAGCCCGGAAAACGGGCAAAGGAATCTTTATCTCTTTCCTTGTGTTCTGCAACGTTCAAAAGAAAACGGGATTAGAATCCCAGTTCTTTTACAATACTTTCAATTTCAATTGCAGCAACCGAGTCATCCGAGATTTCAAAGAGAGGTATACCTTTTATATCCATTTCCTCGATTTTAGGGTCGAGAGGAATCATACCTATCATATTGAGTTTAAGATCCTCTGCCAGTTTGACAAGCTTTTCGCGGTTAGCATCCGTAACCTTGTTTGCAATAACGTGAATTTTACCAACGTTTGAGTCAAGCTCATCAACAAGTTCATGAATTCTTTCAGCAGTCCTGAATCCCCTGCGAGAAGCATCTGTTACGACAATAAGGTCATCGATATCACGGATAATCTTCCGGCTGAAATGCTCAAGACCGGCCTCTGCATCAATGATAACCACATCATAATTCACGATCAGTTTATCCATGATGCCCCTGAGGAGGTTGTTTACATAACAGTAACAACCTGAACCTTCGGGACGGCCCATGACCAGCAGGTCGTATCCGGGCATTTCCTCGATGATCTCATAAACCTTGCTTTTGAGTACGGACTCTTTATTCATATCGGGGTTGTCAGGCCTTGGTTTGGTGATCTCAGCCTGTAAATACTCCTTTGCATCCCCGATTGTTTTTACGTCCTCACAGCCAAGGGTTTCAGGCAGGTTAGTGTCTGCATCAGCATCAACTGCAAGCAGAAACTTACCCTTTTTGGAAAGGGAGCGGATCAGAAGAGCCGCTACCGCTGTTTTACCAGTCCCACCTTTTCCCGTTATTGCAATTACTTTTGTCACAGAATACCCCATTGGATTGTTTTTCGTTGCAGACGATTAAGTATCGTCACCAAACTGCGTTTATTCCTTCTTCTCGCTGATGACCATTCTGTCGATGGAGATCTTTGCATTCTTGAAGGTGATCTTTATTCCACCGGCTTTACCAGCAGGCATCATTGGCATTGAAGCCATTGCAGGCATCTGGAACCCAGCTGCAGGCATCATCATCGGAGCGGCTGCAACAGCTGTTTCTTCGGCTTCTTCCTCTTCTTCCTCTTCTTCCTCTTCTTCTGCAGCTGCCCAGGTAGCAACAACAGGGTGGTTCTTCTCCTGCAGGAAAGCCTTCAGGGACTCAATGTCAGTTGCATCGTTCTCAGTTGCAATCTTATCTTTGAGGTCTTCAGGAATGGTGTCGGCAATCTTTTCCTTGAGCATGGCAGGGAGCCAGACAACTCTGTTCCAGCCGCCGTCAGCCTGGATGAACTTGGGGGAATAGAAGTAGGCAACACCGATACCCAGGAAACCTACTATCTGTTTTCCGCCGCCTGTCTGGCCAGCCATGGTTGAGAAACCAATACCATTAGGAGCCATTCCCTGGTATTCTCTGTTAACCCAGCCAATACCGTCAACTTCAGGGATGTAGAACCCGACTACTTCGAAGCAGCCACAGGAAGTGTGTGGGGAGTCAAAGAAGGAGTGGAGTTTGATTTTGCTGAATTCGCCACTGGAAAGCTTTACAGCAATGTCGTTGACACCGGAGTACTCACCTGTATTGGCATCAAGAAGGTCACCCTTTGCAATTGCGAACTGTGGGCCTTCTGGGTCTACTTTTGCTGCTGCACGGCCGTCGAACCAGTTAATTGCACCACAGAGGGAAACTCTGTCAGGGGAAACTACACAGACGTTGGTCGGAGCAAAGGACTGGCAGAGGGTACATCCGTAGAAGACATCGACATCCTCATCGCGGAGATCCTTTGTCCTGGCGTCTCTTGCCTTGAAGATCTCTTTTGCTTCTGCCAGCTGTTTCTCAACTTCGGCCTGGTCGGTGTAGAAGGTCACCTGCATCTTCTCGATAAAGGGAAGTTCGGTCTTGAAGAGCATCATGACAGCCTGCCCGAAGGGCTTGAAGGAGTCCATCTTTGCAGCTGTATCCTTGGAAACTCTCATCCAGACGTCGTACCTCTGGTTCAGGTGCATAATGCCCTGGCAGTAGTTTATGAAGTCGTGGACACGTCTTTCGACGACAGACTCAAGGTCAGGCTCTACAAGTTCTCCGCCGATGTTGAAGATCATTGCCCAGGGATAGGTTTTGCCCTCTTCCATATCTTTGAGATCGGGACCAATAATTGTAACCTTGTCATCTTCAATCTCGTCCATGGCCTTTGCACGGACAAGCTCGAGACCAAGGGACTTTGGGCCGCCGAGTTCAACAAACATTCCTTCCTTTCTTACTCTTTCTCCTTCAAACATTGGGGAAATCTCAAATGGGAATTCTGCCATTATATTTTGCCTCCTAAATCCAAATTATAATGCATTAATAAGTTCATCCAGGGCAGCATAGTGGTCTGCCTTACTCAGATTTCCGAAAGACATCGTCGCGTTCTGGATGTAATTTCTGTCAATTGCTATTGCTTTTACATCTGAAAAATTCTTTGTTCCGGACAATACTTGATTAATATAGTATTTTATATGCCCTAAAACAATGAGTGTGTCATAAGTTCCGTTACCATCAAGCCCTGGCCAGTTAGGGTCAGTTACATAAAAGCCGAGCTGGTGCAAATTGATATACTTGGCATCCACATCCTTGTCCACAAAGCCAGGCATTGAGCTGCCAGTTGCTGCAATAGGGATGTTTTTTGCTTTTGAGATCTTCACTGCCCTGTCAAGTAGTTCCGGGTCAAGGATTTTGGTCCCAACCACAAGAAGTGGCCTCTTTGCTTTTGAAATCAGTTTGGCTGCGATCTCGGGAGTTGTTGCTTTTGCAGTTGTTACTCCGTAACTGGTGAAGAGCTTGGTATTTTTGGTAGTGTCTACCATTTTCAGGCCCCCTTGCAAAGTCTCTTAAGGTTAGTTGGCTGTGCAGAGACATCGAACTTGATCTTCGGACCGGAGATGATCTTCCTCTTCTTCCAATCAATTTCCCAGCCGTGCTCTTTTTCGAGTCTCTTAAGGAGTTCTTCACGCTTGGCAAGCGGGAGGTCAGCCTCGTTTCTGACAAACTTCCACCAGTCTTCAGGTTCTACACCGAGGTACTTTTTGGAAAGCTCCATCCAGTGAGTTAGCTTTATTGACCTGCCCATGCTGTTATCGGACGGACGGATGCAGGCTTTTGCCATCATCGGGATTGCTTCCTGCCAGGTTTCTGCAGTTGTCAGCAGGAATTCCGGCGCTGGTGGGATGTTCATCTCTGAGCCGTCTCTTGCATCATAGACTTTCCACTTGGACTCGTCATAATTCTTGGCGATCAGGGCTCTCCTGTATTTAGAACTGTGGGGGCCGAGCACTGCAGGGATACCATATATGTTACATCCAGTACCGATAGCAGCAGCCTTTTGCGAATATGCACCCCAGGCAAGTCCGCATGCACCCACACGGTTGAGAGTATAGTCTGCAACTTCTGCCAGGTTTCCTGCAAGGACTCTACCTGCGAAAATCCCGGCAACTTTTTCTGCGGCCCCACTGATGTGTGAATTGGACACACAGGAGCCAGTGTTAAGCAGTCCACCACCTGCGAATGTACCAGGATACTTTTCGTAGAGGGTCTTGCCTTCTTCATCCTTGTACATACCGATGTCCATTGCAGAACACCCGCTTACAGCCAGGAGGTAGTTTCTTTTCAGGAACTCTTCGGCAATTAGGTAGACATCTTTAGTACCAGCTGGATAGTTTGGACATCCGATGATAGCGATAATACCAGGAGTAGTTCCCATAACAAGGTTCAGGCCTTCTTTCCTGATTTCCGCATCACTTGCCTGTCCTCTGCCAGCTCTGACCCAACCTTTCTCTTCACCGATGGCCTTCTGTGCAGCCTTCTCCATTACACTCACGATTGGTATGTCCTTCTTACATACCTGTTCACAGCGGCGGCATCCAATACAGCGGTCGTGGAGAGCTTCAAGATATTCGTAGCTACCTTTGGATGCATATTCCAGAGCTTCTGGAATTTCGAGCTCTTCTGGGCATGCAAGCAGGCATTCTCCACACTTGGCGCACTTGTCAATATATGACTTAAACTCCTCATCAGTCGGAATTGCTGTTATGCCTTCTGCATCACGGATCGGAGCCATTACCTCAGCAAGCTTCGGGACAAGTTCTCCAAGTTTTTCATAGTCCAGCATTACACAACCAGGAATTGCTCCTGACTTTAATTCCTCAATTATTGAATCCACATCTGCATCTGTACGATCCGGTAGTCCCATCATGATTTTTTCATTGGACGCTATCACAGGGATCTTGAGTTTCTGGGACTCGGATAAAACATCACCGCGGACGCACTGTTCGTCGACAACAATAACATCAGGCATTCCGGAGCGGATAACCTTCAGTTCTTTGGCCAGAGACCCTACGATCTTGGCGTATGGAGCTCTCCTGTCAGCTTCCTTGTACCTGGTCATATCGAATGCGGTACAGCAAAGGCCGGCAATTTCCATCTTATCGGTCAGGTTGTTGTCTTCCATGTAGTCCATAATATAGGTTACACCGGCAACGTTGTGTCCGATTGCAACAATAAGTGGCTTGGACTTGTCAATAGACCCCATACCGATTTCAATGAGAGGGGCTTCAGGATCAGCTTTCGGGAAATCATATGCTGAAACCTGAGCGATATCAGAAACTTCCATACCAACGTGGTCAAGACTACCGCTGAATAGGGCTTTTGAATCATAGTCAATTTCTGCGCTTTCCTGCCCTGCATGGATGGTTGCAAGGAGCTGGGTGAGCTCTTCTTCAACATACTCCATTGGGGCTCTGCATTCTCCAAGGGTCTTCGGGCTGTATCCCGTACAGATTGTGACGTTTGGAGTCAGAACATTAGATTCTCCTAGACTAATAGGATAGTCTTCACCAAAGACTTCTATTACATGTTCAAGCAGGTGACGACCGTGGGCAGCGTGACATGCAGTACCTGTAATTACACGGAGGAAGAATTCCCTTCCTGTTTGGCCTGCCATGTCAATACCACAGGCACCTCTCTTGTTTCCAGACAGGTCACATGGTCCATAAGTACAGTAGCAGCACTGATCACACATGGGGGTCAAGACAGGCTCATAGCGGTTGAGCAGGAGGAAATTCCAATCATTTCTATAAGCTGCCATATTTGCCAGAGGGGTCGGACCCATCGGTCCTAGCTCTTTTTCCTCTTTTGCCTCTTTGGCAACCTCCTTTGCTGCCCCTACAATATTATTAATAGTGATCTGAACGGATTCCAGATCTTCGATAGAAAAACTCCCGGTAGTTAGTTTGCTCATTTGAGCTTTACCTCCTAAATTTGTTTAAAGTCGACTTTACCAAGACGATTGCAATTATCATACTCGGCATATTCTTCATGATTGTACATTATATATTTTGCCGTCTGCTTAAAGTTACAACCGTGTAAGTAAATGCGCTTCTGGTAAAATGCTATTAACTATTTTTTCAACTAGCAAGTATTTCACCAGCGTTTTTCCAGCTAAAGTCGTTTTTAGAGGAAATATTTCCATGTAAAAGTCGTTTTTAGGGTTTAATTTCTCTTCAAAGCTGTTTTTACACCCTTTTTGTCAAAAAAAACCGTTTTTGCCAACGATTGAGACCTTAATCCTAACAAGAGGTCGCTACCGATGGATAATAAACACTAATTAATTGTCTTAACGTACCAAATCTATATAACATTTTCTAATTTGTAACACGCATTTCGAGAGGGGTAAAATGGGAAAATTCAAAATCAGTCTACTTTACGATTTTTTTTGAACTATATGTGAAAAAACTAAGTTAGTGTTTATAGATTCGGGTTTTTCAATAAAACTTATTTAAATACTAGCCTTCAATCTCTTTGTGTTATTAATTGTTAATAATTATACTTTTTATTCATGTTTAAAACGGGGGATTATGTAAATGTTTGTTACCAGAATCAAATACGAATTCTAAAACAAAAGCTATCCTTAACGTAAATATATAATTGAAAAAATAATATAGAATATATAAATATATGGCGAATAAATAAATGGAAAAATATTTATAGGCTTAGCATTGTCATACGGCTTTACACAGTAAACGCCGTAAACTATTTTTGTATTTTCACAGGAGATACATAAATATGATACCCCTAATTGAATATTAATTGATATATCTTCCAATATAAATATTATACTTTTGAATAAAAACAGCATTGATCCGTTTTCAACAATTTCACTCTTGAATATGATCATTCTTGAACATAATCAGAGTACCTCTCCAGTAACTGGTTTACTCTTCTCGTCGACCTTTAAATTCCGATTTATATTATCAAAGGTTTTGATGATGTGAAATTGACTTATTTAATAACCTCTGAAAAACGGAATTGAATTATAAGTAAGGTAAACGTCTAAGCCATAGTATCCGGAAAATTTACTGGCTTACATATAATTTACAGGTTTACATATATTTACTGGCTTACATGTAATTTACTGGCTCATATATAATTTACTGGCTTACATACAAATCACTTAAGTAGGCACTTAATTAATGTATAGGCAGTTCTTAAAATTAAGAGTTGATTCTTAGAGTTAAGAGATTTAAAGTGAGATAAATATCAATGATCAATTCAATGAAAACAATATCATCAATATCATTCTACCTAAGATTCTTCATTTTGGTTACAGGTAAGATACTCTAATCACCTCAAATTTAAAGCAGTGTTATATGAGATAAAATTAGAGAACATTTAGAACATAAATTGGAGATTAATTGGAATATAAACCGGAGAGTAGTTGGAAATATGTTTGACCTTAATGCAGCTTACATCCATGGAGGTGAAGCAAGTGGCAAGTAAAGATTCTATTTTCGCAAGCCCGTCCATAGTAATCATTGCTCTTTGCACACTTTCATTCTTCTTGGAAATGGTTCCGGGCATAGGCGATGTCTATTTTAACGCTTTTTATTTCGACCCTAATTATCTTGTAACAAAGCCGTGGACGCTTATTACATACATGTTTCTACATAACGGTTTGTTTCATCTTTTGTTCAATATGCTCGTCCTATACTTCTTCGGAACTGCACTTGAGCGGCGGGTCGGGAACAGACAGCTTCTGGCAATTTTCTTCACTGCAGGGATTCTATCGGCAATAGGATATACCTTTTTAACCCAGCCGATTTTCAATATATCTCCTGGCCCAATGGTTGGCGCAAGCGGAGCAATCTACGGAGTCTTTGCAGCCCTCACAATACTTGAGCCGGATATCCGCGTCTATGTCTACTTTGTCCCGATGAAACTAAAACATGCACTGGTGCTTTTTGCTATCTTTGACTTTCTTATGATCAACTCATCGGATATGATAGCCCATACAGCTCACCTTAGCGGTCTCTTCGTCGGCCTTTATATGGGTTTCCGCATAAAGAAAATTCAGGAAAACGCTCAAAGATCCAGATACATTGGCAGGTGGTAACCCTGGAAGGGAAGGATCTTCCAGAAGGCACATACTACTATCCGAGACCCGATCCAGGAGAGAAGATTCCTATTATGGTTTTGAATTTCAGGAGACTATTTGCAGCCTGGTCTCCAGAGCTAAAAAAGACCCTGTACTTTAAAAAACCGCCTGAGAATGAGAACTTGAAAAGAGTAAGGGAAATTACCCTCCTTCAAATATATGATTGGCTTGCAGGCAGGGAAGGAGTGATAGAGCTTACTGATCCGGAGTTTAAGCAGTTTATGGAAGTTTATGAAGCTTTTCTGGAGAAACTGGGGGAAATCCAGTACCTCAGACGCAAAATAGGAAGAAAAACAGAAAATGTTTTTGAGCTTAAGGAATCTCCATATGTTATTCGGGAAGTAAAAAAGGGACCCTTTTCAGACAATTTATAAATAAAATTACTACGTTTTAGAGATCTGCATTTTATGGATATGGATTTTTATTTTGCCGGATTTTCTTACTGTTTGCAGGAAGATTTTCGGTTTTCAATCCAATTATTCATAAAAGGATAGAGTTGCAAATTCTGATTGCCTTAATTATGCAAATGTTTTACTACAGAAAAGCAGATATAATGTATCATCGGATTGAATGCAAAATTGCGGTATCAAGATATATATCTTAGAAATTCGGAACTTTAAACCTCAAAAGCTGATTGCGGAAGCATAAACTCTGTACCAGCAGATTGGAGGGCTGCTGGAAGTGTAGCTTCCCCCCCAGAATTAGTGCTGTATGGTCATATGGCACAAACAAACAAGGTACAGGTTCCGTGAACTGCAAGATCACAGAGGACATTGATAATGAAACCTGTAAAAAGCGGAATAGACTCAATATCAAAATACCTCCGCTCGAAAAAAGAAGTTGGCAGGCGGAAAATCGGACTTTTAGTGGACGGCCCGAATATTCTCAGAAAAGAATTTGATGTAAATCTTGAGGAGATAAGGGACGTCTTGAAAGACTATGGAAATATCAAAATCGGGCGCGTTTTCCTTAACCAGTACGCCTCTGACAAGCTTGTTGAAGCTATAGAAAATCATGGACTTGAACCTATAATTTGTTCGAGCGATGTTGATGTGCGCCTCGCGGTAGAGGGTATGGAGCTAGTATATAACCCCAATATTGACACTCTTGCAATCGTTACAAGGGATGCAGACTTCAAGCCGCTGTTAAACAAAGCAAATGAGCACGGCAAAGAGACTATTATTTTTGGAGTTGAGCCCGGTTTTTCCACAGCGCTAAAGAATTCTGCGGACTATGTTATTCTTATGAAGAAAGACAAAATGAGCAGTTATGACGAGTCCGATGGAATGGCATCAGGTGGAGGAAAAATTGATGCATCGGAATATCAGGATAGTATGTATGAAGAATCCGTAGAAAAGACCTGACATACTGTCCTTTTTTGATATTCCGTCCTCACTTTTTAAGGATAGTTAACTTCTACACCGAGGATTTCTTTTTCTCCTTCAAAAACATCCCGTGCGATCTCGGCACAGCCTATTGCAGCATGCCATTTTCCGAGAAACTGGCACTCTTGCCCCAAATGGGCATGAATTTTTTTCTGCACATATTCAAATTCTCCTATGGACCCTGCAAGAAAAACCTCTCCTGCAGTCCCATAATCTTTAAGAAGAAGTTGCATTGACGTAATTTCCATGGCTGCAAACAGCGCAATAGTATCAAGAGCCAGGAGAGCAGGACTTTCTCTTTTTTCGGCTGCAAGGAGTAGTTCTTCCCTATCTTTATATGGAGTCATTCTTAGAGCTCCTGCCTTTATAAAAGCCTGGTTTGCAGTGCAGTATCCGTTATCCACATCCCTGATAGCTTGCAGGTCAAGGGGTCCATGATGAACACCTGGAGCAAATATGCAAGCATCGATTGCCCCAATTACTTTCCCATCGGCAACGGCAAGAGTAACAGTATTTGAACTTATGTCGGAAACCACAAAGTTATTATAACCCAGGCAGAGGATGTGGTAAGCAATTCCCAGCTTCTCAGGACTCGTAAGATGGGAAAACACCTTCATTCTGGAATCTACCTTACTCTCCGTATGAAGGCCAGGGATTGCTATTGCCGGAATTCCCGAATTCCGAATGGCATCAAAAACTTTTGTGCCTCCTCCTGTCTTTTTTCCTGCTCCTTCAGTACTCTTGAGTCCCCTTCCTTCCAGGCTCCTGACATCCTTAATTGTAGAAAAACCATCTCCCATTGAGTACGTCAAAGCGACAAGGTCGATTGTCTCACGTTGAATTCCAAAGTGTTCCTCAAGTGAAGTAAGGATCTCATTTTCGGACATGGCTGCTGCA